>JALHJW010000055.1 GCA_022839785.1 Desulfovibrio sp. | reverse complement strand
CGGCCCGTTTGCCGGAGAGGTACTTGTGGCCGTCCACCAGGGAGTCGATGAGGCGGCCGCGCTCGGCGGCCAGGGCGGGGGGAGCGCCCCGGCCGCTCAGATCCGAGAGCAGCGCGAAAAAGGCATCGGTTTCCCGGATGCCGATGGGCAGGCCAAGGGTATGGCGGGGCCGGCCGAAGCGCCGGGACAGCAGTTCGCCGCCGCCCTGAAAGCCGTTCAGGGTGGGGCCGAACTCCAGCACCGCCCGGCAGGCCCCGGCGCCGGCGATGTCCGCCAATGATGTGCCGCCGGCCGGAATCTTCTCGTAGCGGGCGAGGGCCGGACCGTCCAGGGTGTCGGAATAGTCGGGGAGCACCACCGCCGGCAGGCCGAAGGCGGCCATGATCTCCTTCAGATGGCGCAGGTCCGCCGGCGAGACCAGGCCCGGCAGCAGGGTAATGCTGTCGCTCCCCGGGCCTGCCTCGGCCAGGGTGTCCAAAAGCCCGGTCACCGCCGCATGGAAGCCGTCCATGTGGGTCCCGGCGTAGCTGGGGGTGCTCACCCGGACCAGGCGGGGCAACAGGGCGGGATCGTTCACCTCCCGGACGAATTCCGCGAGAAACCGCGCCACATCGTCACCGATGGTCTCGGTCAGACAGGTGGTGGCGATGCCGATGAGCGCCGGCCGGTATTTTCTGATCACGTTGGTCAGGCCGAGCTTGAGGTTGGGACCGCCGCCGAAGACCGCGTTTTTCTCCCCCAGCGCCGAAGAGGCGATATCGATCGGCTCGTTGAAGTGGCTGATGATATAGCGCCGCATGTAGGTGGCGCAGCCCTGGGAGCCGTGCAGGAACGGGACCGCGCCGGCCACCCCCTTGAAAGCCAGGGCGGCTCCCAGCGGAGCGCACAGTTTGCAACCATTGGTGGTGGACAGGTATTTGGGGGGATTTTTGCTCATGACCGCACCTCCCCCTGCTGTGCCGGGGCATGGCGGCGGGGAACGAAACGCCACACCGGGCTCAACACCGAGGAATGGACTTCCCGGGCGAAATTGAGCATGCCGGCGAACCCGGCCATGGCGATCTTGCGTTCGTGGTTGTGGTCGCAGAAGCCGACCCCGAGCTTATAGGCAATGGGCCGCTCCTTGACGCCGCCGACAAAGATGTCGACGCTCTTTTCCTCCAGGAAGGAGGTCAGCTCCAGGGGATTGGCGTCATCGACGATGATGGTGCCGGGGTCGCAGATTCCGGCCAGCTCCTGGTAATCTTCCCGGGTGCCGGTCTGGGAGCCCACCATGGCCACTTGCATTCCCAGCAGCCTGAAGGCCTTGACCAGGGAGAAGGCCTTGAAGGCGCCGCCCACATAGACCGCCGCCTTCCGGCCGGCCAGGGCTTCCCGGTAGCGGGTCAGCTCGGGCATGACCGCCTCGATCTCGGAGCGCACCAGCTCCCTGGTCCGCGCCATGAT
>JALHJW010000054.1 GCA_022839785.1 Desulfovibrio sp. | reverse complement strand
AACTGCCCGGCCTCGTCGCCGGCATAGACCGATTCCTGGCTGTAGTAGACACAGGCGACCTTCAGCCGGCGCAGCTCCTCCTGCATCAGGCGGGCTTCCCGATGGGTCCGCACCAGGACGGCGAGATCGCCGCCGCTCACAGGGTCTCCGCCGATGAGGGCCGAGCCCCGGCGGCCCAGCGTCAGGAGTCGGGCTATCTCCAGGGCGGCCCAGCGGGCGGCGGCGGGGCCGGCCCTCTCCTTGGCAATGACCTTCCTGTTCGGGGCGCAATGGTGCTCGGTTGACAACAGGTGGACCTGCAGGGGCCGGGGTACGGAGCCTTCGACCAGCAGTGGCCGGTCGTCGGCCCCGGGGTGGGGCCGGACGGGATGGAAGTCGATGCCGTCAAAGACAAAGGGCCGCTCCCGGTCAAAAAGCCGGTTGACGCAGCGGACCATGGCCGAGGCCGACCGGTAGTTGGTCGCCATGGTAAAGCGGGCCGGCTCCGGGGTGTCGCGGCGGGCGCGCAGGTAGGCGAAGATGTCGGCGCCGCGGAACGCGTAAATGGACTGCTTGGGATCGCCGATCAGGATGAGGCTGGGAGCAGGCGGGCGGCCGAACAGGGTGTCGAGGATATGATACTGGAGGGGATCGGTATCCTGGAACTCGTCGACCATGGCGATGGCGAACCGGCTCCTGACCCGGCGGATCAGGGCGGCGCCGCCCGGCCCGTCGAGCGCCGCCGCGAAACGGGTCAACAGATCGTCAAAATACATCCGGTCCAGGGCCTGCTTCCGCCGGTCCAGCTCGGTCCGGAGATAGCGGTCGGCCTCGGCGATGATATGCGCCCTGGCCGCCCGGTTCAACTCCCGGAGCTCCAGGTAGAATTCCTCGAAAGCCTTGAAGAACGGGTGGGAGGGGATGATTCTCCGGCCTTTCAGCTTGCCCGCCATGACGCAGGCGGCAAGCCGGTCGACCCCGGACGGCAGGAGCCGGGGCAGCCGCTCCGCTTCGGCCAGGTTCCGCATGCCGGCCAGGGTCTCGGCCAGGGGCTCCGGCCCATACCCGTCCCTGGCGCGGCTCAGACAGGGATCGTGACGCAGAACCTCCGTTATCTCTTCCTCCTGGGCCCGCCAGCTTTCCCGAACCCGCTCAAAGGCCTCCCGGACCCTCTCCCGGGCCGCCGCCACCTGAACGGCGGAGACGGCTGGAACAAAACCAGCCCCGGACCGGGCCAGAACCCCATGCAGGGTCGCGGCCAACTGCTCCGGCCCCTGCCAGGCGTCCAGGACCCAGGCAGCTTCCTCCGGCGGGGCGGAGTAGAATTGCCGCCGCCAGAAATCCTCGATGATCCGGCTGCGCAGGAGTTGCTCGCTTTCGATGAACTCCGCGGCGAAAGGAGCCCCGGATTCAAAAGCATTGTCCTGCAGCATCCGCTGGCAGAAACCGTGGATGGTGTAGATCGCGGCCTCGTCCATGCGCCGCAGCGCATCCCGCAGCCGGC
>JALHJW010000053.1 GCA_022839785.1 Desulfovibrio sp. | reverse complement strand
CTTTAGCCAGCTCTTCCACCAAGTTGGACCCTATGAATCCGGCTCCTCCGGTTACAACTACATTTTTGGAAGTCATTGTATCATCTGATAGCTCGATTACCTATGAAGCGCAAAACTGATGATCAGAAATCAGAAAAATTCTCGCCCCAACTTCCGCCCCCATCCCCGCCCCCGGGCGACCTCCTCGCATCCTCCCCATCCCCGCATACAACCCGATCCCGAAGGGATCGGGCGCATATCATCCGAGAAGCCCCCCCCAAAAATGAATCCAACAATTTCAAGAAAGTCCGAAGAAGCGCCACAAACGGCAGAATATCCCCCGCGCCTCCTATCATCGGATCAATTCGGCCCGGAGGATTCCACCATCCGAGAGGACGACCTCGCCCCCCAGTAGGGTCCCATTTTCAGCAAAAGACCGGTTCGGCCCCACACCTCAAATACCTTTCGATCCCGGCGATTCCCGCCCCCCAGGGCTCGACCCTTCGCCGGCCCCCTCCCGAAAGTCGGCCCTCGAAGGATGGGGGCCGAGATCGCCCGACGATCGCCGACCGCCCCCACCACCACCAGCCGTCCGCGGGCGCGACCCTCTTTCGGTAAGCCGCCCCCCCCAGAAGCGCCCGACGCCCCCAGCTCTCCCTGCCACCAATCGCCGGCCCAATCCAGAAGTCCTGGATCCGACCAATCGAAAAAGCCCACGCCCCAGGATGATCCAGATCCGAAGAAAATGCCCTCGGGATATCCGTCGGCTCCGCGCCCGCCCCCCTCCCGGCGGGATCCGTCCACAGCGGGATCCGTCCACAGCGGGATCCGTCCACAGCGGGATCCGTCCACAGCGGGATCCGTCCACGGCGGTATCCGTCCACGGCGCCGGAGGGGCCCGTCGATCCTTCGGGTCGGGCAGGATCGAAGGTGGGGGGGCGTCGAAGCGGTCAGAGGATCCCCTTCTCCCTCAGTGCCGACAACACCCTCGCCGCGGTCCCGCGTCCATCCGGTCGAGGCGGACGTCGAGGGCGGCGCGGCCGGACCGGCTCCCCAGAAGGCGGCGGCCCCTTTTTGCGGAAAGAGCGGTGAGGGCTATCGTTTCTGCCATCCCGAGGTCGAAAGGCGGTGAGCAGAGGCCGCCGGTCGAGACCGATTATGAAAAGAGCTTATGCCCCAGGCCCTCAGAGGATCCCCTTCTCCCTCAGGGCCGTCTCGATCCGCTCAAGCCGCATATCGATGTTGCCCTTCATGTCGGACCGCAGCCCCCGGACCTCTCCCGTCGTCTCGTCTTGCTTATCGATCATTATGTCCTGCTTGTCGAGCATCTGGTCCTGCTTATCGAGCATCCGGTCCATCTTGGAATCGATCCCCTTGATCGCCATTATGGTCATGTCCTGCTTATCGATCATTATGTCCTGCTTGTCGAGCATCTTGTCCATCTTCTGCCCTAGATCGGAAAACCCGGACCTGGTGACGTCTATCAGCTCTTTGAGGAGCTCGGCGGACCTGTCG
>JALHJW010000016.1 GCA_022839785.1 Desulfovibrio sp. | reverse complement strand
CGAACCCTACGGATGGCGACAGCACGTGGAGAAATGAGAGAAGGCGCTGGCGCGGACCCAAAAAGAAGCGGCGGGTCCTAGCCGCCAGCTTGGTCGATGATCAGCTCGACCTCGTCCACGGACATGCCCGTGGCCTTGGCCAACTCCTTGGGGGATTTGCCGCGGCGGTGGCCGGTGATGACCATTTCGCGCAGGAACTGCGGGGAACGGGCCATCTCCTGGGCCTGCTTGAGGAGCTTGCCGAGGTCCTTGGCCCGCGCCTCCAGGGCCTGATCCAGGGCGGCCAGTTCGGCCTGCCGCTGCTCGAAGGAGGTGACCAGTTCGCGCTCCATCTGGGTGTTGAAGCGCAGCTTGTTCAAGAGTTCGTCCTGCTTGTCGCGCAGCTTGGAGAGGACCTCCTCGCTCTTGCGCAGGCGCAGGAAGAAGATCACCACCAGGCAGAGGAGCAGGGCCTCGAAGAGGGTGAGGACGACGAGGAGGATTTGCAGGGACATGCGGGAGTCAGACCTTGATGTTGATGAGGTTGCCCATCCAGGGCGAGGCGTTGGACGCGGGGAACTCCTCGGGCTGCTCCTCGCCCGGCGGCCGGTCCTGGCCGTACATGGCCTGGCCGGAGCCGCCGCCGTCGCGTTCCACGTCCTTGCCCTGCTGCGTCTTCAGGGTTTCCTGGACCTGGTCCTTGATCTGCTGCTGCTTTTCAAGGGCCTGCTCGAAATTGGCCGTCTTCTGGGCCTCGGGATGGGTATGCACCGCCGTGGCCACCTTGGACAGGTGGGGAAGCTGCTGGATGAGAAGGTTCAGATCGACGCCGTTGGCCATCACTGCACCAAGTACTTGTCGATCAGCAGCACCTGCAACTGGTCGCTGCCGATGAACTTGTTCATCACCGAGAGGAGGTCGCTCTTCAGTGTCTCCAGGTTCTCCGTGTCCGAAAGGAACGCGTAGTCCTTGTTGCGCAGATAATAATACACGGCGTCCCGGAGGATAAGGGTCTTGGCCATGATTTCGCGTTCGGCCGCCGGACTCCGGGTCACCACTGAAAAGCTGAAATGCAAGAAGCGTACCTTCTGTGCGGAATCGACCTTCTCCACCCAGAATTCGCTGAAGGCGACGGGGATTTCCTTGGCTTCTGGCTCCTGCGGGGCCACGGGCTGCTCCGCGGCGGGCAGGGCTTCTTCCGCGGGGGCCGGCTCCTTTTTGGGGCGCAGGAGAAGGAAGAGGAGCAGGCCGATGATCAGAAGCAGGACGCCGGCCAGGGCGAAGACGACTTTTTTGTTCCTGAGAAAAGGGGGGAGGGCGAGGCGGCGCTTCTTCTCCTCGACCCCGATCTCGCGGGGAGCTTCCGCCTCGGCAAGCTCCTCCGGCTCTTCCTCCTCTTCCTCTTCTTCGAGGAAGGGGGCGTCGTCGAGGTCGAGTTCGACCTTCTGGAGCGCCCTGGGAACCTCCGCGGTGGGGTCCAGGTCGCTCTCGTCGAGCCGGGCCTTCTCATCGCCCGGCTGGGGGCTGCCGGGCTCCTCGACGCCGAGGGGGTCGTCGTCGCCGGGGACCATCAATACCATCCGCGTCCCTCGCGAGACGGCCCGTCAGGGCCGCTTACTTGCCGAATATCTTGTCGATCTTCTGGGCCAGGGTCTCAGCCGTGAAGGGCTTGACGATGTAGTTGGACACCTTGGCCTGCACGGCCTCGATGATGTTCTCCTGCTGCGCCTCGGCCGTGACCATGAGGAAGGGAAGGTCGGCGAACTCCTCGCTCGACCTGACCTTGCGCAGGAGTTCGATGCCGGACATGTTGGGCATGTTCCAGTCGGACACGATGAAGTCGACCTGGTCCTTGTTCAGGACCTCCCAGGCGGTGGAGCCGTCGTCGGCCTCGACGATGTTGTTGAAGCCGAGCTGCCGCAGGATGTTGCGGACGATGCGGCGCATGGTCGAAAAGTCGTCCACAACGAGGATGCGCATGTTCGGATTGGTTGGCATAACGTTCCCGTCTGGTTAGCTGAATTCTCCGCCGTACTGCCGCCTGAACAAACTGCGGAGCTTGCCGAGCGCCTGCGAATGGAGCTGCGACACGCGCCCCTCGGTGATGTCCATGACTTCGGCGGTTTCACGCATGTTCAACTCTTCGCCGTAGTAGAGCGATAATACGAGTTTCTCACGCGGCGTCAATTCATCAATGAGCGAGGCGATTTTGTCAACGATTTCCTGAAATGCGGCCAGATGGTAGGGGTCGTTCTCCTGGCTGGCCTTCTTCATGCTCGCCAGATTTTCGGAGAGCGCGTCCAGGCTGACGCAGACCTGCTTCTGCAGGATGTCCAGGCCGTAATCGACCTCCTTCTCGGAAAGGCCGGTTTCGCGGGCCAGATCCTCGACCCTGGCCGGGGTTCCGTCCTCGCCCTCCAGGCGTCGCGCCGCGTCCTCGATGGTCTTGAGCTTCTGGCGCAGGTTGCGCGAGAACCAGTCGAGCTTCCGGAGTTCGTCGAGCATGGCGCCCTTGATGCGGTTCTCGGCGTAGGTCTCGAACTTGATGCCGTGCGAGGCGTCGAATTTCTTGAGCGCCTCCAAAAGCCCCAGGGACCCCGCGCTCATCAGCTCGGAGAGTTCGATGTTCTTGGGCAGCTTGGCCTTCAGGCGCAGGCCAATGAACTTGATCTTCGGCGCATAGTGCCGAACGATCTCCTCCTTGTCCCGGGGCGGCAGGTCGTCGAAGACGGCCTGCCCGCCTTCCAGCCTAAGCCACGGACTGCTCTTGGAAGAGGATTTTTTTCCAGAAGAATTTGATGTTTCCATCGAGCCGTGTCGTGGGTTGCCAGCGGTTCACCGTCTGGGCGATCTGGGCCATCCGTTTGCCGGCCGGACTGTCCGGCGAGCGCACACTGAAGGGGACCTGGTCGATGACCGCGCTGCGCACCGCGGCATCCTGAGGCAGCCAGCCGACCATGTCCAGGGAGACGCCGGAAAGGAAATGGTCGCACGCCTTGTACAGCGTGGCGAAGACGTTCTTCGCGGTCTTCTCGTCCGGCGCCATGTTCACCAGTACGCGGAACTTGTCGATGCCGTGGTTGTTCCGGAGCACCTTGACCACGGCGTAGGCGTCGGTCAGAGAGGTCGGCTCCGGGGTGACGACCAGCAGGCGCTCCTGCACGGCGAGATTGAAATACAGCACGTTGTCGTTGATCCCGGCCCCGGTGTCCACGATCAGGAAATCGACCTTGTCCTCCAATTCGTCCATGGACTCCAGCAACTCCAGCTTCTGGCCCGTGGAGAGCGAGAGCATGTCGGCCACGCCCGAGGCCGCGGGCAGGATCGTGAAGCCGTAGTCCGTGGGCAGGAGGATTGTCTCCAGCGAGGCTTCCTCGCGGAAGAGATGGTAGAGCGTGTATTGCGGCGCGAGGCCGAGCAGCACGTCCACGTTGGCCAGCCCGAGGTCCGCGTCGAGCAACACCACGCGGCGGCCGAGCGCCGCCAGGCCGCAGGCCAGGTTGACCGAGACGTTGGTCTTGCCCACCCCGCCCTTGCCCGAGGTGACGGAAAGCACCAGAGGGAGATTCGCCATGCGCGTCACGTCCTTGCGATTGTCTTACGCCGCGGCCCGGCCCTTGCGCGGCGCGGGGGCGGCCCGGCCCGCGTCGGCCCTGGAGGCAGGCAATTCGTGTTTGAAGAGCAGCTTCCACAGGGCCATTTCGTCGGAGAGCGCCAGGGCGTCACGCAGGCCCGGCCCCTTGACCAGGGCGCTGGCGGGCAGTCCCGTGGCCGCGCCGGCGTTGACGATCGCCCCGAAGGTACAGGCTTCGTCGAGCTTCGTCCAGATGAGCGAGGCGGTTTTCCGGGTGCGGTAGGCGTCGATGAAGGCGGAAATCTGCGCCGGGGCGTAGTGCGGCGAGAGGAGCAGGTGCACGGCCAGCCCCTCCACGCCGTCCAGCCCGAGCTGCGCCAGGACGCCGTCCAGGCGGCCGCCGCGCGGCACCGAGGGCAGGTCCACCAGCACCCGGTCGAAGGCGTCCATGGCGGCCAGCAGGTCCTGCGCGTCGTCCTTGCCGTGCAGTTCGCAGTAGGTGATGCCGGAGAGCTGGGCGTAGTGCTTGAGCACCAGCCTGCCCTGGCCGCGGTCGCAGTCCGCGTTGACGAGGCAGACGCGCGCCCCGGGGCGGGACTTCTGAAAAGCCATGGCCATGCGCACGAGCTGCGTGGTCTTGCCCACGCCCGAAGGGCCGCTCACGGCCTGCAGCTTCTGGGGGAAGGAGCCGTGCGTCAGCGCCCTGACGCCCACCAGTCCGCCCAGGGCCTGGAGCAGGGAGCATTCCCGGTCGTGCGTGAGGCGGGCGAAGAGCCGGATGATCACCTCGCGCTGCACGCCGTCCTCCTCCAGGAAGCGCAGCCCCTGCTGCTGGCGTGCGGGCAGGACGGCGAGGTCGATGCGGTCCCCGGCCAGGCCGAGGAGCACGTCCTTGATCTGACGCCACTCGCGTTTCAGGCTCATGACCTCCTCCTCGCCGACAGCCCCCCCTCCGTTCTCTCCGGGCGCGGCCGCGGCAGAAGGGTCGTCCTGCTCCACCGCGGCCATGACCTCGCACCAGCAGACGCCGTTTTCACGCCTGGTCTGGGAGGAGAGGATCACGGCCTCCGGCCCGAGTTCACGCTTGACCTTTTCGAGAACCGCTTTCGTGCTCTTTGCGCGAAATGTCTTAACCCGCATTGTTCAGTTCCACCACGGCTAGGGTTTGCAGCCTGATTTCCGCCGGAATTTCCGCCTGAGAGACCACAGGAAGCGTCGGGATGAACCTAAGCACAATCTGGGCCAAATGCGCCCTGATGACCGGGGAGGTCAGGAGCACGGGCTGGCCGTCGTGGACCAGGGCCGACTCGGTGACGCGGTTGATGGACTGGATGATCTGCTGCGCCTTGAAGGGGTCCAGGGCCATGTACGCGCCCTGGTCGGTCTGGCGCAGCGACTCCTGCAGCAGCCGCTCGATGCTCTGGTCCAGGGTGATGATCGGCAGCGTGCCGTCCTTGGCCTGGTACTGCTTGACGATGGTGCGGCCGATACGCGAGCGCACGTACTCGGTGAGCTGGTCCGGGTCCTTGATGCCCGGACCGTAGTCCGCCAGCGCCTCGACGATGGTCAGCAGGTCGCGCACGGAGACGTTTTCGCGCACCAGGTTCTGCAGGACCTTCTGCACCGTGCCGATCTGCATGATGCCGGGCACGAGGTCGTCCACCGCCTTGGGGGCGCGCTTGCGCAGATTGTCGAGCAGGGCCTGGACCTCCTGGCGGCCGAGGAATTCGTGCAGGTTGCGCCGGAATATCTCGGTGAGGTGCGTGGCGATGACCGTGGAGGGATCGACCACGGTGTAGCCCGCGAGCATGGCCTCCTCCTTCTGCGCCTCGGGAATCCACAGGGCGGGGAGGTTGAAGGCGGGTTCGCGCGTCTCGATGCCTTTGATGCGGTGCTTGACGTCGCCGGGGTCCATGGCCAGCAGGTGGTCCACCAGGATTTCGGCCGAGGCCACGTCGTTGCCCTTGACGAGCAGGGAGTACTGCCCGGGGTTGAGTTGCAAATTGTCGCGCAGGTGCAGCGACGGGATGATGACGCCCATGTCCAGGGCGAACTGGCGGCGGATGGAGCGGATGCGCGCCAGCAGGTTGCCGTTCTGCTCCTCGTCCACCAGGGGGATGAGGCCGTAGCCCACCTCCAGCTCCAGGGCGTCGAGGGGCAGCAGGGACTGCACCTCCTCGGGCGTGTCCAGGGTCTGGGCCGCGTCCTTCTTGGGACCGTGGGTGGCTTCCTCGGCCTCGGCGCGGTTCTTGGCCGCCACCCGGGAGACGAGGAAAGTCGCGCCCGCCAGCCCGAGGAAGGGGATGGTGGGCATGCCGGGCACGATGCCGAAGATGACCAGGATCACCGACACCAGGCGCAGGGCGCGCGGGTGCATGGTGAACTGGCCGATGAATTCCTCGCCCATCTTGGCCTCGGCCGCGGCGCGGGAGACGATGATGCCCGCCGAGGTGGCGATGATGATGCTCGGGATGGTGGCCACCAGACCGTCGCCGATGGTCAGCAGGGTGTAGACCTCGGCGGCCTGCGACCAGCTCATGCCCTGCATGACGATGCCGATGAACAGGCCGCCGACGATGTTCACGCCGGTGATCATGATGCCCGCGGTGACGTCGCCCTGGACGAACTTGGACGCGCCGTCCATGGCGCCGTAGAAGTCGGCCTCCTTGCGCACGGTGTCGCGGCGGCGGGTGGCCTCCTTCTCGTCGATGAGCCCGGCGTTGAGGTCGGCCTCGATGGCCATCTGCTTGCCGGGCATGGCGTCCAGGGTGAAGCGCGCGGCCACTTCCGCGATGCGCGTGGTGCCGGCGGTGATTACCTTCTTGTTGAGGATGAAGAGGATCAAAAAGATGACGACGCCGATGAGGTAGTTGCCGCCGACTACGAACTCGCCGAAGGACTTGATGACCGAGCCCGCCGCGTCAACGCCCTCGTGGCCGTGCAGCAGGATGAGTCGCGTGGTGGCCACGTTCAGGCCCAGGCGCAGCATGGTGGTGACCAGCAGCACCGAGGGGAAGATGGAGAACTCCATGGGCGACTTCATGAACATGGTGGTCACGAGCACCACCAGGGAGACCGAGATGGAGATGGTCAGCATGAAGTCCAGAAGGATCGGCGGCACCGGGACGAGCATGACGAAAAGGATCGCCATCACGCCGCCGGCCAGCATGATGTCGCCCTGGGCGGCGAATTTCTGGTAGTCTATCTTCAGGGTCGCAAGTCTGTCCGATCCCGCCATTTTCCCGCCATCCTTGAAGTCTGTGTGTTGTTTGGCCCGCGCGGAGCCTTCTTACGCCGGACGCTGGGCCTTCCTGATCTGGGCCAGGATGGCGGCCACGGCCTGGTACATCTCTTCGGGGATCATGTCCCCGACCTCGACCTGCTTATACAAGGCGCGTGCCAGGGGCTTGTTCTCGCGGATGGGCACGTTGTGCTCGCGCGCGACCTCCTTGATCTTCTCGGCCAGGTGGTCCACGCCCTTGGCCACCACAATCGGGGCCGGGGCGACCATCACGTCGTACTGCAGGGCCACGGCGAAGTGGGTGGGGTTGGTGATGACCACGTCGGCCTTGGGCACCTTTTCCATCATGCGCTTGGCCATGGATTCCATCATCTTCTGGCGCTGCTTCTGCTTGATGAACGGGTCGCCCTCCATCTGCTTGCGTTCGTCCTTGATCTCCTGCTTGGTCATCTTGAGCTGCTCCTTGTACTCGAACTTCTGCCACCACAGGTCGATGACGCCGAGGAGGATCATGGGGACCAGGGCGTAGAGGAACATCTTGTAGACCAGGCCGAGCAGGTAGACGGCGATGCCCTCGGGCGTGGCGAAGAAGAGGGGCAGCAGGTTGCCGGCTTCGGATTTGAGCACCATGTACGGGGCGACGCCCACGATGACGGCCTGCAGCACGCTCTTGCCCAGACGGATGAAGATTTTGGGGTCGATCAGGATGCGCTTGAGGCCCGCGGCGATGTCCAGAAAGCGGAACTTGAACTCGAAGACCTTGGGCGCCCACAGGGCGCCCACCTGCAGGCGCATGACGATGTAGGTGACCAGGCAGAGGATGAGGAGCAGCGGCAGCAGGATCACTGCCAGGCGCGTGGAGACCATCAGGAAGAGCTCGTAGATGCCCTGGGTGCTGACCTCGGCGTTGACGCCTTCCTGGAAGAACCAGATGAACAGCCGCTTCACCTCGCCGCCCATGTGCCCGCAGAGGTAGTAGGCGGACACTGTGGCGAAGAGCAGGGTCACGGCCTTGGTGAAGTCCTGGCTCTTGCCGACCGAACCCTGGTCGCGCGCCTTGTCTATGCGCCGTTTTGTGGGGTCCTCTGTTTTGCTCGGGTCGCTCTGCGCCACGGCGTCGTCCTTCTGTTGGTGTCTACAGGCCCGCGGCTAGGCGGATGACGCTGTCCATGGTCGTGTCCAGGCCGGAAATGAACTCGGTCACGTAGCGGGCCAGGTAGCTGAAGATGAAGCCGAGGAAGAGGAAGCCCACGCCGATCTTCACCGGAAATCCGAAGGAAAGCAGGTTCATCTGTGGCGCCACGCGCGAGATGAGGGCCAGGGAGACGTCCACGATGATCATGGCGATCATCACCGGCGCGGCCACGCGGATGCCGAGCACGAAGATGTTG
Source organism: Desulfovibrio sp. (assembly GCA_022839785.1). GTDB lineage: Bacteria > Desulfobacterota > Desulfovibrionia > Desulfovibrionales > Desulfovibrionaceae > Alkalidesulfovibrio. Next base: position 37,734 of record JALHJW010000016.1, on the reverse strand, counting down.
CCCGCCAGACCGATGATCTTGTTGCCCAGGGCGGCGGAGAGCACCAGCCCGCCGGGCGGGACGAGGTCGAAGGTGCGCGCCAGCCCGGCCAGCAGGAAGAGGTGGCCGTTGAGGCTCAGGAACGTCAGCAGGCAGACCATGTACAGGAAGTGGGAGGTCACGGGCTCCTGCTGGCCGGTCATGGGGTCCACGGCGTTGACCATGGTGAAGCCCATCTGAAAGCCCATGATCGCGCCGCCGAACTGCACCGCCGTGAAAATGAACTGGACCACCAGGCCGAGCACGAGACCGAGGATGAGTTCGCTCACGATCATGAGCATGATGGCCCAGATGTCCGCGGGCAGGGCCTGGCCCGGAAAGCCGATGCGCGGCCAGACGGCCAGGGTCAGGGCCATGCAGAGCGCGGCTTTGACCTGCGTGGGGATGGTCTGGCCGCCGAAGAACGGCAGCAGGAAGAGCACCAGGCTGATGCGGATCAGCGTCAGCAGGAAGCTGAACATGGTGACCGGGTCGAAATGGAAGATATCCATGCCGCCGCGAAAGCAAGAAGCGGACCAGGGGGGCCGCACCTCCCGACCTGAAAAATCGCCCCAATGCGCCGTTTCGCCGTCGCGGCCCGTTCTGCGCGGTCGGAGTCGCTGGACTCCAAGGGGCCTCGGTCCCGTGGGTGTCCGGCAGCCTCAGCCCAGCCAGCGTTCCTGCCACGCCTGGAACATGAGCAGGGCCCAGAGGCGGTGCTGGTGGTTGCGGCGGCCGCGCAGGTGTTCGTCAAGGATTTGGCCCACCGCGGCCGGGGCGAAGAGGCCCTGGCGGCGCAGGCGCTGCGGGGCCAGGAGGTCTTCGGCCCAGGCGCGCAGGGGGCCGCGCAGCCATTCGGCGATGGGCACGGCGAAGCCCTGCTTGGGGCGTTCCATGATCTCGGGCGGCAGGCGGCGGGCGAGCAGGCGGCGCAGGATGAGCTTGCCGCCGGAGGGACCGAGCTTCTCGTCCAGGGGCAGACGCCAGGCCAGTTCGACCACGCGGTGGTCGAGCAGCGGCCCGCGCGCCTCCAGGGCCACGGCCATGCTGGCGCGGTCCACCTTGGTCAGGATGTCGCCCGGCAGGTAGGTGAGCTGGTCCATGAGCATCATCCAGGCCGGGAAGGGGAGCCGGGCGGCGGTCAGGGGCGGCGCATCGACCAGACAGGACGGGGGGACGGCGGCGGGCAGCAGGCCGGAGACGTCCGGCCAGACGGAGACGATGCGGCCGTAAAAGGCCTCGGGGCTTTGGGCGTCCAGGGCCTCGACGACCTTCTGCAGCTTGTCGCGGGCCGCGAGTTGGCGGGCGGCGACGGGCAGCAGGCCGACGGCCGCGCCGTAGGCGCCCGCCAGGAGCCGTTCGCCCGGGCCGCGCAGAAGGCGGGCGAGGCCGCGCCGCACAGGGGCGGGGAAGCGGCCGAGCATGCCCCAGAGCCGGGGCGCGGCGAGGTAGCGGTTGTAGCCGCCGAAAGCCTCGTCCCCGCCGTCGCCCGAGAGGGCCACGGTGACGTGCCGCCGGGCTAGGCGCGAGACGAGATGGGTGGGAAGCTGGGAGCTGTCGGCGAAGGGCTCGTCGTAGAAACCGGGGAGGTCGGGGATCACGGCGCGGGCGTCCGCGGCCGTGAGGTAGAGTTCGGTATGTTCCGTGCCCAGGCGCGTCGCCACGGCGCGGGCGTGGGCCGCTTCGTCGTGGCCGTCCTCGCGGAAACCGATGGTGAAGGTCTTGACCGGCGCGGCGGACTGCTCCTGCATGAGCGCCACCACGAGCGAGGAGTCGATGCCGCCGGAGAGGAACGCGCCCAGCGGCACGTCGGCGATCATGCGCTGGCGCACGGCGAGGCGTAGCGCGTCCAGCACGGCGTCCTCGGCCTCGGGGCCGGAGAGAGGGGAGCGTAGCCCGGCCAGGGCGGCGTCCTCGGCCCGCCAGTAGCGCTCGGGTCCGGGCAGGTCGCGGGCGGCGAGATCGGCCGCGCGCAGGGTGAGCAGTCCGGCCGGAGGGAGTTTCCGGACGCCTTCGAGGATGCAGTGCGGGTCGGGCACGTAGAGGAAGCGGCAGTAGAGGGCCAGGCTGCCCGTGTTCAGACGGCGGTCGAAGCCGGGGTGCGTGGTGAGGGTTTTGAGTTCCGAGCCGAAGACGAGGCCGGAGGCGGTGAGGCCGTAGTAGAGGGGCTTCTTGCCCAGGCGGTCGCGCGCCAGGGTCAGGGTGCGGGCGTCCTCGTCCCAGAGGGCGAAGGCGAACATGCCCGCGAAGCGCTGCACCGCGCCCTGTGCGCCCCAGGCGCGGCAGGCCTCCAGCAGCACCTCGGTATCCGAGCCGCCGCGCCAGCCGCCTGCCGGGGCGTGGCCGGAGCGTTCGAGTTCGGCCCGGACCTCGTGGAAGTTGTATATCTCGCCGTTGAAGACCGTGAGCAGGCGGCCGTCGTGCGAACGCATGGGTTGCGCGCCCGCGGCGCTGAGGTCGAGGATGGCGAGGCGGGTGTGGGCGAGGCCCAGGCCGTGCTCCGGGAGCCAGACGCCGTCCTGGGCGTCCGGACCGCGGTGGCGCAGTTCGCCGCACATGGCGGAGACGAGCGCCCGCGCATCGAAGGTGGGGGGCCGCGTCTCCCAGAATCCCGCTATGCCGCACATGATCTCACGCCTGTCCCTGATCCATGAAAAACGCCCCTCCGGCCGTGGTCGGGCAGGAGGGGAGCGGTGGTTGTCGTTCGTCGCGCCGCGTGTCGGCCGTCAGTTGAGGATGTAGCGCATGGGGTTCACGGGCACGCCGTTGAGCCGCACCTCGTAGTGCAGGTGGGCGCCGGTGCTGCGGCCGGAACTGCCCACGTAGCCGATGAGTTCGCCGCGCTGCACCACCTGTCCCTGCTTCACGGCCGCGCGGTGCATGTGGGCGTACTTGGTGCTGAGGCCGGAGCCGTGCTCCACCACCAGGGCCAGGCCGTAGTCGCCGTCGCGGCCGTTGAAGGCGACCTTGCCCTTGGCCGGGGCGTAGATGGGCGTTCCCAAAGGAGCGGAGATGTCGAGACCCTTGTGGAATTCGCGTTTGCTGGTGAAGGGCGAGGTGCGGTAGCCGAAGGTCGAGGTGATCCAGCCTTCGGTGGGCCAGATGGACGGCGTGGAGGAGAGCACCTCGCGGTTCTTGCGGATGTTCTGCATCAACTCCTGCTGCCGCACTTCCTCGATGCGCGTCTCGGTGGCGAGTTGGCGCAGGTAGTTGTGCATCTTGCGGGCCAGCAGTTCCTGCCGGTAGACGGTCAGGTAGTTTTTGGAGAAGCTGCTGCCCTCCGGGCCGCCCAGGGCGGTGACGTTCTGCTGCTGTCCGGGCTCGGCGTTGATCATCACTCGGAGCTTGGAGTCGAAGGCCCGGATGCGGGAGAGGTCTTTTTCGAGGTTTTTGACCTTGGAGGCCAGGGTGAGCAGCTGGGTCTTCTGCTCGTGAACGGTCTTCTCGGAATCGGCGAGGCTGTTTTCGAGGCCGGAGGAGTGGCGGTAGTAGTGCCAGAAGTAGATGTTGCCCGCGGCCAGGGAAACGACCAACGCCAGCAACGCGCCGAGCATCCAGGCGCTGCAGCGAAACTTCCGGCACTGGCCCTGGCCGTCCCGGAGGATGACGATATGGAATTTGTCGAACAGCATTGGGGCTCCTTAGTAACCGCACTGCCGCGTGCGTGTGGCGCAACAGCCGTGGCGTATTGTCGGGGCCTTGTCAGCGCTTCGTTTAGTCCATCAAACGATCCGCGTCAAGCTGCCATCGGGTGACGGCCCGGAAGACGTTCTCCCGTTCCTTGCGTTCCGGGAACATCGTCTTGACCCGCTCCTCCACGGCGGTGCGTTCGCTGTTTCCGGCGGAGGGACAGGGGTTCTTGAGCACGGGCAGCTCCCAGGCCGCGGCGGCCTTGATCACATCGCGCTTTTTGAGCAGCAGCATGGGGCGGATCACGGTCAGCCTGCCGCCGAAAAAGGAGGAGCGGCCGGAAAGCCCCTGGAGCTTGGCGGTCCTGGTCATGTTCATGAACAGGGTGGCCACGAGGTCGTCGCCCGTGTGGCCGAAAGCGAGGTGGGTGAGGCTGTAGGCGGTGCACAGCTCGAAGAGCTTCTTGCGGCGGAACCAGGCGCAGTAAAAACAGGGGGATTTCTTGCGGTTCTTCTCCGAGTGCGCGTCCGGGCCGATGGTCATGACCTCGAAATGGGCCGCCAGCCCCTGGGCCGCGCACCACTCCGCCAGGGGAGCGTGGCAGTGCGCGTCGAATCCGGGGTTGACGTGCAGGGCCATGAGTTCGACGGGAAAGGGCACGATCTGGCGGCGCAGCAGGAGGAGCTTGGTCATGAGCATGGAATCCACCCCGCCGGACAGGGCGATGCCCAGGCGCGCGCCCGCGAAGAGCTGGCCGGTCTCCTTCATGAACAGTCCCGTCCTGCCGAGGACCGTCTTCTGTACGTAGTTCATCCTGCCCAGCGTGCCCATGAATCCTACCTGGTGAGTATTCTTGACCGCGGCCTTGTAGCCGCAAAGCGGCGGCGGGGCAAGCGGCGCGCCGGGGACGCGGAAAGGCCCGGCCGCGAACGGGATGCGGACGCCTTGACCTGACGCCCCTAGCTCACGTATATGGCACTGCTTCTGTCCGGCATGAGCCGCACCGCGCGGCGGCCGGAAGATCGGGAAACGGCCCTTGCCAGGACCGGATTCCCGATTATTGTCTTTCCTTCAAGGAGAATACACATGGCGCGCATCACCGTCGAGGATTGCCTGGAGCGGGTGGACAACCGGTTCCTCATCACCCAGATGGCCATCAAGCGGGTCCGGCAGTACCGCGAGGGCTACAGCCCGCTGGTCGAGTGCAAGAACAAGGAAATCGTCACCGCCCTGCGCGAGATCGCCGGGGCCAAGGCCCTGCCCGCGGAGAGCATCCCCGAGGCGGGCATCTTCGTGGACGAAGCGCAGCGCTAGACGGCCATGGCTTCGAAGCGGGATTACTACGAGGTCCTCGGCGTGGCGCGCGACGCCTCCGAGGAGGAGATCAAGAAGGCCTACCGCAAGCAGGCCTTCGAGTTCCACCCGGACCGCAATCCGGGCGACGCCGAGGCCGAGGACAGGTTCAAGGAGGCCGCCGAGGCCTACGAGGTCCTGCGCGACGCCCAGAAGCGGGCCCGCTACGACCGCTTCGGCCACCAGGCCGGGGACTACGGCCCGGGCTTCTCCTCCAGTGAAGACATTTTCAGCACCTTCTCGGACATCTTCGGGGAGTTCTTCGGCTTCAGCGCGCGCGGCGGCGGGCCCAGGCCCACGGCGGGCGCGGACCTGCGCTACAACCTCAAGCTCTCCTTCCGCGACGCGGCCAAGGGCAGCGAGGTTACGCTCAAGATCCCGCGCAAGGCCAACTGTCCGGAATGCGGCGGCAGCGGCGCGCGGCCCGGCACCAAGCCCGAGACCTGCCCGCACTGCCGGGGTGCGGGGCAGGTGCAGCAGTCGCAGGGCTTCTTCAGAATCTCCATGCCCTGCCCGGGTTGCAAGGGCGAGGGCAGCATCATCAAGGAGCCTTGCCCGCGCTGCCTCGGTCAGGGCGTGATCCAGGAGACGCGCGAACTGAAGGTGCGCGTGCCCGCGGGCGTGGACACGGGCAGCCGCCTGCGCCTGCGCGGCGAGGGCGAGCCGGGCATGTTCGGCGGACCCGCGGGCGACCTCTACGTGGTCATGTACGTGGAGGAGGACAAGACCTTCCGCCGCCAGGGCCAGGATCTCGTGGTCACGGCCGAGATTTCCTTCATCCAGGCCATTCTCGGCGACCGCATCGAGGTGCCGACCCTGGATGGCCCCGCGCCCATGGACATCCCCAAGGGCACGCAGCCCGGCGAGGTCTTCCAGCTGCGCGGCCTCGGCCTGCCCCACGTCTCGGGCGGGATGACCGGCGACCTGCTGGTCGAGGTCGAGGTGCGCATGCCCAGGAAGATCAACGCCAGGCAGGAGGAGCTTCTGCGCGAGTTCGAGCGCGTGGAGGAGGACAAGCCCCTGAACAAGGTCAAGAAATTCTTCGACAAGGCGGCCAAGAAGGTCGCCGGGGAGTAGGCCCGTGGGCGAGGGCTTCAGCCACATCGACGAGCACGGCGACGCCCGCATGGTGGACGTGGGCGGCAAGAGCGACACGCGCCGCGTGGCCCGAGCGGGCTGCAGCGTGCGCCTGGCCCCCGCCACCCTGGCCCTGCTGCGCGACAAGGCCCTGCCCAAGGGCGACGCCCTGGCCGCGGCCAAGATCGCGGGCATCCTGGCGGCCAAGCAGACCGCCCACCTCATTCCCCTGTGCCACCCCCTGGCGCTCTCCTTCGTGGACGTGACCTTTGAGGTGGATGAGGCGCAAAGCGCCATCCACGTCACGGCCGAAGCCCGCACCACGGGCCCCACGGGCGTGGAGATGGAGGCCCTGAGCGCGGCCTCGGTCGCGGCCCTCTGCATCTACGACATGTGCAAGGCCGTGCAGAAGGACGTGGTCATCGACAACCTCCGCCTGCTCTTCAAGTCCGGCGGCAAGAGCGGCGTCTTCCGGCGGGAGGAGTAGGCCGCGTCCCCGGGCCTGCGCCCGCGAACGAAAAAAGCCCGGTTCACCCGGGCTTTTTTCGTTCGCGGCGACCGTCCTGAATCCGCTCAGCCGTCACGGTCCCGGAACAGCGCGCCCGCCAGCGCGTCGGCGTCGGCGTCCGGACTTCCGCCCGGCTCGGCGCGGGTTTCAGGCCGAATCTCGGCGCGGGCCGCGTCGATGTCGATGCCGTCCTCGATCTGCCGCACCTGCCAGCAGATGCGCTCAAGATCGTAGGAGCAGAAGTCGCGGTGGGTCAGGAGCAGGGTGCGGACGCCCTCGCTGCGCAGTTCCTCCACCAGGGGGATGTAGTCGCGGTCCCCGGCCGCCAGGCAGAGGAAGCGCGGCCGCACGCGCAGGCAGAAGGAGAGGGCCTTGACCACCAGCCGCTGGTCGTCGCTCTGCTTGTAGCCGCCCTCCATCCTGCGCGATGGGCAGGGGATGACCGTGGCTCCGGCCATTTCCAGGGCGTGGCGGCGCTTGGCGAAGAGGTTCTGTTTTTCCCCCACCTGCCTGTCGTCCAGCGAGTCGGGCACCTCGCGGATGAGCGTGGTGAAGGTCTCCAGGACGTCGAAGTCCTGGGATCCCAGGAAGCCGCGGACCGCGGCCGGGGAGATGTGGGGCAGGCCGAACTGCCGGGCCACGTTGGTCAGGAACGCGCCGTCTATGGCCAGAAGCGAGGTGCGGGAGAGCTGGGGCATGCGGACCTTTGCGGCCGGACGCGGGGCCGCGTCCGGCGATTGGGGGTGTCTACCAGACCGAGCGGACCTTGACGCCCTTGCCGGTCATGTATGCCTTGATGTCGGGGATGGTGTACTCGCCATAGTGGACGATGGAGGCGATGAGCGCGGCCGTGGCCTTGCCCTCGGTGACCGCCTCGACCATGTGCTGCGGATTGCCCGCGCCGCCCGAGGCGATGACCGGGATGGAGACGGCCTCGGCGATCATGCGCGTCAGAGTCAGCTCGTAGCCGTCCTTGGTGCCGTCCGCGTCGATGGAGTTGACGCACAGTTCCCCCGCGCCCAGGGCCTCGCAGGTCCTGGCCCACTCCACGGCGTCCAGGTCCATGTGCTTGCGGCCGCCGTGGATGACGATCTCGTAGCCCGAGGGGATTTTTTCCGAGACGCCGACCTTCAGCACGTCCATGCCCACGACCACGCACTGCGAGCCGAACTGGGCCGCGCCCTGGCTGATGATGTCCGGGTCGTTCACCGCGGCCGAGTTCACCGAAACCTTCTCCGCGCCCGCCAGGAGCACGTCGCGCATGTCCTGCACGGTGCGGATGCCGCCGCCCACGGAGAAGGGGATGAAGATCTGCGAGGCCACCCGCTCGACCACGTCGAGGAAGATGCCGCGGCCCTCGTGCGAGGCCGTGATGTCGTAGAAGACGATCTCGTCCGCGCCCTGCTCGTAGTAGTGGCGGGCGCTCTCCACGGGATCGCCGATGTCCACGTTGCCCACGAACTTGACGCCCTTGGTCAGGACGCCGCCGCGCACGTCGAGGCACGGGATGATGCGCTTACTGAGCACGGCGAGCCTCCTGGCAGTAGTCGGCGAAGTTCTCAAGGATGCGCAGGCCCGGCCGTCCGCTCTTCTCGGCGTGGAACTGCACGGCCCACAAGCCGTCGCGGCCGTGCACGGAGCAGAACTGAAGGCCGTAGTCCGTGGTGGCGATGACGTTCTCCGGGGCCGGGACCGGGTAGTAGGAGTGCACGAAGTAGAACTCCGCCTGGGCGTCGATGCCCGCCAGGAGCGGGGTCTCGCGCACCGTTTTGAGGCGGTTCCAGCCCATGTGCGGGACCTTGATGGGCGAACCGTCCTCCTCCGTGAGGGCCGGGTTGAACATGGCGCACTGGCCGGGAACGATGCCCAGGGTCGTGGTGTCGTTCTCCGCGGAGTAGTCGAGCAGGATCTGGCACCCCACGCAGATGCCGAGCAGGGGCTTGCCCGCCTGCACCAGTTTGCGCAGCAGGGCGTCCAGGCCGGTGGAGGTCAGTTCGTGCATGGCCTGTCCGGCCGCGCCCACGCCGGGAAAGACGATGCCCCGGGCGGCGGAGAGCACGGCCGGGTCGGCGGTGATGGCGTTGTCGATGCCGAGATGGGTCAGGGCGCGGCTGACCGAGGTCTGGTTGCCGGCCTTGTAATCGAGAATGGCAAGCATGGGCGTCCTCCCGCTGGGGTTGGCGATGATCGGGGGCAGGCCGCAGGTCCGCAGCGGGAGCGGCGCGGGCTACTTCGCGTCCTTCTCCAGGCACTCTGCGCCGCTCTTGCCTTCGCCGCAGCCTTCGGTCTGGCGCGTGGCGGCCAGACGCAGCAATTCCTCGTAGCGTTCGATGGGCCATGCGCCGCGGATGGACAGGCCGTCCACCACGAAGGAGGGCGTGCCGCGGAAGCCGAACTGCTGGGCCTCGCGGGTGTCGTCCTCGATGCGCTTGGCGATTTCGGGCCGGTTCATATCCGCAGTCAGCCTGGCCATGTCCAGGCCGAGCGTGTCCAGTATCGCGTCCAGGGTCTTCTGCGGGTCGCGCTGGAACTCTTCCTGCTTCTCGAAAATGCGGTCGTGGAAGATCCAGGCCTTGGCCGGGGCCTGCAGGCCGATGGCCTCGTAGACCTTGGCCAGGGTCAGGGCGGCGTCGTTGCGCGGGAAGTGCTTGAACTGGAAGCGGATGGTCCCGGGATGCTTCTCCACGAGCTGGTGCATGGTCTTGGCCGCGCGGCCGCAGTAGGGGCAGAGGAAATCCGAATAGGCCACGACGTATGCCCGGGCGGTCACATCTCCCAGGGTGGGACGCGAGGCGTCGAAGTGGGGCGTCAGGGGGGTTCTCAGCTCCCCGTCCAGCCGCCGCCGCTCCTCCTCGGCCTGTTTGGCGGCCGCGCCCTGCTCCACGATCTCGTAGAGCGCGAGCTTGTTCTCGCGCAGCACGTCGAGGACGATCTCGGGATGCGCGCGCAACATGGCGCGGAATTCCTCGCGCAGGGCCTCGGGGTCCTTGCTTGCGGCGTTGGCGCATCCGGCCAGGAGGAGAAGGCAGAGGAGGGTCGGGAGATGACGGCGCATGTTCGGCTCACAGCTTGGTGTCGATGAAGGGCCGGATATTTGCAGAATCGGCCGACAATGGCAAGGCGCGGCAGAGGGGCTCTCCCTGCGGCCGGGTTATTCCCGCACGAAGAGCAGGAGGGCGAGTTCCTTGACCAGCGCGGGGTCGAAGGACCTCGCGTCCGCCCCCAGGGCGGCGAGCGCCGCCCTGGGCGTGCGGCGCGGCGCGTAGGGCCGCTCCGAGATCATGGCGGAGAAGGCGTCGGCCACGGCGCATATCCGTCCGGCGAGGCTGATCTGCTCGCCCCGCAGGCCTTTGGGATAGCCGCCTCCCCCGAACCGCTCGTGATGCTCGGCCACGCACTGCGAGACCTCGACGGGCTTGAACTGCAGGCGGTCCAGGGTGGATAGGCCGCTCTCCACGTGCATCTCCACGCGTTGCCGTTCCTTGTAGAGGAGCTTGGCGGGTTTCTTGGTGATGAAGTCGGGGACGCTGCCCATGCCCACGTCGTGCAGGAGCAGTCCGGCCAGCAGGTTGCGCATGAAGGTCTTCTCCTGCCTGCCCCGCGCTAGGCCGACGACGATGCCAGCGCCCACGAAACAGGTGCGGGCGGCGTGCGAGGCCCTGGAGCAGTCGCCGTCCAGCGGCGCGAGCAGGGAGGAGGCGCGTTCCGGAAAGGCCCAGAGGTATTCGCAGAGCACGTCGATGTCGGCGAGGATGGGGTCGAGCCGGGGGACGACGGGCTGGCAGAAGAAGTCCGCGATGCGGGCGCGGAAGGCGGCATAAAAGAAGCCCGCGATGTCGTCCGTGGGCAGGAAGGGCTCGTCGAGCAGCGCGCCGAGATTCTTGGAGATGATGGTGGCCAGGGCGCCGTAGTCGGTGCGGCACAGGAAGAGGCGGCCGCCCTTGCAGCAGCAGGCGATCTCCTCGCGCTTGGGCTTGGGGATGCGTTCCTCGGCCCGGTGCAGGAGGCGCACCTGCCCCAGACTGTGATCCAGGTGGTAGAGGCTCACGGGCGGCCGGGTCATGGGGATGTGGTCGAAGAGGATGGGGCTGACCTGCAGGTAGTGCCTGCTCAGGCCCTCGCTGTCGTGTTCGATGCTGCGCATGCTTCTCTCCGAAGCTGTCCGTTCTCCTCACCTCCCCGGCCTCACGTCTACGGCGCGCATATTTCGATCCGTTGTCCGTCCCGAGAAAAGATGGCGCGAGGCGGGGCGGGCCGCGCCCCTTGGAAAGACGGGCGGCATGGGCTATGGTGCGCCGCGCGGCCAAAGGCCGCGAGACAGGGAACAAGGAGCAGGCATGTACGTCGTCACCGGAGGCGCCGGATTCATCGGCAGCGCGTTCGTCTGGAAGCTGAACCAAATGGGCATCGACCGCATTCTGGTCGTGGACGAGCTTGGCCAGGACGAAAAATGGAAGAACCTCGTGCGGCTGCGCTACGAGGACTACGTCCACAAGGACGAGTTCATCTCCGTCGTGGGCGGGGGCCGCGATCCCTGGGGCATCCGCGCCGTGGTCCATATGGGGGCGTGCTCCTCGACCACGGAAACCGACGCCGACTATCTGATGCGCAACAACCTGCGCTACACGCAGACCCTGGCCCGTTTCTGCAGCGAGAAGCGCGTCCGGTTCATCAACGCCTCCAGCGCCGCCACCTACGGCGACGGCAGCCTCGGCTTTTCCGACGACCCGGAACTGATGCCCAGGCTCAAGCCCCTGAACATGTACGGCTACTCCAAGCAGCTCTTCGACCTCTGGGCCGCTCGCCAGGGACTGCTGGGCCAACTGGCCAGCCTCAAGTTCTTCAACGTCTACGGGCCCAACGAATACCACAAGGGCGACATGATGAGCGTGATCTGCAAGGCCCACAGGCAGATCCGCGAGACCGGCGCGCTCCGGCTCTTCAAGTCCTACCGCCCGGCGTACGGGAACGGCGACCAGCAGCGCGACTTCATCTACGTCAAGGACTGCCTGGACGTGATGTGGTGGCTGCTGCAGAACCCGCACGTGGGCGGCGTGCTCAACGTCGGCACGGGGCGGGCGCGGAGCTGGAACGACCTGGCCCGGGCGGTTTTCGCGGCCATGGAACGGGAACCGAGGATCGAATACATCGAGATGCCGGAAGCCATCCGCGACAAGTACCAGTACTACACCGAGGCCCCGGTGGACCGCCTGCGCGCCGCGGGCTACGCGCGCGAGTTCACGACCCTGGAGGACGGCGCGGCCGAGTACGTGCGGGAGTATCTGGACAAGGACGACCCGCATCTCGACGCCTTGGGGTGAACCTGGACGAAGAGAACGGTGCGCGGCCCGCTCCCCTTGGGGGGCGGGCCGCGCTCGTTTCACGGCAGGAGGGGATGCGCAAGAGGCGCTAGGGACTGACCCCGGGGTCCTGGCGCAGGGCCGAGGACTTCTCGATGAGTTCGAGAACGAGGATGACCAGGGCCATGTCCTCCTTGTTCTCGGGCGTGGTCTCCTCGAAGAGGAAGCTCTTGAAGTCGGCGACCACGTCGCCGAGGAGTCGGGCGCGTTCGCTTCCGGCCGTGTGGTAGGCGACGTCGAGCATCTGCAGCAGGTAGTGCTTCCATTCCTCGTGGTAGTGGAGCTGGAATCCCAGTATCTCCCGGATTTTCAGCAGGCCGTAGATGATGCCGTCCAGGCTGCTGAAGTCGCGCCGCCATATTTCCTGCTTGGCGATGGCGGGACGTCCGGAGTCGGTTTCGTCATGGGAAGGCGCCGTAGCGCCGTCCTTGTTCCGCTTGTAATCGGCAAGCGACGTGATCGTGGCCATATGCCCTCCGCTGGCGATGAGCGCGGCGCGTCCTGCACCGCGGTTGGACCCGTCGCAAGACGGGTTCGGAAGGCTCTTCGGCCGTCCTGCGGAAAACTTTATGGTCAAAAGGAGGCGGGAACGGGAGGGCTCAACGCCGCTTGAAGAGGCGTTCGAGTTCGGCCGGGCCGAGACGCACCAGGGCGGGGCGGCCGTGCGGGCAATAGCTGCGGTCCGGGGCCGCCAGCCAGGCCTCCAGCAGCCGCAGGGCCTCGTCCCGGGCCAGGGGGACGCCCGCCTTGAGCGCGGTCTTGCAGGACATGAGCACCCACAGCTCCTCCAGCGAGGCGTTCTGGCCCGAGAGCGCGGCCTCCAGGTATTCGCGGGCCTCCCCGGCGCTGAGCGAGGGCGGCACCGCGGTCACGCGCAGGCGTTGTCCCTCGCGCGCGAGGGCGAAGCCCAGGGCCGCAAGCTCTTCCCGCAGTTCGTCCAGACGCGCGGCCTGGGCCGGGTGCAGGGAGAGGTCGAGGGGCAGGGCCAGGGGCTGCGACTGCCCCGAGCGGCCGCGGCTGCGCATGGCCGCGTAGAGCACGCGCTCGTGGGCCGCGTGCTGGTCCAGGATGCCCAGGGTGCCGTCGGGCAGTTCGAGAAGCAGGTAGGTGTCCGCTATCTGGCCCAGGTAGCGCGGCCCGGCCGAAAGCTGGGGCGCGTCGGCCGGAGCGGCGACGACAGCGGGGCGGGGGGAAGGCGGGGGAGGGACGGGCGGCTCGTGGATCACTGGCCCGCGCTGCGCCTGCGCCGGGGCGTCCGGATGGGGGGCGGCGGCTTCGCCCTCTGCCGCGTCGTGGCTTTCGGCGTCGCGCAGGTATTCGGCATAGGCCGGAAACCTGGGGGACACGGGCAGGGAGCGCTGCCCGGCGATGCCCAGTTCCGTGGGCGTGCGCGGCCGCCATCCGGCCACGGCGTCGGCGGCCGTGGACGCCTCGCCGGGGCTGCGTCCGGCGTCGGCGTAGAGCGCGGGGCCGGTGGCCTCCAAGGCGTCGAGCAGGGTCTGGCGCACGAGCCGGAACACGGCCTGCTCGTCGCGGAAACGGACTTCGGCCTTGGCCGGATGGACGTTGACGTCCACCTCCTCGGCCGGAAGCTCGATGAAGGCCACGACCTGCGGGTATTCCCGCGCCAGCAGCCGCCCCTTGTAGGCCTCGCGCGCCGCGGAGGCGAGCACGCGGTCCTGCACGGCGCGGCCGTTGACGTAGAACAGCATGCGGTCGGCCCGTCCCTGGGCCTTTTGCGGGCTGCCCGCCAGACCGTGGACGCGCATGGAGTCGCGGCTGCGGTCGAACGACAGCATGCCCTCGCACACGGCCGGGGGCCAGAGCGCGGCCAGACGGCCCTGCAGGGGCTGATCGGGCGCGAAACGGAAGACCGTGCGGCCGCCGTTCTTGAAGACGAAGCCGGCGTCGAGGCGGGCCAGGGCCATGCGCTCCACGGCTTCCTGGCAGCGTCTGGCCTCGGTGGCCTCGCTCTTTAGGAACTTGAGGCGGGCCGGGACGGCGGCGAAGAGGTCGCGCACCTCGACCACGGTGCCCTGGCCCAAGGCCGCGGGGGCGAGCGGGCCGATGCGGCCGTGCTCCACGGCGATGGCCGCGGCCTCCGCATGGCCCACCCGGGAGACCATGCGCAGCAGCGAGACGGAGCCGATGCTGGCCAGGGCCTCGCCGCGGAATCCGAAGCTGTTCACGCGCAACAGGTCGTGAAAGGTGGCGATCTTGCTCGTGGCGTGGCGCGTCACGGCCAGGGGCAGTTCGTCCGCGGCGATGCCCGCGCCGTTGTCCGTGACCCGGATGAGCGCCTGGCCGCCGTGCTCGATCTCCACGGTGAGGCGCGTGGCCCCCGCGTCCAGGGCGTTTTCCACGAGTTCCTTGACCGCGCTGGCGGGCCGCTCCACCACTTCGCCCGCGGCGATCTGGTCGGCCAGTTCGGACGGCAGGGGGCGGATCGCCCGGGCAGGGGGGGGCAGGTCGTTCATACAGGGCGCCTTGTCCGCAGACCGGCTAGTCCCGCGACGTCGAGGCCTCCATCTGCGGCGTGTCGAAGCCGAGGATGGAGACCCAGAGCGAAAGGCTGCGGTCGTAGCGGGTCTCGGCGGCGTAGAGGCTGACGTCGTAGCACTGGGCGTGCCAGGTGAGGCCGACGCCCGAGGTGACGGAGACGTTCTCCTTGAAGTCACGCTGGTAGATGCCCTGCAGGGTGAAGTCGTAGGGCAGGTGCAGCTTGCCGCTCAGGGTCAGCATGTTGATGGCCGGACGGTCCTGGCGCTTGTATTCGTCGATCCTGCTGTACTGCGAGATGCCGACGCTGACGTTGCCGTAGTCCACGTCCGAGAAGCCGACGGAGTTCTCGATCTGGGTGATGCCCTCGCCGTAGGGCGAGACGAAGACCTTGTTGGTCAGGGTCACGCCGTCGAAGGGGTAGAGTTCGATCTGCGAGAGGATGTCGGAGAAGGGGCGCAGCGGGTATTCCGACAGGTCGTTGGTCCGGTCCGCCTCGTGGTAGTCGTAGCTCTGCTCCAGCCTGTGGCGCACGATGTCCTTGTAGGAATAGGCGAGGAAGGTGTCGCTCCCCCCGTCCTCGGTCTCGGCGGTGACGATGGTGCCCCGCTTGGCGTTGAGCAGGTTGGTCAGCGAGTAGTTCAGTTCGTTCTTGGGGCCGATGCGGTCCTTTGAATCGAAGTCCGGCAGCTTGCTTTGGTCCGTGTACTGCTGGCGGACGTAGTCCAGACGGGGCTGGATGGAATGCTTGAGGCCGACGAGGGTGGAGTTGCCCGCCAGGGCCGCTTCCGGATTCTGGAACGTGGGGTCGGGATCGAAGCTGTAGACGCCGAAGATCTCGGAGTACGCCGTGGTGCGCAGGTTGGCCAGATGGCGCTCCTGCTGGTTGTCCGAGGAGCGGCCGGCCGGGTCGTTCTCGAAGTTGGTGACGTTGTAGAGCGTCTCCCGCCAGCCCACGGTGGGGATGATGGAGCCGTAGGCGCTGGAGAGTGGCAGGCTGACCTGGGGATGCAGGTCCATGCGGCCGCCCGTGGTTCCGTAGCTGCGCGTGAAGTAGGTCAGACTGGAGTCGGCCTGGATTTCCAAGGGGGACCCGGCGAGCGGCTGCTTGTAGACGTAGGCGGACAGCTCGGGCAGGCGCTGCACCGTGGGGTCCTTGCTCTCGGAGAGGTTGCCGCTGCGATAGCGCAGGTCCTCGGTGTACTGGGCCATCAGGTTGACCGCGTACTCCGCGCCCCAGGAGCGGGTGACGAGGCCCGTGCTTGTGCGGGTGTAGGAGTCGATGGTGTCCAGGCTGCGGCCGAAGTCGTTGATGAAGTCGGAGTTGCTTTTGTTGAAATTGGTGTGCCCCAGGTCGAAGGTGCGCAGGTAGGAGTAGTCCGAGGCGTAGTCCAGGTCGAGCTTGACCTCGTACTTGGGGTCGAAGACCCAGCCGTCGTACTTGCTGCGCAGCCAGTAGCGCTCGTGGTTGTCGCGCATCAGGCCGCTGGAGGAGAACTGCTTCTCCTGTTCGTTGGCGTTGGTCACGCTGGTCTTGTCGTTGACGTAGTCGAACCGCCACAGGCCCTGCGTCTGCGAGTCGGTGACGTGGCGGTACTCGATGCCGCCCATGGGACCGCGTTTGCCGTAGTAGTCGGCGTAGAAGGTGGCGTCGCGCTCCTCGTCTATGGCCCAGTAGAAGGGCTGGCTGTAGTAGCCGCCCAGACGTGTGGAGGAGCCCCAGGTGGGGGGCAGCAGGCCGGTCTGGCGTTTGGCGCGCATGGGCAGGCGGGCCATGGGCGCCCAGGCGAGCGGGATGCCCGCGATCTTGAGGGTGGGGTCGTGCACGTCGGCGTATGCGCCCTGGGTCATCTCGCCGCCCGAGGCCCGGATCGACCAGATCGGGGTGGGACCCGCGCAGCCGGTCAATTCCGCCTCGCCGAAGGTGTAGGTCTCGGGGCCGGTCTTGTTCAGCTCCGCGCCCTTGATGACCACGGCGTGCTCTTCGATGAAGATGGTGCCGTTGCGGATCTTGCCGGTCTTGTTCTCCAGGTCGAACTCTGCTTCCTCGGCGTAGACGTCCACGTTGTCGAGGAAGGTGTGGACGTTGCCCTTGAGATACAGCCAGCCGTTGTCGCGGTGGTATTCGATGAAGTCGGCGGAAAGACGGTCCTTGCCGCTGCGCAGGACCGCGTTGCCCCAGGCCTGGGAGATGCCCGCGGCATGGTTGGTGGAGACGCGGTCGGCCGTCAGGTTCCAGAGTTGATCCTGGACTGCGGACGTTTCCTCCGCAGCGCCGGTGACGGTCTGGGCCGCAGGGACCGCAACATCCGGGGCCGCGGTTTCGGCATCAGGCGTCGTGGCGGACGCGGACGTGTCGCTTGGAGCGGGAAGTTCTTCGACGGCGAGGGCCGGGGCGCTGCAGAGAAAGATGCAGACGAAAAGACATGCGGCGAAATGCACGAGGGGAACGACGCGCTGTTGCATCATGCTGAAAGGAAGTCCTGAGTGGCGTGTCTGCATTCCCTTGCGTCGTCGTAATGGGTGAGCGTCCTTCTGCAGGCGCGCAATGCTTATCACAACACGAAAACAAAGCACAAGCGTTTGTGGCCGGAAAAACCGCGATTTTCAAGCCTTGGCGGCTTTTCTTGCATCCTGCTTCGGGATACAAGGTCTGCCTCCGGTCGGGCGGCAGGCGCCCGGCATTCCTGAACCGACGGGGTTTTGACCATGAGCGTGCCTTTCAACAGGCTCGTTGCAAAAATCGATCTCGACTGCATCGCCGCCAACTACGCCGTGCTGCGTGAAGTCGCTCCGGAGCCCGCACCGGTGATCAAGGCCGACGCCTACGGCCACGGATTGCTGCCCGTGGCCCGCGTGCTCATGCGGGCGGGCGCGCGAACACTGTGCGTGGGCAGCGTGGAGGAGGCGTGCGCGTTGCGCGCCGCCTGTCCGCACCGCATCGTTCCCCTGCTCGGCCCGCTCGACGCGGCCGACGCCGCGGCCGTGGCCGAACACGATCTGACGCCCTACGTCTACCGCGAGGACCAGCTTGCGCTGCTGGCCGAGGCCGCGGAGAAGGCGGACAGGGACGTGCGTCTCGCCTTGAAATTCGACACCGGCATGTCGCGCCTGGGCTTCCGCGCGCCGGACGCGCCCCGGCTGGCCGCCTGGCTGCGCGAGCATCCGCGCCTGCGCCTGGAACTTGTCGCCTCGCACCTGGCCACGGCCGACGAGCCGGAGAATGCCGCCTACGTGCAGCGGCAGCGCGGCGAGTTCGAGGCGATCTGCGCGGCGCTGCGCGTAGCGGGCCTCGCCTTCGGCCGCACGCTCGGCAACTCGGCCGGCCTGCTGGCGTTTCCGGAACTGCGCTACGAACTGCAACGGCCCGGCATCGCGCTTTACGGCGCAAATCCCTTCGGCAGCACCCCTCTGGCCGCCCTGGGCGCAAGGCTCCGGCCCGCCATGTCCGTGCGCAGCGTGGTGGTCCAGGTCCATCCCGTGCGCGCGGGCGAGTCCGTGAGCTACGGCTGCGCGTTCACCGCAGCGCACGACATGCGCGTGGCGATCGTGGCGGCTGGGTACGCCGACTGCTACAGCCGGGCCCTGACCGGCAAGGCCGAGATGGTGATCCGCGGCCGCCGCGCAAGGGTCCTAGGCCGCGTCTGCATGCAACTTACGGCCGTGGACGTCTCGGACATCCCCGAGGCGCGGGACGGCGACGACGCCTGGCTGCTCGGCGGCGACGGCGGCCATCCCGTCACTCCGGAGGAGGTGGCCGGATGGTGGGGCACCATCACCTACGAGGTCTTCTGCCTGTTCGGATTGAACCGGCGGGAGTACGTGGGCGGGGGGCAAGAAGGGAAGTAGCCACGGACGAAAGCAGGGACAGGCGCCGGGCCGGGCAGCCGCGCTTCGTCTTCGTCCGTGGCTGGTCCTCTTTTCTTCTCTCCCTACGCATCCAGCGCCAGAATGGGCTGGATGATCTTCTCCACGGCGGCGGCCGTGCCGGAGTCGGGGTAGACCTTCAGATAGTTGAAGCCTTCGTCCCCGGCGCGGGCCAGTTCGGGGTCGAAGGGGATGCGGCCGAGGAAGGGGCTGCCCGTCTCCAGGGCCAGCTTCTCGCCTGCGCCGGAATTGAAGATCTCGTGCTGCTTGCCGCAGTCCGGGCAGACGAAGCCGCTCATGTTCTCCACGATGCCCAGCACCTGTGCGCCCACCAAACCCACGAAGGTGATGGAGCGGCGCACGTCGTCCACGGCCAGCATGTGCGGCGTGGTCACGACCACGGCCTTGGCGTCCGGGCCGAGGAGCTGCATCACGGTCAGGGGCTCGTCGCCCGTGCCCGGAGGGCAGTCCACGACGAGGAAGTCGAGGTCCCCCCAGTTGACGTTCTGGATGAACTGGCGGATCACGCCGATCTTCACCGGCCCGCGCCAGATCACGGCATCGCTGTCACTGGGCAGCAGAAAGCCCGTGGACATGACCCACAGGTTCAGGGCGTAGGGCACGGGCTCGATGTTGTCGTTGTCCGCCCGCGGGGTCTGCCCCTTCAGCGAGAGCAGGCGCGGGATGGACGGGCCATGCACGTCCACGTCGAGCAGACCGACGCGCTTTCCGGCCTTGGCCAGGGACATGGCGATGTTGGCCGAGACGGTGCTCTTGCCCACGCCGCCCTTGCCGGACAGGACCACGATCTTGTGCTTGATGCGGGAGAGAACCCGCTCCAGGTCCTTCTCCATCTCGGATTTTTCTCCGCAGGCTTGTTTGTCCTGCGGGGTGCAGGACCCAGCCGTCGGGCAACTCTTGCAACTATCGCTCATGGATCAACCTCCGATTGGACGAAATCGCGGGCGATCATACAACGATCCGCGCGAAAGGAAAGAGAGGGGGCGGAAAAAAGATTTCCGACCCTTTCGCTAGGGTGACGCGCGCCGTCCGGAACAGGCCGTTCAGGCCGCGGGCTTCTTGGCCGCCCGTGCGGCGCGCAGCCAGCCGTACCAGGCGTCGAGCCCCTCGCCCGTGCGGCAGGAGACCGGAAACACGGCGATTTCCTTGTTCAGCGCGGTGGCGTGGGCCGAGGCCTTTTCCAGGCTGAAGTCCACGTAGGGCAGCAGGTCGGTCTTGTTGAGCAGCATCACCGAGGAAATGTGGAAGAGCAGGGGATACTTTTCGGGCTTGTCGTCGCCCTCGGCCACGGAGAGCAGGGCGATGTTGTGGTCCTCGCCCACGGAGAACTCGGCCGGGCAGACCAGGTTGCCCACGTTCTCCACGAACAGAATGTCCAGGCCGGAAAGGTCCAGGGAGTTCAGGGCCTCCATGATCATGGAACCGTCCAGGTGGCAGCCGCCGTCGGTGTTGACCTGCACGGCCTGCGCCCCGGTGGCGGCCACGCGGCGGGCGTCGTTGTCCGTCTGCAGGTCGCCCTCGATGACCGCCATGCGGAACTCGGGGGCGAGGTCGCGCAGCGTCCGCTCCAGGAGCGAAGTCTTGCCCGCCCCGGGCGAACTCATCAGGTTCAGGACCAGGATGCCCTTCTCGGCGAAGGACTTTTTGAGCTGGGCCGCGATGCGGTCGTTGGCCTCAAGGATGTTGCGCACGATGGGTATCTGCATGGCGGCTCCTTATTCTGCCTCGATCTGGGCGATGTACATTTCGCGCCCGGCCACGACCTCGTGGCCGAGTTCCTCGCCGCACGACGGGCAGGGCGCGAGCACGGCGGAGAGATGTTCCGGGGAAAACTCGGCGCGGCAGGCGCCGCAGCGCAGGCGCAGGGGGATCTCCTCGGTGACGAGGCGCGCGCCTTCGAATTCCGTGTCCTTGGAGAGCACCTCCCAGGCAAGGTCGAGGGCCTCGGGCACCACGTTGGTCAGCCTGCCGTGGACGACCTTGACCTCGTGCAGGCGGGTCACGCCGTGGCGGCCCATCTCCTGCCGGATGATGTCCAGGAGTCCCTGGACGATGGACATTTCGTGCATGGCCGGGGGCTATACCGGAAGCGGCGGCTTCCGTAAAGCGCGGGGCGCGCCGGGAACGTTCCCGCAAGTGCGGATTGCGTGTTCACTCAGCGCTCCCTGATGCGGAATGGACTTGACTTTGCTCCTGCCATCGCGTTTATTCGGCACGCCGGAAAGTCCGGCCTTCCGTCCTTGCGACGACAGGCCGGACCTCGCCGTTGACGGACGAAATGCCGCCGTTCGCCTGAAACCTGCTGCTGTTTTCAGCCCGGACGGCTACCACATCTCCCCAGGAGCGCGCCATGTACGTCGGTCTCAAGATGCTGAAAAAGTTCGCCACCGCGACCCCCAAGACCCTGGTCAAGGATGCGAAGAAGCTGCTTGAGGACGAGAAGCTGTGGATGCTCCTGGTCATGGAGGGCGAGAAGCTCGTGGGTTACGTGCGCCAGGAGGACATCATGGCCGCGCTGCCCTCGATCATGACCACCCTGGAGAAGCACGAACTCAATTATCTGATGTCCAAGCTCACGGTGGAGAAGATCATCCGCAAGGACATCACCGCCGTCTCCCCGACCCTGGACATCGAAACCGCGGCCAAGCTCATGCACGACCGCAACTTGGCCGGACTGGCCGTGGTGGACGACGTCTCCGGCAAGCTGCTCGGCTACATCAACCGCACCGTGATGCTCGACGTCCTCGTGGAGGAGATGGGTCTACTACAAGGCGGGGAGCGCATCGTCTTCGAGGTCGCGGACCGCAAGGGCGTGATCCACGAAGTCTCGGGGATCATCGCGTCCTTCGGCGTGTCGATCATCTCCACGGGCACGTTCTTCCACGATTCGCGGCGCATGGTCGTGCTGCGCGTGGCCACGGACGACGCCTCGCCCATCGCCGCGGCGCTGCAGGACAAGGGCTACCAGCTCGTGACCGCGGCGGATTTCGTCAAGGAGTGGCTCTAGATGGCGTTGCTTGAGGTCGAGAAGATAACGCTCACGTTCAAGGGGATAGCCGCTCTCCTCGATGTCAGCTACCGCATAGAAAAGGGGCAGATCGTCTCGCTCATCGGCCCCAACGGCGCGGGCAAGACGAGCATGCTCAACTGCATTTCCGGGCGTTACGTCCCGGATTCGGGCAGCATCCGCCTGAGGGACGAGGAACTGCTCGACGTTCCCGCCCACCGCCGCACCCGTCGCGGCCTCTCCCGCACCTTCCAGAACATCGCCCTGTTCAAGGGGCTTTCGGTGCTCGACAACCTCATGGTCGGCCGCCACGCGCGCATGGACGCGGGGATATTGTCCAGCGTCCTCTATCTGGGCAGGGCGCGCGCCGAGGAGGACCGGCACCGCCGCCGCGTGGAGGAGGTCATCGACTTCCTCGGCCTTTCGCCCTACCGCCACCAGCCTGCGGGCCGGCTGCCCTACGGCGTGCAGAAGCGGGTGGAGTTGGGCCGCGCCCTGGCCGCGGAGCCGGAACTGATCCTCTTGGACGAGCCCATGGCGGGCATGAACCTGGAGGAGACCGAGGACATGGCCCGCTACATCCTCGACATTAACGAGGAGTGGGGCGTCACGGTCTTTTTGGTGGAGCACGACATGGGCGTGGTCATGGACCTTTCGGACCATGTGGTGGTGCTGGACTTCGGACAGGTGCTGGCCACGGGCTCGCCCGCCGAGGTGCAGGCCGATCCCGCGGTGGTGGCCGCCTATCTGGGCAGCCAGGACGCCGCCTTCCTCGGACGCTGAACACGGGGCGCACAGCAGCCATGGAAACGGAACTATCGAGATGCATACCGCGTACGACACCACGCTGCCCCGCCTGCTCGTCGGCAATGCCGCGCGCCGGGGCGGCCGCACGGCCCTCCGCGAAAAGGAGTGGGGCGTCTGGCAGCCCTACACCTGGAGCGACTATCTCCGCATAACCTCCGAATTCGCCGCGGGCCTCAAGTCCCTCGGCTTCGGGCAGGGCGACGTCGTCGTGCTCATCGGCGACAACCGTCCCGAATGGCTCTGGGCCGAACTGGCCATCCAGGCCCTGGGCGGCATCGCGCTGGGCCTCTATCAGGACGCCCCGGCCGAGGAGGTCGGCTACGTCTTCGAGCTGACCGGCGCGCGTCTGGTCGTGGCCGAGGACCAGGAGCAGGTGGACAAGATGCTGGAGCTGCGGGCCGGACCGGCCGGCGCGCTGGAATACATCGTCTACCACGATCCCAAGGGCATGGCCGCCTACGACGAACCCGGGCTCATGCCCTTCACGCGCGTCCGCGAACTGGGCAAGCCCGAGGCCCATCGCTTCGCCGAGTGGGCCGAGGCGCGGGACCCGGACGAGGTCTGCCTCATCGCCACCACCTCCGGCACCACGGGCCGCCCCAAGCTGGCCATGCTCTCGCACCGCAACATGCTCTCCATGGCCGCCAACCTGGGGAGCGTGGACCCCAAGCTGCCGGGCGACGAGTTCGTCTCCTTCCTGCCCCTGGCCTGGATGGGCGAGCAGATGATGGCCGTGGCCTCGGCCCTGCTCTTCGGCTTCTGCGTGAATTTTCCCGAGGAGCCGGACACGGTGCAGGAGAACATCCGCGAGATCGGCCCCCACGTCATTTTTTCCCCGCCGCGCGTGTGGGAGAACATGGCCGCCAAGGTCCGCGTCAAGATCATGGAAACCACGCCCTTCAAGCGCTGGCTCTACAACAGGCTGATGCCCCTGGGCGAGGCCTGCGCCGAGGCCGCCTTCCAGGGCCGCAGCCCCGGGCTCCTGTCGCGCCTGGGGGCTTTCGCGGCCTGGCTGCTGCTCTTCCGCAGCCTGAAGGACAAGCTCGGCTTCTCGCGCATCCGCTCCGCCTGCACCGGCGGCGCGGCGCTGGGGCCGGACACCTTCCGCTTCTTCCACGCCATCGGCGTGAACCTCAAGCAGATTTACGGCCAGACCGAGATCGCGGGCATCTCCTGCATCCACAGGGATGGAGCCGTGGACTTCACCAGCGTGGGGCAGGCCATCCCCGAGACCGAGCTCGTCATCTCCGGGGAGGGCGAGATTCTTTCGAGGAGCCCGGCTGTCTTCAAGGGCTACTACAGGAACGAGAAGGCCACGGCCGAGACCATGCGGGACGGCTGGCTGCTCTCCGGCGACGCGGGCTATTTCGACGCGCAGGGGCGGCTGGTGGTCATCGACCGCCTCAAGGACGTCATGCAGCTTACCTCGGGCGAGCGCTTTTCGCCCCAGTTCCTGGAGAACAAGCTCAAGTTCAGCCCCTACGTGCGCGAGGCCGTGGTCCTGGGCGGCGGCCGCGACTTCGCCGCGGCCATCCTGTGCATCGACTTCGAGATCGTGGGCCGCTTCGCCGAGTCGCGGCAGCTCACCTACACCACCTATCAGGACCTCTCGGGCAAGCCCGAGGTCTACGCGCTCATGCGCTCCGAGGTGGAGGCGGTCAACGCGCAGCTTCCCGAGGCGCACCGCATCCGGCGCTTCGCGCTGCTCTACAAGGAGCTGGACGCGGACGACGGCGAGCTGACGCGCACGCGGAAAGTCCGGCGCGGCGTGGTGGGGGAGCGGTACGCCGCGCTCGTCGAGGGACTGTACGCGGAGGCCGCCGAGGTCGCCTTGGAGACCGAGATACAGTACCAGGACGGCCGCGTGCGGCGCATGTCCGGAATCGTCGTGTGCGCGGACGTGCAGGGGGCGTGACGTGGAATTCTATCTGCAACTCTTCATCAGCGGCCTGGTCATCGGCTCCATCTACAGCCTGGTGGCCCTGGGCTTCGTCATCATCTACAAGGCGACCAAGGTCGTGAACTTCGCCCAGGGCGAGATGCTCATGGCCGGGGCCTACGTCTGCTTCGCGCTCACGGTGCAGGCCGGACTGCCGTTCATCGCCTCGTTCCTGCTCACCCTGGCCTTCTCCGTGCTCCTGGGCCTGTGCATCGAGCGGCTGATCCTGCGGCCCATGATCGGCGAGCCCATCATCAGCGTGATCATGGTCACCATCGGCCTGTCCAGCGTGCTGAAGGCCGTGGTGCAGTTCTTCTGGGGCACGGACATCCGGGTCTACCCCGAGGTTCTGCCCACGGAGCCGGTGATGGTCGCCGGGGTGCCCGTGGCTCCGGTCTACGTGGCGGCCTTCCTGCTCTCGCTGCTGCTCTTCGCGGCCTTCACCCTGTTCTTCAAGTATTCGCGCTACGGCATCGCCATGCGGGCCACGGCCTTCGACCAGCAGGCCGCGCAGTCCATGGGCATCGGCATCAAGAACATCTTCGCCCTGTCCTGGTGCATCGCGGCCGTGGTCTCCAGCATCGGCGGCGTGATCCTGGGCAACATCAACGGCATCAACATCCAGCTCGGCCAGCTCGGGCTCAAGGTCTTCCCGGCCGTGATCCTGGGGGGGCTCGACAGCCTGCTCGGCGCGGCCATCGGCGGCCTGGCCATCGGCGTGTTGGAGAACGTCTGCGGCGGTCTGGCCAAGGATCTGCTCGGCCTGGGCGGCTTTCGCGAGGTCTCGGCCTTCATCTTCCTGGTGCTGATCCTGATGGTCAAACCCTACGGTCTCTTCGGGACCAGGCACATCGAGCGGGTGTAACATGCAGGGAACCTGCGGCCTCTTCCACACCTCCTACGCCTCGGAATCGCAGCTCCTGCCCACGAGCTTCCAGAGGTGGCGCTTCGGCCTCTTCTTCGCGGCCTACGCCTTCTGTCCGCTGTTCCTCGACGCCTACGACCTCTCCGTGCTGATCATGATCCACGTGGCGGTCATCGGCGCGGTGGCGCTCAACCTGCTCACCGGCTGCTGCGGCCAGATATCCCTGGGCCACGGCGCGTTCGTCGGCGTGGGGGCCTACGCCTCGGCCATCCTCTCGGGCCTGGGCCTGCCCTTCCTCCTGGCCCTGCCCGCGGGCGGGCTGGTGGCCGCCTGCGTGGGCATGTTCTTCGGCATCCCCTCGCTCCGGCTCAAGGGCATCTATCTGGCCATCGCCACCCTGGCGGCCCAGATCATCATCGAATACCTCTTCCTCCACTGGGACGGGCTGACCGGCGGCTCCAACGGCATGATCGTGGCCTCGCCCGACCTTTTCGGCCTGGCCATCGACGACGAGCCCGGCCACTTCTGGCTCTCCTTCGCCGTGGCCGCCCTGGTCGTGCTGGCCGTCTCCAACATCATGCGCACCCGGCCCGGCCGCGCCTTCGTGGCCGTGCGCGACTACTATCTCTCGGCCGAGATCGTGGGCGTCAACCTTTTCGCCACCAAGCTCGCCGCCTTCGGCGTCTCGTCCTTCCTGGCGGGCGTGGCGGGCGGCCTGTGGGCGCACTACGTGATGTACGTCACGCCGGAGATGTTCGGCGTGGGCCTGTCCATCAGCTACTTGGCCATGATCATCATCGGCGGCATGGGCAGCGTCCAGGGCTCGGTCTTCGGGGCCATCTTCATCACGCTCCTGCCCGAGTTCCTGACCTTCGCCTCGGGCGCGGCCTCGGACGTGCTGCCCGGCCTCTCCGATTCGCTCATGGCCATGAAGGAAGGCATCTTCGGCCTGGTGCTGGTGCTCTTCCTGATCTTCGAGCCCGAAGGGCTCAGTTATCGCTGGCGGTTGTTCAAGGCGTACTGGAAGCTGTATCCGTTCGCCCACTGATGTTTGCCGCAACCTTTGACGCAAGGAGGATGGGAGCCATGAACGCGGCCGGACTGCTGCTAGCGGGGGAAGCCCCGCACGACCCGAAACTCCATCTTTGCGGACGAGGCCCCTGTCGCCGACGGACCACAACCCCATGAGGATTACGATCATGAAACGATACATCGTCGCCGCCCTCGCGGTCTGCATGCTGCTTTCCGCCTCCCTCTCCCACGCCGCGGACAAGGTCTTCAAGCTCGGCGTGCTCTCCGCCCTGTCCGGTCCCACCTCGGACGTGGGCGTGCCCTATTCCAAGGCCGTCATGGATTGCGTGAAGTGGCTCAACGAGACGAAATACGTGCCCGGCTGGACCTTCCAGGCCGAGAACGTGGACTACGCCTACAACGCGCAGCAGGCCATCACCGCCTACAAGCGCTTCACGGCCAAGGACAAGATCATGGGCCTGCAGGGCTGGGGCACGGCGGACACCGAGGCCCTGACCCAGTTCGTGGCCAAGGACAAGGTCCCGACCCTGTCGGCGTCCTATTCGGCCCATCTCGCCGACCCCAAGACCGCGCCCTACAACTTCTTCGTGGCCGCGGACTATTCCACGCAGCTGCGCGGCGGCCTGAAATTCTTCCGCGACGCCTGGAAGGAGTCCCGCGCGCCCAAGCTGGCCCTGATCTATCCCGACCACCCCTACGGCAAGTCGCCCATTCCCGCGGCCAAGGACTACGCCAAGGAGATCGGCTTCGAGATCGTGGGCGAGGAGAACGTGGCCCTGGGCGCGCTGGACGCCACGGCGCAGCTCCTGGCCCTCAAGGACAAGCAGCCCGATTTCGTCTGGGTCGGCGGCACCACCTCGTCCACGGCCGTGATCCTCAAGGACGCCCAGAAGCTGGGCATCAAGACCACCTTCCTGACCAACATCTGGGGCGTGGACGAGAACATCTTCAAGCTCGCCGGGGACGCGGCCGAGGGCGTCTACACCCTGCAGACCGCCGCGGTCTACGGCGCGGACGTTCCCGGCATGCAGGTCATCCGGAGGATCACGAAAGACGAGCCGCAGATGACCCACTACACGCGCGGCTTCGCCTCCATGCTGGTCATGGCCGAGGGCGTGCGGCGCGCCGCGGAGAAGGGCGCGGTGGACGGCCCGGCCCTGAAGGCCGCGCTGGAGACCCTGCGCGATTTCGACCCCATGGGCCTCACCCCGC
This sequence comes from Desulfovibrio sp., assembly GCA_022839785.1. GTDB lineage: Bacteria > Desulfobacterota > Desulfovibrionia > Desulfovibrionales > Desulfovibrionaceae > Alkalidesulfovibrio. The sequence goes on along the minus strand of JALHJW010000016.1, from coordinate 10,539 downwards.
CCATCAGCTACTTCCCGGACGACCACCGGCCGTTCATGTCGGTCATGATCTACAGGGTGGAGGGCGGTAAGTTCGTGCTCAAGGGCACGCCCTCCCTGCCGCGCAAGGCCGAGTGGCTGGGCAAGTGATGGAGCCGGCCTTGGACCTGCTGCGCGTCGAGAACATAGAAGTCGTCTACAACGACGTCGTCCTGGTCCTCAAAGGCCTCTCGCTGACCGTCCGGGAGGGCCGCATCACGGCCCTCCTGGGCGCCAACGGCGCGGGCAAGTCGACCACGCTGAAGGCCATCTCCGGCCTTCTGGCCGGGGAGAACGGCGAGGTCACGGACGGGAGCATCCTTTACGGAGACGGCTCCATCCATCGCCAGCCGCCCGAGCGCACCGTGCGCCAGGGCGTCTTTCAGGTCATGGAGGGCCGCCGCGTCTTCGAGGACCTGACCGTGGAGGAGAACCTGCGCTGCGGGGCCTTCACCCGGCCCACGGCCGAGTTCGCCGAACGCCTGGACAGGGTCTACGGCTACTTCCCGCGTCTGGCCGAGCGCAAGGCCCAGCTCGCGGGCTACATGTCCGGCGGCGAGCAGCAGATGCTGGCCATCGGCCGCGCGCTCATGGCCCGGCCGCGCCTGCTGCTTCTCGACGAGCCGTCCCTGGGCCTCGCGCCCATGCTCGTGGAGGAGATCTTCAGCATCATCAGGACCATCAACGAGCAGGAGGGCGTCACCATCCTGCTCGTGGAGCAGAACGCCCGCGCCGCCCTGTCCATCGCCGAGTACGGCTACATCATGGAGAACGGCCGCATCGTCATGGACGGCGAGGCCGCGGCCCTGCTGAACAACCCGGACGTGCAGGAGTTCTATCTGGGCATGGGGCACGGCGGCGAGAAGCGCAGCTACCGCGACGTCAAGCACTACCGGCGCCGCAAGCGCTGGCTGGGTTGACGCGCGCAACGGGGGACAACCGCATGGACACGGACATTGATCGCGCGCACGGCTTCTGGTCGGACGAGGAGACCCTGCCGCACGAGGCGCGGCGCGAGCGCCAGTGGGAGCGCATACGGGCCCTCGTGGCCCACGCCGCGGAGCATTCGGCCGAATTCGCCGCGCGGCTGCGCGCGGCGGGCGCGCATGCGGGCGACATCTCCTCCTGGGAGGCCTTCCACGCCCTGCCCACGCTCTCCAAAAAGGACCTCTCCGCCCTGCAGCGGGAGACGGGCAGGGGGCTGCTCGGGGGCATGGTCGCGGGCGGACCGGGCGCGCTCATGCGCATCTACCAATCCCCGGGGCCGATCTACGATCCCGAGGGACGCGGCCCGGACTACTGGGGCTGGGCCGAGGCCTTCTTCGCCTGCGGTTTTCGGCCCGGCGACCTGGTGCAGAACACATTCAGCTACCACCTCACCCCGGCCGGGCTGATGCTGGAGGAGCCGTTGCGCGCCATCGGCTGCGCCGTCATCCCCGCGGGGCCGGGCAACACCGAGAAGCAGATCGAGTTGCTCACGGACCTGCCGGTGACGGGCTTCGTGGGCATGGCCAGCTATCTTCGGGTCATCGCCGAAAAGGCGCAGGCCCAGGGCCTGGACCTGCGGCGCGACATGCGGCTGCGCACGGCCTTCGTGGCGGCGGAGCGCCTGCCCGAATCCCTGCGCCGGGAGGTGGAGGGCCTCTTCGGCATGACCGTGCGCCAGGGCTACGGCACGGCGGACGTGGGCTGCATCGCCTTCGAATGCCGCGCGCTCGGCGGCATGCACCTCTCCGGCCGGGGCCTGGTCGAGATCGTGGACCCGGCGTCCAAGCTGCCCGTGTCTCCCGGCGAAACCGGCGAGGTCGTCTTCACGCCCTTCGTGCGCGAATACCCCCTCATCCGTCTGGCCACCGGCGACCTTTCCTACCTCGTCACCGAGCCCTGCGCCTGCGGCCGCACGGCCCACAAGCTCGGGGCCATCGTGGGCCGCGTGGACGACACGGCCAAGGTCAAGGGGCAGTTCATCTATCCCTCCCAGGCCGCCACGGTGGCCGCGCGCTTCCCGGCCATCGCCTGCTGGCAGATACGCGTGGACAACCCCGGCGGCCGCGACCGCCTGCGCGTCTGCCTGCGCGCGGGAGAGGGCTTCGATCCCGCCGCCTTCGCCAAGGCCTTCCAGGACGTCTGCAAGCTCAGGCCCGAGGTCGAATTCCTCGACGCCGACCTGCCCGAAACCGCCCCCCGGCTCACGGACGAACGCACGTTCGACTAGGCCGGAAACGCGCCGGAACGCAGGGCAGGGGAGCGTCGCCCTGCACGGGGGCTACGGCGGCATGCATATCGGCGACCACGAACGTGGAGCAACCGCGCGCATGGAATAGACATACTGCGCAGCGTATTATTTTTTCGACACATGTCTTGAATATTTCGACCGATCTCATGTAGTGGGCCGGATATGCGTCCTTCCCTGACCGCCGGAGGTGATCCGTGGCGAGTGTATGGGCGAGGGTTTTCGGCTGGTTCGCGGGCGTCTGGACCTGGCTGAAGGGCCTTCTCTCCGGCGTGTCCGGGTGGTTTTACCGCAACAGTTCCGTCTTCATCGTCGCGGTGCAGTGCCGCTTCAGCATCGTCGTCATCCTTCTCGTAATCGCGGCCTTCCTGCTCAACGACCAGGCCCGGGAGATCGCCGTGGGCCTGGACGCCTCGGACGGCTTTCCCTATCTCCAGGCCGGCTTTTTCGCCCTGGGCGCGGCCTATTGGGAACTGCACTGCTGGTTCGGCGCGCGCTGGCTGCTGGAGAACCTGTACGGCCGTCCGTGGGAGCGCGGAGAGGGGAGTGAGGTCCCTGAGCCCGAACGGAGATTCCACGACGCCCTGAGGATCGTTCCCCGCGCGGTGTCCGTGGCCGCCGCAATCGCGGTCTTCGCGGTCTTCCCGTTCTCCCTGCGGAGCGGACTGCATCTCTCCGGCGTCACGGCCGTCTTTATGGTCATCAGCCTGGCGGTCGGCCTTCTGGTCTTCCTGTTCATCGTCTACCGTAGCGAGTTCCGGGAGACCGTCGAGAAGCGGTTCCCGTTGTACCGCGCCCTTTCCGCCTGGAGGCCCGGGGGCGATCCGGATCGCGGGCCATCGGCGGACCTGGTGTATCTGCGCAACGTGCTCATGGTCGTGAGCTGGGTCGTCTTCCTTGCCCTCTTTCTGGCGGCCTGGCTGGCGCCCGTGGAGGCGGGCCGACTGGTGGGGCCGCTCGGCGTGCTGTTCTTCTCCCTGGGCATGATCGTGCCGCTGGGCAGTTGGCTGGTCTTCATCACGCGTCCCCGGGGCAGACCCGGCGCGGAGCTGGACGGCGCGCCCACGGCGGACTCCTTCCCCGTGGTCACGCTGCTTCTCCTGGTGACCTGCGCGTGCAGCTTCCTCAACGACAATCACCAGGTGCGCACGCTTCCCCTGCCAGCCTGTCGCGCATCCCTGGAGGACCGCCTGGCGGACTGGCGGAGGTTCGGAAGGGAAGAACCGCGACCGCTGGTCATCGTCGCCACCGCGGGCGGGGGGCTGCGCGCGGCCTACTGGACCGCCACTGTTCTGGGCGAGCTGACGCGCGAGATTCCCGACTTCCATGAATCCCTGTTCGCCGTCAGCGGCGTGTCGGGAGGCGCGGTGGGCGCGACCTTCTATGCGGCCGCGCTGGGCGATCTGCAGGAGCGCGGGTGCGCCGTGCCCAAAAACGCCATGGCCGCCAGGAACGCCCTGGATGGCGACAGTCTGACGCCGCTGCTTCTGCGCTTCCTGTCCATCGATATGGCGCAGCGTTTTCTGCCCTTCGGCCTCATGCCAGACCGGCAGGAGGCGCTGGAACTGACCTGGGAGGCGTCCTGGCGCGCGGCCATGGGGCGGCAGGGCGGCCGGGCGGGAGAGGCGGAGGGGGACGGCCTGGCCGAGGGATTCTGCCGCTTCTTCGCCCAGGACTGCGGGAGCGGCTGGCGGCCCCTGCTGCTGCTCAACGGAACGCATGTGGAGACCGGCAAGCGGATCATCCAGGCGCCTTTCCCCCTGTATCCGGACGAATTCCTGGATGTGATCGACTACTTCGCGCTGACAGGCGGCGACATCCGCCTCAGCACGGCCGCGGGCAATTCCGCCCGCTTCACCTTCGTGAGCCCGGCGGGCACGCTGGAACGGAACGGAAACGGGCTGGGGCACGTGGTCGACGGCGGATACTACGAGAATTTCGGCGCGGAAACCGCCAGGGAACTGATGCTGGCGGTCCTGCGGCGCTGCGGCGGGAGGGAGACGGGAAACCGGGCGGCGATCCTGCCGATTTTCATCCTCATCAGCAGCGACCCGGACCTCGTCTTTCCGGACGAGGATGCGCCGCGCGGGGAGGCGCTTCCCTCGCCCCTCTCCTGGGCGCCGGAAGTGCGTGCGCCGCTCACGGCGTTGCTCAACACCAGAAACGCGCGCGGCGTGCGCGCCGCCGAGGAGTTGGAGGCCATGTGGGGATGGATGGGCTCGGCGAAGGCGCTTCCGGATGCTTTTCCGGCAGCCGGAGCGCCGCATTTCTTCCATTTCCGCATGGAGGTTCCGGCGGGCGCGGCCAAACCCGCGCTCGGCTGGCTGCTGTCCCGCGAGTCGCGCGAGAACATCGCCGGGATGCTGTCGAAAGCTCCGGCCTGCGCGCACAACGCCAGGGAACTGGCGAGGCTCAGAAGCATGTTTACGGTTGTGCCCGGATACAAGGGGGAGGCGGACAAGGCTGACGCGGGCCGGGCAGGGGCCGGGACCGCGGCGGGCGAGTGCATGGGCCAGTAGGGGCGGCAACGCCGGAGGTGTGTCATGCGCACTGTTTGGGCCATCTGTGTCCTGGGACTTCTCGCGGCCGGGTGTACTCCCAAAATAGCGAAACCGAAAATCCCGGAATACCAGGGAGAGGTGGGGGAGACGCACGTCAGCGTGCTCTCCGTGATGCCGTTCGCGGAGCTGCAGGACAAGCTCCTGCCCAAATTCGACGTCAAGAGCGCCGATGATCTCAAGGACGAGGCGATGCCGGACACCGCCTCGGAAGAGATGCAGCTCTTGCGGGCCTTGATCGGCAAGCTGAGCGTCGAGGCCACGGACATGCCCCGGGGCAATCCGCTGGCCTCGAAGAAGGAAGCCGTGGAGACCACGGCTCCGAAAGCGGAGGCGACGCTGCGCAAGCCCATGGAGATAGACAAGCTGAAAGGCGATCCGTTTGTCCGGCGTTCGGTGCAGAACGCGCTCTTTCAGGAAATCCAGATGCTCAATGAGCAGCTCAGGCACGTGGCGGCCCGCAAGGGCATGGTCCCCTACGTCGTCCGGGTCCAGGTCTCGCTGATGCCGCGCAGACGCAACCTGCCTCTGGACACCTACGTCACGATGACCTTGCTGCCGCGTGGACGGTGCGTGCCCCCAGGGCTTCCCGACAAGGCCGGATGCGGGGACAGCCCGGGTACGCCTGGCGAGGGTGTGGTCATGGAAAAGGGTGGGGAGGCGTTGCCGAACCCCGTGGTCGTGCCGCTCCTGGTGACGGAAAACCTCGAAGCCCTGGCCTATGACCGGTCCTCCCAGGAACTCCGGGAATTCGGCCTGGCGATCCTCGCCCTTTTCGAGAATCTTACCGGCAAGGCCGGAGGAACGTTCAAGACCGAGGACTTACGCCGTTTCTTGGGGCGGGAGGTGAACAGCCTGCTGACGGTCGGCAGCCTGACGGACAACAGCCTGCGCGTCCGGCTCGGCGCTGTGCGCAACAGCAAGCTGTACAAGGACGACGAGCGGGCGGAGTACTCCTATTCCATGGTGCCGCGCACGCACGTCATCTCTTTTCTGCTGCTGGCGCCGGAGAAGAAGGAGGGGGACGCCATCCGCGAAGGCGAGGGCGACATCGCCCTGCTGTCCAAGACGCAATTCGAGGGACCGGGAGGGGGCGTTGACCAGCCCAAACCGCGTACGCCGCAACAGGTGCTGCACACGCTCTTCAAGACCATGAGCCCCTACTTCGGTCCCTTCACGGACAGCGACTACTAGGCGCTCGCGGCCATCATCGAAGAGAAGGAGCTTGACGCGGCCATCAAGCACTACCAGGTTTCCGTCGAATATGCGCTCCTTGAAAATCGCTACGATCAGTTCAGGAGCTGGGCGAAACATCTGATGTGCCACTTCGGGAAACTGAAAGAAGAATATCCAGCGGAAAAAGACGGCGGGGCCGCCGTGAATGCGCCGTCGTTGCAGCAGAAGAAGGCCGTACTCGACAAGATAACCTCGCTGGACAGGTTGCTGGACAGCATTCTGCCGCGCCTGTGGCTGGACATGGTGGAGCAGTACATCGGCGCGCAGTATCACGCCACGCAGCTTTCTCTCCCGGAAGGCGTCGGAAAGGCCCAATTGCCGGACGAGACGTTCGAGGCAGTCGCGTTTTGCCCACAGGAGGACGGTAACCCCGCCAAGACATGCACGCTTCTGCTCGCCAACGGGAAAAATCTGCAGAGCGAGCCGTTCACCGCCTGGCTCAGGCACGGCGCGGTGTCGCTCCCCAGCGAATCCGCCACGATCATGGGCGGAGGGACCGCGATCCGAGCCGTTTTTTCCCGGTATCCCGGGGTGTCGGTGAAGAACGCCAAGCTTGAGATCCGGACCAATTCCAAAACGCGGACCTACGGGATATCCGAAATCGACCACCAGCCTCCTGGCGTACAGCCCAAGAAGCCGAACGCCGAACACTTCCAGGCCGGAAGCGTCGTTGCCGTCATGGATGAGCAGGGAAACGCCACGCTTGAGATGGTGAATGACGTGCCTGGGGATTTGGCGAGGCAGTATGCCTTCTACTGGCGGCCCTGCGGCGTTTCGGCGGAAAAGTCGCCGGACAGGAAGCAGGGGGGGTGGTTGGAACTGTCCGGGAGCAGGGCGGAGCTTCGGGTGGTCAATGCCGTGGACAAGCAGGTGGTGCAGATCGAGGTGGGGTTCGCGGACAAGGGGGGCACGGACGTGGTCCCTGTCGGGTCTTACAGGTTTGTGGCCTTGAAGCCGGGTGGGAGCAAATAGCCGGCCGGACCGGAAGCTCGGTGCGTTCCGCGGCCTGTAAAACGGGCCGCGCATCCGGGGAGGGGACATGCGCCCCTCCCCGGATGCGCGCGGTCGGCCGTCCGGGCCGGAGCTAACAGCCGCAGCCGCCCGAGCCGCAGCCGCCGCCGGAGCCCGAGCCGCAGCCGCAGCCGCCGGCGGCGCGCTCCAGCTTGAGGGAGGAGGAGACCATGAAGCCCATGGGGCCGAGGTCCACGTTGACGGGCTTGGCCTGCTCGTACAGCGCCTGCTCCATGACGAAGGTGTAGCCCTCCACGTCCATGGCCGTGTCGGCCGGGGTGGGCTCGTCCAGGGCCAGGCCGAGGAACGGACCGGAACAGCCGCCCTGGTGCAGGAAGATGCGGATGGGGCCGGCCTCGTTTTCGGTGAAGTACTGGTCGATCTTGTCTTTGGCCATCTGGGTCAGGGTGATCATTGTCGCTCTCCAGGTTGCAGGTGGAAAAACCGTATGTCCGCGCGTGTCAGGCCGCGCGTCCGGACAAAAAAAGCGCGCGGTGGTGAGCCGCGCGCTTTCAAGGCGATCAGGTCGGACCGACTAGCAGGAGCAGGAGCCCCCGGAGCCGCAGCTGGAGCCGCAGCCGCCTCCGCCGAGTTCCAGGGACGAGGTCACCTGGAAGCCGAGGTAGGACATGTCGATCGTGATGGGCTGGGCCTTGCCGTAGAGTTCCTTGTCTACGATGAAGGTGTAGCCCTGGGTTTCAACCTTTTCGTCGGAATCACGCGGCTCGTCCAGAGCCAGCGAAAGCCGGGGGCCAGCTCACCCGCCCGTGGCCAGGTAGACCCGGATGGGGGAGGCTTCCTTGTCCGCGAAGTACTTGTCCAACTGGTCCTTCGCGGGCTTGGTGACTTCGATCATTCATTCCTCCTGTACGATCGGTGATCGCACCTAGATAAAGTTGGAATTGCCCTTGTCAATGAACAGAATGGAAATTGCAAGTCATGTTCGCCATTTCACAAACTACCGCCAGGGGGTAGGAATTGGCAAGGCGTGTCGTCCCGACGCGTTGGATAAATTGCGGTTTTTTCGAAAAGCGCTTACACAGACATTTTCCAGCGAGGGACGCCATGAGCAGAACCGAGGTCATCGTCAGCGCGCAGGAGATGGACGCCATGGTCGGCCGTCTGGCCGAGGCCGTGGCCGCGCGCCATCCCGATCCCGCCATCCTGGCCCTGGTGGGCATCCAGCGCCGCGGCGCGGACATCGCCGCGCGCCTCAAGGCCCGGCTCGACGCACGCTTCGGGGCGCGCGTGGCCTTCGGCAAGCTGGACATCAACCTCTACCGTGACGACTGGACCAGTCTGGCGCACCAGCCCTCCATCCAGTGCACCGAGATCCCCTTCGACCTGACCACCTACACCGTCGTCCTGGTGGACGACGTGCTCTTCACCGGCCGCACCATCCGCGCCGCGCTGGAGGCCGTGCTCGACTACGGCCGCCCCCGCGCCGTGGAGCTGCTCGTGCTCGTGGACCGGGGCGGGCGTGAACTGCCCATCCAGCCCGACTACGTGGGCACCCGCGTGACCACCACGCCCAAGGACCACGTCAACGTCTTCGTCACCGAGCGCGACGAGTCCGATCACATCAGCGTGACCTGGGCCTGAGGCCCTCCGGCAGCCGTGATGTCCATGGACGGCACGCTGCCCGACGCCGACGTGCGTCTCGCCCTGGCCGTGGCGCAGTTCAACCGGGGCGAGCATCACGACTGCCACGACACCCTCGAAGCCCTGTGGCGCGACGAGCGCGCCTCCCTGCGCGACCTCTACAAGGGCCTGTTGCAGATCGCCGTGGCGCTGCACCACGAATCGCGCGGCAACCGTCGGGGCGCGCTGCGTCTGCTCGAAACCGGCGCGGCGCTCTGTGCGCCCTTTGCTCCGGTCCGCCAGGGGCTCGACCTCGCCGCGTTGCTGCACGACGTCCGCGCCTGCCGCGAGGCGCTGGCCCGGGAGGCCGTCCCGCTCCCGGACTGCGGCCTGCGCATCAGGCGCGCGCCATGACCCGCGCGCCATGACGCCGGGACTCCCCGCGCCGCCCTCCTGGCTGCGCCTCATGCTTCTGGGCACCCTCTGGTTCAGCCTCGCCCAGGTGGCCATCAAGGTCCTGGCGCAGCGGTTGCCGGTCATGGAGATCGTCACCTTTCGCGGTCTGTGGGGTGTGGGCCTGTGCGTGTGGATGATGCGCCGCGCGGGCGTCGTGGGGCTGGGCAGGCGCAAGGGACTGCTGCTCCTGCGGGGCCTCGCGGGCTTCGCCACCATGTCCTGCAGCTTTTACAGCGTCACCGTGCTGCCGCTCACCGACGCCATCACTCTCTACTATCTGCATCCGGTCTTCACCGCGGTCTTCTCGGCCATGCTCGGCCGCGAACGCTTCTGGGGACGCACCGCCGCCGCCCTGGCCGTCTCGCTGCTCGGCGCGCTGTGCATCGCCCGGCCCCCGGTCCTGTTCGGCGCGGGACCCGCGGAACCCCACCTTCTCGGCATCGCCGCGGCCGTCCTCTCCGCGGTCTGCGCAGGCGTCGTGCTCGTCTCCCTGCACGAGCTTGGGCGCACCGAACATCCCCTGATCCCCACGCTCTGGGTCAGCCTCGCCGCCTTCTCCTGCTCCCTCGCGGGCTCCATACCCGTCTGGAGCATGCCCCAGGGGACGGACTGGCTCTTCATCGCGGCCATCGGCATCCTCACCCAGCGCGCCCAGCTCGACCTGACCAAGGGGCTCGCGTTGCAGCCCGCCGGGCGCGCTTCCATCGTGGGCTACTTCCAGATCGTCTTCGCGGGCCTCTGGGGCGTGCTGCTCTTCCAGGAAACCCCCCACTGGACCTTCTATCTCGGGGCCGGGCTCATCGTCGCGGGCTCCCTCGTCTCCAGCATCGGCGGCGCAAAGCCCGTTCCGGCGTAGATGGCCGGCGGCGGCAGAGAGAGGCACGCTCCCGGTCGACGATGACGTTCCGGCCGGCAGGCGCGGGGCCGTCCAGGTCCAAATATGCATGCTTGCGCGCCCACGTGAAGCTGGATAAAAGCGATGCCTGATGCGGCGCTACGTTGCTGAAATCCGCTCGATTCCCCGAGGATTGCCGCGCCCAGGGGCGACTGATATTCTGTAGCGCGACGGCAAGGATGCGCCAGGAGGCGCCGCCGTGTCCCCTGCCGACGGAACAGCCGTACCGCGCGCGGCCCCGGCAAGATGACGTTTTCGCGGACCGTGGCCGGTGAAGCCTCTCCCGTCCCTTGGCGCGGACCGCGGCAGGAATGCATACACTGATCAGGAGGACCAGCAATGCTGTTCAAAAAGATTCTCGTCGGCGTGGACGGTTCGGAGCACGCGCACAAGGCGGCCAAGTACGCCCGCGGCATGGCCCGGACCCAGGGCGCGGACCTCACGCTCATCCACTGCCCCGGCCACATCCCCATGCTCATCGGCGGCGAGGCCCGCGAGGAGCTGCAGCGCGACCTCGAAAAAGAGGCCCGCAAGCTCGTCGAGAAGTATCAG
>JALHJW010000052.1 GCA_022839785.1 Desulfovibrio sp. | reverse complement strand
AGCTCGTTTGCCGTCCTTCGTCCCCTCTGCGACTTCAGCGATCTCGTCGAATTCAGGCCCTCGCGCAGGGCGGAGGCAAGGGCGGGGGACGTGCTGATCCTGGGGCTCGACGTGGGCTCGACGACCACGAAGGCCGTCCTGCTGCGCAGCGGGGACGACGCCGTTGTGGCCTCCGTGTACCTGCGCACCGACGGCGACCCCGTGGGCGCCTCGCGCGCCTGCTATCGCTCGCTCTGCGAGCAGCTGGGCCCGCTTTCCGCAGGGGTCCGCATCGAGGGCCTCGGCGTGACGGGCTCGGGCCGCCAGATCGCGGGCCTGCACGCGATGACGGAGGGCATCGTCAACGAGATCGCCGCCCACGCCGCCGCCGCCGTCTGGTTCGACCCGGGCGTCGACACGATCTTCGAAATCGGCGGCCAGGACGCCAAGTACACCTTCCTGACGGGAGGCGTGCCCTCGGACTACGCCATGAACGAAGCCTGCAGCGCGGGGACGGGCTCCTTCCTCGAGGAGGCGGCCCGGGAGTCGCTCGGCATTGCCACGGAGGAGATCGCGGAGATCGCCCTGCGGGGCAGGCGGCCCCCCGACTTCAACGACCAGTGCGCGGCCTTCATCAACAGCGACATCAAGCGCGCCTTCCATGAGGGGATCGCCCGGGAGGACGTCGTGGCGGGCCTCGTCTACTCGATCTGCATGAACTACCACAAGCGCGTGAAGGGCAGCCGGGCCGTGGGCCGGACGGTCTTCATGCAGGGCGGCGTGTGCTACAACCGCGCCGTGCCGCTGGCCATGGCCGCCGTCACGGGCAGGCGGATCGTCGTCCCTCCCGAGCCCGGCCTCATGGGCGCCTTCGGCGTGGCCCTCGAGATCAAGCGCCGCCTCGGGCTGGGGCTCATGCGCCCGCAGCGATTCTCGCTCGAGGCCCTGCGCGACCGGGAGATCGGGCACGGCGAGCCCTTCCGGTGCAACGGGGGCGCCGAGCGCTGCGACCGCCGCTGCGAGATCGCCCGCATCCGCATCGAGGGAAGGACCTATCCCTTCGGGGGGGCCTGCAACCGCTGGGTCAACCTGCGCGTCGACCGGAAGGCGGACACGGCGGGCCTGGACCTCGCGCGCGCCTGGGAGCGTATCGTCTTCGAAAGGCAGGATGCGCCGGCTGCCCGGGCATCGGGAACCGTCGGCCTCAACAGGTCTTTCTTCACCAACGCCTGCTACCCGCTCTACAGGCGGTTCTTCGAGGATCTGGGGCTCCGGGTCGTCCTGCCCGAAGCGATCCGGCAGGAGGGCGTCGACCGCAGGGGGGCGGCGTTCTGCTGGCCTGCCGAGATCGCCCACGGCTATCTCCAGGACCTGCTGGACCGGGAGATCGACTGGCTCTTCCTGCCCCACTTCAAGGGGGGCGATCCGCGAAACGGCGGCGGCACCGGGCGGGGGCCGTCCAAGAGCATCACCTGCCCCATCTCGCAGGGAGAGCCCTACTGGCTGGGGACGGCCTTCAAGGACCACCCC
>JALHJW010000051.1 GCA_022839785.1 Desulfovibrio sp. | reverse complement strand
GGAAAAACGCGACCTGGCCAACTCCCTGCTCGAAGGCACCGATGTCAGCGCCCGGATCAGCGCCGAGGAGCTTCTCGAACTGATCAGGGAGCATTAGGGGAGCGGTGGAAAGAAGAGAGCCTTGCATTACAGCGGAACAGGAGGAGAGATGATCATTCGGACGGTTTCAGTTGCAACGGAGGAGGGCGCCAGGCTGACGGCCGCTCTGCTGGACAGGTTCACCTTCGGCGACGCCGGCTGCCGGGAGGCGGTGGCCGAAATCATCGATGCGGTGAGGCGGCGGGGCGATGAGGCCGTTGTCGAGTATACCAGGCGGTTTGACGCCCCGGGCATGACCGCCGGGGAATTGCGGGCAACCGAAGAGGAGATGGCCCGGGCCGTGGAGGAAGTGGATGACCGGGTCCTGGCCTCCATCCGTTTTGCCGCGGAGCGCATCCGGACCTTTCATGAACGGGAGATGGAGGACTCCTGGATTCTGACCCGCGATGACGGGACGATCACCGGCAGGCTGGTGCGTCCGGTGGATTCCGCCGGGCTGTATGTCCCAGGCGGGCAGGGCGGCTCCACCCCGCTGGTCTCGTCGGTCCTGATGAACGGCATACCGGCGGCCATCGCCGGGGTGCCGCGACGGGTCATGGTCACGCCGCCCAACAGCGAAGGCCGCGTCAATCCGGCGCTGCTCGCCGCCGCTCGCGAGGTGGGCATCACCGAGGTGTATAAGACCGGTTCGGCCTGGGCCATTGCGGCTCTTGCCCATGGGACGGAGACCATCCCGGCGGTGGATGTGATCGTCGGCCCCGGAAACCAGTACGTGGCCGAGGCCAAGCGCCAGGTCATGGGCCGGGTCCGGATCGACATGATCGCCGGACCCAGCGAGGTGCTGATCGTGGCCGACGAGGAGGCCAACCCGGCCTACATCGCCGCCGACATGCTGGCCCAGGCGGAGCACGATCCCCAGGCCCTTGCCCTGCTGATCACCACCAGCAGGAGCATCGCGGAGCGAACGATCGGTGAGCTGGAAAAACAGGTGGAGAAGCTGAGCCGCCGGGAAGTGGCCCTGACCGCGCTGCGGGAAAAGGGCGCCATCCTGCTGGCGGATTCCCTGGAGGAGGCCGTCGAGCTGGCCAACCGGATCGCCATCGAGCACCTGGAACTCCAGGTCCGGGACCCGTGGCAATGGCTGCCGGCGGTGCGCCATGCCGGCGCCGTTTTTTTAGGCCCCTTCACCCCGGAGGCGGCCGGCGATTACGTGGCCGGCCCCAATCATGTGCTGCCGACCATGGGCACGGCACGGATTGCATCCGCCCTCGGCGTGGAGATCTTTCTTAAAAAGAGTTCGATCATTTCCTATTCCCGGCAGGCCCTGCTGAACGATGCCGGCCATATCAGGCGGCTGGCCGCCCTGGAGGGGTTGACCGCCCACGAAAGGTCAGTGGCCGTGCGCGTGGAGGACAGCGGGGAAAAAGCCGGTCAATGACCGGCAGGATGCAGGAGGCCGGGGATCTGCTGCGCCGCGGCCT
>JALHJW010000050.1 GCA_022839785.1 Desulfovibrio sp. | reverse complement strand
TCATCTGCCCCAGCGACCCGAAGGCGAGCAAGCCGATCCTCGGCAACCGCATCCAGAACTACGACAATCCGGCGGAGTGCCACGGGCTGTGGTACGCGCCGTCGATGGGGCCGCTGCACGACCGGATGGTGGGCCGGCCGGGCTGCGTCTATTGCGAAAATCCCCGCAGCAGCGCCAGCGATCCCGAGTCTTACTGCTGCCAGGGACTGGACTTCGCCTCGGGCAGCACGACCTTTCCCGGCGTGTTTGCCCGGCGCCCGACGAGCGTGCGGTTCGAGGAGGTCACGGACGGGCTGTCGAACACGATCCTGTGCGTGGAGGCCGGGCCGGACAAGGCGGTGCCGTGGAGCAAGCCGGAGGACCTGAAGTTCGACAAGGAGGCCCCCGTGGCGGCGCTGGGGACGCTGGCCGAGGGCCAGTTCCTGGCCGCCATGCTTGACGGGGCCGTGCGGGTCATCAAGACCACGATCGACCCCGCCGTGCTCCGCGCGCTCGTCCAGCACGCCGACGGCGAAGCGGTGGACCCCGCGAAGTTCTGAGACACCACCATCTAGCCGACGGACTTGTCCGCCGCGTGCGCGAGGACGACCGCAATTCCACGCGGCGGACAAGTCCGCCGGCTGAATGACGGTGTGCGCATCGGGACGGGAGTCAGAGCTTGTGAAAGAATGGGGACAGGCACCGGGCCGGACGCATGACTCCCGGGGAAAGCCGGTCACGGCCCGGAGCCAGTCCCCATTCTTTCACAAGCTCTCAGGACCGGGCGATGCCCGCTCTCGCCTCTTGAATCTCCGACCACGGCACGTCCTGGGGCAGCCGGCCGGTCCGCGCGGCGACGGCCGCGCCCACGCCGGCCGCCTCGCCCATCGGCACCGCGTCGCCGGTCACGCGGTAGCTGGAGTGGGCCACGAAGTCGCCGCTGATGCACCGGCCGGCCAGGAGCAGGCCCTTCACGTCCTTGGCGATCAAGGCCCGGTAGGGGACGTCGTAGGGCTTGGCCTTCACTCCGTCCTGGACGATCCCTTTGCCCTGCTTCGGGTCGGTCGAGTGGATGTCCACGGGGAACCGGACCTCGCAGACCGCGTCGTCGTGCTTGCGCCCCTCGACCAGGTCCCGCGTGGTCACCTGGTACAGGCCGTGGATGCGGCGCCCCTCGCGCACGCCGATGTGCGCGGCCGTCTGGCAGACGACCACTCCCCGCCACGGACCGCCCGACGCGCGCAGGGCATCGACCAGCTTGTGGACCTCGGCGCGGCTCCGCAGGGTGGCCTCGGTCACCTGGGCCGCGTCCGTGGCCGAAACCCCGTACTCGTGGTTGGCCATCAGGCAGAACAGACCGTCGCGGATGTAGAAGAGCGTGGGCTGCGAGTACGAGGGCGAGACGCCCGCCCGCTCCATCTCGGCCGCCAGCCGCCCCTTGGGGTTCTTCTCTCCCTTGGGCTCGGCCAGGCCGCGCACGAAGAGGGCCACTTCCTCGGGGTCGAGCCCGGCCAATAGCGCGATCATGCTCATGGGCTGGAGCTG
>JALHJW010000006.1 GCA_022839785.1 Desulfovibrio sp. | reverse complement strand
GAGCGCCGAGGGCATGACCCAGTCCTCCCAGGCCATCCAGGAACTCGCCGCCATGTCCTCGGAGCTCAAGGACCTCATGGCCGAACTGGTGCGCGCCTAAGGAAAAGGCGGCCCCGCCGCGCCGCGGCAAAAGCTTCAGGCCCGGCGCGCGGTTCCCCGCGCGCCGGGCCTGATTTTCTGCGTCCGCAACCGGGGCTTTTCGGGGCGCCCCGTGTGGAGCCCCCTTGGCGGTTGCGTGTGCGATCCGGTCCTAGACCTTGGCGGCCTGCAATTCGTCGTTGCTGAAGTCCCAGGTCACGTTATGCGGCGGCAGGGCCTGGCGGAACCAGCGCGGCAGCTGGTCCGAGGCCTTGCCCAGGCCCGCGGCCTCGTTGAAGCGCTGCTCGTCCTGCAATATCTGCGTGCCCAGGGCCACCACGTCGGCCGGGGTCACGGGCGAGCCGTACCTGGCGGCGAGCATGTCGCAGATGGTCTGCAGGGCGTCGGGCGTATCGAGCACGGCGAAGGCCACGAAGAGGCAGAAGCCCGTGGAGTCGATGGCCGCCGTGGCGACCTGCAGGTTCTTGGACAGTTCGGCCTGGCCCTCCTTGGAGTGCGGGGCCACGTTGCCGCCGCAGGCGAGCACGTTCTGGCAGACCGCGTAGCCCGCGGTGTGGTCGCCGCCCATGGGCGAGGTGGCGTAGGTCACGCCCACGCCCTTGACCGCGCGCGGATCGTAGGCGGGCAGGGCCTGGTTCTTGACCACGGGGATGCGGTCCACGCCGAAGGCGTCGGCCACGTAGGTCGCGCCGTTGCCCAGGATGCGGCCGAGCGGGTCGCGCGCGCCGATCTTCTTCAGCATCTCGATGGCGGCCTTGCTGTCGCCCCAGGGGATGACGCCCGCCTCCATGTACATGGCCAGGGCGTTGCCGGTCTCGATGGTGTCTACGCCCCACTCGTCGCAGAGGCGGTCGAGCACGGCGATGTCGTCGAGGTTGTCGATGAGCATGTTCGGCCCCATGGCCCACAGGGTCTCGTACTCGAAGCCCGAGGTCACGTACTGGCCCTTCTCGTCCACGTACTTCTGCGAGCACTGGATGGCGCAGCCCACGTGGCAGCCTTCCTTGGCCTTGCCGCCGCGCTTCTCGATGAGCTCCACCATCTTTTCGCCGGAGACCTGGGCGGCCTTGTCGAAGCGGCCGGAGCGGAAGTTCTTGGTGGGCAGGGCACCCGCCTCGTTGATGATGTTGATCAGGATGGCGGTGCCGAAGCCGGGCAGGCCCTGGCTGGTGATGGGATGGCTGCGCAGGATCTCGGCCCAGCGCTTGCCCGCCGTCTTGAAGGCCTCCCTGTCGGCGTAGGAGACGCCGGGCGCGCCCGCGTCGTCCACGACGATGGCCTTGACGCGCTTGGAGCCCATGACCGCGCCCATGCCGCCGCGACCGGCGGAGCGGGCCGGACGGCCTTCGGTGTCGGTGAACTGAATGGTGGAGGCCTTGAGACACATCTCGCCCGCCGGGCCGATGAGCGCGCAGACCGCGGAGCCGCCGAACTTGGCGTCCAGGATTTTTGCGTACTCGTAGTTGCCCATGTTGCCGGAGGCCGGGGCGTCCTCGAAGGTCACGCCGTCCTTGGTCACGCGGATGAGCGTCAGGGGGGCGTTCGGCTCGGGCTTGTCCTCCAGCACGATGGCCTGGATGCCGAGCTTGGCCAGCTTCTGGGAGACGATGCCGCCGGAGTTGGACTCCTTGATGCCGCCGGTGAGCGGCGACTTGGCGCCCACGGAGATGCGGCCCGAGGTGGCGGCGGTGGTGCCGGTCAGGGTGCCGGGGGCGATGACCAGCTTGTTTTCGTCCGAGAGGGCGTGGCAGTCGGGCGGGACCTCGCGGCTGACGATGCGCGAGGTCAGGGCGCGACCGCCGAGGCCGGCGTACGCGCCGGAGGTGTCCGTGGTCGCGGTGCGGGTGCGGGTGTTGATGCGGAGTATCATGAGTTGCCTCCTTAGTTGTTGCGCGGCCAAAAATTAAAATCTACTATGCAGCGTCTTTTACATAGCGCAGCGAACAATGAAGTAAAATATGTGTCATGTTTGGCATAACCAGGAATTGTGGGTCATTTCGCGCCAATTCTGGAACTACTTTGGTGTTTGGAGACGTTTCTGTTTTGCTCGTGGTGCATAGAACATCTTCGCTATTGCATCGGAATTTGAATCCATGCTGCATTGCGGTGAATAGTTGTGTGTCGAGAATGCTCTTGAAATGGTTCAAAAGAGGGACAAAATGATACACATAAAAATTGTCGGCGCAGTTCCTCCCCGGGTGCTCGCAACGTTGTTTGTCACAGGGGTAGAAATGCCTCTGTCCGGGGCGATGAGCGTCAATTGCTGGCTCACGCGGGAGCTTGGGCTTGACCCGGAATACGTGGCTCGGGAGATTGGAGCCGCGTTTCTTGACGGCAGGCCGCTGGACGATTTCGATACCGCCGAGTTGCGCCCCGGCTCGATTCTGGCTTTGGGAGCGGCCGTGCCCGGCTTGGTCGGCATCAGCCTGAACAGAGGCAGCCCCTTGGCCTGTTTCCGGCACGACATCAGCCAGGCGACAACCGGAACTGGCATGGCGGCGGGCCAGGGGAGCGCCGGGATGGTGCGCCTCAAGCTGTTCAATTTCCCGGCAAGGGCGCTTGCGGCAGGACTGGTTTCGCGCGGAGTGGTGGTCACGGCGGGCGTGTTGTCGCAGTGGAGCGCCCAGAACGCCGAGGAATTGCGGGCGAGCGGGGTGCGATTCCTGCGAGGGGAGCGGGAGTTGGACGTCTTCGATGCGGCCGCCCAGGGGATCGGCGAGGAGGAGCAGGTGCTCCTTCAGGCCGGGTAAGCCCGGCCGGGGGCAGGGTTTCCCTTTTTCCCGCAAGGCCGGGCGCTTGTCCTTTAGGGCAAGAGTTTGTTACACCCTTCACATCCGACCTGTGTGTGCATAGGCCACGCACGTCGGCGCTGGATATCCCTTCATGACGTGAGCCGAAAGGACAGAGCGCTCTTGACCTACGACACCCTTTGCGCCGACCTCACGGACATCGCCAAGCTGGCGGGCCAGGAGATCATGCGCATCTACGGCGAGGACTTCGCCGTGGAGTACAAGGACGACCGTTCGCCCTTGACCGAGGCCGACCGGGCCTCCAACGCCCTGATCACGGAACGCCTGCGTCAGGCCTATCCGGACGTGCCCATCCTCTCGGAGGAAGGCGTCCATGTGCCCTATCCCGTGCGCCAGTCCTGGCCCCGCTACTTCTGCGTCGATCCCCTGGACGGCACCAAGGAGTTCGTCAAGCGCAACGGCGAATTCACGGTGAACATCGCCCTGGTGGCGCGCAACTTCCCGGCGTTCGGCGTGATCTACGCCCCGGCCATGGAGATGCTCTACTGGGGCGGGAAGGATTTCGGGGCCTTCAAGCAGTTCAGGGAATTCGCGCCGCAGCGCATCCAGACCTCGCGGCGTCCCCGGGAGCAGGGACTGCGCGCCCTGGTCAGCCGTTCGCATCCCTCGGAGGGCATGGAGGCGCTGCTGGCGGCGCAGAACGTCACCGAGCGCATGGCGGCGGGCAGCGCCTGGAAGTTCTGCCTTCTGGCCGAGGGCAAGGCCGACATCTATCTGCGCACCAACCCCACGCACGAGTGGGACACCGCGGCCGGACAGGCCCTGGTGGAGGGCGCGGGCGGGTCCATGACCACCCTTGAGGGCGACCTCTTCGTCTCCAACCGACAGACCCTGATCAACCCCGGTTTCATCGTCCGGGGCTGAGGAGCCGACTCCGGAAAGGCCGTGCCGAATCCGCCTGCCTGGGTCTTCAACCTTGCCGACGAGACCGCCGGGATTCAGCGGGCGCTGGCGCCCGGCATAACGGCGCGTATTTTTTCCGGCCAGCGCGCGATGGTTTCCGTCGTCCGCTTTGCGCCGAACGCCGTGGGAACCCTGCACAGCCATCCGGAAGAGCAGTGGGGCTTTCTCCTTGAGGGGGATGGCGTGCGCGTGCAAGGGGAGGAGGCCGTGCAGGTGCGGGCGGGAGATTTCTGGCGCACGCCCGGGGGCGTTCCGCATACGATCCGGGCGGGAGCAACGGGCGCGCTCGTCCTGGACATCTTCAGCCCGCCGCGGCCGGAGTATGCCCGGCCGGGAGAAGGCTTCGGCACGGCGGGGACAGGGCCGGAAACGGCCTGACGACCTGCCTCGGGACGCCCTCCCTGCCGCGCGCGGGGGTACGTGGGAAGGGCTCTCGTGTCGCGTCCGTGAAGAGGATCGATATGTATCTTGAAAGTTTCACGCGACACGTGAGCCGGGCAGGTGCCCGGCTCCGCCGCCGTTGGCGGCGTGAGCAAGCCGAAAACCACGTTTTTCGGCGCGGCGGTCTTCCGCAAAATACGCACAGTCGTATTTTGCGGACGTCACACTAGATATCCAGGAAGTCCAGCCGCGGCGCGGACGGAATGATGCCCGCCCCGGCCAGCATGGCGAAGAAGACCGAGAGGCCTTCCTGTTCGCGCGGCCCGAAGTCGTAGACCAGCCCCTCGAAATAGGCGCGCATGGCCGCCTCGGCAAAGCCGCCCTGCTCGGCCGCCAGCCTAGCCACGAGTCCGGGTCTGGCCGCGCTCCAGTCCTTGGCCCGCACGAGCGCCCGGCAGGCGTCGGCCACGGCCTGCGGCTGGCGCGCGGCCGCGTCGCGCCGCGCCACCCAGACGCCGAAGATGAAGGGCAGATGGGTCCAGTCCAGCCAGACGCTGCCCAGGTCCCAGCGGTGCGGATAGTCCGGGTGGTCGCGCAGGCGCATGGCCTCGTCGCCGATGGCCAGGAAGGCGTCGGGCCGTTCGCCGCGCGCGAGCGCGCTGGTCACGTCGCCGGTGACGAAGGACACGTCCACGCCCACGCGTTTTTCCAGAAAGAGCCGGAGCAGAGCCACGGAGGTGTGCGTCTGAAAACTGATCCGGACCTGTTTTCCATCGAGCCGGGCAATGGGCAGACGGGAGAGCAGCAGCACGCTGCGCACGTGTCCCCGGCTGCCGATGGCCAGATTCGGCACCAGCAGGTAGTCGCCCGGGGCCGAGGCGTACTCGAAGGACGAGCAGGCGCTGACGTCCAGCTCGCCCGCGCGCGTGAGCCGGTTCAGTTCGGCCGGAGGGGCCGAAACCACGGAAAGCGGTCCGTCCACCGCGCCGCTCTCGATGGGGTGGTAGATGGGCAGGACGTTGAGGTAGCTGATCCGGCCCAGGCGGACCGGGGCGTCCGTCGGCGTTTCGTTCACGACGGGGCTCCGTCCGGTCCGGGTGCGTACGGCGCGGGGGTGTAGTCCATGAGGCGGCGGCGCGGCGTGAACCCAGCCGCGCGCACCACGCGCCTGATCTCCTCCTCCGAGAGGCGGAAGCGCACGCCTGCCGCAGCCACCACGTTCTCCTCCAGCATGGTCGAGCCGAAGTCGTTTGCTCCGAAGAAAAGCGCGAGCTGCGCCACCTTGGCCCCCATGGTGACCCACGAGACCTGCAGGTTGGGCACGTTGTCGAGCGTGAGGCGCGCCACAGCCAGGGTGCGTAGGTACTCGGGCGCGGTCAGGGGGCGGCAGTGGGCCAGGGCCGTGTTCTCGGGCTGGAAGGTCCAGGGGATGAAGGCCGTGAAGCCGCCTGTGCGGTCCTGCACCTCGCGCAGGCGCAGCATGTGCTCGATGCGGTCCGCATCCGTCTCCAGGTGGCCGAACATCATGGTCGCCGAGGTGCGCAGGCCCTCTTCGTGGGCCTCTTCCATGATGCGCAGCCAGACGTCGGCCGGGCATTTGTTCGGCGCGATCTCGCGCCGCACGCGGTCCACCAGGATCTCGGCCCCGCCGCCGGGGATGGAGTCCAGCCCCGCGGCCTTCAGCCGCCGGATGACCGCGCGCGTCGTGAGGCCCGAGAGCCGCGCGAAGTAGTCGATCTCCGGCGGCGAGAAGGCGTGCACGTGGATCGTGTGCCGCTGCTTGATGCCGCGCAGCATGTCCTCGTACCACTGCAGCGGCAGGTCCGGGTGGTGGCCGCCCTGCATGAGGATCTGCGTGCCGCCCACGCCGATGGTCTCGCTGATCTTGGCGTGGAGTTCGGCCTCGGAGAGGACGTAGCCGCCGTCGCTGCCCGGCGCGGTGTAGTACGCGCAGAACTTGCAGCCGCAGGTGCAGATGTTGGTGTAGTTGATGTTGCGGTCCACCACGTAGGTCACCAGCGGCTCGGGGTGCAGATGCAACCGCCGCCGGTGGGCCAATCGGGCCAGGGCGTGGAAGTCCTCCTCGCGGTAGAGCTCCAGGGCCTCCTCGCGGGAGAGGCGCGCATGGCCGCTGGCCTTGGCGCGGGCGGCGTCAAGCAGGCTGCTCACGATGCCGCCTCCTTGGCGTCGAATCTGGCTCCGCGCTGCACTGGCGTCAGCCCCACGCCCCGGATCATGGCTTCGAGGTCGCCGCGCGAGAGGGCCGCGGCCGAGTCGGCCCCGGCCATGTGGCCGATCTTCTCCTCCACCACGGTGCCGTCCAGGTCGTCCGCCCCGAAGAGCAGGGCGGTCTGGGCCAGCTTGACCCCGAGCATGATCCAGTAGGCCTTGATGTGCGGAATGTTGTCCAGCATCAGGCGGCTGACCGCGATGGTCCTCAGGTCCTCCACGCCGGTGGTCCCTTCGCTCAGGCCGAGCAGGTTGTTCTTCACCTGGAAGGCCAGCGGGATGAAGCAGACGAAGCCGCCCGTCTCGTCCTGGCGTCGGCGCAGCGCGTCCAGGTGTTCCAGGCGGTGGCGGACGGTCTCGATATGGCCGTAGAGCATGGTGCAGTTGGTGGGAATCCCGGTCTGATGCGCCTCGCCCGCGATGCGCAGCCACTCCTCGCCCGTGCTTTTCTTGGGGCAGATGCGCGTGCGCACCTCGGGCGCGAAGATCTCCGCCCCGCCGCCGGGCATCATGGCCAGCCCGGCGCGTTTGAGGCGCGCCAGCACATCGCTGGTGGCGATGCCCTCCAGCCTGGCGAAGTGGGCGATCTCCACGGCCGTGAAGCACTTCAGCTCAGTGTCCGGCAGGGCCCTTTTCAGGGCGGCCAGCATCTCCTCGAAAAAGGCGAGGGGAATCTCCGGATGGCAGCCGCCGACCACGTGGATCTCGGCCGGGGCCGGACCTTCCGTGGCCTTGGCCAGGATCTCGTCCAGGGACAGTCTGAACGCCCCTTCCTGCCCCCGTTCGCGCGAGTAGGCGCAGAACAGGCAGCCGTTGATGCAGATGTTGGTGTAGTTGATGTGGCGGTTGATGACGTAGAACGCCTTGTCGCCGTGCAGCCGGGTGCGCGCGTGGTGCGCCAGCGCGCCCACCGCCGTGACGTCCGGGCAGGCGAAGAGCCGTTCCCCGTCCTCTATGGAGAGGCGCGTCCCGTCCGCGACCTTGGCCGCGATGTCGGCCAACCCCAGGGCTTCGTACCAGGAAATGTCGATCATGCTGTTGTCCGGTCTGACGATTCGGCAGGGAACCTAGTCCTGGGAGGAAACCTTGTCAACGAAGCGGGCCGGGGCTAGACATGGCCATGCGCACCCTCACCCTCGCCATCTCGCCCTGTCCCAACGACACCGCCATCTTTCACGCCCTGGCGCATGGCCTCGTGCGGCCGCGCGCGGGCGATGAGGAGCTTTCCTTCGCCGTCACCCTGGCCGACGTGGAGCAGCTCAACGCCCTGGCCGCGCGCGGCGGCGCGGACGTGGTCAAGATCAGCGTGGCGGCCTATCCGGCCTGCGCCGAGGAGTACGTGGCCCTGCGCTGCGGCGGGGCGCTGGGGCGCGGCGTGGGGCCGCTGCTCGTGGCCGGGCAGGATGTCGGTCCAGAGGCTCTGGCCCATGCGCCCATCGCCATCCCCGGCCGCATGACCACGGCCAACCTGCTGCTCGGCCTCAGCGGTCTTTTCAGGGGTGAGCGCCGCGTCATGCGCTACGACGAGGTCATGGACGCCGTGGCCTCGGGCGCGGTCCCTGCCGGGGTGCTGATCCACGAGGGCCGTTTCACCTTTGCGGCGCACGGCCTTTCCCGGGTCATGGACCTGGGCGCGTGGTGGGAGGAGGCCTACGGCGCGCCGCTGCCGCTCGGCCTCATCGCGGCGCGCCGCTCCCTGGGCGGGGAGACGATCCGGGCGGTGGCCCAGGGCATCCGCGCCAGCCTGGCCCGCTACCGTGCGCAGCCCGGGGAGGCCGCCGCCTGGATCGCGGCCAATGCCCAGGAACTCGCCCCGGACGTGGTGGCGCAGCACATCGCCACCTTTGTCACGGAATTTTCCATGGACCTCGGGCAGGAGGGGGAACGCGCCTTGCTGGCCCTGCTGGCCGAAGCCTTCCGCGCCGCGGGCCGGGCCATGCCGGACGGCGTCCTGGCGGCGGAGAAAGAGTAGCCGCGCCATCGCACGGGCGAAACGTCCGCGCGGTTCGCGGCGGATTCCCTGTTTCGTCTCCCCGGTTCCACTTTCCCCCTGCCTGCGCTACACTCGCCTGACCACCAAGGGAGGCGTCATGGGCGGGAAGGCTGAGCGTTTCGATGTCGTGGTTTTGGGGGCGGGGCCGGGCGGCGGGGCCGCGGCCGCGGTCTGCGCCAAGGCCGGGCTGTCCGTGGCCATGATCGAGGACTACGGGTTCGGCGGCACCTGCCCGCTGCGCGGCTGCAATCCAAAGAAGGCCCTGCTCGGCCCCTTCGAGGCCCATCATCTGGCCGAGGGACTGCGCGGCAAGGGCGTGGACGCCCTGCCCGAACTCTCCTGGCGCGACGTCGCCCTGTTCCGCGACTCCTTCGTGGACGGCAAGGCCGAATCCATCCGCGCGGCCTACGCGGACCTCGGCATCACCACCATCCTGGGCCGCGGCCGCTTCACGGACGGCGGACACGTGGCCGTGCAAAGCGGGGAGGAGGCCGGGCGGGAGCTGGGCTTCGGCCACGCGGTGGTGGCCGTGGGCCGCGTCCCCCGGCCGTTGCGCGAACCCGGCGCGGATCTGCTGGTCTCCTCGGACGACTTTCTGCGCGTTTCCCGTTTGCCCCAGCGCGTCGTCTTCATCGGCGGCGGTTTCATCTCCTTCGAGTTCGCCCATGCCGCGGCCCGGGCAGGGGCCGAAGCGACCATCGCCCACCGCGGCCCCAGGGTGCTGCGGGGGTTCGATCCGGACATGGCCGGGCGGCTGGTCGAGGCCACGCGGGCAGCGGGCATCGAGGTGCTGACCGACGCGCCGCTCTTTTCCGTGGAGCAGGCCGGGCAGGGGCTGCACGTGCGCGTGGGGAGAAACGGCGAGACGCTGCTGCCCTGCGGCATGGCCGTGCACGGCGCGGGCCGCGTCCCGGCCCTGGACGAACTCGGCCTGAACTCCGCGGGCGTGGGCTTCACGGAGCACGGCGTGCGCACAGGTCCGGACCTGCGCTCTCTGACCAACCCGCGCGTCCTGGCTGTGGGCGACTGCCGCGAGACGCCCTATGCCCTGACTCCCACGGCCGATGCGGACGGCCGCATCGCCGGACGCAACATCGTGGACGGCGCAAGCGCGGTTCCGGACTGCCGCGCCGTGCCGCGCGTCTGCTTCAGCCTGCCGCCCGTCTGCGCCGTGGGCGCGTTGGAGGAGGAGCTTACGGCGCAGGGCGCGGCCTTCGAGAAGAAGGAGCGTGACCTCTCCCGGGAGTTTTCCTGGAAGCGCCTGGGGCAGCGTTTCGCCGCCAGCAAGCTGCTCGTGGAGCCGGACGGCGGCGCGGTGCTCGGGGCGCACATGGTGGGCCATGGCGCGGACGAGCTGGCCAACCTCTTCGCCCTGGCCATCCGTCAGCGCACGCCCGCGCGTGAACTGGCCGAAGGCTGCTGGGCCTACCCGACCCTGGGCTACTACCTGCGTTACATGGTCTGAGAGAGGAGGCTACCGCCCCTGGCCGACGGTCTCCCCTCCGCCCGGGAGCAGAGAGGCCGGATCGCCGTCCAGGGGCGGTCCGAACCACTTGCTGTAGAGCCTGAGGTACGCGCCGTCGGACATGGCGCGCTCCATGCCCTGGTCCAGGGCCTCCGCAAGCCCCTCCTGCCGGGGATTCACCGCGAAATAGAGGGCCTCGCTGCGCAACGGCTCGCCGAGCAGGCGCAGACGGCCGCGTATGTCTTGGGGAAGCGCTGCCCGGGCCGTGGCCTCATCCCCGCAAAAGGCGTCGGCCTGTCCCTGCAGCAGAAGCCCGAGCGCTGCGGCCTCGCTCTCCGCGAGGAGCAGGACGGCATGGCCGCGCTCGGCCAGCAACCGCGCGGCCTCCGAGTTCCGGGTGACGGCCAGGCGGGCGTCCGCCAGGGTGCCCGGGTCGCCGAGAGGCGCGTCGTATGGCGCGAGGATCACGAGCCGCGTGGCGGCGAAGGGCAGTCTGCTGAAGACCAAGGAGGTGCCGGATACGCTGGACGCGGCCGCCGGCCTGGATGTGGGCAGGATGTCGGCCATCCCTGTCTCCAACGCGGCCAGGGCCGTTTTGAACGGGACGGGCATGGCCTGGACGCGGAATCGGGAGTCGGCCAAAGCCTCCTGCAGGAGATCCAGGGCAAAGCCCCGGGGGGGGCCGTCCCGCACGAGAACGAAGGGGGCGGCCTCGGGTGCGGCGGCGACGACCACGGTCGTCTCCCCGGGCTCCTCGGCGGCGCACGGTCGGGCGGCCAGGGGAAGGGCCAGGGCCAGGGCGGCTGCGGCGAACAGCCGGATGATTCGGGTCATGTCTCCTCCACGGCAGGAGAGGAACATAGCATGCATGGCTGCGGAGCGGGAGTGCCCGTGCAGGGGTATGGTGGAAAAAAACAGCAAAACGGACTTGAAATCGTCACCGACTGCGGTAATGGGGTATGCAGTAAAGGGGGATCGCACAAGCGCGTCAAAGGAGGAGTTGATGACCATCGACCAGAAGACCGCGATCAAGAGAAGCCTTGAAGCCAAGCTGGGCGACATCCTCGCCGTCAAACCCGAAGAGGCCGTGGCCGAGACCTGTCCCGACGAGAACGAGTACGCCTCGCGCCTTTCGGAGCAGAGCCTGAACGTGGCCCTGCGCGAGCGCGAGGCCCGCGCCGTGCGCGAGATCAGGGAAGCGCTGGCGCGCATCGATTCTCCGGAATTCGGTGTGTGCGACGAATGCGGCGAGGAGATCGGCCTGAACCGGTTGCTGGCCCGCCCCACGGCCGTGTTGTGCGTGCGCTGCCAGGCCGAGACCGAAAAGGGCATGGCCTTCGCCATGTAAGTCCCTGGGTCCGGCAACGGACCGAGCCTCCCTGTCCGCCGTAGCGCGTAGCGCGCCCGCCGCGTCCGGCGGGGAAGGGCAGGTTTCCTCTTTTGCCCGCTTTTTTCCGGAAGCCGCACACATGTCCGGGGGCGGATCGGCCTGAGCTGTTGCGCAAAAAAAATCCGCGGAAGCGGTTTACATTTTCGCGGTGAATTTCTTCAGACGGCTGTTTTTCTCCCTGAACGATCTTCGGCATCTTCCCGGAAAGATCCCCATCAGTTCTTGATACCAGCAAGGGGTATCGTCCGGAGGGTATTGTCAACTGGACAGCGCGCCGGTATGCGGGAGTGGCGTGGAGTTCCGTAGCGAATATGTCACTTGACAATCAAATGAGTTATGTTACCCATATATCTGCGTTGCGGCAAAGCCCGCGACGACGCCAGTGCAAGGGAGGACAGCCATGAGCCCGGATACGCTCCAGCCGGACGTCGGCAAGCGCGGCGCGGAACAGCTCATCGAACAGGCGCGACGGCAGAATGATCGCGCGGCCATGATCTCCCAGCTCGCCAAGGACGTGATCCGTCAGAATCGGTACCGCACCGGCGAGTTGCCCCGCAAATAGGGGCGTTGGAGCGTCGCCGCCGTTCTGGCGGCGCTCCGGCAGGCGGCCGCGAGCTTCCTCAGCCCCTCTGTTTTTTCCCTCCACAGTACGCACGGGATCGGGCCGAAAGATCGTCTGCGCCATGCCGGCGGCAGACCGCGCCAGCGGCTTGCCGCGTCCGCCGGTCTCGGCTAGTTGCCTTCTGGCGGTCGCCGTGTTCGTCCGGTGGCCAAAGGGGGGCATGCATGGATCTGCACGAGTTTTTCGCCGCCGAGGTCAAGCCCGCTCTGGGCTGCACCGAGCCCGGAGCCGTGGCCCTCGCCGCCGCTGCGGCCGCGGCCCGGCTGCCGGGACCGCCCGAGCGCATCCATCTCCGGCTTTCGGCCAACATCTTCAAGAACGGCAAGTCCGTGGGCATTCCCGGTGCGGACGGGCTGCGGGGCAACCTGGCCGCCGCCGCCCTGGGTGCCCTGGCGGGCGATCCCGCGGCCGGGCTGGAGGCCTTGGGCGGCATCGGCGAGGCCGACGTGGCGCAGGCCCGGGCCATGTGCGCGGCCGGGACCGTGACCCAGGAGATAGTGCAGGACGTGCCCGTGGTCTATGTGGAGGCCGAACTGCGCCGCGGCGGGCAAAGCGCCCTGGCCGTGGTCTCGGGCCGCCACGACAGGCTGGAGGAGGTGCGCCTGGACGGAGCCGTGGTGCACAAGGCCGGGGATGCCCACGGCGATGCCGGGCTGCCCCCCTACCTGGCCGAACTGCGCATCGCCGCCTTTGCCGACCTCTGGGCCTGGGCCGGGGAGATCGACGGCAGGCTGGAGGCCTTCTTGCTGCGCGGCGCGCAGATGAATCTCGGCGTGGCCACCCTGGGGCTGAAGCGGCCGTGGGGCCTGGGCGTGGGGCACACGCTCTCCGCCGTGGCCGGAGCGGAGCTGGGCGGCCGCATCAAGGCCGCCACGGCCGCGGCCGCGGACGTGCGCATGGCCGGAGAGCGGCTTGCGGTGATGAGCAGCGCGGGTTCCGGAAACCACGGCCTGACCGCGGTCATCCCGCCCGCCCTGGCCGCCGGAAGCTGGGGCAGCGGGCCGCGCGCCCTGGCCGAGGCCCTGGCCCTCTCGCACCTCGTCACCGGCGCGCTCAAGGCCCGCACCGGCCGCCTCACGCCCATGTGCGGCTGCGCCGTGGCCGCGGGGGCAGGGGCCGCCGCCGCCCTGGTGCGTCTGGCAGGCGGTGCGGCGCAGCAGGCCGAGCAGGCCGCGGGGCTGGTGCTGGCCTCGCTGCTGGGCATGATCTGCGACGGGGCCAAGGCGGGCTGCGCGCTGAAGGTGGGCACGGCGGCCTTCGAGGCGTATTGCGCGCACCGTATGGCCATGTCGGGCCGGGGCATGGACGAGGCCGAGGGCATCGTGGACCCGGATTTCCGGCGCACCTCGCTGAACCTGGGCGAGTTGTCGGCCCTGGGCTTCGCGGCTGTGGACGTGGCCGTCACCCGCCTGCTGCAGCGGGACTGAACACCCTTTTCGCACCCTGCGGGACGTTTCCAAACGTCCCGCAGGGTGGTAGACGCAGTGCGGACGGGATGGATCGTCCCGCACGCCGCATTCCGGAGGACATGGTGCGCATCGTCATCGTCGGCGCGGGCGAGGTGGGATACCACATCGCCAAGCGGCTCTCCAGCGAGGACAAGGACGTGGTGGTCATCGACCGCGACCAGGCGGCGCTGCGCCGCGTGGCCGAACAGCTCGACGTGCAGCACATCCTCGGCTCGGGCTCCAGCCCCCGCGTGCTTGAAGAGGCGGGCATCAAGGGCGCGGACACCCTGCTCGCGGTGACCGACTCGGACGAGACCAACCTCATCGCCTGCTTCTTCGCCAACGCCCTGGCCCCGGGCCTCACCAAGGTGGCGCGCATCCGCAACGAGGAGTACACCGACTACCAGGACGCCCTGGCGCGCGACATCCTGAACATCAGCATGGTCATCAACCCCGAGGTGGAGACGGTGCGGACCGTGCTGCACATGCTCAGGCTGCCCGGGGTGCGCGAGATCAGCGAGTTCGCGGAGGGCCGCATCAGCATGCTCGGCGTGCGCGTGCAGGCCGGGCATCCCCTGGACGGTCTCAAGCTGACCCATCTGCGCCAGTCCTTTGAGGGACTGCGCATCGTCATCGCGGCCATCGTGCGCCACGGCGAACTCATCGTGCCCTCGGGCCGGGACGCGGTGGAGGCGGACGACCTGGTCTACTACGTCTGCGAGACGAGCGAGGTGGAGCGCACCCTGCAGCGCTTCGGGCTGCTGCGCCCATCCGCCCGCGAGGTGCTCATCGTGGGCGGCGGCCACATCGGCTTGCGGCTGGCCAAGGCGCTGGAGGAGGACGGGGCGCGGGTGAAGGTGGTGGAGTCCGACCCGGCGCGCTGCGCAGTGCTCTCCTCGCGTCTGGCCCGGACCACCGTGCTGCTCGGCGACGGCACGGACCAGGAACTGCTGCGTGAGGAGAACGCCCCGCGGATGGACGCGGTCATCGCCTTCACCGGCGACGACGAGACCAACGTCCTCACCTGCCTCCTGGCCAAGTCCATGGGCGTGCGCCAGACCATCGCCCGGGTCAACAAGTTTCCCTACGTGCCCTTGATCCAGGCCATCGGCGTGGAGAACGTTGTCAGCACGCGGCTTTCGGCCATCAATTCCATCCTGCACTCCATCCGGCGGGGCAAGGTGCTGTCCACCGTCTCCCTGCAGGGCGACGAGGCCGAGATCATGGAGGCCATCGCCCTCGAACACTCGGTCATCGTGGAAAAGCCCATCCGCGACCTCGACCTGCCGCGCGGCGCGCTGATCCTCTGCCTGATGCGCGGCGACCAAGTGGTCATCCCCACGGGCGACTCGGTCATCCAGCCGCAGGACCGCATCCTCATCCTCTCCACGCGCGGCAACGTGCCCGCCGTGGAGCGGGCGTTGGCGGTGCGGCTGGAGTACATCTAGATGCGCTGGCCCCTGGTCCTGCACCTGGTGGGCGCGCTCACCGTCTGCGTGGGCCTGTGCATGGCCGTCCCGGCGCTGCTCGCTTGGTGGTACGGCCAGGGCGACCTGCCCGCCATTCTGCAGGGCATGGCCCTGACCCTGGCGGCCGGGCTTCTTCTCTTTCTGGGCTTCCGCCGCCACGACCGGCGTCGTCCCATGAACCATCGCGAGGGCATGGCCGTGACTGCCCTGGGCTGGGTGGCGGCCGGGTTCTTCGGCGCGTTGCCGTTCCTCTTCTCGGGCCATTTCGGCGGGCTCACGGACAGCGTCTTCGAGTCCGTCTCCGGCTTCACCACCACCGGCGCCTCGATCCTCACGGACATCGAGGCCGTGCCCAGGGGGCTGCTCTTCTGGCGCGGCCTGACGCACTGGCTGGGCGGCATGGGCATCATCGTGCTCTCGCTGGCCATCCTGCCCTATCTCGGGGTGGGCGGCATGCAACTTTACAAGGCCGAGGTGCCGGGGCCGACGCCGGACAAGCTCAAGCCCCGCATCAAGGACACGGCCCTGGCCCTGTGGAAGGTCTACGTGCTGCTTTCCGCCGTGCTCGCGGTCCTCTTCATGCTCGGCGGCATGGACCCCTTCGAGTCGTTCTGCCACACCTTCGCCACCCTGGCCACGGGCGGCTTCTCCACGCGCAACGCCTCCCTGGCGGCCTACGGCCCGTTCGTGCAGTACGCGGCCACGCTCTTCATGCTCCTGTCGGGCATGAACTTCGCCCTGCACTACCGCCTGCTCAAGGGCAGCCCCGGGGCCATGTGGCGCGACCCGGAGTGGCGGGGCTTCTGCGCCGTCTTCCTGGCCGGGGCCGCGGTGATCATGCTCTGCATCCACGACGCGAACTACCCCAGCGCGGAGGAGTCCTTCCGCCACGCCGCCTTCCAGGCCGCGTCCATCCTCACCACCACCGGCTTCGCCACGGCGGACTACGAGGCCTGGCCCTTCCTGGCCCAGGGCGTGCTGCTCCTGTTCATGTTCATCGGCGGCTCGGCGGGCTCCACGGGCGGCGGCATCAAGGTCATGCGGCTGCAGGTGGTGGCCGGGGCGGTGGGCAAGGAGCTGAACCGCCTCATTCATCCGCGCGCCGTCTACCAGGTCAAGCTGGGCGGCCGGGTGGTGCCGGAGGACGTGCTGTCCGGCGTCTGGGGGTTCTTCGCCCTCTGGCTCGGGCTCTATTTCCTGGGCGTGCTCGTGGTGTCCGCCGCGGGCGTGGACCTGCTCACGGCCTTCGGTGCCGGGCTGGCCTGCATCGGCAACGTCGGCCCCGGCGTGGGCGCGGTCGGTCCGGCCGAGAACTACGCCCACCTCCCGGCCCTGGCCAAATGGACCCTCTCGGCCCTCATGATCCTGGGCCGCCTGGAAATCTTCACGGTCATGGTCCTCTTCATGCCGGAGTTCTGGCGCAAGTAAATGGGAACGCCCCCGGAATCCGTCCCGGGGGCGTCGAAATCTGGTCGGGGCGAGAGGATTTGAACCTCCGACGTTCAGCTCCCAAAGCTGACGCGCTACCAGGCTGCGCTACGCCCCGACGGAAACGGATGCCTACTGGAAAACGGCCGGGGGGGCAAGCGGGGCCGTCTCAGGCGGCCGGAGGGCGGCGTGGGGGCAGGGCGTAGACGCCCGGCACGGCCGCGCCGCAGGAAGGGCATGCGCCGTCGGCGAGGAGTATGGCGCGCACCGTGAAGCCCGTGCGCTCGATGCACACGCAGCCGCAGTGCGGACATGCGGTGGAATTCGTATCGTGGCCAGGCACGTTGCCCACGTAGACGAACGTGAGCCCAGCCGCGCGGCCGATGCGCCAAGCCGCCTCCAGCCGCTCCACCGGCGTGGGGCTGCGGTCCGTGAGGCGGTAGGTGGGGTGGAAGCGCGAGACGTGCCAGGGCGTGTGCGGGCCGAGCTTTTCCGCGATGAATGCCGCGATGTCCGCCAGTTCCCCGTCCGAATCGTTCCAGCCGGGAATGACCAGGGTGGTGACCTCCAGGTGCCAGCCCAGACGGCGGATGCGCTGCAGGTTTTCGAGCACGGGTTTCAGGCGCGCGCCGCACAGTTCCGCGTAGAAGCGTTCGGTGAAGGCTTTCAGGTCGATGTTGGCGGCCTGCACGAGCGGCCCCAGCGCATCGAGGCAGCGCGGGGACATGAAACCGTTGGACACGAGCACGTTGGCCAGTCCGGCCTCCTGCGCCAGGCGGGCCGTGGCCTGGACCAGCTCGAAGAAGACGGTGGGCTCGGAGTAGGTGTAGGCGATGGAGGCCGCGTCGAGTTCCAGCGCGGTCCGCACCAGCCGCTCCGGCGTGACCTCCTGTCCCTCCACGGGCCGTCCGGCCCTGGGCGGCTGGGAGAGCGACCAGTTCTGGCAGAAACCGCATTCGAGGTTGCAGCCCATGGTCCCGATGGAGAACGAGGTGGTGCCGGGCAGGAAGTGATAGAGCGGTTTCTTCTCGATGGGATCGAGATTGGCCGCGGCCACGCGATCCGCCACCAGGGTGAAGAGCGCGCCGCCGTGGTTCTCGCGCACGCCGCACCGGCCCCGGCCGCCGTCGGAAATCAGACAGAAGTGGCTGCACAGTTCGCACTGCACGCGCTTTTCCGACAAGGGCTTCCAGAGCAGGGCCTCGCGCACGGCGGCCTCCTATTTCTTTCCCCTTTTCACGCCCGGGTAGAGCACGTCCACGTCAAAAGTCTGGTTGCCCTGGGGCTCGTCCTGGGGCCTGGGGCGGGGCGCGGTCTCCATGTAGAAGTCGCCCGTGACCGGGTCCTGGCCCCCCTTGGGGCCGCCGGTGCGGCCTCCGGTTCCCATCTGCCCGTCGCGCCGGTCGGGCGCGGTGTCGGGATTGGGCGTGTAGCCGCTGTACTGAGCCCCGGCGGGCGCGGCGGTCAGCAGGCACAGAAGAAAAGCGCCCGCGGCGAACCTGCCCACGGGATGTTTGCCATTGTCTTGTCGCTTCAACATGATAAGCTCCTTACACAGGGCAAAGCCGGACGTCTTTCACTTGCGGAACCGGGCTGAAGCACCTATACATCCATTCACCTTTCGGGGGAAATTATCAAGGACCATGCCATGAGCGATCGCGCTTCAGCCTACACGGCCGCGGGAGTGAACATCCATGCGGCCAACGCCTTCATTGACGGCATCAAGCAGATGGTCGGCACGACCTTCACCAAGGGCGTCGTCACGGACATCGGCGGCTTCGGCGGCCTCTTCAAGCCGGACATCTCCGGCATGCAGGAACCCGTGCTCGTGGCCGGAACGGACGGCGTGGGCACCAAGCTCAAGCTGGCCTTCGAGTTCGACCGCCACGACACCATCGGCATCGACCTCGTGGCCATGAGCGTCAACGACATCCTGGTGCAGGGGGCGAAACCCCTCTTCTTCCTCGACTACTTCGCCACCGGCAAGCTCGACCGGGCGAAGGCCACCGAGGTCATCGCGGGCATCGTGGAGGGCTGCAGGCAGTCCGACTGCGCGCTCCTGGGCGGCGAAACGGCCGAGATGCCGGACTTCTACAACGAGGGCGAGTACGACCTCTCGGGCTTTTGCGTCGGCATCGTGGACAACGCCCGGATCGTGGACGGATCGAGCACCGCGGTGGGCGACAAGATCGTCGGCCTGGCCTCCACGGGCGTGCATTCCAACGGGTATTCCCTGGTGCGCAAGCTGTTCGCCGCCTCGGGCCTGAAGGGGAGCGATCCCTTCCCCGGCACGGACGCCACGGCGGCCGACGTCCTGCTTGCCCCCACGCGTATCTACGCCAAGCCCATCCGCGCCCTGCTGCGCGACCTGGAGATCAAGGGCATGGCGCACATCACGGGCGGCGGCTTCTACGACAACATCCCCCGCATCCTGCCGCGCGGCGTGGCGGCGCGCATCACCTTCGGCACATGGGAGATCCTGCCGGTCTTCCACTGGCTGCGCGAACAGGGCGGCCTCTCCTGGCCCGAGATGCTGCAGATCTTCAACTGCGGCGTGGGCTACATGTGCATCGTCTCCCCGGACATCTGCGACGACGTGATCAACCGCCTCTCCGGAGCCGGGGTCTCGGCCGCGGTCATCGGCGAGATCGAGCCGCTGGAGAAGGGCTCGGAACAGGTGGTGGTGGATTTCCCCCAGAACGCCTGCGGATAGGCAGCGGCGTCGCGTGGCGGCGCAAAGACGGGCGGCCTCGCGGGGCTGCCGTAAAAAAGGGCGCCTGGCGCCCTTTTTTTGTTTCCAGGTTGTTCCCGGGCAGCAGCCGCGCGGGGAGCGCGCGAGCTAGCCCCGCGCGTCCAGGTACGGATTGAAGTAGCCGAATTTGAGCCCGGGACAGGCCTTGCGCAGGCGCTTCATGAAGTTGATCAGCCCCATGCAGGGGCCGGTGGGCACGTCCTCCACGAGGTCGAGGTAGAGTTCCGGGTCCAGGTTCAGGTTGCGCAACTGGATGAGGTCCACCTTCTCCGCGCCCGCCAGTTCCTCCAGCGCGGCGTACTCCTCCTCGCTGTCCGAGAAGCCGGGGAAGAACAGGAAATTCAGCGAGACGTGCAGCCCCAGGCGCTTGGCCTCGCGGATGGTGGCGCGCACGTCGTCGAAGGCGTAGCCCCGCGGCCGGTAGTAGAGGTCGTAGGATGCGCGGCGCGCGGAGTTGAGGCTCACGCGGATGGCGTCGAGCCCGGCCTCGGCCAGGGGGGCCATGGTGCCGGGCAGGCTGCCGTTGGTGTTCACGTTGACCGTGCCCGCCCCGCCGCGGCTGCGGAAGAGGCGGATGGCCTCGGCGATGGTCGCGGCCTCGGTCAGGGGTTCGCCCTCGCAGCCCTGGCCGAAGGAGAAGATGGGACGCTTGGCGCGCTCGCCGTGGGCCTGCATGACCTCGGCGATCTCCTCGGGCGTGGGGGTGAAGGCGATGCGCTCCTGCACGGCGCAGAAGCCGGAGTCCGGCGGCTGGTGGGAGATGCAGCCCACGCAGGAGGCGTTGCAGGCGCGGGCCGTGGGCAGGGGGCATTCGAAGCGGCCCAGGGCCAGGTTACGCGCGGCCGGGCAGGAATAGGTCAGGGCGCAGCCCGCCAGGTGGCGGATCAGCCGGTTGTCCGGAAAGCGTTTGAGCAGCCGCTGCGCTCCGGCCTGGATGCGCTCCTGCGGAACGTCCGTGAAGACCTGGCGGCGGTCCTCGTCCACGCGCCGCGCACAGGCCCAGAACTGTCCCTCGGCGTAGCCGACCGCGCCGTAGGCGAAGAGCGGCAGGATGGGCGCGTCCTCGCCCGTGGCATAGGCCGCGGTGGCGGCCAGGGTGTGGCCCGGAGAGACGAAGGCGGCCACGGCCAGGTCGTCGGCCACCACGGTCTCGCCGCTGTCCGGGTCGAGCCCCACGGCGCGGCGGCCCTCCAGGAGGAAAAGATCGGACTCCTCGGGCAGGGGAATGAGTTCGTCCGGCCGGGGCAGGGCCAGTTCGCGGCCCCGGCGCACGACCATCAGGAGATCCTCGTGCTCGACGATATCCCCCTCGGCCGTGGCGGCCAGGAGACTTGGGGCGATGAGTTTCTTGCGCGCCATGGGTGCGGCGGTTTGAGCACAAGGCGGGGCAAAAGGCAATCCCGCGTCACCGTGCGGAGACGGTGCGGAGGGATGATTGCCTGAAATGGGCCGTGATGGCGGAGAGTCCCGGAGAGGAGGGGCTACCGCGCATTGCCGGAGTTTTTCCCAGGGCGAGAGAGGCGCACGTGGGCGCGGGCGGACAGTGCAAGGCCGGGTTACGCGCAGGCGACGCAAAAAGGCGGGGCCCGTAAGGCCCCGCCTTTGTCGTTCGCAAAGGGCGCGCGGTTTAGCGCTTGGAGTACTGGTAGCGGGCGCGGGCGCTGCGCAGACCGTACTTCTTGCGTTCCTTGACGCGCGAGTCGCGGGTCAGGAATCCGGCTTTCTTCAGCACGCCGCGCATCTCGGGATCCACGGTCAGCAGGGCGCGGGAGATGCCGTGGCGTACGGCCTGGGCCTGTCCCGCGACGCCGCCGCCGGCGACGTTGATCTTGATGTCGAACTTGCCAAGGGTCTTGGTCAGGTTCAGCGGCTGGCGGATGATCATCTGCAGGGTCGCCCGGGGGAAGTAGTCCTCATAGGGGCGGCCGTTGACGAGGATCTCGCCGTTGCCGGGGTAGATGCGGGTGCGCGCGACGGCGTTCTTGCGCTTGCCGGTGCCGTAGAAGAATTCCTGGCTCATGTTCCTGCTCCGGTTCGGATATGCCCTAGAGATCCAGGGGCTTGGGCTCTTGGGCCGTGTGCGGGTGCTCGGACCCGGCGTAGATCTTGAGCTTCTTGAGAAGCTGGCGGCCCAGGCGGTTCTTGGGCAGCATGCCGCGCACCGCGATGCGCAGGACCTCGTCCGGCTTCTTGGCCAGCTGGTCGCGCAGGCTGATTTCCTTGAGGCCGCCGGGGAAGCCGCTGTGACGGTAGTACTTCTTGTCCAGCAGCTTGTTGCCCGTGACTTTGATCTTCTCGACGTTGACCACCACCACGAAGTCGCCGTTGTCCATGTGCGGGGCGTACTCGGGCTTATGCTTGCCACGCAGGTGCATGGCGATCTGGGAGGCGAGACGGCCGAGGATCTTGTCCTTGGCGTCCACCATGATCCAGTCCCGCTTGATGTCCTGCGGCGTCGGGGTCCAGGTTTTCATATCTGCATCTCCTTGCGGATTCATCAACTCAAAGGAGGGATTGCATAGTCGGTTTACAGGGGGCTGTCAAGCGAGGCCGACTGAAAATTTACGGCCCGCGCTCCGCGACCACGGTCATGTCCCCGGACAGGATGAGCCTGCGCCATTGCGGCGTAAGCTTCGGCCAGCGCGCCTTCCCCGCCATCCACCAGAGGCGCGAGAGCCAGTCCAGGGGAGCGGCCAGGCCGTGGGCCGTCTTTCGCGGCAGCCCGGCGAAGAGCCCCATGCGGGCCAGGCTGTAGATGCCGTTTCGCCCCGGAGCCACGGCCAGAGGGCGGAACCCGGCATGATCGAGCAGGGAGAGCGCGCCCAGGTGCGAGATGCCCCAGTAGCTGTCCTTATGAAAGGGCTCCAGAAAGGCCATGGTGGCGATGAAGCGGCCGCCCGGCCGGAGCACGCGGGCGATTTCGGAGAGGGCGGCATAGGGGTGGCGCAGATGCTCCAGCACGGCCACCGAGACCGTGAAGCCGAAACTTGCGTCCGCAAAGGGCAGGGCGTGGGCGTCGGCCAGCAGGGGCGCGCGCTTGTTGGCGAAGTCCATGCCCACCCAGGCGAAGCCCGCCCGCTCCACGGCCTCGCGGTGCCAGCCCCGGCCGCAGCCCAGGTCCAGGGCGGCCTCGTCCGTGCCGCGCGCGGCCGGGAACCAGGAAAGCAGTTGCGGCGAAAGGTGCACGGGCGTGGGCATGCCCGAAAAGTCCACGGTCTGGGCCGGGTTGTGCGCCAGGGGGGCGAGGTCGAGCTGTTCCGGCACGGCCAGGGGCTCGCCCAGGGTGATCTCGCAGCGCACGCGTTTGGGCGCGCGGAGCCTGAGGTCGGGCCTGCGGTCCGGCGTGGCGGCGTAGTCCGTCCCGCAGCCGGGGCAGGAGAAGTCCGGCCCAGGGCCGGAAAGCTCCCCGGCGCAGGCCGGACAGCGCAGCAGGGCGCGCAGGGCCGCTGGAATCTCGTTCATGCGGGAGGCTCCGGAGAAAGGGTCATGGCGGCCTAGTCGAAGTCGGCCAGCAGCGCGCCGATGTGCACCCCGTGCTGGAAGGGCTCCTGGGCGTAGCGCCCCTGGATGCGCCACAAGGCCTGCTGCAGCTGGTCCGAGGTGATGCCGTTGCGCAGGGCGGTGTAGGCCTCCAGGAAGGCGGCCAGGTTGTCGCAGATCTTGAGCAGGCCGCCGTCCTTGGGGTCGAACTCGTCGTGGTTGTAGGACTCGCAAAGCGCCTGCCAGTCCACGCGCATCTGCCTGCCGTCCTTCTTGCGCGCCACGGTGGCGAACTCGGTGCCGAACTCGATGCCCAGATAATAGGCCAGACGTTCGGCCAGGTCCGGGGCGCCGCCCTGCCGGAGCAGGGAGAAGACGCGGCGCTCCAGGGCGTCGCGCTCGTACTGCTGGATGATGTCCGCGATGCCCTCCACGCTGCGCTTGACCGGAGAGATGATGTCGCGCGTCAGCAGTTCGGGCAGGTCGTGGAACAGGCCGGTGAAGAAGTTGTTGACGACGCGCGCCCGGCAGGCCCCGAGTTCCAGGGAGAAGAAGTAGGCGCAGGCCGCGACCACGAAGAGATGGCCGAGCACGGTGGTCTCGGGGATGCGCGGGGTCTGCGACCAGCGGGCCTGGAAACGCAGGCGGCCGCAAAGGTTGGCGAAGCGCTCCAGGGGCGAGCCCGCGTTCAGGAGTTCGGGGACGCCCGCCAGATCGGAATGGGCCGCGAGGGTCTGCCGGAAGTCCTCCTCGATCTCCTCAAGCTCCTCGTCCCAGGGGTTCAGGCCCTTGATCAGATGGAACTCGTAGCGGCTGGCGTAGATGTGGGCCGCGTGGAGGATGCGCCCGGCAAGGTCGCGGCGGTCGGGCACCGCGAGGTAGTCCCTGAGGCGGCCCACGAAATCCTCTCCCAGCACCTGGATGCGCGGGGTGAGCTGGTCCATGACCCAGGCCGTGAGGCGGGCGTATTGGTCCGGGTTGGCCTTGATCTGGTAGAAGACCGGCGGCTTGATGTCGGTGATCACCAGCCGGTAGAGGTATTCGAAGATCCCGCCCTCGACCACGGCCTCGCCCAGGGCCAGTTTGGCCGCGGGCGGCATGCCGCGCGTGTTCAGTTCATAGAGGACCCAGGCGACCATCATCTTGTGGGCCTGCTTGTCCACCTCGAACAGCTCCATGGGCCGGAGCTTGTCGTTCCAGCGCTTCATGGAGGAACCGGAGAAGATGAGCTGCAGAAGGCTCTTGCGGATGCTTGGCATGCGGGCGTGGTCGGGTTAGAGGAGGGGCAGCCGGTGCGCCACCGCCCTCTTGTAGCGGCGGGGCCGGGAAAGCACAAGGCGCAACACACGAACCCGGAGGGCATGGATGATATTGCGCAAGCGGGCCTGGGACGTCATGCGGGAGGATTTCGAGAGCGTGCGCGACACGGCCGCCCTGGGCGAGGTCATGCAGAAGCTGCGTGAACGGCTCAAGGGACAGCCCGAGGCCCATCTCATGGTCGTGACCACGGAGACGGGCAGGCTGGCGGGCGTGGTCACGGCCTGGGACGTGCTGCGCGCGGCCGAGGACTGCGTGCTCAAGGAGAACGTCAACGACGCCGAGGAGGCGGACTGGGACGCCGCTTTCGGCCGGGCCTGCACCATGTGCTGCGGCACGTCGGTCAGGAGCATCCTGCACAAGGAAACCCCTTCGGTGAAGCCGAGCGCGCCCCTGCTCCTGGTGCTCAACGAGCTCGTCAAGTCGCGGCGCAACTGGGTGGTGGTGGAGGAGGGCGACAAGCCCATCGGCGTGATCTTCATCGGCGACCTCTTCCGCGAGATCACCCGGGAGATGGTCAAGGCGCAGTAGGCGCGGTCCAGGCCGGTTCACGGCAAAGGGCGGCTCTTCCCGTTCGGGGAAGAGCCGCCCTTTGCCGTCAGTCGGCAGGCCGCCGCAGCATCA
Source organism: Desulfovibrio sp. (assembly GCA_022839785.1). Taxonomy (GTDB): domain Bacteria; phylum Desulfobacterota; class Desulfovibrionia; order Desulfovibrionales; family Desulfovibrionaceae; genus Alkalidesulfovibrio. Next base: position 146,861 of record JALHJW010000006.1, on the reverse strand, counting down.
GCGCCCCGTCAGGACCATGGCCTGCAGCAGGCGTGTGAAGCGAGGGTCGTAGCGCTTCTCGTCCTGCGACAGCTCGGCCGCGGCCTCGGCCGGGGTCTTGGCCGGGGCGTAGGGGCGGTTGGTGACCATGGCGCAGTAGGAATCCACGGCCGCGCAGAGGCGGCCGAGCTGGGAGATGTCCGTGCCCTTGGTCTTCTGGGGGTAGCCCGAGCCGTCCATGCGTTCGTGGTGGTCCCCCACGCACTGCTCGATCTCCTTCACGCGCAGGTCGAGTTTGCCCAGCATCTCCATGCCGGTCAGGGGGTGGGCGAGGATCTTGGTCTGCTCGTCGCGGGTCAGGGTCTGGGTCTTGTTGCGCAGGAAGATGGGAATCTTGCACATGCCCATGTCGTGGATGAAGAGGCCCACCGCGACGTTGTCGAAGGTCTTGCGCTTGACCTCCTTCTTCTTGAACTCGTCGGCGTTGGCGCGGATCCAGACCGCGAGGCCGAGGATGCCGCAGTTGAAGGAATGCGCGGCCAGGGTGTGCTCGGTCTGCAGGCGGCGGATGAGGGCGCGGTAACGGTAGATGTCGTTCCACAGGTACTCGGTGAGGACCATGATGTCCTCGTGCAGCCTGTCGAAGACCGCCTTGACCGGCTGTTCCAGGAAATTCTCCAGGCGCATGATCAGGGCCTGGGCGAAGATGTCCGCGATTTCCCGCTCTTTCAGGTTCTTGTCCACCAGGACCAGGTCGAGCTGGTAGGAGATGTGCTTGACGTAGACCGGGTGGTCGCGGCGCGAGACGAAGATGTAGCCTTCCCTGACCAGGTTCGCCAGTTCCTCGACCTTTTCGTTGGAGAGGCGTTCGCCGACCCTGTAGTAGGGTTCGATGCGCGCGACTTCGTCCCTGAAACGGAAGATGTCCAGGGGCGGGCGGTACTTGGAGAAGCTGCCCAGGATGTCCGGGTTGATCTGGTAGTATTCCTCGTTCAGGTTCTCGGGGACATCGTTCAGCTTCTTATCCGCCATGCGCCACTTCCGTCAGTTGGAGCCCGGTACGGTGCGCCGCTCCCGGCGCACGAGGCCAAAGGGTCACAGTCCGCGCAGCGCGGGATGCGGTCCCGCAACTCCCGCCCGGAGGGCGGAAAGTCCGCAGTCGGTCCGATACGCTTACAGTTTCGCACAGGCTGTTGCAAGCGTTCACTGCGCTGCAACGGGTTTCACTGCATGCGCCCGCTGTCCGGAGGGCGATTCCCACCAAAACGGGAACGGGAGCGTGGCCGCAGCCTGATTTCCTTGCTCCATGGGCCTTCCAGCGGTGGTGGGAGAAAGTGGAAGAGCCTGCGCGGCAGGGCCTTCGGGGCATCGGGAGGGCCGCCAGAAAACTGCAGGGAGGGGGGTGATGCATTTCTCCGGCGACGTTTTTAAGACACTGTAATAAATGGTAAAAATTTTTGCTGCATTTCTTTCTCGCTCTCCTTGCAAAAAAGATCGGGCAAAAAGTGCGGAAGGGGTTGACTTTTTCGGGTGGTTGCTCGAAAGGGTTGTGGGAAGAAGTGGTAGAAAGTGGAAGGATAGGGAAGGCAGACATGTTTCGCGGCCATTCGTACCGCAGCATAGACCCCAAGGGCAGGCTGATGCTCCCGCCCGAGTTCAGGGACGTCCTGCTCAAGGACGATCCCTCGGGGCGTCTCATGCTCGCCAAGTTCGACAACTGCGTGGTCGGCTACACCCTGTCCGAGTGGTCCGCCATAGAGGCCAAATTCGCCCAGATCAAGAACCCCAACCGCAAGGTGCGCGACTTCATGCGCTTCTTCATCGGCGGCGCGCAGGAGGTCGAGATGGACCGGCAGGGCCGCGTGCTCGTGCCGCAGAGCCTGCGCGGCTACGCGCACCTGGACAAGGACGTGGTCCTGGTCGGGGTGGGGTTCAAGTTCGAGATATGGGACAAGGCGGGCTTCGAGGAGATCGAGGCCCAGGATTTCGACAACGTCTCGGACGACATAGCGGCCACGGGCATCGAGGTCGCCTTCTAGATGGCCGGAGACGGCAGGGCGGGCGACTGGGGGCATCTCCCCGTGATGCCCGCCGAAGTGGTGGAGCACCTGCGGCCGCGTCCCGGCGGCAGGTATCTGGATGGAACGCTCGGCATGGGTGGACATGCCGAGGCGCTTCTCGCAGCCTCGGGGAGGGGGGCTGAAATCCTGGGCCTGGACCGCGACGGGGCGGCCCTGGCCAGGGCGCGGGAGCGGCTCGGGGAAGCAGAGGGCAGGTTCAGCGTGTGGCACGGTCCCTTCAGCAGATTTGAGGACGCCATGGAGCAGGTCGGCTGGGAAAGCCTGGACGGCGCCCTGGTCGATCTCGGCGTGTCGAGCCTGCAGCTGGACACGGCCGAGCGCGGGTTCTCCTTCCTGCGCGACGGCCCCCTGGACATGCGCATGGACGTCTCCTCCGGGGCCGCCCCTGCCTCCAGTCTGGTGAACAAGGCCTCTTTCGAACGCCTGCGCGAGATCATCGCCGAGTATGGCGAGGAGCCCATGGCCGGGCGCATCGCCCGGGCCATCGTGGCCGCGCGCGCGGAGGAGCCGTTCGAGACCACGGCCCGCCTCGCCGCGGTGGTGGAGCAGGCCTACCCCGCCAAGTGGCGCCGCACCGCGCGCAACCACCCCGCCACCCGCACCTTCCAGGCCCTGCGCATGGCCGTGAACGACGAGCTGGGCGAACTGGCCCTCTTTCTTGAGCGCATCCCCGAACGGCTGGCCCCGGGCGGCCGGGTGGCGGTCATCTCGTTCCATTCCCTGGAGGACCGCATGGTCAAGCGGGCCTTCAAACGCGAGGCCCAGGGCTGCATCTGTCCGCCGCGCCAGCCGGTCTGCACCTGCGGGCACGCCCCGCGCCTGCGGATACTGACCAAGCGTCCGCTCGTGGCCTGCGAGGCCGAGGCCGCGGTCAACCCCAGGGCGCGCAGCGCCAAGCTGCGCGTGGCCGAGAGGCTCCCCCATGCTTAGCCGCCTGACCGGAGGCCGGGGCGAGTTCACCTCGCTGCTCGTGCTCCTGGGGTCCCTGCTGATCCTCGGACTGTCCCTGGTCTGGCTGAACATCGAGCGCTGGGACCTGGCCTACCGCATCGAACGGCTGGAGCGGGAGCTCCAGAACAAGTCGGCCCTGGTGGCCAAGCTCGAAGTGGAGAAGGGCAACCTGCTCTCGCCGCAGCGCATCCGGGAATTGGCGCAGAATTTCGGTCTGGCCCAGGCCAGGCCCGGACAGATCAGGCACGTGGAGGCGGGCAGATAGCCCGGCGCAGAATGACCAGGCGCGCACCGATCAACAAGAAGGCCAAGCCCAGGAAGACCGAGCGGGTCGAACGGCCCGGCGACGGCCGCTGGCGCATCTGCGCCGTGGCCGTGCTGTTCGGTCTGGTCTGGCTGGCGCTCTGGGGCCGGGCCGGATACGTGCAGCTCGTCCAGGGCGAGTGGCTGGCCGACTTGGCCCGCCGCCAGCATCTGGCCGCGGAGTTCGAGCGCGGCGAGCGCGGCGACATCCTCGACCGCAACGGCCGCCAGTTGGCGCGCACGGTCCGCTTCAACTCCATCTACGTGCGGCCCGTGGAGGTCGAGAACAGGGACGCCGTGGCCCGCTCCCTGGCCGAGGGTCTGCGCAAGTCCGCGTCCGAGATGCGCGCCAGCCTGAACAGCGGCAGGAATTTCGTCTGGGCGGCGCGCGCGGTGGACGACCGCGCGGCCCATGAGATCGCGGAGCAGAAGCTCAAGGGCGTCTACCTGACCCACGAGTACGGCCGCCTCTATCCCAACAACCATCTGGCCGGGCAGCTTCTGGGCTTCACGGACCTGGACGGCAAGGGCATCGAAGGCGTGGAGCGCTCGCGCGACGGCGTGCTGGCGGGCGGCAAGGCCGAGTTCGTGGTCCAGCGCGACGCCGCGGGCCGCCGTCTGTACCTGGACGCCGAGGGCCGCGAGATGGACATAGACGGCCGCGACGTGACCCTGACCATCGACGCCCACATCCAGGACCTGGCCGAGGCCGCGCTCGCCCGCGCCGTGGAGCACCACAACGGCCGCGCGGGCACGTGCCTGGTGGTGGACGTGCCCACGGGCGAGATCCTGGCCCTGGCCAACTTCCCGTTCTTCAACCCCAACGTCTACCGCAAACAGCCGGTGGACGTGATGCGTAACCGCGCGGCCATGGACATCTTCGAGCCGGGCTCGACCCTCAAGCCCTTTCTCATCGCGGCCGCGCTCCAGGAGAAGCGCGTCAAGCCCGAGAGCCGCTACTTCTGCGAGAACGGCAAGTGGAAGTTCAAGAACCACGTCATCAATGACGACATCCATTCCTACGGCTGGCTGAACGTGACCGAGATCCTCCGCTACTCCTCCAACATCGGCACGGCCAAGATCGGCCTGGACATGGGCGCGCAGGCCTATTCCGGCTACCTCGCCCGGCTCGGTTTCGGCGAACGCACCGGACTCAACCTGCCCGGCGAGGGCAGGGGGCTGCTGCGGCCGCCCCGCGAGTGGCGGGACATGGACGTGGCGGCCATCTCCTTCGGTCAGGGCATCGGCGTGACGGCCCTGCAGTTGGCCAAGGCCTATCTCTGTCTGGCAAACGACGGGATCGCCAAGCCCCTGCGCCTGTTCCTGGACGAAAAGGCCCCGGACGAGCCGGGGCAGCGCGTTTTCGACGCCTCGGTGGCGCGCTCCGTGCGCGAGATGATGATCGAGGTGGTGCACAAGGATGGCACGGGCGTGAAGGCCCGCATCGACGGCATGCTCGTGGGCGGCAAGACCGGCACGGCGCAGAAGGCCCTGCCCGGCGGAGGATACGGCAAGAACTATCTTTCGTCCTTCGTGGGCTTCTTCCCCGGGGACAAGCCCAGATATCTGATCCTGGCCATGGTCGACGATCCTTCCCGGGCCTTCTACGGCTCCACCGTGGCGCTCCCCGTGGTGCGCGAGGTGGCCCTGGGGGCCCTGGCCTACACCTGCCAGCTGCCGGTGAAGGACGCCGGAGTCGTGGAGCAGGCCAAGGCCGCGCCCGCCGTTCCGGCCCAGGTCCAGACCGCGGCCGCGGTTTCCGGGAGCCACGCCGTGGTCGCCAAGGCCGGACAGGCCGAGCCGGTGGCGGAGGCGGACCGTGTGCCCGATGTGCGCGGCCTGCCCCTGCGCAAGGCCATAGAGATCCTGGCGCGCCAGGGCGTGGTGCCCAAGCTCGAAGGCCGCGGCGCGGTGGTGCAGCGGCAGAGCCCGTCCGCGGGCGACCCCTGGCCCGGGCAGGCCCAACCTTTCACCCTGTGGCTCAAAGGGTATGCGGAATCCTGATATGGCGGTCGTGAACAGGCAATGGTCGGATCTGCTCGCCAAGGTCGGCGGGGGGCTCATGGTCTGGACGCACTCGGGCAAGGTCAGGCCCGGGGACGTCTTCGTGGCCATTCCCGGCGCCAAGGTGGACGGCGCCGCGTTCATCCCCCAGGCTCTGGAGCGGGGCGCGGCCTTCGTGGTCGCGCGCAGCGCCGAGCACTGGCCCGCGAACGCCGCCGCCGAGCTGGTCCTGCATCCCGAGCCCGCGCGCGCCCTGGGCGAGCTGGCCGCGGCCTACTTCCGGACCGCCGCGCACCCCTTCAAGCTGGTCGGCGTCACCGGGACCAACGGCAAGACCACGGTGAGCTACCTCGTGGAATACCTGCTGGCCGCCAACAGCCGCCGGGCGGGCGTCATGGGGACCATCAGCTACCGCTGGCCGGGCGTGGTCATCGAGTCCCAGCTCACCACCCCGGACTGCTGGAAGCTGCACGAACTGCTCGCCAACATGGCCCGCGTGGACGTCGAGGCCGTGGTCATGGAGGTTTCGTCCCACTCCCTGGACCAGGCGCGCGTGGCCGGGCTGCACTACGACGTGGCCGTGATGACCAACTTGACCCAGGACCACCTGGACTATCACGGCACCATGGACGCCTATTTCGCGGCCAAGGCGCGGCTCTTCGCCGAGTACTCCAGGCCCGGCCGCGTGGCCGTGCTCAACTGGGACGACCCGGCCTGCGCCATGCTGCTGCGGACCATTCCGGGCGAAGCCATCGGCTACGGCCTGACCCAGCCGCCGGAGGGGCGCTTCAGGGCGCTGCACGGCCGCCTGCTCTCGGCCACGGCCGCGGGCCTGGAGATGGAGATTCTCTGGGAGGACCGCGTCCTCCACCTCTGCTCGCCGCTGGTGGGCCGGCACAACGCCCAGAACCTGCTGGCCGCCGTGGGCGCGGGGCTGGCCATGGGCATGCCGCTCAAGAGCATGAAGGTCCTGGCCGACTTCTACGGCGTGCCCGGACGGCTGGAGCGGGTGCCCAATCCGAAGGGGCTGAACGTTTTCGTGGACTACGCGCACACCCCAGACGCCCTGGAGAACGTGCTCTCCGCGGTGAAGAACCTCGGTCCTCGCCGCCTCTACTGCGTCTTCGGCTGCGGCGGCGACCGCGACCGCACCAAGCGGCCCCTGATGGGCAAGGCCGTGGCCGCCTGGGCGGACGTGGCCGTGCTGACCTCGGACAACCCGCGCAGCGAGGACCCGTTCCGGATCATGGAGGACGTCACGCCCGGCCTGGCCGGGGCCGCCCGGGTCATCGAGGAGGTGGACCGGCGCGAGGCCATCCGTCTGGCCTTGGAGGAGATGACCCCCGAGGACGTGCTGGTGATCGCGGGCAAGGGCCATGAGATGTACCAGCTGATCGGCGAACTGAAATTTCCCTTCAACGACGCCCGCGTGGTGCGCGAGGTCCTGGAATGCGCCTGAGCCTGGCCGAGATCGCCGCCGCCATCGGCGCGCCCCTGCCGGACGGAGCGGGCGGCGTGGCCGTGCTGCGCGCCGTGGCGGACAGCCGTCAGGCGCGTCCCGGCGACCTCTTCGCCTGCCTGCCCGGCGGCAAGGCCGACGGCCACGATTTCGCGGCCGGAGCCGTGGCCAGGGGCGCGTCCGCCGTCCTGGCGGCGCGCCCGCTGCCGGATGTGGCCGCCCCGGTGCTGGTGACGCCGGACGTGCTCGCGGCCCTGGGCGTCCTGGCCCGCTGGGCGCGGCTGCGCGCCAAGGCGCGTGTGGTGGCCGTGACCGGCTCCGCGGGGAAGACCACGCTCAAGGAGATGGTCGCCCAGGTCCTGTCGAGCCGTTTCACCGTGGCCAGGAACCACAAGAACTTCAACAACCAGCTCGGCCTGCCCCTGACCATCCTCGAAGCCACGGGCCGCGAGGACTTCTGGGTCCTGGAGCTGGGCATCAGCCGCCTGGGCGACATGGAAGAGCTGGGCGCGGTGGCCCTGCCCGACGTGGCCGTGGTCCACAACATCGGACCGGCCCACCTGGAAGGGCTGGGCAGCCTGCAGGGCGTGGCCCGCGCCAAGGCCGCGCTGCTCGGGTTTCTGCGGGAAGGCGGCACGGGGGTGGTCAACCGCTGCTACCCTGAACTGTGGGAGGCGGCACTGGCGCACCGCCGCGCCCTCGTCTCCCTGTCCACCCGGGCGGATGTCGCGGCCGACGTGACCTGTCTGTGGCGGGACGGCGCCGGGCCGGGCATGGGTCGTTTCCGACTCGACATCCGGGGCGAGGCGCTGGACTGCGAACTGCCCTATCCCGGGGAGCATTTTTCCGAGAACGTCGCGGCGGTCTTCGCCGTGGCCATGCTGGCCGGATTTCCCGCCGCCGAGACGGCGGCGGCGCTTGCCGAGCCGGTCTCCGTGGAAGGCCGCTTCTGCTGCCGCGAGGCCGGCTGCCTGACCCTCATCGACGACACCTACAACGCCAATCCGCTGTCCATGCGCCGGGCCGTGGAGTGCGCCGCCCGGATGGCTGCGGGACGTTCCCTCATCCTGGTGCTGGGCGACATGCTCGAACTGGGCGCGGGCGCGGCCGGGGAGCACCGCGAACTGGGCCGCTTCATCGCCGCCCATGCCGCGTCCGCCGTGATCTGGCGCGGGGCGCAGGCCGAGTCCGTGCGCCTGGGCCTGGGCAACGGCGACTGGCCCGGCCGTTTCGCCGTCGCCCCCGACGCCGCCGCCTTCTCCGCGGCCTGGGCCGCGGCCGTCCCTGCCGAGGGCGTGGTTCTGTTCAAGGGGTCGCGCTCCTGCCGCATGGAGGAGTTCCTGCGCCTGGCCGAGGCCGTATGCGCCGCCCGCGCGGCCGCCGGAGGGGACGCCTAGATGCTCTACAACCTGCTCTATCCCCTGTCCGACCAGTTCGGCGTCCTGAACGTCTTCCGCTACATCACCTTCAGGTCGATCTACGCCTTCCTGACCTCGTTGATCATCGCCATCGCCTTCGGGCCGATGATGATCCGCTGGCTGACCAAGCTCAAGTGCGGCCAGTGCATCCACGAGGACGTCAAGGCCCATGCCGGAAAGGCCGGAACGCCGACCATGGGCGGGCTGCTGATCATGGCCGCCTGCGTCCCGGCCACCCTGCTCTGGGCGGACGTCGCCAACACCCGCGTCTGGCTGGCCCTCTTCGTCTTCCTGGGCTTCGGCGCGGTGGGGCTGTGGGACGACTGGCTGAAGGTCTGCAAGAAGCGGAACAAGGGGCTCTCGGCCAAGGCCAAGTTCCTCGGCCAGATCGCCATCGGCGCGGTGGCGGTGTGGCTGCTCCTGGACGACCCGGCGTACTCCACCAAGCTGGCCGTGCCCTTCTTCAAGCATTTCCAGCCCGACCTCTTCTGGCTCTACATCCCCTTCGCGGTGCTGGTCATGGTCGGCGCGTCCAACGGCGTGAACCTCACCGACGGCCTGGATGGTCTGGCCATCGTGCCCACGGTGGTGGCGGCCGTGGTCTTCGGCGTGTTCATCTACGTGGCGGGCAACGTGAAGATGGCCGACTACCTGCAAGTCCCCTACGTGCCCGGCGTGGGCGAGATCACGGTCTTCTGCGCCGCGCTGCTCGGCGCGGGCCTCGGGTTCCTGTGGTTCAACGCCTATCCCGCCCAGGTCTTCATGGGCGACGTGGGCTCGCTCTCCCTCGGGGGCGCGCTCGGCTTCGTGGCCGTGATGGCCAAGCAGGAACTCCTGCTGGTCGTGGTCGGCGGCCTCTTCGTCATCGAGACCCTCTCGGTCATCGTGCAGGTGGGCTACTTCAAGATGACCGGCGGCAAGCGCATCTTCCGCATGGCCCCGCTGCACCACCACTTCGAGATGAAAGGCATCCCGGAGTCCAAGATCATCATCCGCTTCTGGATCATCTCCGTGCTCTTCGCCCTGGTGGCGCTGAGCACGCTCAAGCTCAGGTAGGCAGGCACGGACATGCGCGAACTGATCCACAACGACCAGCTGAAGGGGCACAAGGCCGTTGTCGTCGGGGCGGGAGCCTCGGGCCGGGCCGCCGTGCGCCTGCTGTTGGCCCTGGGGGCGGACGTGCGGCTCCTGGACAGCGCCGAGCCGGGCGAGGCGGTCAAGGCCTTCACGGCCGAGACCGGCGTGGCCTTCGAGTCCGGCGCGCACCGCGCGGAGCAGTTCGCGGGCGCGGACATGGTCGTGCTCTCCCCGGGCATCTCCGCCGCCTCCCTGGGCGCCGTGCTGGCGGACGTTCCGGCGAACAGGATCGTGGCCGAGTTGGAGCTGGCCTCCTGGTTCCTGGCCGAGCCGATCATCGCGGTCACGGGCAGCAACGGCAAGACCACCACGGTTTCGCTCATCGCGCACATGCTGGAGCACGCGGGCAAAAAGGTCTTCCTGGGCGGCAACATCGGCACCCCGCTCTCGGACTATCTCGTCTCGGGAGAGACGGCCGACGTGGTGGTGCTGGAGGTGTCGAGCTTCCAGCTCCAGAACTGCCGCTCCTTCAAGCCGCAGGTGGCCGTGCTGCTGAACTTCTCGCCCAACCACCTGGACTGGCACGCGGACATGGAGGAGTACCTCGCCGCCAAGCTCAACATCTTCGCCCGCCAGACGCCGCGGGATCTGGCCATCGCCCCGTTGGAGATGAAGGACGAGCTTGAGGGCCGCGGCTTCACCAAGGCCTCGCGCACCTATTTCGTGCCCACCGAGCGCTTCGCCGCAGCGGCCAGGCTCATCGGTCCGCACAACAAGGCCAACATGGAGGCCGCCTGGCTGGCCGTGCGGGCCTTCGGCGTGAGCGAGGAGCAGGCCCGCGCCGCCGTGGCGACCTTCGAGCCCAAGGCCCACCGGCTGCAGAGTGTGGCCGAGAAGCGCGGCGTGCTCTTCGTGGACGATTCCAAGGCCACCACCTTCGAGGCCATGGCCGCGGCGCTGCTCTCCTTCGACCGCCCCATCCGCCTGCTCGCGGGCGGCAAGTACAAGGGCGGCGATCCGGCCGCGCTGGTCCCGCTGCTCAAGGAGCGCGTCCGGTCCGTGGCCCTGTTCGGCGCCAGCCGCGAGATCTTCGAGCCCGCCTGGAAGGACGCCGTGCCCGTCTCCTGGCATCCGACCCTGGAGCCCGCCGTGCGGCGGCTCTTTTCCGAGGCCGAGGCGGGCGACGTGATCCTGCTTTCGCCGGGCACCTCCAGCTTCGACCTGTACACGGACTACAAGGCGCGGGGCGACGACTTCAAGCGCATCGCCGAGGGGCTGCAATGAGCCGCGAGATGAAGGCCAACCTGCAGGGAGTGGACTGGTGGCTGCTGGCCGCCGGACTCCTGCTGGCCGCCGCGGGTCTGATCATGGTCCTCTCCGCCTCGGGCATCATGGCCGAGAAGTTCTACGGAACCAAGTACCACTTCTTCCACCGCCAGGCCCTGTTCTGCGGCATCGGCCTGCTGGCCATGATCGCCTGCGCCTCCCTGCCGCGCCCGGTCCTGTACGGCGGGACCTACCTCTGGCTGCTGCTGGTCCTCGTGCTCTTCGCGGCCACGGCCTTCTCGCCGCTCGGCGTCTCGGTCAACGGCGCGCGGCGCTGGCTGCGCCTCGGTTTCTTCTCGCTGCAGCCCCTGGAGCCCGCCAAGGTGGCCCTGGTGCTCTATCTCGCCTACTTCTTCGCGGGCAAACAGGACAAGGTGCGCTCCTTCGCCATCGGCTTCGTCCCGCCCTTCGCTGTCACGGGACTGCTCTGCGTGCTGCTCCTGGCCCAGCCCGACTTCGGCGGCGCGGCCATGCTCTGCGCCCTGCTCTTCCTGATGTGTCTGGCCGGGGGCACCCGCTTCGTCTATCTCTTCGCCACCTTCGGCATCGCGGCCTGCGGCGCGGTCATGCTGGTGCTGCACTCGCCCTACCGCTTCAAGCGCTTCCTGGCCTTCCTCGATCCCTTCAAGGAGGCGGCCTCCTCGGGCTACCAGCTGGTGCAGTCGCTCTACGCCTTCGGTTCGGGCCGGGTCCTCGGCGTGGGGCTGGGGGCGGGGCGGCAGAAGCTCTTCTTCCTGCCCGAGGCGCACAACGACTTCCTCATGGCCGTGGTGGGCGAGGAGACGGGGTTCCTCGGCGTGAGCCTGATCATCCTGCTCATCGGCATCCTGCTCTGGCGCGCCTTCACCATCGCCCTCAAGCAGGACGACCTGCGCGACCGCTTCACGGCCTACGGCCTGGCGCTCATCCTCGGCCTGGGCTGCCTCTTCAACCTGGCCGTGGTGCTCGGCACCGTGCCGCCCAAGGGCGTGCCCATGCCCTTCATGAGCTACGGCGGCTCGCAGGTGATCATTTCCTTCGTCTGTCTCGGGCTGCTTCTCAACCTTTCGCGCCGCGCCGGACTGCGCGTGGCCGGGGGCAGCGCCGTGGGCGCGGCGGCTCCGGTGGGGGCGGCGGCATGATCCGGCGCGCTGTCCTGACCACCGGCGGCACCGGCGGCCACATCTTCCCGGCCCTGTCCGTGGCCGAGGAATTGCGCCGCCGCGCGCCCGACGCCGAGATTCTCTTCATCGGCGGGGCCTACGGCCCGGAAGGCGGACTGGCGGAGAAAGCCGGGCTGCGGTTCGCGGCCCTCAAGGTGCGCGGCGTGCTCGGGCGGGGCTTGAAAGCCGTGGCCGCGGCCGCGTTGCTGGCCTGCGGGGTCGTGCAGGCGCGTGGCCTGCTGGCGGACTTCAGGCCGCAGGTGGTGGCTGGCTTCGGCGGCTACGCGGGCTTCTGCCCGGTACTGGCCGCCCGCACCCTGGGCATCCCCGCCGTGGTGCACGAGCAGAATTCGGTGCCCGGTGCGGCCAACCGGCTGCTGGCGCGCTTCGCCTCCCGCGTCTGCGTGACCTACCCGGACGAGACCGGAGCCTTCCCCGCTGCCAAGCTGGCGCGCACGGGCAATCCGGTGCGCGCGGCCATCCTGGGGCTGCGCGACCGGGCGCGGCCGGAACGCCGGGACCAGGGCCTGCGTCTGCTCGTGGTGGGCGGCAGCCAGGGGGCGCGGGCGCTCAACTCGGCCGTGGCCACGGCCTGGCCCAGGCTGCGCGGCCTGGGCGTGGAGCTGTGGCACCAGACCGGCGCGCTCGATCTTTCCCGCATGCAGGAGGCGTACGCCGCGACGGGCGGTGCGCGCGTGGCCCCGTTCATCGAGGACATGGCCGAGGCCTACGCCTGGGCGGACCTGGTGACGGCCCGCGCCGGGGCCACGACCCTGGCCGAGCTGACCGTGGCGGGCCTGCCCTCCCTGCTCGTGCCCTTTCCCTTCGCCACGCACGACCACCAGACGGTCAACGCGCGCTATCTGGCCGCGCGCGGCGGCGCGGTGCTGCTGCCCGAGCCGGAACTGACCCCGGAGCGGCTGGAGCGCGAGATCGGCGAACTCGTTCGGAGCCCGGACCGCCTCGCGGCCATGGCCGCGGCGGCGCGCGGCGAGGGCCGTCCGGACGCGGCCTCGGCGGTGGCGGACGAACTGGAGCGCGTGGCCCTGGCGGCCTGAGGAACGACATGAAGACCAAAGTCAGGCACATCCACATGATCGGCATCGGCGGCGCGGGCATGAGCGGCATCGCCGAGGTGCTGCTCAACCAGGGCTACCGGGTCTCGGGCTCGGACATCGCCATGGGCGCGGCCACCAAGCGGCTGATGAAGCTCGGGGCCACGGTCTACATCGGGCACGGCCCGGCCAATGTGGCCGAGGACGTGGACGTGGTGGTCAAGTCCACGGCCGTGGGCCAGGACAATCCCGAGGTGGAGGTGGCGCGGGAGCGCGGCGTGCCGGTCATCCCGCGCGCCGAGATGCTGGCCGAGATGATGCGCCTGCGCTCGGGCATCGCCATCGCCGGCACGCACGGCAAGACCACCACCACCTCGCTCATGGCCGAGGTCTTCGCCGCCGCGGGCTTCGACCCCACGGTGATCATCGGCGGACGCCTCAATGCGTACGGCTCCAACGCCTATCTCGGCGAGGGCGAATACCTCATCGCCGAGGCGGACGAGTCCGACGGCTCCTTCCTCTGCCTGGCCCCGGTCCTGACCGTGGTCACCAACGTGGATGCCGACCACCTGGACCACTACAGGGGCGGAATCGCGGAGATCGACGAGGCCTTCGTCCAGTTCATGAACAAGATCCCCTTCTGGGGGCTGAACGTGGTCTGCGGCGACGATCCCGGCGTGAGGCGGCTGCTTCCCCGCATCAAGCGCCGCTGCATGACCTACGGCTTCGGCAAGGAGAACCGCATCCGGGCGCAGATCGTGCAGACGGGCCTGCGCGGCATCTTCAAGGTCATGGTGGACGGCGAGCACTGGGCCGACGTGGCCCTGAACCAGCCCGGCCGCCACAACATCCTGAACGCCCTGGGCGTCATCGGCGTGGCCCTGGAGGTGGGGCTGCCCAAGGACATGATCCTGAAGGGCCTGGGCGGTTTCGGCGGGGTGGGACGCCGCTTCGAACTCAAGGGCGAGAAGCACGGCGTGCTCGTGGTGGACGACTACGGCCACCACCCGGCCGAGATCAGGGCCACCCTGGAGACGGCCCGCACCTGCTATCCGGACCGCCGTCTGGTGGTGGCGTTTCAGCCGCACCGCTTCACCCGCACCCAGGCCCTGTTCGGCGACTTCTGCAAGGTCTTCGAGGGCTGCGACCTGCTGCTCCTCACCGAGATTTACGCCGCCTCCGAAGCGCCCATCCCCGGCGTCTCGGGCCAGAGTCTGGCCCAGGGCATCCGGCAGGTGAGCAAGACGCGCGTGGAGTACTACCAGAGCCTGGACGAGATGCTGCTGGGCCTGTCCGGCATCCTCAGGCCCCGCGACCTGCTGCTGACCCTGGGCGCGGGCAGCATCACCCAGGTCGGGCCCCGCTGGCTGGAGCAGGCATGATGGACATCATCCGCGACGTTCCCTTCGCCAAACGCACCACGCTCCGTCTGGGCGGCACCGCCCTGGCCGAGGCCGTGGTGCGCGACGACGAGGACGTCGCGGCCCTGCCCGGCATGCTGGCCGGGCTCGGAGCCGATCCTTTGGCCTTTGGCATGGGCTCGAACATCCTGGCCAAGGACGGGGAGCTGGGGCTGGTCCTGGTTTCCTCGCGTCTCGCCACGGGTCCGGAGCGTCTGGCCGAGGACGACGGGCGCGTGTCCGTGCGCGTGGGCTCGGGCATCAAGCTGCAGAGCCTGCTCGGCTGGCTGGCCACGGAAGGGTTGGCGGGCCTGGAGCGGCTGCGCGGCATCCCCGGCAGCGTGGGGGGGGCCGTGGCCATGAACGCGGGCTCCTGGGGCCAGAGCTTTTGCGAACGCATGGCGCGCGTGCGCCTCTGGACTCCGGAGCGGGGCGACCACTGGCTCGCGGCCGGGGAATGGCGCGCGGACTACCGGCATTTCGCGCCCGCGGGCGCGGCGGGCTTCTTCCTGGTGCTGGAGGCCGAACTGTCCATGGACCGGGCCGATCCAGAGACGGTGCGCGCGGGCATGGCCGAATACTTCAGGCGCAAGAAGGCCGTGCAGCCCATCGCCGCGGCCACCTGCGGCTGCGCCTTCAAGAATCCCGAGGGCGAGAGCGCCGGACGGCTGCTGGACCGCGCGGGCTTTCGCGGCGTGGGGCTGGGCGGCGTGGCCTTCTCGGAGATGCACGCCAATTTTCTGGTCAACACGGGCGGCGGCCGGGCCTCCGAGGCCCTGGAACTCATCGCCCTGGCCCGCGAGGCGGTGCGTACCCGCTTCGGGGTCGAACTGGAGCTGGAAGTGAGGATCGTGGGATGACGTCCCTGGCCATGGGGCGGCGCACCGGCCGCATCACCCTGACCCGCGGCGGGGCCAAGCAGCGCAAGAGCAACGCCCGCCGCATGCCGCGCGCCGAGGGCGGACCCTCGGCGTTCAAGGTGGTCAGGGGCGCTGGGCTGATGGTCGGCAGGCTGGCCCTGCTCGGTCTGGTCCTGGCGCTGGTGGCCTCGCTCAGCCTGGGACTGCTCTTCGGCTACCGCTGGCTCACGGCCAATCCCTATTTCGCCCTGCGCCAGGTGGAGGTCGTGGGCAACTCCCGGCTCGGCTACACCGACGTGTTGGAGATCGCCGGAGTGCGGCCGGACGAGAACACCCTGGGCCTGAACATCCGCGACGTGGAAGGACGCCTTTCGTCCCACCCCTGGATCAAGTCCGTGGCCGTGGAGCGCATCCTGCCCGGCATGCTGCGCCTCACCCTGACGGAGAAGGAGGCGGCCTTCTGGGTGCAGCAGGACGGCCGGGTCTTCTACGCCGAGGCCACGGGCGCGCTGATCGCTCCGGTGGAGCCCGACCGCTTCGCCTCCCTGCCGGTGGTGGAGCTGATGCCCGGGGCCGAGTCCTGGCTGGACGAGATGCCCCGTTTCGCGGCCCAGCTGGGCACGGGCCGCTGGTTCTTCGGCCTGCGCGACATCGAGTGGCTGCAGGCTGGCGGCGGGAACCTCACGCTGGTGCTGGCCGACGGCCGCTCCCTGTCCCTGGACATGAACGACTGGGAGGCGGGCCTGGACCGCATGGACGCCGTGGCGGACGACATGACCCGCCGCGGCGAATGGAATTTCGCGCGCCACCTGCAGGCCTCCGGGGGCCGGGTGTGGGTGCGCCTTATGAAGAACGGCGCATAAGCCGGAGCAAAGAGAGGAACGGACATGGCCAAGTCGAAAGGTGAACTCGTCGTCGGTCTGGACATCGGCACCACCAAGGTCTGCGCCGTGGTGGGCGAGATGGGTCCCGAGGGCGTGGACATCGTGGGCATCGGCACCAGCCCGTCCACGGGCCTGCGCAAGGGCGTGGTGGTGAACATCGAGCAGACCGTGCAGTCCATCAAGAAGGCCATCGAGGAGGCCGAACTGATGGCCGGGTGCGAGATCCGTTCGGTCTACGCCGGCATCGCGGGCAGCCACATCAAGGGCTTTAACTCCCACGGCGTGATCGCGGTGAAGGGCGGCGAGGTCGGCCCCAAGGACGTGGAGCGCGTCATCGACGCGGCCAAGGCCGTGGCCATCCCGCTGGATCGCGAGGTCATCCACATCCTGCCGCAGGAGTACATCGTGGACGACCAGCGTGGCATCGCCGACCCCCTGGGCATGGCGGGCGTGCGGCTGGAGGTGAAGGTGCACATCGTCACCGGCGCGGTGACGAGCGCCCAGAACATCGTCCGCTCCTGCCACCGCTCGGGCCTGGACGTGGCCGAGATCGTGCTCGAATCCATGGCCTCGGCCAAGGCCGTGCTCACCGAGGAGGAGCGCGAGATCGGCGTGGCCCTGGTGGACATCGGCGGCGGCACCACGGACATCGCGGTCTTCTCCAACGACTCCATCAAGCACACGGGCGTGCTGGCCCTGGGCGGCACGAACCTGACCAACGACATCGCCTTCGGCCTGCGCACGCCCATGGTGGCGGCCGAGAAGATCAAGGTGAAATACGGCTGCGCGCTGGCCGAGATGGTCCGCTCCGACGAGATCATCGAGGTGCCCAGCGTGGGCGGCCGCGAGGCCCGCAGGCTTTCGCGCCAGGTCCTGGCCGAGATCTGCGAGCCGCGCGTCGAGGAGATTCTGACCCTGGTGGACCAGGAGCTGGTCCGGTCCGGGTTCAAGAATACGGTGGCGGCAGGGGTTGTGCTCACCGGCGGCACCTCGCTCATCGAGGGCTGCCAGGAGCTTGGCGAACAGATCTTCAACCTGCCGACGCGCGTGGGCTACCCCCAGAACGTCGGCGGCCTGAAGGATGTGGTCAATTCTCCCATGTACGCGACGGCCGTGGGGCTGCTCATGTACGGGGCGGAGAAGGAAGGCGTCGAACAGCGGTTCCGCATCCGCGACGACAATGTCTTCAACCGCATCCTGGGAACCATGCGCAAGTGGTTCTCGGACATCAAGTAGAGGCGTTTTCCGTCCAGCACAGGGGCTTCAAGGAGGACTGACTATGGATCTCGAACTGATCACCGACAACAACGCGAAGATCAAGGTCATCGGCGTGGGCGGCGGCGGCGGCAACGCCGTGAACAACATGATCGAATCGCAGCTGCGCGGCGTGACCTTCATCACCGCCAACACGGACTGCCAGGCCATGAACCGGTCCAAGGCCGAATTCAAGATCCAGCTCGGCGACAAGCTGACCAAGGGTCTGGGCGCGGGCGCCAATCCCGAGGTCGGCCGCAACTCGGCCCTGGAGAGCATCGAGCAGATCCGCCAGTCCATCGGCGACGCGGACATGGTCTTCGTGACCGCGGGCATGGGCGGCGGCACCGGCACCGGCGCGGCCCCGATCATCGCCCAGGTGGCGCGCGAGATGGGCTGCCTGACCGTGGGCGTGGTCACCAAGCCCTTCTTCTTCGAGGGCAAGAAGCGGCTGCAGCAGGCCGAGAAGGGCATCGGCGAGTTCAGGCAGCACGTGGACTCCCTGATCACCATCCCCAACGACCGCCTGCTTTCCCTGGCCTCCAAGAAGGCCACCTTCCTCGAAATGCTCAAGAAGGCCGACGAGGTCCTGTACTACGCGGTCAAGGGCATCTCCGACCTGATCATGGTGCACGGCCTGATCAACCTCGACTTCGCGGACGTCAAGGCCGTGATGAGCGAGTCGGGTCTGGCGCTCATGGGCACGGGCATCGCCCGCGGCGAGAACCGGGCCAAGGAGGCGGCCATGAAGGCCATCACCAGCCCGCTGCTCGAGGACGTGACCATCGACGGCGCGCGCGGCGTGCTGATCAACATCACCTGCGGCCCGGACATGACCATCGACGAGGTCTCCGAGGCCGCCAACACCATTTCCGAGGCCGCGCACGAGGACGCCCAGATCTTCTTCGGCACGGTCTTCGATCCGGAGGCCGGCGAGGAGATGCGCATCACGGTCATCGCCACCGGCATCGAGCAGGAAGGCGCGGAGGCGTCCGGCAACGGCAAGATGACCACCATCCGCGGCGGCCGCTCGCGCGCCAACGTGGCCGTGGCCACCGGTTCGGCTCCGGCCCACGTCAAGCCGCGCGGCGCGACCGGCGCTTTCAGCAACGAGGATCTCTCCATCCCCACCTACCTGCGCTGGAAACAGGGCGGGCAGGACGCCGCCGCCGAGGCCGTAGCCAGGCCCCAGCCCAAGGCCGCGGCCGTGGGCGCGGCTCCGGGCGAGGAAGACTTCGTCTTCGACGAGGAGGAGTTCGAAATCCCGAGCTTCATCCGCAAGCAAGCGGATTAAGCATACACGGTCCTCCCCGGGGGGGCGGGCATGCGGACGCCGCCCCCCCGGGCCCTTTGGGCGTGGAAGGACACGTCAAGGAGACCCGTGACGTCCGCCGCAGACGACATCATCTTTCTCGGGGCGAGCGCGCCCCAGCCGCCCGATCCGGGCGGACGCCTGCCCACCGCCCTGGTCTTCCCGGCCGAGGAGCCCCTGGCCCTCTCCACCCTGGGCTGGCAGGCCGCCTGGCGGATCCTTGCCGCCCTGCCCGGCGTGCGCGTGGAGCGCTTCTTTCTGCCAAAGCGCGGCGCGCGTCCCGTGTCCGCGGATTCCCCCACCCCCCTGTCCGATTTCGCCCTGCTCGCCGCCTCGGTCAATTTCGAGGAGGATTTCAAGGCCCTGGCCGAGATGCTGCTGGCCGCGGACATCCCGCTGCGCCGCGCGCAGCGCCCGGACTGGCCCCTGGTCCTGGTGGGCGGGCCGGTGGCCTTTCTCAATCCCGCGCCGCTCCTGCCCCTGGCCGACGCCTTTTTCGTGGGCGAGGCCGAGGCGGGCATGGCGGCCGCGGCGGAGCGCGTGCGCGAGGGCTGGCTGGCCGGGGAGGGCAAGGACGCGGTCCTGGCCGGTCTGGCCGCGCTGCCCGGCGTGCTCGTGCCGGGCGTCTCCAAAACGCCGGTGCGCCGCGTGGCGGCCGGGGGGCTGTCCACGGACCTCGCCGCGCCGTGTTACTCCACCTTCGTCAGTTCGCGCGCCACCTTCCGCGACATGTTCCTCATCGAGGTCAACCGCGGCTGCCCCTACGGCTGCCGCTTCTGCGCCGCGGGCTCCATCTACCGTCCGCCGCGCCGCGCCTCGCTCTCCCGCCTCAAGGAGCTGGTCGAGGCGGCCAGGCCGCAGAAGGTGGGGCTGGTGGGCACCGCGCTCACGGACTGGCCGGACCTGCGCGCCTTCCTGGCCTGGCTCAAGGAGCGCAAGACCAAGTTCTCCCTCTCCTCGGTGCGCGCGGACGGCCTGTCCGAGGATTTTCTGACCTTCCTGCGGGACGCGGGTGCGCGCACCCTGACCCTGGCCCTGGAAGCGCCGAGCGAACGGCTGCGCCGGGCCGCGGGCAAGCGCCTGGACGTGGAGAAGCTGCTCGGGGTGGTGGAGAACGTCAGCCGCCTGCAGTTCAACAAACTCAAGCTCTACCTCATCGTGGGCTGGCCCGGTGAGACGGACGCGGACTACGCCGAGTTCGGCGGGTTCCTGAAACTGCTGGCCGAGGCCCGGGAGCGCGGCCGAGGCAGGAAAGGCAAGGGGCTGGAGGTGGCCGTACTCTCCGTGGCCCCGCTCGTGCCCAAGCCGTTCACGCCGTTGCAGTGGGCGGCCATGCGGCCCGAGGCCGAACTCGCCGCGCGCATGGAGGAGGTCAAGGCCCTGTGCCGTCCCTACAAGGGGCTGCGCGTGGAGGGCGAGTCCGCCTTCGCCGCGCGGCTGCAGGGCCTGCTGGCGCGGGGGGGGGAGGACATCCTCGATCTGGTGGAGCTGGCCGCGGCCGAGGGCTCCTGGCGCGCGGCCCTCAAGCGCTGGGAGGGCGACCCGGCCGCCATCCTCGACCGGGAGCGCGGCAAGGACGAGGCCTTCCCCTGGGAGATCGTGGACACGGGCGTGGCCCGCGCGCACCTGTGGCGCGAATGGCAGGCCTACCGACAGGGCCGCGAGGGGCTGCTCTGCCCCGGGGACGGCTGCGCCTCCTGCGGCCGCTGCGGCCTGCCCGCCCGCCGGGGCTGATCCTTCCAAAACGGCAGTTTTTTTCCACAGGCCACATTCCGGCCAGTATCCCGTAACACCTTGGCCATGAACGTTTTTTCCGCCTGGGGCTGTACTTTTTATCAACATGTGTTATTGTAAAATCTCCTGCTCCGCAGCTTCCGGGCGGGGGCGACCCGGGTCGTCCCCGCCCGGATGCCGCGCAGAGCGCGGTCGGAAGCGATTTTTTGGAGGTGGATATGAGGAGCGTGCATTTCGAGGTCTTCGCCAGCAATCCGGAGCGCATGGCCGGATTCTACTCCAGCGCCTTCGGGCTGGAGTTCAGGCGCGACAGGAATGACGAATACGCGCTTGCCGACGGCACGGTCGCGGGAGGAAGGCAGATGTCGGCCCGGGTCCGGCCGGCTTCCCCGCAGCGCGTCACCGGAACCCCGACCATGCACGTCCGCTCGGTGGACCGGGCGGTGCGGCGCATCGCGGAAGCGGGCGGACGTCTCCTGGTGCCCAAGCGGGCCATTCCCGGCGTGGGCTTCATGGCCTACTGCGAGGACCCGGAGGGCAACGCCTTCGGCATCTTCCAGCCGGACGCGGCCGCTAGGTAGCGGCCTGCGGCCGGAATAACGGCAAAGGCCCGCGGGGGTGATCCCCGCGGGCCTTTGCCGTTGTCTCCCCCGCATCGGGAGCGGGCCTAGCCGCAGCCGCTGCCCGGCTTGCAGCCGCCGCAGCCGGTGGGGCCGCCGGGGCCGCGATTGAGGTGCTTGGGCCGGGCGGCAGGGTGGATCTGCTTGACCATGTCCAGCCCCTTGACGGGCGGCACGCCGGTCTTGAGCGAGTGGCGCGAGACGAGTCTGCGCGTCGCGGCGCTCGCACAGGCGGGGCAGGGCGGGCAGGTTTCGTCGCGCAGGTTGCCGAGTTCCTCGAACTCGGCCCCGCAGGCGTCGCAGGCGTATTCGTACATGGGCATGGCCGTTCACCTCTCGCAAAGCGCAGTGCGGCCGAGGATAAGCCCGCTGTCCGGCATGTCAAGCCTTTCAGCCGCCGCAGCGCTCCGAGGAGGCGGCGAACAGGCAGCGCGCGCAGGCGACGAAGACCTCCTCCCGCTCCGTTTCCACACGTAGCGCGGCCCCGCAGCAGGGGCACAGGACGTCCTTGCCGTTCTGCCGGGCCGCGGCGAGAACCTCGCGCGCGTGCTGCGCGCGCAACCGCTCCAGCGCGGAGAAAACCATTGCCCCTCCTGTCGTCCGTGGACGACTCCCCCGCCACGTACGCTACTGCCTGCGGGAGCGGCGGGAAATGGGGGAAAGGCGGTATTTTCAGACCGGAAGACCGCTGCGCGGGGCGCGCGCCGCCGCGGCCCCGAACAGGCCCCGGCAGCGGCCGCAGGCCGAGCAGTCCAGGGGACAGGCCGCGAAGGTGGCGGCGAAGCCCGCGGGCAGGCGGGCGGATTCGAGCCGCCAGAGCACGGCGAGTTCGGCCAGGGTGTCCATGAGCGCGAAGAGGTCGTCCCCCCCGTCCCCTGCGGCGTAGGCGTCCAGGACGCGCGCGGTGAAGTCCGGGGGGCGGCCCCGGCCGCAGAGCTTGAGGAAGTCGGCGCGGGCCAGGGCCGCGCCCGCGTCCTCGGGCCGGATGAAGGGCGAGGCCAGCGCCTTCCACGGCTCGGCGGCGAGGAGCCGGAGGCAGCCCTGCTCACGCAGCGCGGGCCAGCAGGCCTCGGCCCCGCCGAAGTGCCCGGCCGCCGCGGTCACGGCGTCGTGCGCGGGCTTGAACGGACAGTGGCGCAGGCAGCCCTCGTTGGCCAGGAGCCCAAGCTCGGCTCCCGGCAGTGCGGTCAGGAGCCAGGCGCGCAGCTCGGCCAGGGCCTGGGGCCGCCGGTTCAGGCCGCGGTCCGCGATGAGGCTTCGCGGCGGGGCGAAGGGCGTGGTGGCGAGAAAATCGAGGTGGGCGCGCACCTTGGCCGGGGAATCGAGCCCGAGGTTCACGCTGGGCTGCGCGGGCAGCCCCTGGCAGAGCGACGGCGCGTGGTCGCCCAGGGCGCGCAGGAGCAGGGCGTCGGCATAGACCACGGCGTCGAGCGCCCCGGCCGCGCGCAGGGTTTCCAGGGCCTGGG
Source organism: Desulfovibrio sp. (assembly GCA_022839785.1). Taxonomy (GTDB): domain Bacteria; phylum Desulfobacterota; class Desulfovibrionia; order Desulfovibrionales; family Desulfovibrionaceae; genus Alkalidesulfovibrio. Next base: position 124,536 of record JALHJW010000006.1, on the reverse strand, counting down.
CGATCTCGCCGAGGAAGGCCTTGTCCGCATACTGCCCCGCGGGCTGGAAGGCGGCGTTGAGCAGGGCGTGGCGGCGCGGTCCCGGCAGCCTGTTCAGCAGTCCGGCGAGCCGCTCCGGGGCGTAGCGCCGGGCCTGGAACCGGGCGTCCAGGCCCGGCCTGAGGTGCAGGCCGAAGTACAGGGCACGGATGTGGGAAAGGCGCGGGGCCAGAGCCTCCACCCAGGCCTCGTCCGGCTCGAAGGGGACCTCGAAGACGCGCCCGGCCAACCCCGCCTCCCTGCGCCGCGCGCGTCGCCTACGGCAGCGGCTGCACGCCCCATATCTCCCGGGCGTACTCCAAGACCGCCCGGTCCGAGGAGAACTTGGCCATGCCCGCGGTGTTCAGGATGGAGCGCCGCGCCCATTTGTGGGGATCGGCGAAGATGCGCCCGGCCTCGTGCTGGGTGCGCACGTAGTCGGCGTAGTCGGCCAGGACCATGAAGAAGTCCCCGCCGTCCAGCAGCGAGCGCACGATGGGCGCGAACAGGCCCGTGTCCTCGGGTGAGAAATGGCCCGAGGCGATCATGTCGATGGCCCGCTTGAGTTCCGGGGTGCTCTCGTACACGGCGCGCGGGTCGTAGCCGTCCTTGCGGTTGGCCATGACCTCCTCCACGCGCAGGCCGAAGAGGAAGAAGTTCTCGGCCCCGACCTCCTCCAGGATCTCGATGTTCGCGCCGTCGTAGGTGCCGATGGTCAGCGCGCCGTTGAGCGCGAACTTCATGTTGCCGGTGCCCGAGGCCTCCATGCCGGCGGTGGATATCTGCTCCGAGAGGTCGCAGGCCGGGATGATCTGCTGCGCCAGGGAGACCGAGTAGTTGGGCAGGAAGCAGGCCGCGAGCCGCCCCTTGACCGCGGGATCGGTGTTCACGGCGTAGGCCACGGCGTTGATCAGCCGGATGATCAGCTTGGCCATGCAGTAGCCGGGCGCGGCCTTGCCCGCGAAGATCACGGTGCGCGGCGTGATGTCCAGGTGCGGGTCGTCGCGCAGGCGGTTGAAGAGCGTGATCAGGTGCAGGCAGTTCATGAGTTGGCGCTTGTATTCGTGGATGCGCTTGACCTGCACGTCGAAGAGGCTGGCCGGGTCGGCCTCCACGCCGGTGAGGTCCTTGATCGTGGCGGCCAGCCGCTCCTTGTTGCGGCGGCGAATCTCCAGCCACTGTTCGCGAAAGCCCGTATCCGCAGCCAGGGGGGCGAGGCTGCGCAGCTTCTCCAGGTCCGTGGGCCAGTCGTCCCCGATCCTTTTCGAGATCAACCCGGACAGGGAGGGGTTGCACTGCTTGAGGAAGCGGCGCGGGGTGATGCCGTTGGTGATGTTGATGAAGCGCTCGGGGTACATTTCGTAGAAGTCGCGGAAGATGGTCCGCGTGATCAGCTCCGAGTGCAGCGCCGCCACGCCGTTGACCTTGTGGCTGCCGATGATGGCCATGTGCGACATGCGCACCTGCTTCTCCTGCCCTTCCTCGATGAGGGACATGCGGCGCAGCCGCTCCACGTCGCCGGTGTAGCGCATGGCCACCTCCTGCAGGAAGCGGCGGTTGATCTCGTAGATGATCTGCATGTGGCGCGGCAGGAGGCGCTCGATCAACTCCACCGGCCACTTCTCCAGGGCCTCGGGGAGCACGGTGTGGTTGGTGTAGGCGAAGGTGCGCACGCAGATGGACCAGGCCTCGTCCCAGTCCAGGTGCTCGCCGTCGATGAGCATGCGCATGAGTTCGGGAATGGCGATGGAGGGATGGGTCTCGTTGAGCTGCACGGCCACGTGCTCGGGCAGGGCGGTCCAGGGCGCGCCCTTCTTGCGGAAGCGGCGCACGATGTCCTGCATGGTGGCGGAGACGAAGAAATACTGCTGCTTGAGCCGCAGCTCCTTGCCCGCCTCCTCGCGGTCGTCCGGGTAGAGGACCATGGAGATGTTCTCGGACCTGATCTTGTTCTCCAGCGCGCCGATGTAGTCGCCGGAGTTGAAGAACTGCAGGTCGAAGGCCTTGGCCGCCTTGGCCACCCACAGCCGCATGTTGGTGGTGAAGCCGTTCTTGTAGCCGGGCACCATGATGTCCAGGGCCATGGCCTTCAGGCGCTGGGTGTCCACCCAGTGGTAGCGGATGTTGCCCGCGTGGTCGGTGTAGGGCCGCACGCGTCCGCCGAAGTGCACGGAGTAGAGGTGCTTGGTGCGCTGAAATCCCCAGGGCGTGCCGTAGTGCAGCCAGTTGTCCGCGCGCTCCACCTGGCGGCCGTCCTCGATGTCCTGGCGGAAGATGCCGTAGGCGTAGGAGATGCCGTAGCCGTAGCCCGGGAGCCGCAGGGTGGCCATGGAGTCCAGGTAGCACGAGGCCAGACGGCCCAGGCCGCCGTTGCCCAGGCCCGGCTCGGCCTCCTGCTCGGCCAGGTCCTCGATGGTCATGCCCGTGCCCTTCAGGGCCTTGGCCACGTCGTCCTCCAGCCCGAGGTTCAGGATGCCGTTTTCAAGGAAGCGGCCGGGCAGGAACTCCAGGGAGAGGTAGTAGACGCGTTTGGATTCGTATTTGTAGAGGTCGCGCTGGGTCTTGATCCACTGGTCGATGAGGCGGTCGCGCACGGCGTAGGACAGGCCCATGCCGTAGGTGTAGGCGCTGGGGCGCTCGAAGTCGTTGCCCAGGGTGGTGGCCACGTGCCGCCGGATGTCCGCGGCGATTTTTTCCGATTCCGGAGCGGCGGAGGTGTAGCAGAGTTCGTCGACGATGCGCGTGTGTGCCCGTTTGGCCATGCGGTTCTCCCGACGTGCGTCATGAGGTTGTCTATCCTTGACTGCATAGCACGCCGCGGGCTGACCGAAAAGGAAAAAAGGCGCGGAATTCGCCGTCCGGGCCGCGCCCCGGGATTCGGAATGATTGACAGCGGGTCAGGCCGGGTCTAGAAGGCGGTCATGCGCACGAATACCCGGCCCCCTGCCCGCTTCTTCTCCTTCTTCTTTTTCTTTAGAAGCGCCCGCGGCTGTCCGGAGCGTGCCAGCTAGTCCATACACAGCGCACGATCCGGAGGGGCCGCGGGCATGACGCCCGCGGCCCCTCCGTCGTTTCGGGCCTGCGGGCGCTTCGCCGCCCCTTCCGGGCAAACCTCGCAGGGAGGATTTCCCATGCTGCTCGGAAAGGCCGTCAGGCTTGAACGCATTTTCAACCGCAACACCGGCCGCACGGTCATCGTGCCCATGGACCACGGCGTCACCGTGGGCCCCATCCCGGGCATGGTGGACTTCAAAGGCTCGGTCAACCTGGTGGCCGAGGGCGGGGCCAACGCCGTGCTCATGCACAAGGGCATGCCGCGCTGCACGCACCGCGGCTACGGCAAGGACATCGGCCTCATCGTCCACCTCTCCGCCTCCACCTCGCTCTCGCCCTTTCCCAACGCCAAGACCCTGGTGGGCACGGTGGAGGACGCCCTGCGCCTGGGCGCGGACGGCGTATCGGTGCACGTCAACCTGGGGGACGAGAGCGAGCGCGCCATGCTCGCGGACCTGGGGGGCGTGACCAGCCGCGCCACGGACTGGGGCGTGCCGGTGCTGGCCATGGTCTACGCGCGCGGCGGCCACATCGCGGACGAGTACGATCCGGCGGTGGTGGCCCACTGCGCCCGCGTGGGCGTGGAGCTGGGCGCGGACGTGATCAAGGTGCCGTACACCGGCTCCCTGGAGAGCTTCGCCAGGGTCGTGGAGGCCTGCTGCGTGCCCGTGGTCATCGCGGGCGGCCCGCGCATGGACGACGACCGGGCCATCCTGCAGATGGCGCACGACGCCTGCCTGGCGGGCGGGGCCGGGCTGTCCATCGGCCGCAACATCTTCCAGCACGCCCGGCCGGACCTGCTGGTGCGGGCGCTCTCGCGCGTGGTGCACGACGAATGGGAAGTGGAGCGGGCGCTGGACGTCCTGGCCGGGGAAGAGCGGAATCCGGGAGGAGCGCGCTAAAGAACGCGCGAGCCGGAGCCGATAAATAACGATGTGGCGTCTATCCCGATCTTCGGGAGGGGACCATGCCGGTCGAGGGTATCAAGCAGCCACGCCGGCCGCGGCGCGAGCCGCGGCCGGACTGCACCGCGCGACGACATGACGCCTGAACAGGGTGACGCCACCACCGCCGTCCCCCCGGCGTCCGACGGATGGTCCGTCGGGCGCCGGGGGTTACTGTTCGCGGCCAGGGGCGGGGCGGCCGGACGCCGCGTTGTCAGGCCGGGCCGGGCGGTGTATCGTCCGGCATCAATCCACGCCGACGACGAGGTGAAGAATGGTCAACGCCATCGTGCTCATGAAGGTCGAACCCGCCCGCATCAACGAGGTCGCGCAGAAGCTCCTGGACGTGCAGGCCGTGCACGAGGTCTTCTCCGTGGCGGGCCGCTGGGACCTCGTGGCCATCGTGCGCGTGCGCGAGCACGAGGCCCTGGCCGAGACCGTCACCTCCGGCTGCCTCGCCATCCCCGGCGTGCAGCGCTCCGAGACCATGATCGCCTTCAAGGCCCTGTCCCGCCACGACCTGGAGCGGCTGTTCGACCTGGATTAGGCGGCCGCCACGGTCAGCCCCGGCCGCCGTTCCTGTCCCGCATGCGCATCTCCTCCAGCAGCAGATACTTCTGGAAGACGTAGAGCATGTCGTAGAGGGCCAGGACGAAGCCGGCGCGGCCGTCGAGGAAGCCGCGTTTGAAGAGGTATTTCTTCACGAAGCGGCCCAGGGCGCGCAGGAGCGCGCCCGCCACGCCGCAGCGTTTGCCGCGCGCGTACATGATCTCCGCCGAGGTCTTGGTGTAGCTGGCGATTTTGCGCAGGTGCTCGGCCAGGTCCTCGTAGGGGTAGTGCACGATGTCCGCGTGCAGCCTGCCCGCCTCGCCCTTGGGCCGGAACTCCTCGTGCGGCAGGGTGCCCTGCAGCACGTAGCCGTCCGCGCGAAAGACCCGGAAAAGCCAGTCCGGATACCAGCCCGAATGCTTCAGGAAGCGGTCCAGGTAGAAAGAGCGCCGCTTGACCATGTAGCCCGGCGCGCCGTCCGGGTGTTCGAGTTTCCCCACGATCAGCGCCTTCAGCTCCGACGAGAGGTATTCGTCCTGGTCGATGGTCACGATCCAGGGCGTGGTCACGTGGGCAAAGGCGAACTGGAACTGCGGGATGGTCCCTTCCCAGGCGCGGGTGAGCACGCGCGCGCCGAACTCGGCCGCGATGGCCAGGGTCGCGTCCGTGCTGCCCGAGTCCACCACCAGGATCTCGTCGCAGAAATCGAGGCTGGAAAGGCATTCGCGCAGCAGGCGCTGCCCGTTGAAGGTCAGGACCACGGCGGTGACGGTCTGGCGCGCGGCGTCCGCGGCTGCGTTCATAGGCGGTTTCCCGTTTTCGCTCCGGCTAGGCGCCGTTGCCGTTCAGGAGCCCCTCGTAGAGGCTCAGGGTATGGGTGAGGAAGTCGCGTCCCGAATACTGGGCCATGATGCGCTCCTCCTCCTGCCCGATCTCGGCAAGCCGCCACGGTTCGGCCAGCACGCCGCGCAGCAGCGCGGCCAGGGCGGCCGGATCGCCGGGCGGGCAGAGCGCCTGGTCCGGCACGAGGTCGGGCAGCACGCCGACGTTCGTGGCCAGGAGCGGGCGGCCGCAGGCCATGATCTCCATGGGCGCGCGGGCGATGGTCTCGGAGAAGAGCGAGGCGCACACGCCCACGTCCAGGGCCGAGAGGCAGGCCGCCACGTCCTCGCGCGGACCGGTCACGGCCGCGATGTCCGCGATGCCCGCCTCGTGGCACCAGGTCTGGATCGCATCCGTGGAGATGGTCGTGGGAAAGCCTACGAAGAGCAGGCGCACGCCCTCGACGCCCTCGCGCCTGAGCATGCCCACGGCCTGGATCAGCTCTCGCTGGCCCTTCACGTCGTCGAAACGGCCCACGATGCCGATGACACGGTCCGAGGGAAAGTAGCCGAACTCGGCGCGCACGCGTTCGCGCCCGGCCGCGTCGAAGCGGAACTTCTGCGTGTCCACCCCGCCAAGGATGGTCCAGACCTTGCGGCCGGACAGCCCCATGGTCTGCACGAAGTGGCGGGCCATGCGGCTGTTGGTGGCGATGACGGCGTCGGCCACGTCGCGGTGCAGCCAGCGGTTGGGCCAGTTGGCCTTTGGCAGGCGCTGGTCGCCGCGCGTGCGCACGAGGCGGAAGCTCTTCGTGGCCAGCTTGCACAGCCCCCAGAGCAGGAAGGATTCGCCGCGGTGGCAGTTGACCACGTCGGGCCGAAAGTCGCGCACCAGGGCGCGGATGTCCGCGAGAAGCCCGGCCATGCGCAGGGGATTGCTGGTGTTCAGCTCCATGGGCAGCGGGGACAGGCCCCAGGCCTCGGCCACGCCGAAGCTCTCGGTGCCGGGCAGGCCGACCACGAGGGTTTCGTGCCCGGCCTCGCGCAGCAGGCGGGCGAGAAAGAAGCCGTACCACGCCGTGGCGTTGAAGAAGCGGACGTTGACCACCTGGATGGTGCGCATGGCGCGCACTATGGCGGCAAAGCGGGCGGCTGGCAAGCGGCCTTGCCCGCCCCGGCGGGAGCGTGCTAGGAAGTGGGCAAGGGGGTCAACCATGCGGTTTGCCATGCTTTTCTCTGGCACGGCGGTTTCTCTCGCCTGCCTCCTGGCGGCCGGGAGCGTCTCCGCGGAACGGACGGACGACCTCCTGGACCGGATGCGCGCGGCGTTGCAGTCCGAACTGGACGGCCTGGAGCGCGGCCACGTGGCCGCGGCCGCGGCGCTGGCCGTGCACGGGCTGACCGAGGCGGGGGCGTCGGAATCCCTGCTCGCGCTGTGCGCACGGCCCGGGGCCGTGGACTGTGCCGCGGTGAGCCCGCAGGGCGTGATGCTCCTGGTGGAGCCGCCCGCCTACAAGGAGAACGAGGGCGCGCTCATCGGCGGCCAGCCGCAGGTGCAGCGGGCGATCCTCTCGCGGCGGCCCGCGGTCTCGGCGCTCTTCGTCAGCGTGGAGGGCGTGCGCGCCCTGGATTTCGAACGGCCCGTGGAGCGGGGCGGGAAGCTGCTCGGCCTGGTGAGCATCCTTGTGGAGCCCGCGGGGTTCTTCGGCGCGGCCCTGGACGGGACTGCGCCGCCCGAGGGCGGCGTGGCGGCCGTGCTGCAGGACGACGGCCGCATCCTCTGGGCCTCGCGGCCCGACCTGGTGGGGCTCGATCTGGAGAACTCGTTGCTGGCGGGCGGGACCGGCCAGACGGCCGGACGCATCCTGGCGGAGTCCGAGGGCGGCGCGGGCGGGGGCCTGCGCTGGACGACCCTGCGCCTCTACGACGCCTCCTGGCGGCTCGTGTTGCGCGCGAAATAGCCCGGCCGGTCAGTCCCGCAGCCAGAAGAGAGTGGTGCGCCAGCCCGCGGCCAGGGGCAGGAAGAATTCGCGCGCGCCGGAATCGAGGTTCAGGGCGTCCGTGAGTTGCTCCGTGCTTGTCACGTCGATGCGTTTCGTCATGGCGGCGTCCGCGTAGAAGGCCATCTGCACGGCCCAACCCTTGGGGTTCGGCGCGCGCCTGCCGTAGGCGTCGGCGCGCGCGCCCATGTTTCTGCGGCGGTCCCGCGCCATGTCGTACGAATCGTAGTCGAAGTCCGTGAGCAGACCGCGGCACTCCGGCCCGGGGTTGGAGCCGTCGTAGATGTAGACCGGAGCCTGGTTCATGACGAAGGTCTTGCCCGGGGCGAGCAGGGAGCTGACCGCGAAGCAGATGTCCGCGCGGTCCGGCGTGCCGGGCGCGAGGAGCTTCTGGTGGCTGACGCGGATGAGCGCGCCGTCCCGGCCCCTGATGTCGAAGTCGCGCGGCGTCTCGCCTGCCTGGAGGGAGAGGGAGGGCTCCTGTGTCGCGGCCGGGCTGCAGGGGAGCAGGAGCGCCGCAAGGGCGAGGAGCAGGGCGCGGACGCACATGGCGGGCCTTGTAGCCCGCCATGTGCGCGGCTGTCCATCGCTTCCTGGCGTGGAACTATCGGAACCAGGCCAGCACGTAGCTGCCCGAGGTGTAGACGATGACCACGGCCAGACCCCACTTGATGACCTTGGCCGGGACGAACTTCTGGCAGCGCGCGCCCAGGTACATGCCCGCCATGCCGCCCACGCCGAAGAGCAGGCCCAGCGCCCAGTCCGGGGCCACGGAAAGCTCGGGATAGAAGGGCGCGATGGCCTGGTAGAAGGCCACGCCGAAGACCGAGGTGACGAAGGTGCCCATGAGCGCCGCGCCCGCCACGGTGTAGACCGGCAGCCCGAAGACCGAGACGAAGAAGGGCGCGATGATGGCCCCGCCGCCGATGCCGTAGACCCCGCCGATGACGCCCACCACCAGGCTGAGCGCGAAGATGCCGGGGGCGGACACGGAGTAGCGCTCGCCGTAGAACTCGTAGGACACGCATCTGAGGGAGCACTCCAGGACCTTGGCAGTGGGCAGGGGCTCGCGCGCCTCGGCCGCGAGCTTCCTGTGCGCCGCCACCAGCTCCTGGAAGCGCTTTTCGGCCTGGGCCTTGCCGCCGCTGTTCTTCTTCAGCAGGTCGCGCACCATGCGCAGACCGATGTAGAGCAGCACGAGGCCCGCGAAGAACTTGAAGTCGCGCGCATCGGGCAACCAGCGCACGCGGGCTATGGCCCCGAGGAAAACGCCGGGCAGGGTGCCCAGGACGACGACCAGGGTCAGGGGCCAGACCATGCGCCCCTCGCGGATGTAGCGGTAGACCCCCGAGGGGATGGCGACCACGTTGAAGAGTTGGTTGGTGGCGCTGACCGAGGGGTTGGTATACCCCAGAAAGGACATCTGGAAGGGGAGCAGCAGGAACGCGCCTGAAATGCCGCCCATGGAGGTGAAGAAGGAGATGACGAAGGCCACCAGGGGAGGCGTCCAGGGCGCGACATCGATGCCCGCGACGGCGAAGTGCATGGCGTCCTCCTTGCGGGAGGCGGCCCCGGCGTGGCATCCGGTCCGGCAGACTGGCGCGGGGGGCCGGTTGTCTGTTGTCACGAAAACATGTATTTTCGTGTCAATTCCGTTCTAGCGGTATTTCAGGCTACTGTCACGTAGAAAATGAACGCCGTCCCGAAAATCGGCGGCAACGGAGCGATGATGGCGCAGCGCATGGGCAGAGGCGGACAAGGGGCGGCTACGGGAAAGGCCGCCGGAAAGGAGCCGGAGGGCGCGGCGGCGCGACGCCTGGACACGGTGCAACTCGCGGCGCTGGAGAAATCCTTCCGCGACTGGGCCGGGGCCGCTCTACGGCCGGACGTGGCCCTTTCGCGGCTGCGGCTGCTCTGCGTCTTTCTGCTGCTGCGCGCCACCGGCGCGCGGCTGGGCGAAGTCCTGGGGCTGGACGAGCGGCGCGACCTGGACTGCGCCGCGGGCGTGATCCGTTTCGCCGGGCGCGAGGCGCAGCTTCCGCCCGAGGTCTGCGCCGAGGTCGCGGTCCTGGCCGCGCATCCCGGGGCCGGACGTCTGGCCGGGCGGCTGCTGGCCTTGGACCAGGGCCAGGTGCGCCGCACCTTTGCCGAACGGGCGGCGGCCGCCGGATTGCCGCGCGAACTTTCCAGCCCCACGGTGCTCAGGCGTTCGCGGGCCGCGGAGATGCTGGGCGGCGGCGTGCCCCTGCCCGTGGTGCAGCGCGCCCTGGGGCAGTCCAGCCCCGTGCTGACCGCGGCCTGGCACGACTGGCCCGACGAGGAGGCGCGGCGCATGGTGGCCCGCTTCCTGGACCGCGAGCGGCGGCGGACCTCGGCGCGCAACGCCTTCTTCGGCCGCGTGACGCGCATCGTGCGCGGCGAGGTGCAGGCCCTGGTGCAGATCGAGGCCGTGGGCGGGCAGCGCCTCTCCTCCGTGATCACGATGGGGTCGCTCGACTCCCTGGGACTGCGCCAGGGGCGGATGGTCACGGCCGAGATCAAGGCTCCCTGGGTCCTGCTGGCGCGGGCGGACGCGGCGCACCCCGAACGCCCGCCCCGGGCCGTGCAGGGCGCGGACAACGCCTTTTGCGGCATGGTGGCGAGCCTGCGCGCGGGCGAGGTGACCACGGAGGTGGTCACCGAACTTCCGGACGGCACGGCCATCTGCGCCGTGATCACCAGCCCGAGCGCCCAGGATCTGGGGCTTGCGCCGGGCAGGCCCGTCTGGGTCTTCTGGAGCGCCTTCGCCGTGATCCTCAACGCGGACGGGCCGGATGGCCCAAACGGCGGTCTTGCCAGGGAAGAGGGGCAGACCCTATAGACAGGTGCGGCCTGCGGCGGGCCGCACCGACCGACAACGAGCCAAGGAGGCTGGATGCGCTGCCCCGGATGCGGCACGGAGACCGACGATACGGCCAGGTTCTGCCCTGCCTGCGGGGCCAGGATGACCGCCCCCGGACCGGAGGCGCACGGCCCCGGACAGGAGGACGGCGACGACGGCTGGGAGCGCCTGCGCGCCCGGCGCGCCTCGTCCGGCGAGGGCCCTGGCGCATACGGAAGCTTCTGGCGCAGACTCGTGGCGCTGATCATCGACCAGTTCCTCCTGGGCGTGGCCTCATGGGCCGTGGGGGTGCTGCTCGGGCTGGCGCTGGCCGTATCCCCGGCCGGAGAGGCGGCGGGCGAGGGGGCCTTCGAGGACATGTTCATGATCGTGGGCATCTGCCTCTCCTGGGGCTGGTTCGCGCTCTTCGAATCCTCGCCCTGGCAGGCCACGCCGGGCAAGCGGACCATGGGCCTCGTCGTCACGGATATGGAGGGCGGCCGCATCGGCTTCGGCCGGGCCACGGGACGCTATTTCGCCAAGTTTCTCTCAGGCATCCTCCTGCTCCTGGGCTACATCATGGCCGCCTTCACCCGGCGTCGGCAGGCCCTGCACGACATCCTGGCCGGAACCCTGGTCCTGCAGCGGACATGAGCCCCGTTCCCCGCGCCTGGACGCCGCCTCCGCTCCTGCCGACGTGCGGCGCGGGCCGCCTGGACGTCGCGGCCCATGGGGACGGCTACGCGGTCTCCGGCCCGGAGGGCATGCTGCGCACCCCGGGCGGGCAAGCGATCGGTTCGCCCAGCCTGCGTTTCCTCGACGCCCTGGTGCGCGACGCCATGACCCTGCCGGACGGCGCGGCCGTCTCCTTTTTCGCGCTCTTCTGCCTGCAGCTCGACGCGGCGCAGGCCGCCCCGGAGGATTTCGCGGACTGGGCGCACGAGGCGCTCGGGCGCGATCCGCTCCTGCGCTCCCGCCATCCGGCCCTGGCCGGTCGGAACGCCGACGAGGGAGGAATGGCCGAGCTGCCCGGCGACGGCGAATTGCCGGAGCTGGCCCTGCACACGGGCGGGGTGGTCATGGCCGTGCGCCTGGCCACGGCCCGCTTCCTGGAGCGCCTGAGCAGCGGCGAGGCCGAGCTGTTCGCGGACTTCGAACTCTACCGCCGCACGGCCCTGGACATGCTGCGCGAGGCCCCGGCCTCGCGCCGGGCCGCGGTGCGGCTGCTGGCCGAGGCGCACGGCAGCGGGCCGCTCCTGGCGCAGATGGTGGCGAACGGCGGCTTCACGCCCGCCGAATACGCCAACGCGGTCATATGCCTGACCTGGAGGTCGCGCCGGGAGGCGGACTGGAGCGCCTTCTACCACAGGCTGCGCGACGACGCGGCGCGCGCCGCCGAGTTCGCGGCCCTGTCCCCGGACGGCCAGACCGCGCCGTCGCGCGTGCGCGGCCTCATCGCCCAGGGCGAGGGGCACGGGGTGGAATTCAAATCCACGTTGCGCCGCAACCTCATGACCGGCAAGAACGACCCGCGCGTCTCCCATGCCGCGCTCAAGACCGTGGCCGCCTATCTCAATTCGGCGGGCGGCGCGCTGCTGCTGGGCGTGCGCGACGACGGCGGCGTCGAGGGCATCGAGACGGACGGCTTCGAGAACCCGGACCGTTTCGCCCTGCACTTCTGGCAGCTTGCCGAGAAGGCCCTGGGCAAGGCTGTGTCGCCTTTCGTGGACCTCTCCTTCGAGCAGGCAGGAGGCCGCACGGTCTGCCTCGTCGCGGTGCGGCCCAGCCCCCGGCCGGTCTTCCTGCGCGAGGACAACGCCGAGGAATCCCTTTACGTCCGCGTCGGCCCCAGTTCGCGTCGGCTCAGCGTGCGCGAGGCGCTGGAGTACGTGCGGCAGCAGTTCGGGCCATGACCTTCCGGCTCGCCGCGGCCGCCCTGGCCGTGCTGCTCCTGTGCGCCGCGCCGGGTCTTGCGGGCAGCCTGCTGGCCACGTGGCGGGGACCGGACGGCCGCGAATACCTCGGCAAATGGCCGGACGGGATCGTGCCCTGGGTCTACAACCCGGCCGGAGCGCCCGAGGGGCTCCGGGACGAGGCCCTGGTGACCGGGCTGCTGCGTGAGGCCATGGGGCAGTGGGAGGGCGTGTGCGGCGTGCGTTTCGAATACCGGGGCGGCAGCGACGCGCCGGTCTGGAAGAGCGTGCCCGGAACCCTGCTCGTGGGCTGGGGCGGCGGCCGGGGCGACGGCGCGGCGGCCGAGGCCGGTCCCGCCTGGGCCGCGACACCGTCCGAGATCGCGGCCAGGGGCTACCTGCCCTTCACCGACGCCCGCGTGCGTCTGGCCCGTCTCTTCGACTGGGAGGGCGGGAGCGACGCGCACACCGCGTCGCGGACCCTGGCCGTGCTCGTGCACGAGATCGGTCACGTCATCGGCCTGGGGCACAGCGACGACCCCTGGTCCGTGATGTTCGCCTCCCCCTACACCAATCTTCTCTATCCGCGCGCGGACGATGCGGCCACGGTCCAGCGCCTCTACGGCCCGCCTGAAAAGCCGGGCGGGATCCCGCGCTACGCCCCGCCGCCGCAGGGCGCGCTGCGGGCGTCGGGCGTCCGGTTCGCCCGGGAGGGGGCGCGGCACGAGCCCCTGGCCGCGCTGCCCGGTCCCGAGGCCGCGGGCCGGGAGCCCGTGGGCTTGCGCTTCGCGCTCCAGGACGCTCCGGCCGGGACCATCGAGGTCGTGCTCGTGGACCCCTCTGGCGTGTTCCACTCCGGCCAGGCCTTCCCCCACCCCGGCGGCACGGTGGAGGGTCTGGTCGGCCTGCTCCCGGCCGACGCCCTGGCGAGCCTGCCCGGGACGTGGACGGCCTACGTGCTGTTCGACGGGAAGTCGGCGGGCGCGGCTGAGTTGCGGACGGGACGGGGAGAGTGAGAGCGGCGCGGGCGTCCTTCCCGGCTTGCGCAGCCGTCGCCGCAAGGGATAGGAGGGAACTGCGGCCCGCCGCGGCGCGGCGTGAACGTCACCGCAAGAGGAAGAGCGCATGATCAGCACCACGTTGTTTCCCGGCCGCTACATGCAGGGGGCGGGGGCGGTCTCCCGCCTCGGCGCGGAACTTTCCCGCCTGGGCGGCCGCCATGTTCTGGTTGCCTCGCCGCACCCTCTTGAGCAGGTGCTCCGGCCCATCCTGCCCGGGATCGGGCAGGCGGGCGCCGTGCGGGTCGAACGCTTCTGCAGGGAATGCACGGACGCGGAGATCGAACGGCTCCTGGCGGCCGTGCGCGAGTTCAGGGCCGAGACGGTCACGGCCGTGGGCGGCGGCAAGACCCTGGACGCGGCCAAGGCCGTGGCAGCGCGGGCGGGCCTCCCCGTCGCCGTCGTCCCCACCATCGCCTCCACGGACGCGCCGTGCAGCTCGGTCTGCGTGGTCTACACGGAAGCAGGCGAATTCAAACGGGTGGACATCCTGCCCCGCAACCCGGACGTGGTCCTGGTGGACACCGAGGTCATCGCCCACGCCCCGGCCCGTTTCCTGGTGGCGGGCATGGGCGACGCCCTGGCCACGTGGTTCGAGGCCGACTCCTGCCGGAAAAGCCGTGGCCGCAACATCGCCGGGGACGTCGGTTCCATGACCGCCCAGGCCCTGGCCCGGCTTTGCTACGAGACGGTGCGCGACTGGGGCGCGGCCGCGCGCGGGGATTGCGAGGCGGGCGTGGTCGGCGAGGCCCTGGAACGGGTGGTGGAGGCCAACACGCTGCTCAGCGGCCTGGGCTTCGAGAGCGGCGGCCTGGCCGCGGCCCATTCCATCCACAACGGCCTGACCGCGCTGCCCGAGACGCGAACGCTCTGGCACGGCGAGAAAGTGGCCTTCGGCACGCTCGCCTCCCTTTTCCTCACGGACAGGCCCGGCCCGCTGGTGGACGAGGTCTACGCCTTCTGCGCCTCCGTGGGCCTGCCCACCACCCTGGCGGACCTGGGGCTCGCCGGGGCGACGGACGACGACCTTTTGCGCGTGGCCGAAAAGGCTTGCGCGCCCGAGGAAAGCATCCACAACGAGCCCGTGAAGATAACCCCCGGGCTCGTGCGCGAGGCCCTTAAGGCGGCGGACGAAGAAGGGAGAAGACGGAAGGGGGCGGGGAAGGCGAAGGCTGAAAAGTAGTCAGCCGAGAACGGATGGCGCAGTGGTGAAGGGGTCGACCACCAGGATGCCGACGACGCTTGCGCCTGCCGTGAAATCCTCGGAAAGCAGCATATCGCAACCCGAAAGCGAGGCCCCGGCCACGACCAGGGCATCCCACCACGAGAGGTGGCAGGCGTCCTGCACACGCCAAGCCGTTTCCACGAGCAGCCGGTCGTTGGGCACGGGGTTCCAGGCCGCGAGGTGACGCACGTGTTCGCGGGCCAGGGCAGACGGCATGTGGCGTGAAAGCTTGCGGGTCACCACGACATAAAATTCGTTGAGCACCTGCCAGCTCACCCGGCCTGCGCGGCGTTGCCAGAGCAGCGTCAGCCATTCGCGGGCACGAGCCTGTTTCTCCGGCTGACCCGCGTCGCCGGCGTAGACCAGAACGTTGGTATCAACGAAGACCGGCACGGTCGTTCACGTCCTCACGCGAAGGGTACTTTTCGTCCGGCTTGCTCAGAGCCACGGGTTCCAGGGAAAGGAACCCCCGCATGGCGTGGGCGTAGCTCTCTTCGGCCAGCATTTTTTCGCGCAGCATCCTGCCCACCAGCCGCGAGACGCTGGTCTCCTCCTCGGCCGCCTTTATCCGCGCCCACCGGGCCACGTCCTGGTCAAGGGAGATGGTTACGTTTTTCATGTCATGAATTTAGTGATTCACGAAGTTCGTGTCAATTGGCCAGCGTCCTGCGTTGCTTGCGGTCGAGCCTTGAAAGGCGCCGCATCCGGCAAGGTTGGAAAACGAATGCGCCAACCTCGTCAAGAAGCTGGAGGCGTTGCGAAAGGACGTCAGGAAAAAGTTGGCCAGAGAGTTTTTGGCGCGCCCGCCAGGATTCGAACCTGGGACCGTCTGCTTAGAAGGCAGATGCTCTATCCACCTGAGCTACGGGCGCGTGCCTGCGGCATTATGCATCAACATACCCCGTCCGGAGCGGGGCGAAAAGCGGTCAGGGCTGTCTAATCGAGCGGGGCGGCCCGGTCAAGGCAGGAAGCCCTGGCCGGGCCGCGGTCTTTTGTGCGTGGAAAAAGTTGGAGGGCTCGAAAAAAGTGTTGACAAGAATCATTCTAAATTTAGAATAAAGCCAACATGAGTCGCGAAGTTCACACCTCCTCCTCTCCTGCCCATTCCGTCGCCGACGTCTCGGCCAGGGCCTGCGCCCTGGCCGAGGCCGAGGCGCGGCTGGCCCAGATGCTGGACATGCTGCGGCAACGCGGCATGCGCCTCACGCCGCAGCGCGAGGCCATCATCCGGCTGCTGGCGGCGGACTGCTCGCACCCGAGCGCCGAGGACGTGTTCTCCAGGCTCGCACCGGAGAACCCCTGGCTCTCCAAAGCCACGGTCTACAACACCCTGAACAGCCTGCTGGGCGCGGGCATCATCCAGGACGTGGACCTGGGCGTTGAGCGCCGTTTCGACGGACGCACCACAGAGCCCCACGGCCACCTGACCTGCCGCGCCTGCGGCCGGGTGGAGGATTTCGATCTGCCCCCGGATCTGCGCACCCTGCTTCTGAACCGGAACGATTCCGGCTTCGCCATGGAACGCATCCAGGTGAAGCTGGTGGGCCTGTGCCGCGCCTGCGCGGCCAGGAACGGCCGCAACCCCTGACCCGCCCCATCCGCGCCTGATCGCGCACAGGGCGAACCAAAAAGGAGAAAAAAGCATGAAATCCCTGAAGAACACCCAGACCGAGAAGAACCTGATCACCGCCTTCGCGGGCGAGTCCCAGGCCCGCAACCGCTACGCCTACTTCAGCGGCCAGGCCAAGAAGGACGGCTTCGTGCAGATCGCCGACATCTTCGTGGAGACCGCCGAGCAGGAGAAGGAGCACGCCAAGCGCCTCTTCAAGTTCCTGGAGGGCGGAGACGTCGAGGTCGTGGCCGCCTTCCCCGCGGGCGTCATCGGCTGCACCCACGACAACCTCATCGCCGCGGCCGCGGGCGAGCACCACGAGTACACCGAGATGTACCCGAGCTTCGCCAAGGTCGCCGTGGCCGAGGGATTTGGCGAGATCGCGGCGGTCTTCAAGGCCATCGCCGTGGCGGAGGAGTTCCACGAGCGCCGTTACCTGGACTTCGCCCGGAACATCAAGGAAGGCCGCGTCTTCACCCGCGACACCCCGACCACCTGGCGCTGCCGCAACTGCGGCTACCTGCACGTGGACGCCAAGGGCGCGCCCGAGCTGTGCCCGGCCTGCGCGCATCCCAAGGCCCACTTCGAACTGCTGGGGACCAACTGGTAGTTCGTTGACATAACGACAGGCTCACGTTCCACACACACCCGAGCCTCATGCCCCGCCCGCCCGGTCGCCACAGCCGGGCGGGCCCTTTGTCGTCCTTCGCGGCCGGGCTTTACTCTTGCGGGCGGCGAGGATAGCACCAGCCATGCGTGACCGCTTCGCATCCCTCGCCGACGTCCTGGCCCACCTCGACCGCCTGGGCCTCTTCCACATGGACCTGAGCCTTGAGCGCATGGCCGCCTTCGCCGCGGGCGTGGGGCTCTCCCGGCCCCCGTACCTGGCCTTTCACGTCGTGGGCACCAACGGCAAGGGCTCGACCTCGGCCTTCCTGGACAGCCTGCTGCGCAGCCACGGCGTGCCCTCGGGCCTGTACTCCTCGCCTCACTTCGCGGACGTGCGTGAACGCGTGAAACTGGGCGGCGAACTGCTTTCCGAGGACGCCTTCCTGGCCGCGGCCAACCGTATCGGTCCGGCTGCCGACGCACTCGGCCTGACCTATTTCGAGTTCCTCACCGCCCTGGCGCTCGACGCCTTTTGCGCCGCCCGCGTGCGCGCCGCCGTGCTGGAGGCGGGCCTGGGCGGACGCTTCGACGCGGTCACGGTCTGCACGCGCGACAGTCTTCTCTACACGCCCATCGGCCTGGACCACATGAAGGTCCTGGGGCCGGACGTGGCGGCCATCGCCCGCGACAAGGCCGGGGCCATGCGGCCCGGCCTGCCCGTGCTCACCGCGCCCCAGCCGCCCGAGGCCCTGGCCGAACTGCGGGGCGAGGCCGAGCGCCTGGGCTGTCCGTTCACGCTGGTGGAGCCGCTGTCCGCCGCCGTGCCGCTCGGCCTGGCCGGGGAGCACCAGCGCGTCAACGCCGCCTTGGCCCTGGCCGCCTTCCGCGCCGCCGCGCCCAGCCTCGGCATCGTTCCGGACGGGGCGGCCGAGGCGCGCGGTCTGGCCTCCGCCTTCCTGCCCGGCCGGTTGCAGCGCATTCCGCCCCTCGCGCCCGGCGGGCCGGAGATCATCCTCGACGGCGCGCACAACGCGCCCGGCCTCGCGGCCCTGGGGGCGGCCCTGGCGGGTCTGGACATCCGTCCGTCGGCCGTCGTCTTCTCCTGTTTCGCGGACAAGGACCCGGCCGCGCTCGCGCCGCCGGTCCTGGCGCTCACGGACGGCCCGGTGTTCGTGCCGCGCCTTCTGGTGGAGGGCCGTCCCTCTGACCCGGCGGCCGTGGCCGCGGCCCTCGGCCCGCGCGCCTCGGTCTGCGCGTCCCTGGACGAGGCGCTCGGCCTGGCCTCCGGCCGGACGGCGGCAGCCGAGGCCGGTCCGCTCCTGATCTGCGGTTCCTTGTATTTGCTGGCCGGGTTCTTTACAAAACATCCTCGATTCCTACATTCCCCGGACGTCCCGGCCCCGGCCGGAGCCTGACGGGGCGCAAGCCGCAAAGGAGTTCTCGTGTCCGTCCTGTTCCGCCACCTGCCGTCCATGGACCGCCTCCTGCGCCATCTGGAGGCCGACCCCGGGCTGGCCGCCGCGCCCCGCGCCCTGCTGCGCGACCTCGCGGACGCCTTCCTGGATCTTTTGCGCGAGGAGATACGGGCCGGGGCCGTGGCGGACGCAGGCGACCTCGCGCCCGAGCGCCTGCTGCCGCGCCTCACGGCCTTCGTGCGCGTCAAGGCGAGGCCGCATTTCCGCCGCGTGCTCAACGCCACCGGCGTGGTCATCCACACCAACCTCGGCCGTTCGAACCTTGCCGAGGCGGCGGCCGTGGCCGTGGCCGACGCGGCGCGCAACTACTCCAACCTGGAGTTCGACTTGGCCACGGGCAGACGCGGCAGCCGCTACTCCCACGTGGAGCGCATCCTCTGCCGCATCACCGGGGCCGAGGCCGCGCTGGTGGTCAACAACAACGCCGCGGCCGTGCTCATAGTGCTCGACACCCTGGCCAAGGGCCGCGAGGCCGTCGTCTCGCGCGGCCAGCTCGTGGAGATCGGCGGCTCCTTCCGCATCCCGGACGTGATGCGCAAGTCCGGCGCGACCCTGGTCGAGGTGGGGGCCACCAACCGCACCCATCTGCGCGATTACGAGAACGCCCTGACCGAGAACACCGGCATGCTGCTGAAGGTCCATTGCTCCAACTTCCGCTGCATCGGCTTCACCAAGGAGGTGCCGCTGGAGGAGATGGTGGCGCTGGGCCGCGGCCGGGGCATCCCTGTGGTCGAGGATCTGGGCAGCGGCAACTTCCTCGACTTCCGGGCGCTGGGCCTGCCGCTGGACGAGCCCACGGCGCAGCAGGCCGTGGCCGCGGGCGCGGACGTGGTCACCTTCTCCGGCGACAAGGTCCTGGGCGGGCCGCAGGCGGGCATCATCGTGGGCCGCCGCGAGTGGATCGAGAAGATCAAGAGGAACCCGCTCAACCGGGCGCTGCGCATCGACAAGATGACCCTGGCCGCCCTGGAGGCCACCTGCCGCCTGTATCTGGACATGGAGCGCGCGCGGCGCGAGATACCGACCCTGCGCATGATCACGGCGGAGCCCGCCGAACTGAAGGCCAAGGCCCGCTCCCTGGCCGCGCGCTTGAAAAAGGCCCTGGGCGGACGCGTGACGGCGCGCACCCTGCCCGGCTCCTCGCGCGTGGGCGGCGGCTCGTTCCCGGAGTTCGACCTGCCCACGACCCTGGTGGCCGTGCGTCCGGCCGCCCCGGTCACGATCGAGGCCCTGCGCGCGGCCCTGCTCTCCACCGAACCGCCCCTGGTGGGCCGGGTGGAGGAGGGCGAACTGCTCCTGGACCCGCGCACCCTGCGGCGCGACGAATTTCCCCTTGCGGTCTCGGCCCTTGCCCAGGGTCTTGAGGCCGCCACCCCATCCGAACGCTAAGGAGAACCCGCGACATGGTCCAGAAGAAGGCGGTCAAGGCCGCCCCCGAACTCGAATCCAAGCCCCGCAGCGCGTGGGACGTCTATGCCGACGCGAAGCACCGCACGGCCATGGACAGGCTCGCCCGCGAGTACATGGCGTTCCTCACCGCCTGCAAGACCGAGCGCGAGACCGTGAACTGGACCCGCGCCCTGGCCCTGAAGAACGGCTTTTCCGAAAAATTCGGGGCCAAGGCGTGCTTCCGCGACATGCGCGGCAAGACCATCCTGCTCGCCCGCAAGGGCAGGCGCCCCCTGTCCGAGGGCTTCCGTCTGGCGGGCGCGCACTGCGACACCCCGCGCATCGACCTCAAACAGCACCCGCTCTACGAGGAGGTCCAGGTCGCCCTGGCCAAGACCCACTACTACGGCGGCATCCGCAAGCACCAGTGGCTGGCGCGCGAACTGGCCCTGCACGGCGTCATCGCCCTGAAGAGCGGCAAGGTCGTCGACGTGACCCTGGGCGAGGACCCGGCCGAGCCGGTCTTCACCATCGCGGACCTCCTGCCCCACTTGGCCCAGAAGCAGTCCGAGCAGAAGCTCTCCGAGGCCTTCGACGCCGAGAAGCTGAACATCGTCCTGGGACACGAGCCCGCCAAGGCCGAGAAGAAGGACGAGAACGGCAAGGGCAGGGTCAAGAAGGCCATCCTGGCGCTTTTGCACAAGCGCTACGGCATCGTGGAGGACGACTTCTATTCCGCCGAACTGGCGGCCGTGCCGGCGGGGCCGGCGCGCAGCGTGGGATTGGACGGATCGATCATCGGCGGCTACGGCCACGACGATCGCATCTGCTGCTTCACGGCCCTCTCCGCGCTCATGGACGCGAAGACCCCGGAGCACGCCCAGATCGTCATCCTCTGGGACAAGGAGGAGATCGGCTCGGACGGCTCCACGGGCGCGAAATCCCTGTTCTTCGAATACTGCCTGCAGGACCTCGTCGAGGCCTGGGAGCCCAAAGCCAGGCTGCGCAGCGTGCTCATGAGCGCCAAGGCGCTCTCGGCGGACGTGCACGCGGCCATCGACCCGGACTACCAGGACGTGCACGAGAAGATGAACGCCTCGCTCTTCGGCTACGGCCCCACCTTCTGCAAGTTCACCGGGCATCGCGGCAAGTACATGGCCAACGACGCCCACGCCGAATACGTGGGCTGGCTGCGCCGCATCCTGGACGACGCCGGGGTGCCCTGGCAGATGGCCGAGCTGGGCAAGGTGGACCAGGGCGGCGGCGGCACCGTGGCCAAGTACCTGGCCAAGTACGGCATGGACGTCATCGACTTCGGCCCGCCCGTGCTCTCCATGCACTCGCCCTTCGAGCTGGCCTCCAAGGCCGACCTCTACGCCACCAAGCTGGCCTTCGAGGTCTTCCTGAAATCGTAGGGCGGCCGCGCCGCCGCGCCGGACCACTGCCCTCCCTGGACAGGCGCGACGCCCGGCAACCGCCGGGGCGTCGCGCCTTCCGCGGCTTCCCCACAGCTTTTCGCAACACGCGCCCCCGTGCGCAGGAATTTTCCGTTGCGCTTTTCCGCGTCTCACATTATTCATTCGATTGAATGATTCAAATGGATGAGAGTCGCGGCATTCTCCGGGCGGGCGCGCCCGCCGGACCGCGGCCGGGAGGCGGGAAGGTGGTGCAGCGCGGCAGGGAGCAGCCCCAGGAAGGGGAGACGAAAAAACGCCTCATCGAGGCCGGGACCAGGCTCTTCGGCCTGCACGGCCTTTCGGCCACGAGCACGCGGCAGCTCGCCGCCGCGGCCGGGGTCAATCTGGCGGCCATCCCGTACCATTTCGGGGGCAAGGAGGGCCTGTACCACGCGGTGCTGGAGCACGTCGTGGCCAGCAAGCAGGCGGAGTGCGGCGAACTGTTCGCCCGCGTCATGGCGGTCTGCGGGAATCCGGCGTCCTCCCGCGAGGATGCGCTCCTGGCCCTGCGCGCCATGGTCCGGGGCATGACGGCCGTGATGCTCGGCAACGAGGAATCCCGTCACTTCAGCAGCATCATGATGCAGGAGCAGATCGAGCCCACCCCGGCCTACGACATCCTGTTCGAAGGCTTCTTCCGCCGCGTGCACGCCGTCTGGTCCGCCCTGCTCGGCAGGCTCACCGGCCTGCCCGCCGGTTCCCCGGAACTGG
Source organism: Desulfovibrio sp. (assembly GCA_022839785.1). Lineage (GTDB taxonomy): Bacteria > Desulfobacterota > Desulfovibrionia > Desulfovibrionales > Desulfovibrionaceae > Alkalidesulfovibrio. The sequence continues at coordinate 102,841 of JALHJW010000006.1, read as the reverse complement.
ACCTGCGCGTCCTGGCGGTCATGGGGCAGCTCGTCATCTTCCGCGTGGGCATGCTCACCACCCTGCGCTACCTGGGCAGCGACCGCCTGTCCGAAGCGCACCTGGAGGGCATCGCCCGGCTCGTGATCAACCAGACCGAAGCCATCGTGGCGGGCTTCGCGCCCGTCTGGCCCGCGCCGCGCCCGGAGGTCGCCCAGGCATGAGCAGGAAGCGCATTATCCTTGTGGTCATCGTGCTGGCCGTGGCCGGGGGGCTGTGGTGGACCCTCTCCGGCCGCGACGCCCGCAAGAACGGCGAACTCAGGCTCTACGGCAACGTGGACATCCGGGAGGTGGAGCTGGCCTTTCGCATCCCGGGCAAGCTGGCCGAGGTGCGCGTGGACGAGGGGGATCAGGTCGCGGCGGGCGACGTGCTTGCCGCCTTGGACGCCCAGCCGTATCGCGACGCCCTGGCCATGGCGCGCGGCGAGCGGGACGCGGCCGCAGCCGAGATGGCCAAGCACCGCGCGGGCTACCGCGGCGAGGAGGTGGCCCAGGCCCGCGCCCTGGTGGCCCAGTACGAGGCGCAGGTGGAGAACGCCGTGCGCATCGCCCGCCGCCGCCAGGCGCTGGTCAAGAGCGGGGCCATCGCCGAGCAGGAGTACGACGACGCCGTGACCAGCCGCGATACGGCCCTGGCCCAGCTCCAGTCCGCGCGCAAGGGACTGCAGTTGCAGGCCTCGGGGTTCCGCGCGGAGGACATCCTGGCCAGCGAGGCCAGGCTGCGCGCCGCCGAGGCCGCCGTGACCGCGGCCCTCACCGACCTTGCCGACACCGAGATCGTCGCCCCGGCGAACGGCACGGTGCTCTCGCGTGTGCGCGAGCCCGGGGCCGTGGCCGGAGCCGGGGCCACGGTGCTGGTGGTGGCGCTTCAGCGGCCGGTCTGGGTGCGGGCCTACGCGCCCGAACCCGCCCTGGGCAGGATACATCCCGGCATGGCCATGCAGGTCTTCACCGACAGCCGTCCGGACAGGCCCTATGCCGGTCGCGTGGGTTTCATCTCGCCCGTGGCCGAGTTCACGCCCAAAAACGTGGAGACCGAATCCCTGCGCACGGATCTGGTCTACCGCCTGCGCATCATCGTGGACGCGCCGGACGAGGGCTTGCGGCAGGGCATGCCCGTGACCGTCACGGCCGTCCCCCCTGCCGCCCCGGGGCAGGCGCAATGAGCGACGCCCTGGTCCGGGCCGAGGGGCTGGTCAAGCGCTTCGGCCGCGCCGCGCCTCCGGCCCTGGACGGCGTCACGGCCGAGATCGGGGCGGGCATGGTCACGGGCCTCGTGGGACCGGACGGCGCGGGCAAGACCACCCTCATCCGGCTCATGGCCGGGTTGCTCGCGCCCGAGGAGGGCGGAATCACGGTGTTCGGTTTCGACGCGGCGCGCGAGTCGGACGCCGTGCACGAGCGCATCGGCTACATGCCCCAGAAATTCGGCCTCTACGAGGACCTCTCCGTGGCCGAGAACCTCAGGCTCTACGCCGAGGTGCGCGGCCTGCCCGCGGCCGAGCGGGCCGCCGCCTTCGCCCGGCTGCTCGGCTTCACCGGCCTTGCGCCCTTCACCGCGCGGCTGGCCGGGCGTCTTTCGGGCGGCATGAAGCAGAAGCTGGGCTTGGCCTGCGCCATGATCCGGCGGCCGCAGCTCCTGCTGCTGGACGAGCCCAGCGTGGGCGTGGACCCCCTCTCGCGCCGCGAGCTGTGGCGCATGGTGCGCGAACTGGCGGAGGAGGGCATCGGCGTGGTCTGGAGCACGGCCTATCTCGACGAGGCCGAGGGCTGCGACCGCGTGCTCCTGCTCTCCGAGGGCAGGCTGCTGTTCTCCGGACCGCCCGCGGAGCTCACCGGCCGGGTGCGGGGCAGGGTGGTCCAGGTGCGGGGCATCGCGGGCGGCCGCCGCGCCGTGCTGCGCCGTGCCCTGGGGAAGCCCGGCGTCCTCGACGGCGTGATCCAGGGCCGCCATGTGCGTCTGGTCCTGGGCGCGGACGCGCAGCCGCCCGTGCCGCAGGAGATCGGGGCCGGGCCGGAGGCCGTCGTGGTCCCCGCGCCGCCCCGTTTCGAGGACGCCTTCGTCGATGTGCTGGGCGGCGGCCCGGGCGGCGTCTCAGTCCTGGCGGGGCGCATGGAGGGCAAGGCGCGGAGCGCCGCCCACGTCATCGAGGCGCGCGGCCTGACCAAGACCTTCGGCGGCTTCACCGCGGCCAGGGAGATCACCTTCGCCATCCCCCAGGGCGAGATTTTCGGCCTGCTCGGCCCCAACGGCGCGGGCAAGTCCACCACCTTCAAGATGATGTGCGGCCTGCTCACGCCGTCGTCCGGCCAGGCCCTGGTGGACGGGGTGAGCCTCCTGGAGGCGCCGGGGCTGGCGCGCGCCCGCATCGGCTACATGGCGCAGAAATTTTCGCTCTACGGCACGCTCAGCGTGCGGCAGAACCTCGATTTCTTCTCCGGCGTCTACGGGCTTACGGGCGCGCGGCGCAAGGCCGCCGTGGACGGGATGATCGAGACCTTCGCCCTGGGGCCGCACCTGTCCGCCTCGGCCGACATCCTGCCGCTGGGCTTCAAGCAGCGCCTCGCCCTGGCCTGCGCGGTGATGCACGAGCCCGCCGTGCTCTTCCTGGACGAGCCCACCTCCGGCGTGGACCCCATCACCCGGCGCGAGTTCTGGACGCACATCAACGGCATGGTGGAGAAGGGCGTGACCATCATGGTCACCACGCACTTCATGGACGAGGCCGAGTACTGCGACCGCATCGCCCTGGTCTTCCGCGGCCGGGTCATCGCCATCGGCTCGCCCGACGACCTCAAGGAGGGCGTGCGCGGCGAAGCGCTGCCCGATCCGAGCCTGGAGGACGCCTTCGTGGCCCTGGTGGAGCGGGACGGGAACGGGGACGGCGGGAAGAGCGCTGCGCCCGGGGAGGCCGCCTGATGCCCCCGGCCCTGCGCAGGCTTCTCGCCATCATGGTCAAGGAGGGGCTGCAGATCGTGCGCGATCCGTCCTCCATCCTCATCGGCTTCATCCTGCCCGTGTTCCTGACCCTGCTCTCGGGCTTCGCCACCAACCTGGACATCAAGGGCGTGCCCATCGGCCTCGTGCTGGAGGACGCCTCCCCGGAGGCCCAGTCCCTGGCCGCCTCGTTCCTGGCCACCACGGCTTTCAAGACCCGGGTGGGCAGGGACCGGCGCGAGTTCGCCGAGGACATGGTCTCGGGCCGGGTGCGGGGCATGGTGGTCATCCCCCAGACTTTCAGCCGCGATCTGGCCCAGGCCGACGAGAGCGTGCCCTTCCAGGTCATCGCCGACGGCGGCGAGCCCAACACCGCGACCTTCGTGCAGAATTACGCCCAGGGCGTGTGGTTCGCCTGGATGGAGACGCGCGCCCGCGAGGGAGGCCGCGAGTTCGCCATGCCCGTGAACCTCCTGCCCCGCACCTGGTTCAACGAGGAGCTTTTGAGCCTCGCCAGCCTGCTGCCCGGCGGCATGGCCATCAACCTGACCCTCATCGGCGCGCTGCTCACGGCCCTGGTGGTGGCGCGCGAGTGGGAGCGCGGCACCATGGAGGCCATGCTGGCCACGCCCGTGGGCCGTTTCGAGATGCTCGCGGGCAAGATCGTGCCCTATTTCCTGCTGGGCATGGGCGCGCTCTTCATCTGCCTGTGGATCACTCTGGCGGTCTTCGGGATACCGTTTCGGGGGTCCATCCCCGCGCTCATGGCCGTCTCCGCGGTCTTCCTGCTCTCCGCCCTCGGGCTTGGCCTGTTCATCTCGTCGGCGGCCAAGAACCAGTTCGTGGCGGCGCAGTCGTCCATCCTGGCCGCTTTTCTGCCCGCCTACTTCCTCTCCGGCTACGTCTTCGAGCCGTCGGGCATGCCCCTGCCCATCCGCATCCTGTCGCACGCCATCGCGGCCCGGTACTACGTCTCCTGCCTCAAGACGCTTTTCTTGGTGGGCGACGAATGGAGCCTGCTTCTGCCCAACATGGGGGGGATGGCCATCATCGCCTGCGTGCTGCTGGGGCTGGCCCTGAAGAAGACCGCGCGGAGGATCGCATGACGCTGCCGCGAGTCAGGGCGCTGGTCGTCAAGGAACTGCTGGCCGTGCTGCGCGACAAAAAGAGCCGCATCATGCTGGTCATGCCGCCGCTTCTGCAGCTCACCATCTTCGCCTTCGCAGCCACGCTCGAAGTCAAGAACGTGGACTTGGCGGTGCTGGACAACGATGGCGGAAAGGCGGCGGCGGAGCTGACGCAGCGCTTTACCGGCGCGCCCTATTTCAAGAACGTCTTCTCCCTGCAGGGGATGGGGGAGGTCGCCCCGGCCCTGCAGAACGAGCGGGCCATGGCCGTGCTGGTCATCGACCAGCACTTCTCGCGCGACGTGGCCGCCGGACGTCCGGCCCGGGTCCAGCTCCTGCTGGACGGCAGGCGCAGCAACACCTCACAGATCGTGCAGGGCTATGCCGCGCGCATCGTGGAGCAGTACAGCCGCGACCTCTCGGACCGCTACGGCCTTGCCGAACCGCCCGCCACGCTCGTGGCGCGCAACTGGTTCAACCCGAACCTCGAATACCTCTGGTTCACCGTGCCCAACCTCATCGGCATGCTGAGCATGGTGGTGGGGCTCATCGTGACCTCGCTCTCCGTGGCCCGCGAACGGGAGCTTGGCACCTTCGACCAGTTGCTGGTCACGCCCCTCTCGCCGCTGGAGATCCTCGCGGGCAAGACCATCCCGGCCATGGTCCTGGGGCTGGCCGAGGGCTTCCTCATCGTCACCGTGGCCATCACCCTGTTCGGCATCCCGTTCCACGGCTCGCTGGCGGTCCTGGCCGTCAGCCTCTTCCTCTTCATGCTCTCCGTGGTCGGCTTCGGCCTCTTCATCTCCTCGCTGTGCAACACGCAGCAGCAGGCCATCCTGGGCACCTTCACCTTCATGATCCCGGCCTCCCTGCTTTCGGGCTTCGCCACGCCCGTGGAGACCATGCCGCAGTTCCTGCAGGTGATCTCCCTGGCCAATCCCATGCGCCATTTCCTGGTCGCGGTGCGCGGCATCCTGCTCAAGGCCATGCCGCTGTCCACGGTGCTGGAAACCGTCTGGCCCCTGGCGGTCATCGCCGTGGCGACGCTCGCCCTGGCCGGATGGTTCTTCCGCAAGGGACTGGAATAGCGACGGGGAAGCGCCGCCTCAGGCGGCGTGGAGGGGGTCGCGCCTAGAGCTTGAGGACCAGTCTGGGGGCCTGGGCGGGTGCGCGGCCGGATTCGGCCGCGGTCTGGGCCTTGAGTCCGGGGCAGGCCTCGGCGACGGAGCCGTTTCTGGCCTGCTCCATGAGGTCGGCCAGGGTGACGGTGTTCAGCTTCTCGAACATGGCGTTGCTGGCGTCCATCCAGACCATGCGGGTGATGCAGTGTCCGGCCAGGGTGCAGTGCGGGTTGTCCGTGCCGCAGTCCACGAGGCAGCTGTCGCCTTCGAGGAGCTTGATCACCTCGCCGAGCTGGACGAGTTCCGGGGCCATGGCCAGCGAGTGGCCGCCGTGCTTGCCCCGCGTGCTGCGCAGGTAGCCCGCCTTGCGCAGCACCTGGGCGATGTGTTCGAGGTACTTCACGGAAATCTTCTGCCGCTCGGCGCTGTCCTGGATGCGCACCGGACCGCCCGCGTCGTTCAGGGCGATGTCCAGGAGCAGACGAGTGCCGTAACGGCTCTTGGTCGACAGTCTCATGCGTCTCCGCGCCCGGCCCCGGCCGGGTCAAGCAACTGATGTGATGCGAGTATGCGAGGAACCATAGCCCAGCGTCCCGCTGAACGCAACCTGCGGAGGAATTCTGGCCGGATTCCCAGGCGTTTGCCGGATGTCGCCGCCATGGATCGACATTTTTGTCGGGGCTGGCGTCCAGACCTCCAAAGAGGAGCTGGCAGAACGCCCGTGATGCCCGACCGGCAATCTCCGAAATAGCATTCAAGGCATTGCCCGCAAACGATTATTCTGTCTGTCACAAAAATGACAATTAGGGGAAATACGGTTGCAATCGCCTCTGCCGGAGGGTACGGACAGCCAGCGAGCGGTCCACGAGCGGGGGCCGGCAGGGGGTCATATGTATTGCATCAGTGTCGCCAAGCGCATCGCCGGGGGCTTCGCCCTGGTCCTGGCGCTCCTCGTGATCGTCGCGGCCGTGGCCTGGCTGGCCGCGGAGAAGGCCGGGACCGGCTTCGCCCGCTACCAGGGACTGGCCGAGCGGGCCAACGCCGCGGCCGAACTGGAGACCGACGCCCTGCGCATGCGCATGGCCGTCAGGGATTTCCTCTCCGACGGCTCGGCGCGCCACGTCCAGACCTTCCGCGAGGCGCAGAAGCGTTTCGAGACGGTGCTCGTGGCCGCGCGCCAGGAACTGGGCAGCAGCGAGGAGGCGGGGGCCGTCGAGGAGATGGTGGGCACCTTCGCGGCTTATGCCCGGGCCTTCGACCAGGTGGCCGAACTGACCGCCGAGCGCGGTGCGCTGCTCGAACAGACGCTGCTGCCCGAGGGCGAGGCCCTGGAGCGCGGCCTGTACGACCTCCTGCGCGCCGGGCGCGACGCGGGCTCGGCCGACATGCTCTACGACGCGGCGCGCAACCTGCGCCGCCTGCATCTGGTCCTGGCCAACGTGGCCCGCGCCGCGGCCAGCGACGACGCCGCCGCGTCGGACAAGGCCGAGGGCGACCTGGCCATGCTCGAAGGCGCGCTCGGCCGCAGCAAGGAGGCGCTCGCGGCGGAGGGCAGGGCCCAGGAGGGCGAAGCCGTGGCGGCCGCGACCCGGAAGTACGCCGAGGCCTTCTCCGCCTTCCGCGCTCTCAGCGCCCAGCGTGGCAAGCTCACGGCCGAGGCCCTGCAGATCTTCGGTCCGCGTCTCACCGAGTCGGCGGAAGCGGTGCGCGACATCCTGCACGGACAGCAGACCGCCCTGGGGCCGGAACTGCGCGCCGCCCTCTCCCGTTCGGCCTGGATCGTGGCCCTGGCCGCCCTGGCGGCGGTGTGCCTCGGCGTGGCCGCGGCCATCCTCATCTCCCGCACCATCATCGGCCCCCTGAACCAGACCGCGGCCGCCGCCCAGGACGTGGCCCGCGGCCGCACGGACATCGCCGTGCAGCCGTGCGGGGACGACGAGATCGCGGTGCTGCAGCGCGCCCTGCAGGAGATGGTGGGGCAGTTGCAGGCGCGCATGGCCGCGGCCGAACAGGCCACGGCCGAGGCCCGCTCCCAGGGGGAGACGGCGGCCAGCGCCTGCACCGACGCCGAGGCCGCGCGCCGCGACGCCGAGGCGGCGCGCGAAGCCATATTGCAGGCCGCGGGCCTCATCGAGAAGGTCGCCGAAGGGGCGGCCGCGACCTCGGAGCAGATTTCCGCCCAGGCCGAGCAGGGCGCGTCGGGCGCGGCGCGGCAGAGCGAGCGCGTGGCCGAAACGGCGACGGCCATGGAGCAGATGAACGCCACGGTGCTGGAGGTGGCGCGTAGCGCGGCCACGGCCGCGGGCACGGCGGACAAGGCGCGGGGCGAGGCCGAGCAGGGCGCGGGCGTGGTGCGCCAAGCCATGGACGCCATCCACGACGTGGAGCGCCAGACCGAGGCCCTGTCCGGAAACATGGCCGCGCTCTCGACCCAGGCCGAGGCCATCGGCCGCATCATGGGCGTGATCACGGACATCGCGGACCAGACCAACCTTTTGGCGCTCAACGCCGCCATCGAGGCGGCTCGGGCCGGGGACGCGGGACGGGGGTTCGCCGTGGTGGCCGACGAGGTGCGCAAGCTGGCCGAGAAGACCATGCAGGCCACGGGCGAGGTCGGACAAGCCATCGGCGCCATCCAGGACGTGGCCCGCAGGAACCTGGACGGCATGCGTGCCGCCGCCGACTCGGTGCAGCGCGCCGCCGGCCTTTCCGCGGGCTCGGGCGAGGCCCTGGCCCGCATCGTGGATCTGGTCGCCTCGGCCACGGACCAGGTCAACGCCATCGCCGCGGCCTCGGAGGAGCAGTCCGCGGCCAGCGAGCAGATCACGCGCGGCATCGACGAGATCAACGCCATCGCCTCCGAGACGTCCCAGGGCATGCACCAGACCTCGCAGGCCATCTCGGAACTCAACGGCCGCCTGGGCGAGCTGCGGCACATGGTCCAGAAGCTCGGCGCGGCCTGAGGACGAAAACGCCCCCGGCCGCAGGGCGGCCGGGGGCGGAACGGGTCTGATCAGGCCGGAACGGCCGGGGAGCTAGCGGATGATGGTCTGTTCGCGGCCCGGTCCCACCGAGACGATGGACGCGGGCGTGCCGAGGAGTTCCTCGATGCGCCTGACGTAGGTCTGGCAGTTGGCGGGCAGTTCCTCGAACCTGACGGCCCCGGAGATGTCCTCGCTCCAGCCGGGCAGGGTCTCGTAGACCGGGGTGACGCGGCCCAGCGCGCCCTGTCCCTGGGGGGGATACTGGATGGTCCTGCCCTCGAAGACGTAGGCCGTGCAGATTTTCAGTTCGGGCAGGCTGGTGAGCACGTCGAGCTTGGTCAGGGCGATGCCGGTGGGGCCGTTGAGGCGCGCGGATTCGCGCAGGATGACGATGTCCAGCCAGCCGCAGCGACGGCGGCGGCCGGTGGTCGCGCCGAACTCCGCGCCCTTCTCGACCAGATAGTCGCCGGTGGCGTCGGAAAGCTCGGTGGGGAAGGGGCCGGCACCCACGCGCGTGGTGTAGGCCTTGACCACCGCCACTACGCCGTGCAGCTTGTCCGGGGCGCAGCCCGAGCCCGCGGCGGCGTTGCCCGAGACGGTGTTGGACGAGGTCACGAAGGGGTAGGTGCCGTGGTCGATGTCCAGATGCGTGCCCTGCGCGCCCTCGAAGAGCACGGGCTTGTCGGCCTTCGTGCACTGTTCGATGATGGCGGGCACGTCCTGGATGTAGGGCGCGATGCGCGCCGCCAGCGGCTCGATCCAGGCCATGACGGCCTCGACGCTCATCTCGGGCTGGCCGTAGAGACGGAACAGGGCGTTCTTCTCCACCAGGGCCGCTGCCGTCTTTTCGCGCACCAGGGAAAGGTCCAGGAGGTCCGAGGCGCGGATGCCGATGCGCGACATCTTGTCCTCGTAGCAGGGGCCGATGCCGCGGCCGGTGGTGCCGATCTTGCCCGCCTCCTTGGCGGCCTCGCGGGCCATGTCCAGGCTGCGGTGGTAGGGCATGATGATGTGCGCGCGGCACGCGATCTTGAGGCGCTCGGGCGCGGCGTCCACGTTCTTCTCGGACAGGGCGTCCACCTCGCGCAGGAAGACCTCCGGGTCCAGGACCACGCCGTTGCCGATCATGCAGACCTTGCCGGGGTGGAGGATGCCGGAGGGGATGAGGTGCAGGATGAGTTTCTTGCCGCCGACCACCAGGGTGTGCCCGGCGTTGTTGCCGCCCTGGAAACGGACGATGGCGTCGGCCCGCTCGGTGAGCAGATCGACGATCTTCCCCTTGCCCTCGTCGCCCCACTGGGCGCCCATGACCACGGTATTTGACATCGGTTCCTCCCTTGAGGGATGATACGAAATTGGTCTGCGTTCAGAGGCGGTGCTCCGCGCTCAAGCCCTCCACGGGTAATGGGAAGGAAGCCGTCTGTCAATCGCAGGCCGGGAAATGATCACTATGCAGTTCGTGCGCGGCGACCGCCGCATTCTTCTCGGCTGGCTGCTCGTCGCCCTGCTGCTCCTCTTCGAGGCCTGGATGCTCACGGCCCGGCCCCGCTTCCCCTCCTTCGGCGGCAACCGCACGGTGCGCGTGGCCGTGGCCGCCTCGGAGATGGTGGACGCCCGTCTTTCGCCCTATGGCCAGGGGTTCGAGCGCGACCTGGTGGCGGCCTTCTGCGCGGAAAAAGGCCTGCGGCCGCGCTGGCTGGGCATCGATTCCTGGGAGCAGGGCTGGCGGATGCTGACGCGGGGCGAGGCCGACGTGCTCATCGGGCCGGGTCTGGTCCCCCCGGAAAAAAACGCCGACGACATCTGGGGCGGTCCGCGCTACGCCGCTTCCGAGATACTGGTCCTGAACAACGTGGCCAGACATCCCCTGCAGGAACCGGCCCAGCTGTGCGACACGCCCTTTTTGGTCCAGAACGTTCCGGCCCTGCCCGGGCTGCTGGCCGAATGGCTGCAACCCCAGGGCTGCACGGCCGCCCCGGCCTGGAACGTAAGCCCCGGCCTCTTCGAGCTGCTGCAGAAGATGGAGGCCGACGCGGCCCGCTACGCCGTGGCCGACGCCCGCCTTTTCCAGCTCTGGCAGCCCTTTTTTCCCGAGGTGCAGCCAAGTTGGCGCACGGGCAAGCGCATCTTCCGGCGCTGGTTCTGGCGCGCGGACTCGGATCACGCAGACGCCCTGCGGGATTTCTGGCGCGAGAGCGGCAAGACCCATGCCGCGGAGCTGGGCGCGCTCTACTTCGGCTTCCTGCCCGCGAATTTCGACTACTACGAGGGGCTGCAGCTCAAGCAGCGCATCCGTAGCCACATCCCGCTCTACCGCCGCAGCATCCTCGCGGCCGCACAGAAATACCGTCTCGATCCGCTTTTCCTGGCCGCGGTGATCTATCAGGAATCGAACTTCGACCGGGACGCGGTCAGCCCCACCGGCGTGCAGGGCATCATGCAGCTCGCCCAGTCCACGGCGGCGAGCCTGGGCGTGCGCGACCGCACCGATCCCCACCAGAGCATCATGGGCGGGGCCAAGCACCTGCGCGAACTGTACGACAGCCTGGAGGAATACGGATTTTCCCCCTGGAACCGCTGGTTCGTGGCCCTGGCGGCCTACAACCAGGGCGTCGGCCGCACGCGCGAGGCGCTGGCCCTGGCCGGGGAGATGGAGATGGACACGAAATGGCGCAACGTGCGCAAGGCCATGCGGCTCATCGGCAAGAGCCCTAAGCGCCGGGCCGAGGCGGCCTATTCCGGCCGCACCCAGGCGGCGATCTTCGTGCGCAACATCCGTTTCTGGTACTACATCCTGAAGGGACTCTCAGTCCTCCCGGGGAGTGAGTCGGAGGAGCTTGCCCCGCTTGCCGCCGCCGTCCCCCCCGGCTGGCCGGGCTGAACCATCGCGGGTCGCGCCCGCGGGCGCGGGCTGCGGCGCGGGTGCGGGACCGGCCTCCCGGGGGCCGTCCGGCACGAGCGAGGGGCCCGTGGCTGGGACGTTTCCGCCCGCCTCGCGGCTGGCGGCCCAGTGGTGGTTGAAGAGCTGGTTCTTGAAGCGCATGCCCTGGATCATCGAGAGGACCAGCACGGCCTCCTCCCAGCGCTTGCTGGGCTCGAAGCGCTGCACGGCCTCGGAATACTTCTCCCACAAAGCCATCAGCGAAGCCTCGTCAAAGGCGTTGAGCTGCTTCGCCAGCTTGAGAAGCGCTTTCTCCACGCGTCCCTCCTTGAAGTCGGCCGCAGGCTACCAAAAACCCGCCCGGCCCTCCATGCAAATCCGGCCCCCCTGGCAAATTTGCCCTGCCGCCCCGCCCCGTGCTACACACCGCGCGTCGCCGTCCGGGACCGGACGCGCCACCCATCCGTAAGAGGAGCCGACGCCGCCATGAGCAGCCTCAAGAACATGTACACCGCCATCCAGGACGATCCCTTCCCGGCCGACATGACCATCACCCTGGGCGGACAGACCCTGGTCTACAGGAAGCGCACCTGGACCATCGACGGCGAGGAGCGGGGCCTGCGCTACGGCGAGAACCCGGACCAGCCCGCGGCGCTCTACGAACTGGTGGACGGCTCCCTGAGCGTGGGCGGCGTGGCCTTCCGCGGCCCGGGCAAGGGGCTGGTGGCGGCCCTGACCGAGGCGAACATGCTGCAGTCCGGCAAGCACCCGGGCAAGATCAACCTCACGGACGTGGACAACGGGCTGAACATCCTGCAGTACCTCGCGGCCAAGCCCGCGGCGGTGATCCTCAAGCACAACAACCCCTCGGGCGCGGCCTGGTCCGACGCCGGTCTGGCCGACGCCTTCCGCAAGGCCTTCCACGCCGACCGCATCGCGGCCTTCGGCGGGGCCATCGTGGTAAACCGCACCCTGGACGCGGCCACGGCCGAGATCATCAATTCCGCCTATTTCGAGGTCGTGGCCGCGCCGGATTTCGAGCCCGCCGCCCTGGCCGCGCTGAAGACCAAAAAGAACCTGCGCATCCTGCAGATACCCGGCATCGCCTTCCTGGACTCCCTCGGCGCGGAGCCCTTCCTGGAGTTCAAGTCGCTCATCGACGGCGGGCAGGTGGCCCAGTTCTCCTTCAGGAACCGCATCCGCGGCGCGGCCGACTTTCTGCCCGCGCAGGCCCAGGACAAGGAGGGCAACACCTTCATCGCCCGCGCCCCGAGCGCGCGGGAGGCCGACGACCTGCTCTTCGCCTGGGCCGTGGAGGCGGGCGTGACCTCCAACTCCGTGATTTTCGTCAAGGACGGGGCCACCGTGGCCATCGGCACCGGCGAACAGGACCGTGTGGGCTGCGTGCAGATCACCGTCAGCAAGGCCCTGACCAAGTACGCGGACATGCTCTCCTTCTCCCGCGCGGGGCTCTCCATCTACGAATTGACCCACAAGGCCCTGACCGACCCCGAGGCCGCCGCCATGCTGCAGGGCATCGAGGCCGAGGCCAGGGAGGCCAAGGGCGGCCTGCCCGGCTCCGTGCTCGTCTCCGACGGCTTCTTCCCCTTCCGCGACGGCGTGGACTTGGCCATCCGCCAGGGCGTCACGGCCATCGCCCAGCCCGGCGGCTCCATCCGCGACCCCGAAGTCATCGCCGCCTGCAACCAGGCCGCCCCCCAGGTGGCCATGGTCTTCACCGGACAACGCTCCTTCAAGCACTAGCCCGCGGGGCGGCGCAGGCGCGGCGGCCGGACGTTTGCGTTCCGCCGTCGCGCCGCGCCGGTCGCGCCGCGCCGTGGCAGGACGCGGGAAACAGGGCGGCCACGGGGCATTGGCCCCTTGGCCGCCCCGTTTCGTACGCTCCGGCTCTAGCGGCCGTGGTTTCCGGCGGCGCGGCGGGCGGTGCGCAGGGCCATCAGCCCTTCGGCGCTGTACAGGGCGATGCCGCTCCAGATGAGGAGGAAGGTGACGGCCTTGGCCGGGCTGAAGGACTCGCCGAAGACGGTGAGGCCGAGCAGGAAGTAGCAGGTGGGGGCGATGTACTGGAAGAGCCCCAGGGTGGTCAGGCGCATGCGGCTGGCCGCTCCGGCAAACCAGAGCAGGGGCAGGGCCGTGACCGCGCCCACGCAGGCGAGCAACGTCCAGGTGGGGCCGTCGAGGGCGGGGTAGGCGGCGTTGCCGCTGAGTCCCGCCCAGGCGAGCCAGGCGAAGGCGGGCAGGGTCACGCCCAGGGTTTCCCAGAAGAGCCCGGGGATGGGCTTGACCTGGACCTTTTTGCGCAGCAGGCCGTACGCGCCGAAGGTGGCGGCCAGGGAAAGGGCCACCCAGGGGAAGGCCCCGTAGGAGACGATGAGGTTGAGCACGCCGATTCCGGCCAGGGCCACGGCCAGGAGCTGGCGGCCGCGCAGGCGTTCGCCCAGGAAGAGCATGCCCAGGCAGGCGTTGACCAGGGGCGTGAGGTAGTAGCCCAGGGAAGATTCGAGCACGTGGCCGTTGTTCACGGACCAGATGTAGATGAGCCAGTTCACCGAAATGAGCAGGCTGCCGCAGAAGAGCAGCAGGGCGTTGCGCCGTTCGCGCACCACGGCCAGGGTCTCGGGCCAGCGGCGGGTGAAGGTCAGGAGCAGGGCGGTGAAGGCCGCGGACCAGACGATGCGGTGGCAGAGGATTTCGTAGGCCGGGACGGCCGCCAGGGCGCGCCAGTAGAGGGGCAACAGGCCCCAGGCCAGGAAGGCGGCCACGGCGAGCAGGCGGCCCTTGCGGACTTCGGCGGGGGACAGGGCGGTGGACGGCATGGGCGGGCATCCTCCTGCGACGTCGTTGCGGCGTCGGCGGAAGAGGCCTTCTACGCCCGGCGTTTCATGCCGTCAACACTGTTCAGCGCCTGCGGGGCGGGCGGTCAGGGGGCCACCTTGCGCGCCGTGGTGCCGGGCGGGTGGCGGTGCCAACCGGGGTCGCGGTCGTAGGAGGCGAGGTGCTCGCGCACCTTGAGGACGGTGAACATGCCGCCCATCTCGATGTTCCCGAAAGGACCGCGTCCCGCCATCATGGGCAGGGTGTTGGCGGGACCCTGCATGTGGGCCGCGTGGTCCTGCATGTCGGCCATGCCGGTTTCGCCCATGGCCATGTAGCCGGGCAGGTGCTTCCTGATCTCCTCCTCCACGCCCGCCTGGGAGACGCCGAGCATGTTGGGGATGTCGTGGCCCATGGGGTTCATGGTGTGGTGGGATTTGTGGCAGTGCAGGGCCCAGTCGCCCGGCGCGTCCGCGATGAAGAGCACGTCGCGGGTGGCGCCCACGGGCACGAGCACGGTGGTCTCGGGCCAGCGGGCCGAGGGCGGGATGACGCCGCCGTCCGTGGCCCCGACCCAGAAGCGGTGGCCGTGCAGGTGGATGGGGTGCTCGTCCATGGAGAGGTTGGCCAGGCGCAGGCGCACGCGGTCGCCCTTTCGGACGATCAGGGGCGAGGTGGCGGGCCAGACTTTGGAGTTGAAGGTGAAGAGGTTGAAGTCGAGCATCACCGCCGGGTCCGGGCGGGAGGTGCCGGGATGCACGGCCCAGGCGTGGAGCATGATGGCGAAGTCGCGGTCCACAGGCTCCTCGGGGACCCTCGGGTGGACGATGAAGAAGCCCATCATCCCGGCCGCGAGCTGGACCATCTCGTCGGCGTGCGGGTGGTACATGAAGGTGCCGTGCTGGCGCAGGTCGAACTCGTAGGCGTAGGTCTCGCCGGGCTTGATGTGCGGCTGGGTCAGGCCGCCCACGCCGTCCATGCCGTTGGGCAGGAAGATGCCGTGCCAGTGCACGCTGGTGTGTTCGGGCAGACGGTTGCTGACCAGGATGCGCACGCGATCGCCCTCCGTCGCCTCGATGGTGGGGCCGGGCGTGGAGCCGTTGTAGCCCCAGGCCCTGACCGTCATGCCGGGGGCGAACTCGCGCTCCACGGGTTCGGCGACGAGGTGGAACTCCTTGACGCCGCCGGACATGCGCCAGGGCAGGGCGGGCGTGTCCGGGACGATCACCCGGCCGGGCCGGGCGGGCGTGCCGTGCGTCGCGGGAGGGGCGTCGGGGGCGGGCGCGGCGTGTCCGGCGTGGGGATCGGGGGACGCGCCGTGCGCCGCGTGGCCGCCATGGTCCTGATGCTGGGCCAGGAGACGGGCCGGGCGGAGGAGCGCGCCTCCGGCCAGTCCGGCCAGTGCGGCGAGCAGGCGTCTGCGGGTGAACATCTCTGCCTCCTGTGCTCAGTGGGCGTGCGCGCCGTGGCCGTGGTCCGGAGCGGGCGCGTCGGCCGGGGGCTTCGTCGGGGCGGCCCCATCCGGCAGCCGCAGGGGCTCGGCGCGCGGCGCGTCGCCGGGCAGGCGGCCGCCCGAGGCGCGGCGCAGCTGCGCCAGCAGGATCCACCAGTCGCGCACGGCCGTGACGTAGTCCTCGTAGGCCCTGTATTCGGCGCGTTTGGCCGCGAGCAGTTCGGCATACCCGGCCAGCATGAAGTTGTAGTGTTTCTGCCATTCGGCCACGGCCTTCTCGCGCAGCGGCACGACGCGGTCGCGCAGCCGCTCGGCCACGCCGCGCCGGGCTGCCAGGCGGGCGGCCAGGCCGCGCACCTCGGCCGCCGCGTCCGCTGCCAGGGCGCGCACCTCCCAGATTTGCCGCCGCAGCCGTCCTTCGGCCTCGGCCACGCGGCCCTGGCCCTGGTCGAAGAGGGGGATGGAGATTTCCAGGCTGGGCCCCACGACCCAGCGGCCGTCGGTTTCCTTCTCCGCGCTCGCGCCGGCGGCCAGGTCGTCCAGGAAGCGCCAGTCCACGGCCAGACCGTGTTCCCGGCCGCTTGCGTCGGCCAGGGCGCGGGCCGAGGCCAGATCGAGGCGGTTGTCCAGAGTCAGGAGCACCAGCCCTTCGGCCGCCGGGTCGTTCGCGGGCAGGCCGGGCAGGGGACCGGAAACGTCCCAGGCGGTTTCGCCCAGCCCCATGAGCCGGGAGGCGTCGGCGTGGGCCTCGGCCAGGTCGGCCTGGGCGCGTCCGGCCTCGGCCAGAAGTTCCTCGTATTCGGCCTCGTCCAGGGCCAGACGCAGGGCGCTGAGGTTTCCGGCGGCATGCAGGCGGCGCGAAAGCTCCGCCGCCTGTCCGGCGGCCTGGGCGGCCAGGCCGCGCATGGCCGCCACGCTTTTCGCCGCCTGCACGGCGTAGAGGGCGGCGCGGGTCTCGGCGGCCAGGAGCAGGGCCTCGTCCGCGGCCCGCAGGGTGGCGGCGCGCACGCGGGCCTCGGCCGCGGCCGTGCGCGAGGGCAGGGCCAGAAGCCCGAGCAGGCTCTGGGTCAGATCCAGGCCGAGGTTGGTCCCTCGCGCCCCGGTGGAGCCGTCCGGAAAGCGGGCGAAGAAGGAGGCCAGCGGATTGGCGGGCCTGGAGGCCGAAACCAGGTCGGCGTGGGAGATGCCCACCTCCTCCAGCCCGGCGCGCAGGGCGGCGCTTTGCAGCAGGGCCACCTCCGCCGCCTCCTCGGCGTCCAGGCCGCCCGCCAGCAGGGCCTGCACCCTGTTCCGCGCCTCCAGTTCGTCCGTGGCGTTGACCGACCAGACTGGGCGGACCTCGCCGCGCGCGGCCACGATCTCGCTGACCGACGAGAGGCCGCGGTCAGCGGGCATACCGGCGCATCCGGCAAGGAACAGGAGCCCGGACAGGAGTCCGGACATGCGGCCAAAGAGCGGGCGGGACAGGGCGGAGCGGTGCTGCGGCATGTCGTCTCGCGGGTTTTGCGGGTGGAGCGGCCGGGAGTCGTGTAAATCATACCAAAGACGGGCGAAAAGAGAAGGGGCAAAACCGCGGCGGCGAAAAAAAAGCGGGGGACGGCATGATGCCGTCCCCCGCTCCGCATACGTGGCGGGCCTGCTACTCCAGCATCCTGGGATCGGGAATCTCGATCTTGGCCTGGGCGCGCAGTTCCTTGAGCATCGCGCCCATGATCTGGTCGGTCTTGCGCTGACGCAGGGTGGAGAGGAAGAAGTTGCGCTCACGCTCCCATTCCGCGTCCGTGGGCTGCAGGAGCGCGGTGCGGCGGGCGATGAAGGCTCCTCCCTGCGTGGTGAAGGGGATGGGCAGCCAGGAGGCGTCCTTGGCGGAGAACACGGCCTGGGCCAGGAATTCGTTCATGCCCAGGCCGGGGATGAAGCCCTGGCGGGTGAACGGCTCGGTGGTGCGGGCGCGGGCCTTCAGGGCTTCGGGCAGCGCGCCGCTCGTGCCCGCGGCTTCGAGCGCGGCCTTGGCCGCGTTCTCGGCCAGCTCCAGGGCGGCCTTCTGGCGCAGTTCGGCCAGGATCAGTTCCTTGACCTCGGCGAAGGGACGGATGGCCGCGTCGCGGGCCATGGTGCGCTCGGCCAGGATGTAGCCGCCCTCGACGGAGATGGGGGAGGTGGTGGCCTGTCCCTGTTGCAGGGCGAAGAGTCCGGCGAGGTCGTCCTCGGCCAGAGCCAGTTCCTCGGGGCCGGAGGTCCGGGGGAAGGGCGCGGTGCTGCGCACGGGCAGGTCCAGGGCCTGGGCGATGGCGGCCAGCTTCTCGCCCGCCGAGAGGCGCGCCAGGGCCTCGTCCAGGAGGTCGGCAACGCGGCCCGCGGCTTTCTCTTCCGCGACCTTGCGCGCGATCTCGTCCCGCACCTCGGCAAAGGCCGGGATGCCCGCCTCCTTCTTCTCCTCGACCAGGATGAGGTGCCAGCCGAAATCGCTGCGCACCGGCTCGGAGACCACGCCGGGCGCGAGGGCGAAGGCGGCGTCCTCGAAGGCCGGGACCATGGTGCCGCGCCCGAACCAGCCCAAATCTCCGCCGCCCGGGGCGCTGGGGCCCTCGGAGAATTTCACCGCGATGTTCGCGAAGTCCTTGGGCGACTTGATGCGGCCGCGGATGTCCTCGATCTTCTTGCGCGCCCGCTCGACCTCCTGGGGGGAGGCGTCGGCCGCGACCTTGGCCAGGATGTGGCGGGCCCGGATGGACTCCTCCTGGGCGAAGTCCTTCATGTTCGCCTGAAAGTAGTCCCGCGCCTCGGCCACCTCGACCTCGTTGGGCCTGGCCAGGGCGGCCGGGGTGAACTCCAGGTAGTCGATGCGGGCCATGGCCGGGGCCTCGAAGCGGGCCTCGTTCGCCGCGTAGAAGGCCTTGGCCTGCTCCTCGTCCACCGTGACCCGGGAGAGGTGCACGTCCAGGGGGAAGGTCACGATCTCGGCCCGCGCCTTTTCGCGGGCGAAGACGAACATGCCCCTGGCCTCGGCCTCGCCGACCACGGCCGTGGCCGCGAGATGGCCGAGCAGGGTCTGGGCCGTGAGGTTCTTGCGGTAGGCCTCCTCGAATTCGGCCGGGGTCATGCCCTGCGCCGCCAGCACGCGGCGGTAGATGTCCGCGTCGAAGCGACCCTGGTCGTTCCGGAAGGCCTTGATGCCGGCGATGGTGCGGCGGATCTCCTCGTTGGAGGCCGTGATCCCGGTCTCGCCCGCCTTCTGCTCCAGCAAGGTCTGGTCCACGAGCTGTTCGAGCACCTGGCGCTTGAAATCGATCTGCTTGAGCTGCTCGCTGGTGATGTCCTTGAACTGCTCCTTGATCCGCTCCAGTTCCCCCTCGTACTGCCGCTTGTACTGGGTGAAGGTGATGGGCTGCTCGTTGACGTAGGCCACGGCCGAGGTCTTCTGGTCGTTGATGGAGCCCACGCCCCAGAAGACGAAGACGACGATGATCAGGCCGAAGATGACCTTGACGGCCCAGCCCTGGGCGTTTTTGCGTATCGCGTCGAGCATTGCGTCTCCTCGCTAGGCCGGTTTCACGGCGTTGAGCAGCCCGCCCGCGCGCAGGATGTCGAGTTCCGAGGCGGACAGGTCGTTGGTCAGGGGAATCTTCGCGCCCGAGGCGGTGACGGCCTCGACCACGCCGCCCGGCGTGATGGCCGCGGCGGGTATGGTCAGCTCCTCGCCCAGCGGGAGCCTGTCGTAGTCGTCCTTGTTCACCAGCAGCAGCGGCAGGATGCCGAAGTTCACCAGGTTGGCGCGGTGGATGCGGGCCAGCGACTTGACGATCACGGCTTGCACGCCCAGGTGCCGGGGGCCGAGGGCCGCGTGTTCGCGGCTGGAGCCCTGGCCGTAGTTGTCGCCGCCCACCACGAGGCCCTGCCCGGCCGCCCGGATGCGGGCCACGAAGCCCTCGTCCACGCGGCTGAAGACGTAGTTCGAGATGGCCGGGATGTTGGAGCGCAGGGCTGTGATCTCGGCCCCGGCGGGCAGGATGTGGTCCGTGGTGATGTTGTCGCCCACGTGCAGCAGCACCTTGGCAGTGATGACCCGCGGCATGGCCGCGAAGGACTCGATGGGCACGATGTTCGGGCCGCGCAGAATCTCCACCGCGCCGCCGTCGGCCGGGGGATCGAGGAACATGTGGCGGATGGAGGGCGCGTCGCTGGGCAACTCGAAACGGGCCGGGGGCGCGCCCCAAGTCGCGGGATCGGAGAACTCGCCGCGCAGGGCGACCATGGCCGCGGTCAGCGGGCTGACCAGGTAGACCTGGGCGTCCTTGGTGCCGGAGCGGCCCTCGAAGTTGCGGTTGTAGGTGCGCACGGACACGCCGCCGGAGACGGGCGAGCCGCCCATGCCGATGCACGGTCCGCAGGTGCATTCGAGCACGCGCGCGCCGGAATCCTGCAGGGCCTCGATGAGCCCTTCGCGGGCCAGCATCTTGAGCACCTGCTTGGAGCCCGGGGAGATGAAGGTGTCCGTGGAGCGGGCCACCATCTTGTCCTTCAGGGTGAGGGCCACGCTCTTCAGGTCCAGGTAGGAGGAGTTGGTGCAGGAGCCGATGCAGGCCTGATCGACCTTCAGGCCCGCCAGTTCGCGGATGGGCACGCGGCGGTCCGGCATGTGCGGGGCCGCGGCCAGGGGCTCCAGGGCGGAGAGATCGATGACGATCTCCTCGTCGTAGGCCGCGCCGTCGTCCGGGCCCAGCTCGATGAAGTCCTGCGGGCGGCCCATGGCCGTGAGGAACTCGCGGGTGCGGGCGTCCGAGGGGAAGACCGAGGTGGTGGCCCCGAGTTCCGCGCCCATGTTGGTGATCACCGCGCGCTCGGGCACCGAGAGGGTGGCTGCGCCGGGACCCGCGTACTCGAAGACCTTGCCCACGCCGCCCTTGACGGTCAGCTCGCCGAGCAGGTGCAGGATGATGTCCTTGGCCGAGGCCCAGCCGGTGAGCGCGCCGGTGAGCGTCACCCTGACCACCTTGGGGCAGGGGATGACGTAGGGTTGCCCGGCCATGGCCAGGGCCACGGAGAGGCCGCCCGCGCCCATGGCCAGGCTGCCCACGCCGCCCGCTGTGGGGGTGTGGGAGTCGGAGCCGATGAGGGTCGCGCCCGGTTTGGCGAAATTTTCGAGGTGCAGCTGGTGGCAGATGCCCAGGCCCGGAGGCGAGAAGACGATGCCGTATTTGGCGGCCACGGTGCGCAGGTAGCGGTGGTCGTCCGGGTTCCGAAAGCCCATCTGCAGGGTGTTGTGGTCCACGTAGGAGACCGAGAGGTCGGTCTTGACGCGGTCCACGCCCATGGCCTCGAACTGCAGATAGGCCATGGTGCCGGTGGCGTCCTGGGTCAGGGTCTGGTCGATGCGCAGGCGGATTTCCGCGCCGGGGGTCATTTCGCCGCCCACGAGATGGGCCGCGAGGATCTTCTGGGTCAGGTTCCTGGCCATGACGGCGACTCCTTTAGAAGGGAAAACCTTTGGAAATGTTCGGCGGCATGCTCTCGACGATGCCCAGGCGCAGACGGTTGATCCTGACGCGCCTGAGTTGGATTTCGGTGACCAGGCGCATCTTCTCGTGCCGGGCGGCGTGCAGCTCCCGGGCGAAGAAGACCCCCGCGGCCGGGTCCTCGGCGGCCATCAGCCGCCGGATTTCCTGCTCGCAGGCGGCCATGTCGCGCGAAAAGACCTCGATCTCGCCCTCCAGCGCGGCGACGGCGGCCTCCGCGTTGTCGGAGGCAGGGCGGTCCGCGACGGCCGAACGCGGGGCCGCGGCGGACGATGCGGCTCCGGCTCCGGCCTCGCCGCCGTCAGCGCAGCCTGATGCGCCGGTGGGGTTTGGGGGCGTCATCGGGCTTCTCCTTGCGGGCGAACAGGCTTCCCGACAGCGCGGGCAGCCGGTTGAACATGTTCCAGAAGCCGGGCCAGAGCGTCACGGCCGCGCCCGGGTTCTCCAGGGCCAGTGGGGACTTGGCCAGGGACAGCGCGCCCAGGCACAGGGCATAGGCCGCGTCCGGCGCATGCACCGCGCGGATCTCGCCGAAGCCGGGCCGGACGTCCATCGTCTCGGCTCCGTCCGTCCGGGTCGAGGCCGCGTAGTCCTTGCCCAGGCTGTCCAGGAAGTCGCGCGCCTCGTCGATCATGGCCTCGCCGCCGTCCCGGGGCAGCACGACGCGCGCCCCGCGTCCGGCCGCGGCCGCCAGGCAGAGGGCCAGGGGCACGAGGTCGGGCGTGCGCGGAGAGAAGACGGGCGCGTCGGGCCAATCCGAGGCGCGGGCCTCCATGGCGTCGCCGCGAAGGGCCGTCTCGGCCCCGGCCGCTTCGAGCAGGGCCAGGGCGTCGGCCGCCAGGGGCGAATCCATGTCCGGGCGTCCGGACAGGCGCACGACGCCGCCGCGGAAGCGGGCCATGGAGAGCAGGAGCGCGGCGATGAAGGGGTCGGCCGGAAGGTCCGGGGTCTCGGGAATGGCGGGCTTTCCGGCGCGGACCTCGGCGGAGTCGGCCGAGAGGCGCACGTTCAGGCCGCACATGGCCAGCACGGGCGCGGCCTCGATGACGCCGCGGGAGGCCGGGGAGCCGGGCGCGAAGGAGAGGCGCAGCCCCTTCTCGAAGCGCCAGGCGAAAAGCAGCAGGGCCGCGGCCAACTCCTCGGGGCATTCGTCCGGAAGCTCGATCTCGCGGGGCGTTTCGCCCCCGGCCTCCAGACGCACCGGCAGGCCGGGCGCGCGGCGGTCGATGGGCGCGAGGCGGGCGCCGAGCCGGGGCAGGAGGCGGGCGTAGGGGCCCACGTCCAGCATCTTCAGCTCCGCGCCGCCGGAAAAGCGGCAGTTGGCCTGGGAGGCCAGGGCGGCGCAGAGCAGCAGGCAGAAGCCGCGCTCCGAGGCGCCGGCGAACAGGGAGACGCCGTCCATGGACATGCCCTCGCCCTGGCGGCAGACGATCTCCGCCCCTTCCCAGGAGACGTGCGCGCCCGCCTGGTTGCAGGCCTTGACGAACTCGACCAGGGGATCGGCCAGGGCCGCGGGGCCGATGACGCAGGCGCTGCCCGTGAAGGCGGCCAGAGCCGCCAGATACATGGCCTTGCGCGAGGAGACGGGAACGTCGGCGTCCAGGGCCATGGGGCCTGCCGCGGGGGTCATCACGAAGGCCTGGCTGCGCGCCTGAGGGGCCTTGGCCGATTCGTAGGCAAGGGAATTGGCCGAGATGAAAAGCTGCCGCACGAGGCGCTCGGGCAGTCCCGCGGCCCGGAAGACCTCGCTCCAGACGGCCCAGAGGGCCTTTTCCTGGGCGGGAGAGACCAGGGGCTTGCCGGAGGCCAGCCGCTCGGAGGCGGACCTGGCCAGGGCGCGGGTGCGGCGCACCAGCATCTGGGCGAGTCTCTGGTCGGTTTCGGCGATGTCCGGGGGCGTCCCGGGACGGGCAAACGTGTCGCTGGGCGTACGGGTCTTCATGGATTGGCCGGTGCTGTCCTCATGTTAGAAACCGCCTTCCTAGCCTGAAACCGTGCGGAGGGCAAGGCTGGCGGATGCCGCCCTGCGAACGGCCGACGGCCTTGCGGCGCAGCGGTTCGCAGGCTCATGAGCGACGTGGCGGGGCCGTGGATGTTTCGGATGGGAACGCGGGGCGGATCGCCGACGGGAGGGGTGGCGTGTCGGAGGCGGCGACGCGCGCCGACAGCGATGTGTACGAAACTGTAAGGTATTTGATTTCGCCTTGTTACGAAAAACCAAAAGGAGGTTGACTTTTTGTTGTTTTTTTCACAAATAGGAGGGGCCAGTTCGGGCGAAGCTGGGTGCCGATCGCAAGAGTGCTGCCGCCCAGGGCGTTTTTGCCGGGCAGCCGGAGCATCGTCCCGGTTGCGTTACGTGGAGCAAAAAAACCTTACTGTAAGAAGGAGTTCAACATGTCGAGACTTGTTCCTCCCCACGGTGGTAAAGGCCTTGTCGAGTGCCTTCTCAAGGGCGCCGAACTCGAGGCCGCGAAGAAGAAGGCCGCTGGTCTGAAGAAGGTCGTGATCTCCGACCGCGTGAAGGGCGACTGCATCATGCTCGGCATCGGCGGCTTCTCTCCGCTGAACGGCTTCATGGGCAAGGCCGACTGGAAGAGCGTGTGCGAGAAGATGACCCTGTCCGACGGCACCTTCTGGCCCGTCCCGGTCGTCTGCGACACCAACGACGCCGTCAAGGCCGGCGAGGAAGTCGCCCTGGTCGGCGTGAAGGGTACCGTCTACGCCATCATGAAGGTCACGGAAGTCTACGAGCTGACCGAGGCCGAGAAGAAGTGGGAATGCGAGATGGTCTTCAAGGGCAACGGCGACGACTCCAAGAAGTTCTGGGACGTCGCGCTGGCCGACCACCCCGGCGTGCAGATGGTCATGAAGCAGGGCAAGTACAACCTGGCCGGCACCGTGCAGGTGCTGTCCGAGGGCGACTACCGCAAGGACTTCCCCGGCGTCTACAAGACCCCGGCCGAGATCCGCGCCGAGATGGACAAGAAGGGCTGGGCCAACGTCGCCGCCCTGCAGCTGCGCAACCCCATGCACCGCTCGCACGAGTACCTGGCCAAGATCGCCGTGGAAGTCTGCGACGGCGTGGTCATCCACTCCCTCATCGGCAACCTGAAGCCCGGCGACATCCCGGCCGACGTGCGCATCAAGTGCATCCAGACCCTGATCGAGAAGTACTTCGTGCCCGCCAACGTGATCAACGCCGGCTACCCGCTCGACATGCGCTACGCCGGTCCGCGCGAGGCGCTGCTGCACGCCACCTTCCGTCAGAACTACGGCATCAACTCCCTGCTGGTCGGCCGTGACCACGCGGGCGTCGGCGACTTCTACACCCTCTTCGAGGCGCAGGAGATCTTCGACAAGATCCCGACCAACAAGGACGCGGGCAAGAACCTGCTCTGCAAGCCGATGAAGATCGACTGGACCTTCTACTGCTACAAGTGCGACGGCATGGCCTCCATGCGCACCTGCCCGCACACCAAGGACGACCGCGTCATCCTCTCCGGCACCAAGCTGCGCAAGGCCCTGTCCGAGGGCGAGCCCGTGGCCGACCACTTCGGCCGCGAGGAAGTCCTGGACATCCTGCGCGCCTACTACGCCGGCCTGACCGAGAAGGTCGAGGTCAAGATGCAGAAGGCCGCTTCCGGCTCCGCCATGAAGTAGGCACTTCGTTCCAGACTGGAACGAGCACTCTGTGAAAAAGGGTGCGCCCGCGAGGGCGCACCCTCTTTTTTTGGGAAATCGTCGCGAAAGGGCACGGCAATACCCAGTTATCCTGCTGAAATTACGAGAACTCCCCAAGAGGCTTGGGCTTGTGAAAAAGGAGCCACATCCGCGCCGGAAAATCTTGCCTTTTGGAGTCCGAACAGGTAGGTTGCCCTTTGCCAGAAGAATATGGGGAGGTCGAGCCTGCGGCCTCCGTGCCTCCGCGGGACTGCGCTTTCCCTGCTTTTTGCGGGGGTTGGAAGACAGGTCCAGTGCGGGTGTCCAGCCCGGATGCGGGCCTGGGGCGGGCGGCAAGCTTGGGACAATTTTCACTTTCGGCTTGACGGCCCATGGAGAGCTTGTTAAAACATGAACAAGCTTGCCAGTTGAAGAATTCCCCGCATGTGGGGGAATCCGGGGGATGCACCGAATGACGCGCTCTGTGTGTACGGCCTGCCGCTGCCTCATGCGGTCCTGGCGCCTGCGGGGCGGATGTATCGGCGGATGAAAAGCGGGGCGGGCCGGTTGTCGGTCTTCCTGCTTTTTTTCTTATAGAGGCAATTGGAAACCCTTAAATTCATTGTTTGGGAGGTTGCGTTATGCCCACCTTTGTCGACCCGAGCAAATGCGATGGCTGCAAGGGCGGCGAGAAGACCGCCTGCATGTACATCTGCCCGAACGACCTCATGATCCTGGACCCTGAAGAAATGAAGGCGTTCAACCAGGAGCCCGAGGCCTGCTGGGAGTGCTACTCCTGCGTGAAGATCTGCCCGCAGGGCGCCATCTCTGCCCGTCCCTACGCCGACTTCGCCCCCATGGGCGGCACCTCGATCCCGATGCGCGGCGCCGAAGACATCATGTGGACCGTCAAGTTCCGCAACGGCAACGTGAAGCGCTTCAAGTTCCCCATCCGCACCACCCCCGAGGGTTCCATCAAGCCTTACGATGGCAAGCCCGAGGCCGGCGACCTGGAGAACGAGTTGCTGTTCACCGAGACCGCCCTGAAGGCCCCGAAGGAAGTCCTGAACAAGAAGTACGAGATCGCCGACGCCGACATCAGCCAGTGCTGGCTGGATCTGCCCAGCTGCAAGTAGGCGGCCGCGTCCCAGGCTTTGGTTGAGTTCACGTGAAGGATTCCTTTAGGACGAAACCGAAACGGACTGACAGATAGGAGATATCATCATGCCCAAGATTCCTGTCAAAATTCCCGCTCAGGGCGTGCCGGTCGGCGACCCGGAGATCATCGAGAAAGACGTCGACATCCTCATGGTCGGCGGCGGCATGGGTACCTGCGGCGCGGCCTACGAGGTCGTGCGCTGGGCCGACAAGCATGCGCCCGATCTGAAGATCATGCTGGTCGACAAGGCCTCCCTCGAGCGCTCCGGCGCCGTGGCCCAGGGCCTGTCCGCCATCAACACCTACCTCGGCAAGAACGAGCCGGACGACTACGTCCGCATGGTCCGCACCGACCTGATGGGCCTCGTGCGCGAAGACCTGATCTTCGACCTGGGCCGTCACGTCGACGACTCCGTCCACCTCTTCGAGGAGTGGGGCCTGCCCTGCTGGATCAAGGACGGCGACCACAACCTGGACGGCGCCCAGGCCAAGAAGGCCGGCAAGTCCCTGCGCAACGGCGACGAGGGCGTCCGCTCCGGCCGCTGGCAGATCATGATCAACGGCGAGTCCTACAAGTGCATCGTGGCCGAGGCCGCGAAGAACGCCCTTGGCATGGACCGCATCATGGAGCGCGTCTTCATCGTGAAGCTGCTCCTGGACGCCAACACCCCCAACCGCATCGCGGGCGCCGTCGGCTTCTCCACCCGCGAGAACAAGGTCTACATCTTCAAGGCGAACACCGTCCTGTGCGCCTGCGGCGGCGCGGTGAACGTGTACCGTCCCCGCTCCACCGGTGAGGGCATGGGCCGCGCCTGGTACCCCGTCTGGAACGCCGGTTCGACCTACACCATGTGTGCCGAGGTCGGCGCCGAGATGACCATGATGGAAAACCGCTTCGTGCCCGCCCGCTTCAAGGACGGTTACGGCCCGGTCGGCGCCTGGTTCCTGCTCTTCAAGGCCAAGGCGACCAACTACAAGGGCGAGGACTACTGCGCGACCAACCGCGCCATGCTGAAGCCCTACGAGGATCGCGGCTACGCCAAGGGTCACATCATCCCGACCTGCCTGCGTAACCACATGATGCTCCGCGAGATGCGCGAAGGCCGTGGCCCCATCTACATGGACACCGCCACCGCCCTGCAGACCACCTTCGCGAAGCTGACCCCCGAGCAGCAGAAGCACCTCGAGTCCGAGGCGTGGGAAGACTTCCTCGACATGTGCGTCGGCCAGGCCAACCTCTGGGCCTGCCAGAACATCGAGCCCGAGAAGTCCGGTTCCGAAATCGCCCCGACCGAGCCCTACCTCCTCGGCTCGCACTCCGGCTGCTGCGGCATCTGGGTGTCCGGCCCGGACGAGTCCTGGGTTCCCGAGGACTACAAGATCAAGGCCGACGACGGCAAGGTGTACAACCGCATGACCACGGTCAACGGTCTGTTCACCTGCGCTGACGGCGTCGGCGCCTCCGGCCACAAGTTCTCCTCCGGCTCCCACGCTGAAGGCCGCATCTGCGGCAAGCAGATGGTCCGCTGGTGCGTGAACCACAAGGGCTTCAAGCCCACCCTGAAGCAGTCCGCCGCCGACCTGGCGAAGATGATCTATGCCCCGGTCGAGAACTTCAAGGCCGGCGTGGCCGCTTCCACCGACCCCGTGGTCAACCCCAACTACATCTCGCCCAAGAACTTCATGATGCGCCTCATCAAGTGCTCCGACGAGTACGGCGGAGGCGTGGGCACGATGTACGTGACCTCGGGTTCCCTGCTGGAGACCGGCTTCAAGCTCCTCGACATGCTCGAGGAAGACTCCAAGAAGCTGGCCGCCCGCGATCTGCACGAACTGATGCGCTGCTGGGAGCAGTTCCACCGCCTCTGGACCGTGCGCCTGCACATGCAGCACATCCACTTCCGTCAGGAGTCCCGTTACCCCGGCTTCTTCTACCGCGGTGACTTCATGGGCCTGGACGACTCCAAGTGGAAGTGCTTCGTCAACTCCAAGTACGACCCGATCAAGGGCGAGACCAAGCTCTTCAAGAAGGCGTACTGGCAGGTCATTCCCGATCCCATGCATCCGTAAGCATCATCGGGGGCCGCGGGTTATCCCGCGGCCCCTTTTCACTTCGTGGCAGGGCGGACGTGCCCGGTGGCATGAGCCTTGTCCGCGAGCAGGCTCGCGGCCAAGGCTCAGGCCATACGAGCAAGCCCGAAATCCGTTGAGGGAGGAGTGCACATGGCGAATACAAGCATCCTGGTTGTCGGAGGCGGGTTCAGCGGTCTCACGGCCGCACTCGAAGCCGCCGAAGTCGGCCACGAGGTATTCATTGTCGAGAAGAATCCCTTTCTGGGAGGCCGCGTCGCGCAGCTGAACAAGTACTTCCCCAAGCTGTGCCCCCCCTCCTGCGGCCTTGAAATCCAGTTCCAGCGGGTCAAGAACAACCCCATGGTCAAGGTTCTCACTATGGCCGAGGTCACGGAGATATCCGGGACTCCGGGCAACTACGAGGTCAAGGTCGCGCTCAAGCCGCGTTGCGTGAAGCCCGGCGCGGCCGACCTCTCCGCCGACGCCGCGGCCCTGTCCAAGGACGTGCCCAGCGAGTTCGAGCTGGGCATGGGCAGCCGCAAGGCGCTGTACCTCGACATGCCGTTCGCCTTCCCGCACCGCTACGTGCTGGACAAGGAGAACCTGACCGAGGCCGAGACCAAGACCCTGGCCCGGAACGGGGCCATCGACCTCTCCGAGACGGAGAAGACGCTGACCCTGAACGTCGGCTCCATCGTCTACGCCACCGGCTGGAAGCCCTACGACGTGACCAAGCTGACCAACCTCGGCGCTGGCATGGTTCCCAACGTGGTTTCGAACATGCAGTTCGAGCGTCTGACCTCGCCGGGCGGCCCCACCTCGGGCAAGATCGTCCGGCCCACGGACGGGGCGACGCCCAAACGCATCGCCTTCGTGCAGTGCGCCGGCTCCCGCGACGAGAACCACCTGAACTTCTGCTCCTACATCTGCTGCATGGCCTCGCTCAAGCAGGCCGCCTACATCCGCGAGCAGCTGCCCGACGCCAGCGTGACCATCTACTACATCGACCTGCGCACGCCGGGCCGCTACGATAACTTCAAGAAGCGGATCATGGCCGACGAGAAGGTCCGCGCCGTGAAGGGCAAGGTGGCCAAAATCGAGGCCGCCGGCCCCGGCGTCAAGGTGACGGTGGAGGACGCCGTGACCGGCCTCAAGGGCGAGGACCTCTTCGACCTCGTCGTCCTGGCCACGGGCATGCAGCCCTCCTTGGCGGGCCAGAAGCTCCCCAGGGGCCTCGAAGTGGACGAGGACGGCTTCCTCGTCGGCGGCGAGGACAAGGGCATCTTCGCCGCGGGATGCGCCAAGCTGCCCCTTGACGTCATGAAGTCGGCGCAGTCGGCCACCGGCGCCGCGCTGAAAGCGATTCAAACGGTGAAGGGGAGGTAAGCAGCGATGCCCGAGAAGATCGGTGTATATATCGACGAATCCTGCCTCGGTCCGGTCCTGCAGGCCGGGGCGCTGGCCGAGTTCGTGAAGGGCCGGTTCGGGAAGGAGGTTTCGGTGGTGAGGAGCCACCCGCGCCTCAACACGCCGGACGGCCAGAAGCTCATCCAGGCCGATATCGACGCGGGCGACGTGGACGCCGTGTGCATCTGCTCCACCTCGCCGCGCTATGATTCCGACATCTTCACCTTCACCGGCAACGTGCTCGTGGACCGCGTGAACTTCCGCGAGTTCATCGCCAAGGGCTATAAGAATCCGGACGGCTCCGTGCTCAAGACGGGCGACGCCCTGCCCGAGGAGCTGAAGCTGATGGCCGAGGATTACCTCAAGATGGGTATCCTCAAGCTGACCAAGATGGACCATCCCGCTCCGGAGATTCCGGACGGCACCAAGACCATCCTGGTCCTGGGCGGCGGCTGGACCGGCCTGAACGCGGCCCTGTCCGCGGCCACCGCGGGCTTCGACGTGGTCCTGGTGGAGAAGGACGCCCAGCTCGGCGGCAAGGCCCTGAACCTGTACAAGTCCTTCCCGCTCTCCGCGCCCTGGACCGACACCGAGGACACGGGCATCGAGAAGCTGGTGCAGGCCGTGCAGGCCAACGCCAAGATCACGGTCAAGCTCGGCAAGACGCTGGAGAAGCTCGACGGCGCGCCGGGCATGTACATCGCCACCATCGGCGGCGAGGACGTCGCGGTCGGCTCCGTGGTCCTGGCCACGGGCTGGGACCCGATCAGCACAAAGTACCTGGAGCCCCTGGGCTACGGGAAGATCAAGAACGTGGTCACCTCGGCCGAGTTCGAGAAGCTCGCCAAGCAGGGCCTTGGGGCCAAGCGCGTGGCCTTCATCGCCGACGTCGCGGTCTGCGTCGAGGCGGGGCTGAAGGAAGAGGCCGCCAAGGCCGAGGCCGAACTTGCCGCCGCCGAGGCGGCCAAGGACGCGCCGAAGGAGGAGGGCGAGGAGAAGGTCTTCGTCTTCAAGGACCTCGAATCCTGCAAGCACCTCTGCTACAGCTCGGAATTGAACTCCCTGGCGGCCCTGAAGCAGGCCGGGTACGTCGCCGACGCGGGCGGCATGGGACTGATCTTCTACGACCACATGATGGTCCCGGGCATCAACGAGCGCTACTACAAGGCCGCTCAGGACAAGCCCGGGGTGATGCTCACCAAGGGCACCATCTCCGGCATCCGCGAGGAAGGCGGAGGCCTGGTGCTGCTGGCCCAGGACACGCTGCTCGGCGAGAGCATCGAGGTCGCGGTGGACATGGTCGTCCTGCCCACGGGCATCGTGCCGACCACGGCCCACGGTCCGGTGATGAACTTCACCTACCGCCAGGGTCCGGCCTTCCCCGAGCTTGAACTGTTCAACGGCTTCGCCGACTCCAACTACATATGCTTCCCCTACGAGACCCGCCGTACCGGCGTGTACGCCGCGGGCTGCGTGCGCCAGCCCATGACCATGGCCACGGCGCGCGACGACGCGCAGGGCGCGGTGCTCAAGGCCATCCAGTGCATCAGCTCGCTGAACCGCGGCATGGCCGTGCATCCGAGGTCGGGCGACAAGTCCTACCCCAAGTTCAACTTCGTGCGCTGCACCCAGTGCAAGCGCTGCACCGAGGAGTGTCCGTTCGGCGCGCTGGACGACGATCCCAAGGGCACGCCGATGCCCAACCCGACGCGCTGCCGCCGTTGCGGCACCTGCATGGGCGCCTGCCCCGAGCGCGTCATCAGCTTCGACAACTACAACGTCGACATGATCGGCACCATGGTCAAGTGCATCGAGGTTCCGCCCAAGATCGACCAGGGCGGTCCGCGCGCCATCATCCTGGCCTGCGAGAACGACGCCTACCCGGCGCTGGACATGGCCGCCATGCGCGGCACCCGCTGGAGCCCCTACGTGCGCATCATCCCGGTGCGCTGCCTGGGCTCGGTGAACACCATCTGGATCGCCGACGCCATGTCCAAGGGCACGGACGGCGTGCTCCTGCTGGGCTGCAAGTACGGCGAGGACTACCAGTGCCACTTCGTCAAGGGTTCCGAGCTGTGCAACCGCCGCATGGTCAACGTCGCCGACTCGCTCAAGCGTCTCGGCGTGGAGCCCGAGCGCGTGGTGCAGCAGCAGGTGGCCATCGACGACTACGCCGAGGCCCCGAGGATCATCGACGAGTTCATGGACTACATCCTGAAGCTCGGTCCGAACCCCTTCAAGGGTTACTAGGAAAGGGAGGACGCATACATGTCGAACCCGGTTCGCATCCAACCCGACCTGCAGTTCGTCAAGGATCTGCAGGAAGTGGGAGGGGACACGCTCAAGCGCTGCTACCAGTGCGCCACGTGCTCGGTCGCCTGCCCCATCTCCCCGGCCGAGAATCCCTATCCCCGCAAGGAGATGATCTGGGCGCAGTGGGGACTGAAAGACAAGCTGGTCAATGACATCGACATCTGGTTGTGCCACAACTGCGGCACCTGCTCGGATCTGTGCCCGCGCGGCGCCAAGCCCGGCGACCTGCTGGCCGCGCTGCGCAACATGGCCTACCGCAAGGTGGCCGAGCCCGCCGTCGTGGGCGAGTGGATGAGTTCCGCCAAGTACCTGCCCCTGCTCATCGCCATCCCGGCGGTCATCTGGCTGATCATCTGGATCATCCGCGCGGGCTTTTTGGGCACGTACTTCCCGCTCTTCGCCCTGGGCGCGGACGGGCACAGCTGGGAAGTGGTCAAGGAGGGCGGCAAGGTGGTCTTCGGCGGGCTCTTCCCCGGCGACTTCACCATCGACCCCATCTTCACCGCGACCTTCCTGTTCATGGTCTACACCTTCTACAAGGGCGTGAAGCGGCTCATCGCCTCCTTCGACGTGCCCAAGACCTTCGCCATCGCGGGCGCGCCCAACCCGTCCATCCTCGTGGCCCTCAAGGAGACCGTGCTGTGCGAGATCGCCTCGCACTCCAAGTGGAAGCAGTGCGGCGAGGAGACCGAGGGCGACCAGCAGAAGTTCACGGGGCACCTGACCCTGATGTACTCCTTCGTGGCCCTGATGATCGTCACCGGCGTCATCGCGGGCGCGCACTGGGGCGGCAACATCCTGCGCTGGCTCACCGGAGCGAGCCTCGGCATCCTGGACTTCTTCGGCCACACGCCGCTGAACCTCTGGAACCCGATCAAGCTCCTGGCCATCGTGGGCGCGGTCCTGTTCGTCTACGGCATCGCCAAGCTGACCACCCGCCGCCTGAACCAGAACGCCAAGAAGCACGGTTCGTCCTGGTACGACTGGTATCTCGTGGGTCTGATCTGGACCGTGGGCCTCTCGGGCATCTTCTCCATGCTGCTCCGCCTGGCCAACGTGCCCCTGCTGGCCTACCCCATGTACTACGTCCACCTCGTCTCGGTGTGGATGCTCTTCGCCTACCTGCCCTGGTCCAAGCTCGGGCATTTGGTATATAGGACCGCGGCCCTGACGTACGCGCGTCACATCGGCCGCATCCCCATGCAAACCAAAGAGGAAAAGACTTTTGTCCTCTAATTGATGACGACAAGGGAGGATTCGATCATGGCTGAAGCGCGCAAGACGTTCCCGATGAGCACCTTCGCTGCCTACCTCAAGGGCGTGGGCAAGGACGCCCAGAAGCAGAACATCACCGACCTGCTCGGCTTCATGACCGGCACGGCCATCGACGCCGAGGGCGAGATGTTTGCCGCGGCCCTGGGCAAGGCCTGGATCTACGAGCAGCACCCCGAGCTGGCCAAGATGGCCGGCGGACAGGTGGGCGCCCTGGGCGACAACGTCTCCGTTGTCGAGCTGCCCGAGGCCGTGAAGGCCGAGGTCGGCGGCATCTTCGCCAAGCTGGGCGAGTACCGCAAGACCATCGCCGACCAGAAGGCGGCCATCGCCGACCTGGAGAAGAAGCTGGCCGAGTCCGAGGGCAAGCTGGCCGAGACCAGCAAGGCCATGGCCGACTTCAAGGGCAAGTACGAGGCCCTTGAGGCTTCGGGCAAGGGCGAGGGCGAGAAGGTCCTGGTCGCCGCCGAGGCCAAGGTGGCCGAGCTGAACAAGCAGATTGGCGATCTGGCGGGCGAGATCGACAAGGTCAAGTCCGGCATCATCTCCATCCTCAAGGCCGCTCCGGCGGGCGGCGCGGGCGGCGCCGCCGCGGGCGAGACCCCCGGCGCGGGCGCGCCCGAGACCGGCGGCGAGCCCGCCCCCGACTTCGGCTTCGGCTCCGACCCCTTCGGCGACAGCAAGTGGTAGGCGGTCAGACGCCGTCTGCCTGAACCCGGATTCCAACCCCGGCCGGCCCTGCCGGCCGGGGTTTTTTTCAGCCTTCCGGTCGAGAATCTTGTTCTTTGCCGCCGCGCAATTTCCCTGCTTGTGCGACGATCATGCGGAAAAAGTTCGGCATTGCCGTGAATCGTCGGTCAAGAAGCGCCATTTTCTGACAATTGTGTCAATCTCCCGACCTTGATTTTGCGTCTCGTTTCATTGTAAACATCGCGCCACTATGGGACATTTACGGCTCTCGGACGTCTGCGTCCGGTTCGGCGGCCTGCAGGCCCTGGCGAACGTCTCCCTGGATCTCGAACCCGGAGAGATTCTCGCGCTCATCGGTCCGAACGGGGCGGGCAAGACCACGGTGTTCAACGTCATCACCGGGGTCTACAAGGTCCATTCCGGATCGATGGTCTACGGCGATACGCCCATGACCGGCCGCAGGCCCCACCAGATACTGGCCGCGGGCATCGCCCGCACCTTTCAGAACATCCGTCTGTTCACGGCCATGACCGCCCTGGAGAACGTCATGGTGGCCCAGCACTGCCGCTCCCGGTCCGGCGTCTTTTCGGCCGTGCTGCGCACGCGCGCCCAGCGCGCCGAGGAGGCCCGCATCCGGGCCAAGGCGCTGGACGCCCTCGCCTTCGTGGGCATGGCCGAGATGGCGGATAGCGTGGCCCGCAACCTGCCCTACGGCCTGCAGCGGCGGCTTGAGATCGCCCGCGCCCTGGGCAGCGAGCCGCGCACCATCCTGCTCGACGAGCCCGCCGCGGGTCTCAACCCGGCCGAGAGCCGGGACCTCATGGACCTCATCCGGCGCATCGCGGCCACGGGCGTCAACGTGCTCATGGTCGAACACGACATGAAGGTGGTCATGGGCATCAGCGACCGCGTCGCGGTGCTCGACCACGGCGTGATGATCCGCCAGGGGCGGCCGGACGAGGTGCAGCGCGACCCCAAGGTGATCGAGGCCTACCTGGGCCAATAACTTAAGCGTGGAGGGTTAAGGAATGAACAGGAACATGTGGCGTGTGCTCATGCTGGCGCTGGCGCTCTGCCTCGCCGCCACCGGCCCGGCCTTGGGCGCGAAGCTCAAGATCGGCAGCCTCTCCCCCCTGACCGGCCCCTACGCGGCCGACGGCAACGACATCGCCAACGGCGTGCGCGCCGCCATCGCGGCGATCGAGAAGGAGGGGGGCATCCCCGGCTTCGACGGCATCGAGCTGATGGCCGAGGACAGCGCCTGCGATCCGAAACAGGCCGTGGCCGCCGCCAACAAGCTGGTCTCCGCCAAGGTCGCGGGCGTCGTGGGCGCCTACTGCTCCAGCGCCACCATTCCGGCTTCCGAGGTCCTGGCCGAGGAAGACATCCCCATGCTGACCCCGGCCTCCACCAATGAGAAGGTCACCGAGCGCGGCCTCAAATACATGTTCCGCGTCTGCGGCCGTGACGACGACCAGAGCGTCGCCGCCGTGACGTTCCTGACCGGCCACCTCAAGGCCAAGACGCTCTACGTGGTGGACGACAAAACCACCTACTCCCAGGGGCTGGCCGACAACGTCGAGAAGCTGGCCGCCGCCAAGGGCATCAAGGTCATCGCCCACGACCATGTGAACCAGGGCGACAAGGACTTCTCCGCGGTCCTGACCAAGATCAAGAGCGCCAACCCCGACGCGCTGTACATGAGCCTGCAGAACTCCGCCTCCGGCGCGCTGATGCTCATCCAGGCCCGCCGCATGGGCATCACCGCGGCCGTCATCGGCCAGGACGCGGTGTACCACCCGCAGCTCATGGAGATCGCCAAGGAGGCCGCCGAGGGCGCCTACCTGACCTTCGGCTTCATCGACGAGAACACCGAGGCCTACAAGAAGTTCGCGTCCGCCTACGCAGCCTTCGGCAAGCCCGGCGCGTACTCGGGCTACGCCTACGACTCTGCCTACGTGCTGCTCTCGGCCATCAAGGCGGCCAAGTCCACCGATCCGGCCAAGGTCAAGGCCGAGATCATGAAGATGGACATCCAGGGCGCCTCCAAGAAGATCAAGTTCATGGCCAACGGCGACTCCGGCTCCAACTACATCATCCGCATGGTCAAGGGCGGCCAGTTCGTCAACTTCTGGGACCCGGCCACCGGCAAGACCTACTAGACGCACTCTCGGGGGGGCCTCGGCCCCCCCGTCTTTTCACGCCGGACGGCCTTCGCGCACCCGGCAAGAGACGGACAGGCGCATGGAAATATTTCTGCAACAGTGCATCAACGGCCTCACCCTGGGCGGGCTCTACGCCCTCATCGCCCTAGGCTACACCATGGTCTACGGCATCATCCAGCTCATCAACTTCGCGCATGGCGAGTTCTTCGCCGCGGGCGGATACGTGGGCGTCATCCTGCTGGCCTGGATGGCGGCCCAGGGCATGACCCAGAGCCACCCCTGGCTGTGCATGGGTCTCGCCCTGCTCCTGACCATGATCTACTGCGCGATGCTGGCCATGGCCGTGGAGCGGGTGGCCTACAAGCCCCTGCGGCACTCCTCGCGTCTCTCCGTGCTGCTTTCGGCGCTGGGCATGTCCATCTTCCTGCAGAACGGGCTGATGCTCACCCAGGGCGTGTACGACAAGGCCTACCCCACGGAAATGGTTTCCGGCCTCGTCACCTTCGGCGGCCTGCAAATCTCGATCATGCAGATACTGATCCTCTCGACCACTGCGGTGCTGCTCGTGGGCCTCAACGCCCTGGTCTTCCGCACCAACGTGGGCAAGGCCATGCGCGCCACGGCCCAGGACAAGGTCATGTCCGCCCTGGTGGGCATCAATTCCGGCCGGATCATCGCCCTGACCTTCGCCATCGGCGCGGGGCTGGCCGCGGCCGCAGGCATCATGGTGGGCTTCAACTACGGCTCGGTGCGCTACGACATGGGCTTCGTGCCCGGCATCAAGGCCTTCGCCGCCGCGGTGCTGGGGGGCATCGGCAACATCACCGGGGCCATGGTGGGCGGGCTGATCATCGGCATGGTCGAAGTCATGGCCGCGGCCTACATCCAGGGCGGGACCGAGTACAAGGACGTCTTCGCCTTCATCATCCTAATCGCGGTGCTCTATTTCATGCCCACGGGCATCATGGGGGAGAACGTCGATGACACCCGTGTCTAGGACCGACTCCGCCCGTTCCTGGCTGATGTTCGGCCTGGGCCTGTGCTGGCTCTTCGTCCTGCTCTGGCCGCTGCTGGGCATCGGCGCGGACGGCGTCCTCTCCTTCGCCGAAACCTTCGCCGTGTGGGGCCGCATCGCGGCCGCGGCCCTGGTCTGCATGGTCGTCTGGCGGCTGCGCCGAAGCGGCTCCCTCGGCTTTCTCGACGCTCCGGCCGGGAGCCTGCGCGACGGCATGGCGCGCGTCGCCGCCGGGGTGCCGCGTCCGGTCTGGCTGATCGCCCTGGCGGCCCTGGCCCTGAGTTTTCCCCTGTACACCGAGCGCTACGCCCAGGACGTGGCGGTGCTCGTGCTGGTCTACGTCTGCCTGGGGCTGGGGCTCAACGTGGTGGTGGGGCTGTGCGGCCTGCTGGACCTCGGCTACATCGCCTTCTACGGCGTGGGGGCCTACACCTACGCGCTGCTCTCCATCCACTACGACCTTTCCTTCTGGCTCTCCCTGCCCATCGCCGCCTGTCTGGCCGCGGTCGCCGGGTGCATCATCGGCTACCCCACGCTGCGCATGCGCGGCGACTACCTGGCCATCGTGACCTTGGGCTTCGGCGAGATCGTGCGCATCCTGCTCAACAACTGGATGAGCCTGACCAACGGGCCCAACGGCCTGCTCGGCATCAAATCGCCGGGCATCTATCTTCCCTCGCTGGCCGACGGCTTCTCCTTCGAGCATCTGTACATGCGCAAGCTCGAATACCTGTATTACGTCATTCTGGTCCTGGCCGTGTTCACGGTCATCGCCGTGCGCCGGCTCAACTTCTCGCGCATCGGCCGGGCCTGGGAGGCCATCCGCGAGGACGAGACCGCGGCCGAGGTCATGGGAGTGAACACCTTCCTGCTCAAGCTGCTGGCCTACGCCTCGGGCGCGGCCTTCGGCGGCCTGGCGGGCGTCTTCTTCGCGGCCCGCATGCGCTTCGTCTCGCCGGAGTCCTTTTCCTTCATGGAGTCGGTCATGGTCCTGGCCATGGTCGTGCTGGGCGGCATGGGCTCCATCCCCGGCATCATCCTCGGCGCGCTGGCGCTCATCGCCCTGCCCGAGGCCTTCCGCGGGTTCGAACTGTACCGCATGCTGGCCTTCGGCGGGGCCATGACCGTGATGATGCTCATCCGCCCCGCGGGCCTGATCCCGGCGAAACGCATGGGCAAGCGCGGCGAGGAGGCGGAGTAGATGTCCGGGCCGATTCTCGAACTCGTGAACGTCACCGCCCACTACGGCCGCATCCAGGCGCTGAAGGGCATCTCCCTCAGGGCCATGCCCGGCGAGATCGTGACCATCATCGGCGCCAACGGCGCGGGCAAGTCCAGCACCCTGATGACCATCTGCAACGTGCTGCGCGCCAGTTCCGGCGACGTGCGCTTCGAGGGGCGAAGCGTGCTGCCGCTCTCCCCGGACCGTCTGCCGCCCATGGGGCTCTGCCAGGTACCCGAGGGCAGGCGCATCTTTCCCCGCCTCACGGTCTCCGAGAATCTGGACATGGGCGCGTTCTTCAGAAAGGACCACGAGGCCATCCGCCGCGACAAGGACATGGTCTACGACCTCTTTCCCGTGCTCAAGGAGCGGCGCAGGCAGCCGGGCGGCACCCTGTCCGGGGGCGAGCAGCAGATGCTGGCCATCGGCCGGGCGCTCATGAGCCGTCCCAAGGCGCTGCTCCTCGACGAGCCGTCCCTCGGGCTCGCCCCGCTCATCGTCAAGCAGATCTTCGCCATCATCAAGCGCATCAACGAGGAGAACAGGACCACCATCCTGCTCGTGGAGCAGAACGCCAACCTGGCCCTGCAACTGGCCACGCGCGGTTACGTCCTGGAGACGGGCAAGGTCGTCCTGGAGGATGACGCGCGCGCCCTGCTGGGAAATCCCGAGATCCGGAAGGCGTATCTGGGGGAATGAACGTCGCCCCGCCTTGATTGACCATTTTTTTTGCTTGTGGCGCGGGAACTTGCGTGATTTTCCTTTGCAAGAGTGTGCGGGCTTGTTATTTTGCCGCCACAGGGAGCTTTCAAGGACGCGCATGGCAACGCTTCTCAATCCCGCCAAAGAGATCAAGACCCGCATCGGCAAGGCCAAGGTCTATCTCAACAAACATCAGGCTGTGCGCTGCATGGCCGAGGTGCTGGGCGCGATCAAGATCCACATCGTCTGCCAGAAGAAGCTCCTCGGCACCGACAAGATAGAGATCGAGTACTCCCTCGACGAACTCATGAACGGGCTCAACGCCTTTGCCGAGTTGCAGCCCTACCTGCCCGAACCCCTCAGCTACAAACGCGGCAACGAGCGAGCCTCCTACATGCAGTTGCTGGAGATGCTCAAGCGCATCTCCGCGGACATGCAGTCCGGAGCGCCGCGCGAGGACCCCGAGGCGGCCGAGGCCAAGCGCAAGCAGCAGGCCCTGCTCGACAAGCTTGAGGATTTCCTGCTCAAGGGCGACCAGATGATGGTCGCGGCCATCACCAAGAAGCTGCTCGCCGAGAGCGGAGGCGACTCGGGCATGCTCATGGACATGGCCGAGCGCTACTACAAGAGCAAGGACTGGAAGGGCGTGATCGGCTACGCCCTGGACGCCATCCGCAAGAACCCCAAGGAGATGCGGGCCTACAAACTGGCCATCAACGCCCACCGCAATCTCAAGGAATACGAGCAGGCTCTGGGCCTCTTCAAACAGGCCCTGGGCGTCTTCGGCCACCACCCCAACATCTACATCAACCTCGCCAAGCTCTACTACGAATGGGGCAAGCCCAAGAAGGCCCAGGACTGCGCGCGCATGGCGCTCAAGCTCGACCCGGCCAACGAGGAGGCGGCGCGCATGGTCGAGGTCCTGGCCTCGCAGCTCGAATCCGCCGGGGCCGAAGCCGCCGAGGCGGAAGGCGGAGGCGGGGATGAGGCCCAGGGAGCGGCCCCGGCCGCGGCGGAACCGTCTCCGGCTCCCGGGGGGGAGGCATGAACTGCGAACGCAGGAAGAGCAGGCGCGTCGATCTTGACATCGACTTCGTGGTCTTCAGTCTGGAAGGGGACCCGGACGCGGTCTATCTCGGCAGGGTCGAGAACGTCAGTGCCGAGGGCATGCAGGTCTCCCTGGAGGACGACGTGGGCGCGGAGCGGCTTGTCGCGGGCGTCCGAGTGGTCTGTGAACGCTTCCCCGACGCCCTTGAGGTCTTCGGCGAGGATGTCCCGGCCGGGATCGTCTGGAGCAGGGACGGCCGGGTGGGCATCCGTTTCCTTGAGCCGCTGGGGCTCTCCGACGAGGACGTGGCCGAGATCGTGAGCGCGGGTGGTCTGCCGGACTGGCTGGACTGGCCGTCCGAGCCCTGAGCGCGTCCGCCTCAGGACGTTTCCAGAAACTCCCCGATCCGTTCCAGAACCGCCTCCAGGTGGCGGCGCAGCAGCGGCAGCAAGGCCTGCGCGGCCTGCGCGTCGCCCTTGAGGCAGGCCGCTTCCATGCGCAGGGACATCTCCATGAGCGCGGGGGCGTTGAGGGTGCCGCACATGCCCTTGAGGGAGTGCGCCGCCGTGCCCGCCCCGGCCAGATCGCCCGCCGCCAGCCCCTGCTCCATACGGCTGAGCCGGGCCGGGCCGTCCACGAGAAAGAAGGAGAGGAGTTCCTTGAGGAACTCCACGTCGTTGTCGAGGCGGATGAGGCTGCGGCCGATGTCGAGCACCTCCCCCGCTGCAAGGCTGCCGGGATCGGTCAGGTCAGACATCGCCGCCTCCTGTGCAGGAACCGGAGGGCATGGCGGATGGTAGCCTCCTTTCGCCGCCTCTGCAACGGATGCGCGCGGCGGCGGAGGGGGCGCTCAGGGAGCGGCGGCGCAGGGCGCGGAGGCCTGCGGCCAGGGCGCGTCGCCGGGACCGAGCGGGCTGCCCTTGACCGGTCCCTCGGCGTTGTCCCAGAGGCAGTTGTCCTGCTGCTCCGCCGTGGCCGCGCCGGGCATGACGCGCAGCCCGTGGCCCCGGTTGGAGACAAGGCGGTTGCCGACGACGCGGGCGTCGGGCGTGCCGCCGCCGATGCGCAGCCCGTTGTGCGCGCCGCGCACGGTGTTGGCCCGGATGAGCGCCCCGGGGGCGTTGTCCGCGGTGATGCCGTCGTGCTCGAAACCGTTTCCCGCGGCAGCCGCGCCGGTGTCCGCCACGAGGTTGCCCTCCACGGTCACGGCCGCGCCCGCCGTGTCGCGCACGCGCACGGCCTCCTTGTCCAGGTCGCCGCCCAAGACCGCGCCCAGGATACGGTTGTCCGCCACGCGGAGGGCGGGCCGCGCGCCGAAGTGGCCGGTCTCCTGGAGGATCACCGCCACGCCGCCCAGTTCCGTGAAGACGTTATCCGCGACTTCGACCTGATCGGCCCGTTGCGCGAGCCGCCAGACCACCACCCCGTCGTCCGCCAGTCGCCCCTGCCCGCCCTCGAAGCGGCAGCCCCGGACGCGCCGCACCCAGCCGCCCAGATCGCTCATGATCGCCGTGTGGTCGCGCCCCCCGCCCGGCAGCGTGGCCGTGAAAAGGCAGTCCTCCACGTCCACCGGGCCGCTGTCCGCGATGGCCTGCACGGCGTAGGCCGCGTCGCGGCCGAGGTTCCAGTCGTCGAAGCGGCAGCCGCGGACCAGGACGCGGCCCGCGCCGTGGTGCAGCTGCAGGTGGTTGACCGGCGCGAGGGTGAAGGAACAGCCGGTGAAGCTGATGTCGCCGCCGCCCCAGACCAGGACGGTGGAGCCGCGCGAGCCCGCGAACTCCAGCCCGTCGAAGGCGAGGTGCGAGCCTGCCACCGGGCCGAGCACGAAGTCGTGCTCCCCGGTCTCGACCATCCGCGTCAGCAGGGCCGGGTTCTGGGCGGCCTTGACCAGCAGCCTGCCGCGCTGCCCGTCGTAGCTGTGGTCCCAGTCCCGGGCCAGCTCCGCGCGTCCGGCCATGCGGCGGCCGGGGCGGCCGTCGGCGAGGAGGAGCTGGGGGTCGCGGGAGAGGTTCGCGAGATACCAGACGCCGTCCCCGGTCTCGGTCCAGTCCGCCGGGGAGGCGCGCTCGACCGTGCCGCGTAGGGAGGGAGGCGGCCCCTCGCCGAAGGAGGCGAAGACGATGGGCCGTCCTGGCGCGCCCGAGACGTCGAGACGCAACTGGCCGCGGAAGACCTGCCCGCTGCGGAACAGCACTCTGTCGCCCGGCGCGAGGCGGGCCCGGGACACCCGCCACAGGCTCTTCCACGGCGACTCCCGCGTGCCGGAGGCGTGGTCGCTGCCCGCGTGCGCGTCCACGAAAAAGTCCGTCGCCCGCGCGGACGCGGGGGCGAACAGGGCGAGCGCCAGAAGGAGGAGCAGGGCCGGTCCGATGGCGTCCTCCTCAGCCGAGGTAGGCCAGGGCGCGGCGCACCCCGTCCTCAAGGGAGATCGCCGGGGTGAAGCCCAGGCGCTGCTGCAGGGCGGTGTCGCCGCCGCGCGCGAAGACGCCCTCGGGCTTGTCCGACATGCCCGTGACCTCGGGATCGTATCCGGCCGCCCTCGCGGCCATGCGCGCCAGCTCGATGAAGCTCGTGTAACGGCCGGTGGAGAGGTTCACGGCAGCGCCGTCGTCAATGCGGTCCATGGTCTTCAACACCCCGTCCACGCAGTCCTCGATGTGGATGAAGTCGCGCATCTGCAGGCCGCTGCCCCAGACGTGGATGCCCGGAGCGCCCCTGTTGTCCAGGGCGCGCTTGCAGATGGAGGGGAAGGGGTAGGACATGTCCTGGTCCTCGCCGTAGCCGGAGAAGGGGCGGTAGACCACGCTTTTCAGGCCGTGTTTGGAGAAGGCCAGACGGGCCAGGTACTCGCCCGTGAGCTTGGCCCAGCCGTAGGTCATGTCCGGCATGCCGATGTCGTCCTCAAAGGAGATCATGTCCTCGCGCAGGAGCACGTGGCCTTCGCGGCGCTGCAGCCTGATCGGATAGGCGGCCGAGGAACTGAAGTAGAGCGACTTGGCGGGCCGGGTGGCCTTGGCCCACTGCCAGAACTCGGCGTCGATGGACAGGTCGTCGGCCACGGCCAGGGGATGGTTCTCGATCATCATCCGGCCGCCGACCATGGCCGCGAGGTGCAGCACGTAGTCGAAGCCGCCCTGTCCCGACTCCTTGAACCAGCCGCGGCAGTCCTGGCGCGCGAAGCGAAAGCCCGCGAAATCGCGCGGTTCGAAGAGCGGCCAGCCGTCCTTGGGCGCGATGCCGCCGGTGTGTTCGGCAATGGGGTCCACGACGTGAACCTCGTCCCCGGCCTCCAGGAAGCGACGGCAGAAGTGGCGGCCGACAAAGCCCGCCCCGCCGGTGATGAGCACCTTTCTCATGTGTTCCCCCTCCGGATGCGTTTGTGCAGTGTGCGGATGAATCCGCGTGTCTCCTCGCGTTCCGCGGCCGTGAGGCAGCCGCGCCACAGCGCGTATCCCGCCAGCCCGGCGAGGCCGCTGACCAGCGTCAGGCGCGGCAGGGCGGCCATGTCGGCA
The DNA here is from genome assembly GCA_022839785.1 of Desulfovibrio sp. Lineage (GTDB taxonomy): Bacteria > Desulfobacterota > Desulfovibrionia > Desulfovibrionales > Desulfovibrionaceae > Alkalidesulfovibrio. Next base: position 59,708 of record JALHJW010000006.1, on the reverse strand, counting down.
TGGGCCGCGGCCAGGGCGCAGATTCCGGCCAGGAGCAGCCCGGCCAGCAGATGCGGCAGGCGGTCCTGCCGCGCCTGGGTCCAGGAGAAGCCGCCCAGCCGGGCGGCGTACCAGTAAAGCAGGACAGCGTCGAGGCCGACGCGCAGGCAGAAGGCCAGGGCCGCGCCCATGGCCCCCAGGAAGTGGACGAAGACCGCCAGGGCTGCCAGGTGGATGGGCAGTTCGACGAGGTGGAAGAGGGCGGTCACGTCCGGCCGGTCGCGGCCCTGCACGATGGAGTCGGGCACGAAGGCCAGGGCGTTGAGGAAGAAGCCGAGGCAGAGGAGCTGCAGCACGGGCGGCGACCCCTGCAGGTAGTCCGCGCCCAGGAAAAGGGCCACGATCTCGTTGGCCGCGCCCGCTAGCCAGACGCAGCCCAGCCCCATGCCCAGGGCCAGGAATTTGACCGAGCGCATGGCCAGGCCGCGCATGGCCGCGAGGTCGCCCGTGCCGTCCAGCCCGGCCACCGCCGGAAAGAGCGTAGAGGCGAGGGTGGCCGGGAGGATCAGGGCGCGTTCCGCCACCTGGTACGGTCCGGTGTACAGGGACACGGCGCGCAGATCCGCGGCGTGGCCCAGCCAGAGGCGGTCAAAGGAGGCGAAGACAGGGTTGAGCAGGTTGGAGATAGTGACCCACTTGCCGAAGCCGAAGAGGCGGGCGAGCGGGGCGCGCCGCAGCCGCGGGCGGGACAGCAGATCCGGCACGGCGCGGGCCGCGAGGAACAGGAAGACGAGGGTGTTCAAGCCGCGCACCGCGAGATAGGCGGCGAAGAACCAGGCGAGGTCGAGCCCCCGCACGGCCACGGCGAGCAGCAGGAGGAGCACGGCGATGTTCAGGGGCGCGCGCACGGCGTTGATCTGGTCGAAGCGCTGCAGGGATTCCAGCACGCCCGCGAAGGTGAACTCCATCAGCGCCAGGGGCGCGGTGGCGGCCAGGAGATAGAAGCAGCGCAGGGCCTCGGGCGCGAGGCTGGGCGGCAGGGAAAGCCAGTCCAGGGACCAGGGCGCGGCCAGGGCCATCAGGCCGCCCCCGGCGAGGCCCACCAGGGCCTGCAGCAGGGCGGCGCTCCAGGCGATGGGGGCGACGTCCTCGCTTCTGCTCCGGGCCAGGGCCTCGGAGACGTAGCGCGTGGCCGCCCTGCCGAGTCCCAGGTCGAAGATGAAGAAGAAGCCGATGAGCCCCCAGCCGATGGAGAAGAGGCCGAAGCGCTCCGGGCCGAGGCCGCGCACCACGAAGGGCATGACGCCCAGGGCCGTGAGGACGGGGGCGAGGCGGCCGGCCAGGTTGAGCAGGGTGTTGGCCGCGATGAGCCCCCCCGAGAAGACCGGCGGCGTCGCGCTCATCGCCGCCCCGCTGTGCCCTGGGCCAGGGGGACTTGGACCGCGGCCACCGCGACCCACATCCAGAAGAAGAGGCCGAGGGGGTACATGGTGTACATGCTCACCGTGAGGTTCACGATCATGAAGCCCAGCGTGGCCCCGAGCGCGCCCAGCGCCCAGAGGCGCGGCTCGCCCTCGGGGGCGCGGCGCACGGCGCGCACGCAGAGCGCGAGCACCGCGGCCATGAGCAGCAGGAAGAGGCCGAGTCCCACGAAGCCGTACTCGAAGGCCAGGCGGGCGTAGTGCATGTCAGGCGCGGTCAGGGCGCGGCTGTGGTCCGAGAAGCGGGCCACCAGCCCGGCGAAGGAGAAGGCGTTGGGGCCGAAGCCGAAGGCGATGCGGTCTTCCGTGAGATGGCCGAGCACGGTGCTGATGACCACCCAGCGGTAGTACTCCGTGGAGCTTTCCGTGACCCCGGAGGGCTGCAGCAGGGGACGCAGCAGTTGGTGCGCCGTCTCGCTGGCGCCGTAGGCCACGACCACCGCCAGGACCGCGATGGCCGCGCCGATGAGGAGCAGGGCCAGCCGGTGCAGACGGCGGCGGGCCAGGTACAGGGCGAAGAGCGAAAGCTGCAGCCCCAGGGCGAACCAGGGCGCGCGGCTCACGGTCATGAGCGAGGCCCCGGCCATGAGCAGCAGCAGGAGGGCGTAGAGTACCCGGCGGTCGGTCCGCCGTTCCCGCAGGAAATCGACGACCGCCAGGGGGATGACGAAGTTGAGCCAGCAGGCCAGGGCGATGGGGTGGAAGAAGGTGGCGCGCACGCGCAAAATTCCGGCGCGGAAGTCGTAGAACTCGTCCTCGAAGAAACGCAGGAAGGGATTGGCCCGGGCCGCCTGCTCCACGAAGGCGAAGAGGCAGACGACCGTCGCGGCCGCGTAGAGGACGAGGCGCAGGCGTCGGAAGAAGCCGGGCGTCTGCAGGAAGGCCACGAAGAGGTAGAACATGGCGGCCTGCTCCAGAATCTCGCGGCCGACCATGGCGTAGACGCTGACCAGCGGCTCCACGGAAAAGAGCGAGGAGACGAGGCCCGAGGCCAGGTAGAGGGCCAGGAAGGGCAGCAGGGGACGGCGCGCGACGCTGCCCGGGGCCAGGGGGCCGCGAAAGACGACGTGCAGCGCGGCGGCCAGGAAGAAGGCCGCCATGAGCGCGCGCGTGGGGCCGATGTAGGGCAGGGGGCCGAGTTTCACGCCCGCGGTGATGGGGATCAGGGTCGAGCAGGCGACGAGCGCCAGGAAGGCCTTATCGGGCGCGGCAAGGCAGAGAAGGACGAGGATGCCGAAGAGGGCCGCGCCCAGGGGGACAAGCAGCGATCCGCTTTGGGCGAAGACGAAGCAGACGGCTCCGAGGCCCAGCAGTCCGAGCCCCGCGGCGGCCGTGCGCAGATGCTCCTGCCCCATGCGTCCCTTCCCTCCCGTCTCAGCCGCACAGGCGGCGGCGCAGCAACTCGCCCGCCAGGATGAGGACAAAGGGCATGTCCTCGATGATGTAGCGCCGAAAAAGGCGGCGCGGCTCCTGGCAGAGACGGTGCAGCCACTCCAGGCCGTTGTCGCGCATCCAGGCCGGGGCTCGGGGCTTCTCGCCGGAAATGATGTCGAAGGCCGAGCCGATGCCGGAGCCCACGCTGCAGCCGCAGGCCTCCAGGTTGTCCCGCACCCAGCGCTCCTGCCGGGGAGCGCCCAGGGCGCAGAGGACCACGGCACAGTCCAGCTCCCTGATGCGCGCCGTCAGCTCCCGGTTGGCTTCGGAGGTGAGCGGGAAGGGCGTTTCGAGCGGGTGCAGCCGCGCGCCCGGAAAGGCTTCGCGCATGACCTCGGCGGCCTTGGCCGTGATCTCGTACCGGCCGCCGATCATGGCCACGCCGAAGCTCTCCTCGGCCGAGAGCCGGGCGATGTGCCAGACCATGTCCGTGCCGCTGACCCGGCCCTTGACCGGAGAGCCGAGCAGCCTAGCGGCCCAGGTCAGGGGCACACCGTCGGCGATGACCAGCTCCGTGTCCCACAGCTCACGGCGAAATATCTTGTCGCGCCGGGCCTTCATGACGAAATCGATGGAGCTGGGCGCGATGCGCAGTCTGCGTCCGGTGCGCGCGGCATGGCGGATGCGCGTGAGCATCTCCTCGAAGGAGATGGCGTCCAGGGGTGCGCCCAGGATGTCGATGCGCCGGGGGGTGAAGGCGTCTGTGCCGCACACGGCAGGCTCCGTACGGTCGAGATTGAGCGCCAGACAGCGGCGCAGGGCGGCCCAGGAGACGGGCCTGCGCTCCGGTCCGGGCGGGCCGTACCAGAGGCGGTGGGCTGCGGGCAGGGCGCAGAGCAGCTCCGGCAGGCGGCCCTCGCGCCGACACAGCAGGCGCAGGCTCATGGACAGGACGCGCAGGCCGCAGAGCGGTATGGCGGCAAGCGCGGGCAGGCGGCGGGCGTAGACGAGCAGGCCGTTCTGCAGCTCCAGGAAGCGCCGTCGCGACCAGTCGGCCCGGCCGCGCGGGTCGAAATGGTGGCGCACCGCGACCTCGGGAAAATAGCGCAGGCAGTAGCCCAGATCGAGCAGGGCCAGAGCCAGCTCCTCCTCCTCGCGGCCGTAGGTCAGGCGCTCCCAGAAGCCTCCGGCCCTGGCGAAGGCCTCGGCGCGCACGCAAAAGCCTGCGCCCGCGAAGGTGAAGGTCTCGAAGGGCGTGTCCCGCCAGCGCGTGGCGGGCCGCCGGAAGGCCCAGGCCGCGGGGTCGATGTCGTCGGAAAAACCGCGCAGGATCAGGAAGGCCAGCACGCCCAGCCGGGGATCGTCCGCGAATGCCCGGACCGCGCGCGTCACCGCGTCGGGCGCGGCGAACTCGGCGTCGTTGTCGATGAAGAGGAGCAGGTCGCCCGTGGCCGCGGCCGCGGCCATGTTGCGCGAGGCGGGCACCCCGGCCATGGGTACGTCGCGCGCCGTCACAGCGATGCCGACGGCCTTGGCTCGTTCCGTCCATTGCGCGATGACCCCGGCCGAACCGTCGCCCGACCCGGCGTCCAGGATCACCGCTTCGAGCGGCCGGTGGTCCTGCGCCAGGACGGATTCGAGGCAGCGGGCAAGCATGTCGGCCCGGTCCTTGTTGTGCACGCAGACGCTGACGTTCATTCCCCGGACTCCGCGCTGAAGCGATGCAGCGCGCCGTCGGCCGGGGCCGAGGCGAACAGGGTGCGGAAGCGCTCCAGGAAGGCGTCCTTGTCCGCGATGCTCCAGGCGAGCAGGGAGGCGTACTCGAAACGTACGGCTGCGAGCTTGTCGCGCAGCCGTCCCCGGGCGAGGGGCAGGAGCAGGCTGCAGAGCGTCGTGCGGAAGAGCGCGCCCGCGCAGGTGAGTGCGCTGAAGGCCGCGGCATGGAGCGGCGAGGCGTGGCGGCGCAGGAACATCCAGGGCGCCTGGCCGTTCTCCGCGGCCAGGAGCTGGGCGCGGCGCGGGGAGAGGACGCTGGAGCCCGCCCCGGCGTGGGCCACCCGGGCCGCCGGTTCGAAGCAGCAGGCGCGGCCCGCGCCAGCCACGCGCGCGCACAGGTCGATGTCCTCAAGATACATGGGCAGGGCCGTGTCCAGACCGCCCAGGGCGCGCAGAAAATCGGTGCGCAGCATGAGCGCCGCGCCGGTCAGGCAGGGAACCTGGGCCGGAGCGTCGTCGCCGAGCTTGTCGCCCAGGGTCTCGCCCCCGAGCAGGGCGCTGCGGGAAAAAAGCTTGCGCAACCCGAAATAGCGCAGCAGGGCGGCGCGCAGGGAGGGGAAGGCGCGCGCCGCGAAGGGGGCCGGGGAACCGTCCGGCTCGACGATACGCGGCCCCACTGCCCCGGCTTCGGGGTGGGCGTCGAGGAAGCGGGCGAGCAGGGCGGGCGCGTCGTTCAGCAGCCGCGCGTCCGGGTTCAGGAGCAGGAAGTGGCGGCCCCGGGCCTGGGCCAGAGCCAGGTTGTTGGCCAGGGGAAAGCCCAGGTTGGCGTCGGCCAGCAGCAGCCGGACGTCGGGAAACTCCTCGCGCACGAGGCGTACGGTTTCGTCGCTGCTGCCGTTGTCCACCACGATGACCTCGGTGTCCACGCCCGTCGCCTGCTCCGCGATGCTGCGCAGGCAGGGACCGATGTGGCCCGCCGAGTTCCAGGCGACCACGGCGATGGTGACCTCGGGCATCTCAGCAGGCCCCTTCCCGCTTGCAGACCGCGGGCACGGTGCGCAGCAGGATGGCGAGGTCGCGCCCCAGCGACCAGTTGTCGATGTATTCCATGTCCAGTTCCATCCAGCGCTCGAAGCCGATGCGGTTGCGGCCCGAGATCTGCCACAGGCAGGTGATGCCCGGCCGCACGGAGAAGCGGCGGCGCGGCCAGTCCTTTTCGAAGCGCTCCCAGTCGCGCACCGGCAGGGGGCGCGGCCCCACCAGGCTCATGTCGCCCTTCAGGACGTTGAGGAGCTGGGGCAGCTCGTCGATGGAGCTTTTGCGCAGGAAGCGGCCGATGCGGGTCACGCGGGGGTCGTCCGGTATCTTGAAGGTGCTGCCGCCCGAGATGTTGCGGTCTTCGAGCCGGGCCTGCATGGCCTCGGCGTCCAGGCGCATGGTGCGCAGCTTGTAGCAGTCGAAGAGCCGCTTGTTGTAGCCCACGCGTTTTTGCACGAAGAAGGCGGGGCCGGGCGAGTCGAGCTTCACCGCCAGGGCCGCTGCGAGCAGGATGGGCGCGGTGAGGACGAGGAGCAGGGAGGCTCCGGCCACGTCGATGATCCGCTTCACGAGTAGGGCGTTCTCGTCCACGCGGGAGGAGAAGACGCGCATGATCAGGTCGGTGTTGAAGCGCTTGCGGGCCAAGTGCGGATTTTTGACCTCGAAGAGCTGCGTGTAGATGACCACGGAGATGCCCTGCTCCTCGCAGGCGGCCACGATGTTCGAGGCGATGTCGTAGAGCGATTTGATGGGCAGGCAGATGGCCACCTCGTCCACCACGTTGCGCCTGAGGTACTCGGGCAGGGTCGCGAAGTCCGCCACCAGGGAGCAGCCGCCGGGAAGATCCGCGCAGTCGCCGTGCAGGCGGTCGTCCGCGAATCCCGCCAGGACATAGAATTCCGGTTTGGCGAGGATGTTGCGGGCGTATTCCATGGCGCGCGTGTTGGTGCCCACCACGAGCACCCGCTCCTTGGCCCGCAGGCCGCTGCGGCTGACCAGCAGGTGGCGGGCCAGGCGTCGGCAGAGCAGGGAGGAGGCGATGGCCGAGAGCCAGAAGACGGCCAGGAAGCCAGAGTCGATGCGTCCCAGATGGAAGACCGAGGCGGTCAGGAGCAGGGCCATGACCGCCGTGGTCACGGCCTTCACCACGTCGCGCCAGCGCGCCTCGGCCGCGAACAGGGCCTCGTACTGGTAGAGGCCGAAGAAGGCGTAGAGGTTGCTCCACAGGGCCAGGAGGAGCAGCGTGAAGAGCGCCGTGCTCCAGGAAGGCTGCAGCAGGGCGAAGTCGCCCAGGGCCACGTCCGGGTGCAGCAGGGCGGTCAGGCCCGCGGCCAGGAGCAGGGACAGCCAGGCGGCCAGCGCCTCGGCGCAGCGCAATGCCCACAAGTAGACGTATCGCGTCGGATTCATACGTATGCGCGGCCCCGGCCGGACCGGCCGCATCCCCCCTCGGGCGCGGCCGGTTTCCCCCTGTCCGGGGCTTCCCCCCCTTGCATTCGTTCCGCCCGCGCGCGGCGGGCGGCCAATTCCCTAAACGCGCCGGTAGAGCCACCTGGGCACGTAGAACCGGCGCGCATTGAACACGCAACCCACCATCGGGGCCTTGACCTGCGCGAAGAGGTCCCTGACGTAGGCGCAGACTTGGCGGCGCACGGTCTCCGCCCGGATGACCCAGAGCACGCCGTCCGCCCTGGCGGCGAGGCCTAGGGTGGAGGAGTTGGCCCCGGCGGGCGCGGCGTCGAAGATGACGTAGCGGTACTTCTCGAACCAGCTCCGCATGGCGCCGTCGAAATGCACGGACTCGATGAGCCGCGATTCCGTGAGCTGGGTCATCTCCTGCCCCAGTGTCCCTGCGGGCACGATGTCCACGCCGGGCAGGGGCGTGGAGGCCACGTAGGCATGCGGATCGCCGTCGTGCAGCAAAAGATCGGTGAAGCCCGGCGAGAGTTCCCGGCCGAGGGTCAGGTGCAGCTCCGGATTCTTGAAGTTGGCGTCCACCACCAGCGCCCTGTCCTGCCCGCCGACGGTCAGCATGTGGGCCAGATTCAGGGCCACGGAGGAGGATCCCTCCCCCTGGTGGCAACTGGCGACCACAAGGCTCACGGGCTTTCCCCCGCACAGGCCGGAGAAGCAGATGCCGTCGCGCAGGGTCTTGAAGTGCTCCGCGACCTCGGCCGGGATGCGCCAGCCGTCCGCGGTCTCGCGGATGCGGATGTCCGGCGGCGGGGCGTTCTTCAGCCGCGGGATCGCGGGGATGGAGGTGAGAACGGGCAGGCCTAGCAGACCCTCGACTTCTTCTGGCCGTTTGAAGGTCTGGTCGAGGTATTCCAGGGCGAAGGCCGCGCCCAGCGCGCCGAAGAGCCCGAGGGCGAAACCGAGCAGGATGTTCAGGCCGCGCTTGGGCCGCGAGGGCGCAATGGGCATGGTCGGAGCCTGGACGATGGAGATGTTGGAGATGCGCTCTGTCTCCAGGGCGCGGTTGATGCGCGCTTGCTCGGTCTTCTCGGCGTACTTGAAGTAGTTGGTCTGGTGGATGCGCAGTTCGCGCTCCAGGCCCGCGATCTCGTTCTCCAGGGCGATGAGCCGGGAGAGGTCCTCGCGCGCGCCGTCGAGCTGCCCCTTGAGCGTCGTCAGGGCGGCGGAGGCGGCCTTGCGGTTCGCGTCCTCGGCGTGCAGGGAGGAGGCGATCTGCTGGCGCACGGTGTTCAGGGCCGTGGTGCTCTGAGTCAGGGTGCGCTTCTCACGCTGCAAAAGCCCCTCGGCCTCGGCGATCTCCTGGCGCACCGAGACCACGGGCACGGCGTCCTCCTGGTAGCGGGAGAGCAGTTTCTGCTCCTGCAGCCGAAGCTCCACCAGGCGTTCGATGATCTTGTCCGCGGCCTGGTTGGCCACGCCCCGGGTCTCCTGGGACATGACCTGCTCGGGCAGGTCCTTGATGGTCCGCTCGAAGGCCAGGATGCGCGCCTCGGACGAGGCCAGGGCGTTCTCCGTGCGCTCGATCTCCGTGACCAGCTGGCTTTGGCGGTTCATGAGGATGGTCTGCTCCTCCCGGAGCGAACCGGTCCCCGCGCGCATCTTGAGCTGCTTGAGACGCTCCTCGTACTCCTCCACGAGCCGCCGCAGATCGTCCTGCTGCTGCTGGAAGAAGGCCAGGGATTCGGAGCTGCGGTGCACCTGGATGTGCTTGTCCTGGAAAAGGTCGAGCAGGGTGGAGAGGATGCGCTGCGCCAGGGCGGGGCTGAAGGCCTCGTAGTTGATGGCGATGATGTTGCTGCGGCTGGAGACGTCCACCTCCAGGCTCTTGAGGAACTGCTCCACGGCCCGTTCCGTGAGCTTGCGCTCGGCCAGGCTGCTGCGCCCGGCCCCGTCCGGTCCGTCGCCCGGGGAGAAGGCGCTGTTCAAGCCCCGCGCCACGGCCGAGAGGACGCCTTCCTCGTGGCGTCCGCCGTCCGAGGCGGCGGGATCGAGGATGGCCTCGGGGCCGAAGCGGCGCACGATCTCCTCGGCGATCTCCTTGCTGCGCAGGATGGCGATCTCGGACTGGATCTCGGCCTCGCGCGACTGGCCCACGGAGATGATCGGCTCCACGCTGGCGGAGAGCACCGGGTCCGCGGGCACGGACTCGCGGCCGAGCTTGACCAGGACCTTGGCCCCGGAGTCGTAGCGGGCCGGGGCCAGCATGGTGCCCAGGAACACCGCCAGGAAGACCGTCAGGAAAAAGGCCGCGATGCGGCTCTTCTGGCGGAAGAGGATGAACAGGATGTCGAGCAGCGTGGTCCTGGTCAGGGCGGGGGCCTTGGGCGTCTCGGTCACGGACTATTGCACCTTCCGCAGGTCGATGGCCGTGGTTTTTGTCGTGCCGCCGGGACCCGTGGCCGCGCTGTAGCTGAAGCCCGTCTGGGGGATGAGCTTGTTGATGTACTGGTCCACCCACTGGTCGAGTTGGGCGATGAAGCTCTTGGGCACGAAGACGATGTCCCGCGGGGCCAGGGAGAAGTTGTCGAATTCCTCCCCTCGCACGGCCTTTTGCAGATCCAGGCCGATGCCCAGGCGCTTGCCCTCGCCCATGTCGCGGATGACGATGACCGAGGCGGGCTCCGCCGAGTCCGAGCGGAAGCCGCCCGCGAACATGACCGCCTCCAGCGCGGTCATGGGGCCGGGCATGTCCACCGGGCCGGGCGCGTTGACCTCGCCGGCCACGTAGATGCGCTGTCCCGGCAGGCTGCGCGACATGACCGCGATCCTCGGGTTCCGGAGGATGCCTGCATAACGCTGCTCAAGCTGGGCCGAAAGCTCCTCGGGCGTGCGCCCCGCCGCTTCCACGTCGCCCACGAGCTGCAGATGGACCCGGCCGTCGGGCCGCACGGCCTGTACTTCGTTGAGTTCCGGCGTGTAGAAGAACTTGAATTCCAGCACGTCCCCGGGCCGGAAGAGGATCTGACGGATGGGCGGGGCGGGCGGGGCCTGTTCGCTGGTCATGACCGGGTTTGGCCGGGAGCAGCCCGCCAGGGCGAAAAGCAGCACGAGCGCGGACAGACGCACAAGGAAGGCGATGCCGGAAAAGGCGGTTCTGCTGGCGGAATATGACAGTGGACGGGTGTGCGTCATGGATGTCGTATCATTGCCGCAACACTGTACGCCACGTCCGCGCCGGAACTGCCGGGCTGTGGCGCGCATCTGTTGCGGGACCTGCAATTGCAGGAATTCATTAGGGAAGTACTGATGCAGTCCTGACCGCGGCTGTCGTCAGGACCGCGTTCCGACTTACGGAACGGTCGTCGTCCCCCCCTAGGCCGACGCCGCCGGACGATCCGTCACGGATCCCCCTTGCAGTGGTTACTATCCCATGCCGACCGCGGACACAATACGAAACAGCGTTCAAAAGTCCGGAATCGCGCCGCTCCGTTTTTGACGCCCAACAGGCTATGGTGTAGCGAAGCCGCATGCCCGCGACCGCGTAAAGGAGCCTGCCGTGTCCATCTTCCGCATCCTTGCCCCCTGCCTCGCCCTCCTGCTGCTGACCGGAGCCGCCCTGGCCCAGGTCGAGCCCGAGGAGCGTTTCGGCAACAAGCCCGCGAGGCAGACCGAGACGTTCGAAAAGAAGTTGGCGCGGCAGCGCAGCGAACGGCTCAAGGAGAACGTGCTGCTCTCCACGGAAAAGGCCATGCGCGAGCGCGAGGACTGGTTCGCCTCCTTCGCCTCGGGCATGGACCTGCGCGAGAAGGTGGGGCAGGTCTTCGTGGTCTCCTTCCCGGGCGACAGCTACGGCGGGGACGTGGCGGAACTCGTCGAACGCGGCAAGGCGGGCGGAGTGATCCTCTACGGGATTTCCGGAAACGTGGGCAACCCGCGGCAGATCAAGCGCCTGACCGACGATCTGCAGGCCCATGCCCGGGCGGGCGGCGGGCACGTGCCCCTGTTCGTGGCCGTGGACCAGGAGGGCGGGCCGGTGATCCGGCTGCGCGAGGGATTCACCCGCTTTCCCGCGGCCATGGCCGTGGGGGCCACGGCGATTCCGGAGAACGCCGCCCTCACCGCCCGGATCATGGCCACGGAACTGCTGGCCGTGGGCGTCAACGTCGATTTCGCGCCGGTGGCCGACGTCAACACCAACCCCGCGAACCCGGTCATCGGCCTCAGGTCCTACGGCTCCGAACCCTACCATGTCGCGGCCTTCGTGCGCGCCTTCGTGCAGACCTGCAGGAAGCAGGGGCTGCTCAGCTCGGCCAAGCATTTCCCCGGCCACGGCGAGGCCTCCGTGGATTCGCACGCGGGCCTTCCCCGGCTCGACTTCGATACGGCGCGGTTGCACGCGGTGGAATTCATCCCCTTCGCCGCGGCCATCCAGGAAAACGTCCCCATGGTCATGACCGCGCACGTGGCCCTGCCCGCCCTGAATCCGGACGATCCCGGCCTGCCCGCCACCCTCTCGGCCCCTGTGCTCTCCCTGCTGCGCGAACACCTCGGCTTTGGCGGGGTGATCGTCACCGACTCCCTGTTCATGGGCGCGATCATGGACCGCTTCGGCCCGGGCGAGGCCGCCGTGCGCGCCTTCGAGGCCGGGGCCGACCTGCTGCTCTTCGGCGCGGACCTCTGGAGCAAGGGGCGCGGCGCGGAAACCGTGGGGCTGCAGCAACAGGCCATGGAGGCGTTGTTTCAAGCCGTGAGGAGCGGCCGTATCAGTCAAAAACGGCTGGATGCCTCGGTGGAGCGCATTTTGCGGGCCAAGGCCCGCATCGCCCCGCGCCTGAACATCCCGGCCGACGACCGCTACGCCCTGCTCTTCGCAGGCGACGCCTCCGGAGCGGAGGCCGCCGAACGCATGGCGGGCGACGCAGTGACCCTGGCGCGCAACGCCGGATTCCTGCCCCTGCCCGAAGAGGGGGGGCTGGCCGTCATCCACTCCAAGGACATGCCCCAGGTCGCCGAGGCCTTCCGCACCCTGCTGCCCTGGGCGCGCTGCATCGCCGTGGAGCCCGACCCCTCTCCCGAGGACATGGCCCGCGCCCGCGCCGCGGCGTCCAGGGCGGGCCGAACGGTGGTCGTGGTGCAGGACGTGGCCCGGCATCCGGGACAGGAGGCCCTGGTTCGCGCCCTGCCCGGCGCAGGCGTGGTCGCGGCCGGACTGCCCTACGATCTCTTGCGCTTCACGAACGCCCCCCTGCTCGTCGCCACCTATGGGCCGCACCTCGGAGCCTTCAAACGCCTGGCCTCGGTGCTGGCGGGCGAACGCCGCTTCCAGGGCAGCCTGCCCGTGGACCTGCCGGGCCTGGGCGGCGTCGGATTCGCGGCCGGGATGCCGTGAGGGGAGAGGACGCCGTGGGCGGCCAAGGGGGCCGAGGCCCCCTGGAGCCCCGGTTCCCGTGTTCTTGGCTGTGCGCGGCCGGAAGGCCGGGAAGAGCGCTCCGCCCTGTCCCCGCTCCCGCGCCGGGAGGACCGGGGGCTCGAAGCCCGGCTCAGTCCTTGGCTTCCCGCATGCGGGCGAACTCGGCGCGCAGGCGCTGCATGATCCTGTCGTAGCCGCCGGGCGCGTGGGGCAGGGTGCAGGCCGAGCAGTCCTTGACGCCTTGGGCGGTGCGTTGCGGGTTGCCGCCGCAGTCGTTCAGGAAATAGAGCGGACAGAAGCAGAAGAGGCAGTTGTAATCCTCGTCCGGTACGCCCTGGTGGCAGGGAAAATATTCGCAGTCCCTGTTGCTGAAGAAGCGATGGGAGTGCTTCATGGCCGTCCCGGGAGCCGGGGCTGCCTGAAGAGGCGCAGCCTGAGCGCGTTGCTGACCACGGAGACGGAGGACAGGGCCATGGCCGTGCCCGCGATCATGGGATTCAGGGTGGGGCCGCCGAAGATGTGCAGCAGCCCCATGGCCACGGGGATGCCGATGACGTTGTAGGCGAAGGCCCAGAACAGGTTCTGACGGATGTTGCGCATGACCGCGCGGGACAGGGCCAAGGCTGTGACCACGCCGTGCACCTCGCCGCCCATGAGCACGATGTCTCCCGCCTCCACGGCCACGTCCAGGCCCGTGCCCATGGCCAGGCCCACGTCGGCGCGGGCCAGGGCCGGGGCGTCGTTGACCCCGTCGCCGACCATGGCCACGGGCAGGCCCTCGGCCTGGAGTCTGGCCACCTCCTCGGCCTTGCGTTCGGGCAGGACCCGGGCCACCACGCGATCCACCCCGGCCTTCGCGGCCACGGCGCGGGCCGTGGTCTCCAGGTCGCCGGTGAGCATGACCACGGTGAGCCCCATGGCTCCCAGGGCCGCGACCACGGCCGGGGAGTCCTCCTTGAGCACGTCGCTGACCCCAAGCACGCCCGCGGGGCGGCCGTCCACCGCCACGTAGAGGGGCGTGCCGCCGGCCGCGGCGATCCGCTCCGCCGCCGCCTCGTCGAAGCCCGCAGCGTTCGGCGGGGCCACGAAATCCCGCGTGCCCACGCTTACGCTGCGCCCGTCCACGCGGGCGGTCACGCCGCGTCCCGGCACGGCCGAGAAATCCTCTGTCGCGGACAGGGTCAGGCCCTGCTCGCGCGCCGCGCGCACCACGGCCCCGGCCAGGGGGTGCTCGCTGTTCACTTCGGCCGCAGCGGCCAGGGCGAGCAGTCCGGTCCCGTCCGGGCCGCCGGCCGCGGGATGCACGGCGGAAAGTTCGGGCCGTCCCCGGGTGAGGGTGCCGGTCTTGTCGAAGACCACGGCCTTCACGCCCTCGGCCGCCTGCAGGGCCTCGCCGCTCTTGACCAGCACGCCGAGCTGGGCTCCCCGGCCCATGCCGACCATGAGCGAGGTGGGCACGGCCAGCCCCATGGCGCAGGGACAGGCGATGACCAGCACGGCGATGAAGACGCGCAGGGCGAAGGTGAAGGGCGCGCCCGAGAGCCACCAGGCCAGGCCCGAAAGCAGGGCCAGGGCCATGACGATGGGCACGAACCAGTAGCTCACGCGGTCGGCCAGGGAGGCGATGGGCGCTTTGGAGCCCTGGGCGCGGCGCACCATCTCCACGATGCGCGCCAGGGTGGAGTCCGCGCCGACACGCCGGGCCTCGACGGTCAGCGCCCCCTGCTGGTTCATGGTCCCGCCGGTGACGCCTCCCCCCGGCTCCTTGGCCACGGGCATGGATTCGCCCGTGAGCATGGACTCGTCCACCGAGGAACGGCCCGCCACGACCACGCCGTCCACCGGGATGCGCTCGCCCGGCCGCACCAGGAGGCGGTCGCCGGGCTCCACCTCGTCCAGGGACACGCTGCGTTCGCCTTCCGGGGTGACGAGGGTGGCGGTGTCCGGGGTCAGTTCCATGAGCTTCTGGATGGCCCCCGAGGTCTTGAGCTTGGCGCGCGCCTCCAGGTACTTGCCGAGCGAGATGAGGGCCAGGAGCACGGCCGCGGACTCGAAGTAGAGGTCGTGGGCCCGCTCCGCCGCGTTGCCGCCCAGGGCCATGAGCGCGCACTGCCAGAAGGAATAGAGCAGGGCCGCGCCCGTGCCCACGGCCACCAGGGAGTCCATGTTCGGGGCCCGGCGCGCCAGGGCCGGGAAGCCCTGCAAGTAGAAGCGGCGGCCCGCGAAGGCCACGGGCAGGGTCAGGGCGAGCTGCGTCAGGCCGAAGGCGAGGGGCGCATGCATGGGGTCGAGAAAGGCGGGCAGGGGCAGTCCGGCCATGTGGCCCATGGAGATGTAGAGCAGGGGCAGGGCGAAGGCGAAGGCCGGGATGAGTTCGCGGCGCATGGCGGCCAGACGCGATTCGGCCTCGCGGCGGCGTTCCTCCAGGGCGTCGCGGCCGGCGGCGCGGGTGCGTGCCGTGAAGCCCAGGCTCCGGATGGCCTCCTTGATGGCGCGCGGCGTGACCAGGGACGGATCGTAGGTGAAGGAGCCGGTGTTGTCGGCGAGGTTCACGGCCACGGACGCGACGCCCTCGGTGCGGCCGAGCACGCGTTCGATGCGGGCCTGGCAGGCGGCACAATGCATGCCGCCGATGTCCAGCTCCATGGTCTGCTCGCGGGCGGGCAGCTCCAGGCTGAAGCCCAGGCCCTTCACGGCCTCGGCAATGGCGTGCGGGGTGAGGCGCGCGGGATCGAACTCCACGGCCAGGCTCTCGTCGGCGAGGTTCACGGCCACGGACGCGACGCCCTCGGTGCGGCCGAGCACGCGTTCGATGCGGGCCTGACAGGCGGCGCAGTGCATGCCCTTGACCGGGGCTTCCAGACGGACGGGGAGGGGGTTTTTCTCTTGGCCTTCCATGGGGTATGGAGTATGCGCCTTGGCCGCGGCCTTGGCAAGGCGCGCCTGTTTTTTCGCAAGCCTTGAGTATTTCGGGAGAAGATATGCACGGACACGGCGAGGATTTTGGGGAGAAGGAAGAGGGCAAGTCCCGCTCCCAGGTCAAGCGGGAGATGCACGCCCTGCAGAAGCTGGGCGCCCGGCTCATGAGCCTGCCCGAGGCGCGCCTGCGCGCGCTCGGGCTGGCGGACGACCTGCTCGAGGCCGTGCTTCTGGCCCGGCGCATCACGGACAACGAAGGCAGGCGGCGGCAGGTGCAGTACATCGGCCGCCTCATGCGCGGGGCGGACGTGGCGGCCATCGAGGCCCTGTTCCGGGGCCTGGACGCGGGCAATGCGGCCGCCGCCTCCCGTTTCCAGCTCATGGAGGCTTGGCGGGACAGGCTGGTGGCCGGGGACGAGCGGGCGCTGGACGAGATCAGGGCCGACCTGGCGGCTTCGTGCGCTGCAGCGGCGCACGAAGCCGCCAGCGAACCGGCGCATCTCGACGTGCAGCACGTCCGCGCCCTGGCGCGCAACGCGGCCCGCGAGGCGGCCCGGAACAAACCCCCCAAGTCCTCCCGCGCCCTGTTCCGCTACCTGCGGGAACTTTGCGGCGAGGCGGCTCCCGCGGCGGATCAGGACGGGGCCGCCGAGCCGTCCTGCGAAGAGTAGCGCAGGGACCGGCCACGAAAGGCAGGGCCGCCTGAAACGTCCCGCGCGGCAGGGCCGGAGCCTGTCTTCCGGGGCTCTTGAGGCAGGCGCTGGCCGAGAAACGCGTTCCCTTCCCCCTGTTTTTGGTGTATCTGAGCGGATAGGGAGAGACGGGATGGCATTACGCTACGTTATCATCGACGACGCGGCCTTTGTCTTCGATTCCGGCACGGTCAGACTCTTCCGCATGGACGGGGAGGAGCGGGTGGAGATCAGCGACCCGGCCACCCGCGCCCGCGTGCTGACCTACGGCAGCACCGTGAGCGAGGACGTCGCGCGCGAACTGGCCGTGAGCCAGGATTTCGTGGCCCGGGCGCAGTGGTCCGGACTCTAGCCGGTTGAGACGGAAAGCCGCCGGGACGTCCGCCGCAGCGCGCGGGCGTCAGGCCGAGATGTCGAGGAGCGCGCCCTTGGGCGCGGGGGTGGTGGAGCCGCCCTGAACGAGCGCCGTCCCGGCCGTTTCGCCGAGTCCCGCCAGATCGCCCTCCAGGCCGTACTTCTCCTCGAAATGCGTCAGCATCTCCTTCAGCCCCTCGCGCAGGCCCGAGCCCGACTTCAGGGAATCCAGCAGCATGCTTTCCGCCGCGGCCGCCTCGTCCGGGCCGAAGCGTTCGGCGATGCCGGAGACCGCCGTGGACACGGTCTGGCTGAAGGCGCTGGGCGGCAGTGTCGAGGTGTAGATGTCCTCGGAGAGGCCGTTGTCGAAATAGCTGTTGACTTGGGTGTTGAGGTCCGCGTTGAGACGGCTGGCCAGGGCGTCGCCCGAGGCGATGCCGAAGGTGCGGTCGGTGAAGCGGATGGCCGCGAGCATGCCCTTGGACAGGGCCTCCTCGCCCACTTCCCCGGAGCCGACGTAGCCCGCAATGATGCCGAGGAAGGCGCGGCCCGCCTGCTCGCCGTGCTGCTCGCTCATCCAGTCGGCCGTGGATGCCAGGGACTCGGCCAGGGAGTCGCCGTTCCGGCCCCCGTTCTCGCCCACCGTGGCCCGTCCCGTGAGCTTGTCCACGATCATCTGCGCGGTGTCGCGCACGGAGCGGCGTATGTCCTCGGAAGACTCGTCGACGGACGCCACGGGCCGCGCGGCGGCGGGCTGCGTCGTCAGGGCGAAGCCTCCAAGGGCGAAGGGGCTGAGGCCCGAATATGCGCCGATGGATGAAACGTTCATATTCGCCCTATCGGCAGGCCGGGGAAAAACTTAAGAGGCTCATGGCGAAATCTTCCCCGCCCGCCCCTCTTCCTTGCGCAAAGCCGCCTTGGCGCGCCGCACGAAGGCGCGGATCCTGTCCGGGTCCTTGTTCCCGGCCGCATCCTCCAGGCCGGTGTGGGCGTCCACGCCGCAGGGGCGCACCCGGGCCACGGCCGCGGCCACGTTGTCCGGGGTCAGTCCGCCCGCCAGGAGGAGGGGCCGGGGCAGGACGCGGGCCAGGGCCGCGGAGACCGCCCAGTCGTGGGTCCTGCCCGTGGCGCCGCTGGCCCCGGTGGCCGGGTCGAAGGTGTCGGTGATGAAGGCGTCGACAAAGGGACTCGCGGCCGCGCCCTCGGCGAGCAGGGCGTCCAGGTTGCCGCCGCGCACCACGAGGCTCTTGATGACGCCGATCTCCGGGGCCGCGCGGCGCAGCCCGGCCAGCTCCGCGGGCGGCACGGGCGCGTGCAGCTGCACCCAGGCCGCGCCCAGAAAACGCGCCAGCTCAAGGATCGTCCTGGCCTCGGTGAGGTAGGTGATCAGGCAGGCGGCGGGCCCCAGGGAGAGCGCGGCGACGATCTCCCGAGCCTCGGCCTCGCCGATGTCCGGGGCGTGCACGTCGAGCCGGAGCGGAAAGCCCACCATGTCCACCCCGGCGGCGCGCAGCATGCGGGCCTCGTCCAGGGACCGCACCCCGGCGGCCTGCACGGCATGGCGGGGCAGGGCGGGCATCTTCATCCCCCGGCGGCGCGCGCCGTGCGCTGCATCTTCTTCATCTGACGCAGGTTGGAGAGGACGACCAGGACATAGGCCGCGTTGCAGGCCACGAGCGCCAGACGTGCCTCGGGTTCGCCGGACAGGGCCATGTATCCTGCCGCCGTCAGGGCCAGGGCCAGCTTGGGCCACCACCAGCGCGGCCCCAGGCGCATGAGCAGGCGCACGCCGGGATTCAACTCCCGGCCGCCCAGGGCCAGGATGCGGTTGGTGGTCCAGATGTCGGGAATCTGGAGCAGGACGAGGAGCAGGGCGAGGAGGGCGTCGATCACCGGAGGGTGTGGCGTCCGCGGGCGCAGGCGCGCCCGCGGACGGATGCGCGTCAGATGAAGAAGTTCTTCATGTAGCCGTCGATCTCGTCGCCGAGGCCGTTGAGGAACTGTTCGAGCTTGTTGCTCTGCGCCTTCTGCATCTTGGCGGCCACGCCGGCCGCCTTGGCGTAGACCTCTTCGAAGGCCTGGGGGGAGAGGCCGGACATCCGTTGCGCCTCCTCCTTGGAGATGTGGCCGGTGTGGGCGAAGACCGCCGCGAAGACGCCCATCGACTTCTGCACGTTGTCCCTGGACATGCTCATTGCCTCCTGCGCCTGAAGGGGAAAGAACGAGTCGCCACAGTAGGTTCCATCATTAGCCGCTTTCCAGGGATCGCGCAAGAAATGTCGCAAAAGACGGGCGTGACCCGCTCCCCGCATGGTCCCGGGTTATTTCCCCTGCTGCGCGTCCAGGCGTTCGATGGTCTCGATGACGTACAGGCCGTCCTCGCCCGTGATGGGCACGGGCGCTCCGTCCTGCACCGCGGCCAGGAAGCGGGTCAGCTCCTCGCGCACGGGCTCGCGGAAGACCACGGGCCATTCGCGCACCGAGTAGCTAGACTGGTAGCTCTCGAACTTGCTGTACTCCTTGACCTGCTGCGTGATCAGGTTGGCCTCAATGTAGCGCGTGCGGGTGGCCACGCGGATCTGGCGCGACTTGTAGGGCGTGACCCAGTTGCAGTTCATCTGCACCAGCACGCCGGAATCCATCTCGCCGGAGATGGTCACCGTGTCCTCGTGCTTGCCCAGGTTGCAGGAGGTGAAGGCCGAGATGCTTTTGTACCTGGAG
The DNA here is from genome assembly GCA_022839785.1 of Desulfovibrio sp. Lineage (GTDB taxonomy): Bacteria > Desulfobacterota > Desulfovibrionia > Desulfovibrionales > Desulfovibrionaceae > Alkalidesulfovibrio. Next base: position 40,608 of record JALHJW010000006.1, on the reverse strand, counting down.
CCGGTGAGGAAGCACGCCAGGTCGATGTCGTGCGAGGCCAGGTCGCGCACCACGCCCACGTCCTGGATGCGCGGGGGATACGGCCCCACGCGCTCGAACATCATGGAGATGACGTGGTTTTCCTCGCGCAGCAGCTCGCTGATGCGCTCCACCGCCGGGTTGAAGCGCTCGATGTGGCCGACCATCAGGGGAACGCCCTTGTTCCGGGCCATCTCGACCAGTTCCCGGCCCTCGGCCGCGGTGGCGGCCAGGGGCTTTTCCACGAGCAGGGGGATGCCGCGCTCGATGACCGCCTTGGCCGTGGCGAAATGCCGCACCGTGGGCACGCAGACCGAAACCGCCTCGGGCTTCTGGTCCAGCAGCTCCTCGATGTTGTCGAAAACGGGCGCCTCGTACTGGGCGTTCACCTCGTCCAGGGTCTGGCGGTCCACGTCCATGACGCCCACGACCTGAGCCTTGGCGATCTGCGAGTAGTTGCGCAGATGGACCTTGCCCATCCAGCCCAGCCCGATGACTGCGACCTTGATCTTCTTCATGTTTCGTAAAGCCTCGTATGCGTATTTGCGATGCATCTGCGACGCATCGACGTGTCGTCCGGCTGTCAGCTGGCAGTTCTGCGACGCTGCCATGTCTCTGGAACCGTGCGCCGTAGTGCGTCTGTCGCGTTCGCGCAACATGCGTTGTTGCGTTTATGCCACATATGCGTGATTCCAGCTTGTCTTTCGAGCGGCACAATAGTACGAGAGATTGGCGAGCGCAACATCTTTCAGAACGGCGGGAATATGGGCGACACGGCGGACGGACAGACGCGGACCATCTGGATCAACGCGGGCGAGGCCTCGGGCGACATGCACGGCGCGGCCCTGATCAGGGCGCTGCGCGAGCGCGCCCCGGCCATGCGCTTCACCGGCATGGGCGGCCCGGCCATGGCCGCCGCGGGCATGGACCTCGCCTTCGAAAGCCGCATGCTCTCCACCCTCGGGCTCACCGAGGTTGTCCACGCCCTGCCGCGCATCGTGCGCATGCTCGCCGCCACCTGGCGGCGGCTCAAGGAACTGCGGCCCGCCGCCGTGATCCTGCTCGACGCGCCGGACTACAACTTCTTCCTGGCGCGCATGGCCCGCCGCCTCTCGATTCCCTGCTACTTCTACATCAGTCCCCAGGTCTGGGCCTGGCGCACCGGCCGGGTGCGCTTCCTCAAGACCCACGCCCGCGAGATCCTCTGCATCCTGCCCTTCGAGCAGGAATTCTACGAGCGGCACGGCGTGCGCGCCGAATTCATCGGCCATCCGCTCATGGACGAAATCCCCTTCGGCCGCCTGGACGCCATCATCCCGGACCCGGACCTCGTGGGCGTCCTGCCGGGCAGCCGCCGCAAGGAGCTGGCCGCGCTGCTGGCCGAGTTCGGAGAGGCCGCGCGCCAGCTCCGGCGCTTCCGGCCCGAACTCAGGTTCGCCGTGATCCGCGCCCCCTCGGTGGCCCCCGAAACCCTCCGCGCCGGATGGCCCGCGGACGTGCCCATGACCCTCGTGGAGCCCGAGGACCGCTACGCGGCCATGCGCCGCGCGAGCTTCCTCATCGCCGCCTCGGGCACCGTCACCTTGGAGTCCGCGCTCATCGGCACGCCCACTATCGTGGCCTACCGCCTCTCCAGGCTGACCTTCGCCCTGGCCCGCCGCACCATCGACGTGAAGCACATCAGCCTGCCCAACCTGATCCTCGACGAGCAGGTCTTTCCCGAACTTCTGCAGGAACAGGCCGGGGCAGGGACCATCGCCGCCGTGGGGCGGGCCTGGCTGACCGACCGGACGGCCCTGCCCGGCATCCGGCAGCGCCTGGCCGTCTTGCGTTCGCGCATGGGCGAGCCCGGCGCGCCGGGGCGCGCCGCGCGCATCATCCTGGACGATCTCGCCCGCCTGCCCGAAAGGACGGCTAGGCCGCTGGCATGAACGGAGAAAATGCGCTAGCATTATTGTTATGGAACTGCAGATAGACATCATCTACGCGTCCGGAGGGGCGGTCATGCGCCTCACCGGCAAGGTGGACGCGCTCACCGCGCCCCAGCTGGAGGCGGCCCTCGCCCCCTACCTTGAGAACGGCGACCTGCCCGGCCTGGACATGAAGAATCTGGCCTACATCTCCAGCGCGGGCCTGCGCGTGCTCCTGGCCGCGGCCAAGGCCCTGCGCCGCGCGGGCAAGGACCTCTCCATCTGCGCCATCTCGCCGCAGGTGGACCAGGCCCTGCGCCTCGCAGGCTTCGCGCACCTCTTCAACATCGCGGCCTGCAAGGGCTATCCGGGCTAGACGGCCCGCAGCCGACCGCCGCCGTCGGAACGCCGTCGTTCCGCCGTCGGCCACGATGCGCCGCCGCAGGACGCGGAGTAGGGGTTCCAAGGGGCTCCACCCCTGGGCCCGCCAAGGCGTGTTCTTCTCTCTCTTCCTCTATTATTCGCCCAGCCCCATGCCCGGCTGCATCTCCCTTCCGGTCAGTCCGGTCTCGTAGCCGCCCAGGCCGCGCACGCGTTCCTGGAAGGCGGGGTCGGCGATGACGCCCAGCAGCGCCCGGACGCGCGGATCGTCCAGCGCGGCGCGGGGCAGGAGCAGGTCGTAGCGTTCGCGCGCCAGGGGCACGAAGCCGAGGTCCAGGGCCTTGGCCGCGGCGAAGATGCCCAGGCCGCAATCCGCCGTGCCGGTGAGCACGTTCACGGCCACGGCCATATGGGTGAACTCCTCCTTGTCGTACCCGCGCACCTTTCCAGGGGCGATGCCCGCGGTCTTCAGGTGCCAGTCGAGCAAGATGCGCGTGCCCGCGCCGCGTTGGCGGTTGGCGAAGCGAAGGTCCGGCCGGGCGAGGTCGGCCACGCCCGCGATGCCCTTGGGATTCCCCTTGGCCACGATGAGCCCCTGGTGGCGCACGGCCAGGTTGATGAGCACGAGGTCCTGGTCCGGCGCGTGTTTTTTCAGGAAGGGGACGTTGAAATCGCCGGAGTCGGGATCGAAGAGGTGGGTTCCGGCGCACAGGGCCTGGCCCGAGGCCACGGCCGTGATGCCGCCCATGCTGCCCACGTGGGAGGAGGCGAGGCGCACGGGCCGGGGCAGCCCCATGAGCGCGTCGGCCAGGAGGTCGATGGTGTTGTCGTGGCTGCCCACGACCACCAGGGTGGCGTCCAGCTCCTCGCGCGGCACGTACAGTTCTGCGTCGAGTATCTGCCCGGCCTCCGCGCCCTCCGAGGCCAGGGGCAGGGCGGCCACGGCCTGGGCGCGGGTCAGGGTGGTGATCATGCCCGCTCCGCGGCCCAGGGGCAGGCCGACGTAGTCGTCGCCCACGCGGCCCACGGCCAGACGCACGTATTCCTCCATGCCGGGCTTGGAGGGCACGCGGCGGGCGAGGCGCACGGGCACGCGCGGCCGTTCGGCCGCGGCGCGGCGCTCCAGCCAAGCGCAGAGCGGCAGGATGAGCTTCTCCATGCACACGGCCGCGGACACCGGGTAGCCCGGCGCGCCCGCGAGCAGCGCGCCGCTGTCGGCCACGCCGAGCAGGCTCGGCTTGCCGGGCATGGCGGCCACGCCGTGCACGAGCACCGCGCCCAGGCGCTCCATGACGCTTCGCGTGTAGTCCTTGGTCCCGGCCGAGGAGCCCGCGCCCAGGATCACGACGTGGAATCCCTCGTCCAGGGCGGCCTTGGCCGCGGCCTCCAAGGCGTCGGGGTTGTCGGGCACGGGCGGCCTGCGTTCGGCGTGAAAGCCCTCGGCCCGGGCCATGCTCACGAGCATCACGGAGTTGCTCTCCACCACCTGCCCTGGGCCGGGCACAGGGCGGGCCGTGTAGTCCAGCACCTCGTCGCCCGTGGGGATCACGGCCATGCGCGGACTGCCCGCGACCTCGACCTCCCAGATGCCCGCGGAGAGCAGGGCGGCCAGGTCGTAGGCCGCCAGCCTGCGGCCTTGGGGCAGGAGCAGCTCCGTGGCCACGATGTCCTCGCCGATGCGGCGCACGTGTTGCCAGGGAAAGGCGGGCGACTCGATCGAGGCCGAGCCGTCCGCTCCCATGACCACGTGTTCGGCCATGATCACGGCGTCGCGGCCGCCGGGCAGGGGGTTGCCGGTGTTCACGGAGACGAACCCCGCATCCGGCTCCAGGCGCAGGGGCGCGCCCTCGCGCGCGGTGAAGGTGTCCGCGGCGCGCACGGCGATGCCGTCCATGGCCGCGCTGTGGAAAGTGGGGGAGGAGTAGCGGGCGAAGACCGCACGGGCGAGGACGCGGCCCAGGGCCCGGTCCGTGGGAACGGTTTCGGGAGGAAGCAGGGCGTCGCGGTCAAGGGTTTCGCGCAGCCGCTGCAGGGCTTCGGGAATGGGGGCGGTATCGAGGTAGAGACGGCGCTGCATGCGATTTCTCCCGGGGTATGTCATGTCGGGCCGAGATAGCAGTTTTGCGGCGCGGGGGAAACCGGGAATGCTTGCGCAAAATCCGGCACTGTGGCGAAAATGCGGGGGGCAGGAGCCTTGTCCTCTTCCGCTCCGGTCTGGTACGGATGCCGGGATGACGATCATACTCGCGGCCGACATAGGCGGCACCAACAGCAGGTTCCAGGCGTTCGAGGCGGAGGAGGGGCGCATCGTCCGTCCGCTGGAGGAGAAGTGGCTGCCCACGGCCTCGGCCGCCTCGTTCGCCGGGCTGCTCGAAGCGCTGGCGGCCTCGGGTTTTTCCCACGCTCCGGCCTCCTGCGCGGCCACGGTGCTGGCCGTGCCCGGTCCGGTGGAGCGCGGGCGCTACGCCCGTCCCGCCAACATCCCCTGGGATATCGACCTGGACGACCCGGACAACCGGCTGCAGGGCATGGCGATCCGGCTGATCAACGACTTCGTGGCCCAGGGCTGGGCCAGCCGCACGGCGGTCATGGACGGGGCGCAGCTCGTCAAGCCGGGCCGGGCCGACGCCTCGGCCGCCCTGGCGGTCATCGGCGCGGGCACGGGGCTGGGGCACTGCGCCACCCTGCCGGACGGCCGCGGCGGCTTCATCGCCGTGCCCGCGGAGGCAGGCCACGCGGCCTTTCCCTTCGTGGGCGCGCTGGAAGAGCGCTACCACGAGTTTGTGCGCCGCGAGCTGGCCATCCCCTACGCCTACGGCGACGTGGTCGTCTCCGGCGCCGGGCTGGCCCTGCTGCACCGCTTCCTGGGCGGCGGGTCGCTCTCGCCGGCCGAGGCCGCGGAGCAGGCCGGGCCGGGCACGGAGACGGCGCGGCGGTTCGCCCGCTTCTACGGCCGGGCGGCGCGCAACTATGTCCTGTCCGTGGTGGGCTTTGGCGGGCTCGTGGTCACGGGCGGCGTGGCGGCCAGGAACCCGCATCTCGTGGACAACGACGACTTCAGGGCCGAGTTCGTGGACTCCCCGGCCTACGGCAGCCAGATGGAGGCCGTGCCCGTGCGCCTCAGCCGAGACGAACGCAGCGGCCTGTGGGGCGCGGCCTTCTGCGGCCTGCAACTGCTGCGCGGCAGAGGCGTCGCGCCGTGAGCCCGTCCCCGCGGCGTCTGCTCCTGCTGGCCCTGGCCCTGGCCGCGGCGGCCGCCTTCTTCGGTCTCGGGCTGCACCGCCACCTCACCCTCGACGCGCTCAAGGAGAACCGCGAGGCCCTGGCCCGCTTCGTGGATGCCAACTTCGTGCTCGCCGCGGCGGCCTATTTCGGCCTGTACGTGCTGGTGGCGGGACTCAGCCTGCCCGGGGCGACGATCATGACCCTGGCGGGCGGCGCGGTCTTCGATTTCGCAAGCGGCCTCGTGCTCGTCTCCTTCGCCAGCTCCATCGGAGCCACCCTGGCCTGCGCCCTGTCCCGCTTCCTGCTGCGCGACTGGGTGCAGGCGCGCTTCGGCGACCGTCTTCGGCCCATCAACGAGGGCGTGGCGCGCGAGGGGGCGTTCTACCTCTTTTCGCTCAGGCTCATCCCGGCCGTGCCCTTCTTCCTCCTCAACCTGGCCATGGGCCTCACGCCCATGCGGCTCTCCACCTACTACTGGGTGTCCCAGCTGGGCATGCTCCCGGCCGGGGCGGTCTACGTCAACGCCGGGGCGCAGCTTTCCCGCGTGGCAAGCCTGTCGGACATCGCCTCGCCGGGTCTGCTGGCCTCCCTGGCCCTGCTGGGCGTCTTCCCCCTGGCGGTGAAGAAGGTCATGGACCGCGTGCGCGCGCGCCGGGGCGTCTGAGATTTTCCGTCCAAGGAGGGCCTGATGGCCTCGTACGATTACGACATCGGGATCATCGGCGGCGGCGCGGCCGGGCTGACCGTGGCCGCGGGCGCGGCCCAGCTCGGCGCGAAATGCCTGCTCGTGGAGAAGGAGCCGCAACTCGGCGGCGACTGTCTGCACTACGGCTGCGTGCCGAGCAAGGCGCTGCTCGCCTCGGCGCGCGCCGCGCGGGCCGTGCATACGGCGCACCGCTACGGCCTGCCGCGCGCGCAGATGGGGCCGGTGGACTTCGCGCGCGTGCGCCAGCGCATCGCCTCCGTCGTGGCGGCCGTCCAGCGGCACGACACGCCCGAGCGCTTCTGTTCGCTCGGGGCCGAGGTCCGTTTCGGCCTGGCGCGTTTCCTCGACGAGCATCAGGTGGAGCTGGACGGCAAGCGCCTTTCGGCCGCGCGATGGGTGCTGGCCGTGGGTTCGCGCGCGGCCGCGCCGGATATCCCCGGCCTGGCCGAGGCCGGGTATCTCACCAACCGCGAGATATTCTCCCTAGACGTCCTGCCGCGCTCCCTGGTCATCCTGGGCGGAGGGCCCGTGGCCATCGAGATGGCCCAGGCCTTTCAGCGTCTGGGCTCCCAGGTCACGGTCATCCAGCGCGGCCGCCACATCCTCTCCAGGGAGGACGCGGACATGGCCGGGGTGGTCATGGAGTCCCTGGAGCTGGAGGGCGTCAAGTTCCACCTCGGGGCGCGCATCGTCTCGGCCGGACGCTCCGGAGGGCTGCGCGAGGTGGTCTTCGGGAAGGAAGGGCGGGAACTGCGCGCGCGGGGGGAGCATATCCTGCTGGCGCTGGGCCGGAGCGTGAACGTGGAGGGGCTGGACCTGGACAACGCCGGGGTGGTCCATTCGCCGCGCGGCATCGAGGTGGACGCGCGGCTGCGCACCTCGCAGAAACACATCTTCGCCGCCGGGGACGCCACGGGCCGCCACATGTTCACCCACGCCGCGGGCTACGAGGGCGGCATCGTGATCAGCAACGCGGTCTTCCGTCTGCCGCGCAAGGCGGACTACACATGGTTGCCGCACTGTACCTTCTGCGACCCGGAGCTGGCGGGCATGGGACTGACCGAGAGCGCGGCGCGCGGCAAGGGGCTGGAATTCTCCGTCCTCACCGAGCGTTTCGAGGCCAACGACCGCGCCCAGGCGGACGGGTTGACCGAGGGCAAGGTCAAGCTCCTGCTCGACAGGAGGGACCGGCCGCTGGGCGTGCACATCGTGGGCGCGCACGCCGGTGAGCTGCTCAACGAGTGGGTGGCCGTGCTGGGCGGCGGGGTCAAGCTCTCGGCCCTGGCCGGGGCGGTGCATCCCTACCCGACCTGCGGCGAGACGGCCAAACGCATCGCGGGCAGTTATTTCGCGGGCAAGCTCTTCTCGGACACGGTCAAGAAGGGGCTGCACTTCCTCTTCCACTACAAGGGCAGGGCCTGCACGCCGCCGGAAGAGTAGACGGGCGCGACGGCTCTCAACTCCCGCGCAGGGGCTTCCCATCCGGTTCCCGATGCGCTAGCCCCTTGTTGGTGCACTATTTTCCCGACGTCGATTCCGCCACGCGCATCGTGCAGCGCGACTTCACCGTGACCTGGCTCACGGCCCGCGACCTTCGGCGCGAGGCCGGGCGGCAGGGCGCGGCCGTGCCCGAGCGCACGGTGCGCGCCCTTGAGACCATCCTCACCAATTTCGCCCACGACGCGCAGCGCAACGCGCATCATTTGTACAAGGAAGCGGCCGCGGGTCTGGCCTGCCTGATCCGGCCCGAGCCCGGGACGCCGGGCGCGGTCCCCGATCTGGCGGCGCGCGCCCTGACGGTGCTCGACGCCATGCTCCGCGAGGGCACGCGCAAGGCGCGGCTGGCCGTGGCCGAAGTCCTGGGCGGCCTGGTCTCGGTCCCGGCGGGCCGCGCGCCTGAAGCGTGCGATCCGGCGCAGGCGCGCGGCGTAGGGCTGGAGGCGGTGCTGGCCCTGGCGGGCGCGGACGGCGAACCGCGCCGCGCCGGTCGCAGCCTGCTCTGGCAGGCGGCCGGAGGGCGGCTCCTGGTGGTGAAACGGGCGCGCGCGGACGAGGACGGAACAGGGCTGGCCCTGGAGGCGGCGTGGATGGAGCGGCTGGCCGGAGAGTCCTTTCCGGTCCGTTTCGACCTGCCCGAGCCCCTGCGGCCCAGCGGCCGCACGCTCTTCGCGCTGGAGGGACGGGCGGAGCCCGGCCTGCACCGGCGCGGCCTGGCCATGGCCTTCCTGGCTCCGGCGGACTACTTCGTCTATCCCAACGAGCTGCCCTGCGGCGGCAGGCCGGAGCGCGCGGCCTTCCGCGAGATGTGGGTGCGGGCCGCGCGGCTCTTCGGCTGTCTCGCGGCGCGGGGCATCGTGCATGAAGACCCCATCCCGCTCTTCCACAACCGCACGGCCCAGGGCCGCCGCGGCGACCAGGGCGTCTACGACTGGCGGCGCATGGGCCGCCTGGATCAGTGGCTGGGCTCCTGCCGCCACCCGAACTTCGGGGCCTCGGGGTTGCGCGACCTGGAGCATCTCGCGCCCTGGCGCGGGGACGGACAGGGACTCTACCGCGCCCTGGGCGACGCCCTCCTGGCCCTGCTCCTGGTGGCCGGGAGCTGGTTCAGGGCCGGGGACCGCGGCCTGCTCGGACAGGACGGGGAGGGGCGGCCCGCCGACGCCCGGCATCTCTTCGACGCGGATCTCCTCGGCGAACTCATCGGGGGCGCGCTGCGCGAGATGTCGCTGGGATTCTGCGGCCTGCCCTGGGAAGGGCCGCTGCCCTTCGACGTGACCCGTCTGGCCTGCCGCATGGCCGAGGAGATGGGCGTGGACCGGCACATGGACGAGTTGTTCCGGGCCGAGGACCAGTCCCGGCTCTCCCGCGACGGTTTCGAGGCCTTCCTCGTCTCCCGTGGCGTGCCGCCCGGGGCGGCGGCGCGCATGGAGCAGGGACACGTCGATGTTCCGCTCCGGACCGGCCCGCATCTGGGCCGCTTCAACTCCCAGACCTCACTGCCCGAACTCAACGAGTTCGTGGCCTGCGCCGCCGGGCGCATCATCGCGGGGCGCTATGTGGCCCGGGCCTTTCCAGGGGCGGCGGGCCGCCTCGCCGGGAGCGGGCCGGAACGCGTGCGATAGCGTCCCGCGCGGCGCTCGGCCGTCCTCTTCAAAGCCCTCCTCTACGGGCTTGAACTCCTGTTGGCACAAAACCACCCCTTTTATCCCTTTGGAGAAAGGATTTTTATGTACTCCGAACGTATGCTAGCGTGGATGCGTCTGCAGCATTCCAAACTGCTTGTATTTGTTGGTGTACAGTTTTTCAAAGCCTCCATTTTGTGCCAAAATAGAACTAGGCAGGAGTGTTTTTGCGGGGGGAGGCGGAGGGCGTAGGTGTTTATGTCAATTCGGACATAATTCGGCGCGCCCGCGCCGGGCGCAGGGAGGCTGGCATGACCACGAGTGATCGGCCTGTCGTTCGGCTGCACATGTGGCTGGAGACCAGGGAAGGGGTGTTCTTCGGCATCGGCAGGGTCCAACTCCTGGAACTCATCGAGCGGACCGGCTCCCTCAAGGCCGCGGCCGAGCGCATGGGCATGTCCTACCGGGCCGCCTGGGGCAAGATCAAGACCTCTGAGAAGATCATCGGCTTCAAGCTCATCGAGAAGATCGGCGGCAATCGCTCCGGCTACCGTCTGACCGAGTTCGGCAGGCTGCTCACCGAGAATTTCCGCGACTGGTACGAGGACGTGGAGCGGCAGGCCGTGGCGCGCGCCCAGCAGATATTCCTGAAGACGGCCTCGCGGTTTGCGGGGAAGCGTGAAACCTACACCATGCCGCCGCCGGGCAGGGACTCGGTTGTTAATTTTAACATATTAAAATAACTGAAATAAATTGATCAGATTTTTTTTGTGCGTATGCTTATGCCAAACTAGACACAGCCAGGCCCTGCGGATGCCCCGCCGGGCGGGCAAGGAGGCATCCATGAAGTGGACGCGAAGGGATTTCATGAAGCTGACGGGCGCGGGCGTGGCAGGCCTGGGCCTCGTGCAGCTCGGCGTGGACCTCGGACCGGCCAGGGCCTACGCGGCCGGGCTGAAGACCGAGGGCGCCAAGGAAGTGATCACGGTCTGCCCGTTTTGCTCGGTGAGCTGCAACATCATTGGCAGCGTGAAGGACGGCAAGCTCGTGAGCACCGAGGGCGATCCTGACTACCCCATCAACCGGGGCGCTCTCTGCGCCAAGGGGGCGGCTCTGCTGTCCATGACCCGCAATGAGCACCGCCTGACCAAGCCCATGTACCGCGCTCCCAATTCGGACAAGTGGGAGGAGAAGAGCTGGGACTGGATGTTTGAGCGCATCGCGCAGCGGGTCAAGGAGACCCGGGACAAGGACTTCATCTTCAAGGACGACAAAGGCAGGACGGTCAACCGCCTCGAAACCGTGTTCTTCCACGGCACCTCGCACGCGGACAACGAAGAACTCGCCCTGGCCCATCAAATCTGCAAGGGACTCGGCCTGGTGTATCTGGATCACCAGGCGCGAACCTGACACAGCGCTACGGTAGCGGCTCTGGCAGAGTCGTTCGGACGCGGCGCGATGACCAACCACTGGATCGACATCAAGAACGCGGATGCGATCCTCATCATCGGCAGCAACGCTGCCGAGCACCATCCCATCTCCTTCAAATGGGTCCTGGAGGCCAAGGACAAGGGCGCCGTGGTCATGCACGTCGACCCCAAGTTTTCCCGTACCTCCGCCCGCAGCGACTTCCACGTTCCCCTTCGCTCGGGCACGGACATCGCCTTCATGGGCGGCATGGTCAACTACATCCTGGAGAAGAATCGCTTCTTCAAGGATTACGTGGTCAACTACACCAACGCCGCGCTCATCGTGGGCGAGGGCTTCGACTTCAAGGACGGGCTGTTCAGCGGATACGACCCGGCGACCAGGAAGTATGACCTGTCCAAGTGGAAGTTCGAGGTGGATGCGAACGGGGTGCCCAAGTCTGACCCCAGCCTGAAGCATCCGCGTTGCGTCTTCAATCTCCTGAAGAAGCACTATGAGCGCTACAACCTGGACAACGTCTCCAAGGTCACCGGCGTCTCCAAGGACAACCTGCTCAAGGTCTACGACGCCTTCTCCGCCACTGGCAAGCCGGACAAGGCGGGCACGGTCATGTACGCCCTGGGCTGGACCCAGCACACCGTGGGCACGCAGAACATCCGCACCGCGGGTATCGTGCAGCTCCTGCTCGGCAACATCGGCATCGCGGGCGGCGGCATCAACGCCCTGCGCGGCGAGCCCAACGTGCAGGGCTCCACGGACCACGCCATCCTCTATCACATCGTGCCCGGCTATCTCGGCATGCCCACGGCGGCCTGGCAGACGCTTGAGGAGTACAACAAGGCCAACACACCGGTCTCCAAGGATCCCAAAAGCGCCAATTGGTGGAGCAACAAGCCCAAGTACATGGCCAGTCTGCTCAAGGGCTGGTACGGCGACAAGGCCACCAAGGAGAACGACTTCTGCTACTCCCTGGTGCCCAAGCTCGAGCCGGGCAAGGACTACTCCTACATGTTCTGCTTCGACCGCATGTACAAGGGCGGCATGAAGGGCGGCTTCATCTTCGGCCTGAACCCCATGAACACCCTGGCCAACACCAACAAGGTGCGCAAGGCCCTGGACAAGCTGGATTGGCTCGTCTGCTCCGACCTGCACCATTCCGAGACCACGGACAACTGGCGCAGGCCTGGCGTTGATCCCAAGTCCGTCAAGACCGAGGTCTTCCTCCTGCCCTCGGCCCACCGCATCGAGAAGGAGGGCTCGGTAACCAACAGCGGACGCTGGCTGCTTTGGCACTACAAGGCCATTGATCCTGAAGGCCAGGCTCGCCCCTTCGGCAACATGATCGTGCCTCTGATGAGCAAGGTGCGCGAACTCTACGCCAAGGACGGCGGCGTACTGCCCGAGGCCGTGCTCAGCGTGGACTGGCCCAAGACTTACGACTGCAACGAGATGGCCAAAAAGGTCAACGGCGTCTTCACGGCCGACACCAAGGTCGGCGAGAAAACCTACACCAAGGGACAACTCGTGCCGAGCTTCGCCGCGCTGCAGGCCGACGGCTCGACCTCCAGCCTGAACTGGCTCTACTGCGGCAGCTACACCGAGGAGGGGGGCAACCTCGCCAAGCGCCGCGACGCCCGCCAGACCCCCATGCAGGAGCGCATCGGCCTCTACCCCAACTGGGCCTGGTGCTGGCCGGTCAACCGCCGCATCCTGTACAACCGCGCCTCGGTCGATCCGAACGGCAAACCGTGGAACCCCGCCAAGACCGTCATCGCCTGGGAGGACGGCAAGTGGGTGGGCGACGTGCCCGACGGCGGCTGGGCCCCCATGGCCGACGAGAAGGGCAAGTACCCGTTCATCATGCATACCCACGGCGTCGGCCAGCTTTACGGCCCCGGCCGTCTGGACGGTCCCTTCTCCGAGCACTACGAGCCGGTGGAGACGCCCCTCGCGTCCCATCCTTTCTCCAAGCAGCTCAGCAGCCCGGTGTACAAGTTCGCGGACAGCGACATGGACCTGCTGGCCAAGCCGGCGGACCCCAAGTACCCCATCGTGCTCACGACCTACAACCTCACCGAGCACTGGTGCGGCGGCGGCGAGACGCGCAACGTGCCCAACCTCCTGGAGGCCGAGCCCCAGCTCTACATCGAAATGAGCCAGGAACTGGCCAAGGAGAAGGGTATCAAGAACGGCGATCCTGTCATCGTGGAGAGCATCCGCGGCCGGGTCGAGGCCATCGCCATGGTCACGATTCGCGTCGTGCCCTTCAAGGTCATGGGCAAGACCGTGCACCTCGTGGGCATGCCCTTCGCCTTCGGCTGGACCAACAAGGGCTGCGGCGACTCCACCAACAGGCTGACGCCTTCCGTGGCCGACCCGAACACGACTATCTATGAGCTCAAGGCGTGTCAGGTGAACGTGCGCAAGGCCGACAAGGTGACGGAACTGAAGCTGTAACCGTGCGAACGGCCGGGGCGTGAAACGCCCCGGCCGATCCGATGGAGAAGGATATGTCCAAGACCATCTTCATAGACACCTCCCGCTGCACGGCCTGCCGGGGATGCCAGCTGGCCTGCAAGGAATGGTACGAGCTGCCTGCCAACATCACGTTGCAGAAGGGCAGCCACCAGAATCCCCCGGACCTCAATCCGAACAACTACAAACTGGTGCGCTTCTTCGAGCACAAAATCGACGGCGTTGTCCGCTGGTTCTTCTTCCCGGACCAGTGCCGCCACTGCGTCAACCCGCCCTGCAAGATGGTCGGCGACAGCTACGTCGACGGCGCGCTCGCTCAGGACGAGGCCACCGGCGCGGTGTACGTCACGCCCAAGGCGGCGCAGCTCACCGCGGAGCAGGGCGAGGACGTGCGCCAGGCCTGCCCCTACGACATCCCGCGGCTCAACGCCGAGGGCAAGCTCACCAAGTGCAGCATGTGCTTCGAGCGCATCACGAACGGCAAGCTGCCCGCCTGCGTCGCGGCCTGCCCCACCGGGACCATGAACTTCGGTGAGCGGTCGGCCATGCTGGCCTTGGCCGAGAAGCGGCTTCTTGACGTCAAGAAGGAGTTCCCGAACGCCATGCTGGCCAACCCCGACGACGTCAACGTCATCTTCCTGCTGCAGGAGCAGCCCGGCCGCTACCACACCACGGCCGTGGCCGAGGCAGTTCCGGCGGGGTACTCCCGCAAGAGCCTGCTGGCCAGCCTCGCCCGGCCGCTGAAGGCCATGGCGCGGGAATTGACGTAGGCTGAATCGACTCAAGCACAGGACACCTCCAAGATAAAAAGCGGGTCCGCCAACCGCCAGGGCCGCCCCTAGGGGCGGCCCTGGGGACCCGCAGGAGATTTCATGAGCAGCCATTTCGAACTTCCCGAGACGCTGCCGCCCGTCGCGGCCGACGCCGAGGCCGTGCAGCGGGCCCTTGACGGCCTGCTCACGCGCAGGCCGGAACTGGCTGGTGTCATTTCTCCGTTCGGCCCCCTGTTCGTGGCTTCACGCCGGGCCGACGCCCTGCTCAAAAACTGGCGGCCCGAGGAATTGCCCCGCGTCTTCCCGGACAAGTTGGCGCAGGGCGCGCCCTGGCTGGCCGGGGACGATCTTCAATGGCTCGCCGACCGAGGGGCCGCCGTTGCCGCCGAGGTGTTGCCCGAACTGGCGGGGCAGTTCCCCGTGGTGGCGGAGGAGTGCGGCCGCGTCCTCGCCGCCGTGAACGAGGGGCGGCTCGACAGCGCCCTGCTCATCCGCAGGCTGCTGGACAACGACGCCGAGGGATTGGCCACGATGGCCGCCGGACTCGATGTCCGGCCCGGCCTGCTCGGCTTGGCCGCGCGCGAAATCGCGTTGCCCCTGCTGCGCCGCGCCGCTGGTCTGCGCACCGCCGAGATCGCCGCGGCGCAGTGGAGCCGGGGCTGCTGCCCCTGCTGCGGTTCGCTGCCCTCGGCCTCCTTCCTTTCACGCCGCGACGAGCGCAACGCCGAGTTCCTTGTGGGCGGCGGCGGACGGAAAGTTTTTCTCTGTTCGCGTTGCGAGCACCGCTGGAACGCCAAGCGCGTCATGTGTCCGGTCTGCGAAAACGAGGACCCCCATGCCATCGAGCGTGTGAGTGTGGAGCAGAAGCCCGGCGAGCGCGTCTATCTCTGCAAGAAGTGCGGAACCTACCTGCCCTGCCTCGACCTGCGCGAGACCCTGGACGTGGCGGCCCTGGAGATCGAGCCGTTGGGGTTGGTGCATCTGGACATCCTCGCCCGCGAACGCGGTTTCGTTCCGGCTGCGGTCACGCCTTGGAACACCATGGGAGACGGCGAATGAAGAGTACGGCGGCGCGTCCGGTGCAGCGCGTGACCCCGTCCCGCGCCGAAGTCGTCGATGACCTCATGGCCATCGAGGACCCCCTGGAGATATTCGTGGACGACTCTCCGTACGCAATCACCATGCGCATGCCGGGCGAAGACCACGATCTGGCCCTGGGCTTCTGCTTCACCGAGGGGCTGATAGGGGGGGCTGCGGACGTGGAGGACATCCGCCACTGCACGCAAGGGCTGGGCGAGAAGCGCATCTTCGTGCGGCTGCGCAGGCGCAGCGTCTGCCGTGAATCGGTGCTCAGGCAGCGCCGCGAGCATCTCAGCCGCTCCAGCTGCGGCCTGTGCGGCAAGGAGAGCCTGGCCGAGGTGCACACGGACATCCCGCCCGTGCACGGACACGCCCCGGTCCCCGCCGCGCACGTCTGGCGCCTCAAGGCAGCCGTGGAGTCCATGCAGGACGTCTTCCGACGCACCGGCTCCACCCACTTCGCCGCCGTCTGCGACCTGGACGGCGAAATCCTCGCCTTCGCCGAGGACATCGGCCGCCACAACGCCCTGGACAAGGCCATCGGCCGCGTGCTGCGGCAGGGCGTGCGCGAACGGGCGCACACTGTGCTCGTCTCCTCCCGCCTCTCCTACGAAATGGTGCTCAAGGCCGGAATGCTCGGAGCACAAGTGCTGGCAGGCTTCTCCGCCGCCACCAGCCTGGCCGTGGAACTCGCCGAGAACCTGAACATGACGCTCATTGGCCACCTGCGCAGCGAGCGCATGAACGTCTACAGCGGCCAGGACCGTATTCTTGCCCCGCAAGAGGCTGGAGCGGGCAAGGCCATGGCCTCATCCCGTTTTTCCGGACAGTCCGGCCCGAAGAACTGAAAGAGCGGGCCGCGGGGCGGAAATGAAAGAGCGGACGCGCCATGCGCGTCCGCTCTTTCGCGTCGTCAGGAGGCCGGGACTAGCAGACCCACTCGTCGTCCTCGGAGATGGGCGTGAAGCCGCGGCGCATGGTGTTTTCGGTTACGCAGCGCGGGTCGAGGAACTGCAGCAGGTAGTCCGGACCACCCGCCTTGGAGCCCACGCCGGACATTTTGAAGCCGCCGAAGGGCTGGCGGTGGACGAGCGCGCCGGTGTTGTTGCGGTTCAGGTAGAGGTTGCCCACGCGGAATTCGCGTTTGGCCTTCTCCAGGTGGCGTGGGCTGCGCGAGAAGACGCCGCCGGTGAGGGCGAAGCGGGTGTTGTTGGCGATGTCGAGGGCGTCGTCGAAGGTTTTGGCCTTCATGACGGCGAGCACGGGCCCGAAGATTTCCTCCTGGGCGATGCGGTGGTGCGGTTCGATGCCCTCGACGATGGTGAGGGGCGCGTAGCAGCCGGTGGCCGGGACTTCGCGTTCCACCAGGATGCGTCCTTCGGTGCGTGCGATCTCGATGTATTCGAGCACGTTCTTCTGCGCGGCGGTGTCGGCCACGGGCCCCATGTAGTTGGCCGGGTCCTCGGAGGGACCGATCTTCACGGACCGGGCGGCCTCGACGAGGCGTTCGATGAAGCGTTCGTAGATGGGCTCGACCACGATGACGCGCGAGCAGGCCGAGCACTTCTGCCCCTGGAAGCCGAAGGCGGAGTACATGACGTGCAGCACGGCCTCGTCCAGGTCGGCGTCGTCGTCCACGATGATGGCGTTCTTGCCGCCCATTTCGGCGATGACCTTCTTGCACTGTTCCTGTCCGGGCCGGACCGTGGCGGCCTTTTCGAGGATGCGCAGGCCCACTTCCATGGAGCCGGTGAAGGCGATCACGCTGACCTTGGGGTGCTCGACCAGATAGTCGCCCATGACGCGGGAGCGGCCCGGGCAGAAGTTGAACACGCCATCGGGCAGACCGGCTTCGCGGAAGATTTCGACCATGCCCCAGCCGATGATGGAGGTGATGGAGGCGGGCTTGTAGATGACGGGGCAGCCCGCCACGAGGGCGGCCGAGGTCATGCCCAGGGAGATGGCCAGGGGGAAGTTCCAGGGCGCGATGACAGCGGCGATGCCTTTGGCCTCGTAGAGGAGGTGGTTGGTCTCGCCGGGGTGGTTGCCCATGCGGCGCGGCTTGCCCAGGCGGATCATCTCGCGGGCGTAGTATTCGAGGAAGTCGATGGCCTCGGTGACGTCGTGGTAGGCTTGGTCCCACTGCTTGCCGATCTCCAGGATCTGCCAGGCGGAGAGTTCGTAGATGCGGCGGCGGCAGATGGCGGCGGCCTTGAGCAGAACCTCGGCGCGCGCCTCGGGCGCGGTAGCGCGCCAGGAGGCCAGGGCCTTGTCCGCGGCGGCGACGGCGTCGTCGATCTCGGCGGTCCCGGCCTGGCAGACGTTGCCGAGGATTTCGGCGGGGTCGGCGGGATTGTAGGAGGGGATGGTGTCGGCGGTGGCGACTTCGCGGCCCCCGATGAAGAGCGGGTAGGTGCGGCCCTTCTTGCCGCGCACGTCGGCGATGGCCTTGACGAAGGAGTCGCGCACGGCGCGGATGGTGAAATCGACGTTGGGGTCGTTCCTGAAGGGCGGCAGGCCGCCGGGGGCCTCCCTGGGCGCGGGGGAGGTGCGCGGCGAGCAGGTGAGCTCGCGCCGCAGGGTTTCCTCGGGGTTTTCGAGGAGCCGTTCCACGTCCACGTTGTCGGCGAAGCCCTGGCGCAGGAAGGATTCGTTGGCCGTGTTCTCCAGCAGGCGGCGCACGAGGTAGGCCATGCCGGGCAGCAACTCGCCGTAGGGGCAGTAGAGGCGCACGCGTCCGGCCACGTTCTTCAGGCCCTTGCGCACGGGTTCGGCCATGCCGAAGAGCACCTGGAATTCGTAGCGGTCTTCGGCGACGTTCAGGTCGCGGGCCATCTCCATGACGGCGGCGATGGTGCGGATGTTGTGCGAGGCGGCCTGGAAATAGACCAGGTCGGCGTTCTGCAGGATCATGCGGCCGCAGCGCTCATAGGCGATGTCGGACTCGGCCTTGTTGGTCCAGACGGGCACGGGCCAGCCGGACTGCATGGCCACCACGGTCTCAGCGTCCCAGTACGCGCCCTTCACCAGACGCAGGCCGAAGGGCAGGTTCTGGGCGCGTCCCCAGGCGATGAGTTCGGCGAGGTCTTTTTCCGTGTCGCGCAGGTAGCACTGCAGCACCACGGAGAGGTGGGGCCAGTGGCGGAATTCGGGATCGGCGCGCAATTGCTTGAACAGCTCGATGGTGGCTTCCTTGTACTTGAGCTGCTCCATGTCGATGCACATGGCGCCGCCCATGGCCACGATCTTCTTGTAGATGGGGCGGATGCGCGAGAGCATCCCGGCCACGGTTCCGGCCACGTCCACGGCCTTGGATTGGGAGTAGAAGGCCGAGGGCTTGACCGAGACGTTGACCTTGGGCGCGCAGCCCCAGTCGAGGTCGGCGGCGCCGGTCTTGCCGGGGAAGGGCTTCCAGTCCTTCTGTTCCCTGGCCACGGCGTCCAGCACGTCGAAGTAGCCCTGCATGTATTCTTCGGCCTCGCGTTCGGAAACCGTGGCTTCGCCCAGGAAGTCCACGGTGAAGGCGAAGCCGTCCTTGCGCAGCTTGTTGAGCGATTTGACCGCTTCCTTTGAGGTCTGGCCGATGATGAACTGCTTGGCCATGCCCTCGATGTTGGTGCGGATGATCTTGCCCATGGCCATGGCCGCCAGTCCGCCCAGCAGCCCGGATTTCTCCGCGCCCCACTTGAGCACCGGGGGAATCTCGCCCGCGCCCTCGCCGGTGAAATACTCGTCGATGTGGCGCTGCAGGGAGTCCGAGGTGTTCAGGTAGGGCAGGACGTCCACGAAGCGGAAGAGCTGGACCTTGAAGTCCTCGTGCTTCATGGCCCAGTCCATGACCTTGCCGGTCCAGAACCCCTTGTTGAAGATGCTCGGCGCTTCGCCGGAGATGGAGGCGAAGAACTCCTTGCCCCGCGCGACGATCTTCCGGTCGAGCGGGTTCGTGGCCGAAGGCGTGGGCTGCTGCGTGTCCATGAGGCGTCGGCTCCTTAATCTGTGTCGTCAGAGGGTGTGGGGAGCGGGATGGAGGAGGTCTCCTTGATCGTGCGCAGGACGATGGTCGAGTTCGTGTCGCGTACGCCCGGGATCTTACCGATGCGCTGGAGGAAGTCGGCCAGGGCCTCGGTGTCGCCCACGCGCACTTTGATCAGGTAGGCGGCCTGTCCGGCGGTGTAGTGGGTCTCCAGCACCTCGGGCAGGGCGGAAAGCTTCTGTCCCGTATCCAGCGTGCCCACGCCCTCTTCCACGTGCACGAAGGTGTACGCGGTCAGCCCCAGGCCCGCGGCCTTGGGGTTGATGCGCGCCTCGTAGCGCTCGATCACGCCGCGGCGCTCCAGCTTGCGGATGCGTTCCAGCACGGCCGAGGGGGCCATGCCGATGGTGCGGGCGATTTCGGCATTGGGCACGCGGGCGTTGTTTCGAAGGATGTTCAGAATTTTCCGATCAATTGCGTCGATCATTGTTAATAACTCCGTTCGGTAAGAATGATATTCTTTGAAGCCCGGCAAAGTCAAGACGACACCTGCAGCAGGCGAGGCCGTGGTCTTGTCCGTGCCGAACAATGCGCGGAAAAACCCCCGCATTTGGCCTAAAGGATTCTGCCAGAATGCCGATAGAGTCGGCAACTCCTTGTCGCACCAAGGCCTGCCGGGCAAAGGGGTTTTCCCGGCAGGCCGCGAGAAAAACGGCGGGCCGTGCCCGCCGTTTTGACGTTTGATGCGGAGGGAAAGGGCGCTCCGGAGCGGAGCGGGAGAAGGGGAGGGCGGCCCGCGCCGCATCTGCGGCGGCAAAGAGTTTACGGCGGCGGGCGCTGGCGTGTTCTTCGGGCTACTTGCCGAATATTTTTTCGATCTTCTGCTGCATGGTGGCGGCGGTGAAGGGCTTGACCACGTAATTGGAGACCTTGGCCTGCACGGCCTCCAGGATGTTCTCCTGTTGCGATTCCGCCGTGACCATGAGAAAGGGCAGGTCGCAGAACTCGGGGCTCGCGCGGACCTTCTTGAGCAGCTCGATGCCCGTCATGCGGGGCATGTTCCAGTCCGAGACGATGAAGTCGACGCCGCCGCGCTGCAGCACGTCCCAGGCCGAGACACCGTCGTCGGCCTCCACGATGTCGCTGAATTTCAGTTCCCTGAGGATGCCGCCGATGATCCGGCGCATGGTGGCGAAGTCGTCCACCACCAGGATGCGCATGTTTTTGTCGATGGCCATGGCTTTTCCCTTCCCGTGCGTGAGTGCGGACAGGTGGCGAACCGGCCGCTCCGGAGACGGGAAGATAGCATGGCGGAAAAATTTGGCAATTACGTGACAGATTCTTCAGATTTCGCGGGCTGATCCGGGGCGCACGGCCCCCGTTTCTCGCGGTACATGCCCTGGTCCGCGGCGCGCAGGAGGTCCTCCAGGCTCTGGCCGGGCGTGAATCCGGCCAGCCCCACCGAGGCCGAGAGGCGAAGGGCGGTCTCGCACCCGGTACAGCGGGCGATGTCCACTCCTGCCACCTCCTCGCGCAGCCGCTGGGCCAGGGCGTCTGCTTCCTCCTGTCCGGCGTCGGGCATGAGCACCACGAACTCGTCCCCGCCCAGGCGCACGAAGATGTCGTAGCCGCGCACGGCCTCGCGCATGCGTTGCGCCACCTCGCGCAGCACGCAGTCCCCGGCGTCGTGCCCGAGCTGGTCGTTGACCGGCTTGAAGCGGTCCAGGTCCACGAAGAGGAGGGAGAGGGGCATCTGCTTGCGTTCGGCCAGGGCCATGAGCCGCGGGGCGTGGCGCAGGAGGTAGAGCCGGTTGTGCGCCCCGGTCAGTTCGTCGATGACCGCGTCGCGCACGAGCTGGTCGTGGTCGCGCACCGTGACCACGGCATGGCCGAGCAGGTCGCAGAAGTGCTCCAGGAAGTCCGTGGCCTTGTCCTGGCTGAAGCGGCCCGGATCGTGATCGTGCAGGGCGATGACGCCGATGCGTTTGCCCGGCCGGTACTTGTCCGGCAGGGGCTGGATGAAGCAGGAGCCCTGGGGCGTGGGGCCTCCGGGCAGGAACAGGCGCAGGCAGGGAGCGGCGGCGCAGGGGCCGATGTAGGGCAGGGCGCCGCCGCCGGGCAGGGCGGCCACGGCCTCGCGCAGCATGGCGCGCTCCAGGGTGGGCACGGTCTGCGGCACGAACTCGGCGAAGGTGGCGGCGTCCAGCAGCACATGCGCGCCGTCCATGCCGAGCCTCTGGCGGACGCCCTCCAGGATGTCCGGCAGCTCGCGCAGGGAGGTCATGGTCTGCACGTAATCGATGCAGCGCCGGAACTTGTCGAAGGTGTCCAGGGCGGCGCGATGCAGATCGGCCATCTCCCGCATGGCCGACTGCAGCCGGACGATCTGATCTTCGCGTATCCGCCGAGGCATGGTGTTCTATATCCCCCGAGGGAAAAGCCCGCAAGGCGGGAAACGGATATCCGGGGGCTTCGGGGCGCTTGCTCCGCAAACCGCTCCGGGGCATACTCGGCCCCATGCTGCGCCGTTTCCTTCTTCCCGTCGGGCTCTGTCTGCTTCTCGCCGCCTGCGCGGCCAAGGCCCCCCCGCTGCCGCGCACGGAGCCGGTGGCGGACCTGGAGCGTATTCCCCAGACCGCCTTCGCCTTCGTGGGGGACGCCGACGCCTTGCTCATGACGTCCGAGCGGCAGGCCGAACGCGCGGCCGCGCTGCGCACCCGCTGGTTCACGCCCTGGAACCGCGCGGCCGCCGATTTTCCGGCCGACGACGTGTTTTGGGGATTTTCCGCCTTCGCCGCCAAGGCCTGGGGGCAGGACCTGAGGCCCCGCCCCGCCGCCTGGATGCAGGCCCTGGAGGACAACACCCGGCGCGGGAGCTATCCGAATCTCGCGCGTCCGGCCATCGCCCTGCGCCGTCTGGATCTGCGCCTCCTGCCCACCATCGAGCCCGTGTTCCGCGACCCGGCCGCGCCCGGCGAGGGCTTTCCCTTCGACATGAACCAGAACTCCTCGGTCCACGCGGGCACGCCCCTCTTCGCCACGCACCTCACGGCGGACGGGGCCTGGCTGCTCGTGGAAGGGCCCGCGGCCGCCGGGTTCGTCCCGGCGCGCGACGTGGCCTTCGTGGACCCCGCCTTCCTGGCGCGCTGGCAAGCCCTGCCGCTGGCGGCCGTGCTGGAAGAGAGCGCGCCCCTGCGCGGCGCGGACGGCCGGACCCTGGAACTCGGCCGCATCGGCATGCTCCTGCCGCTCCTGGACGCCACGGGCAGCCCGCGCCTCCTCCTGCCGCGGGACGACGGCGCGGGCCGGGCCGCGGACAGCGAGGCGACGGCTCCGCCCGGCGCGGCGCAGCCCCTGCCGCTCCCTCTCACGCAAGGGGCCATGGCCG
This sequence comes from Desulfovibrio sp., assembly GCA_022839785.1. Taxonomy (GTDB): domain Bacteria; phylum Desulfobacterota; class Desulfovibrionia; order Desulfovibrionales; family Desulfovibrionaceae; genus Alkalidesulfovibrio. Next base: position 18,129 of record JALHJW010000006.1, on the reverse strand, counting down.
CGCTCATCGACCGCATGCTCGGCCGCGTCTACGGCTGGGGCGGGCTTTACGGCGAGCGCGACTGCTCGGCCCTGCTGCAGGACCTTTTCGCGCCCTTCGGCGTGCGCCTGCCGCGCAACTCCGGGCAGCAGGCCAGGAGCGGCCGGGCCGTCGATCTGAAAGACCTTCCGGACGCCGAAAAGCAGGCCCGCATCCTGGCCGAGGGAAAGCCCTTCCTGACCCTGCTCACCCTGCGCGGGCACGTCATGCTCCATCTCGGGGACTGGGACGGGGAGCCCGCGGCCCTGCACGCCATCTGGGGGGTGCGCACGCAGGGCGGCGAGGCCGTGACGCCGGGCCGCCTGGTCATCGGCCGCACCGTGATCACCACGCTCGCGCCCGGCAGGGAGCAGCCGGACCGCGTTTCTGCGGAGAACTTCCTGCTGCGCCGGATCACCGGCATGACCTTCGTGGAATAACGGCCGCTTCGGCCGGGCGGATCATTCCTTCACGGGCACGAGCAGCACCGGGCAGACCGACTTCTCCATGATCGTGATGCCCGTGTAGCTCATGCGCGCCAACTTGCCCTGGTGCACGCCGATGACGATGAGGTCGGCGGACAGGTCGCGCGCCAGCTTGCACACGCCCATGGCCGGATCGGCCGGGCGGCAGACGAAGGCGGCCCCGAGTTCGGCCAGTTCCGCGCCGTGTTCCGCGGCGAAGCGCTGTTCGGTTTCGGCGCAGGCCAGGCTGCATTCCGGGCCGTCGGGCTGCAGGTGCAGCAGCTTGTAGTCCAGGGCGTGGAAGACGTGCAGCCGGGCGGCATGCGCCTTGGCCAGGGAGGCCGCCGTGCGCAGGGCGGCGCGGCCCGGCGCGCTGAAGGCGAAGGCGGCGACGATGGTGGTGAACATGGCGGCCTCCGGGGTTCGCGGCAGAGGAACGGTTCCCGGCCAGGATACCACAGCGCGCCGCAAGGGCAAGGGGCGGGAGGAGGTTCACCTCGTCCGGCCGTCCGTCCGGCCTAGAAGCCGGTCTGGCCGAACTTGTTCTGGGCCAGGAAGAGGAAGAGTTCGTGCCGTTTCCTGTAGGGCGGGAACTTGAAGAAGGCGGAGCCGGAGACGAGCACGTCCACGCCCGCCTCGACCAGATCGGCGGCGTTTTCCGGGGTCACGCCGCCGTCCACCTGGATCAGCGTCCTGGCCCCGGCGGCGTCGATCATGGCGCGCAGTTCCCTGACCTTGTCCATCATGAAGGGAATGAACATCTGGCCGCCGAAGCCCGGGTTCACGCTCATGAGCAGGACCATGTGGCATTGCGGCAGGATGTACTTGATGGTTTCCAGGGGGGTGGCCGGGTTCAGGGCCACGGCGGGCTTGGCCCCGAGGTCGTCGATGAGCGAGAGGGTGCGCTCCAGGTGCTTGGTGGCCTCCGCGTGCACGCAGACCAGGTCCGCGCCCGCGTCGATGAAGTCCTTCACGTAGCGCTCGGGCTGCTCGACCATGAGGTGGCAGTCGAAGAAGAGCTTGCTGTTCTTGCGCAGGGCCTGCACCACCAGCGGGCCGATGGTGATGTTGGGCACGAACATGCCGTCCATGACGTCGATGTGCGCCCATTTGATCCCCGCCTCCTCCAGCGCTGCCATCTCCTCGCCCAGGCGGGCGAAGTCGGCCGAGAGCAGCGACGGCGAGAGAATGATCTCGCGTGCCATCTAGTCGTCCCCCTCACGTTGCATTTTGAAATCCACCTTGATCTTGAACATCTTCTCGGCGGGCAGGTTGAGGATCGGGATGCCCGTCCTCGCGGTGATGGCCCGCAGCTTGGCCGAGACCGTTCCGGCGTCCTCGCCGATGTAGGTGAACCAGACGTTGTAGGCGTGGCGACGCAGGTAGTTGTGGGTCACGCCCACGTGCCGGTTGATCTCGGCCGTGAAGAGGTCGAGCTTGTCCTCGGGCACGCGCGCGGCGCAGAGCGTGGAGTGCCAGCCGAGCTTGCGCGACTGGAAGTTCGCGCCCATGCGCCGGATCACCCCCGCGTCCTTCAGCGCCCGCACACGCGCCAGCGCCTCGGCCTCGGTCAGCCCCACCTGCGCCCCGATGTCCGCATAGGGCCGGGGCGAGAGGGGATAGTTCGACTGGATGATGTCCAGGATGCGCTTGTCGAGATCGTCCATCCGTTGACCTTTAAAAAAGGAATCGCGGCGTGTCCACCGCGATTCCCTGCTTTTCCCTTATCCGCCGCATTTCCTCGGCGTGTAGGAGCACAGCGGCTCCTCGTCCAGGTAGCCGCCGCGCATGGTGGCGGCGCGGGCGCGGCAGCCGCCGCAGACCTTCTCGTACTCGCACACGCCGCACTTGCCGTTGTAGGTCTTCGGATCGCGCAGGTTGAGGAACTGCCGGGATCTGCGCCAGATTTCGGGGAAGGGAGTTTGCGTCACCTGGCCGCAGTCCAGCTCCAGGTAGCCGCAGGGCTGCACCTGGCCCGTGTGCGAGATGAAGCAGAAGCCCACGCCGCCCAGGCACCCGCGCGATACGGCGTCCAGACCGAAGTTTTCGAAGGTGACGGGCGTGCCGTCCTCGCGCGCGCGCTGGCGCAGGATGCGGTGGTAGTGCGGCGCGCAGGTGGCTTTCAGCTGCATGGTCGTGGTCTTGCGGAAGTCGTAGAACCAGCCCAGCACGTCCTCGTATTCCTGCGCGGAGATGACCTCGGCACCGAGTTCGGCGGCGCGGCCCGTGGGCACGAGCAGGAAGATGTGCCAGGCCGCCGCGCCCACGCGCTCGGCAAGGTCGAAGATCTCCTTGAAGCTGCCCAGGTTGCCGCGCGTCACCGTGGTGTTGATCTGGAATTCGAGTCCCGCGTCCTTGAAGTGGCCGATGGCCCGCAGCACGCCCTCGAACGCGCCGGGCACGCCGCGGAACTCGTCGTGGACAGCGGCGTTGGGCCCGTCGATGGAGAGCGAGCAGCGTTCGATGCCCGCCTCGATCATCTGTTTCGTGTTCTCGGCCGTGACCAGGGTGCCGTTGGGGGCCATGACACAGCGCAGTCCCCGGCTCTTGGCGTGGGCCACCAGCTCGAAGATGTCGTGGCGCATGAGCGGCTCGCCGCCCGTGAAGATGATGATGGGGTTGCCCACGTCCGGGAAGGTGTCGATGAGCGCTTTGGCCGCGTCCGTGGACAGTTCGCCGGGATAGGGCTCCAGGTGCGCCTCGGCCCGGCAGTGCTTGCAGACCAGGTTGCAGGAGCGCGTGACCTCCCAGGCGATGAGGCGGCAGACGGGCGAGCCGTCCTCCAGGGTCCTGGCCCCGCCGTGCCCGCCGTGGCCCACGTGGCCCTGGGCGGCTTGCCCGCCCGGATGCCCTCCCGGATGACCGGCTGTCTTATCGTATGATTGTCTGTTCATATGTTTGGTCTATTTCAGCAGCGGAAGCAGTTCTTCCGCGAAGTAGGTCAGGATCAGGGAGGCCCCGGCGCGCTTGATGCCGATGAGGCTCTCCAAGGCGACCTTGGGACCGTCCACCCAGCCTTTCTCGGCCGCTGCCTTGATCAGGGCGTACTCGCCGCTGACCTGGTAGGCGGCCACGGGCGCGTCGAAGGACTCGTAGAGGTCGCGGATGACGTCCAGGTAAGGCCCGGCGGGCTTGACCATGAGAATGTCCGCGCCCTCGGCCAGGTCCGCCGCGGCCTCGCGCAGGGCCTCGCGCCGGTTGGCCGGGTCCATCTGGTGGGTCTTGCGGTCGCCGAACCTGGGCGCGCCCTCGGCCGCCTCGCGGAACGGCCCGTAGAAGGCCGAGGCGTACTTCACCGCGTAGCTCATGAGCGGCAGGTGGGAGAAGCCGCTCCCGTCCAGCGTTTCGCGGATCACGGCTACGCGGCCGTCCATCATGTCCGAGGGGGCGACCATGTCGGCGCCGGCCCAGGCGTGCGAGAGTGCGGTGCGCGCCAAAAGCTCCAGGGTCGGGTCGTTATGGATCTCCTCGCCGCGCACCAGGCCGCAGTGGCCGTGCGAGGTGTACTCGCACAGGCAGACGTCCGTGATCACGCACAGCTCGGGGAACTCCTTCTTCAGGGCCTTCACGGCCTGCTGCACGATGCCGTTCGTGGCGTAGGCCTGACTGCCCTCGGGGTCTTTTTCCTTGGGGATGCCGAAGAGGATGCAGGCCGCAAGCCCGTTCGTCACCGCGCCCTCGGCCTGCCGCAGGAGCTGCGGGATGGAGAGCTGGAACTGGCCGGGCATGGAGCCGATGGCCTTCCTGTAGCTCGCGTCGTTTGTCTCGTAGACGAACCAGGGCTGGATCAGGTCCTGCGGCCGCAACTCGGTTTCGGCCACCATGCGGCGCACCGCCGGGCTCATGCGCAGGCGGCGGCCCCGGAAGAAGTCCCGGACGTCCTCCTTGGGGCCGTTAGCGCGCACAGCACTGCTCTCCGTCGGCGGCCGGCTCCTCCGGGCGGCACACGGGCTCGCCCGCGATCTCCTCGTCGGTCAGATAGCAGGCCGGGTCTTCGGCCCAGACGTCGCCGTACACGGCCTCGGCCCGGGCGCGGAAGTTGCCGCCGCAGATGTTCAGGAAGCGGCAGGTGGCGCAGCGGCCCTTCACGTGCGGGCGCTTGTCCTTGAGCTTGTGCAGCAGCTCGATTTCCGGATCGGTCCAGATTTCGGAGAAGGGGCGTTCGAGCACGTTGCCGAAGGTGTGGTTGCGCCAGAACTGGTCGGCATGCACCGAGCCGTCCCAGGAGATGCAGCCGATGCCCCGGCCCGTGCTGTTGCCCTCGTTCCAGGAGAGCAGCTCCAGCACCTCGGCGGCGCGCTTGGGGTCCTCGCGCAGCAGGCGCAGCCAGACCAGGGGGCCGTCCGCGTGGTTGTCCACGGTCAGGACCTCCTTCTCCTTGCCCCGCGCGAAGAGGTCGCGCGTGTGGTCGATGATCTGGTTGACCACGGCGCGCGTCTGGGCGTGGTCCAGGTCCTCGGCGATCATCTCCGAGCCTCGGCCCGCGTAGACCAGGTGGTAGAAGCAGATGCGCGGCACTTCCAGCTCTTCGAGCAGCCGGAAGAGTTCGGGCACCTCGCCCGCGTTGTGGCGGTTGATGGTGAAGCGCAGCCCCACCTTCAGCCCCTCGGCCTGGCAGTTCTCGATGCCCTGGATGGCCTTCTTGAACGCGCCGGGCACGGCGCGGAACTTGTCGTGCACCGCCTCGCCGCCGTCCATGGAGATGCCCACGTAGGACAGGCCCACGGCCTTCAGTTCGCGCGCCTTCTCCTTGGTGATCAGGGTGCCGTTGGTGGAGATGACCGCGCGCATGCCCTTGCCCGTGGCGTAGCTGGCCAGTTCGGTCAGGTCCTTGCGGGCCAGGGGCTCGCCGCCGGAAAAGAGCATCACCGGCGCGCCGAAGGCCGCGAGGTCGTCGATCATGACCTTGGCCTGGGCGGTGGAGATGGGGTCGGTTCCCTTGTCCTCCTCCACGGCCTTGGCGTAACAGTGGATGCACTTGAGGTTGCAGCGCTTGGTCATGTTCCAGACCACGACGGGCTTCTTGTCCTTGGAGAACTGGAGCAGATGGGACGGGAGCTTGCCGGAATGGCGTCCGTAACGCAGTGCGTCGGACGGCTCCACCGTGCCGCAGTAAAGTTTCGAGATTCCAATCACGTGAGACCTCCGGTATGATGGCGGAATTCGCGGGCTACCACATTTCCCGCCGCCTGAACAGCCCTGCGCGGGGACGCCGCCCGATTGTCCTGAGGATAAGACCGGCCGGGGCGTCGGCAAGCGAAATACCATTGTCCGGACATGGGCCGGACACCGGCGCGTAACCTGGCGGGGCGAAAAGGGGCAAACGTCTGCCAGGACATGCCCGTGACCGCGCCCCGCTCCCTTCTCGCCCCCGCCCGGCTCCTCGGCCGCCTCGCGCTCGGCCGTCTGCCGGGCCAGGTCGTCATCCAGTACACCGACCGCTGCAACGCGGCCTGCGTCCAGTGCGGCATGCGCCGGGACAATCCGGCGCCGCGCTCCTCCATGGACCCGGCCGAGGCCCGCCGCCTGCTGGACCGCCTGGCCGCGCGCGGCGTGGCCGCGGTCTCCTTCACCGGCGGCGAGCCGCTGCTCCATCTCGACGAGATCTGCGCCCTGGCGGCCCACGCCCGCGCCGCGGGCATCGCCCACGTGCGCACCGGGACCAACGGCTTCCTCTTCATGGGCGCGGACGGCCCCGGCTTTGCGGACCGCGTGCGGCGGCTGGCGGACAAGCTCCTGGCCGCGGGCTTCTCCACCTTCTGGATCAGCCTCGACTCCGCCGATCCCGCGACCCACGAGGCCAACCGAGGGCTGCCCGGCGTGGTCCGGGGACTGGAGCGGGCCGTGCCCCTGCTGCACGCCGCCGGGCTGCATCCCTCCGTGAACCTCGGGCTGAACCGCCTCACCGGCGGGGCGCAGCCCCTGCCGCGCCTGGACCCGGCCCTGTCCGGCGGGCGCGAGGCGTTCTTCGAGGCCGCCCTGTCGGCCCTGACGCGCTTCTACCGCCGCGCCCTGGACCTCGGCTTCACCATCGCCAACGCCTGCTACCCCATGAGCGGCGAGGAGGCCGCGGTCTACGCGGCGAGCAGCGCCGCCTCCATGATCAGCTTCAGCCGCGCGGAAAAGCTGGAACTCTTCCGTGCGCTTCATGCGGCCGTGGCCCGGCACCGCCACCTGCTGCGCATCTTCACCCCGCGCAGCTCCCTGCTCGCCCTGATGCGCGACGCCGGGGAAGAGGAGGCCGCTCCTCGCTCCTCTCCCTGCAGGGGCGGCAGGGATTTCTTCTACGTGAACTGCGCGGACATGCAGGCCTATCCCTGCGGCTACAGGGGCGCGGAGCCGCTGGCCCCGGCCCTGGACCTCGACCCGGCGCGCCTGGGCCATGCGCCGGACTGCCGCCGCTGCGAGTGGGAGTGTTTCCGCGACCCCTCGGAACTGGCCGCGCCGCTGCTCGATCTCTTCGCCCGGCCGCTGGCCCTGGCCGCCCGCTTCGGACAGGACCGCGAGTACGCCCGCGAATGGTGGACGGACATCCGCTACTACCGCGCCTGCGGCTGGTTCGACGCACGAAAGCCCCCGAACCTCGGGGCCCTGGCACGGTTCCGCGCCTGACGCACCATCCCGACCCTGGAGGAAGGATGTTCCAGACCATCAACGACCGCTTCTTCAACCTCGTGCACGGCGGACGCCTGATCTACAACGCCTGCTGGGAGGATCCGGCGCTGGACCGCCGCCTGCTCGGCCTGGACCGGGAGTCCACTGTGGCGGTCATCACCTCGGCCGGGTGCAACGCCCTGGAGTATCTGCTGGACGACCCCGGGGCAGTGCGCTGCGTGGACCTCAACTACCGCCAGAACGCCCTGCTGGAACTGAAGAAGGCCCTGATCGCCGCGGGCCGCCACGACTGGCTCTGGGCGCTCTTCGGCAAGGGCGCGGACGAGGGCCACGCGGCCATCTACAGCGCCGTCCGGCCGCGCATGCCCGGTTTCGCGCAGGAGTTCTGGGACAGGAAGATCGGCTGGTTCTCGCCCTCAGGGCGGGGGTCCTTCTACTACCGGGGCGCGGCGGGAGACGTGGCCTACATCGTCTCGCGCCTGCTCTGGAAACTGAAGCCTGGGCTGCGCAGGCTGGCCATGGAACTTCTGGAGGCGGAGGATCTCGACGAGCAGCGGCGCATCTACGGCCTCATCGAGCCCAGGCTCTGGGGGCCGCTGCTCACGCGCATCGTGCGCCAACCCTGGCTCATGGCCTTCCTGGGCGTGCCCAGGCCGCAGATGGACCTCATTCTGCGCGAGCATCCCGGCGGGCTGGCCGGATTCGTCAGGGATCGGCTGCGCCACGTCCTGACCGGCGTGCCCATCCGCCAGAACTACTTCTGGCGCGTCTACCTGACCGGCTTCTACACCCCCCAGTGCTGTCCCAATTATCTGAAGCCGGAACACTTCGAGACCCTGCGCCAGCGCGTCCACAGGCTTTCCACCTTCACCGGCAGCCTGTGCGGCTTCCTGGCCCAGTCGCAGGAACGTTTCAGCCACTACGTGCTGCTGGACCATCAGGACTGGATGGCGCGGCACCGGCCCGACGACCTTGCCGAGGAGTGGCGGCTGATCCTGGCGCGGGCCAGGGCAGGGGCGCGGGTGCTGCTGCGCTCCGCGGGCACGGACGCGGCCTTCATTCCGGTGGATGCCCGGTCCCGGCTGCTCTTCAGGCCGGAGCTGACCGCGCCGCTGCACCCGGACGACCGGGTGGGAACCTACGGCAGCCAGCACCTCGCGGAGGTGGGCTGATGCCCGGCGCGGCGGGACGGAGCGCGGAAAGCGAGCCGCAGGCCTGCGGGGACGAAGCCCTGCAAGGTTACTACCGTCTGCACGCGCGCATCTACGACGCCACGCGCTGGACCTTCCTCTTCGGCCGCGACGCCGTGGTGGAGGAGGCGGCGCTGCGCTGCGCGAGGCCGCCCCGGCGCATCCTGGAGGTGGGTTGCGGCACGGGCCGCAATCTCGTGCAGCTGGCCCGCCGTTTCCCCGGGGCCGCGCTCAGCGGCGTGGACCTGTGCGGCTCCATGCTGGCGCGGGCGCGGCGCACCCTGGCCCGGCAGGGCTGCCGGGCCGCGCTCGCGGAGGCTGCCTACGGCCGTCCGCTGGACGCGGGCGGTTTCGACCTCGTGCTGTTTTCCTACAGTCTGTCCATGTTCGGATCGGGCGTGGCCCCGGCCCTGGACGCGGCCCTGGACGACCTCGCGCCCGGCGGCCTGCTGGCCGTGGCGGATTTCCACGACACGCCGTCGCGCCTTTTCGAGCGCTGGATGGGACTGAACCACGTGCGCCTTGACGGGCGGCTGTTGCCCGAGTTGGCCGCGCGCTGCGCGCCCGCGGCCCTTTCGGTGCGCCCCGCCTATGCGGGGCTGTGGCGCTGGTTCGTCTTCGTGGGACAAAAGGACGTCAGCAGGCGGCTCCCGGGGTGAGCAGCCGGGAGACCGCGGCCAGCAGATCGGCGGGCTTGAACGGCTTGCGCAGCAGCTCTCTGGCTCCGAACTGTCTGGAATAGTCGAGAAAGGACATCTCCCCCATGCTGCCGCCGCCTGACATGGCAAGGATGGGGCAGTCCGGCGATTCCGCCCGCAACTCGATGATCGTCTCCAGCCCGTCCTTCTCGGGCATGAAGATGTCCACTATGATCAGGTTCACGCCCCTGGCCCGTTTGAGGGCCATGCCCTCCACCCCGTCGGCGGCCTCAAGCACGTCGTAGCCCTCGCGTTCCAGCGCGGTCTTGATGTAGCGGCGCATGGCCGGGTCGTCGTCGATGACCAGGATCGTGGCGCTCATGTCTCTCCTTGCGGTTGTCGGTCGCGGACGGCAGCACTGGCTGGTCCGGCCATGGAAGTTGGCCGGTATGAAATTGTAGGGAGTCTTTTTAATCAGTCAATGCAGTCAGCCGTTCTTGAACGATGTTCAGTTGATTTTCCAGTTCCGCGAGCAATTCCGGGCAGTCGTCCAGGCGTCCCGCTCCGGCTGCCCGTTCAAGACGGAGTGCGGCCTCGGTCGCGGACGGGGCGGAGACCATGGCCGTGGTGCTCTTGAGCGAATGGGCCAGCCGGGCCATGGTCGCGGCGTCGCGCCTGCGGGCCGCGTCGTGCAGTTCCGCGAGGCGGCGCGGGGTTTCCTCGCGGAAGATGGCGGCGAAGGCCCGGGCCATCTCCGCGTCCGCCTCGTCGAAGAAGGGGAGCCGGGGCGCGGTCTGATCCGGCAGCAGCGCCAGGGCCTCGGCCAGGTCCTCGGCGCTCAGGGGTTTGCCCAGGACGCGCACGAGGCCCGCGGCGGCGGCCGCGTCCGCAAGCGTTTGCGGATCGTGGCCGGTGAGGGCGAAGAGGGGGATGTCGGAGGGCGTGGCGCCGGGCGGAGCCGCACGGAAGGCCCGGGCCAGGCGCAGGCCGTCGGTGTCCGGCAGCTCCACGTCGAGGAAGGCCGCGGCGAAGCGCTCGGCCGCCAGGAGGCGGAGCGCCTCGGCCCCGTCCTCGGCCAGACGCACGGAACGCCCGGCGCGCTCCATGAGCCGTTGCGCCTGGGCCGCGCTCAATCTGTCGTCCTCCACCAGCAGCAGGGGCAGGAGAGTGGACGGTTCCGGCGCAGAAGCCGCGTCACGGCTGTTCATGAACGCTCCTCATGGCGGCCATGATACGCGCAAAACCGGTCCAGGCAATCAGTTCTCGCGCACCACCTCGACCCGGCGGTTGAGCTGGCGGCCTTCCGGCGTGTCGTTGGACGCGACCGGCATGGACTCGCCGAAACCCTTTGGCGTGAGGGTCTTGGGGTCGATGCCGAACCTCTTGGCGAGGTAGTCCTTGACCGCGTTCGCGCGGCGGAGCGAGAGCCGCATGTTGTACTCGTCCGTGCCTACGTTGTCCGTGTGGCCACGCAGGGTGAAGCGCCTGCCCTTGAGTTCGGGCGAGGTCAGGGACCTGCCCAGTTCGTCCAGGATGGCCGCGGCGTCGGACCTGATGTCCCATTTGTCGAAGTCGAACTCGACCTTGATGTTCACGCCCTTGCGCGGATCGGTCTCCGTGACCACCCGCTCCTTGCCGTCCGGGCCGAACTCCATGGCGGAAAAGGAGCCGGCGGCGCGGCTTTCAGGCACGGTGCGCGCGCTTTCGGTCACGCCTCCCGCGGCGCTCCGGCCGAGCAGGCCCTGGGTGATCTGGTCCGAGGTGGTGGCGAAGCCGTAGCGGTCGGACCACTCGCGCACGGGCAGGGCCATGTTCTCGGCGATGCGGCGCACGATGGCGGCCACGGCCGATTCCGGCATGCGGTAGGTGCGGCGGAACCAGATGTAGTCCTCGGTCAGGACCCGCTCCATGCGCCCGGCCTGGGCCATGGACCAGAGCATCTCGCCCGAGGCCGTATCCATGATGTCGATGCGCAGCGAGACTGAGGAGTCGGAATTGCTGCCGCCGTCCAGGTAGTGGCTGATCTCTCCCGTGATCACCAGATCCGCGCCCTTTTCCCTGCCCAGGCGGCAGGCGTCGGCCTGGCTGTGGTAGAAGGCGTCGCCCAGCGTGACCTGGGTGGCGAACAGCTCGTTCTCCATCCAGACCTGCCGGAACGCCCCCATGACCTGGTCGCCGATGAGCCGCGGCTGCTCCAGATTCTGGGTCACCCTGAAGGGGATGTAGACCGCTGTCAGGCCGCGCATGGGCGCGTTGCGGGGCTTCACGTAGATGTGCAGGGGCGAGGTCGCGACCCTCTGGTCGATCACGACCTTGGAGGATTCGGTCAGGCGCGGCTGCACCTCGGCGCAGGCCGCGAGGAGCAAGGCGCACAAGGCGAGGCCGCAAAGGCGGGTCAAATTCATGACGCACTCCCGAAGGTGCGGCGACGGACGGACGGCGGCTACTGCAGCCGCTGGGTGGCTGCGGGCGCGGCCTGCATGGTCTGCATCAGCCGTTTGCGCGATTGCGTCAGGCTTTCCCGCAGGCCCAGGCGCTGGGCCAGGGGCAGACGCCGGAAGCGCGGCCTGGCGGCCAGCTCCTCCAACTCTTCCATTTCGGCCTGTATGCGCAGCAGGCGCGCGGCGAAATCGCCGTCGCAGGCCCCGAGCAGCAGCGCCGCCCGGGCCAGCTCACGCACCTCGCGGGCCATGAGGCCGATGGAACGGGCGTCCGCCCCGGGGGGGCAGCCGCGGTTCCACAGTCCCGTGAGCCAGTCGAGGATGCGCATAACCGTCTCCGTGTCGCCGGTGTTTGCCCCTCTGAAGCAACAACTATGCCGTGCCTCCGGACAGGGCGTAGACCACGGCGAAGACCAGGATGACCAGGGCTGCGACGGGCAGGAGCAGGGCCAGCAGGATCTGCAGGTAGGAGGTGCGGTGGATGCGCCTAAGGCCGATGATGAGCACGAACAGCGACCAGATCTGGGCGATGACCGGTCCGAGGAAAGGGATCAGGTAGAGGGTCATGGGCGCGGCGCTGTAGGCCATTACCCGGAAGGTGGCCTCGAAACCGCGCCTGCCGCCCTGGAAGACGAACAGACTGACGTGCAGGATGGAGGCGTAGAAGAAGAGCAGCAGGGTGCCGACGATGGGCATGACGGCCGTATGGATGACCTGGTTGCGCGGCGAGAGCAGGGAGCGCAGCCACTCCATGGCCGTGGGCGAGGCTATCCAGGAGAGCGCGATCTCGGCCGTGGTCAGGGCCCAGGGCAGCATGAGCAGATGGCCCAGCAGGGAAAGGATGACGTAGTAGGCCAGCGGCCGTCCCATGCCCTTGTCCGCGGGCAGGGCCTCGAAGAACAGGCCGGGGTGGAACATGGCCCGTGTGGTGGTGCGCCACAGGCCTCCGAAAAAGCCGTACCGGTCCAGGCGCTCCCAGGGGGCGTCGACCGCTTCCTCGGCCTCCTCCTCGGCGGCGGGCGTCCATTGCCCCGCGGTCGGCCGCTGCCCGCCCTCCGCGTCGTCGAGGCGCTCCAGCTTGCGCCAGATGTCGTCGGCCTCGCTTTCGCGGGCGGTCTCCGCAGGTTCCTGCAGCAGAGGCTGGAAGACCGGTTTGACGTATTCCGCGCGTACCGGATCGTCGTGCTCCGTGTCCGTGCGCAGCAGCGGCGCGGCGCGGCGGGGGTCGGCGGGCTCGGGCCGCGCCGCCGGGCGGCGGCCGGCCAGCAGCGAGGAGGGGATGGCGTCCTCCTCATCCTCGTCCGGGGCCATGCCCGGCGGGATGGTGGAGCGCATCAGCCGGGAGAGGGGATCGGCGGGCTCCTTCTGCGGCTCGTGTCCCCTGGAGCGCGGCGGGGGCCGCAGCAGGCTGGAGGCGTCGTCCAACTCCTCCTCGCCCAGCTCCTCGGGCTCGTCGTCCCAGGGAATCAGCGGCCTGCGGCCCGGCTCCTCGGGCGCTCTGCGCAGCGGGGTTCCGCGAAGCAGGGATGCGGGCTCCCCGGAGGCGTCCGCCGCATCGGCTGGGGCGCTCCGGGCCGGTCTGGCGGAACGCTGCGGGGCGGCGGGAGGGGTGCGCGGCGCGGGCTGGGGCCTCACCTCGGGGAGGGGCGGAGCGGCCTGCTCCTCGTCGCCCTCAAGGAGGAACTCCTCGTCCAATTCGCGGAACTGGAACTTGTGCTGGCATTTGGGGCAGGTCGCTCGCACGGCCTGCTCCGGTATCTTGTCATCCGGCACGGACCGGGTGAAGCGGCATTTCGGGCAGGTGATATCCATGCTGGCATCCGTTGGGGGAAGGGACGGGCGCAAAGTGCGAACCTATCCTCTCGGCGTGTGCAAATCAAGAATATGCGTCAGACAGGCTCCCCTGTCCCGTCCGCCGGGCAGGGCGTCCTGCCCGCGACCAGGAAATGGCCGGTGTCGCGCGTGTTGTAGAGCCTGCGGGCGCGCTGCAGGAGCGCGGCGTCGAAGGGCGCGCGGCGCGTGCCCGGTCCCCGGTGGCAGGAGAAGACGAGCTTGCCCCAGGGCGAGACGAGGCAGGAGTAGCCGGGCAGGTGGCCGAAGGGCGAGTCGCCCACGGCGTTGGCCGCCAGCAGGTAGGCCTGGGTCTCGATGGCGCGGGCCGTGAGCAGCCGCCGCCAGTGCGGCAGCCGGGCCTGCGACCACTGTCCGCAGACGGCGAAGACGTCAGCGTCCTGCCGGGCCTGGGGACGGAAGAGTTCGGGGAAGCGCAGGTCGAAGCAGATCGCCCCCCCGATGCGCAGGCCCCGCCAGGAGATAGTGCGGGGGCACGGCTCGCCGGGCGAGAAGTAGCGGCTCTCGTCCGCGCCGGGGAAGAGGTGGATTTTGCTGTACAGGCGCTGCGGCCGCGGATGCTCGCCCGAGATCACGAACAGGGAGTTGTAGAGCCTCGCGTCGCGCAGCTCCATGAGGCTGCCCGCCAGGCAGTGCGGCGTGGTGCGGCAGAAGTCCTGCAGCCGTTCGAGGAGCCGGGCCGAATCCTCGGCCCAGCGCAGCCGGTTGGCGAAGTCGAAGCCGCCGTAGAACAGCTCGGGCAGCGCCCAGAGCGTGGGCTCGGGGCAGGCCGCCGCGGCGTCCAGAAAGGGGGCGAGGTCGTCCCAGGAGGCGAAGACCGGGGTCTGGAACGCGCCGAGGTGGATGGTCATGTCGTGTCTCCCTGCCGCTGCACGCGCAAGCGTTTACACGCGGCCGTCTGGAAGCACAAGCGCCCGGAAGGGGACGGCGGGCGGCTCGGTTCCCGGCAGGAGGCGCAGGGGAAGCCGGGGGTAGTCGCGGCTCTGCACGTGCCGCACCCCGCCGCCCGAGGCGAGGTCGAAGCCCTCAAGCTTGCGGGCGAGCTGGGCGGGCGACTTGCGCAGGGCGCTCTCGTGCAGGATCGAGGCGTCGAGGAGCACGGCCGCCGGGCCGTCGAGACCGGTCAGGCGCTCGTGCACGGGCCGCTCGAAGCGCAGACCGGGAGTCTTGCGGAAGAGCCGCGCCTGCAGGTCGGGCCACAGGCCGTAGCCGCACTTGGCATGGTCCTCGTCCGGATAGAGGGTGAGGCGCGCGAAGGCGAACGCGGCGAGGTCCGCGGCGGCCTCTGCCGCGAGCAGACCGGGCAGTATGTCCCAGACCTCGCGGGGCAGCAACTCGTCGGCGTCCAGGTACAGCACCCAGTCGCCGCCGCAGGCGTCCAGCATGGCGTTGCGCTGGGCCGCGAAGTCCGCAGCCAGGGGACGGACAATGTCCCTGCGCCGGGGGTCCGGGGGGAGGCGTTCCGGAAGGCGGCCGTCCCAGACGCAGACGATCTCGTCCACGAAGGCCGGTATCTGGCGCAGGAAGCGGGGCAGGTCCGGCTCGTCCGGGCTCAGGATGGCCCCCAGGGAAAGGCGCGGCGGCGGGAGCGTCCCAGGCAGGATGTGGACGGTCTCGCCGAGCCCGAAGGCCTCGCGCAGGCGCTGGGCGGGGCCGCGCGCCTCGGTCGCGAGTTCGGGGTTGATCATGGCCAGCGTTCTGCCCGGGCTGAGTCCGCAGGCCAGCCAGAGCAGTTTGTGGGCCCAGGGCGAGGTGTCCGTGAGCACGGCGCGGCCTTCGCCCTCGCGCCACCAGGGGATGGCGTCCGCGTCCATGAGGCTGCGCGTCAGTTCCGGGTCGGACTCGCTCACCAGCAGGCCGACGCGTGCGGGCAGGGCCGCCGCCAGGGCCGAGGCCACCGCGCCCGAGGCCAGCCCGAAGAGCAGGACTGCGGGAGGTTGCTCCCGTTCCCAGGCGCGCAGGATGCGTCCGGCCATGGCCGCCGCGTCCTGCGAAGAAGGCGGTGGAGGCGGCGTGCGGGGCGGCCCCAGGCGGTAGCGCAGGGTTTCGTGGCTGAAGGGAGTAAGGATGTCGGGCCGGGCCGCGTCCGGACCGAAGGCCGGGGCTGCCGTGGCGGCGGTCGTCATGCCGCACGTCATAGCCCGCTACGGGGCGGGCTGCAAGACGCGCCGCGCTGCGCCGAGGGGCTCCAGGGCGGGCCTCAGCGGGCCGAGGTCGAGCCGTAGGCCGCGGTGGCCCGTTTCAGGTGCAGGCTGAGCGTGCGCTGGTCGGACTGGGCCGGAGCTTCGGCGGAGGCGGGCTGCTCCGCCGGGGCCGCTGCCTGGGGCGTGTCCGGGGCCGCATCCGGGCCGGGAGCCCGCGACGCTTCCGGCGTCGCGGCCGCCTGGGCCGGAGCGGCCGCGGACGGAGCGACGGGGGCGGGCTGCGGCGCGGCGTTGGCCTGGTAGGCCCCGGCCTGCCTGGCGCGTACGGCCGCGGCCGTGGCCGCGGCGGCCATGCCGAGGTTCACGGGCCGGGCGGTCTGGGGCGCGGCCGCCTGCACCGGAGCCTGCGGCGAGGGCGTTAGATCGCGGATCTCGGCGTAGGCCGAGCGCAGCCCCTTGAGGATGTTCACGACCTGGTCGATGGCTTCGCAGTCCAGCTTGAGGTTGGCCATGAGCAGCCTGGAATTGCAGTAGAAATAGAGGCGCGAGAGGTTTTCCGCGATTTCGCCGCCCTTTTCCTTGTTCAGGCTCGACTGCAGCTCGTTGATCACGTCCGAGGCGCGGCCCAGAAGTTGGCCCTTGGCCTTGATGTCCTTGCGTCCGATGGCCTCCTTGGCCTGGGCCAGATATTTGATGGCCCCGTCGTAGAGCAGGATCAGCAGGTCGGCCTGGGAGGTGGTGGTCACCTGGGTGGAGAGGTATGCCTTGGTCGCGTTCTGCATCTGGCGGTCCTGTCATCACTTGGAGCTGTCGAGGCCCTTGATCTGGTTCTGCAGCGAGGTCTGGATGCCGTTGTAATTGGAGAGCGTGGCCTCCAGACGGGCGAAGCGGTTGCGCAGCTCCTTTTCCTTGTTGCTCAGCCTGCGCTCCTCGAATTCGATCTTCTTCTGGATGTTGTCGATGATGTCGTCGTAGTTGTCCTCAAGGATGTTCAGCGTGCCTTCCCGGGTGTCGGTGAGCCGCTTGATCTCGTTGATCAGTTCGGTGGTCTTGCCGACCTTGAGGGAGACGCTGCCCTGGTACGAGCCGTCCGTCAGGGTGTTGACCTTGATGGCCAGACCTCTGGAGTCACCGGCGAGGGAGGTGATCTGGCCGGTCTGGGAGTCGTAGCTGGCGGGTTGGCCGTTGATGGTGGCCCCGGTCACTGTGCCGCCCGCCACGGTGTAGGAGACGTTGTAGCTGCCGCCTTTGGTGGTGCCGTCGATGAACGAGGAGAAGGTGAAGGCCGCGGGGTTGTTCGGCGGATTGGTGACCGAAGTCGAGCCCTTGAAATAGGCCGCGAACACGTCGGCGACCTGGTCCAGGTTCTCGTTCAGGACCTTGTCCAGCCGGTCCTCGTCGATGACCAGCAGCCCCGCCTTGACCGAACCGGCGTCCGCCTCGGTGAGGATGCCGAGCTGCGACAGGCTGGAGAACATGTCGCCCGTTCCGGTGGCCGCGTTGTAGTACTCGAATCCGACGCCCTTGGAGGCCGTGAGGTTCTGCAGGTTCGAGCCGATCATGGCCACGCCGTAGTTGCCGGTGAGCAGGCTGCCCTTGTTCTGATTCGAATCGAATTTAGTCAATTCTTTCAGATATTTGCGGACTTCGTTGACCTGGTCCACGAAGGTCCGGACCTGTTCCTTGATGGCCTCGGTGTCGCGGGCCACGGTGATGCTGACGCCGGCCGAGGCTTCCTTGAGCTGCAGGGTCAGGCCGTTGATCACGTCGTTGATGGAGTTGGTGGAACGGCTCATCCAGCCGCTGCTGGGGAAGCCGTTGAGCCGGAACTGGGCGTCCTGGGCGGTCTGGGTGATGCTGGCGTTGGAGGCGAGGTAGCCTGGGAGCGTGGTGCCCGAGGCGATGGACAGCGTGTTCGCCGCGCCGGTGTCCAGGCCGCGGAGCTGCAGGCGGAAGACGCCCTCGCTGATCTTGACGGCGCTGGCCCGCACGCCGGGGTTGCTGCCGTCGGCGTTGATCAGGTTGACCAGGGTCTGCAGGGTCGTGCCCGAGGGCACGGTCACACTCTTCGTGACACCCTTGTAAGTGTACCGGAAGAGCTTGTCCGAGCCCGTGGAGTTGACCACGTCGTCGAGCGAGCCTTCCGCGGTGCCGGTGAAGGTCACGACCTGACTCTGGGCCAGCTGGTTTATGGAGAAGACGTAGGTCCCCTCCTCGGCCTCGGCCCCGGCCGTGGCGCTCAGGACGTTGGAGTTGGTCGAGCCGGCGTTCTTGACCACGAACTCGTTGACCCGGTCCATGCCCTCCAGGGTGGTCTTGAGGGACAACAGCTTGGTGTTGAGTTCCTGGAAGCCTTCGGTCTTGGCCTTCCAGGTGGACTGCCACTGCTCGAGCCGCTGTTTCTTGATGGACTCGACCTGGATGAGCTTCTCGATGAGGGTGTCGAAGTCCGTGTTCGAGCCCAGGCCCGTGAAGTGGATTCCGCCGGAGGAGAGAGCGTCGTTGACCATAATGCGCCGAACCGTGTTGGCAGTTTTTTCCGCAGAGTTTGTCCTGCGGACGTCTCAGCAAAAGGGATGCCAACCCTGCTCTCCGTGGGGAGAGCGGGCCGGGCCCCGCGTGCGGAGCCCGGCCGTGTTCTTCTGTTCGGCGTTCGCAGCCGCGGTCTTTAGCCGCCCAGGAGCTGCATGGCCATCCTCGGCAGGCTGTTGGCCTGGGAGAGCATGGCGACGGCGGACTGGGACAGGATCTGCTGACGCACGAACTCG
>JALHJW010000049.1 GCA_022839785.1 Desulfovibrio sp. | reverse complement strand
GGCGGCAACGGGCGCATCGAGGCGGTGGAGTTCGACGTCACCGCCAGGCTGCCTGGGCGGATCACGGAAATCACGGTGCGCGAAGGTGATTTCGTCACCGCCGGCCAGGTGGCAGCTCGCATGGACACCGCCGCACTGGAGGCCCAACTGCGCCAGGCCGAGGCGCAGCTGCGTGAAGCGGAAAGCGGGGTCGTCACCGCCCGCAGCCAGGTGGTGCTGAGGGAGGCGGAAAAAACCGCGGCCCTGGCGCTGCTGGCCCAGCGCGAGACGGAACTCGACATCGCCCGCACCCGCCTGTCGCGCTCTTCGGTGCTGGCAAAACAAGGGGCCGCCTCCCAGCAGAAAGCAGACGACGACAGGGCCAGCGTCAAAGGGGCTGAAGCCGCCGTCAGCGCAGTGCATGCCCAGATCGCCGCCGCCGATGCGGCCATCGCCACCGCCCGTGCCCAGGTCACCGGAGCGGAATCGGCGATGGAAGCGGCAAAGGCCGCCATTGATCGCATCCGCGCCGATATTTCCGACTGCACGCTCATTGCACCACGGGACGGCCGCATCCAGTACCTCGTGGCCCGGGAGGGTGAAGTGGTGGGCGCAGGCGGCCGGGTACTGAACATGATCGACCTGGCCGATGTATATATGACGTTCTTCCTGCCCACGGCCCAGGCGGGCAGGATTGCCCTGGGCGGCGAGGTGCGGCTGGTGCTTGACGCCGCGCCCGGGTACGTGATCCCGGCAACAGTGTCCTTTGTCGCCGACGTCGCCCAGTTTACGCCCAAAACCGTGGAAACCGCGGAAGAAAGAGAAAAACTCATGTTCCGGGTCCGGGCCGCCATTCCGCCCGAACTGCTCAGAAAGCACATCCTGCGGGTCAAGACCGGGCTGCCGGGCATGGCCTATGTCCGGCTTGACCCGGCGGTTCCGTGGCCGGCCCACCTGCAGGTGAACGTGCCCCAATGAGCGGATCCGGATCGGCAACAGCGCCGCCGGTCGTCCGGCTGCGGGAGGTGAGCCAGCGCTACGGCACAGCAAAGGCCCTGGACCGCGTCAGCATGGACCTGCCGGCAGGCTGCATGGTCGGCGTCATCGGTCCCGACGGGGTGGGCAAGTCCAGCCTTTTTGCACTGATTGCCGGTTCCAGAAAAATCCAGTCCGGCCGGGTCGAGGTGCTGGGAGGCAGCATGGCCGACAAGCGCCATCGCCTGGGCCTTTATCCGCGGGTGGCCTACATGCCCCAGGGGCTCGGCCGGAATCTCTACCCGACCCTGTCGGTATTCGAAAACATTGATTTTTTCGCCCGCCTTTTCGGCCATGGCCGGCAGGAGCGTGAACGCCGCATTGGTGAACTGCTGCGGGCCACCGGCCTGGCTCCCTTTGCCGGCCGCCCCGCCGGCAAGCTCTCCGGCGGCATGAAACAGAAACTGGGCCTCTGCTGCGCCCTGATCCACGATCCCGAACTCCTGATCCTGGACGAACCGACCACCGGCGTCGATCCCCTGTCGCGCAGGCAGTTCTGGGAGCTGATCGACCGCATCCGGGCCAGACAGGCCGGAATGAGCGTGCTGGTC
>JALHJW010000015.1 GCA_022839785.1 Desulfovibrio sp. | reverse complement strand
CCCCCTCCCCGCAAAACTTTTTATCGTGGGGTGGTGGGGTCAGTGTCCATTCAGTCGAAACACGGCGGCGCTGCCGTCCGCGTTCATCCGCAGTTTCAACTCTCCCGCGCCGGGGGCCTTGCCGGGCGCTCGTGGGCGCGGAGGCAGGCGCGGGAGTGGGGGCAAGGCGGAGTTTTCCGGGTCCGCCGTCCCCGGCGGGGCCGGGAAAAAACGTCTTGGCTCTTCCGGCCGTCCGCGGCCCCGGACCGGCCCTTTTCCCGCCGTCGCCTGGCCGTCGCGCCCGTTCCGGTCACGCCGCGCGGAGCGGGACGCAGGGTCCGAGGGGTCCGGGGGGCCTCGGCCCCCCGGCCGCCAGAGGCCTCTTCCCTCTCTTCCCGGCCGGTTCTAGTAGAACTGTCCCAGGAATCTGAGGTCGTTCT
Source organism: Desulfovibrio sp. (assembly GCA_022839785.1). Lineage (GTDB taxonomy): Bacteria > Desulfobacterota > Desulfovibrionia > Desulfovibrionales > Desulfovibrionaceae > Alkalidesulfovibrio. Next base: position 51,617 of record JALHJW010000015.1, on the reverse strand, counting down.
CGAAGAACATGCGCAGGTCGCCGATGCCGTATTTGAGCATGGCGATGCGTTCCACGCCCATGCCGAAGGCCCATCCCACGTATGTTTCGGGGTCGTAGCCGACCTGCGCGAAGACGCCGGGATCGACCATGCCGCAGCCCAGGATTTCCAGCCAGCCGGTGGTCTTGCAGACGCGGCAGGGGGTGCCGTTGCAGGCGCCGGTTCCCTTGCAGATGGCGCAGGAGATGTCCACTTCGGCCGAGGGTTCGGTGAAGGGGAAGAAACTGGGTCTGAAGCGCAGGCGGGTGTCGTCGCCGAAGAGTTTGCGGCAGACGTGGGCGAGCACGCCGCGCAGGTCGCTCATGGAGGTTTTGGTGTCCACGAGCAAGCCTTCGATCTGGTGGAACATGGGGGTATGCGTCAGGTCCGAGTCGCGGCGGTAGACCTTGCCCGGCGCGATGACCGCCACGGGCGGTTTCCTGGCCAGCATGGAGCGGACCTGCAGGGGCGAGGTGTGGGTGCGCAGGAGGATGGACTCGGTGACGTAGAGGGTGTCCTGCATGTCGCGGGCCGGGTGGTCGGGCGGCATGTTCAGGGCCTCGAAGTTGTTCCAGTCGTTTTCGACCTCGGGTCCGGCCACGACGGAGAAGCCCAGGCGCGAGAGGATGTCGCAGACCTCCTCCATGACCAGGGTCACGGGGTGCAGGGAGCCTTGCAGGGGCGGGCGTCCGGGCACGGTGGGGTCGAAGCCGGCGAAGGCCGCGGCGGCCGCGGCGCGTTTGCGGGTTTCCAGGGCGGCGTCGAGGAGCGCGGCGAGGGCGGCCTTGGCGGTGTTGGCGGCCTTGCCCGCCTCGGGCTTGTCCTGGGGGGGCAGCTTGGCCATGGCGTTCATGGCCTGGGCCAGGCGGCCCTTGCGGCCCAGGAACTCGACGCGCAGGGCTTCCACGTCCTCAAGCGAGGACGCCTGGCCGAGGGCGCTTTCGCACTCCCCGGCCAGGCGTTCCAGGACGTCGAGAAGCGCGCGTTTGTCCGCCGTATCTGCCGTTGCGGGCGTATCGGGCGACATGCGCGGCGTCCCTTAGAGGCCGAGCTTGGATTTGGCGAGAGCGGCCAGTTGGGCGAAGCTCTCCTTCTCGCGCACGGCGAGGTCGGCCAGGATCTTGCGGTTGATCTCCACCCCGGCCTGGGACAGGCCGTTGATCAGGCGGCTGTAGGACAGGCCGTGCTCGCGGGCGCCGGCGTTGATGCGCTGGATCCAGAGCTTGCGCATCTCGCGCTTGAGGGTCTTGCGGTCGCGGTAGGCGTAGGCCATGGCGCGCTCGACCGTCTCGCGGGCGATGCGGTAGGTGTTCTTGCGGGCGCCGTAGTAGCCCTTGGCCAGGCTGAGGTACTTCTTGTGCCGCTTGTGCGCGGCCACTCCACGTTTCACACGCATCGTTGCTTCTCCTTATCGTCTGTCCCTTGCGGGAACGTCGTTACCCGTCGACGGCCATGCGCTTGCCGGCGACGAGGCGGACCCCGTTTGCAACCCCTGAGGCCCGCGGCCTAGAGGTAGGGGCACATGGCCTTGACGGCGCGCTCGTTGGTCTTGTCCACGAGGGCCGACTTGCCGAGCTGCGCTTTGCGCTTGGGGCTCTTCTTCGTCAGGATGTGGCGCAGGTTCTTGCGCCGCCTGGCGATCTTGCCGCTGCCCGTCTTGGAAAAGCGCTTCGCCGCGGAGCGGTTGGTCTTGATCTTGGGCATGGTCCTTCTCCTTCCGGTATGCATGCGGCCCTGGGGGCCGTCGTGCGTCGTCCTGAATGCAAGCTGAACTGCAACCTGAACTGAACGGGGCGCGGCCGGACCGCGCCCTGCCGCGGGGGCGGGGCGCGCGCCGAGGCCGGGCCGCGGGATCGCTCCCGCCCCGGCCGTGCTCCGCGCGGGCCGCCGGACTATTCGGCGGCCGGGGCCTCGGGCGCTTCGGGCCGGGCGTCGGCCTTGGCGTCGGGCTTTTTCGGGATCGGCGCCAGCATGATGAACAGGGTGCGGCCTTCGGCGCGCGCCTCCTGCTCCACCTTGGCCAGGTCCGCCGTATCCTGCGCCACGCGGGTCAGCACGATCTCTCCGCGGTCCTTGTGCACGATCTCGCGGCCGCGGAAAAATATGGTCGCCTTGCAGCGGTCGCCTTCCTCCAGGAAGCGGCGGATGTGACGCAGCTTCGTCTGGTAGTCGTGCTCGTCCGTCTTGGGGCGGAACTTGATTTCCTTGATCTGGACCTGGGTCTGTTTCTTCCGAGCGGACTGCTGCTTTTTCTGCTGCTCGTACTTGTACTTCCCGAAATCCATGATCTTGCAGACCGGGGGATCGGCGTTGGGCGCCACTTCCACCAGGTCCAGCCCGCTCTCCTGGGCCAGGGCCAGGGCCTCCTCGATGGTCCGGACGCCGAGCTGCTCGCCGTCATCGCCGATCAGCCTGACGCTGCGGACCCTGATCTGCCTGTTAACACGCGCCTGCAGAGAAGCTATAGCTCATTCCTCCGCGTTTGAAGGGTTCGGCCGCATCGGCCAAAATCATCTCGCCGGCCTCGGCGGTGGTCTTCAGTCCGAGGTTCTCGCCGCTGCGCGTGCGCACGTTCACCCCGCCCTGTTCGACCTCCTTGTCGCCGATGACCAGCATGTACGGTATCTTCTCAAGCTGGGCCTCGCGAACCTTGTACCCCAGCTTCTCGTTGCGCAGGTCGGCCTCGGCCCGGATGCCCCGGGCGCGGAGCGCGGCAAGCACCGAATGGGCGTGCTCCGCCTGGGCGTCGGTCACGGTCAGGATGCGGGCCTGAACCGGCGACAGCCAGGTGGGAAACGCCCCGGCGACGTGCTCGGTGAGCACGCCGATGAACCGCTCCAGGGACCCCAGGATAACCCGGTGCAGCATGACCGGCCGCCGCCGCTCGCCGTCCTCGGCCACGTAGGTGAGGTCGAAGCGCTCGGGCAGGGTGAAGTCGCACTGGATCGTCGCGCACTGCCAACGGCGGTCTAAGGCATCTTTGATCACGATGTCAATCTTCGGGCCGTAGAACGCGCCGTCGCCCTCGTTGATGGCGTAGGGGAAGCCCCCCGCGTCCAGGGCGCTGGTCAGGGCGGCGGTGGCGCGCTCCCAGTCCTCGTCCGAGCCGATGGACTTCTCGGGCCGGGTGCTGATGCGCGCCTCGAAGTCGAACCCGAAGAGGTTCATGACGTCCTGCACGAAGCGGACCACGCCCAGGATCTCCTCCTGGAGCTGGTCCGGGCGGCAGAGGATGTGCGCGTCGTCCTGGGTGAACTGGCGCACGCGCAAAAGCCCGTGCAGCACGCCGGTCTTCTCGTGGCGGTGGACCACGCCCAGTTCGAAGTAGCGCTGCGGCAGGTCGCGGTAGGAGCGCAGCCTGCTCTTGAAGATGAGCATGTGCGAGAGGCAGTTCATGGGCTTGATGCCGTAGGCCTGCTCCTCGATCTCGGTGAAATACATGTTCTCGCGGTAGTTGGCGTAGTGGCCGGACTTCTCCCACAGGTCGCGCCTGAGGATCTGCGGGCCCTGCACGATGTCGTAGCCGCGCTTCAGGTGCTCCTTGCGCTCGAAGTCCTCGAGGATGGCGCGCAGCAGGCCGCCCTTGGGATGCCAGATGACCATGCCCGCGCCCGCTTCTTCGGAAAAGGAGAAGAGGTCGAGCTGGGTGCCGAGCTTCCTGTGGTCGCGGCGCTTGGCCTCCTCGATGCGCTCCAGGTGCTGCTTCAGCTCCCTGGGCGTGGCGAAGGCCGTGCCGTAGATGCGCTGCAGCATCTTCTTCTCGGAGTCGCCGCGCCAGTAGGCCCCGGCCACGGAGAGCAGCTTGAAGGCCTTGATGCGCCCGGCGCTCGGCACATGGGGGCCGCGGCACAGGTCCACGAAGCCGCCGTTGGCGTAGACCGAGAACTCGTCCCCGCCCAGGTCGTCCATGATCTCGATCTTGTAGGGCTCGTTCATGCCGGAGAACAGCCGCACGGCCTCGTCCTTCCTCAGGACGCGGCAGGTGAAGGGCTGGTCCGCGCCCGCGAGGCGGACCATCTCCTTCTCGATGGCCTCCAGGTCCTCGGGGGTGAAGGGACGGTCGAGGTCGAAATCGTAGTAGAAGCCCGACTCGATGGCCGGGCCGATGGTCACCTTGGCCTCGGGAAAGAGCTTCTTCACGGCCTCGGCCATGAGGTGGGCGGCCGAGTGGCGGATGACGTCGAGGCCCTCGGGGTCGGTCTCGAAGACGGGCGAGACGTCGGCGCAGCCCTCGGGCAGCCTTGCCGAAACGTCGAGAAGGCGGCCGCACGCGCGCACCGCCACCACTTCCTTCATCTTCTTCTTGGACAGGCTCCTGCCCAGGACCTCGGCCAGAGGCTCGCCCGCGGCGGCCTCCACCTGCTGGCCCGCTATTTCGAGCTGCACGTCAGCGCTCCTTGCCTCGTTGTGGCTCCTTGCGACGTCCCCATGACTGAAAAAAGGGAGGCCGAGGCCTCCCTTCCGGCGGTCTTGGTGGTAGGAACGAGGAGATTTGAACTCCTGACCCCTTGCGTGTCAAGCAAGTGCTCTCCCCCTGAGCTACGCTCCTACATCCCGATTCGAGGGAGGAGTCAGATAGCAGCCGGTCGCCCGGGTGTCAAGCGCGCGGCGCGTTTTTTCCACGCCCGGCCTACCGCTTCTGCTCCACGGCCTCGAAGCAGGGGAGGCAGAGGGTCTGTCCGGCGAAGCGGCGGGTGCGGGACTCCATGGCCATCTCGCCGCAGGCCTCGCAGCGCAGGCTCTCCAGGATCTTGGCCCCGCGCGGGGCCGGGGTCGTGGGCGGGGCGATCTCGAACAGCTCCTCCAGGGGCAAGTCCATGATCCGCCGGATGGCCTCGGCGCGCATGGCGGCCATGCGCCGCTTCTCCTCGTCCGTGGCCGTCCCGTCCATGCTCTTGCGCATCAGCGCGGTCATCTCCGGGGTCACGGGCCGGGCCTCGGGCCGGATCACGGCGCGCAGCGCCCTGCCGTCCGAGGCGCGGTAGAAGGAGAAGGCCATCTTGCCGTGGTCGCGGTGGATCAGGTTGCCCTTGCCGAAGGTGCAGCCGGTCAGGACCTGAATGGCGTCCACGCCGCACATGTCCGTCTCCACCACGGCGGTGACGGGCGCGGCGTCGTTGTGGCCCAGCTCGCGCAGGCACAGTTCGGCGGCGCGCAGGCCGATGGAGAGGCCGGGGCAGGTGTGGCCGTGGAAGGCCACGGCGCGGTCGATCTGTTCGTTCGTCAGGGCGCAGGTCATGGGAACCTCCGATAGAATATGATGATGCGTTCTTCCGCCGGGGCCATCCCCGGCGGCCGGTCGCGGCCGGGCGGCCCTCGCCGCGCGAGGCTTCGCGCGTCCCGCGGCGACGCGGCGGACGGCGCGTTTTCAGCCGCCCGCAAAGCGGAGGGAGGTCGCCAGCCAATCCACGACCAGAGAGGGGTTGACCTTGGCGTCCAGGGAGTCCTTGGCCTGGAGCAGGGCCGCGTCCAGGCGGCGCAGGCCGCGCAGGTCCAGGCGGCCGGCCAGGAGGCGCGCGCCCTCGGCCTCGGGCGCGCCTTTCAGGGCCTGGGCGAGGTCGCGCTGCAGGAGCAGCACCAGGCGGTCGGCCAGGAGCTTGGAGAGCCTGCCGCGTCCGCCCGTGAGGCCGAAGAGGCCCCGGCCGGTGGTCAGGAAGCCGTAGAAGGCGCGGGCCAGTTCGGCCACGTCGCCCTCGCCCCCGGGCAGGGGCGCGGCCAGCTCCGCGCCCGGCGGGGGCCAGGCCAGGGTGGTCACGAAGCTGCGCGAGACCAGGGTGGGCAGGATGCGTTCGCGTTGCGGCGTGGTCAGCACGAAGACGTTGCCCGGCCCGGGCTCCTCGATGGACTTGAGCAGCAGGTTGGCGTGCTCGTCGCGCATGCCGTGCGCCTCGAAGAGCACGATGACGCGCCACGGCCCCTCGCGCGGGGTCTCGCCCATGATCCGCCGCGCCTCGCGCAGTTCGGCGATGGCCCCGTCCCACGGTCCGCCGCGCCAGTCGAAGAAGAGCAGGTCGCGCGAGGCGCGCTGCGCGAGCTGCACGCACGGCGCGCACGCGGCGCAGCCGCCTTCGGGGGTGGGGGCCTGGCAGTTGAGGAGCATGGCCCAGGCCACGGCCATGGCCTCGCGCTCGGCCTCGCTGCCGCCCTCCAGGAGCAGCCCGGCGGGGGGCGCGGCGCGCAGTCTGAAGAGCCGCTCCAGGGCCCGGCCCTGGCGTTCGAGCAGGTCGTCCATGGCCCGCGTGTACACGATGGGCCGCCCGAAGGCCAGGGGGCGCGGGACCGCCCGGCCCGGGCTAGCTGTCCAGCGCGGCGATCTGGTTTTCGAGCTGGGTCTGCAGGGAGTCGTAGGTGGCCAGGGCCGCCTCCAGCCGGGCGTAGCGCTCGGTGAGCACCTGCTTCTTGCGCTCCAGCCGGGCCTCCTCCCACTCGATCTTCTTCTCCAGGTTCGTGATGATGTCCTGGTAGTTGTCTTCGATGATGGCGAGGGTGCCGGTCTGCTCGTTGGTGACCGCGTCCAGGTAGCTGACCAGTTCGGGAATCTTGCCCTGGCGCACGCCCACGTCGGCCTTGTAGGTCCCGTCGGCCTGGTTCTCCACGCGCACGGCCAGGCCCGCCTCGGGGTGTCCGTACTGGCCGGTGATCTCCCAGCCGCTGACCAGGGCCTCGTGGCCGTTGATGGTGGCGGAGACGATCTTGCCCCCGGACACGGTGTACTCCACGTCGTAGCGGCCCGGCTGGGTCAGCCCCTTGACCAGGGACTGGAACGAGACCTCGGGCGAGGCCGACTCGCCGATGGAGTCCGCGGAGAAGAGCAGGGCCACGGCCGTGGGGTCGTTGGCCAGGGCCTCGTCCAGCGCCTCCTCGTCGATGACCAGCAGGCCCGCGTTGACCGAGCTTTCGCTGGCCTCGGTGAGGATGCCGATGTGCGAGAGGCTGGAGTAGAGGTCGCCCAGGCCGGTCGTGGAGTTGTAGTACTCGAAGCCCGTGGCCTGGCGGCCGGTGAGGTCCTTGAGGCTCTGTCCCACCATCTGCAGACCGTAGTTGCCGGTGAGCACCGAGCCGTTGCCCGAGGAGTCGACCTTCTGCATGTCCAGGATCAGGGAGCGCACCTCGTTGACCTTGTCCACGAAGCCCTGGATGTTCTCCTTCACCGCGTCCGTGTCCGTGTCCACGGTGATCTTCAGGCCGGACGCGCCGGTCACGTCCTTGAGGTTCAAGGTCACGCCGTCGATGACGTCCTCGGCCGTGTTGGAGGCGATCTCGATCCACTTGTCCGCGGCCGAGGGGAAGCCGTCCACCTTGATCTGCGCGTTCTGGGCCTGCTGCGTCCGCGTAAAGTCCGAGGACGTGAGCCCCGGCACGGTGCTGGACGAGATGCTCACGCTCTTGCCCGCCCCCAGGTCCATGCCCCGTATCTGCAGGTAGTAGCCGCTGCCGTCGTAGAGCAGCTTGGCGCGCACGCCGCCGCTCAGGTCGGGGTTGTTGTTGATCAGGTTGACCAGGCCCTGGGCCGTGGTCCCGGCCGGGACGTCCAAGGTCGTGGACTTGCCCGCGTAGCCGATGGTCATGGAGGCGTTGGACGCGGTCAGGGAGGCCGTGGTGTCGCTGATGGGCGTGTCCGTGGCCATCCAGATGTCGTTCTGGGCGAGCTGGTTGACCACCACCGTGTGCACGCCCTCGTCCGCGTCGGAGGAGGCCGTGGCGGTCACGGCGTCGGTGTTCGTGCTCTCCGCGGTCTTGACCAGGAACTCCCTGGGCGTGTCGTACTCCTTCAGCCAGGTCCGCAGCTCCAGCATGGCCTGGTTCAGCTCCTGCAGGGCCTCGGACTTCTCCTCCCAGTCCGCCTTCCAGGACTCCATCTGGTTCTTGCGGTAGCTCTCCACCTCGATGGTGGCGCTGATGATGGAGCCCCAGTCGGTGCCGCTGCCCAGTCCCGAGAAGGTGATCTGTCCGGACCACGTATCGCTCATGGCTCGCCTCCTGATGCCTAGATGTAGTCGAGCAGGGAAAGGCTCATGACCTGGACCTGGGACTTCAGCACGGACTCGTAGACGTACTGCGCCCGGGCCAGGTCCACGGTCAGGGTGCTGAGGTCCGCGTCCTCCACGCGCGAGAGATGGGCCTCGGCGCTGGCCTGGATGGCGTCGATGGAGGCCTCCTGGGCCGAGAGCCGGTTCATCCGCGCGCCCACCTCGCCCGCCCGGGCCAGAACAACCTCCTGCGCCGCCTTCAGGGTCTCCAGGCACTTGCCCACGCCGTCCTGGTTGCCGGTTTCGAGGTAGCCCACCAGCTCGCCCACGGCCTCGAAGAGGTTGCCGCTGGACAGGGCCAGGGAGTCCAGCCCGGTCACGGCGTCGCGCGTGAGGCCGCCGAAGATGTCGCTGCCCACGTTGTTGATGGCGATGCTCTGTCCCTTGCCGATGGCCACGGTGATGTCCGCCGTGGCCGGGCGCAGGGTGAAGGAGTCCCCGGCGGTCAGGAGGTTGCCGCCGCCAGAGGTCAGGGCCAGCATGCCCCCGGGCAGCACGAGCATGCCGTTGGAGGCGGTGTTGCCCGTCACCCAGGAGGTGCCGCCGTCCAGGGAGTAGGAATAGGAGATGGGGCCGGCCAGGGTGCTGTCCGCGTCGATGCGCACCGAAACGTTGCCGGTGAACGTGCCGCTGGCCGCGGCGTCGATGCCCGTGGCCCCGTAGTTGGTGATCTGCAGGCTCTTGTCGTCGTCGCCCAGGTAGCGGGCGCTGGGCCGGACCATGAGCATGCTGCCGTACTCCTCGCCCGCGGCCGGGCCGCTCACGGCCGTGCCCGAGGCCAGGGTCAGCCGCGCCCCGCCCAGGGAGAGGGTGGTCGCGCCCGAGGCCAGCGTGCCGCTCGTCCAGGTCTTGCCGCCGTCCGCGCTGTAGCTGTAGGACAGCTCGTCCACGCCGACGACGCCGTCCTCCGTGAACTGCACCAGGAGGGAGGAGCTGCTCGACCCCTCCACGGCCGTCACGGCCGAGGCCGGGATGTCCTCGCTGAGGGGCGTGGCCCACAGGCACTGTTCGTAGGCGTTGCCGCGCGTCTTGTGGCCCCCGAAGATGCTCTGGCCGGTGAACTCGGTGTTGGCGATGCCCACGAGCTGCTCGAAGAGGCCGCGCACCTCCTCGGCGATGACCAGGCGCTGGTCGTCGGTGAGGGTGCCGGTGGCCCCCTGCTCGGCCTTCTCCAGCAGGGTGGAGATGATGGACGAGGACTGCGTGAGCTGGGCGTCGGCCAGCCCCACCCAGCCCTGGGCCTGGTCGATGTTGCGCTGCCAGCGCTCGGTGGAGGCCAGGGTGGAGCGCAGGTCGAGCACCTGGGCCATGCCCGCCGGGTCGTCCGAGGGCGCGTTGATGCGCTTCTGGGAGGCGTTCATCATGTTCAGGCGCGTGAGGTCGCTGAGCGAGCGCCCCATCTGGCTGATGGCCTGTCCGTAGATCATGTTCTGGCTGACGCGCATGGCGAGTTCCTCACTTCAGGGCGAGCAGGACGTCGATCATCTCCAGGGAGACCTGGATCATCTTGCTGGCGGCCTGGTAGTTCTGTTGCTGCCGCATGAGCTGGGTCAGTTCCTCGTCCTCGTTGACGCCGCCCACGGACTCCTGCTGGGCGTCCAGATCCTCGGCCAGGGAGGCGGCGAACTGGTAGGAGGTGCTGGCCGCGGACTTGTCCGCGCCCACCTGCGCCACCAGCGTGGAGAAGTAGCCGCCCAGGGTGGCGGAGGAGCTCCCGCGCGTCGTGAAGAACGAGACGCTCTTCTCCGCCAGGGCGGCCAGGGCCTCGGCCGTTGTGTTGTCGCCCGAGTTGGCCTCGCCGTCGCCGTTGACGTGGCCCGCGCAGATGCGGTCCGTGTTGCCGATCAGCTCCTGGTTCACGGCGATGCTGGAGGCGTCCGTGCCGGTGAAGAAGCAGTTGTGGCCCGTGGCCGCGAAGATCCCGGCCGAGTCGTCGGCGTAGTCGAAGGTCACGCCGTCCGCGGCCGTGAGCGTCAGCCGCCCGGCCTGCACCGAGGCCGTGAGCTGGCCGCCGAAGGAGGCGGTGATGGCCGCGGCCACGTCCTCCAGGGAGTGGACCGAGGGGTCGAAGGTGGCCTGACCCGGCGTCACGGAGGAGAAGTCCACGGCCGTGATCCCGAGCGGCGCGCCGGTGTCGGCGTCGTACAGGGCCAGGGAGAACGAGCCCGCGGTGACGCGGTCGGCGAAGGCCAGGCCGCTCTGGGCCAGGGGCCTGTCCGTGTAGGTCGCGCCGTACGCGCCCGTGGCCGAGGACAGGGGCGTGAGGCCCGAGCCCTGGCTGTGGATGCGGTTGGTCTCCCAGATCAGGGTGGAGGCGAAGGCGTCCAGGCTCTCGCGGTAGGAGCCGATGCACTCGTCGCGCGCCGCCAGCAGCCCGCCCAGGGTCCCGCCCGTGAGCCTACCCGCGCGCGTGTTGCCGGCCAGCGGCGTGACGTTGACCTCGCCCCCGGCCGTGGATTTCCAGGCCACCGAGGTCTTGGGCACGATGGTGAAGCGGTCCCCGGCCGAGAGCGCGGTGCCCTCCTCGGCCCCGGAATCGCCGGACTGGCCGAACCAGATGGTCACGCCGCCCACGGTCACGGATTCGTCCCTGGATCCGGCCGTGAAGCGCAGTTCGTTGCCGTCGTCGTCCTTCAGCCAGGTGCGCCCCCCGTCCAGGGAGACGCGGAACATGGCCGCGCCCGCGCCGCCGGAGGCCGTGCCCGGGTCCGTGATCTCCACGGTGAACTCGTCGGACGAGGCCCCATCGAACCAGATGGCCCCCTTGAAGGCCGAGTCCGGCTCCAGGGAGGCGGCGGCGTAGGGCGACTTGTAGGTCAGGCCGTAGGACGAGGCCCCGTCCACCAGGGTCTGCCCGGCGCTGGTCTTGACCAGGGCCTGGCCGTCGCCGCCGTAGGCCACCTCGATGTCCAGCCTGCCCGAGAGGTCGCGCAGCAGGGCGTCGCGGCTGTCCAGCAGGTCGGCCCGGTTGGGCGAGCCCGCGAGCTGCTTGTTGACCGCCGCGATCTGGGCCAGGGCCGTGTTCACGGCGTCCACTTCCTGGCTGATCTGCTTCTCCAGGGAGCGCTGCTGCGCGGCCAGGTCCTCGGCCAGGTCCGCGAGGCGCGAGGTCAGGCTCTCGCTGGTGGTCAGGAGCACGGAGCGGGCCGCGGACTGGTCCGGGTTGTCCGCCACGTCGCCCCAGGCGGCCCAGAAGTTCTCCAGGAGCGCGGCCGTGCCGTACTTCTCGTCCTCCACGAAGCGCGTCTCCACCTGGGAGAGCGCGTCGTACTTGGCCTTGTACCCGGCCGACTGCCCGTTCTCGCGCAGGTACTGGGTCTCCAGGTAGGTGTTGAAGTGGCGCAGCAGGCCGGAAACCGTGGCCCCCGTGCCCACCTGGCCCTTGGAGGTGGAGAGGGAGGGGAGTTCGGTCATGGCCACCGTGCGGCGGCGATAGCCCTCCACCGTCTGGTTGGCGATGTTGTTGCCGTGCACCGAGGTGGCGTACTGGCTGTTCAGGAGGGCGCTCTGCCCGATGTACAGCAGGCTGTTCATGGCCCGTCTCCCCGCCGCTCGCTAGCGCTTGAGCTGGATGAGTTCGCCGAGCATGGTGTCGGCCGTGGTGATGACCTTGGAGTTGGCCTGGAAGCCGCGCTGGGTCGTGATCAGGTTGACCATCTCGGTGGCCATGTCCACGTTGGACTGCTCCAGGGTGTTGGACGAGATGGTGCCCAGGTTGCCGGTGTTGGCCAGGCCCGTGATCGCCACCCCGGACTCGCGCGTGGCCGAGAAGAGGTTGCTGCCCTCGCGCCTGAGCCCGTAGGGGTTGGTGAAGTTGGCCAGGGTCAGGACGTAGAGGTCCAGGACCTGGCCGTTGGAGTAGCTGCCCGTGATCACGCCGTCGCGGTTGATGGAGATGTCCTTGAGGAAGCCCGCGCCGTAGCCGTCCTGGGACTGGCTGATGGTCGTGGAGGAGGAGTCGTAGCTGGTGCTGGAGATGGCGTTGATCTTGGGGTCGGCGAAGTTCGCCAGGTTGGCGTACGAGTTGCCCACCATGGACGCGTTGGAGGACGCGCCCTTCCAGGTGGTCAGCTCGTTGCTGATGCCGAAGTCGAGGGCGATGACGGAGGCGTTGCCCGCCGTGGTGGTGCTGGCGTTGCTCTCGCCCGAGAAGTTGGCCGTGAACACGGGGCGGCCGTCGGTGTTCAGGTCCGCCAGGGTCCAGTTGGAGAGGTCCTTCATGTCGCCCGTGGCCCCGGAGCCCAGGGTGTAGGCGGACATGCCGGTGACCTGGCCCGCGGCGTTGAAGGTCAGGGTGCCGGCCATGAGCAGGCCCGCGGCCGAGGTGTCCTTGAGGCTCTGGCCGTTGATGGTGCGGCCGTCGGCCGACGGCTCGCAGGTGACGATGAACTCCCAGACCTGGTTGCCGCCCGAGCCCGAGGTCACGGAGGCGTCCTTGACCGGGTCGAAGTAGATGGTCAGGGTCTGGGCCGTGCCGTTGGCGTCGTAGACCTTGATGGTGTTCTGGTAGGCGTAGCGCGAATCCGAGATGGCCGGGTCCGAGGTGCCGTTCCAGTAGCCGAGCATGGAGAAGAAGGGGTTGGTGGCGCTGGCCGCCTCGTCCTCGCTGGAGGAGTCGAGGTTCAGGTACATGCTCACCAGGCTGGTGGCCTGGGGCGGGGACTGGAAGTTCTCCAGCCGGATGTCGCCCGAGACGCCCACGGTGCTCACCGCGCCCGTGCTGGAGCCCTGCTTCACCTCCCAGCCCTGCACGCGGTAGCCGCTGGGGTCCACGAGGTAGCCGTTGGAGTCGAAGCGGAAGCTGCCCGCCCGGGTGTAGTACATCTCCTGGCTGTCCGAGTTGCGGACCATGAAGAAACCGTTGCCGCCGATGGCCACGTCCGTGGCCTCGGACGAACTCTCGTACGGCCCCTGGGCGTAGTTGGTGTAGATCGAGGCCACGCCCGCGCCCACGCCCACCTGCCCCACGCCCGCGCCCGTGTTCACGGACTGGTAGAAGAGGTCCTGGAACTGCATGGTCGTGGACTTGAAGCCGATGGTGCTGGTGTTGGCCAGGTTGTTGCCGATGACCGACATCTTGGAGCTGTGCGTCTGCAGTCCCGAGATGCCGCTGTAGAGTGAACCGGTCAGGCCCATGGAGTCCTCCTTTTGCGCGCCTTACGCCGCGTCGCCCGAATCGTCGCCGGAATCGCCCGAATCGCCCGTCGTGTCCGTGTCGTCCGTGCCGCTCGTCGTCGGGTTGCGCACCTCGTAGACGTTGGACAGGGCCACGGACCGCCCGTCCGCGAGGGACAGGATGATGGAGCCGCCGGACGTGCTCACGCCCGTCACCCGGCCCTCGACCATGGTGGAGATGGAGAGGTAGTCGCCGTCCGCGTCCGTGCCGGTGAAGGCCACGTAGTAGGTCCCGTCGCTGCAGGCCTTGCCCGTGGCGTCCTTGCCGTCCCAGGTGAAGTCGTGCTCGCCCTGCTCCACGTCGCCGATCTCGATGGAGCCGACGAGGTTGCCGTCCGCGTCGTAGATGTGGGCGTAGACGTTCGTGGCGTCGAGCGGGATCACGTAGGTCACCTCCGTGGCCTTGCCGTCCGCCAGCGCGATGGAGTCGCCTCCGGCCAGCACGTCCTTGCCGATGTAGGAGGTGGCGCCCACGTGCTGCAGTCCGGCCACGGCCGAGAGCACGGTCTCCAGGCTCTCGGAGATGTTGGTGAGCTGCTCCAGGCTGGAGAACTGCGCGAGCTGGGCGACCATCTCGGTGTTCTCCAGGGGGTTCAGGGGATCCTGGTTCTCAAGCTGGGCCACGAAGAGGGTCAGGAAGGCGTCCTTGCCCAGCTCCGAGGAGGCCTCGGTGGTCGAGGTCCCGGTCTTCATGGCGTTGAAATAGCTGGTGGTGTCCACGTACATGGCCGTCTCCTTGGTTCAGGACATCGCGGCGGCGGGGGCCGCCTGGCGCGAAGCCTTGGGGGAAAGGGGGCCGTCCCGGCCCGTCTCCTCGCGCCCGGCGTCCCGCCCGGCGCTGTGCGTCGTCCCCGCGCCGCGCAGCCCGGCGGCGCAGGCCGCGGCGGCCTCGCCCGCCCAGTCCGGCCGGAAGGGAAGGTCCGGCTCGGCCAGGATGCGCCGCAGGTCCATGACCGCCTGGCGGCAGTCCGGGCAGCGGGCCAGATGCTCCTCCACGGCGTCCCGAAGACCGGGGCCGCAGCCCCCCGCGACGTTGCGGTCCAGGTAGGCCGCCAGCTCCAGGAAGCCGGGGCAGCGGGCCGGGCCGCGCGCGGCGCTCGCCGCGCTCCTGGCCTGTTCGGGTCGTGTGGTGGACATCTGGCGCATCCGCTCCTCCTTGGCGGCGGGCGATCCTCCGTCCGCCGCTTACCCCCCAGTACGGAGCGGCCCGGCCGGTTCATCCACGCCGGACGAAAAAAATCCGCGCCGAAGCGCGGAACAGGCGGGGGGCGCGACGCGCCGGCGGGATCAGGGCGGGGGAAGGCGGTGCGGGAAGGACCGGAGGGGAAGGCGGCGGGCGGGGAGCGGGCGCGGCGGCGGGGGCTAGGGGTCCTGGCGTTCCTCGCGCGCGCCGCGCGGCAGGACGAGGCGGACCTCGAAGCCCCGGCCGGGCAGGTTGCGGGCCTGGGCCTCGCCGCCGTGCAGGGCGGCCACGCGACGCACGATGGAGAGCCCCAGGCCGCTGCCCGGGACCTTGGCCGCGCCCGGCGGCACGGCGCGGGCGAAGGGTTCGAAGATGCGCTCCAGATCGGCCTCGGCCACGCCCGGCCCCTGGTCGCGCACGGCCAGGACCAGGGCGTCCCCCTCGTCCTGCGCCAGGATGCGCACGGGCGGCCCGGCGTGCAGCAGGGCGTTGCGCACGAGGTTGTCCAGGGCGCGGCGCAGGAGCACGGCGTCGCCGGGCAGCGGGGCCGGATCGCGGCTGTCCACGGCCACGGCCTCCGTCCCGGCCTGGCGCGCCGCGTCGGCGGCCACGGCCAGGGCCAGGCGGGTGGGGTCCACCAAGGCGAAACCGCGCCGCCCGCCTCCCGGGGCACCGCCCCCGGAGGCCCCGTCGATGCGCGCCAGGTCCAGCATCTGGCCGCGCAGCTCGGCCAGGGCGGCGTGGTCGCGGGCCATGCCCCGGGTCAGGCCGTCGTCCGTCTCGCCGCGGGCGCACAGTTCGATGCCCAGCTCCAGGCGCGCCAGCGGCCCGGCCAGTTCGTGCGAAATCTCGGAGAAGAGCCTGCGCTGCTCGTCCATGACCCGCGCCTCGGTGCGGCGGCGCTCCTGCAGGCGGATGTTCTCGGCCAGCATGGTGCGCACCTTGCCCAGGAGCGAGGCCGTGAACAGCGCGGCCTGCAGCAGCACGACCAGGGAGAGGACCGTGCCGGGCGGCGGCATGGCCCCGAGCCGGGCCGCGCGCCAGACGAACGGCAGCAGGGGGAAGGCCAGCGCGGGCAGCCAGGCGGCCAGGAAGAGCCGGGCCGGGGTGAAGCCCTGGCGCAGCGCCTGGCGGCCCGCGGCCAGGGCCAGCAGGGCCGTGGCCGCGGTCAGCGCGGAAAAGAGCGCGCCCGCCTGGCGGCCGGAAAGGAGGAAGAGCGCGGGCGCGGCCGCGGGCAGCAGCCAGAGCAGGCCGCGCAGGGCCGCGTCCAGGCGCGGGGCGCGCCGTCCGGTCTGCAGGAAGGAACGGATCAGCCCCAGGCTGCAGAAGAGCCAGCCCACGCCCAGAACGCGCACCGGCACGGCCAGCGCCATGGAGCCCGTGAGGCTGGCCCCGGCGACGTCGTCCAGCCCCAGGAAGAAGGCCCCGCCCAGGAAGGCCAGGGAGGCCGCGTACCAGGCGTGGCCCGCCTCGCCCAGGAGCAGGCCGAAGAGGATGTTGACCGCGGCCAGGACCAGGATGCCGCCGTAGAACATGCCCAGGGCCATGCCCTTGCGGCCCTGCTCCCCGGCGTGGGCCAGGGCGGGCAGCAGGCGCGGCGGCCGGGGCGGGCCTTGTCCGGCCTCGGCCCGCACCAGGAACTCGCCGCTTCCGGTCCCGGGCAGCTCGAAGCGCACGAAGCGGCCGGAAAGGCGGATCTCGGCCGGAGTCCCGTCCGGCTCGGGCAGCACGAGCAGGTAGTCGCGCGGGGCCGGGTTGTTCATCTCCACGATGGTCCCGCCGGGCGGCGCGACGCCCATGGGCCGCAGCAGGAACCAGAACGCGCCGGGCGCGTCGTCCGCCCCTTCCTCGCCGGGCGGCGGCCCCGGCGTCGCGCCGGGCCGGGGCAGGGGACGGAAGCGGCCGCGCGCGGCCAGGGCCCCGGCCGCGTCCAGCGCTCCGCCCGGATCGGGCAGCACGGCCACGTCCACCCACAGGGGCGGCCCGGCGACGCGCGCACCCGGTCCGTCCGGCCCGCCGAAGAGCCCGGCCCAGGGCAGCCAGCAGAGCAGCACCGTGACCGCCAGGGCGGCCGCGGCCCCGGCCGTGGGCAGGCGGCTGCCCGCCCCGGCCGCTCCGCCAGGTCCGCTCATTGCGGCAGGGCGCGGCAGAAGAGGTAGCCCGCGCCGCGCACGGTGCGGATCAGCTCGCCGCCGTCCGGGGCCTTGCCCAGCTTGCGTCTGAGGTTGCAGACGTGCATGTCCACGTTCCGGTCGTAGGGGATGTGGGGACGGCCCAGCACCTGCCGGGCGATCTCCTCGCGGCCCACGATCTCGCCGGGCCGCTGCAGCAGCATCTGCAGGAGCATGAACTCGGCCGCGGTGGTCGAAATCTCCTCGCCGTCCCGCCAGACGCGCATGGTCCCGGGGTCCAGGCGCACGCCCGCGACCTCCAGGGGGGCGCGCGGCGCGCGCGCGGGCTCGCGGCCCCGGCGCAGCACCGCCCGGATGCGGGCGGCCAGCTCGCGGGTGCTGAAGGGCTTGGCGAGGTAGTCGTCCGCGCCCATCTCCAGGCCCAGCACGCGGTCCAGTTCGTCCGTCCGGCCCGTGAGCATGAGCACGGGCGGACCGCCGCGCTCGCGGATGCGGCGCAGCACGTCGAAGCCCGTGAGCCCGGGCAGGTTCACGTCCAGCAGCACGATCTCGCAGTCGCCGCCCAGCGCCCGGTCCAGGCCCTCGGCCCCGTCGTGGCAGGCCTCGATGCGCATGGCCTCGGCCATCAGGCTCTTGGCCACCAGGCCGCACAGTTCGGCGTCGTCGTCTATCAGCAGCACGGGGGTCATGCGGCGCTCCTTGGCTGACATGCCCGGGGAATTTCCTGCCGGTTCCCCAGGTAAATCAATGTGCAGCAAGATCAACGCCATGTATCGGCCCGTAGTGTCGAAAAACGTCAAGAAGCCTGCGGCCCGCGTCCGGCCGCCGACACATCCCGACGCAACCCGACGCGAAACTGACCGTCGGCGCGCCTCTCCCTGCATCATGTCGCTGCGAAGGAAACGATTTCCCCTTCGCAGGGACTGATGTGCAGACGTTTCCTTCACAGGACCATGCGGTTTGAAGGAGACGGCGATGCATCAGTCAAGCACTGAAAGAGAATTCACGGAAAAGATGGCCGCAGGCGATGCGAAGTCGTGGAGCGTTTTCATGGATGATTACGCTTCCATAATCATGAAGACCGTCAACGCGACCATCAGAAGATACGCCAATTCCTCCCAGCAGGCCGATGCGGACGACGTCTTCCAGGACGTCATGGTCCGCCTGGTGGCCGAGAACGGCCGGTTGCTGCGTTCCTTCGACCCCGGGCGCGCCACCCTGCGCACCTGGCTGGCCGTGGTGGCGCGCTCCGCCGCCCTGGACGCCCTGCGCCGCCGCCCGCGCCGCGAGACCGCCCTGGAGCCCGCGCTGCTGGACAACGTCCCGGCCCGCGCCGGGGACTGCCCGCACCTGGCGGAGCGCGGCCCACTCTTCCCGCACCCGGCGCTCAGTCCGCGCCAGAACGACATCATGGGCCTGCTCTTCGACCGCGACCTGGACGTGCGCGAGGTGGCCCGGCTGCTGACCATCGGCGAGCAGACCGTGCGCAGCCTCAAGCACCAGGCCCTGACCCGCCTGCGCGGCGAGGCCGGGGACTTCCTCCCGGCCACGGCCTAGCGGCAAAGGACGCTTCCGGCAGCCTGGGCAGAATTTTCCGTCTCCCCCCACCCCCACGACGGAAGGGGCGGCCGCCACGACCCTCGGCGGCCGCCCCGCAAGCATTGCGTCATCCCGAAGATATCCTTTCCCCACGGGCGTTTGCCGCCCTGCTCCGGCCCGGCCGGGCGGTGGGCAATTCCTGCCGCCCCCCGCCCTGCACATGTTTCCGGGCGGGGGGCGGCGGACCGGACTAGGCCCCGTCCGGGGCGGCCTCGGGCCGCACGCGCGAGGGGCGTGGGACGCGGCGCGCGGCCTGGCGCGCGCGGCGGAGGTTCTTGCGCCGCCGCGCCTTGCACCAGGCCGCCACCTCGTCGGGCAGGGCCTTCCAGACCTTGCGCCCGCCGTCCTGCCAGGCGGGCAGCCCCTCGTTCTCCACCAGCGCCCGGATCTGGTTGTGGCCCACGCCCAGCGCCTGGGCCAGATTCTTCTTGCCGATGATCAGGATGGTCATGCGTTACCCCCTTACCCACAGGATGCCGTGGCGGTTGCGGTCATGATTGCGGAAGCCCAGGTGCAGCCAGGAGACGTCCTCCTCCACCACCGTGATGCGGGCGAACGTTTCGCGCTCCGGATCGGCCCTGATCTCGGCCCTGATCTCCTCCGCCCCGGCGCGCAGCGGCGCGAGGTCCACGGCGCGGCCGTACTTGTGGTCGGACAGGGCCGCGCCCTCGGCGCAGGCGTGGGGCCTCAGCCCCCGCAGGCGGAAGCGGCCGCCCCGCGCCCAGTCGTTGCAGAGCAGGGGGCCGTAGCGCTCGCGCAGGGCGTCGATGGTCCAGAGCATGCCGGGATCGAGCAGCCCCCAGAGCAGGCGGGCCGGGTGCGCGGCGTGCAGCTCGGGCGGGACCAGCTCCTCCAGGGTGAAGTGGCGGGGCTGAAAGCCGGTCATGCGCCCTCCCCGCCCGCCGTGCTGGCCGGAACGTCCCCGCCGCGCGCCAGACGGCGCAGGCGCTCGGGCATGGGCACGGCCCGCCGCCGCGCCTCGGCCAGACTGGCCAGGAAGGGGTCCGGCCCGCGCGGGGCGGCCGGGGCGGCCGGAGTTACGGCCGCCGGGGCCTCGTCCGGCCCGGACGGCTCGTCCTCGAAGCGGCGGCCAGCCAGCCAGCCCTGGGCCATCTTGGGCGTGCGGCCCCGGGCCAGGAGCGCGGGCCGCTGTCCGGCCTCGCTCCGGGCGGCGCGCAGCACGCGCTCCAGCGTCCCGCCGGGCAGGGGCCAGAGGTCCAGCCAGGCGTCCGCGGCCTCGGCCTTGCCGCGTTTGTAGGAAAAGGCCTCCCAGAAGGCCTCGAAGGCCTCCAGCGCGGCTCCGGTCAGCCGTCTTCCCCGGCCGGAACGGTAGACCGCGCCCGCCTCCCGCGCCCCGGGCGCGGCCCGCGGCGGAAACGCCGCCGCGGAGGGTTTCATCTGCTTTTCCTGCTGCCCTTCTTCTCCTTCTTTACCTGTGGTCCCCTGACGGACGCCGGCCGGACGCCGGCCGGACCGTTCGCCGGACGCCGGGCCCGCCTCGCGGCCCTGGTACAGCTCCCAGTTGGTCACGGTCAGCAGGGAATAGCGGCTGGACGGGCGGACGGTCAGGCAGCCGTCCGCCGCCAAGGCCGCCAGCACCGTGCGCACGCTGCGCTCGCTCATGTTCCACTCCGCGGCCAGGCGCGAGCGCCCCGTCAGGAGCTGACCGGGCGACAGGGCCACGCGGCGGCCGCCGCAGTAGACGCTGTACGGCCGGTAGGCGGCGTGGGCCAGTATCCAGGTCCAGGCCGCCCAGAGCTTGTGGTTGCGGTGCATGCCCGAATCAAAGGCCTTGCGCCAGAACTTGATGTATCCCCTGTGCATGAAGACGAACCCCCTTCGGCCCCTCCGGGAGGCCTCCCGGCTGCGGCCGGGCCTGTACGGACGTGACGGACGAACCGGTCGCCGGTCGGAGAAAACGCAATCCCGACCGGCCGGGCCGGGCAGGATGGCCGTCTTGTATTCTGGGAAATAGAAGAAAGCAAGCTGATATTCTCCAAAAAAGCAGTTCCAATCTTCTGGATCATCTGGTATACGGCCTTCCATGTACGAACACTCCACCGGCAGAATCTTCGGCGCGGCCCTCAAGAAACTCCTGGACGAACGCCCCCGCGGCACCCAGGCCCGGCTGGCCAAGGCCATGGGCAAGGAGTCCTCGTACCTCGCGGACATCAAGCACGGCCGGGGCGCGGGCACCGAGGAGACGCGCCGCTTCATCGCCGGATACCTGGGGGTGCGCTACGAGGAGATGCTGGCCGTGGGGCGCTCCCTGCTCGGCGGCGAGCCGGACATCCCCATGCTGCGCGCCCAGGACCCGGCCCCGGCCTACGGCGAGGCCGCGGAGTCGGGCTTCACCGGCGTGCCCTTCCTGGAGGCCGTGCCCGGCATGGGCGGCGAGAGCCAGCGCACCTCCCGCCGCGCGCGCTCGCACCTGGCCTTCCGCACGGACTGGCTGCGCACCAAGGGGCGGCCGGGCCGCATGGTCGTGGTCCGGGCCGACGGCGACTCCATGCACCCCACGATCATGGACGGCTCCATCGTGCTCTGCGACGAGTCGCGCACCGAACTGGCCGACGGCCGCGTCTTCCTCGTGGCCCTGAACGACGGCATCCTCATCAAGCGGCTGAAGGCCGGGCCGGACGGGCCGGTGATCGTCTCGGACAACGGCGGCGCGGAGCAGCCCGTGAGCCCGGCCGACCACTTCCGCATCCTGGCCCGCTGCATCTGGACCGGCCGCGAACTGGACTGACCCGCCGCCCGCCCCGGCGGCACATTCTGAAAAATAGAATATAAGATACACATTCTTCTGAACCGGAGACGCCATGTGCCTCTATCTCGCCCGCGACCGCGACGGCGGCCTGCGCCTGCACCCCTGGCTGCCCCGGCGCAACCGCTCCCTGGGCCTGTGGGAGACGGGCGAGGAGGCCGCGCCCCTGCCGCCCGGGGCCTTTCCCGGCCTGACCTGGGAACGCCCGCCCCTGCCCGTGGGCCTGCGTCCCTTGGCCCGGGAGTTCCCGGACGCCCCGCCCTTCCCGTCCTGAACCGCGTCCGGCCCGGCGCTCCCGCGCCGCCCGCCGCATGATTTTTTGCTCCCGCCAGGCCCTCCCCCCTTTCCTTCCGCCCCTCCCCCCGGTATTGGGACAAGTGGGGCGAAGCTTCGCCCCGGGGCCCGGCACTTGGGAACCTTTTCACGAATCAGGGTCGATTGTGGTCATTGTGCGACAAAGTGCGCTACCAAAAGGTAATTTTCGTGAACCGAACCGCACGCTCCCCGACCTGCCGGACGGGGGATTCCGGCGTGCGGGCAATGGGGGTCTGCCGTGGGCATCCGCTTGAAATTTCTCATTCCCATCGTGTTGACGGTGCTCGTGCTGGGCATCGGCAGCCATATCGTGGTCAGCCGCCAGCTCGACGCGCTGACCGCCATGAACGTGCGCTCCCAGGTCGAGGCCAAGGCCCAGGAGGTGGGCAACGGCATCGAACAGGCCGGCGCCGCCGCCCTGGAACTGGCCGCGTCCTTCTCGCAGCTGCCCGATGTGATCGAGGCCTACGGCCTGGCCCACCAGGGCGACATGAGCGACGAGAAGGACGCCCAGTCCCAGGCCGCGCGCGAACTCATCCGGGCCAAGCTGTCCGGCGCGGCCGCGGGCTACAAGGCGGTCTTCGGCAAGAACCTGGAACTGCACTTCCACCTGCCCACCGCGCGCAGCCTGGTGCGCCTGTGGCGGCCCAAGAACGTCAAGAAGGGCGAGGGCTGGATCGACGTCTCCGACGACCTCAAGTCCTTCCGGCCCACGGTCATCGAGGTCAACCAGACGGGTGCGGCGGTCAAGGGCATCGAGGTCGGGCGCGGCGGCTTCGCCATCCGCGGCCTGGCCCCGGTCAAAGACAAGTCCGGCAGGCAGCTCGGCTCGGTGGAGTCCCTGGCCGACTTCGACGCGGTGCTCAAAAGCGCCTCGGGCGGCGGCGACGCCCAGACCATGGCCCTGTACATGAACGCCGGGCTGACCAAGATCGCCACCATCCTCGGCGACCCGGCCAAGAACCCGGTGGTGGACGGCAGCTTCGTGCTCGTCACCGGCACCAGGGACAAGCGCGTGGAGGCCCTGGTCACCGGACCGTTCCTCTCGCGCGGCGCGGCGGGCCTGGCCATCGAGGAGAAGGGCGAGACCGCCCTGGCCGCCTTCCCGGTCAAGGACTACAAGGGCGAGCAGATCGGCGTCATCGTCTACGCCCTGGATCTGGCCCCCATCCTCGCCCTCAACGAGGACGTCAACGCCACCCTGCTCCTGGTGCTCGGCGCGGTGCTGGTCATCCCCGGCGTCATCGTCTGGTTCCTGGTGCGCGGCAACGTGGTGCGGCCGGTCAGCCAGATCGTGGCCATCATCAAGGACATCGCCCAGGACAAGGCCGACCTCAAGTCCGAGGTCACGGTGCGCCAGAACGACGAGATCGGCGAGCTGGCCACCTGGTTCAACCGCCTGATGAAGAAGATCGACGCCATCATGTGCGAGGCCGAGGGCTACGTGAACATGCTCAACGCCGTGCCCGACCCCATCTTCGCCGTGGACGACGACTACAAGATGCTCATGGCCAACAAGGCCACGGAGAAGTTCCTGGGCAAGAGCGTGGCCGAACTGCGCCAGCACCGCTGCGCCGACCTCTTCAAGACCTCGTCCTGCGGCACGGAAAACTGCCCCATCCACCAGGCCATGCGCATCCAGAGCGCCTTCCAGGCCGGGATCATCAACATCGGCAGCGAGGAGAATCCCCACTACATCCAGCCCACGGGCGACGTGGTCCACGACTGCCACGGCCGCAAGGTCGGCTACGTGGAGGTGGCGCGCGACGTCACCGAGATGGTGCGCAAGGACCAGCTGCTGCAGGAGAACATGCAGCGCCTGGAGCAGGTCAACTCCCGCATCGTGCAGGCCGCGGGCGACGTCACCGCCACGGCCGAACACCTCTCCGCCGCCTTCTCCCAGATCTCGGCCGACTCGGCCAAGCAGCGCGACCACATCATGGGCACGGCCTCGGCCATGAACCAGATGAACTCCACCGTGCTCGAAGTGGCCCGGAACGCCTCCCAGACCGCCGAGTTCGCGGGCGACGCCAGAAAGCGCGCCGAGGCCGGGGCCGGGGTCGTGACAGAGGTCGTGGCCGCCATCGGCAAGGTGCGCGAGCAGGCCCTCTCCATGAAGGAGGGCATGGGCGCGCTGGGCAGGCAGGCCGAGGGCATCGGCCAGATCATGAACGTGATCACCGACATCGCGGACCAGACCAACCTGCTGGCCCTCAACGCCGCCATCGAGGCGGCCCGCGCCGGTGACGCGGGCCGCGGCTTCGCCGTGGTGGCGGACGAGGTGCGCAAGCTGGCCGAGAAGACCATGAACGCCACCAAGGAAGTGGGCGACGCCATCAAGTCCATCCAGGACGGCGCGCGCAAGAACGTGACCGACGTGGACGGCGCGGCCAAGGCCGTTGAGATGGCCACGGAACTGGCGGGCAAGTCCGGCGAGGCCCTGGCCGAGATCGTGCATCTGGTGGGCCAGACCACGGAACGCGTCCACTCCATCGCCACCGCGGCCGAGGAGCAGTCCGCCACCTCCGAGGAGATCAACCGCAGCATCGCGGACATCTCCCGCATCGCGGACGAGACCGCCGTGGCCGTGGACAAGTCCTCGCGCGACGTGCATACCCTCGCCGACCTCGCCGGCCAGCTCAAGAAGGCCGCGAGCTGAACCGGAAACGCCTCCGGCGGCCGGGGGGCCTCAGGCCCCCCGGTCCCCCCGGACTCCCCGGGGCGTTCAACCCGATGACAAACGCCTCTTCCAGGCCGTTCAAAAAGGTCCGGATGCACGGCGCAAGGAAAGCGCAAACCCTCGCGTATGTGAAATACGCGAGGGTTTGCGCTTTCCGCGGCAACGCGGCGGATGGGCCTTTTTCAACGACCTGGAGCCAGGAAAACGCGGTTGCGCCCGCTTGCCTTGGCGGCGTAGAGCGCCTCGTCCGCGGCCCTGAGCAGCGCCTCCACGCCGTCCGGGAGCGCGTCCGGAGAAACGTCCGGGACGGCGGCCGGGGGAGGTTCGAGGCAGGCCACGCCGATGCTCAGGGTGCAGGCCACGGCCGTCTCCCCGGGCGCGGGGCGGGAGCGCTCCATGGCCGCGCGCAGGCGCTCGGCGGCCTGGGCCGCCTGCTCCGGACCGGCGTCGGGCAGCAGCGCCGTGAACTCCTCGCCGCCGATGCGGGCCACGACGTCCTCGGCGCGCAACGTCTCGCGCGCGGTGCGGGCGATGCGCCGAAGCACCTCGTCGCCCACGGCGTGGCCGTGGGTGTCGTTGACGCGCTTGAACTCGTCCGCGTCGATGAGCAGCAGGGAGAGCGGCGCGCCCTGCCGCCTGGCCCTGGACAGGGCCTGCTGCGCCGCCTCCATGAAGGCGCGGCGGTTGCACAGGCCGGTGAGCATGTCCGTGGCCGCGAGGCGGGTCAGGTCCTCCTGCTTGCGCCGGAGCGCGGCGTTGAGGTCCGCGAGCTGCTGGTGCATGCGGTCGCCCATGCGCACCAGGCGCATGCTCTGGCGCAGGAGCTTCTCGTACTCGCCGAGCAGCAGGGCGAACTCGCCGCGCAGCACGCAGTCCCGGTCCTGGGCGTCCAGGCAGACGCGGGCGCGGGCGATGACCTGCTCCTCCTCGTGAAAGCCCAGCGCGAAGGCGTTCATCAGACCCTGTCGCCGTAGGGCTGCAGTTCGAAGCGCATGTGGCGCGTCTCCTCCCTGAACTCCTCGCCGCATTCCTGGGCGCTCTCGTTCTCCTCGTGGTGCCGCCAGACCACCCGTACGTCCCGGCCGCCGGCCGCGGCCTCCTCCAACAGGTCGAAGAGGTTCATGAGGATCTTGGAGCTGGAGCTGTTGAAGTAGACGATGTCCATGGTCAGGCGGAGCGGCGCGGCCATGCTCGCGAGGTATTCCCTGATCCACTGCAGCACGGGCTCGTAGAACTTGACCGCGTGCTCGGGATAGGACTCGCCCTGGATCAGGAGCCGTCCCTCCGCCGCCAGGAATTCGACGGCGGGCGTGGACTTGGTGGGTTTGATCACGAGGTCGCTCATGGCTCAGCCCACCGCCTTGACCGAGAAAAAGGCCAGCCGGTCGGTGATCTCGGAGATGCAGTAGTCCAGGGGGCGGCTGGCCTTGCGGGCCATCTCCAGGAAGCCCAGGCCCGCGCCCTTGCTGTCCTCGCTGAAGGGGTCGCCGCGGCGCTGCTCCCTGTACAGGGCCTTGAGCTCGTCGCGGTTCAGGCCGCGCATGCGGTCCAGGGCGTCGGCCAGCATGCGGGCCTTGGCCCGCTCCACGTAGTTGCCGCAGAGCACGAAGAAGCGCTCCCCGGCCTCCCGCTCGCGGCCGACCACGACCACGCCGTGGCGCATCTCCTCGCCCATGCGGGACTCGGCCGCGGGCATGACCTCGGCGGAGTAGTGCAGGATGTTCTGCATCTGCTCGATGAAAATGGCGAAGATGGTGCGGGTGATGCTCATGCCCGCCTCCTCCACGGCCATGCGCTGCTTGAGCATGTCGCCGATGCTCTCCATCAGGGTCTGGGTGGTGGGGCCGCTGTAGCAGAAGAGGATGCCCTCCTTCCGCAGGGATTCGTAGAACTCGTGCAGGTCCTTGAGGACCGCGGGATAGGCGGCGATGCAGGTCTGGCTCATGCGGCGTGTCGTCCTTGCGTCTGGTCGTCGCGTCTGATTGTTGTGTCCGGCCGTCGCGTCCGATGCGGTCGCGGTCCGTCAGGGGGCCGCGCGCGCGTAGCGGGGCCGCCCGGGCGCGCCGCCGTAGCCGCCGAACGTGCCCAGGCCCAGGGCGAGGCACAGCATGAGCAGGTAGAAGCCCTGCATCATGGCCAGGCCCGAGGCCCCCAGGGACGCGCCCAGGGTGAAGAGGGCGCTGGCCACGGCCAGGCCCACGGCGCACGGGAAGAGGATGGCGAAGAGCATCCACTTGTAGGAGCCGGTCTGCACCTTGACCATGATGGTCGCGGCGAAGCACGGCGGGTAGAGGGCGAAGAAGACGATCAGGGCCACGGCGTGCAGCGGGGTCATGCCCGAGGCGGAACTCTGGTCGCCCATGCGCGTCTCCAGGGTCTGCCCCTCGTCCGCGCCCTGCTGGAAGAGCACGCCCAGGGTGGCCACGCTGGACTCGCGCGCCGCGAACGAGCTGATCAGGGCGATGTTGATCTTCCAGTCGAAGCCCGCGAACTGCGTCAGCGGCTCCAGGGCCCGGCCCAGGCGGCCGAAGAAGGAGTTGTGGATGCGCGCGTCCTTGATGGCCCGCTGCACCTCCTTGCGCGTGTTCATGAGCTGGGCCGCGGCCGCGCCCACGGCGCGCTCGTCCTTCTCCTTCCTGCCGGGCTTGAGAAAGGAGAAGTAGAGCGGATTCTCGGCCTCGAAGGAGGCCAGCACGCCCTGCATGCCCGACCCGGCGTTGAGGCGCGCGGCGTTGAAGCGGGCGGCGTAGTGCATCAGGCCGAGCACCTGCTCCTCCCCGGCCAGGGCCTGGGCGTGGGGCGTGTCCGCCACGGCGGCCTGGAAGTCGGCGTAGGCCCGCCGCATGGTCTCCTCGTGGGGACGCATGACCTCCGCGGGCAGGTCCGGGAACTGCAGCAGGGCGAAGACGCAGACGCTCACGGCCAGGACGATGGTGCCGACCTTCCGGACGTATTCCCACAGGCGCTGCATGGTGCGGGTGGCCACGCCGCGCGCCGTGGGCAGGTGGTAGGTGGGCATCTCCATGACGAAGGGCGCGGGCGGCATGCCGCGCAGCACGGTGCGGGTCAGGGTCCAGGCGATGATCATGGCCATGATGATGGTCACGGTGGAGATGAAGAACATGGCGAAGCCCTTGTCCGCCGGGAAGAAGATGTTCACCAGCAGGGTGTAGAGCGGCACCTTGGCCAGGCAGTTCATGTAGGGCACGGTGAGGATGGTGGCCATGCGGGCGCGCTCGTCCGGGATGCCCTTGGTGGCCATCACCCCGGGCACGGCGCAGCCGCCCGCGAAGACCCCGCCCAGGATGAAGGGCAGCGTGCTCTGGCCGTGCAGGCCGAAGCGCTGGAAGATGCGGTCCAGGATGAAGGCGATGCGGGCCATGTAGCCCGAGTCCTCGACGATGGCGATGAGCGCGAAGAGGATGAAGAAGATGGGGACGTAGTTGAGCAGCGTGTTGGCGCTGTCCACGCACCACAGGATCAGGGAGCGCAGCAGGCCGTCCTCCACGAGGCCGGGCATGGGCAGCAGGTCGGCCACGAAGCCGCGCATGGCGGCCAAGTAGGGCCAGAAGTGCTTGGTCAGCTCGTAGCCCTGGACGATGGAGACCTGGTAGATGCAGTAGACCGTGAGCACCAGGAAGACCGGGGCCAGCACGCGGTTGAGGACCACGCGGTCGATGCGCTCGGAGAGGTGGACGCGCCGCGTCCGGGGCTGCTCGGTGCAGTCCCGGGCGATCTGTTCGGCGCGCGCGTGGCGGCAGGCCAGGATGTGGTCCGAGGCCGAAAGCCCGGCCGAGGCCTCGAAGGCGGCGGAGGCGGCGCGGACCTGCTCCAGCACGGCCTCGGCCTCGGGGTGGTTCTCCCGCACCAGGCGCGCCACCGGCTCGTCGCCCTCCAGCAGCTTCACGGCCAGCCAGCGCAGGGGGTAGGCCGCGTCCAGGCGCGAGCCCTGGCGCAGGGCCTGGGCGGTCTTCTGCACCGTCTCCTCCAGCGCGCCGTAGCGCAGGGGGACGCCGGGCGTCCTAGGCGTCTCGGCCCCGGCGAGGCGCACGGCCGCGAGGAGTTCGGCGCGGCCCTGGCCCTTGCGGCCCACCAGGGGCACGGCCGGGGCGTCCAGCAGCTCGGACAGCCTGGCCACGTCCACGCCCAGGCCCTGGGACGAGGCCACGTCCATCATGTTCACGCCCAGCACCACGGGCCGCTCCAGCTCCAGGAGCTGCAGGGTGAACATCAGGCTGCGCGGCAGGTTGGAGGCGTCCAGGACGTTGACGATGCAGTCGGGCCTGTCCTGCAGCAGAAAGTCGCGCGCCACCCGCTCCTCCGGGGAGTAGGAGGTCAGGCTGTAGGTGCCGGGCAGGTCCACCACCTCCACGCGCATGGCCCCGTCCCTGTAGCGGCCGGACTTCTTCTCCACGGTCACGCCGGGGTAGTTGGCCACGTACTGGCTGGCCCCGGTGAGCATGTTGAAGACCGTGGACTTGCCCGCGTTCTGCTGCCCGGCCAGGGCGACGAGCAGATAGCTCTTGAAGGACTGGGCCGGGGATTCCTGCTGCGTGGCCTGGTTCATGCCTCTTCCTTTGCGGTGGTGGTGGAGGTGGCGGGCGCGAAGCCCAGGACGGTGACGTCGTCGCGGCGCGCGCCGGAGCCCCGGTGCGTCTCGAACAGCTCCCAGAGCCGGGCCTGCTGCTCCGGAAGCGGCAGGGCGGCATGGCCGACGAGGAATTTCACGAACCGCTTGCGGCCCAGGGGCAGCTCCTTTTCGCCGCCCACCTGGTCGAGGAGGCCGTCCGTGGACAGGTGCAGGGAGACGACGCCGCGCAGCGGCAGGCGCTCCTCGGCGTAGGCGCGGTCCATGGGGACCTCGGCGTAGCCGACCCCGCACTTCTGGCCGCGCAGCTCGCGCACCTCGGCCCCGCCCTCCCCCCGCAGCACGGCGAACAGGCCGATGCCCGCACCGGAGAAGCACAGCTCGCCGCCCGCGTCCGGCAGCCAGCACAGGCCCATCTCCAGGCCGTCGTTGAACCGCCCGCCGCCCGCGCCGCGTCCGGAGGCGGCCGCCGCGTCCTGGCCGAGGAAGGCCTTGAGGCGGCGGTTGAGGCGGGCCAGGACCTCGCCGGGCCGTCCCTCCAGGCGCTCGGCCTTGAGGCCTTCCAGCATGCTGTGCGCGATGAGGGTGATGAACGCGCCGGGCACGCCGTGGCCCGTGCAGTCGAAGACGCCCGCGAAAACCCCGCCCGGGGTGCGGCGCAGCCAGTAGGAGTCGCCCCCCACCACGTCGCGCGGCCGCCAGAGCACGGCTCCCCCGGGGACGAATTCGCCCAGGCGCTCCTGGGGGATCTGCACCCGGTGCTGGATCGCGCCGGCGTATTCGATGCTGTCCATGATCTGGCGCTGCGCCTCCTCCAGTTCGCCGAGCATGCCCGCGATGCGGTGTTCGCGATCGAGCAGGGCGCGGCCCATCCAGTACATGTTGCGCTTGAGGCGGATGAAATCGTTCTCCGCGCCCTTTTCCGGGGGCAGGCGCATGTCCTGAAGCCCCCTGCCCTCCTGCAGGCCGCGGCAGAAATTGTTGCACAGGGTGATGTTGCGCAGGGCGAGCGCGTCCTCCAGCCCCTTGCAGACCGGGACGTAGAGCAGCACGAAGGCGGCGGCGTACATCACCAGGCCGGACTTCACGCTCTCCGCCCCCGCGGTCTCCAGCAGCACCAGCAGCGCCAGGGCGGGCAGGAACATCCCGGCCAGGAGCAGCCCGCGCACCTGCATGCGGACGCCGAGGTCCGCCAGCCGGTCGGCCAGTCGTCGCAACATGGTTCTCCTTGCCTCCCGGGAGTGCGCCGGGCGCGTTCCCGGACCGGGGGCGCGGCGCGGGGAAGAGGGTCGCGGACGCCTCCCCCCGGCGGCGCGGGAACCGGACGCGCCCGCCCGGGGGAGGCGGGCGCGTCCGGAAACGGCGGGGGTCCCGCCTACTTCATCTCGACGGCCTTGACCCAGATCACGGCGTCCTGGGACAGCTCCTTGCCCTGGAACTCCTTCTGGGGACCCGCGCCCAGGGCGCAGACGCCCCACCAGCCGGCCTTGGCCAGACCGATGGCGAACTCGCCCTGCGCGTTGGCCAGGGCGCCCATGGTCACCATGGAGTCGTGGGGCGCGGTGGCGGCGGCCTTCTCGGCGAAGGCGTTGGCCTTCATGTCGGGCATGTGGTTGAGGTACTCGATCTCAAGCTCCGCGTTCTCCACGGGCTTGCCCTCGGACAGGACCCGGCCGCGGAAGACGCCGCCTTCCCAGTTGGCGTAGGGCTTGTCGAAGGGCACGATCTCGGCGGGCAGGCCCACGGGCGCGGACCAGTTGCCGGGCACGCCGCCCACGTTGACCACCAGCTTGGTGATCTGCTGGATGTAGGCGTCCTCCTCCTTCTCCAGGTACGGCGAGGGCACGACCACGAAGACGTAGTCGCCCATGGAGCGCACCACGGTCTTGGGCAGCACGGCCTCGTAGGCCTTGCCGCTGTTGGTCAGGCTCTTCCAGGTGATCTCCTTCAGGAAGGGCTTGAGGTCGGTCTTCTTGGGCTCGCCCTCGGAGCCGCGCTGCTGCAGCACGTAGAACTCCTGCACCGGCCCCATGTCCATGGTGTGCCCGGCCTCGAAGGGGTGGGTGAAGACGAGCTTGACGACCATCTCGCCGCCTTCGCTGAGCGCGATCTCGGGGGTGTAGAGCATCTGGAAGTGGGCCTTGGCCGCGGCCGGGAAAACGAGGGCCAGCATCAGGGCCAGGAGCAGCTTGCGCATCGGGTCGCCTCCTTGGGACTGTTGAGATTGATTTTCCTTCTCACCTTGGAACGAAAAAAAAATTACTTGATGTCCTTGCTCTTGATCTCGATGAGATGGCCCTCGCCCGCGTCGAACTGGACCACGTAGTCGCCCTGGGGCTTTGTGAAGGTGAACTCGCTGACGTCGCTCATCTTGCCTTCGAGGAGCGTGGCCCCGGCCGCGCTCTTGACGTACATCTTCACGCCCGAGGCCGAGGAGCCGTCGGAGAAGCCGCCCTCGCACAGGACGGTGCCGTCGCCGTTGTCGAAGCAGGAGCACAGGGGGGTGTGGGCCATGGCCAGGGAAGCCGTCAGCAGGACGGCCGCGAGAGCGGAACAGAAGAACAGGGAGCGCACGTCGCACCTCCAGGTAAAAGGATCTTCCGGGGGACCTCCGGACGCCGCGCCCGATGCGGGGGCGTCACGGCGCAGGTTCTATTGAAAATGAGTATCAATGTCAACAACGGACGCGGGCGGGCCGCCTTGAAAACACGGCCCGAAACGCGGCGGGACAGGCGGGACAGGCGGCAGGCGGAACGGGGACGGGACCAGGGAAGGTGCGGGCCGGGGGCTGAACGGGCGGGGGGCGCGCCCGGCGGCTATGCGCCGCCGGGCGCGTCGCCCGGCGCGGCGGGGCCCGGGCGGGGCGGGGCGGGGTCGGCCAGGGGGAAGACGATGCGCACGGTCGCGCCCCCGTCCTCGCCCGGGGTCACGTCCAGGCGGCCCCGCAACTGCTCGGTCAGGCCGGTGACGATCTGCCAGCCCAGCCCCTCGGCGCGCTCCGGCGCGAAGCCCGGGGGCATGCCCAAGCCGTCGTCGGACACGGTCAGGACCGCCTCGCCGTCCCGCGTTTCGGCGCGCACCCGGACCAGGCCCGAGGCGCGCCCGGCAAAGGCGTGCTTGAAGGCGTTGATGACCAGCTCGTTGACGATCAGCCCCACGGGCACGGCCTGGCCGATGCCCAGGCTGACCTCGCCGCACTCGGTCGCGGCGGTGAAGCGCCCGCCCTCGCCCAGGGAGGCGGCCAGCTTGCCCACCAGGGTCTGCAGGTAGCCCGCCAGGTCCACCTCGGACATGCTCCGGGCGCGGTAGAGCTTCTCGTGCACCAGGGCCATGGAGCGGATGCGCGCGATGCTCTCGTCGGCCATCTCGCGGAAGCGCGGGTCCGGGTGCCTGCCCGCCTGCAGGCTGAGCAGGCTGGAGATGATCTGCATGTTGTTCTTGACGCGGTGGTGGACCTCCTGCAGCAGGGTCTCCTTCTCGCGCAGCCCTGCGTACAGGCGGCTTTCCGCGGCCAGCCGCTCGGTCACGTCCAGGACCAGGCTGGCCACGCCCACGGCCTGTCCGTTCTCGGTCAGGCGGGAGCTGTGCCACTCGCAGGTGATGATCCGGCCGTCCCGGGTGCGGTTGCGGTTGACCGTGATGGCCCGGCCGCGCTCCAGGATGTCGCGGAATGTTTCCAGCATCTGCTCCCGCTCCTCGGGCAGGAGCAGGACGTCCGCCCCGTTCCCGCCCAGGACCTCCGCCCCCTTCCAGCCGAAGATGCGCTCCGCGGCCTGGTTCCAGGCCGTGATGCGGCCCGCCGCGTCGAAGAAGATGCAGCCCACGGGCGTGGTGTCCAGGTGCAGTTTGAGCAGCGCCTCGGAGCGCTCCAGGGCGCTCTGCGCCTTGGCCCGCCCGGCCATCTCCAGCTCCAGCACCTCGCGCGCCCGCTCCAGGCGGTCGGTCATCCCGTTGAAGGCCCGGGCCAGCAGGTCGGCCTCGGCGTAGCCGCCGGTCCCGGCCCGGCGTCCGGCCTCGCCCTCGCCGATGGCGCGGGCGGTCTCGGCGAGGCGCAGCAGGGGCCGCTCGATGACCTCGCGGCTCCTGGCCGCGAGCACGAAGGCCAGCCCGGCCGCGGAGACAAGCAGCGCGGCCAGCAGGGTGGCCCCGTTCATGGCCGGTCCCAGGGCCTCGTACAGGGAGCGGTCCGCCACCACGAGGAAACGCCGCCCGCCCAGGGTCAGGAGACTCTGGGCGCGCACCTGCGGGCCGCCTCCGCCGGGCGCGCGGGCGAAGCCAAGGGGGCCGGGCGGCGCGGCCGCGGCCCCGGACAGAACCAGGGAGGTGTCCGGATGCACGATCACCGCGCCGTCCTCCTCCGCGAGAAAGAGGGTCTCGCCCGGCAGCAGGGCGTAGCCCGCCACCACCTTGAGCAACGCGGAGAGCTGCAGGTGCAGCGCCGCCACGCTCCGGACCCGCCCGCTGACCGGGTCCATGAAGGGCCAGGCCAGGTTCAGCCCCGGCTCGCCCGAATCCGGATGGCGGACCACGCCGGAGACGTAGGCCTCCCCCTGGGCCGCGGGCACGGCGAACTCGGGCCGCTCGCGCCAGGACTCGCCCGAGTCCAGGCGGTCCGGCAGATGGTCGGACAGATCCAGCAGTTCCCGGCCGTCCGCGCCGATGAGCGTGATCCGGCGCACCATGGGATGGCCGGACATGAAGACGAGCAGGGCCTCGCGCCGCTCGCGCGGGCGCATGTCCGCCAGGTCGCGCTGCAACTGCGCGTCCCGCAGGGAGCCGAAGAGCCGTTCCACCGCGTCCTGCACGCGCAGCGCCGCCTGTCCGGCGCGCAGTTGCTCCACGTCGCGCGCCATGCCCAGGCTGAGGACCATGAAGTAGACGCCGAGCAGCATCCCGGCCAGGGCCAGCGGTCCCACGGCGAGCAGCAGATAGTGCCGCCTGAGGATGCTCCCCAGGCCCTTCACGGCGCGCTCCGGATCACGCGCTCGGCCCGCCGGACCACCGGCTCGGGCACGCGCAGCCCCATGCGGGCCGCGCTGTCCAGGTTGAGAAAGAGATAGTCGTGCGCCGTCTCCACGGGCACGGACGAGACGGGCTGGCCCGCCAGCAGCAGCCGCGCCATGCGCGCGGCCTGGCGGCCGACCTCGCGCGGATCGAAGCCGTAGCCCGCGAGCGCGCCCTGCTCCACCTGGTCCAGGCGGGGCGTGGAGAGGGGCAGGCGGCGCGCCGCGCACAGGCGCACGAAGTCCGCGATGCGCGACAGGACCAGCCCGTCGCGCGGCAGGAACACGGCCTGCGCCCCGGGCGGCAGGAAGCCCGGGCCGTCCGGGCGGCTCGCGGCCGTGAAGGGCTGCTCCAGCAGGGTCACGCCGAGCTGGCCGCGCGCGCGGCGCAGCACGTCCAGGGTGGCCTGGGCGCTGGGGTCGTCCGGATTGTAGGGCACGAGCACGCCGCGCGCGCCCGGGGCCACGTCCAGCAGGCTCTCCAGCCGCTTGTCGTCGCTCTGGGCCAGACGCACGCCGGTCAGGCTCCCCTCGGGCCGCGACAGGTCGCGCACCACGCCCGCGGCCACGGGGTCGTTGACCGGCGCGAAGACCACGGGCACGGACGCCCCGGCCTCGGCCAGGGCCTGCTTCATGGCCAGGGCGGCCGGGGTGGGCGAGGCGAAGATCAGGTCCGGCCGCGCCGCGAGCAGCGCCCGGGCCTGGGCCGCCAGCTCCGCCGGGGTCATGGCCGGGCCGGGAAAGAGGTAGCGCGCCTCCGCCTCCGGGCGCAGCCCGGCCTCGGCCAGGCCGTCCTGGAAGCCCCGCAGGGTGGTCAGGTTGGTGTCCGTGAAGAGCAGCACGCCGATAACCAGGGGCCGGGGCGGCTCCGGACGCAGCACGAGCCAGCCCAGCAGCGCGGCCGCGGCCAGCGTGGCCGCCGCCCAGATCAGGAAGGCCCTGCGCATCGCTCCCCTCCTTCGCCCGTTCCGCCGCCCCATGGGCCCCCACAGGGCGGACGCCCCACAAACCTACCCCAACCCCGGGGCGGACGCCATGATAATTCGGCCGCCCGGCAAAGGCGCGGGCCGGAACGCGCCCCGTTCCGGATTTTTTTCCGCCCCGCGCCGCCCGCGCCCCAGGGACTCCCCCCTGAAATCACTGAACTTTTCCACCGGTGAACACTCCGTTCGCAAGCGGACGCGCCATCCTCCTGTTCCGACAGGGGTTCTCCATTTTCACAAAACATCCGCGCGAAGGCCGCCCCGCCGCGGCCCGCGCCGCGCCCCGCCGGGGTTCCGGCCGGGCAGGGCCGCGCGCGGCGGGGCGTCAATGGCCCCGAACCGCCCCGACGCCGCCCCCAGCCGCCCCGGCCCGCCCGGCCGCCGACGCGCCCCGTAGGCTGCGCGGCACGCGGGGCGGCCTTTCGCCGCGCCCGCCATTCCGGCCCCGGCCCGCCGGGCGCGCAAGGAGACGCCATGACCCTGGCAACCACCACGTCGCGCGAGCAGTACGCGACCAACGGGCAGACCCTGGTCTGGCCCGTGCCCTTCGCCTTCCACGGCGCGGACGACCTCGCCGTGGTCATCTCGGACCCGGACGGCGGCAACCCCGAGCTGCTGCCCCCGGGGACCGGCTACCTCGTGGCGGGCGGGGACGGCGGCGCGGGCGCGCTGACCTGCCCGGCCTTCGGTCCGCCCCTGGCGGCGGGCAGGCTGCTGACCGTGACCCGCGACATCGCCCTGCTCCAGGACCTCGACCTGGTGAACCTGGACGGCTTCGACGCCGAGCTGGTGGAGCGCCAGTTCGACCGTTCGCGCATGATCGACCAGCAGCTCCAGGAGCAAATCGACCGCTGCGTCAAGGCCCCGGTCACGTCCCCGGACGCTCTGACCTTCGAGGACATCCGGGCGCAGGCCGGGGCCGCGGCTGCGAGCGCGAGCGCGGCGAGCACGAGCGCCGGTCAGGCCGCCGCGGCGCGCGCCGGGGCCGAGGCTGCCGCGGTGCTGGCCAGCGGCTACGCCGACGCCGTGAACCCGGAACTGCTGGCCCCCGCCGACCACGACCACGACGCGGCCTACGAGGCCATCGACCCGGCCATCATGCGTGACGACCAGCCACTCTCCGCCCCGGCCGACCTTTCGGCCACCGGCATCATTCGCAGCGACGTGCTGGCGACCACGGTCACGAAGTTCCAACTCCTCTACCGGGCCTCGTCCGGGAAGCTCGCTCCAGCCGACGCCGATGCCGCCGCGACCATGCCCGGCCTGTACCTCGCCCTGGCTGCTGGCGACGCGGAGGACGTCATCCCCGTGCTCGCGCAGGGCCGCGCCCGCGACGACGCCTGGACCTGGACGCCTGGCGGCCTGCTCTACGCCGGGACCACGCCCGGGAGCCTGATCCAGGTTCCGCCGGACGGGGCCGGAGACCAAGTGCAGGTCGTCGGCGTGGCCGTGGACGCCTACATCATCGACTTCATGCCCTGCCAGGTGCTCGTGGAGGTTGCGTAATGGCCGCCGTCGGCAGCGTCGCGGGCGTGGCCAACGGGGGCATCGCCGGGGTCTGCGGCGTCGCCGCCGGGGACATCGCGGCTGTCTGCGGCCTGACCTTCGAGCGCCCGCCCGCCCTGGTCGTCACCGACCCCTGCTCCTCCGGCTGGAACCTGACCGGCTGGGGCGCGTCGGCGCAGTATGACGGCGCTCCGGTCTCGTCCCCTCCGAACTACCTGTGGTGCTCCGCGCTCTACAACACCTCCCAGTTCAACGCCTGCGCCAGCAAACTCCTGATCCCGGCCGGAACGTGGAGCAGGGTGGTCCTCACGGCCTATGCCTATTTCGGGCGGTTCAACCCCCAGGGCGGCGAGGGCTTCGGCTTCCAGTGGAACGGCCGCAAGGTGTTGATCAACCGGGCCTACGGGGCGACCTACGCCGTGCTGCCCGGAAACGTCGCCATCCCCAACGACACGTGGCAGACCGTGGAGCTGGGCCTGGACGTGGCCTCGGGCCTCGCCTGGGGCCGCTGCGTGGCGGCCTACGGGGAGACGGCCGCGGCCATGGACTTCATCTACGCGGGCGGCGGCAGCCCCATGTATGCAGCCTGGGGGGACGGGTACGTCGGCGGTCTCGCTGACACCGGCTACGCGGCCTCCACCGCAGCCACGGCCGGATGGTCCGCCGTGAGCATCAGCCTCTGGAATTAGAAAGGAGAACGTCATGCAGGACATCTACATCATCGGAGAGGGGCTGGTCGTGCGGGCGCATGAGCGCTACGTCTGCCCCCGGCCCGGGCCGCACATGGGCGAGGTCTACGGCGGCACGGACTTCGTCGCGCCCGACAAGCTGGCCGAGATCGGCGCCGTCCCCTACCGCGAGGAGGGGCCGCCCGAGGGCATGGCCGCCACGTCCTGGAGCGAGGGGCTGGAGGAGGGCTGCTTCGTGCGCCGGGCCGTCGCCTGGGAGGCGCTGCCCGCACCCACGCCCTCCCCGCCCGTGCTCACGGCCAACGAGTTCGTGCGCCGCTTCACTGCCGAGGAACAGGCCGCCATCTGGGCCTCTGCCGAGCCGCAGGTGGTGGTGCTGCGCAACCTCGTGCTCTCGGCCCGCGACGGCATCCGCCTGGACGACGCCGAGACCCTGGACGGCATGGCGCTGCTGGTGGGCCTGGGGCTGCTCGATGAGGCCCGCGCCCAGGCGATCCTGCCCCCCTGACCCCGCCGCCGCGGCGGCCCTAAGGCGCGAGGCCCGGGCCGCCGCGCCGAAAATGTCACATTTTCGGCGGTTGCCTCGCGGGGCGCGTCTTGCCATACTCCGGCGGCCAAGCCCGGAGGTCACATGCCCAGCGTCGTCACCACCTGCACCCGCGACTGCCCCTGCGCCTGCGGCCTGCTGGCCGAGACCGAGAACGGCCGCGTCGTCCGCCTGCGCGGCAACCCGGGCCACCCCCTGACGCACGGCCTGTGCTGCGCCAAGGTCCCGGATTTCCTGCGGCGCTCCCTGCACCCCGAGCGCCAGCTCCACCCCCTGCGCCGCGAGCCCGGCTCCTCGGTCTGGACCCGCGTGACCTGGGACGCGGCCCTGGACGAACTGGCCGAGCGCATCGGCCAGATCATGGACCGCTCCGGCCCCGAGGCCATCCTGCACTACCAGGGCTTCGGCGAGCGCACCGCGCTCAAGCTGCTGAACATGCGCTTCTGGAGCCTGCTCGGCGGGGTCTCGGCCCTGGCCGGGACGCTCTGCGGCGGCGCGGGCCAGGCCTCCATGGAGCTGTCCGTGGGCCGGCGCGTCTCCCACGATCCCGAGGACCACCTGAACGCCAGGACCCTCGTCCTCTGGGGCCGCAACCCCGTGGTCACGGGCGTCCAGCTCGCGCCCGCCATGGCCCGCGTGCGCCGGAACGGCGGCAAGATCATCGTCGTCGATCCCCTGCCCACGGCCACGGCCGCGCAGGCCGACCTGCACATCCGCGTGCGGCCGGGCGCGGACGCCTGGCTGGCCCTGGCCGCCTGCCGCGCCGTGCTCGACGGAAAGCGCGAGAATCTCGACTTCGTCGCGCGCAGCGCCGAGGGCTTCGAGGCCTTCCGCGAGATGGTCCTGGGCCTCTCGCCGCTGGAGATGATCGCCATGGCCGACGTGCCGCCCGGCCAGGCGCGCGCCCTGGCCGAAGCCATGTGCGAGAACGCGCCCGCGGCCATCGTCCTGGGCTGGGGGCTGCACCGCCACGTGCAGGCCCACCTCTCCATCCAGGCCATCCACGCCCTGTCCGCCCTCACCGGCAACATGGGCGTGCCCGGCGGCGGCGTGTCCCAGGGCTTCGAGGAGTACGGCCCCTACGACTGGTCCGTGACCGGCGAGGAGGTGACGCCGCCGCGCCGCCGCCTGCTCATGCCGCGCATCGGCCGCGAGATCCTGGAGGCCTCCCCGCCCGTGCGCATGGCCTTGGTCAGCGCGGGCAACCCCGCGTGCATGGCCCCGGACTCCGGCCGGACCACGCGCGCCTTGGAATCCCTGGAGTTCCTCTGCGTCATGGGCCACTTCCTGGACGACACGGCGCAGCGCGCCCACCTCTTCCTGCCCGCCACCACCTTCCTGGAGATCGACGACGTGGCCGCCTCCTTCGGCCACAACTGGATCGGGCCGGTGAACAAGGCCATGGAGCCGCGCGGCGAGGCGCGGCCCAACCACGAGGTCTACTTCGACCTGGCCGACCGCCTGGGGATCGGGCGCGACCCGGCCGATCCCTTCCGCCGCCCGGACCGCGACTGGCTCGGCGTCCTCCTCGCGCCGACCCTGCGCGCCCTGGGCGCGACCCTGGACGACGCCCTGGCCCGGCCCCTGCGCCTGCCCGCGCCCATGGTCCCCTACGCCGACGGCCGCTACCCCACGCCCTCGGGAAAATTCCGCTTCATGACCGCCTTCGCCCCCGGCCCGGCGGCCTGCGACGAGCAGCGCTACCCCTTCAGCCTGCTCACGGTCTCGCCGAAGGAATGGCTCTGCTCCGAGCTGCCGCCGCCCGCGCTCGCGGGCCTGCCGCGCCTCACCATCCATCCGGACGAGGCCGCGCGCCTGGGGCTGGCCGAGGACGACGAGGCCCTGGCCGTCAGCCCGGCGGGCAGCCTCGCCGTGCGCGTCGCCACGGACCCGCGCATGCGGCCGGACACCGCCCTGCTGCCGCGCGGCGGCTGGGACAGCCTGGGCCACGGGGCCAACCGCCTGACCCTGGATTTGGTCTCCGAGGTGGGGGGCGGCACGCCCTACTACAGCACCCGCATCCGCCTGGAAAAGAAGGGCTGACGGTCCGCTTCGGCCCCCATTTCCATTGACACCTGGGCCTGTTTTACCGATTTTGGGAAGCCGCCCGCGAGGGGGGACGTCGCTTTGTGGGAGGCCGCGCAGGGCTGCGATGACCGGGCGTGACGACATCATCGAGATCATTGATCTTTCCAAGGCCTATGGCGGCGCCGACGCGCTCTGCGGCATCTCGCTCAGCGTGCGGCGCGGCGAGTTCCTGACCCTGCTCGGCCCCTCGGGCTGCGGCAAGACCACGCTGCTGCGCTGCCTGGCGGGCTTCGAGCGGCCCGGCGCCGGGACCGTGCTCCTGGACGGGAGGGACGTCACCCGCCTGCCGCCCAACCGCCGGGCCGTGAACACGGTCTTCCAGAACTACGCCCTCTTCCCGCACATGAGCGTGGCCCAAAACGTGGCCTTCGGCCTGGACCTGCAGCGCCTGCCCAGGGCCGAGACCGCCCGGCGCGTGAACGAGGCCCTGGACCTGGTGCGCCTCACGGGCTACGGCGAGCGCAGGCCCGCCCAGCTCTCGGGCGGCCAGCAGCAGCGCGTGGCCCTGGCCCGCGCCCTGGTGCTGCGGCCCCTGGTGCTGCTGCTCGACGAGCCCCTCTCCGCCCTGGACCTCAAGCTGCGCAAACAGATGCAGCTCGAACTCAAGGAGCTGCAGCGCGAACTGGGCCTGACCTTCGTCTTCGTGACCCACGACCAGGAGGAGGCCCTGTCCATGTCCGACCGCGTGGCCGTGATGCGCGACGGACGGATCGTGCAGATCGGCTCCCCGGCCGAGGTCTACGAGCGCCCGGCCGACCTCTTCGTGGCCCGCTTCGTGGGCGAGACCAACGTGCTCGACGCGGTGGTGCGCGAGGCCGGGCCGGGCAGGCTGGTGGTGGACGTGGAGGGCGTGCGCCGCACGGTCGCCTGCGGCGATTCGGGCTGCCTCTTCGCGCCCGGCGAGCGGGCCTGCATCGTGCTCCGGCCCGAGGACATGCGCGCGGCCACGGCCGCCGACCTGGCCGGGGACGAGGAGCTGCGCGCCGCCCTGGGGCCGGAACAGAGCCTGCGCGGCCGCGTGGTGCTGACCACCTACAAGGGCATGACCTACGACATCTCCGTGGCCCTGCCCTCGGGCCGCTCCATCCGCATCACCCGCTTCTTCGACGAGGACGACCCCTCGGTCCACTTCCGCGTGGGCGACGAGGTCGCCGTCTCCTGGGTGGCGGGCTGGGAGGTGGTGCTCCCCTCGGACCGCGCCCGGCCCGGCGACCTGGCCGAGGCCGGTCCCGCGGCCGGCGAGCGCTCCCGGGACGACGACGAGGACGGGGAGGACGGGCGTTGAACGCGGCCCCCGGCCGCCGGGGCCGCGCGCGGCCCGCCTTCCGGCTCACCCCGTTCAGGCTCGCGGCCTGCTACGGGGCCTTCGCCTGGATGATCCTGCTCGTGGCCCTGCCCCACCTGCTCCTGGCCGCGGCCTCGCTGGCCGCGCGGGGCGACCCCGGCTACCTCGACTTCTCGCGCCTCTCCCTGGACGCCTACGCCCGGCTCCTCAGCCCGGAGTTCGCCACGGTCTTCGCCTCGTCCACGGCCCTGGCCGGGGGGGCCACCCTGATCTGCCTGCTCCTGGGCTACCCCTTCGCCTGGATTCTGGCCCGCGCCCCGAGGAAGTGGCGCGGCTTCCTGCTGCTGCTGACCATCCTGCCCTTCTGGACCAACTCCCTGATCCGCACCTACGCGCTCATCGCCCTGCTGGGGGCCAAGGGGCTGATCAACGCGGCGCTGCTCGGCCTCGGGCTCATAAGCGCGCCCCTGGAGCTGCTCTACACCGATTTCGCGGTCTTCCTGGGGCTGACCTACACCCTGCTGCCCTTCATGATCCTGCCGCTCTACGGCTCCATCGAGAAGCTCGACCCGCGCCTGGCCGAGGCGGCGCGCGACCTGGGCGCGGGCCGGACCGCCACCTTCCTGCGCGTCAGCCTGCCGCTGACCCTGCCGGGCGTGGCCGCGGGCTGCATGTTCGTCTTCCTGCCCGCCATGGGCATGTTCTACATCCCGGACGTGCTGGGCGGGGCGCGCACGCTGCTCCTGGGCAGCTTCATCAAGGCCCAGTTCCTCACGGCGCGCGACTGGCCCTTCGGCGCGGCGGCCTCGGTGACGCTCATGCTGCTCATGGCCGTGCTCTACGCCTTCTTCGTGCGCTCCGGCGGGCTGGGCGCGGCCCACGGCGCGCGGCGGAGGGCGGCGTGAGCAGGCTCCTCAAGGCGTTCTACGCCGCGGCCGTCTACCTCTTCCTCTACCTGCCGCTCGCGGTGCTCGTCGTCTTCTCCTTCAACGACTCGCGCCTGACCCTGGCCTGGAAGGGCTTCACCCTGTCCTGGTACGTGAAGCTCCTGCACAACCGCACCCTGCTCGACGCGGCCCTGAACTCCCTGACCGTGGCCGCGCTCTCGGCCTGCGCCGCCACCGTGGCCGGGACCCTGGCCGCCGTGGCCCTGTCGCGCTGGCGCTTCCCCGGCCGCAAGTCGCTCTCGGCGGTGATGTACGTGGTGATGATGTCGCCGGACATCGTCATGGCCCTCTCCCTGCTCGTGCTCTTCGTCTCGCTGGGGCTGCCGCTGGGGTTCGGCACGCTGCTTTTGGCCCACGTCACCTTCTGCATCCCCTTCGTCACGGTCACGGTGCTCTCGCGCCTGTCCGGCTTCGACTGGGGGCTGATGGAGGCGGCCATGGACCTGGGGGCCAGCGAGAGCCAGGCCTTTTGGCGCGTCATCCTGCCCCTGGCCGCCCCGGCCGTGGCCGCGGGCTGGCTCATGAGCTTCACCCTCTCCCTGGACGACGTGATCATCAGCTTCTTCACCACCGGGCCGACCTACGAGGTCCTGCCCCTGCGCATCTATTCCATGGTCCGCCTCGGGGTGAAGCCCGAGGTCAACGCCCTGTGCACGGTCATGATCGGCCTGACCCTGGCCGCGGTGGCCGTGTCCCACCTCTTGCTCCGCGAAAGGAGACGTGCATGAGAACCACCCTCGCCGCCCTCGCGGCCAAGGCGCTGCTGCTCTGCGCCCTGGCCGTCCTGCTCCCGGCCCTGGCCGCGCCCGAGGCCCGCGCCGCCAAGAAGGAGCTGTTCCTGTTCATCTGGTCC
Organism: Desulfovibrio sp.; assembly: GCA_022839785.1. Lineage (GTDB taxonomy): Bacteria > Desulfobacterota > Desulfovibrionia > Desulfovibrionales > Desulfovibrionaceae > Alkalidesulfovibrio. The sequence goes on along the minus strand of JALHJW010000015.1, from coordinate 9,229 downwards.
GAGTACATCCCGGACGCGGTGCTGGCGGATTTCCGGAAGCAGACCGGCATCAGGGTCACGGCCACGACCTACGACTCCTCCGAGGCCATGTACTCCAAGCTGAAGCTGACCGGCGGCGCGGGCTACGACATCGTGGTGCCCTCGGCCGACTACGTCATGCGCATGGGCGCGGAGGGGCTGCTGCTGCGCATCGACAAGGCGCGGCTGAAGAACCTGCGGAACATCGACCCCAAATTCCTGGACCGGCCCTTCGATCCGGGTAACGCCTGGTCCGTGCCCTACATGTGGGGCACCACGGCCCTGGCCGTGAACTCGGCCCGGGTGGACCCCAAGGCGGTGCAGTCCTGGGGCGACCTGTGGCGGCCCGAGTACAAGGGCCGCCTGCTCCTGCCCAACGACATGCGCGGCGTGCTGGGCATGGGCCTCAAGCTGCAGGGGCGCTCGCTCAACTCCATGAGCGAGGCCGAGGTCAAGGCGGCCTTCGAGAAGCTGCTGCCGCTCATGGACGCGGTCAAGGTCTTCGACTCGGACTCGCCCAAGCAGGCCATCCTCTCGGGCGAGGTGGACCTGGCCGTGATGTGGAACGGCGAGGCCAAGGTGGCGGCCGAGGAGGACCCGAAGATCGTCTACGTCTACCCCCGGGAAGGCTTCAGCATGTGGATGGACAACCTCTCCATCCCCAAGGGCGCGAAGAACGCGGACGCGGCCTACGCCTTCATCGACTACATCCTGCGGCCCGAGGTCTCGGCCCGGATCTGCTCGGAGATGGGCTACGCCACGCCCAACAAGGCGGCCATGGCCAGGCTCGACGCGGCCGAACTGGCCAACCCCGTCATCTACCCGCCCGAGGACGCCTACGCGCGCGGCGAGTTCGAAGGCAACGTGGGGCAGGCCGTGACCTTCTACGAGCAGTACTGGACCCGGCTGAAGACGCGGTAGGGCGGCCCGGGGCCGGGAACAGGACGAGAAGAGGAAGCGCCCGCTTCCCCTTTTTTATTCCGTGTTTTGCGCATGTTGCGCGCAGCCCGCAGGATGCTTCCTTGACGCGGCGGCGCAGGTTTGGCAGCCTGGGCAGGGAGCGCGACATGACCTGGCAGGAACACATTCCGGAGGATCTCCCGGCCCTTTACGAGATCCACGACTACCGGCATGCCGCGGCCATCCTGGCGACGGAGTTCGCCGCGCAGTTCGGCGAGATCTGCGAGGCCCTGCGTGCTTTTTGCATCCGCCGCCAAGACGTCCTGACCGGCGGCGGCAACGAAAGCAACATCCCCAAGCGCATGTCCGGGCTGCTGCGCGGCCTGGGCTGGAACGAAGGCAAGCTGACCGCCCGCCTGCTCGTGGACGACCGGGAAATCCGCCACGACACCCACAAGGTGGACTACCTCAAGGGCCGGGTCGCCTTCGACCTGGAGTGGAACTCCAAGGACCAGACCTTCGACAGGGATCTCTTCGCCTTCCGCACGTTCCACGAGTTCGACAAGATCAGCGTCGGCGTCCTGGTGACCCGGAGCAACGAACTGGACCCCTGGTTCAAGTCGCTGGGCAGGGAGATTTCCCGGAAATACGGCGCGAGCACCACGCACATGGGCAAACTGCTCCCCCGCCTGGAGGCGGGGAGAAGCGGCGGCTGCCCCATCCTCGTCTTCGGCATCACCACGGCCCTTTTGGAGAACAGCGATGACTGACCTCGGCCTCGCGCTGCTGGATTCGCTCGGGAAGAAGAAGTACGGCGCCATTCTGGCCGACCCGCCCTGGCAGTTCCAGAACCGCACGGGCAAGATGGCTCCCGAGCACAAGCGCCTCTCGCGCTACCGGACCCTGGACCTTCCGGAGATCATGGCGCTTCCGGTGCCCCGGATCGCGGCCGGGACGGCCCACCTCTACCTCTGGGTGCCCAACGCCCTGCTGCCCGAAGGGATCAAGGTCCTGGAGGCCTGGGGCTTCACCTACAAGACCAACCTCGTCTGGTACAAAATCCGCAAGGACGGCGGGCCGGACGGACGCGGCGTGGGCTTCTACTTCCGCAACGTGACCGAACTCGTCCTCTTCGGCACGCGGGGCAAGAACGCCCGCACCCTCCCCCCGGCGCGCAGCCAGGTCAACGTCATCGCCACCCGCAAGCGGGAGCACTCCCGCAAGCCGGACGAGCAGTACGAGCTGATCCGAAGATGCAGCCCCGGCCCCTACCTGGAACTCTTCGCGCGCGGCTCCATGCCCGGCTGGGACGCCTGGGGCGACCAGGCCGAGGACTACGCCCCCACCTGGGCGACCTACGCCAACCACAGCCAGGCCGACGCCGCCCGCGCGGCCCTGTAGGACCGCATCCACCCGGCAGGGGAGCGGGGGGGGCGGGAACGCCCCTTGCCTTTCCCGCGCGCCTGCCTATCCTTGCGCCATGCCGCCCACGCCGTCCACGAAGAAGACCTCCGTCCAGGCCCGCCGGGGCGGGGGGACGCGCGCGCCCCGCCCCGCGCGGCCGCGCCCCGCCGCCTCCGCGCCGGGCGGCCGCGCCCTGCTGCCGCGCCTCGCGCGGGCCGCGGGCGCGCTGGCCGTATTCCTGCTCCTGGCCGGAGCCGTGGACGTGGGGCGCTACTTCGTCTGGCCGGACGTGACCCGGCTGGCCGCCGAAAACCCGGAAACGACCGCCTTCATGCGCCACCGCGAGGCGCAGTGGGCGCGCGAGGGCAGGCAGCGGCGCGTCGTGCGGAACTGGACCCCGCTCTCGCGCATCTCGAAAAACGCGATCCTGGCCGTGACCATCGCCGAGGACGACAAGTTCTGGCGGCACGACGGCTTCGACTTCGAGGGCATGGAGCAGGCGCTCATGGCCAACATCGAGAAGGGCCGCGCGGCCGCGGGCGGCAGCACGATCACCCAGCAGCTGGCCAAGAACCTCTGGCTCTCGCCCGCCAAGAACCCGCTGCGCAAGTTCAAGGAGGCCATCCTGGCCTGGCGGCTGGAGCGGGCCCTGTCCAAGAAGCGCATCCTCGAACTCTACCTCAACGTGGCCGAGTGGGGCGACGGCATCTTCGGCATCGAGGCCGCGGCCCGCGCCCACTTCGGGACCACCGCCGCCGGGCTCTCGGCGGAGCAGGCCGCGCGCCTCGCCGCGGTCCTGCCCAGCCCGCTCAAGTGGTCGCCCGCGCAGCCCTCGCGCGGCGTGGCCGCACGCGCCCGCATCATCCTGGGCCGCATGGAGCGCCGCGCCGCGCACGGCGGCTGAACCGCAACGCCGTGCGCCGCAGGCGCTCCCGCAGGACGGGTTTTCCCTACTTGTTCCGCCCAGCGAAACGCGTATGATTGCGGCAGTGGCGGGGGGGAGAACCGCAACTGGACCTGTTTCCCATGAATCACCCTGAGGATGCGCCCCGCGAGACGCTGCTCGCGGAACTGGCCGCGGCCAGGCGGCGGATCGCCGAGCTGGAGGCGGCCCTGGACGAGAACACGGGCGCGGCGACGGCGCCGGACGGCATCCCGCCCCTGCCCGGCGGGCTCGACGTCTTGCGCCAGTTCGCCAGGGACCTGGACGACGTGCTCTTCGTGCAGACGCCGGACGCCGCGCGGCTGCTCCACGTCAACCCGGCCTACGAGGCCGTCTTCGGCCGCCCGGCCGCGGAGCTGGCCGCCGACCCCTGGGACTGGACCGGGGCCGTGCATCCCGCCGACCTGGAGGAGGTCCTGGCGCACGTGCGGCGGCGCGCCCAGGCCCCGGACGCGGCGGAGTGCCGCCTGCTGCTGCCGGACGGCGAGAACCGCCGGGTGCGCATCCGGACCGTGCCCCTGCGCGACGCGGCCGGAAACGTGACCCACGTGGCCGGGCTGATCCGCGACGTGAGCGACGCACACCACGCCCGCGAAACCGTGCGGCAGAGCGAGGAGCGCTTCCGCACCCTGCTCGAACACCTCGAATCCGTGGCCGTGCAGGGCTACGCCATGGACGGCACGGTGATCTACTGGAACCGGGCCTCCACCCAGGTCTACGGCTACACCGAGGCCGAGGCCATGGGCCGCAACCTGGTGGACCTGATCATCCCGCCCGCCATGCGCGACGAGGTGCGCGGCGCGATCCGCTACATGCGGGAGACCGGCCAGGCCATCCCGGCCTCGGAGCTGCTGCTGATGCGCAAGGACGGCTCCCTCGCGCCGGTCTTCTCCAGCCACGCCATCATCTGCGTGCCGGGCCGCGACCCCGAACTCTTCTGCATGGACGTGGACCTGTGCGCGTTGCGCCGGGCCGAGGAGGAGCTGCGCGCGGCCCGCGCCCTGATCGAGGAGCTGCGCCGGGGCGGAACCTGAGACCCGGACGCGCGTCGTCAATCTCCTGTTGCCTCGCTTTGGCCTCGCGGGGTATGGTCCGGCAAAACGGAGGTCGCCGATGAAACGCCTGCTTTTCGCGCTGAGCCTGGCGCTCTGCCTCTTCGCCCTGGCCGCCTGCGGCTCGCGCCACTATTCCGTGGTCATGAACGACGGCAAGGAATACGTCGCCACGGCCAAGCCCGACTACAACAGCCGCTCCGAGACGTACGACTTCGAGGACCTCGACGGCCGCGCCGTGACGGTCAAACGCGAGGACGTGCGGGTCATCCAGGAGCGCAAACAGTAGACCGGCGGGGATTTCCGGGCCGTTCCCGAAGCCCCTGCCGCCCGCCTTTTTCCGCCGGTCCCGCGCGCCCGCGCCCGGGACCGGCGGCTTTTTTGTCCGGGAATCCGCGCCGGACGCCGATTTTGTCTTGCCACACGCAGCAGGCGCTGTTACTGAAGCGCTGATACTGCAACAGCGCACGCAACGGTCCAAGCAACGGCCACTGCAACAGCGGGCGCACGACCGGGACGACACGAAGGAGCGACATGCGGAGCGCGAACGTTACGGCAGACCACAGGGGCCGAACCGCCCTTCCCCGACCGGCGGCCCTCCTCCCCCTCCTGCTGGCGTTCCTCCTCCTGCCCCTTCCCGCCCCGGCCGCCACGCAGGCGCAAGGCATCCAGGCCAGGTCGGCCATCCTCATGGACCTCGGCTCCGGCCGCATCCTCTACGAACAGAACGCCGACGAGCCCATCCCGCCCGCCTCCCTGACCAAGGTCATGAGCATGTACGTGATCTTCGACGCGGTGAAGAAAGGCCGCGTCACGCTCTCCGACCAGGTCACGGTCAGCCAGACCGCGGCGGGCACCGGCGGCTCGCGCATGCACCTGAAAAAGCGCGAACAGCTCTCCCTGGACAAGATCCTCACGGGCATGGCCGTGTCCTCGGGCAACGACGCCAGCATGGCTGCGGCGGAATACGTCGCGGGCGACGTGAAGAGCTTCGTGGCGGCCATGAACGCCAAGGCCGCGGCCATCGGCATGGGCAACACGGTCTTCATGAACCCCACGGGCCTGCCCGCGCAAGGCCACATCACCACGGCCCGCGACATGCTGACCATGGCCCGCGCCTACCTCAGGACCTACCCCGACGCCCTGGACTATCACTCCCAGAAGACCCTGGTGCACAACAAGGTCCGGACCCGCAACCACAACCCCCTGCTGAACAGCTGCCCCGGCGCGGACGGCCTCAAGTCCGGCTGGGTCGTGGCCTCGGGCTACAACCTGATCACCACGGCCAAACGCGACGGCGCCCGCCTCGTGGGCGTGATCCTGGGCGCGGCCACGCCGGGCGTCCGGGCGCGCGAGAACCTGCGGCTCATGGAGGCCGGATTCGCGGCCCTGCGCGACAACACCAGCGTGGCCGAGGCCCTGCCCGCCGCGCCCGTGCCCGAATACCGCCGCGCCCCGGGCAAGAAGGCCAAGACCTCCGTGGCCGCGGCCGAAACCCGGCAGGCCAAACGCGGCAAGTCCTCCAAGGCCCAGGCCGCCAAGGCCCCCAAGGCCGAGGTCAAACCCGCCGCCAAACGCGCCGTGGCCACGGCCAAAGCCGCGCCCAAAGCCGCCCAGGTCGCCGCCGCGCCCGCGCAGGACGGCAAACGCGTCTCCGTGGAATACGCCAGCCCCAAGATGCGCGTGACCCGCACCACCGACACGGCCGCCCGCGCCGCCACCGACGCCACGGCCGAAGCCGCCAAAACCGCCCAGAAAGCCGCCGTCAGGAAAGCCAAGGCCAAGGACGTCAAGACCGCCGAAGCCAAGACCTCCAAGACCGGCGACGCCCCGGCCAAGAAACGCAAGGCCAAAGCCAAAAAGCCCGAAGCCCAGGCCAAGGCCAAGACCCGCTCCGGCGACAGCTAGCCCCCCCCACGACACGCGCCACGCGCGCCGCACGCCGCGCCCGAGAGAATACGGAAGCAGGAAGAAAGGCAGGCAAGGGGCCGAGGCCCCTTGCATCCCCGCTCTCTGCGTCCCGCGCGGCATGCCGCGCCCGCCCCGCACGACGGCGGGACCGCGGCGGACAGGGGCCGCAGGCGGCGCACGACGGCGCGCACGGCCCGGCCGGGAACTCCGGGACGGATAGGACGGATGCCGCCAAGCGCGCATCCTCCCTCCTCCGTTCCCGCACGCCTTCCCACGCCGAAGCGCCCTCCTTCCGCCGCCCTCCGGCCCATCCGGGCATGGCTCCAGGAATGCGTCCCGGTCTTCCGGGGCGCAGGGCGCGGGCGGCGGGCGGTTCGTCGGCGCGGTCCGCAGCAACGCGGGGGTCCGGGGGGGCTCAGGCCCCCCGGCCGCCGGAGGCGTCTTTCCTCCCCCATCTCTTCTCCCTTCTTTTCTTCCTTCCTCTCTTTCTCTTGCAGGGGGCCGGAATCCGTCTTAGTCGTGCGGCATGAGGATCGCGTGGTCGCGTTTGTTGGGGCTGGGGGTGGTTCTGGCCGTCCTGGCGGCCGGGGCGTCGTCCGGTCATGGGGCGTCGCTGGGGATATTGCTGGGCTCGCGCACGGTGACGGTGCCGATCCCGGACGGGTTCACGCTGTTGGGGCGGGAGACGGGCGTGTGGTACGAGGCGGCGCAGGCCTTTGCCGCGCCGGGCAACGAGGCGCAGGGCATGTTCGTGCCGGAGGCGTCGTTGCTGGCCTTGTACGCGGGCGGCACGCCGGATTTTTCGCGGTACCTGCAGGTGCAGACGCCGCTGGCCATGCGCGACCGGCCGGTGGGCGCGGCCGAGTTCGGGGCGTTGAAGGAGCGGCTGCGCGCCGAGATCGCCGCCATGCACCGGGCCGACGCGGACCTGCTGCCCGGGCCGGGCGCGATCGGGCCGGGCGCGATCGGGGAGGACGCGGCCGGAGGGGACTGGTGGCTGGAGCCGGACGCGCGGGTGGAGTTCCGGGCGGTGGAGTCGCTGGGCGTGGTGCTGGACGAGGAGCGGGCGTTGGCCTTCCTGCAGGTGCAGACACAGGCCGCGGGCGACGGAGAGGCGACGGGCCGGAGCCTGGTGGCGGGCAAGGCCTTGACGCTGGCGGGCGACCGGGTGGTGTATCTGTACGTTTACGCCATCCTGCGGGACGAGACGAGTCCGGCCTTTGTGCGCGAGACGGTGCGTTCCTGGTCGCGGGCGCTGGTCCGGGCCAACTGAGCGGACCGGCCGGCCGGACCGATCGGCCGGACCGGACCGGAAGCCTGCAACGGGCGGAGCGGCCGCGCCGGGCGGACAGGGGGCCGGAGCGGGTCCGGCCATGCCCGCGCGTGTCCTGAAGAGCTTGCACTGAAAGGGTTTTTCATTTTTTCGCGATTTTTTCCCACTTTCCGCAAAATTCCTCTTGACCCTCCGGGGCCGGTCCGCTATTCAGGACTTGCGACTGATTGATAACTCAATCAGTCGTTGACGGGACGGCGCCCCCGGCCCGTCACGGTGAGGGTTGGAAACGACGCCTGACCGCCGGGCAAGGTCCCGCGCATGCCCGCCACGCATTCATTGTGCGCGGAACCGGGCCCGGCGGTCACAGGCGGCGCGGCCGCCCCGAAGAGACGACGATGACGACATTCCCGCAGGCCGCGCAGGCAGTCCGGCAGGGCCGCGGGGATAAAGATAGTTCCACAGGCTCAACACACCCTCCATATCGGGGGCTCTTGTCCGAGGAGACCCCGACCGTCTTTGATCCGCCCCTTCATTCCATGCCCCAGGGGCGCCGGTTTCCGCAGACCGGCGCCCCTCCCGCGTGGCGCGCCCGGCAAAACGGCCAGGGCGCGCGCAGCCGGGACAACATTGACAGCGGGGCTGGCAGTCCGTATCCACAGTCGTCCCTTTTGCGCAGCAGCATCATCCAGACCGAGGCGTACGCATGACCAAGAAGGAAGCCCTGCTCCTGGCCGCCAAGGAACTGTTCGGCGAATACGGCTACGCCGAGACCACCTTCGCCATGATCTCCCAACGCGCCCAGGTGGCCATGGGCCTGCTGGCCCACCACTACGGCAACAAGGAAAAACTCTTCCTTGCCGCTGGCATGGACGTGCTGGAGCGGCTCCTGGTCCGGCTGCACATGAGCGTGCAGGAGGCGGGCACGGGCCTTGAGGCCGTGGAGCGCTTCTGCCGCGCCTACCTCGGCTTCTCCCTGGACCCGGGCGCGCACTTCATGGTCCTCATCCGCTGCTCGCCCTACTCCGACATGAAGACCCGCGAGGACCGCGAGGTCATGGTCAGCAAGTTCTCCGAGGTCTGGACGCTGCTGGAGAGCTGCATGTCCATGGGCATCCGCGACGGCAGCATCCCGCCCTGCGACCCGCACCTGGCCACGCAGTTCGTGAGCTGCGCCCTGGTCGGCTCGGTGCGCACCAAGCGCCTGACCCCCTACTCCACGCCGGGCCTGTACGACGAGAACATCCGCCGCGTCATCATCGCCCTGAAGTGCGCCTAGCCCGGCCGGGCGGCGGGCGACGCCGGGCGGGAAAAAAAGCCTTGCCATGCCCGGTCGAATTATGTATTCCGCTCTTCCTCGACACGTGCCTCGGTAGCTCAGTTGGTAGAGCAGGGGACTGAAAATCCCCGTGTCGGGGGTTCAACTCCCTCCTGAGGCACCACGAATTCCACGGGCCCGCGGCGAACGCCGCGGGCCCTTTTCCGTTCCGCCGGGCGCGGGGCGGCGCGGATCCCGCCTCCCTCCCCCCCCAAAAAAGCGGCGAGGCCGCCCGGGGCGGCCTCGACAGGGCGTTCGCGCGCCGTCTCCCCGGGGCCGGACGGCCCCGGGGAGACGGCGCGGGCGAGTGCCGCGTCCACGAAAAGAGCCGATACATTTCGTGATGCTTTCCTGCGACACGTGAGCCGGGCGAATGCCCGGCTCCGCCGCCGTTGGCGGCGTGAGCGAGC
>JALHJW010000021.1 GCA_022839785.1 Desulfovibrio sp. | reverse complement strand
CGGCGCATCAGTGGTCCACCGGGTGACCACCGACGACTATTCCTATCCATCGGCCACGGGTTATTTCGTGGATGACCGTTTCGTCCGGCTCACGGATGAGGAACCGCCGCCGCGGTCCCGGACGCTCCCTTCCCGCGACGAGATCATCGCCCGCCTTCTGGCTGCCAGGGGAAGCCGTTACGCCTGGGGGGGCAATGTGCGCGCCGGGGTGCCGGCCATGGTGGATTTCTTTCATCCACCGGGCAGGCTCCCCGCCGAAACGAACCGCCGCTGGCGGCTCCAGGGGCTCGACTGCTCGGGGCTTCTCTACGAGGCCACCAACGGCGTCACTCCCCGGAACACGAGCGAGCTCACCGGCTTCGGCCGGGGCGTCCCCATTGCCGGCCTTTCCGCCGCGGCCATCCGCCGCCGGCTGGAGCCCCTGGACCTGATCGTCTGGAAGGGGCACGTGATCATCGTGCTGGACCGGGAACGGACCATCGAGAGCCGCCTCGGCCCGGTGCCGGGGGTGCGGGACGGCGTGGCGGTCCGGCCCCTGGGGGAGGTGCTGGCCGAGGTAATGAAGGGGCGGGCGCCGTCGGACCGGTTCAGGGACGCGGACGGGCAGGGGGAGAAGACCTTTGTCGTGCGGCGGTGGTATGAATAGGGCGGTCAGCAGCCCCGCCGCTTGAGTTCCTGGCTTGCCAGGCGCTTGCGCTCGGCGCCCAGGCGCCCCGAGGCGGCCAGATTCCTGACCTCCATGGTCGAGGCGGACGCGAGGAGGGTGCTGAACAGGGAGGTGGGGGTGTTGGGGTTTTTGAGCATGGCCGCCTTCAGGTTGGGGCGGTTGCTCCAGCACTGGTGGCGTGCCACGGCAGCGATGACGTCGCCGGTGGCGCGGGAGCTGGAAACCAGTTGAAAGACCGACCCTTCCTTGAGGCGGGGGTTCGTGAGGCACGACTCCACTACCCGCATATCGCCCTCCTTGAGCAGGGCGTCCAGAATCGATGCGGTGGCGCGCCGGGCAAGGGTGATCTTGTTGCCCAGGGGGGTGGTGGAGAGACGCTGGATGACAGCGCGCTCGGCCGCGACGCGCTGGTCCGGGGTCACGCCGGCGAGAAGGCAGAGGTCCACCAGCTCGAACAGATAGAGGTGGGGCAGCAGGGCCATGACCAACTGGGCCGGGGTGGCGGGGTTGCGCACCAGGGCCGCCTTCAGCTTGTGGCTCTCGGCCACCGCATCGTGGCGGCCGATGGCTGCAACGAGATCCTCGCCCAGGTCCCGCCGCCCCAGCAGTACCAGAAGATGGTTTTCGTCCAGGGCCGGGTTGCGCAGGGCTGCCCGGATCACCTCGGGCGCGGGGTCGGCCACGATCTGGAAGAGTTCCTCCCTGCCGCAGGTGAGCGCCCCGTGCAGCCGCTGTGACAATTCCCGGTCAAGCTGAACATTTTTTGCGTAGATCCCGCTCGGTTCCATGGTCCATCACTCCGCACAGCACGACAACTTGCTGACATCCCTCGTGAATCCCTGGGCGCAGAGCCGCAGTCCCTCTCCTATTGAAGGGTAGACGTGCAAGGCGTTTGCCAGATCGTCGAACGTAGCCCTCAGCCGGATGGCCAGCGCTGCCTCGTTGATGAGCTCGGCCCCCCGGTGGCAGGCCAGGTGCGCCCCCAGCAGCCGTCCAGTGGCCCGCTCCGCCACCAGTTTGATGACGCCTGCCGTATGCCCGGTCACATGGGCCTTGGGAATGGCCGACACGGGGAGAATGCTCACGATCGGATCGAGTCCGGCGTCCCGGGCACCCTGTTCGGTGTAGCCGACGGCCCCCACCTCCGGGTCGGTAAAGATGGCCATGGGCACGCTCAGGTGGTCCATGGAGCAGCCGCAGCCGGTGGCGAACATGTCGTCCACGGCGATGATTCCCTCCCGCGCCCCCACCGTGGCGATCATCATTCCTCCGATGCAGTCGCCGGCGGCCCAGATGCCCGGAGCCGCGGTCCTCATCCGTTCGTCCACCCTGACGAACCCACGGCTGTCGGTTTCCACGCCGGCCAGTTCCAGGCCAATGCCGCGGGTGGCCGGTGCGGTCCCCGCCGCCAGGAGGAGCTGTTCCGCCGTATAGGTCCGGCGTCCGTCCTCGCGCTCGACCTCAACGCTCACTGCGGAGCCGTCTCCCGACACCGCGCAGACCGGCGAACGGCAGACGATCTCCATTCCTTCGTCCCTGAGGACGTTCCGTATCGCCAGGGCCGGTTCGGGCTCCACGGGGGCGAGGATGCGCGGCCCGTGCTCGAGGATGGTCACCCGGGTGCCCAAGCGTTGGAACATCTGCCCCAGCTCCACGGCGATGACCCCGCCGCCGATGATGATGAGAGACGCCGGAAAGCGTTTCAGCAGGAGCGCGCCCCGGCTGGTGAGAAACGGGGTGGATTCCAGGCCCGGTATCTTCGGGATGCGGGGCGTGCCGCCGACGGCCACGAGGAAACGGTCGCAGCGGTAGACCCGGTCCACCACTTCCAGCCGGCCGGGGCCCAGGAATCGGCCGGTCCCCTTGGCCAGCTCCAGACCCGGCGTATCCCGGAGCAGATCCAGGTACCTGGTGGTGCGCAGATGCTTTACTACCTCTTCCTTGCGGGCCATGAGGGGGGCCGGATCGACGGTGTCTCCGCACTCTCCGAGGCCGAGCCTTGCCCCGAGCCGCCCCTCCTGATAGAATAGCGCCCCGTGGATCAGGGTCTTGCTCGGCACGCACCCCCAGTTGATGCAGGTGCCGCCGAGGACGCTCTTTTCGACCATGAGCACCCGGGCACCCCTGGAGTGGGCCCGAAGTGCGGCGGCAAAGGCGGTGGAGCCTGAGCCGAGGATGATGAGGTCGTGTCTGTCGGACATGGCATGATTCTCCCTGGTCCTGACAGTGTACCCGAATGCGTGCGTTTGAGAAGTACGTTATGGCGACAAGGAGGAATCATGGCCGCGGTAAGCCTTACCAACGAAGACGCCCGCCTGGGCGCCGATACCCTCAGGATGCTGGCGGTGGACGCGGTTGAAGCCGCTGCCTCCGGTCACCCGGGGCTGCCCATGGGGGCCGCCGACTACGCCTTTCTCCTCTGGCACTCCCACCTCCGCTTCGACCCCGCCGACCCGGAGTGGCCGGGGAGGGACCGGTTCATCCTCTCGGCGGGACACGGCTCCATGCTCCTCTACGGCCTGCTCCACCTCTTCGGCTTCGACCTTCCCCTGGATGAGCTGAAGCGGTTCCGCCAGTGGGGGAGCCGCACCCCGGGCCATCCCGAATACGGCCACACCCCCGGCGTGGAGGTGACCACCGGCCCCCTGGGGCAGGGGTTCGCCATGGGGGTGGGCATGGCCTTGGCGGCGCGCATGGGGGCCGCCCGCTTCGCCGACGAGCGATTCGATCCCTGCGCCCACCATATCTACGCCCTGGTGAGCGACGGCGACCTCATGGAGGGAATCAGCCAGGAGGCGGCATCCCTGGCCGGGCACCTGAGGCTCGGCAACCTGGTCTACCTGTACGACGACAACCGAATCACCATCGAGGGCTCCACGGACTTGGCCTTTTCCGAGAACACGGCGGGGCGTTTCGCGGCTCTTGGCTGGCACGTGCAGGCCGTTGACGGCCACGATGTCCGCCAGGTGGACGAGGCCCTCTGGCGGGCCCGGGTGGAACGGGAGCGGCCCTCTCTCATCATCGCCCGGACCCATATCGCCCAGGGCTCGCCCGGCAAGCACGACTCTGCCGCCGCCCACGGCTCGCCCCTGGGTGCCGAGGAGGCCGCCGCCACGCGCAGGAGCCTGGGGTGGCCCGATGAGTTGTTTCACGTGCCGGAGCGGATTCGGGAGATCTGCGAACAGAGGCGGGAAGCGCTCGCCGAGGCGCGCGCCGCCTGGCAGGATGAGCTCCGCCGCTGGCGCCGCCGCAATTCCGATAAGGGACGGCTCTGGGATCTGATGGCGGAAAAGGGGGCGCCCAGGGATCTGGAGGCCCGGCTGCTGGCGGCGGTGGGAGCCGAAGCCGGCGCCACGCGCGCCCTTGCGGGCAAGGCCCTCCAGGCGGCCGCCGCCGCGGTGCCCTCCCTGGCCGGGGGCTCGGCGGACCTCGAGCCCTCCACCAACACCCGGATCAAGGATTCCTCCTCCGTGCTCCCCGGTAGCTACGGGGGGCGCAATCTTCACTTCGGCGTGCGCGAGCATGCCATGGCCGCCATCATGAACGGCATGGCCCGCCACGGCGGGTTCATCCCCTACGGCGCAACCTTCCTGGTCTTTGCCGATTACTGCCGGCCGGCCATCCGGCTGGCGGCGCTCATGAAGCAGCAGGCGGTGTACGTGTTCACCCACGATTCCCTCTTCGTGGGTGAGGACGGTCCCACCCACCAGCCCGTGGAGCAGCTCTCGTCCCTGCGGCTCATCCCTAACCTCCGGGTGATCCGGCCGGCGGACGGTCCCGAAACGGCTCTGGCCTGGGCCGCGGCCCTGCGGCGCACGGACGGCCCCACGGCCCTTGTCCTGACCCGCCAGAAAGTGCCGGCCATCGCCCGGGAGGAGTCCCTGGACCCCAGAACCTTTGCCAAGGGGGGCTACGTGGTCCGTTCCGGGGGTGCGGCCCCGGCCGTGGTCCTCATGGCGAGCGGGTCCGAGGTGGGACTGGCCCTGGCCGCGGCGGAAATTATGGCCGGTAACGGGGTTGCGGCCCGCGTGGTGTCCATCCCCTGCCTGGAGGCCTTCCTGGCCCAGCCGGAAGGCTACCGGCGCCGCTGCCTGCCGGGCCGCGTCCCGCGGGTGGCGGTGGAGGCGGGGCATGGCGGCCTCTGGTGGCGGCTCCTGGGTCCGGCCGGCCTGTTCATCGGCCTGGAGAGCTTCGGCGCCTCGGCCCCGGAAAAGGTGCTGGCCGAACAGTACGGGTTCACCCCTGAGCTGGTTGCCCGGCGCGTGGCCGAGTTCGTGGAGCGCTGAGACACCGTGGGTACCAGATCGAAACGGAGCGAGCGCTGCGCGCGGTGCCGCATGCATATCCACCGGTGCGTCTGCCCGGCGCTGCCGCGGTATTCCCTTGCTACCCGCGTGGTCCTGGTCATGCACCACCGGGAATACTCGAAAACCACGGCTACGGGCCCCCTGGCCCTGGAGATGCTCCCCAACAGCGAACTGCGCATCCACGGGGAACTGGGCCGCTCCCTGGACCTGAGCGATCTGGACACCCTGGCGCGGCGCATCCTTCTGCTCTATCCCGGCGACGACGTCCCCGTCTTGGACCGGGAACTGCTGGAACGGGACGGACGGCCCGTCACCCTGGTGGTGCCCGACGGCACCTGGCGCCAGGCGTCCCGCATGGGCCGACGGTTGCCCGGCCTCGCCCGCGCAGAGATGGTCCGGCTCCCGCCGGGCCCTCCCACCGAGTGGGGCGTCCGGCGGGAGAATCATCCCCAGGGGCTGGCCACCTTCGAGGCAATCGCCCGGGCCCTGGGCATCATCGAATCACCCGACGTCCAATCGGGCATGGAGCACCTGTTCCGCCTCATGGTGAGACAGACCCTCGGTGCCCGGGGATGCGCGGTCGACCGAGACTGAAAGGACTTTTCATGGACATCAGGGACATCCTCAGGAAATCGCTTCTCTTTTCCGGCCTGGACGAGAACCACCTGGCCGAAGTGGCGGTCATTGCAGCCCGCCGCCCCTTTGCCCGGGGGGAAACCGTCTTTGCCGAAGGGGAGCCGGCAAACGGTTTTTACCTCCTGGCCCAGGGGAGCATGAAGCTCTGCAAGGTCTCGCCCGACGGCAAGGAGAAGGTCCTCCACTTCGTTCATCCCGGCGAAACCTTTGCCGAGGCTGCTTTCTTCGGCGACGGCAAGTACCCGGCCGAGGCCCGGGCCGTGGAGAAGGGGGAGGCGATCTTCTTCCCGCGCGAGGGCTTCATGGGGCTGCTGGAGCGCAATCCGCGCTTCTCCCTGAACCTGATCGTGTCGCTGTCTCTGATGCTGCGCCGCTTTGCCCGGCAGATCGAGGAACTCACCTTCGCGGAGGTGCCGGCGCGCCTGGCCGCCCACCTGGTGGAGCTGGCCGAGCGCAAGTCCACCTCGTTCCAGGGAACGACCTACCTGGATCTGGACATGAAAAAGGGGGAGCTGGCGTCACGCCTGGGCACGGTGAGCGAGACCCTGTCCCGTTCGTTCCGCAAGCTGAAGGAGGAGGGGCTCATCGAGGTGGACGGGAGCCGCGTGGTGATCTTCGACATGGAAAAGCTGAAGGCCGCTGCCGGGAGGCGCCCGGCCTGATCTGAGCCGCCGCACCCCGGCTGTGCCATCCATTGACAAACTCGCGGGATCGCCGCAGGGGATACGGGGCGGCTACTGTTCCGTTGGTACCCGCTTCCAGCGGTTATAGACCCAGAGCCACTGGTCCGGGTAGCGGACGATGTACGCCTCGATGGCGCGGTTGAGGAGCCTGGTGGTGGCGATGGGATCGCCGGCGGGGTCGGGTGCTATTTCGGGGAAGAATTCCAGCACGTGACGATTCCCCTCCCGCCTCCCGAATCCGGGGACCAGGGCCGCGCCGGTCTTGGCCGCCAGCAGGGCCGGCATGGTGGTGGTCCATGCCTTTCTTCCGAGAAACTCCACCAACTCACCCTCGCCGGGATGGACTGCCTGGTCCATGAGCAGGCCGATGGCCCCGTTCTTCCTCAAGCGGAAAAAGATCTGCCGTGCCGCGCCGTCGGCATAGATGATACTGTTGCCGTGCCGGTTGCGCAGCCGCTCCAGCAGCTTTGTCAGCGGCTCGTATTTCTGGCGGCGGGCCACCACGGCCATGCCGTCGGAATGGGTGCCGAAGGCGTGGGCCACGATCTCCCAGTTGTCGCAATGCCCCGTGATGAAGATGACCCCCTTGCCCCGCTCCTTTGCCCGCAGGTAGTGCTCCATTCCCCGCAGTTCCGTCCTCTCCACCAGGCCCTGTCCCTGGCCGTAGCAGAGCTTGATGATCTCCACGGCGGTCCGCCCCAGGTTGACGAAGGTGCGCCGGGCGATCTCCTCCGGCGTGCCCGCTGCCGGATCCCACCCTTCCATGGATTGGAGCGCGGGGAGCGCGTTCCTGATGTTCGTGACGGTGTTCCGGCGCACCTTGCCCAGGAGCCGGAAGGCGAGAGCGCCGGCCGCTCCTCCGAGGGCCACGGCGGCCGGCGCGGGAAGCAGCAGTACCGGCAGGGTCGCGACGATGGCCGCCAAGACGCCCAGGTGCCACTTGAGACGTTTGCGTAATGGGAGAGTCGTGTTCACGGCCTATCTCATATCATACCCATCCCCCGGGACCAACCAAAATCATGCGGCTACAGGGCTGTCCTCTGTTGCGAAATGGCATTAGTGTACGCTAAAGAACAGAAGGACGTTAACACCCGGAAATCAAATGGGTCTGGCGCCTGGAGCGGTATGCGGCGCCGCTATTTCACGTTTTCCCGCTCTGCGGGGGGTATCCTGCCGGGCAGCGGTGGAGAGGGAGGAGATACGTTTATTAATTGATATGTATGGTTATGGTGAAAGAAACAGAGAGGCCGATCACCGTGTGGAATAGAAAGTGCTAATAAACAGTTTTTGTTAGATTGAATACAGTGATTTAACGATGTTGTTTTTGTCAAGAGAGCGTTATGTTTCGATTGATCCGACGACGTTGTTTCGTTTGTGCGCTGGCGCGCCTATGGCCGGTGGTTATGCTCGTTGGGGCGTATCCCGCTCCGGCACGCGCCGATTACGAGGCGCGGGCGGCCAACCACATCCTGGTGCTCCATTCCTATCACCCCGGCTATCCGTGGGCTGATCAGGTCATGGCGGGAATCCAGGATGTGCTGTCGAATTCCTTCGAGCGGATTCACATGGATGTGGAATATCTCGACGTGAAGCGTCACCGGCAGTCCGCCCAGGTTTCCCGCATGTTTGACGCGGTGTTGCACCATAAGCTGCGGCAACGGTCGTTCAACCTGGTGATCGCATCCGGCAACGAGGCGCTCGACTACGCTCTCGCCAACCGCCGTGACCTGTTCCGCGGTGCGCCCATCGTATCCTGCGCAACCGTCGGCCCCGATCCGCTCCCCACCGCCTCTGACCGGCATACGGGCGTCAGGGCCGATCCCGATTGTGCGGGGGTCATCAGGCAGGCCCTGGCGCTTCATCCCGGCACGACCGGAATGATCGTCATCGGCGGCACCCGGGAGCTCACGGACCGCCTCAATGCCCAGCGCCTCATGGCGGTAAGCCAGGCATTCGCGGGACGGGTGACGTTCGATTTCTGGAACGACCTGTCGGCCGAGGAGATCATCGCACGGCTCCAGTCCCCTGCCAGCGGCACCCTAATCCTCATCAACGGGTCGATCCGCGACCGCTCGGGAAATCTCCTCTCGTTCCATGAGCAGACAGGCCTGCTGCGGCAGGCGGGCCTTCCCCTCTACAGCTTCTGGAACGTCTTTCTCGGCGAGGGGACCGTGGGGGGGCCGTTCGTGGATGTGCGCGAGCAGGGGCGGCTTGCCGCGCGGGCGGCACTGCGGGTGCTCCATGGTGAGCCGGTGGCCGACATTCCTGTGGTGCAATCGGCCAGCTCGCCCAGCGATGCGAGCCGGCTCGTCCTGACCGTTTCCTCCAGCAGGCGGACCTTGTCGGAGATGTCGCTGGCCAGCATGATGACGTGGC
>JALHJW010000048.1 GCA_022839785.1 Desulfovibrio sp. | reverse complement strand
GCAGCCGCGCCACGGGGCCGCCCGTGGGCACAGCGCCCCCCAACCGCCCGACGACAGAGGCCGCCTGCAGGCCCAGGCTGTCCAGGAGGTGGGCCAGCGCCTCGCCGGGCCGCCCGCCCATGCCCACGTTGACCGCCACCCCCACGTTGGCCGTCTCGCCCTTGGGAAAGAGCCAGCCATAGCCCCCGGCATAGGCCGGGTGAAAATAGATCTCGGCAGCCGGCCGGGGCGTGGGCAGCACGACCTCCACCTCGGCGCCGTGGACGAAATGCTCCTGGGGCATCCCCACCCAGCGGGCGACGGTGGAGGCCGGCCCATCGGCGCCCACGATGACCCGGGGACGGACCCGCGCCTCGCGCTGCCCGCGCCGCAGGAGCACCACGTCACCGTCGCGCTCGGCCACCTTCCAGCCCACCCACAGCTCGGCGCCGGCCCGGTGGGCCAGGACGGCCAGGTGCTTGTCCATGAGCGCCCGCTCCAGGACGTAACCCCGCGAGGCCTTGACCACGGCCCGGCCGTCGGGCACGGGGCCGTCGGGCACGGGCGGCCAGAAGTAGAGCCGGCCGGCGGCCCGGTCGAGGTAGAACTCGCCCGGCTCGTCGAGTTCGCTGAGCAGGTTGAAGGCGTACCATCGCGCCCGGCCCTTGGTGATGCCGTAGGCGGGCTTGATCTTCTCCGAGCGGATCAGCACCTGGGCGCCGGCGTCGATCCCGGCAATCGGTTCGTGCAGTTCGGCCCAGTCGTGATGCCAGTAGGCGAATACCCAGGGGTCGGTCTCTTCAACCCAGCGAGCGAGCCGGTCGGTATCGACCTTCACACGTTCCACCCCCTCGGTTGCTTCGACGCCGCGAAAGCCCTCGTTCGGCCAGCGGGCCAGGGTCATGGGCTGGTCGTCGTAGAACAACTCGGCCTCGGCGGCCGGGCTGCCGGCAGAGAAGCCGTGCGGGGCCAGATTGCCGTAGTTGGTGATCCCCTGAGCTTTCAGATCGGCCACTCGCACCTGGGCTCGCGAGGGCTCCGGCAGCCGGTCCAGAACAGCCTGATCGGTCGCCGGTCCCCAGTTGCCGACGGTCACGCCGCCGGTGAAGCGGACCTCTGCGCCGGGCCAGGCCCGATAGACGATCGGGGCTTGTGCCGTGCCGGAATCCTGGGCGGTGAACGGGACCGGTTCCGAGAAGGTGTAGGTTCCCGCGGCGAAGACGACCTGGATCGCGTCGCCCGGCTGCTCGGCCTTGACCTGGCGGACTCGATCGCGGGCGGCGGCCAGGGTGGCGAGCGGGGCCTGCCGGGTGCCGGGGTTGGAGTCCCGGCCGCTGGGGGCCACGTAGAGGGTCGTTTCAGCAGATAGACCGGAAAAGGCCAGGAGAACGAACAGAATCGAGTAGCTGAAGTCTCGCATCAGGGTGCTCCGAGGGGACGTTTCTGGGGTCACAGGCGGGTCCGGCACGGCCGAGAACCCGATTCTACACGGGTCGGACGGCGGATTGAATAAGTCCTAGGGGAGTCGCGGGGAACCGGCCAATTCCCGTGGAACCGATCTGCGTCGGCGGTGTATACTTGAGGACTCGCTTGAATCAACCGTGCCGGAGCCGGACCCCATGCAGAAATCACTCGATCAGAAACTCGCCCGCATCCTCGCCGATTCGTCCTGCCGCGATTTCATCCTGGCCGACGCCAAGGACGCGGACATGGGGTTCGGCCTTTCGGCCCCGGGCCTCAGCCCGGAGCACCACGCGGGCGAGGCCCGCTTCCGCACGCTCCAGGAGTACCGCGCCCAGATGCGCGA
>JALHJW010000047.1 GCA_022839785.1 Desulfovibrio sp. | reverse complement strand
TGTTCCAGCTTTGCCAGCTCAAACTTGGCGTAGACCAGGTTCATGGGGCAGCCGGTGCCCACCAGGTTTTTTTCGGCATCGGGCCGCCGGCCGCCGCCGTTCATGGCTGCTTCCCTCCCCGTGGCCGGGAATCCCGGCCCTGTCCCGCAGCCTTCACTGCAGGTGACCTGGCCGGATTGTTCATGGGCATTGTTCGGCCCCCGGGCACGCCGGCCAGGGGATGTCGACTGGTGCGGTTATGGCCGGCGCTTTGCCGCAGAGAGGACAATCCTCCTGGCGGGCCAGGGGAATCCGGCGGAAATCCATTGTCAGTGCGTCAAAGCGGAGCAGAACATCGGTCAGCAGGACGCCGGCGCCGGTGATGCACTTGACCGCTTCGGCAGCCTGGATCGTGCCGAGCAGTCCGGCCACCGCCCCCAGGATGCCCGCTTCCGAACATGTGGAGACCGCCCCGGGTGGAGGCGGCCGCCGGAAAACGCACCGGTAGCAGGCCGACCGCCCCGGGAGGATGGTCATGGCCTGTCCGGCGAAGCCGAGCACGCCGCCGTGGGACAGGGGAGTGCCGGCGAGAACGCAGGCATCGTTGAGCAGAAATTTGGCCGGAAAATTATCGGTGCCGTCCAGGACGAAATCCATGCCGCGGACCAGTTCCATGATGTTGTCGGCCCGCAGCCTCGTCTGCAGGGGGCGGACCTTGATTTCCGGATTGACGGCCAGCATGGCCTCCGCCGCCGACTGCGCCTTGGCCCTGCCGATGTCGGAAGTGCCATGCGCTATCTGGCGCTGCAGGTTGGAGACCTCCACCACGTCGCTGTCGACGATGTCAATGGCCCCCACCCCGGCCGCCGCCAGGTAAAGGGCCGCCGGCGAACCGAGGCCGCCGGCCCCGGCAATCAGCACCCTGGCCCGCCGCAGCTTTGCCTGGCCTTCTATGCCGATTTCCTTGAGGATGATCTGCCGGCTGTAGCGCTGCAGCTGTTCAGGGGTGAAGTCGATCATGGGCAGAGGTGCTCCGTCGCGGGATGCGGCTCACGAAGCGGCGGCAAGGGCCCGATCCGCATTGTTGAGCATACTGATGAACCCGGAAGGCCTGAGGCTCCCGCCGGCGGCCATCACCCCCGCCAGGCCGGGAATGGTTATCAAGTCGGCGACGTTGTCAGCGTTGACCCCTCCCCCGTACAGGACCGGCCGGCCCCCGGCCGCTTCGGCCAGCTGCCGGACCGCGGCGGCGACCGGCTCCCTGTTCCTCGCCACCTCCAGCGCTTCGGCGTCATCGGGTGTATAGGCGAGAATCAACCGCTCCAGGTCGGCCGAATCAACCGGGGCCAGATGCCCGGCAATGTCGGTCCCGGGCAGGCACAGGATCGGGCGAAGGCCCGCCGCCGCGGCCTCGCTGATCTTGTTGGCGGCATCCTGAACCGTCTCATGAAAATAGCGGCGCCGCTCCCGGTGGCCGATCAGGACATAACCGGCAAGACCCTCCAGCCAGGCGGCCGGCGTTGCCCCGGTGTAGCCCCCCGGCGGAAAGGGCGAGACGTCCTGGGCGGCAAGTGACACATTTTTCAGGTCCCGGGTCAGGGCGTGCACGGCGGAAAGGACGATGTCCGGGACCGCCAGAATGACGTGAATCGACGTCGGCAGATAGAGGCGGACGAACTCGGCCGTCCACTTTTCCGCCTGGGCCGGCGACAGATGCGCCTTCCAGTTGGCCAGAACTATTTTCTGCCTGTCCTTCGTTGTCTCAGCAGCCATTTTTCCCCCCGTTGCGCCGCAAGGTCTGTAATTCAGGAAACGGTGCGATGGAATCCGTATCGGCGTGAATCGTATTCAGCAGTTTCCTGGGTTGATGGAGAAAATCATCCTCAAATTCGAATTTGCCAAGGAACTCTTCATTGAAGGTGGTGATCAG
>JALHJW010000046.1 GCA_022839785.1 Desulfovibrio sp. | reverse complement strand
GCCCAGGGCGCCGAGCCTGTCGCCCCGGATGATCAGAACCCCCGACAACCCGGCAATGGCTCCGGCCGCCCGCAGGGCCCGGTCAATCCCGGCGGGAGCGCAATCCACTTCGTTGCCGATCCGGGTGGCGGCGGCATCGGCCAGGGCGGTTGACGGCGCGGCAACCACCACCGCGTCGGCGCAGCCGAAACTTCTTGAGTGACCGACGGTCCCGGAAGAGCAGCAGACACCGCAGGGCATGACGGCGGGCGGCAGGCGGATGCCCACCCTGTTGTTCAGGGGCGACTCGGCCGCGAAAACGGCGATGGTGCTCTCCCGCTCTCTCGCTATATATATATCACCGCCGTTTTCAACAATCAAATCCGCAATGCCTGACCGCTGCAGACCGAGACCGACGAATTCGGCAATGGTGCCGGCAACGGCGGCCATCGGCCCGACATCGGCGGCCAGACCCGCCCGGAGCATTTCCCGGACAGCCGGCGGGGCGGCCTCGTCCATGGGCAAGGGGTGCAGGCTGTCAACAAACAGGGGGCTGCGCCTGATGTACCCCTCGATCTGCCGCCGCACTTCGGCAACCAGGCGGAGCGCCTCATCCTCCACATTGACGGGGGCGAGAATATGGAGATCCGTTTCCACCATCCGGACGAAAGAGGAAATCAATCCCGACCGCTCCAGGGTGCGGTATGTTCTGTCCCGGTACGATTCGGACCTTTTTTTTCGCCGGGTGCCGCCGTTCATGACAAATATCGGCTCCTGTGCTACTATTACGCTTTCAGATTGGCCACTGCCTGCGATCCCATGGTTCAACAGACACCCCTTCGGGAAGAGATACTTGTTTTTACCCGCTATCCGCTGCCGGGCAAAGTAAAAACCCGGCTGATCCCCCGCCTGGGGGAAGAGCAAGCGGCGGCGGTGCATGCCTGCCTTGCCGAACGGACCATCGCCGCGGCAAGGAGCCTGCTCCACGACCGCGACGCCGGGCTCTCTCTCTGGTATACGGGGGGAACCCGGCAACAGATGCGGGCCTGGATAGGGGAGGGCATCACCCTGGCCGAACAGTTTGGCAACGGCCTCGGCCAACGCATGGCCGCTGCCTTCCGCGCTTCCTGGGCCAGGGGGACCGAGCGGGCGGTGCTGATCGGCACCGACTGCCCGGAACTCAATGCGCCCCTCCTTGCCCGGGCCCTGGATCATCTCCGTGATTACGAGATGGTCATCGGCCCGGCCCGAGACGGCGGATATTACCTTATCGGTCTGCGCCGCGAAACGGAGCCCAGAATGGCCACGCTGTTCAACGGCATCGCCTGGGGCAGCGCCGACACCTTCCGCCGGACCATGGATCGGGCCCGCCTGGCCGGCTTGACAACAGCAACCCTGACGGAGCTGCACGATATTGACCGCCCGGAAGACCTCCGACATCTCCGTGATTGTCCCGACGCTGAATGATGCCTCCAGCCTGGACCGGCTGCTGGCCGGCCTGCGGGGAAGTCCGGGACTGGAAATCATCGTCGCCGACGGCGGCAGCCAAGACGGGACAGCCGCCGTGGCGCGCCGCCACGGGGTTGGCCTGACCGCCGCAACCCCCGGCCGGGGCAGCCAGTTGAACCACGGCCTGCGCCGCTCATCCGGGGAATACCTTGTCTTCCTCCACTGCGATACCTTGTTGCCGGCGGATTTCGCCGCCCATGTCCGGGCCACGCTCTCCCGGCCCGGGACCGCCGCCGGAGCCTTCCGCCTGGCCATCGATGCGCGGGGAGCGCAATACCGCCTCATCGAATGGGGGGCAAATTTCCGGTCCGGCCGGCTCGGCCTGCCCTACGGCGACCAGGCCATCTTTGCCCGCAGGGAGGTGGTACAGAGCGTGGGCGGAGTTCCGGAAGATGCCATCTTGGAGGACGTTGACCTGGTGCG
>JALHJW010000045.1 GCA_022839785.1 Desulfovibrio sp. | reverse complement strand
GGACGCGGGGCTGCTGGCCCGGTTCCGGAGCGGCACCGATGTCGGGGAGCTGGCCCGGGAACTTTTTCCCGGCGGGGAAACCATCGTCTTCGATCACGCCCGCATCGCGGAGAACATCGACAGGACCCGGGAGCTCATCCTGGCCGGGGCGCGGACGATCTACGAGGCGGCCTTCCTGCACGACGACGTCCTGGTGATGGTCGACATCCTGCACCGGGGGGAGTCCGGCTGGGAGCTGTACGAGGTCAAGTCCGCCACCGAGGTCAAGGATGTCCACCTTGACGACGCGGCCATCCAGCACTATGTGGTCGGCGGCTCGGGCCTGGATGTCGCGGCCGTGGCCCTGGTCCACATCAACAACCGGTACGTGCGGCAGGGCCCGCTTGATATCCGCTCGCTCTTCACCGTTGTCCCGGTCACGGACATCACCCTGGCGAAGCAAAACGATGTGAAGGCGGAACTGGAGCGGCTCAAAGGGGCCGTTGCGCCGGGCGCGCCCATGCCGGCCAGGGATATCGGCCCGCACTGCCTTGATCCGTACGAGTGCGATTTCAAAGCCCATTGCTGGGCGCATGTGCCGGAGCCCTCGGTCTTTTCCCTGACCAGGATGCCGACCGCCCAGAAGTTCGAGCTCTACTCCCGGGGGATAGTGCATTTCGGCCAGCTCCCGCCCGGCCTCTGGCTGACAGCGGCCCAGCGGATGCAGGTCGAGGCCGAGCTGCACGGCCGGCAGTTTGTCGACCGGCAGCGGATCAGGGAGTTTCTGGCCGCGATCCGTGAACCGGCCGGCTTCCTGGATTTCGAGACCTTCATGCAGGCGGTGCCCGGGTTTGACAACCAGCGGCCCTATCAGCAGGTCCCCTTCCAGTATTCCCTGCACCTGCGGCGGGGGGAGCGCCTGGAGCATTATTCCTACCTGGCCGAGGCCGGCATCGATCCGCGCCTGGAGTTCACGGAGCGGCTGCTGCGCGACACCAGCGACTGCGCCGTCATCCTGGTCTACAACCTGTCCTTTGAACGGCGCATCCTCGAGGACCTGGCCGACCTGTTCCCCCGGCATGGGGCCGGAATCCGCTCGGTCATCGAGCGTCTGATCGACCTGATGACCGTCTTCCGGGACAGGAGCTGCTATCTCAGGGCGATGAACGGCAGCTACTCCATCAAGAAGGTCCTGCCGGCCCTGTGCCCGGAGATGGGGTACGACGCCCTGTCCATCGGCGACGGCGACATGGCCATGAATGCCTTCGCCGCCCTGCGGGGGGACCCAGTCGATGTTCTGCGTCGGATCCTTGATGTCGCAGGTCTTGCAGTGCACGCAGTTCTGCGCGTTGCCGCAGTCGGTGATCCCGCCGGGGCCCATGATCGCATGCAGCCGGTCGGCCTTGAAGAACCCGCCGGTCGGGTGCGCGTTGTGCAGGGCCACCTGGCCGAGCGGCGCCGGACCGACGAAGGGCGAGCCGTCGTGGTATTGCGGGCAGACCTCCATGCAGCAGCCGCAGGTCATGCAGCGCGAGAAGATGTAGCGGAGCGACTGTTCCACCGGCGAGATGCGCGGCGCGTGCAGGTGGATGTCCTGCGAGCCGTCGAGCGGGACCCAGGCTTTGACCTGGATCAGGCCGTCGAACATCTTCTGCCGGTCCACCAGCAGGTCGCGGATCACCGGGAACTTGGTCAGCGGCTCGAGCCGGATCGGCTGCTCCAGCTCGTCCACGAGCGCCGCACACGCCTGCCGCGGCACGCCGTTGACCAGCATCGTGCAGGCCCCGCAAACCTCTTCCATGCAGTTGCTCTCCCAGACCACGGGCGCAACGCGCTGGCCCTTGATGTTGACGGGGTGCTCGCGCAGGTACATCAGCGCCGAGATGCAGTTGTGCTGCGGCGCGTAGGGCATCTTGAATTCTTCCCAGTACGGCGGGGAATTCGGGCCGT
>JALHJW010000044.1 GCA_022839785.1 Desulfovibrio sp. | reverse complement strand
GGAGGGCAGCGCTACCGCCCGCAGGACTACACCATCCCCGGGGACTTCTCCTCCGCGGCCTTTCCGCTGGCCGCGGGCGCGCTGACCGGAAGGGTGGGGGTGGGCAACCTCGACCCCTCGGACGCCCAGGGCGACCGGGCCTTCCTGGACATCCTCAAGGCCATGGGGGCCAGGGTCGAGTGGAGGGGAACGGAGCTCACCTGCAAGGAGGCCGGGCTTATCGGAACGGACATCGACCTGGGGGACGCCCCGGACCTCTTCCCCATGGTGGCGGTGCTGTGCGCCTGCGCTGACGGGCGGAGCCGCATATACAACGCCGCTCACGTCCGACTCAAGGAGAGCGACCGCATCGCGGCCACCTCGGCCTTCCTGAAGGACATGGGGGCGGACATCGAGGAGACCCCGGACGGCTGCGTGGTCCGCGGAGGACGCCCTCTGAAGGGAACGACGGTGGACTCGCGCAACGACCACCGCATCCTGATGGCCGCGGCCGTGGCCGCCCTGGTGGCCGACGGAGACACGATCATAAGCGATGGGGAGTGCCATCGCATCTCATACCCCGACTTCGTGCAGGACATGAGGTCCCTGGGGGCCAGGATGGAGTTGATACCTTGAACACCATAGGAAGCGAGCTGCGCCTGACCCTGTTCGGGGCCAGCCACGGACCGTGCGTCGGAGCGGTCCTGGACGGGGTCCCGCCGGGGATGGCCGTGGACCTGGGACGCCTGCAGGGCGAGGTTGACCTGCGCAGGCCTTCCGCGGGCATAGGAACGCCCAGGAGGGAGGAGGACAGGATAGAGGT
Source organism: Desulfovibrio sp. (assembly GCA_022839785.1). Lineage (GTDB taxonomy): Bacteria > Desulfobacterota > Desulfovibrionia > Desulfovibrionales > Desulfovibrionaceae > Alkalidesulfovibrio. The sequence continues at coordinate 1,171 of JALHJW010000044.1, read as the reverse complement.
GCTGTCCGGGATTGTGGAGGGCAAGAGCACCGGAGGCCCCATCACCCTGGTGGTCATGAACCGGGACACCGATTCCCGGAAGTACGACCGCTTCAAGGACGTGCCCCGACCGGGGCACGCCGACCTCACCGCCCGCTCCAAGTACTCGGAGTGCGTGGACCTGCGCGGCGGGGGGCAGTTCTCCGGGCGCATGACCGTGGCCCTGGTGGCCGCGGGCGCCGTGGCCAAGATGCTCCTGGAGGAGCGGGGCGTTCGCGTCGCCGGCTACGTCCGGCAGATAGGGGGCGTGAGGGACCAGGAGGACCGCGGATTCGCCGAGGCCCTGCTCTCCCGCTCCAACGAGGTGCGCGCGGCCACCCCGGAGCTGGCCGGGGCCATGCGCCAGGAGATCATGGCCGCCGGGGAGGAGGGCGACAGCGTGGGCGGGGTGGTGCAGTGCGTGGTGGACGGACTGCCCATGGGCCTGGGCGAGCCGTTCTTCGACACGGTGGAGGGTGAGATTTCAAAGATGGTGTTCGCCGTGCCCGGGGTCAAGGGCATCGAGTTCGGTTCGGGCTTCGCGGCCGCGGCCATGCGGGGATCGCAGCACAACGACCCCTTCGTGCTTCTGGAGGGGAAGGTGCGCACGGCCAAGAACGACGCCGGCGGCATTCTCGGCGGCATAACCAACGGCATGCCCCTGGTGTTCCGGGTGGCCATCAAGCCCACCGCCTCCATCGCCAGGGCCCAGCGCTCCCTGGACGTGAGGAGCGGTAGGCAGACCGAACTTAAGATAGAGGGACGACATGACCCCTGCATCGCGCCGAGGGCCGTGCCGGTCATAGAGGCCGCGGCCGCCCTGGCGCTGGCGGACCTTAGCATGAGAGGTGGTACCGTTGACTGATAGCGTGGAAGGGATACGCTGGAAGATCGAGGAGATCGACAACGAGATAATGGACCTGATCAAGAAGCGCATGAGCATCGCCCTGAACATGGGCCACCAGAAGGTGGAGAAGGCCATGCCCGTGCGCGACCTCCGGGTGGAGGAGCAGGTGCGTGACCGGTACCTGGCAAGGGCCAGGGACGCCGGCATCAGCGACGCCGCGGCCATCGAGCTCTCCTCGCTTCTGGTCAGGGAGTCGGTGGAGGCGCAGGCCCGGCTGCCCAGGCCCATGAAGCCCAGGAAGGTGCT
>JALHJW010000014.1 GCA_022839785.1 Desulfovibrio sp. | reverse complement strand
GGAGAGGGGTCCGGGGAGAGGGGGAACCCCCCTTTTCCAAAAGGGGGGTTCCCCCTCTCCCCGGCCGCCGGAGGCATCTTCACCATGCTGCTTTCGCTCAATTGGCTGCGCGAGTTCGTGCCGTTCGAGGGTGACGTTCAGGAGTTGGCGGACAGGCTGACGATGCTCGGTCTGGAGGTGGACGCGGTCCATCGTCCGTTCGAGGCCATTTCGGACGTGGTGGTCGGCCGGGTGGTGGAGCGCGGCCGGCATCCCGAGGCGGACAAGCTTTCGCTGACGCGCGTGGACGTGGGCGGCGAGGTTCTGGACATCGTCTGCGGCGCGCCCAACGTGGCGCAGGGCCAGAAGGTGGCGGTGGCGCGCATCGGCGCGGTGTTGCCGGGCGGTCTTGCGATCAAGAAGGCGAAGATCAGGGGCCGCGAGTCGTTCGGCATGATCTGTTCCGAGCGCGAGCTGGGGCTGGGCGAGGGGCACGAGGGCATTCTCGTGCTGGACGACGCCTTGCCGGTGGGGGCGCGGCTGGTGGAGGCCCTGGCCCTGGACAGCCACGTGCTGGAGATCGATCTGACGCCCAACCGGGCGGACTGTTTGTCGATCATGGGTCTGGCGCGCGAGGTGGCGGCGACGTTCCGTCTGCCTTTCGCCATGCCCAAGGTGGAGCTTGTCGAGGACGCCTCGGAGCGCGCCCAGGACGTGGTGCGCATCGAGATCGCGGACGGCGAGCAGTGTCCGCTCTATCAGGCCCGCATCGTGCGGGACATGCGCATCGGGCCGTCCCCGGCCTGGCTGCGCTACCGGTTGATCGCCATGGGGCAGCGGCCCATCAGCAACGTGGTGGACGTGACCAACTACGTCATGCTGGAGACGGGCCAGCCGCTGCACGCCTTCGATCTGGACCTGATCGAGGACGGGGTGATCCGCGTGGCCCTGGCCGAGGCGGGCACGGCCTTCGTGACCCTGGACGGCCAGGAGCGCAGCCTGCTGGAGTCCGACCTGCTGATCTGGGACGGGGCCAAGCCCGTGGCCCTGGCGGGCGTGATGGGCGGGGCCAACTCCGAGATCGGCGACGGGTCGCGCAACATGCTGTTGGAGTGCGCGGTCTTCCGGCCGGGCACGATCCGGCGCACGGCGCGGCGGCTGGGGCTGCATTCCGAGGCCTCGCACCGGTTCGAGCGCGGCGTGGACCAGCCGGGATCGCGCCATGCCCTGGCGCGCGCGGCGCAGCTCGCGGCCGAATTGACCGGCGGGCGGCTGCTGGCGGGCGTGAGCCAGGCCGAGCCCCGGCCGTGGGAGACGCCGCGTCTGCGTTTCCGGCCGGCGCGGGCGGCCGCCGTGGTGGGCATCGATTTCGACGCGGGTTTTTGCGCGCGCACGCTCACGGGTCTGGGCTGCGCCATCGAGGAGGAGGACGCGGCGGACTGGCTGGTCTTTCCGCCCTCGTACCGCCGCGACCTGGAGCGCGAGATCGACCTCGTGGAGGAGATCGCGCGGGTCTACGGCATCGACCGCATCCCCGAGACCATGCCCGCGGTGGCGGGCGGCGCGGGCGCGCCCGTGGGCGGCGGCGACTACGATTTCATGATGCTGCTCAAGAACTGGGGCCGCGGCGCGGGTCTGGCGGAGTGCGTCAACTACAGCTTCGTCTCCGAGAGCGACCTGGACGTCCTGGGTCTGCCGCAGGCGGGCCGGGTGCGCGTGGCCAATCCGCTCTCCGAGGAGCAGGGCGTGCTGCGCACGGCGGTGTCCGCCGGGCTGCTGCTCTCGCTGCGCCAGAACCTGAACCAGAACACCCCGGACGTCAGGCTGTTCGAGTACGCCAAGGCCTTTTTCCTGGACGGGACGAGCGACACCAGGACCCGGGAGGAGCCGCGCCTAGCGCTGCTGCTGCACGGGAGCCGCTTCCCGGCCGGGCATCCCTGCCCGCAGGACGCGGCGGCGGACTACGCCGACCTCAAGGGGCTGGTGGAGGACCTGGCGCGGGCGCTGGGCATCGGCGGGGCCGGTCTGGGCTTCGCGCTGCGGGAGGGCCATTCCTGGCTCGCGCCGTGCGTGGAGGTTGCGGCGGGCGGCCGGGCGCTGGGCGTCATGGGCCTGCTCCGGCCCGAGATCGCGGAGACGGTCAAGGCGCGTTCCGAGGTCTGGATGGCCGAGCTGGACGCGGCGGCGCTGCGCGCGGCCCATGCGGCGCGCGACGTCTCGTTCCGCGAGCTGCCGCGCTTCCCGGCCTCCTGGCGCGACGTGACGCTGGTCACGCCGGACGGGGTGCAGGTGGAGGCGATTCTTTCGGCCATGCGCGGGGCCGGGGTGCGCCTGCTGGCGGACGCCCGGCTGGTGGACTCCTTCCGGCCCGCGGGCGGTGGGGCGCGCAACCTGACCTTCCGCCTGACCTACCGCGCCGCGGACCGCACCCTGCGCGACGCGGACGTGGACAAGGCGCACGGGCAGGTGCTCGGCAAGCTCGCGGACGCGCTGCCGGTCACGCAGCAGTAAGCGGCAGCGGGCACGGCCCGGCAAAAGAGGACGCAACCCGCCGGGCAGGAATCCTGCCCGGCGGGTTTTACTTTCGGGCGCGGCGCGGCTACAGTGGCTGGTCATGGAAGCGCAGCCCAGGCAGAAGACGTACAAGATCGGGCAGGCGGCCGCGCTGCTCGGCATCAAGCCCTACGTGCTGCGTTTTTGGGAGTCCGAGTTCGAGCAGATCCGGCCCGTGCGCACGCCGTCCGGCCAGCGCGCCTACACCGAGGAGACCATCGAGGTCGTCCGCCGCGTCAAGCACCTGCTCTGGGAAGAGAAACTGACCATCGACGGGGCCAAAAAGGCCCTGGAAGGCGACCGCCGCTCCGGCCTCCTGCAGGAGATCGCCTCCGAACTGCGCGCCATCCGGGCCGAGCTGACCGGCCGCCCGGCCGGGGAGTAGGGCGCGGGGCCAAGCGGCCGGGGGAAGGCCGGAACCGTTCGGAACGGCACGCGCGCGGCGCGGCCCGGGGCGATGCTCCGGGCCGCGCCGCGCGCGTTCGGTCTATTCGCCGATCAGCGCGTCGAGGACGTTGACCAGCGCGCCGGGGTTGGCGTGCACGCCCGCCGAGACCGAGGTCTTGGTCGTGGTGGTGGTCGTGGTGGTGGAGGAGCCGTCCGGCGAGGCGGAGGTCTTGGTGCGGGTGGAGCCGGACGAGCCCAGGTCCCAGCTCTTGCCCACGCTGGGCCAGGGGGCCTGCCCCAGGGCGCGCAGGGTCTCGCGCCGGGTGATGTCGTCCGCGCCCTTGTCCGAGGGCGGGACGCCGGGCGTGGCGGGCAGGGCCAGGGCCCATTCGCCGCGGCCCGCGCGGTAGGCCTGGTAGTGGCCCGTGGCGGTGCGTCCGTCCTTGCGCGCGCCCAGGGTGAACCAGCGCTCCACGTTGCCCGCATCGTTCTGCATGGCTTCCTCGGGGACCACGGAGAAGGCGACGCCGGACCGGTCGTTGGTCCAGGCCGTGGTCTGGCCGGTGCGGCTGTTCTCCAGGGCGTTCTCCAGCATCTGCTGGTCGCTCACGTCCATGGCGTCGAGGGGCGAGAATTCCGTGTTCAGGGACTGCCTGGCCTGCTCCTCGCTGGTCCTGGCCGGGAATCCGTTCACCGGCACCAGGCGCAGGCTGACGGTGGAGGGCGTGAGCACGTAGGCCTCGCCGGTGTCCTCCTGGCGGTTCATGGACATCACGCCGCTGTTGGCCCCCATCCAGGCGTTGTCGAAGAAGTTGGCGGCCTGCGCGCCGTCGTTGATGGCGTTCACCAGGACCTTGGTGGTCTGGTACTGGCGCTTGATGATCACGTCCTGCTGCCGGTAGCCGTCCCGGGTCAGGGTCAGGATGTGGTCCTGGTTGCGCGCCAGGGAGACCTCGCACGGGGCCACGCACGCGGCCTTGCCGTCCACGGCCACGTTCGCCCCGCCGGGGTCGGTGGAGACGGGGATGGTCTGCATGGCGATCTGGGGCGTGCAACCGATGAGCAGAAGACAGAGCGGCAAGGCGGCGTGCTTGAACATGATCCCTCCCGTGTGGCGTGCGGTGACGATTGCTGAATACGGATTCCTACCACGGGAAGGCCCTGGAGGCCAGACGAAACAGCAGGCGCGCGGGACGTTCCGCCCGGCGCTGGCGTACCGATGGCTGAACGCGTTTCGCGCCCCCGCCGTCGCGCCCGCGTCCGGCCGGTCGCTGCCCCCGGCCCAGGGAGCGGGTCGAGGGCCCGCGGCCCTCGCCGCCGGAGGCGTTCCTCCCGCCCGGGCGCGGTCCCGCGCGCGGCCTCAGGTCCGGCGCAGGGTTTCGGTCAGGGCCTGGCGCGCCAGCTCGTCGGGCACGTCGTCGCGGCGGGTGGTCTGGCCCAGGGCCGTGGGCAGGATGAAGGTGATGCGGCCGCCGCTGTTCTTCTTGTCGCCCGAGGCGATGCGCAGCAGGCGGTCCGGGTCGAGGTCCAGGGGGGCGAGGGCCAGGCCGTAGGCGTCCAGGAGCCGTTCGTGGCGCGCGAAGCCGGCCTGGGGGAAGAGGCCCAGGGCCAGGGCGATGCGCGCCGCGGCGCGCATGCCGTAGGCCACGCATTCGCCGTGGGTGAGGCTGTAGGCCGCGGCGTCCTCGATGGCGTGGCCCAGGGTGTGGCCGTAGTTGAGGACCATGCGCGGCCCGGCCTCGCGTTCGTCGCGCTCCACGATGTCCGCCTTGATGGCGCAGCAGTCGGCCACGGTGCGGGCCACGGCGTCCGGGTCCAGGCGCAGCAAGGCGTCCGGGTCGTCCTCCAGGCGCTCGAAGAGGGCGGGGGAGGCGATGACCGCGTATTTCAGGACCTCGGCCAGGCCGGAGAGCAGTTCGCGGCGCGGCAGGGAGGCCAGGGCCGAGACGTCGGCGAGCACGCGCGCGGGCTGGTTGAAGAGGCCGACGTAATTCTTGCCGCCGGGCAGGTTGACCGCGACCTTGCCGCCCACCGAGGAGTCCACCTGGGCGAGCAGGGTGGTGGGGACCTGCACGAAGGGGATGCCGCGCATGTAGCATCCGGCCGCCAGCCCCGCCAGATCGCCGATCATGCCGCCGCCCAGGGCCACGAGGCGGTCCTTGCGCGAGTAGCGCAGGTCGCGCAGCCGTTCGCACACGCCTTCGAGGACCGTCAGGGTCTTGCTGCGCTCGCCCGCCGGGACCTCGACGAGGTCGGCCTCCTGGCCCGCGGCGCGCAGGCCGCGCAGGGCGGCCTCGCCGAACAGGACGCGGGTGTTGGCGTCGCAGACCAGGGCGTGGCGGCGCGCGCCGTCCCGCGCCAGCTCCTCGGGCAGGCGGCGCAGCAGGCCCGGCGCGATGACGATGTCGTAGGAGTCGTCCCGGCTGCGGACGAGGCGGACGCGCAGGGTCTGCATCAGTCCTTCAGGCCCTCTTCCTGGTGGCGGATGGATTCCTCGTGGATGTACTGGTAGACGCGCAGCAGGAAGTCCTCGGCCAGCCCCAGGTCCTTGCCCTTGCGGATGCGCGTCTGCAGCGTCTCCTTCCAGCGGCCGGGCTGGAAGACCGTGAGCCGGGTCTGCTTCTTGAAGCGGCCGATCTCGCGGGCGATGGTCATGCGCTGGCCGAGCAGGCCGATGAGCGTGGCGTCGAGCTGGTCGATGATGTTGCGCAGCCCCTGGATGTAGTTCAGTTCGTCGCTCGACGGCGTGGCGCGCATGGGCACCAGTCCGGCCAGGACCTTGCCCAGGTCGGCCGGGACGAGCTGCTGCTTGGCGTCGGACAGGGCCACGTCCGGGTTGATGTGCGACTCGATCATCAGGCCGTCGAAGGTCAGGTCCAGCGCGGTCTGGGCCACCTCGGGGATGAGCTTGCGCGCGCCCGAGATGTGCGAGGGGTCGCAGATCATGGGCAGGCTGGGCACGCGGCGGCGCAGCTCGATGGGGATCTTCCAGTTGGGCTTGTTGCGGAAGCGCGACTTCTTGTAGGCGGTGAAGCCCCGGTGGATGGCGGCCAGCTTGGTGATCCCCGCGGCGTTCAGGCGCTCCAGCGCGCCGATCCACAGCTCGATGTCCGGGTTGATGGGGTTCTTCACCATGACCGGGATGTCCACGCCCTTCAGCGCGTCCGCGATGGGCTGCACGGAGAAGGGGTTGACCGTGGTGCGCGCGCCGATCCACAGCACGTCCACGCCCGCCTTGAGCGCCTGCTCCACGTGCTGGGGCGTGGCCACCTCGGTGGTCACGGGCAGCCCGTGGGCCTTGCCCGCCTCCGTGAGCCACCTGAGGCCCGGCTCGCCCACGCCCTCGAAGCAGCCGGGGCGGGTGCGCGGCTTCCACAGCCCGGCCCGGACCAGATTGACGGAAAGCTTGGCCAGTTCGGCCACGGTGGCGTGGACCTGCTCCTCGGACTCGGCGCTGCAGGGACCGGCGACCACGAGGTAGTCGCCGAAGGGAATGCCCCAGTCCCGAAGGCCCTGGGCCTTGATCTTGACGGTCATGGACGGCCTCGCAAGGTGGCGTCCGCCGGGACGGGCCGCGGGATAGCGGCCGCGCCCGGCGGCGAGAGGCGCATGCTAGGACTTTTCCCCCCGCGACGCAACCTTTGACGTTATTGGAAATTGCGGCGGCAATAGCGGGTGCAGATGGTGGCGATCTCCACGGTCACGCCCTGGCAGTCGTCGTGGTAGACGCGGTCCGTGGAGAGCTGGTCCCCCGTGGCCGCGCACAGGCTCAGGCACTCCTGCAGGCCGCCGGAAAAAGCCTCCAGCCGCGTGGAGTACTCCTGGCAGACCTGCTCCTGGTAGAAGGGGTCGCAGCCCATGCGGCCGTAAAACCCGCCGCCGTCGTCGCCGCCGCTGCCGCTGCCCTCGGTCCCGGCGAAGTTGCACTGCCAGCGGAACTCGGAGTGGTCCATGGGCGGGGGCTTCATGCCGCAGCCCGCCACGAGGGCGGCCAGGCAGAGCAGGACGGCGAGGGGAAGGGGACGGCGCGGGGCGGTGCGGTTCATGACGGTGCTCCGGGTCTGAAGGATTGCCTCGGCCCCGTCATAACACATCCGCGGAGGGATGCGAGGGGTCGGCGGAGGCGGCCCGCCGCGCGGCGTCCGGGGCGTGCCGCGCCAGGAACTCCTCGGCCAGGGACTGGGCCTGGGCCGAGTTCTCCATGGCCATGTCCATCAGCCGCGTCAGCCCCAGAAGCAGGCCGAGCAGCCGCACGGCCCGGCCCAGCTCGTCCGCGTCCCGCCGCGCCAGCCGCGCCTCGATGAGGTCGCCGCGCGTGTGGCACTCGAAGCCCAGGCGGGCCAGGACCTCGCGCAGGAACTCCAGGCGCAGCAGGCGGCGGCCGAAGTCCGCGCCGCCGCCCTTGAAGCGGAAGGCCGCGTAGTTGGCCTCCGGCCTGGGGCCGCACAGGGCGTCCACCACGGCGAAGTGGTAGCCGAAGCGGATCATGGCGTGGCAGTAGTCCGCCGCCACCACGCCGTAGCTCGACAGGCTGCGGTCCGAGAGGCTGCCCACGCCCGCCGCCGTCTGGTCGAAGCGCTCCCAGTCCATGTGCCGGAGCCCCTTGTTCCAGACCACGTCCGGGTGCGTCAGCCCCTGCCACAGGGCGCGCAGCGGCGCGCTCAGCACCGCCTCCTCCGGGATGCGCCTGCCCGCGCGCTCCCAGTCCACGCCGCCGTCCAGGTCCAGCACCAGGAAATCCAGGGGCAGCTCCGTGTCCAGGGGCCGCGCCTTGGACAGGCCCCGGCCGCTCCCGGCCAGGAAGAACATCTCGGCCACGCCCTTCTCGTGGCAGAAGCGCACCACGTCGTGCAGGCTCCGGCAGCCCTCGGGCGAGAACTCCGGGGCCTGCGGGTCCGTGAGGTTCAGGCGGGCCACCAGGGGCATGGCCGGGGCCAGCCGCTCGCGCAGGCGCGAGGGCGGCCGTTTGCGCGGCCTGCCCGCCAGACGCCGCAGCGGCTCGGCCACGCCGTCGTAGACCAGCCCGGCGTCCGCGTCCACGGACACGATCTGCCCCGGGCTGAGTTTGGCCGGGGCCTCGGCGGCGTTCACCAGCACGGGCACGCCGTACTCCCGCGCCACCGAGGCGAAATGGCCCGCGCGGCTGCCCGCGGGCGAGACCACGGCCGTGAGGCGGCCCAGGGCCGAGGCCAGCTTGGGCGAAAGGGTGTTGCAGACCACCACCGCCCCGGACGGGATGTCGCGGCCGTCCGTGTCGCGGCCCGGGAAGAAGACCCGGCCCACGGCCTTGCCGCCCGAGGCCGGGGTGGCCCCGGACAGGAGCACCGGATTGTCCACGGCCTCGCAGACCTCGCTGTCCGGGTCGCACTCCTCCGGGGCCTCGCGCTGGAACGGACGCGACTGCACGATGAACAGCCCGTCCGAGGCGTCCAGGCACCACTCCACGTCCTGCGGCCCGCCAAGCCCCTCCTCCAGGCGCAGGGCATGGCTCCACAGCTCGCGCAGCCGCTCCTGCGGCAGGCAGCGGTCGTACCCCTCCGGGGCCTCCAGCACCCGGAACTCCCGGCGCGAGAGCTTCCAGGTCTGGGGCACGGCCGAGCCGTCCACCAGCTTCTCGCCCACGCCGCGCACCGCGTACACGGCCATGTGCTCCCGGCCCGGCGGGCCGTCCAGGGTGTAGATCACGCCCGAGGACAACGGGTCCAGCATGCGCACCACGGCCACGGCCATGGGCGTCTCGTCGTCCGGGATGCCGTAGCGGATGCGGTAGGCCACGGCGCGCGGCGAATAACGGGAGAGATAGACCTCGCGCAGGGCCAGGGGCACGTCCGGCGCGGGCACGAAAAGCCGCGAGTCGTACAGCCCGGCGAAGGAGAGGCGGCCGTCCTCGCCCACGGCCGAGGAGCGCACCGCGAAGAGCTGCGCCCCCCCGGCCGCCAGCTCCCCCACGGCCCGGCCCAGCTCACGGGCCAGCGCGGGCGGCAGCGGCGTCTCCTCCACGGCCTCCTGCATCAGGGCGCACAGCTCGTCCAGCTCCTCGGGCTCGTCGGCCCGCGCGCGCGACAGCATCTCGTCCAGACGGTGCCGCAGCCCCTCCTGGGACGCGAACAGCTCCCAGGCCGAGACGCTCACGGCGAACCCCTCGGGCACCGGCGCGCCGCAGGCCGCCGCCGCCCCCAGCCCCGCGGCCTTGCCCCCGGCCAGGTGCGGCGCGGCCGCCGCCTCGGCCAGGGAAAGCACATAGGGCGGCCCGGCCTCCCGCGCGGCAGGCTCGAACGCGGGCGCGGCCGCGGCCAGCAGCTCGTCCAGGCGGCCGGGCAGCGCCGCGTAGGCCTCGGGACGCATCTCCGTCAGGCTCAGCGCCAACTGCCGCAGGGTCCAGGAAAGCGAACGGAAGAGCGCCGCCCCCCGCGCCCAGTCGGCCGGAAGCTGGCCGTAGAAAAGCTCCTCGATCTCGGTGATGGCGTCCAGCGCGCGCTTGTCGTGCGCCAGCAGCCGCCGGAAGGCGTCGTACCGGCGACGCAGCGCGGTCTCCGGCGCGAAGATGCGTTCCGCCCACAGGCGCATGAAACGAGCGAACTGCACACCACCCCCAAGGGCTACAAGGGCTCAGCCCTTGACGTGTTTCTGCGTCCCGCCTGGTCAGGCCAGGCCATCTCCGCCACGACGCAAGGGCTCAGCCCTTGACGTGTTTCTGCGTCCCGCGTGGTCAGGTCAGGCCATCTCCGGCGCGACGGCGGCAAGGGAGGGCGTCGCGGACGTCCCGGTCCGTCAGCGGGCCGCCTCTTCGAGGGCGATGGCCACCTTCTCCTCCAGCTCATCCTTGTCGATGGGCTTGACGCAGTACTCGAAGGCCCCGAGCTTCTGGGCCTCGCGCGCCGTGTCCAGGGTGGGGTAGCCGGTGAGCATGATCACGCGCGTGGCCGGGGAAACCTTCTTGATCTCGTCCAGCACCTCCACGCCGCTCATCTTCTTGAGCTTGATGTCGAGGATGGCGATTTCGGGCTTGTGCTCGCGCACGAAGACCAGGGCGTCCTCCTCCTCGGTGAAGGACTCCACCTCGTGGCCCTTGCGGGACAGGATGCGCTTGATCATGACGCCCGCGTCGAGCACGTCGTCCAACACGATGATTCTGGCCATGGACCCTCCCGGACTCCTCTGCGGCCGCGCCCCGGCGCGACCTGACGCAGGATACCCCGAAACGGAGCGTTTTTCCAGTGGCGGGCGAACGGCCGCGGACGGGCCGGGAGACGGCCGGAAGGATCAGACGCCGAGCTGTCGCCTGAGTTCCCTGCGCAGTGCGTTCTTTTCCTCGTTGTCGAGCAATCTGCAGATGGCGTTCCTGGTCTGCGCCAGGAGTTTGCCGTCGTGCTCAACAGGGATGCTGACGCCCGTGACGATGGCCTCCTTGAGCGCCACCCTGGCGGGATCGGAAAGCTGCGCCAGATAGTGGCCGACCATGGCGGGATAATCGACGACCTGGGTCGTTGCGGCAGCAGGCGGCGTGCGTTTCGGAGCAAGACGGACGCCGTTCCTGGCGGGGGCTGCGGAAGGGACGGGGGCCGCCTGTCCAGCCTGTGGGAGGGGCGACAGCACGGTCAGGAACGAAGCCACGTCTGTTGTTGAGATTTCCGATACGGTGTCGGCCTCGCGCCTGAGCAGCGTCGAGACGGCGCTCTTCTCCACGGACAGCAGGTGGACTCTGACGCCGTATTCCTGGGCCAGTTCCACGCCGATGCGCAAATCCTCGTCGCCGCCGACCAGGACGGCGTCGCAGATGGCGCGGTTGCGCGAAAGCTCGGCCAGATCGGTGACGATCTTGGCGTCCACGCCCTTTTGCGCTCCATGACTGTTGACGATGCCCAGACGCAATTTCACATGATCGGAGTGGGCCAGCCGTTGCTGTTCGGTGGTCAGCCCGGTGGGGAGCGCGCCGTCGTACCAGTAGATGCGCAGCAGGGGGACGGAGGAAAGGGTCTCGGCCCGTGTCTTGAGGAAGGCGACGACCTGGGCCATGTCCAGGCTCAGGCGGTCGCGGCGCTCCTTGGCCCCGGTCAGCGCCGCTGAGCCTGCGGCGAAAAGATGCCCTGCGTCCACGAAGACGGCGACCCTGTCCATGTCTCCCCCTTTTCGGCCGCGCAAAAAACTAAAGGCCCTCCGAAGAGGGCCTGTTCTCTAGCCGCCTCAAGGCTAAAACTAGTGAGGCGGTGAAGCCGTTTCTAGCAACATGCCGGAAGTTGTCAAGCCCTGACGTCGACGAAACCTGTTCGATTCGTGATGACGAATACGCGCAGACGCGTTCTATGTCAAGCCAAGCGCGTTGAATATCCATGAACGTTACATGCGTTGTGCGAACGCGTCGTCCTTCCGGCACGGGACCGGCCCGATCTTCCGCCGTCGCGCCGGGCGGGCCGGGCCTGACGCCGCGGGACGCGGAAACACGTCGAGGGCGCCGCCCTTGCGGCCCGTGCAGGCCTTGTGATCAGGCAGAAAAACATTTTCATCGGCCCATCAGTGATGATACGGACGGGACAGGAACCGAAAGCCCGGCGCGCGCGCCGAAAGGGGAACGCACATGATCGACATCGAGAGCCTTTTGGGCGACGAGGCGGAATATCTTCTGGGCCACACCTGCGCCACCTTCCCGAAAAAGCTGCTGCACCTGCCCGGTCCGGATTTCGTGGACCGCGTCTGGGCGCTCTCGGACCGCACGCCCAACGTGCTGCGGAGCCTGCAGAGCCTGTTCGGCCACGGCCGTCTGGCGGGCACGGGCTACCTCTCCATCCTGCCCGTGGACCAGGGCATCGAGCACTCGGCCGCGGCCTCCTTCGGGCCGGAGCCCGCCTATTTCGAGCCGGAGAACATCGTCCGGCTGGCCCTGGCGGGCGGCTGCAACGCCGTGGCCTCGACCCTGGGCGTGCTGGCCTCGGTGGCGCGCAAGTACGCGCACAAGATCCCCTTCATCCTCAAGATCAACCACAACGAGACCATGACCCTGCCCGCCAAGCACGACCAGGTGCCCTTCGCCTCCATCAAGCAGGCCTTCGACATGGGCGCGGTGGCCGTGGGCGCCACGGTCTACTTCGGCGCGCCCGAGTCCACCCGCCAGATACGCGAGATCGCCACGGCCTTTCAGGCGGCGCACGAGCTGGGCATGGCCACCATCCTCTGGGCCTACCTGCGCAACAACGCCTTCAAGAAGGACGGCGTGGACTACCACACCGCCGCCGACCTCACGGGCCAGGCCAACCACCTCGCCAGCACCATCCACGCCGACATCGTCAAGCAGAAGGCCCCCACGGTGAACGGCGGCTACAACAACATCGGCTTCTCCTTCGGCTACACCAGCCCCCGCCTCTACGACGGCGCGCTGTGCACCGACCACCCCATCGACATGACCCGCTACCAGGTGGCCAACTGCTACATGGGCCGCTGCGGCCTGATCAACTCCGGCGGCGGCTCCGGGGCCAACGACCTGGCCGAGGCCGTGCGCACCGCGGTGATCAACAAGCGCGCCGGCGGCATGGGCCTGATCTCCGGCCGCAAGGCCTTCCAGCGCCCCATGAAGGAGGGCGCGGCCCTGCTGCACGCCATCCAGGACGTGTACAAGAGCCGCAAGGTCACCATCGCCTAGGCGGGGCCGCTGAAAAACGGCATCGGGCCGGGCGGGAGCGACAAAAAGAAGGACCGGCGGGACGTCCCGCCGGTCCTTTGCCATTGCGCGTCGGATTTCTTTCCGGGCCGCTCAAAAAGCGTCGGATGCAAGGCGCAAGGGCGATGCAAGGCCGCCGCGGAGTCCCTCTACGCAAGGCCTTGCATCGTCCGCGGCAACGCGGCGGACGGCGCTTTTTCAGCGGCCCGGGGGAAGACGCCGCTCGGCTTCGGAGAGCAGGCAGCCGCAGTAGTCCTGGCGGTAGATGCCCAGGCGCTTGGAGGTCTCGACGCCTTCGGACCAGCCCTCGCGGAAGTCGCGGTAGAGGAAGCGGGCCTTGCCCCCGCCGTCCAGGTCGCGGCCGAGGGCGGCGATGGTCTCGTGCTTCTGGCGGCGGGAGTAGAGCAGGGTGGAGGAGAAGAAATCGTAGCCCCCGGCGCGGGCGATGAAGGCGGTCTTCTCCAGCCGCATCTGGTAGCAGAAAAAGCAGCGGTTCTCCTCGCGGAAGGCCACGCGGCGCATCCATTCCCGGGGCTCGTAGCCGCGGTCCTTGAAGATCACGGAGGCCAGGCCGAGCCGCGCCGCGAAGGAGCGCAGGGCGTCGCGGCGGCGCAGGTACTCGGCGGCGGGGTGGATGTTGGGGTTGTAGAAGAGCCCCGTGACCGCGTAGCCCTCGTCCGCCAGCGCCCTGGCCGGATGGACGGCGCAGGGCGCGCAGCAGACGTGCAGCAGGACGCGGGGCTTTTCGCTCATGACAGGGTGGTCTGGATGACGAGCTGGCGGCCGAACTCCCGCTCCAGGTCCGCCAGGGTGGCGCGCTTGGCGTTGAGCAGGTAGGAGGCCAGCTCCGCGTTGGCCGCGAAGGTGAAGGACTGCTCGCCGCTCTTCAGGCCGCGCAGGCCGCGCCTGATCTCCTTCAGCGCCTGCAGGGCCTGCCACTCGATGTTGCGGCGCAGGCCCCGGCCCTGGCAGCAGGGGCAGGGCTCCATGTTCGAGGACAGGGCCGAGGAGCCCATGCGCTGGCGCACGATCTCCATCAGGCCGAAGCGCGAGATGCGGCCCACGTCGGTGCGGGCGCGGTCGTTCTTCATGGCCGCGCGCATGACCTTCTCCACCTCGGCCACGTGCTTCTTGTCCTTCATCTCGATGAAGTCCACGACCACCTGGCCGCCCAGGTCGCGCAGCTTGAGCTGGCGGCAGATCTCCTCGGCGGCCTCGAGGTTGTTCTTGAGCGCCATGTCCTTGAAGTTCTTCTTGCCGCCGATCTTGCCGGAGTTGATGTCGATGGCCGTGAGCGCCTCGGCCTGGTCGATGACGATCTGTCCGCCCGAGGGCAGGGTCACGTTGCGGCCGTAGATTTCCTCGATCTGCCTGGCCAGGCCGAAACGTTCCCACATGGACTTGTCCGGGTCCTCGTGGACCTTGACCATGGCCTTCTTGCGCGGGAAGGCCAGGTTCACGAGCTGGGTGATCTGCTTGGCCGTCTCCTTGTCGTCCACCCAGACCTCGTTCACGTCCGGGGTCAGGTAGTCGCGCACGGCGCGGGCCGAGAGGTCCACGTCGCGGTAGATGAGCGACGGCGTGGGCTCGGTGCAGGCCTTCTTGCGAATCTCCTTCCAGACGCGCTTGAGGAAGCTGATGTCCTTCTTCAGGCCGTCCTGGGTCTGGTCGGCGGAGACGGTGCGCACGATGAGCCCCAGCCCCTCGCCCGGGGAGAGCTTCTCGACCATCTCTTTGAGGCGCGCGCGCTCCTCCTCGTCCTCGATCTTGCGCGAGACGCCGAGCTGCTCGCGGCCCGGCGTGAGCACGAAGTAGCGGCCCGCCAGGGAGAGGAAGGTGGTGATGAACGCGCCCTTGTTGCCCGTGGGCTCCTTGACCACCTGCACCAGCATCTCCTGGCCGGGCTTCAGCACGTCCTGGATCAGCGGGTAGCGCGAGCCCTTGGGAATCTGGGCCGAGCCCTGGTAGTACTCGGGATGGACCTCGTCGATCTGCAAAAAGCCGTTCTTCTCCGCGCCGAAGTTGATGAACGCGGCCTGCAGCGAGGCGTCGATGTTGTGGATGTAGGCCTTGTAGATGTTGCCCTTCATCTTGGCCTGGTGCAGCATCTCGACGTAGTATTCCTGCACCTTGCCGTCTTCGGAAAGGACAAGCTCGACCATCTCGCCCGGCAGGACGGAAAGAAACATCTTCCGCCGGGACTTGGCGCCCTCGGATGTCATGGGACCCTCGTTGTGCAAAATGTTGTGGCCCTGGACCCCGCGGTCCGGACCGAACTATCGTTCTTTTCGCGTCAGCGCGCAGAATCCGTCGGTACGGGTGATGCAGCCTTCCAGCTCCATCTCCCGGAGAATTCCGTCCAAACGCCGCGCGGGAACGCCCAATGCGCTGGAAATCTGCCCCGGCGTCTGCGGGCGACGCCGCAGGGAATTTCGTACTATTTCCTTTATGCCCGCGTCCGTCAATGGGGAACGCCCCGCCTCCATCCCCCGGTCTGCGGGCGGCGCGTCCGTCGCCCCGGCGTCGGCCCCGGCTGAGGCGGCCCCGGCTGAGGCGGTCAGGGCCTGGCGGAAGCGGCGCAGGGTCGCGTCCGGGACGGCGCGGGCCTCGGGGTAGGCCCCGGGCCGGGAGAGCGTGACCACGTCCACCCGTTCGGGCCGCAGCCGGGCCGCGTAGTCGGCGAGCAGGGCGAGGTTCTCCTCCGAGTCGTTGATCCCGGCGCAGAGCAGGACCTCAAGGAAGACGCGGCCGGAAAAACCGCGCCGGAACTCGAGGATGGACTGCGCCACGCCCGCCGCCGTGATTCCCGGCGCGGGGCGGTTGAGGCGCGCGAACTCGCTCTCGACCAGGGAGTCGAGCGAGGGCAGGACCACGGCGGCGGCCGCGAGGTCCGCGCGCACGGCCGGGTCGTCCAGCAGCGTGGCGTTGGTCAGCACGGCCGTGGGCAGGCCGGGAAAGAGCCGCGCGGCCCCGGCCAGGACCTCGGCCAGCTCCAGGTTCAGGCAGGGTTCGCCGAGGCCCCCCAGGGTCACGATGTCCGGCGCGGGGTTCTCGTCCCGCCAGGCGGCGAGTTCGGAGAGGATGCGCCGCGCCGGGACGCGGACCCCGCGTTCGCGGGTCAGGACGCGGGTGGGGCCGACCTCGCAGTACAGGCAGTCCATGGAGCAGATGGGCGCGCCGAGCAGGTCCAGCCCCAGCGAGAGGCCGAGCCGCCCGGAGCGGACCGGGCCGAAGACGGTGGCGTATTTCATGGCGTGCGGGGGTGTGCTACAGACCTTGACAGAACGGCCCGGGGCGGGTCAGTTGAGCCCCTTTGCCCTGTTGACCGCATCCGGAGGACGCATGATCGCTGACGGCGAATTGGTACTGTACGTGAGCCCCAAGGGCAAGCGCTATCTCAGACGGCTCGACCCGCGCGACCCGCTGCACACGCACGACGGCAAGTTCGAGGTCGAGGACGTGCGCGCCGCGGGCTTCGGCGGCCGGGCGGCCTCGCACCTGGGCATCAGGTACCTGATCCTGCGGCCCACGCTCTACGACCTGTGCAAGAACCTCAAGCGCCAGACGCAGATCATCTACCCCAAGGACCTGGGCTACATCATGATGCGCCTCTCCGTGGGGCCGGGCGCGCGCGTGGTGGAGGCGGGCTCGGGCTCGGGCTCCATGACCACGGCCCTGGCCTGGTTCGTGGGGCCCACGGGCAAGGTCTACACCTACGAGCGCCGCGAGGAGTTCAAGAAGCTGTGCGGCCGCAACCTGGCCTGGGCCGGGCTGGACGACGGCCGCGTGGAGCAGTGCGAGCGCGACATCGCCCTGGGCTTCGACCAGACCGACGCCGACGCCCTCTTCCTGGACGTGCGCACGCCCTGGGAATACCTGGAGCAGGCCCACGCCGCGGTCAAGGTCGGCGCGCCCATGGCCTTTTTGCTGCCCACCATGAACCAGGTCGCGGACCTGGTGCGGGGCCTGCAGGACGGGCCGTTCATGGACGTGGAGGTGCTGGAGATCCTGGTGCGGCGCTGGAAGCCCGTGCCGGACCGCATGCGCCCCACGGACCGCATGGTGGCGCACACCACCTTCCTGGTCTTCTGCCGCGCCGCGCCCGAGGGCATGGTGGGCGGCCTCACGGCCTCCCAGATCGCCGGGGCGGCCGCCGAGTCCGATGACGGGGCCGGCGCCGAGGCGGGCGAGGAGATCTGCGGCGCGGACGTGGACGCCGAGACCGGGAGCGGCCCCTGCCGGGCCGACGACGCCCTGTCCGAGGAGATCGGCGAGATGCCGGGCGACCTCGCCGCCGCTGCGGGCGACGAATCGGGCGGCGAATCGGGCGACGGGCCGGACGGCCCCTCCTGCGCCCGCGCGGGCCGCGCGGGCGACGCGGACGCCGGGTAGGGGGGTGGCCGGCAGCTCCCATCCCGCCGGCGGCCGGCCCTTTCGCGCCGCGCTGCCCCTGCTCGCCTTGCTGGCCGGGGCCTTCGCCACGGGCTTCACCTCGCGCATCCTGATCGGGCCGCTGATGGTCCCCGTGACGCGCGAACTGTCCGCCAGCAACACCGAGGCCGGGGGCTTCGTGCTCATGGTGGGGCTGGGCATGACCCTGTGCCTGCTCGGCAGCGGCTTCGTCTCGCGCCTGCTGGGCCACCGCCTGACCGTGGCCGTCTCGCTGCTGGGCACGGCGGGCTTCTGCCTCCTGGCCGGGACGGCGCGGGACGCGGCGGGCTTCAGGGCCGCGCTCTTCGGCCTGGGCGCGGCCTCCGGGCTGTACCTGCCCTCGGCCATCTCCTCCATCACCGCCCTGACGCGGCGCGAGGACTGGGGCCGGGCCATGTCGGTGCACGAGACCGCGCCCAACCTCTCCTTCGTCCTGGCCCCGCTGCTGGCCGAGTGGTTCGTGGCGCGCGGCGACTGGCGCGCCGCCTTCCTGGCCCTGGGCCTGGGGGCCGGGCTGGCGGCCGCGGCCTGCCTCTTTTTCGGCCCGGGCAGGGGGCTGTACGGCGAGGCCCCGAGCCCGCGTCTGGTGCGGGACCTGATGGCGCGCCCTGCCTTCTGGATCATGAGCCTGCTCTTCGGCCTGGCCGTGGGGGCCAGCCAGGGGCCGTACGCCATGCTGCCGCTGCATCTGGTGCAGGAGCTGGGGCTGTCCCGCGAGGAGGCCAACCACCTGCTCTCGCTCTCGCGCGTCTCGGGCGTGTTCATGGCCGTGGTCGGCGGCCTGTGCGCGGACCGTTTCGGCCCGCGCCGCACCATCCTCTTCTGGCTCGGGGCGGCGGGCCTGCTCACGGCCTGCCTCGGCCTGGCGCGGGGGGCGCTGGTCACGCCCGTGGCGCTGCTGCAGCCGCTGGTCGCGGTGATCTATTTCCCGGCCGGATTCGCCATGCTCTCGCGCGCCTTTCCCTGGGAGTCGCGCAACCTGGCCGTGGCCTTCGTCATGCCCGCGGCCGCCCTCCTGGGCACGGGCCTGGTCCCCCTGGCCCTGGGCTGGTGCGGCGACCACGTGGGCTTCGGCGCGGGCTTCGCCCTCCTGGGCGGCCTCATGCTCCTGGCCCTGCTGGCGGCGCGCCGCCTGCCGGAAGGGGAGGGCGGCTGAGGCCCGCGTCCGGTTCACGTCCTGCTCCTTGACAGGCCAGGGTGGGGCCACTACCTTCTTGCGCGCACTTCATCATACGTAAGGAGATACAAATGGCCTACGATATCCGCCTCGTGAAACTGATCAACGGCGACACCGTCCTGGGCAAGTGGGACGAGGAGGGCAACAAGCTCACCGACGTGGCCGTGATCCAGACCGTGCCCACGCAGCAGGGCGTGCAGATGATGCTCCTGCCCTTCGGCTACCCCTTCGAGACCGAGATCAGGGGCGAGATCAAGGCCGAGCACATCATCTACGTCTACGGCAAGTTCCCCGAGGAAGTGAAGACCAAGTACCTGGAGGCCACCTCCAACCTCACCCTGTCCACGGCCGGGGACCTGCGCAACCTGCAGAACCTGGCGGCGGCTGGCAAGGGCGGCCTCGGGCTGATCAAGTAGAAGACGGAAAGAGAAGAATCATTCGCCGCGGACTGACGCAGACAAGGCGCGGCCGACAATGGCCGCGCCAGGATCGATGGCTTTCGGCGACCGCCTGCGGTCGCCGAAAGCCCGCGTCAGTCAGCGGCTGATTCTCTTTGTATGAAGCACCTCCTCCCCCTTCTTCCCCGGCCGAGCCGCTACGCGGGCAGCGAGTGGGGCAGCGTGCGGCGCGATCCCGCGTCCGTGTCCGCCCACATCGCCTTCGCCTTCCCGGACCTCTACGAGGTGGGCATGTCCTATCTCGGCCAGCGCATCCTCTACGCCCTGGTCAACGAGAACCCGGACTGGCTGGCCGAGCGCGTCTACGCCCCCTGCCCGGAGGCCGCCAAGATTCTCGCCGCGCACGGCGCGCCGCTGTGCGCCCTGGAGACCGACACCCCGCTGGCCGAGCTGGACGCCGTGGCCTTCCACCTCACGCACGAGCTGGCCATGCCCTCCATCCTCTGGATGCTGGACCTCTCCGGGATTCCGCGCCGCACGGCGGAGCGCGGCGAGCACGACCCGCTCATCCTCGCGGGCGGCGGCTGCACCGGCGCTGCGGAGCCCCTGGCCCCGTTCATGGACGCCATGATCCTGGGCGACGGCGAGGCCGCCCTGCCGCCCCTCATGGAGGCCCTGGCCCGTTTCAGGCGGGAGCAGACCCCGCGCGCCGAGCGCCTGCGCGCCCTGGCGCGGCTGCCCGGGGTCTACGTGCCGTCGTTCTACGGGCCGGACGCCACGGGCCGCCTGCGGCCCCTGCCGGGCGCGGACGCGCCCCAGATCGTGCGCCGCGCCGTGCTGGCGGACCTTGACGACGCGCCCTGCCCCTCGCGCCTCGTGCTGCCCTGGGGCCAGGCCGTGCACGACCGGCTTTCCCTGGAGATCGCGCGCGGCTGCACGCGCGGCTGCCGCTTCTGCCACGCGGGCATGGCCTACCGCCCGGCGCGCGAGCGCACGCCTGAAAAGCTGCTGGACTGCCTGGAGAAATCCCTGGCCGGCGCGGGTTACGAGGAGCTTTCCTTCCTCTCGCTCTCCACGGGCGACTACTCGGCCCTGGAGGCGCTCTTCGCGGGCTCCTTCGAGGCCTGCGCCGCCGAGCAGGTGGCCTTCTCCCTGCCGTCCCTGCGCGTGGGCTCGCTCTCGCCCGGCATCATGGACCGCATGGCTTCCATCCGGCGCACCGGCGTCACCATCGCGCCCGAGGCGGGCTCGCAGCGGCTGCGCGACGTGATCAACAAGGGCGTGGACGAGGCCGGGCTGCTGGCCCACGTGTCCGCCCTCTTCGCGCGCGGCTGGAGCCAGGTGAAGCTCTACTTCATGTGCGGCCTGCCCACGGAGACGGACGAGGACCTGCGCGCCATCTTCGAGCTGTGCCGGGCCGTGGCCAACGCCGCGCCGCGCGGCGTCAAGCGGCTGCAGGTCACGGCCGCCGTGGCCCCCTTCGTGCCCAAGCCGCACACCCCCTTCCAATGGGAGGCCCAGATCACGCAGGAGGAGTGCCGCCGCCGCGTGGACCTGCTGCGCGACCTCTTCCGCACGGACAAGCGCCTCAAACTCAAGTGGCACGACACGCGCACCAGCTTCGTGGAAGGCGTGCTCTCGCGCGGCGGCCGGGAGCTGGCCCCGCTCCTGGAGGCCCTGGTGGCGCGCGGCCAGACGCTGCCCGCCTGGGACGAGTGGTTCGACGTCGCGGCCTTCGAGCAGGCCTTCGCCGACGCGGGCGTCGATCCGGCCCGCTGCCTCGCGGCGCGCGATCCCGAGGCCCCGCTGCCCTGGGACCACCTGGACGTGGGCGTGTCGAAGCGCTTCCTGCTCGTCGAGCGCCGCCGCGCCTTCGAGGAAAAGCTCACCGCCGACTGCCGCTACCACAGCTGCCGCCTGTGCGGCGCGTGCGACATGGCGGACGGACGCCCGGCAGAGGGCGGCGTGCGCCCGCGCACGGTCCTGGCCGAACGCGACCAGGCGGAGCCTCAGGCTCAAGGTCCGGCCCCGGGAAACGCCCCGGAGAAGGCTCCGGAGCACCCCGGCAAGGGGCCCCAGAAGCCGCCCGAGATCCGCGAGGACCTGACGCGGCGCGAGGGCCATTTCCGCGTCTGGTTCGAGAAGCGCGGACCGGCGGCCTGGCTCTCCACCCTGGAGCTGCAGCGCACCCTGGAGCGGGCCCTGCGCCGCGCGGGCCTCAAGCCCTCGTTCTCCAAGGGGTTTCACCCCATGCCCCTGGTCTCCTTCGGCCGCGCCCTGCCCGTGGGCGTGGAGAGCCTGTGCGAGTGGTTCGACCTCTTCACGCGCGAGCCGGTGGAGCCGGACGCGGCCCTGGCCCTGCTCGCGCCCCAGATGCCGGACGGCCTCGGCCTGCTGCGCGTGGACGCCCTCTCCATGGGCCGCCGCCAGCCCCAGGCCGTGGCCGAGGAGTTCCTCCTGTCCTGCGCCGGGAGCGCCGGGGAGCGGGCCGCGTTGTGCGCCTCCCTTACGGCCCTGGCCCAGGCCGAAAGCGTTCTCTTCGTGCGCGAGACGCGCCACGGCGCGCGCGAGCTGGACGCCAAGTCCTTCGTGCGCGAGGTCGCGCTGACCGGCCCGGCCGAGGCGCGGCTGCTCCTGGACTGGAGCGGCGGCTACGTCAGCCCCCTGGCCCTGGTGCGGGCCGTGCTGCCGCACATCCCGGCCACGTCCCTCTCGCTCCTCAAGACGCGGCAGATCTTCGCCGAAACAGATAAATGATCCTGCCGCCTTGCACGCGCCGTCCCGGGCTGGTACAAGGGAAATGCGGCCCATCGCCCCATGTCCCCCAAGCCCCCCAAGCCCAAGGAGCGGACCATGAACGTGACCCCCGAAACCCTGCTGGCCAAGATCAGGGAGATGTACCCCGAGATCGGGAGATACGGCCTGGACGCGTCGCTCGCCTTCGACGCGGCCACGGACACCTGGCTGCTGAAGCTGGTCAAGGACGCGCACGAGCTGGTCACGCACGTCGAGGCGGCGGACGCCGCGACCTGCCTGCAGGGCGTGGAGTGCGTCCACCTCTCGCACCAGATCGGCCGCTTCGTGCGCACCTACTGCGAGGGCGGCGCGGGCTGCGGGACCTAGCCCCGGCCGCGCCCCGGCCTCCGGCGCACGCCGGACGCCGCCCCGCCCCACACCTTCCGGAGAGACGACATGCCCCGCACGCTTCTTCTGCTGCTGGCGTCGCTCGTCCTGCTGTGCGGATGTGACCGCATGGGCAGCGTCGAGCGCATCGATCCCGAGGACCGCCTCCCCCTGCTGCTGCCGCGCCTGCCCGTGGGCGAGCGCCCCGCGGCCGGGGCGGCGGACGGTCCGCGCACCACCGTGCTGGAGAACGGCCTGACCGTGCTGGTGCAGCGCGACGCGCGCTTCCCCCTGGCCTCGCTCAGGCTCTACGTGCGCGCCGGGTCGGGCTGGGAGACTCCGCGCGAGGCGGGCCTCTCGCACCTGCTGGAGCACATGGTCTTCAAGGGCACGCGGCGGCTCGGCCCCGGCGAGGCGGCGCGCGCCATCGAGGCCGCGGGCGGCGAGTTCAACGCGGGCACCAGCTTCGACTACACCGTGTACTACGCGGACATGCCCGCGGCGAACTGGCGGCTGGGCCTGGACGTGATCCAGGACATGGCCCTGCACGCCACGGTGGACGCGGCCGAGTTGGAGAACGAGCGCAAGGTGGTGGTCTCCGAGCTGGAGATGGGCGAGGACGACCCCGGCCGCCGCCAGTTCAAGGCCCTGCAGGAGATGGTCTGGCCCGGGACCTCCTACGCCTGGCCGATCATCGGCACGCGCGAGTCCCTGGCCGGGATCACGCGGGACGACATCCTGGACTACGTGCGCCGCCGCTACCAGCCGCGCAACATGCTGCTGCTGGCCGTGGGCGACGTGCGCGAGGAGGCCGTGCTGGCCGAGGCGCGCAGGCATTTCGGCGCGCTGCGCAACAGCGGCGCGAGCCAGGCCGCGGACGAGCTGCCCCTGCCGCTCTTCGCCGGACCGGCCGTGCGCGTGGAGCACGGCAAATGGAACAAGGCCTACGTCACCCTGGCCTTCCCGGTTCCGGGCCTGCGGCGCGAGCAGGCCGTGGGGCTGGACCTCCTGGCCCAGATCCTGGGCGGGGACGCCACCTCGCGCCTGTACCGCACGTGGAAGTACGAGAAGCGGCTGGTGGACCAGATCTCGGCCGAGTGCATGACCCTGGAGCGGGGCGGCGGCTTCGTCATCCAGGCCACCCTGGACGCGGACAAGGTCGCCGCCTTCACAGCCGGTCTGGCCGCGGACCTCGCGGCCCTGGACCCGGCCGCGTTCACGGCCGAGGAGCTGGCGCGCGCCAAGCTGAACATCGAGGAGCAGCTCTTCCGCTCCAAGGAGACCCTGGGCGGCCTGGCGAACAAGCTCGGCTGGTTCGCCTTCTTCGAGAACGGCCAGGTCTCCGAGGACAACTACCTCTTCGCCCTGCGCGGCGCGGGGCAGGCCGTGCTCGCGGACGTGGCGCGGGAGTATCTGCGGCCCGGA
Source organism: Desulfovibrio sp. (assembly GCA_022839785.1). Lineage (GTDB taxonomy): Bacteria > Desulfobacterota > Desulfovibrionia > Desulfovibrionales > Desulfovibrionaceae > Alkalidesulfovibrio. Next base: position 39,929 of record JALHJW010000014.1, on the reverse strand, counting down.
CGGCTGGCGGGCATCTACCTGCTGCCCGATGGGACGAAGGCCGACGCGGCCGGGCTGGCCGAGGCCGTGGAGCGCGCCTGGCCCGCCCGCGCGGAGGAGGCGGCGTCCTCCGTCTCCGCCGCCGCGGGGGACGGCGGCGCGGCCGGGCGGACCCCGGCCGAGGTCGTCCCGGTGCACGGCGTGCCCGTGGCCCTGCTGCCCGACCCGACCATGCCCTACACCAGCATCGAGATCTCCTGGCCCGGCGGCAGCTCCCTGGACGCCACGGTCACGGACGGCCTGGCGGACTTCACCGCGGCCTACCTCTCCAAGGGCGCGGGCGGCATGGACTACCTCACGCGCCAGGTCTTCCTGAGCGACCGCGCCGCCTCCCTGGGCGCGGCCTCGCGGCGCGACGCCTTCACGGTCTCGGCGCGCTTCCCCACGCGCTTCACGGCCGACATCCTGCCGCTTGTCGAGGCCACGATCCTGGCCCCGGACTTCCCCGAGGCGGAGCTGGGCCGCGTGCGCCAGGAGCAGCTCGCGGCCATCAAGCGCCGCGAGGACCGGCCCCTCGGGCTGGCCTTCCGCCGCCTCTTCCCCTTCCTCTTCAGCGGGCCGGGCTACGGCTCCCTGATCCTGGGCGATCCCGCCAGCGTCGAGGGCCTCACCCCGCGGCAGGCGCGCGGCTTCTGGCAGCGCCAGCGCGGCCTGCCCCTGTCCATCGCCGTGTGCGGCGACTTCGACCGCGACGCGGTCCTGGCCCTGGCGCGGCGGCTGCGCGGCGGGACCGGCCAGGCCGCCGACGTCACGCCCGCCGTCCCGGTCTGGAAGGAGGAGCGGGAGGCCGTGGAGCATCTGCCCGGCCGCAACCAGGTCCATCTGCTCAAGGTCTTCCCCGCGCCCGGCCTGACCGATCCGGACTCCCCGGCCCTGGCCGTGCTCAAGGAGGTCCTCTCCGGCCAGAGCGGCCTGCTCTTCCGCGAGCTGCGCGACAAGCAGGGGCTGGGCTACTCGGTCACGGCCATGCTCTGGCAGACGCCGGGCGCGGGCTTCATCGCCTTCTACATCGGCACCGAGCCGGACAAGGCCGGACAGGCCCTGGCGGGCTTCGACGCGGCCATCGAGGGCCTGCGGGCGGCCGAGCTGTCCGCCGAGGAGGTGCGCCGCGCCGTGAACATCCTGCAGGGCGACTACTGGCGCGAGCGCCAGTCCATCTCCAGCCGCGCGGGCGAGGCGGCCTCGCTCATGACCATGGGCCTGCCCCTGGACTTCGCGCGGCGTCAGGTGGAGGCCGCGGGCGCGGTCACGCCCGGAGAGATCAAGGCCCTGGCGGCGAGGATATTGCGGCCGGAAGAGGCGCGGCTGTTGCGCGTGGAACCCTAGCAGACCGCTGAAAACACGCCATCCGCGGCGTCGCGGCGAAACGTCCGAACCCTCGCGCAGTGGGAATACGCGCCGGGCTTGGACGTTTCCTGCTCCTGGCGTCCGACGCGTTGTGAGCGGCCCGCGCGCGGGAGCGCCGCCCGCGCGCCCGCCTAGCCTTTCAGGATGGCCTTGGCCAGGTCGAGGTCGTAGAACTTGCGCGGGTCGAAGCCGCCCTGCTTGGGGTCGTACATCTCCATGCACTTGAGCAGCGCCCCCCAGGGGGTCCAGGGGTGCTCCTCCCAGAGCTGGGGGTCGTCCTGGTTCCAGAGGCGGAACCAGACCGTTCCCTCCTCCTCCTTGACGTACATGCGCACCCGTTTCTGGGCCGGGTTGGGATAGTAGTAGCGTCCGCGATCGTCGTTCATGGCAGGCTCCCGAATGGTCTGCCCGCCTCTTGCCCCCCCGCGCGGCCGGTGTCAAGGCGCGGGGCGGCGCGCCTCAGCCCGCCCGGGGGGCCTTTTTCGCCGCCGCCTTGGCGGGGGCGGGCGACTTCCGGTTCACGGTCACGGAGCGGGGGGCGTCCTCCTCCGGGTCGAGATACGCCTCCAGGGCCTTGGTCATGAGGTCGTTGAGGCTCATGGCGCGGCGTTTCGCCTCCAGAAAGGCGCGTTTGTGGATTTCGGGCGTCGTGCGCACGTGGATCTTTCCGGCGAAGGGCTTGTCAGGCTCCCTGCCCTTGCGGGCGCAGAACGCGAGATAGTCGTCGATCACCTCGTGAAACGTGCGCAGGGCGTCCTGGGCGTTTTCGATCTCGAAGTGGATCACGTCCGCGAGGTCGAGGACGGTCCCGACGAGGATGCCGTCTTCGGCGTCGTAGTCGATGCGTGCGTGATATCCCTTGTATTCAAGGACGTTCATGGACGACTCCCGTGGTCAGCAGGCATTCGCTGAATCTCTTCACAGCCGTTCTCTTCATGGTGTTCTCGGGATGGGGCTCGTGGAAATAGCCGAACCGGCCGTGGATATCGAAACATCTCGCCGAGCCGCCGCTTTTCTCGACGGTTCCGTTCAAGGCGGCGACGAGGGTGCAGACGTCGTCCCATCGAATCCCCGCGGGCGCCGGCCGCTCGAAAACGCTTTCCAGCGTCCTTCGGTTCTTGCTGTTCAGCTTGATGCTATCGTGAACTGCTATCGTGTGATGTGCGTCCGCGCAACGGGTTTGTCAAGGTGCGCCTCGGCAGGGTTTCGTATGAATAGATATTCGTTTGTGGAAATATATGCGCATTATTGTGAAGTCAATGCATGCGAGATCGTCTACGTGAATTCAGGAAGGATGTTTTGAGGACGTGCCCGCGCCCTTGACGCGCCCGGAAGACGGGGAGAGGATGGGGCGCGGCGCGCCTTCGCGCGCCCGGGGAGGCGCGCATGGACGAGGCGGCGGGCGGATTCGGCGGCAGGGGCGTGGTGGTCACGGGCGGGGCCATGGGCATCGGGCATGCCGTGGCCCGGGCCTTTCTGCGGGCCGGGGCGGCGGTGGCCCTGTGGGACGCGGACCCCGAGGCCCTGGACTGGGCCGCGGCCGAACTGTCGCCCCTGGGGCGGGTGCTGCCGCTTCGGGCGGACGTCGCGGACGAGGACGCCGTGGCCCGCGCCGCCGCGGCCACCGTGCGGGCCCTGGGGGGCTGCGCGGCCCTGGTGAACAACGCCGGGATCATGGTCAGAAGGCCCCTGGCCGGCCTCGCCCTGGCCGAGTGGAACCGCGTGCTCGGGGTGAACCTCACCGGCCCCATGCTCTGCGCGCGCGCCCTGGCCCCGGCCCTGGCGCGGACGCCCGGCGGCGGCGCGGTGGTCAACGTCGCCTCCACCCGGGCCCTGCAGTCCGAGCCGCACACCGAGGCCTACGCCGCCTCCAAGGGCGGCCTCGCGGCCCTCACCCACGCCCTGGCCGTGAGTCTCGGCCCGGCCGTGCGCGTGAACTGCGTCGCGCCGGGCTGGATCGACGTCTCCGGCCTCGCGCCTCCGGGCGGGCGATCCCCCGAGTCCCTGCGCGCGGAGGACCACGCCCAGCACCCGGCGGGCCGCGTGGGCAGGCCCGAGGACGTGGCCGCCCTGGCCCTGTTCCTGTGCTCCGAAAGCGCCGCCTTCATGACCGGCGAGACCGTGGTCCTGGACGGCGGGATGACCCGGAAGATGATCTACGCGGAGTGAACGGGCTACGGCGCGGTCACGGCGCGGTTCATGCCCGCGGCCTTGGCCAGCTCCAGGCCCTCGTCCAGGCGGGCGAGGAAGGACTCCAGGTCCTCGTCCGGGCGGCACTCGGCCACGCCCAGGCTCAGGGTCAGCCTGACCCCGTCGCGGAACTCGGCCCCCTCCACCAGCAGGCGGAGCTTTTCGGCCAGGAGCAGGGCCTTTTCGCCGTCCACGTGGGGCGCGAGCAGGATGAACTTCTCGCCGCTGAAGCGGTAGACCGCGTCGGCCTTGCGCAGGTTGGCCGCCAGCAGCCCCCCCAGCTCGCGTAGCACCTCGTCCCCGCCGAGCTGGCCCACCCGCCGGTTGACCTTGCGGAATTCGTCCACGTCCATGGCCACGGCCGAGAGCGTGGTGCCGTAGCGCCGCACGTACTCGATCTCGCGCGCCAGATTCTCCTCCAGCCGTTCGCGGCCCGGCAGGCCGGTGAGGTGGTCGTGGCCCTCCAGGGCCCGCAACTGCTCGCGGGCCGTGGTCAGTTCGGCGGCGGCCTCCTCGTGCGCCTGGGAGAGGGGCCGGACGATGACGAAGAACTGGTAGAAGAGCGCGGCCAGCACGACCAGAAAGGCCCCGTACTGGTGCTTGAGCAGCCGCGTCTGCTGCGCCTCGTTCCACTCGGCCAGGGCCTGGGCCAGCCGCGCGTAGCCCTCGGACAGGCCGGCCAGGGCCTCGTCCTGCAGGGCCAGGGCGGCGGCCCGGTCCGGGGCGGACGGCTCCTGCGCGGCGCGAAGGAAACGGCGCGCGCGCTCCGCGGTCTGCAGCGGCCTGGCGTCGAGCACGGCCGCGGCCTCGGGCAGGCTGCGCAGGGCCAGGGCGTCCGGCTGTTCGGCCTCCAGACGGTCCTGGGCCTCCTGCATGCGCCGCGCCTCCACGGCCAGCTCGGCCCGCGAGGCGGACTCGGTCCGGCCGAGCAGGGCGGCCATGCGCAGGACGCGGGCGCGCTGCTCCAGGGCCAGGTCGCGCAACGCCCCGGCCTGGGCGGCCTGGCTGAGCGCCTTGTAGCCCGTGGCGAAGCCGAAGAGCACGGCGAAGAAGAGCACTGCCGCGGTGACGGCGTAGTGGATGCGTTGCGCGTTCATGAGCCTGCCTCCCCCGGATGGACGCGGCCAGTGTAGCCGCATGCGCGCGCCGGGGCAACCGTCCGGGCGGGGCCGCTCACAGGCCGAAGGTCCAGTCCAGTTCCAGCGCCCCGCCGAAGGAGTGGCCGGTGCGCAGGCGGCCCACGTTCCCGCCCTGGCGGTCGTAGAAGTTCAGGGTGCGGGGCAGGTGGTAGCGGGGGATGACGCGCGCCTCGATTCCCGGGGCCAGACGCAGGGTGACGGGCAGGCCCAGGGAGGCCTCGCCCAGGTCCACGTAGCCCCGGCCCTTGACCTGGCTGCCGTCGGCCAGGCGGTAGAGCCGCCGCCGGTTCAGGTACTCCACGCCCAGGCTCAGCGCGCCCCTCTCGTCGCTCAGGCCGATCTGGCGCAGCAGCCACTGCCGGATGCGCGTCTCGGGCAGCTCCAGGTGGACGCGCAGGTCGCTGCGCGTGAACAGGTCGCCGCCGCGCACGCGCACCAGGGAGCCGCCGCCCTCGACGCCGAGCTTCAGCCCCTCCCAGACGTCCACGGCGAGGTGGCCGTAGCCGCCCAGGCCCGCGGCGTCGTCGGGCTGGGTCTCGAAGGCCACGTCCGCGAGCAGGCCCGCGAAGTAGTCGAAGCGCTCGTACTCGCCGTCGAAAAGGTCGCGCGCCGCGTACCAGCGGTGCAGCGTCCGCCACGGCGCGCCCTCGCCGTCCGCGAACTGCAGGCGGCTGGTGTTGTTCCAGAAGAAGTCGCGGCGCTCGTACCCGGCCCGCCAGCGTCCCCGGTGTCCGGAAAGGGCGGTCTCCAGGTCGCCGAACCAGGCCTGGTTGCCGGTCACGCCCGCGCGGCCGGTGGTGGCCGTGGACAGGCGGATGGTCAGGGCGTCGTCCCCGGCCTCGGCCTCGGTTCCGGCCTCCGCGCCGGCCTCCGCCTCGCCCCCCGTGTCGGCCGACGCATCGGCCGTTGCAACGGCCGATGCAACGGGTGCAACACCGGCCGTCGCGTCCGCCGCCCGGGAAGCCTCGCGGGCCGGGGGCAGGGCGGCGCAGGGCAGGGCGGGAAGCAGCAGCGCCAGCCCCAGCAGGACCGCGGCCGCCGCCCGGATAAGGCCCGTGGGACAAGGGCCGCGAGGAGGGACAAGGATACGCGCCATGACCGATGCATCTGAAACTCCGGCCGCATTCCTGTCAAGATGCGTGACCGCGCATTTTTCCTTTGCAGAATACGCATGCAATGATAACGTGCGCAACGTCCCACGACTGCAACCTGGGGAAAGGCATGCGCAACGCACTTCTGCAGAAGTCGCAACCGCTTGATTCCGCGTGTCTTTCCTGGTTTCTCGCAGGACTGTTGCTGGCTCTGTTCTGCCTGACGCCCGGCCCGGCGCGCGGACAGGACGCCCCTTCCCGGCCCGTCCCGGACGGACCGCCCGCCCTGTCCTTTCCCGCTCCCTCCCCGGACCCGCTTCCGCCCGATCAGCCGCCCGGCGCGGAGGGCAGGCCCGTCTACACCGCGGCGGTGCTGCGCGACTTCCCGCCCCTCTACCAGACCGACGCCGAGGGCAGGTCCTCGGGCTTCTCCCTCGACGTGCTCGGTCTGGTCGCGGCGCGCGCCGGCTTCGAGACGCGCATCCTGGTGGCGGACGGCTGGGACCAGGCCATGGAGGCCGTGCGCCAGGGCCGCGCCGACTTCATCCCCGGCCTCGCCGTCACCCCGGGCCGCAGCGCCGAGTTCGCCTTCACCACGCCCATGGAGGCCGTGCCCCTCAGCGTCTTCGTGCGCGTGGGCAGCACGGGCCTTTCCTCCCCGGCCGACCTGACGGGCAAGCGCGCCGCCGTGCTCAACGACAGCGCGGCCCAGGAGCTGATCGTCCGCTTCGGGGCCCTGCCCGTGCTCTATCCCAACCTCGATTCCGCGACCTTCGCCCTGCTGGCCGGGGACGTGGACGCCTGCGTCATGCCCAAACCCGTGCTCCTCCAGAAGCTCGACCGCATCGGCCTGCAGGGCGAGGCGCGCGCCCTGCAGCCGCCGCTGCTGGAGGTCAAGCGCGGCTACCTGCTGCGCACGGCCGACACCGCCCTGCTGGCGCGCCTCAACACCGCCCTGGCCGCCGTCGTGGCCAGCCCGGAGTACGCGCAGGCCTACGCCCGGGCCTACGGCTCCAAACGCGGCTTCTGGACCGTGCGCCGCGTGGCCTGGGCGGGCGGCGCGGCCCTGGCCGCCGTGATCCTGCTCTCCTTCGTGCTGCGCACCCGCACCCTGACGCGCATGAACGCCGCGCTCCGGCGCATCATCGACGAGCGCGAGGAGGCCCAGGCCGCCCTGCGCGAACAGGAGGAGGAGCAGCGCACCATCCTCGACAGCCTGAGCACCGGCGTGATGGTCGTGGACCCCGCCGCCCGCATCGTGGAGCGCATCAACCCCGCGGGCGCGGCCATGATCGGCCTGCCCCCGGAGGAGATCGTGAACCGTCCCTGCACCGACTTCGTCTGCCCCGGCTCCTCCGGCCTCTGCCCCATCCTGGACGAGGGGCTGGCCGTGGACAGCTCCGAGCGCAGCCTGCTCACGGCGGACGGCAGACGCCTCGCCATCCTCAAGACCGTGCTGCCCGTGCGCATGCAGGGCCGCGACCGCCTGCTCGAAAGCTTCGTGGACATCACCCGCCTCAAGGCCGCCGAGGACGACCTGCGCAGCTCCCTGGCGGAAAAGGACGTGCTCCTGCGCGAGGTCCACCACCGCGTCAAGAACAACATGCAGATCATTTCCAGCCTTCTCGCCCTGCAGGAGGGCGCGGACCCCGCCTGCGCCGGCTCCGAGCCCTTCCTCAAGAGCCGCCAGCGCATCCGCGCCATGGCCATGGTCCACGAGGCGCTCTACCGCTCCGGCGCGCTCTCCGCCCTGGACAGCGGGGCCTACCTCGGCGACCTGGCCCGCGCCCTGGCCGCGGCCTACGACGCCGCGGGCCGCGACGTCCGCCTCGACCTCGACCTCGCCCCCCACCTCCTGGAGCCGGACCGCGCCATTCCCTGCGGCCTGCTCGTCAACGAACTGCTGACCAACGCCCTGCGCCACGCCTTCGACGGCCGCGGCCACGGCGTGGTGCGCCTCTCCACCCGGACGCGGGACGGAGTCTTCAGCCTCAGCGTGGCCGACGACGGCGGCGGCATGGCCCCGGACGCCTCCGAACCGCGCGGCATCGGCATGCAGCTCTCCCGCTCCCTGGTGGACCAGCTCGGCGGCTCCATGCGCATCGACTCCGGCCCCCACGGCACGCGCGTGGACGTCTCCTTCCCGGCCTGAGGCCGGGGGGACCTCAGGGGACCTCAGGCCCAAGGGGCCTGGGGAGCCGAAGGCGGCTCCTCCCCTCTTCTCCGCGAATCCTACGGATGGCGACAGCAGCACAGCGGTCCTCCGCACACTACGGCTTTGCGTCTTGCGCGGACGTCGCACTAGTCCTCCAGCACGAGCAACGCGGCGGCCAGGCCGTAGACGCCGCAGCAGGCGGCCAGGGCGAGTCCGGCCAGACCGCCCGCGCCCTGGCCCCGGACGTGGCGGATCGCGGCCAGGGCGGCGACGGAGGCGAGCATGCCGAGCAGGGACCAGGCGCTTCCGGCCCGCCAGGCGGGGCCGTCGCCGGGCAGGGACGCGGGCGCGAGGCGGAAGGGGAAGGCGATGTCCATGGCGATGCGCAGGGTCGCGGGGACGGCCGGGACGATGTCGTGGGAGTGGCGGCGCAGGGGGGTGAAGGCGCGGTCCATGGCCACGCCGTGGATGGCGGCGGCGTCGCCGTAGACGGCGGTGGCGAAGAGCGGGTCGAGGATCAGCCTGAAGTCCATGCGCGCGGGGTCGTAGCCGGGCAGGGACAGGGCGTGCAGGGTGTAGTCGGCGTCCAGGACGTGCAGGCCGCCGCGTCCGTCCAGGAGCAGCCCGAGGTGGTCGCGCCGGGCGCTTTCGATGATCTCGATGAAGCGGGTGTCCAGTTCGGGCGGGATGGGCGTGCGCACGGCCACGGGCCGTCCCCGCGCGCGCCTGAGGTGGAAGACCGCGCCGTTCGCGTCCACGAGCATGTGCCCGGCGTCGTAGGGCTTGAGGATGGTGTGGCGTCCGGCCGTGAGGCGCGCGGGGAAGACGAATCCGGCCCGGCGCAGGGCCTGGGTGAACTCGCGGCTGAGGTCCTGGTCCTCCTGGTTGGTGTCGGCGTTGATGAACTGCAGGCCGTCCTGGGCGAGGCGGTAGCGGTCCTCGGGGAAGACGAGGCGGGCCGCGTCCGGGGCGGATTCGAGGAGCGGGACCAGGGCGCGGTCCGGGCCGCGGGCGCGCAATCCGGCGGCGGGAAGCTCCATGACGCGGCGGTCGTCGCGGATGCTCCCGGCGTCGAAGGAGCGGCCGTGCAGCCCGATGGGCAGCAGGCCCCAGAGTTCCATGTTCTTGTAGTAGATGAAGGGGAGCAGGCGTTCGAACTCGACGCGGGAGTAATAGGTTCCGTGCTCGTCGCGGTAGACGAAGTCCTGGTGATGGTCCTCGTTCTTGGCCGCGGCCTCGGGCGGGACCACGGCGACCTTCTCCTTCCAGACGAAGGCGTCCAGCACCGGGCTGTGGAGCAGGTGGACGGATTCCGGGGCGGGCTCGAAAAGGGCGGCGGCCAGGGCGGGCAGATGGACGGCGAGCAGGCCGACGAGCAGCGCGGCGAGACAGGGCTTGGCGAGAGGTTGCAGCATCAGTCCACCTTCCTGTTGCGGTAGCGGCCCACGGGATGCAGCACGGCCAGGGCGAGCAGCGGCAGGCTGGCGGCGCTCCAGAGGGAGAGGGGGATTCCGCCTTGGGGCGGGAGGAGGAAGAGCCCCGCGGCGGCCGCGGCGATGCAGACATTGGTCAGACGGCGGAGGAAGGAGGGTTCGAGCAGCACCAGGGCCATGCCGAGGTAGCCCGCGGCCCCGGCCAGGGCCCGGGGGGTCCAGAGGGCGAGGGCGTGGCCGGTCATCTCGGCCGGGAACCAAGCGCGGACGGTGAGCGCGATCCCGGCGGCTTGGACGGCCAGACAGGCGGCCAGCCCGGCTAGCCCGGCGGCGAGATGGGCGAGGATGAGCAGGGAGGAGTCCGCGGGCAGATGCAGGGAGAGGCGCAGGCGTTCGTCGCGCATCTCGGGCAGGAACTGGGCCAGGGCTAGGCCCGCGCCCGTGGCCAGGGGCAGGTGGCGCAGCATGTCGCAGAAGGGGTGGCCGAGCTGCATGACCTGATACCAGACGATCTCCGCGTGTTCGCGGTGGAAGAGGGTGCGGGTCCGCAGCCAGAGCCCGGTGGCGGCCAGGGCGTTGGCGGCCAGGAGCACGGCCAGCCAGCGTCCGGCCTTGTGCAGTTCCTTGGCGAGAACGGCGCGCAGCATGTCAGTACCTCCCGGTGTAGCCGATGAACGCGTCTTCAAGGCTCATGGGGAGCCGTTCCAGTCCGTCGCAGGCGCAGCCGCGCGCGGCCAACTCCCCGGCCAGGGCGTCCGGCGCGGCGAAGGAGAAGATCTCGACGTGCCCGGCGTGCTCCTCCACGTTGCGGACGCTCCCGCCGGGCTCGGGGAGGGGACGGCCGGCCGATTTCGGCAGGCGGTAGCAGCAAAAGTCGCGCAGGAAGTCCCGCAGGCCGAACCGGCGCGCCGCGCCGCCGCGCTCCAGGAAGACGATGTCCTCCACGAAGCGCTCCATGTCCTGGATGACGTGCGAGGTGAGGAAGACGGTGCGTTCGCCGTCCCGCAGGTACTCGGCCATCATGTCCACGAAGAGGCGGCGGTATCCGGCGTCCAGGCCCATGGAGTAGTCGTCGAGGATGAGCAGTTCGGGCCGCTGGGCCATGAGCAGGCCGAGCACCACCTGGGAGCGCTGGCCCTCGCTCATGCGGGCGATGACGTGGTCGTGCGGCAGGCCCAGGCGCTGGACCAGATCGTAGTAGAGGTCGCGGTTCCAGGCCGGATAGAAGGGGGCGTGGAAGCGCTCGATCTGGGCGATGGTCATGAAGTCGTAGGCCACGTGGCCCTCGAAGAGCAGCCCGACGCGGCGGCGCGTGGCCTCGTCCAGGGCGTGCGAGGGCGCGCCCAGCACGCGGCAGGTCCCGGCCATGGGCCGGAGGAAGCCCATGAGGATGCGGATGAGCGTGGTCTTGCCCACGCCGTTCTTGCCCAGCAGCGCCACCACCCTGCCGCGCGGCACGCAAAGATCGAGGCCGTCGTAGATCACGCGCCTGCCGTACCGGTGGCGCAACCCCTGCACCGAGATCGCCGCTTCCTGCTCCATGCCGCCTCCGCCTGCGCGCCGCCCGGGACGGCCGCGCCCGTTGTCGATAATGAAAATCAAAATCGACAATGAGGCGTAGCAGCGCGCGTGCCGCGCGTCAACGCGCGGCGGCCCCAAAACCGCCGTGTGGCACGTCTTTTCGGCCGAGGCGCGCGGCTTGGCACGGGAGCGGAGGACGTATGCGGATGGGGGCGTGCCCGGGCGGACGGCCCCGCGTCCGCGGGGCCGGTGAACCAGGCGTGGGACGGGAGCCAGGGGAGTCCGGAGGGCGGGGGCGGGGACGGCGTCAGGACAGTTTGACCCAGGTGAGTTCGTGCTTGTTCTGGGAAAGGTGCAGCAGCCTGGAGCCCGGGATGGCGCGCAGGGCGTCCAGGGCCGCGCGCGTCGCGTCGTCCGTCTCGCCCTGCAGCTTCACCGTGCAGCAGTAGCGGCGGCATTCGCCGTGCGCCAGCCAGCGCCGCAGCATGCCCAGCAGCCGTTCCGGGTAGCAGATCACGTCGGAAAAAAGCCAGTCCACGGCCCCGGCCGTCTCCGGCTCCAGGCCGAAGGCGCTGCCCCGGCAGGTCTCCACCAGCGGCAGCCGCGCGATGCGCGGCTCCAGGGGGGCCTTGTCGATGCAGTAGACCCGCGCCCCCAGCGACTGCAGGACCCAGGCCCAGCCTCCCGGCGCGCCGCCAAGGTCCAGGCAGAGCTGCCCCGGCCCCGGCCGCTCGGGCAGGATCGTGAGCAGCTCCCAGAGCTTCAGGTAGGCCCGGTTGGGCGGCGTCTCCCGGTCCTCGGCGAAGCGCGGCGCGCCGTCCGGAAAGGGGCTGGAGCAGCGCGGGGAAAACAGCAGGGCGGATTCGTCCCACAGCGTCCACGCCCCCAGCGGCGCGGCGGGCGCGGGCTCGGGAAAGGCCAGGGGACGGGCCGCCACCTTGGGGAGCTTCTCCGCGATCAGGGCGGCGCGCCGGAAATGCCCCACCGGCACGCAGTGCCAGTTGCGCTGCACCGCCTTGAGCCTGCGCGCCGCGTCGCCGATGGAGGCGATGGGAGCCGCGTGCGGCGAAAGCCAGGTGTTCTGCGCCCAGGCCAGGTCGCGCGGCGCGCCCCGGGCGATGAGCAGGGGGTCGCGCCGGGCCAGCAGGTCCGGGCCGATCTCGGCCGCCAGGTCGCCGGCGTAGCCCGGCGCGGCCTGGTAGACCGTGAACGGCCCGCGCGCGGCGATCTCGTCCAGCCCGAGGGACGCGGTCCCGAGGGCCGCGGTCCCGTGGGACGCGGGCGTCGAAGACGCGGGCGCGCACGGCGCGGACGCGGGGGATGTTCCGGGAGCGGCGGGCATGGCGGCCGGACCATACGCCAGGGGCGCGGGCCGGGCAAGGGCGGCCATTCCGGACGGGCCGCCGCGTTTTCCGTGACGAGCTGAAAAAGCCGGTCAAGACAGGAACAAAGGCTCTTGGCCGGGACGGCTTTTGCGGAAATGCGCGGCAAGAGGGCGCGCGCGGGCTTGTGGTCAAAAGGAGACAGTGCGAAAACCCCGCCGGGTCAATGCGACCCAGCGGGAGGAATCCACCCCGGAAGGGTTTCGCAAAACAATCCAGGTGTTTCTTCTTGTCCCGCCATGCGGCCGCGAGTGGATACTTTTGTCGCGCGATCTCTCAACATGGCTGTTTTATTGATTTTTTCCTTGAGGATGTCGCCGGGGGCGGATGGTATTGGGAGGGAGGCGGCGGACGCCGCGGGCCAGAAGTGGCCCGGGAGACCGGCCGTACGACCGAGCGTGATGTGCAACAATTCGGAAAAACTGACTATTTCAGTTTGGTCCGATAGTTGCCTTAGCGAGAGGCACCGAATGGAGGACCTCCCTAAATCATCACCAAAGGAGATGGCGAGTATGTCACAGGTCTACGGATTCTTCATCCCCAGCGTCACCCTGATCGGCGTCGGCGCGTCCCAGGCCATTCCCGAGAAGATCAAGGCCCTGGGCGGCTCCAAGCCGCTGCTGGTCACGGACCAGGGCATCGTCAAGGCGGGCATCGCCAAGCAGATCACCGATCTGCTTGACGCGGCCAAGATGAAATACGAGGTCTACAGCGAGACCATTCCGAACCCCACGGACGAGAACGTGGCCAAAGGCGTGGACGTCTACAAGAAGGCCAAGTGCGACAGCCTGATCACCCTGGGCGGCGGTTCCTCGCACGACTGCGGCAAGGGCATCGGCCTGGTCGTGTCCAACGGCGGCAGGATCCACGACTACGAGGGCGTGGACAAATCCACCAAGCCCATGCCTCCGTACCTGGCCGTGAACACCACCGCCGGCACCGCCTCCGAGATGACGCGCTTTTGCATCATCACGGACACCAGCCGCAAGGTGAAGATGGCCATCGTGGACTGGCGCGTGACCCCGGCCTGCGCCATCGACGACCCCGTTCTCATGGTGGGCATGCCCCCGTCCCTGACCGCGGCCACCGGCATGGACGCCCTGACCCACGCCGTGGAGGCCTACGTCTCCACCATCGCCACGCCCATGACCGACGCCTGCGCCGAGAAGTCCATCGAGCTCATCTTCAAATATCTGCGCAAGGCCGTGGCCAACGGCAAGGACATGGAGGCCCGCGAGGGCATGTGCTTCGCCCAGTACCTGGCGGGCATGGCCTTCAACAACGCCAGCCTGGGCCACGTCCACGCCATGGCGCACCAGCTCGGCGGCTTCTACGACCTGCCGCACGGCGAGTGCAACGCCATCCTGCTGCCCCACGTCGAGGGCTTCAACCTCATCGCGCGCGTGGAGCGCTTCGCCAAGATGGCCGAGATCATGGGCGAGAACATCGCGGGCCTGTCGCCGCGCAAGGCCGCCGAGCGCTGCCTCGCCGCGATCAAGGAACTCTCCGCCGACGTCGGCATCCCCGGCGGTCTGGTCGAACTCGGCAAGCGCTACGGGAAAAACGTGCGGGCCGAGGATATTGATGTCATGACCAAGAACGCGCAAAAGGACGCGTGCGGCTTCACCAACCCCCGCTGCCCGACCGACAGGGACGTGGCCGCGATCTACAAGGCCGCACTGTAACATGCGGGGGGACGGCAACGCCGTGCCGTCCCCCGCCTCCCCCCGCCGGGAGGGCGTCCACGCGCCCTCCCGGCCCAGGGGACGCAAACCGAACACGGCGCAAGGATCGCAATGGAAACGATCGACATGCGGAAGGCCTACGATCCGGCCTTCGTGGCCCAGGTCCAGGCGGAAAGCGGGCAGAATCTGTCCCTGTGCTACCAGTGCGGCAACTGCACGGCCGGCTGTCCCTACACCTTCGTCTACGACATCCCCGTCAGCCAGATGATGCGTCTGGTCCAGACCGGCCGCAGGGAGAAGGCCCTGAGCGCCAGGTCCCTGTGGCTGTGCGCCTCCTGCGAGAGCTGCACCACCCGCTGCCCGAACGAGATCGACGTGGCCCGGGTGATGGACGTCATGCGCCACATGGCGCGGCGCGAGGGCTACGTCTCCGAGCCCGCGGTGAAGACCTTCTGGGACTGCTTCCTGGATTCCATGCGCAGGCACGGCAGGGTCTTCGAACTCGGCCTCGTGGCCGCCTTCGTGGCGCGCACCGGCCGATTCTGGACCGACATGGACCTGGGGCCGCGCATGCTGCCCAAGGGCAAGCTGTCCTTCCTCCCGCACGGCATCCAGGGCAAGGACGAAGTGCGCAAAATCTTCGAACGTTTTGCCGCCAGGAGCGGATCATGAGCCAGGCCCTGACCTACGCCTACTATCCCGGATGCTCGGGGCTGGGCACCTCCAGGGAGTACGACCAGTCCACGCGCGCCGTGTGCGACGCCCTGGGCATCGGGCTGGCCGACATCCCGGACTGGAGCTGCTGCGGGTCGAGCCCGGCCCACACCGTGGACCACGTGCTCAGCGCCGCGCTCGCCGCGCGCAATCTCGCCAAGGTGGAGGCCATGGGGCGGGACACGGCCGTGACCCCCTGCCCGAGCTGTCTGACCAATCTGCGCACCGCCAGCCACCGCATGGCCGACAACGCGTTTCGCGAGCGGACCAACGCCCTGCTCGACACGCCCTGCCGGAACACCGTGACCGCCAAGTCCGTGCTGCAGATCCTGGCCGAGGACGTCGGCCTCGACGCCCTGGCGAGGAAGGTGGTGAAGCCGCTTGCCGGGCTTCGCGTGGCGGCCTACTACGGCTGCATCATGAACCGGCCGCCCGAGGTCATGCGGTTCGACGACCACGAGAACCCCATGGCCATGGACGGCATCCTCGCCGCGCTTGGCGCGGACGTGCGTCCCTTCCCGCTGAAGGTGGAGTGCTGCGGGGCCTCCTACGGCGTGGCCCGGCGGGACATCGTGGCCCGGCTCTCGGGCAGGCTCCTCGCCGCGGCCGAGGACGTCGGGGCCGAGATGGTGGCGACGGCCTGCCCCCTGTGCCAGATGAACCTGGATCTCCGGCAGGGGCAGATCAACAGCGCGGGCGGGACCAGCCACCACATGCCGGTGCTCTATTTCACGCAGCTCATGGGGCTGGCCCTGGGGGTTCCCGAGGAGAGGCTGGGCCTGGACAAGGTCTGCGTCAGCCCGCGCGGGGCCCTGCGGGCCGCGGCCGAGCGGGCCGCGGCCGAGACGGCGAAGGGGAGCAAGGCATGAAGATCGGCGTTTTCGTCTGCCACTGCGGCAGCAACATAGAAGCGACCGTGGACACCGCCTCCGTGGCCGGAACGGCCAGGGCCTTCCCGGACGTGGCCTACGCCACGGACGTCATGTACTCCTGCTCCGAGCCGGGGCAGGACGGGATCATCCAGGCCGTGCGCGAGAAGGGCCTGGACGGCGTGGTCGTGGCCTCCTGTTCGCCGCGCATGCACGAGACCACCTTCCGGCGCGCCGTGGAGCGCGCGGGCCTGAACCGCTACATGCTGGAGATGGCCAACATCCGCGAGCACGTCTCCTGGATCGGCAAGGACCGCGAGGCCAACACCAACAAGGCGGCCGAACTCGTGCGCCTGGCCGTGGAGAAGCTGCGCCGCAACCGGGCGCTCTTCCCCAAGAGCTTCGACATCACGCGCCGCGTCCTGGTCATCGGCGGCGGCGTGGCGGGCATCCAGGCCGCCCTGGACTGCGCCGACGGCGGCCTGGACGTGGTGCTGGTGGAGAAGACCTCCTCCATCGGCGGCAAGATGGCCAAGCTCGACAAGACCTTTCCCACCGTGGACTGTTCGAGCTGCATCCTCGGCCCCAAGATGGTGGACGTGGCGCAGCACGAGAGGATCGCCCTGCACGCCTACGCCGAGGTCGAGGAGATCGGCGGCTACGTGGGCAACTTCGAGGTCAAGATCCGCAAGAAGGCGACCTTTGTCGACTGGAGCCTGTGCACCGGCTGCGGCCTGTGCATGGAGAAGTGTCCGAGCAGGAAGTCGCACGACGCCTTCAACGAGGGCGTGGGGCTGACCACGGCCATCAACATCCCGTTCCCCCAGGCCATCCCCAAGAAGGCGCTCATCGACGCGCGCTTCTGCCGCCAGTTCCTCAAGGGCAAGTGCGGCGTCTGCGCCAAGGTCTGCCCCTCGGGGGCCATCCGGTACGAGATGGAGGACGAGGTGATCACCGAGAAGGTGGGCGCCATCGTGACGGCCACGGGCTTCGACCTCTTCGACCACACGAAGTACGGCGAATACGGCGGCGGGCGCTACCCGGACGTCATCACCTCGCTGCAGTACGAGCGGCTGCTCTCGGCCTCCGGCCCCACGGGCGGGCACGTCAAGCGCCCCTCGGACGGGCGCGAGCCCAGGACCGTGGTCTTCGTGCAGTGCGTGGGCTCGCGCGACACGTCCGTGGACCGGCCCTACTGCAGCGGCTTCTGCTGCATGTACACGGCCAAGCAGGCCATCCTGACCAAGGACCACATCCCGGAGTCGCAGTCCTACGTCTTCTACATGGACATCCGCGCGCCGGGAAAGCTCTACGACGAGTTCACCCGCCGGGCCATGGAGGAGTACGGCGCGCGCTACGTGCGCGGCCGCGTCGCCATGATCTACCCGAAGGGGGACAGGCTGCTGGTGCGCGGCGCGGACACCCTCATGGGCGAGCAGGTGGAGATCGAGGCCGACCTCGTGGTCCTGGCCGTGGGCGCGGAGGCGGCCGCGGGCTCGCCCGCGCTGGCCGAAAAGCTGCGCATCTCCTACGACAAATACGGCTTCTTCATGGAGAGCCATCCCAAGCTCAGGCCCGTGGAGACCAACACCGCGGGCGTCTACCTGGCCGGAGCCTGCCAGGGCCCCAAGGACATCCCGTCCTCGGTGGGGCAGGGCAGCGCGGCGGCGAGCAAGGTCCTGGGGCTCTTTTCCAGGCAGAAGCTGGAGAGCGATCCCCAGATATCCCAGGTCAACCAGAGGCGCTGCGTGGGCTGCGGCAAGTGCGCCCTGACCTGTCCCTTCGGCGCCGTCAAAATGATCGACGTGCGCGGCGAGCCCAAGGCCGAGGTCATCGAGACCGTCTGCCAGGGCTGCGGCATTTGCGCCGTGACCTGCCCGCAGGGCGCGGTGCAGCTCGAACACTTCACGGACAACCAGATTCTCGCGGAGGTGAACGCCTTATGCCAATCTTAGCCGGCAAGGAGCTGCGCATCGTCGGCTTTTTGTGCAACTGGTGCTCCTACGGCGGAGCGGACACCGCGGGCGTGGGACGCTTCAGCCAGCCCACGGACCTGCGCATCATCCGCGTCCCCTGCTCGGGCCGCATCGACCCGCTCTTCATCGTCAAGACCCTGCTCTACGGCGCGGACGGCGTGCTGGTCTCGGGCTGCCACCCCAGGGATTGCCACTACGGCCAGGGCAACTTCTACGCCCGGCGGAGACTGGAGGCCCTGAAGCGCTTCCTGCCCATCATCGGCGTGGAGCCCGGCCGTTTCGAGTACACCTGGGTCTCGGCCTCCGAGGGCCAGCGCTGGCAGCAGGTGGTGCAGGGCTTCACCGAACAGGTTCACGCCCTGGGGCCGTCGCCCGCCAGCGCCGTGTTCGGAGCCTGCCGCGAAATTCCCGACGAGAAGGGAGGTCCCCGTGTCGCCGTTTGAGACCTTGAAGGAAAAGATCCGGGAGGCGCTGCCCGGGCTCGACTGCGTCATCGGCTGGCGGCAGGGCTTCGATCCGCTGCACGCCACGCCGTTTTTCATGCGCGCCCCCGAGGACGTCGAGAAGCTGGTCTGGAGCCCCTTGTGCGTGCATAACCTCAGCACCTATCTTCCGTCCTTCAGGGGCAAGAAGGTCGGGATTGTGCTCAAGGGCTGCGACAGCCGGGGCGTGATCGAACTGCTGCAGGAAAAGCTCGTGGAGCGGGAGAACCTGGTCCTCTTCGGCCTGCCGTGCTCCGGAGTGGCCGACCTGACCAAGCTCGGACGCGCCGCGGGCGACCTCGACCGCGTTTCCGCCGTGGCGTGGGACGAGGCGGGCTTCACCCTGGCCACGCCCAGGGGCGAGGTGCGCGTGGCGCGCCGGGACGCCCTGGCGGACAAGTGCCTGTCCTGTCAGTTCCCCAACGCCCTGGAGGCCGACCACCTCCCCGGCGATCCCCTGCCGCCGGCCACGGGGCCGGACCTGGGCGACGAGGAGCTGGCCGCCCTGGAGGCCATGGCCCCGGCCGACCTCATGGCCCGCTGGGCCGCGGAAATGTCGCGCTGCATCCGCTGCTACGCCTGCCGCAACGCCTGTCCCATGTGCGTCTGCCGCGACCACTGCATCGCGCAGAGCCGCGACCCCCACTGGCTCAGCCAGGAGGACTCGCCGCGCGAGAAGCTCATGTTCCAGTTGATCCACACCATGCATCTGGCCGGGCGCTGCGTCGAATGCGGCGAGTGCCAGCGGGCCTGCCCCGTGGACATCCCCATCCTGGCGCTGCGCCGGAAGATGAACCGCGTGGTCCGCGAGCTGTTCGACTACCAGGCAGGGCTGGACTCCCAGGCCGTGCCGCCGCTCTTCACCTTCCAGGTGGAGGAGGCCAACATCAAGGAGCGGAAGTGGTGATGAGCGCCGCCGCGTATCTGCCTGCCCCGAAACTCGGGGAATGGCTGAAGGAACTGTCCGTCCGGCACCTGGTGCTGGCTCCGCAGGCGCGGGGCGACGCCGTGGTCTTCGCGCCCTACGCCGAGGGCGGCGAGATCGTCCTGGACCGCGACGCCACCATGCCGCCCAAGCAGGCGGTCTTCCCGGCCACGGAGGAGCTGCTGCGCTTCAGGCGCGTCAAGGATCCCGAGGACCCGGGCCGCGTGGACGTGGAGCTGTCCGCCTCCCAGCCCGCGCCCAAAACCGTCGTCTTCGGGGCCAGACCCTGCGGGACGCGCGGTTTCCTGGCCTACGACCGGGTCTATCGTTCGCCCAAGACCACCGATCCCTACTACGCCGCGCGGCGCGACGCGACCCTCTTCGTCACCGTGGCCTGCACCGCGCCGGGCAACTCCTGCTTCTGCCACTGGGTCGGCTCCGGCCCGGACGACGCCTCGGGGTCGGACCTCCTGCTCACCCCGGTGACGGGAGGCTTCGTGGTCCTGGCCGTGAGCGGGCGCGGCGACGAGCTGCTGGGGAGCCCGCTGCTTGAACCCGCGGGCGACAGGACGGCCGAGGCCGAAAAGGTCCTGGCCGCCGTGCGCGCGGCCCTGCCCCCGGCTCCGGACATCTCGGGGGCCAGGGACGGCCTGACGGCCGTCTTCGACGACATGGGATTCTGGGACGAGGTCTCGGCCAAGTGCGTCAGTTGCGGCGCCTGCACCTATCTCTGCCCCACCTGCTACTGCTTCAACATCACCGACGAGGGCGACGGCCTTGCCGGACGGCGTCTGCGCACCTGGGACAACTGCATGTCGTTCCAGTTCACCCTGGAGGCCAGCGGCCACAATCCCCGGCCCACCAAGGCGCACCGCCTGAGGAACCGCGTGGGCCACAAGTTCAGCTACTACCCGGCGCTGCACGAGGGGGCCGTGGCCTGCTGCGGCTGCGGCCGCTGCGTGCGCGGCTGCCCCGTGAGCGTGGACATCCGGGAGATCGTGCTCGCCGCCATTGTCCGGGCCGCCCGCGCCCGCGAGGAGACCGCACATGATTGAGCTCAACCCCTACCTGCCGGAGATGGCGACCATCCTGGAGACGGTCCAGGAGACGCCGACCATCAAGACCTTCCGGGTGCGGCTGGACGATCCCGGGCGCATGCAGGCCTTCTCCTTCCAGCCCGGCCAGGTCGGCCAGCTCTCGGTCTTCGGCGTGGGCGAGTCCACCTTCGTCATCAACTCCTCGCCCACGCGCATGGACCACCTGCAGTTCAGCGTGATGCGCGCGGGCGAGGTCACCACCCGCCTGCACGGCCTCGCGGCCGGGGACAAGGTGGGCGTGCGCGCCCCCCTGGGCAACCACTTCCCCTACGAGTCCATGCGGGGCAAGGACATCGTCTTCATCGGCGGCGGCATCGGCATGGCCCCGCTGCGCACCCTGCTCCTGTTCATGCTCGACAACCGGGCCGACTACGGCCGGATCAGCCTGCTGTACGGCGCGCGCAGCCCCGAGGACATGGCCTTCAAGACCGATCTGCCCGAATGGAGTTCGCGCGGGGACATGACCACGGTGCTGACCATCGACCGCGAGGCCGAGGGGTGGGAGCACCGCGTCGGCCTCATCCCCAACGTGCTGCTGGAGATGGCCCCCTCCGCGGACAACGCCGTGGCCGTGACCTGCGGCCCGCCCATCATGATCAAGTTCACCCTCCAGGCGCTGAAGAAGCTCGGCTTCGCGGACGAGCAGATCTACACCACCCTGGAGAAGCGCATGAAGTGCGGCGTGGGGCTCTGCGGCCGCTGCAACATCGGCACGAAGTACGTCTGCGTGGACGGCCCGGTGTTCAGCTACGCCGAGCTGCGCGAACTGCCCAACGAACTCTAACCCTGCGGGAGGGCCGTATGGCCGAATTCTTCAAGGCCGCCGACGTCATCGCCGCCGCCGTGGAAATCGAGACGCGCGGACAGGAGTTCTACCGTCGTCTGGCGCGGGCCGCGCAGAACGACGAGGCGAAGCGTTTCTTCGAGTATTTCGCCGCCGAGGAGGCCCGGCACGAGACCATCTTCCGGGGGCTGGCGGAGCAGGTCGGCCCGGTGGACCTCCCCGCCTGGAGCACCCAGGAGGAGTATGCCGACTACCTGCGGGCGCTGCTCGACTCGCACACCCTGTTCACGTCCGGGCTGGCGGAGGTCCCGCACGACCGGGGCGGCGACCTGGCCGCGGCGTTGCGCCTGGCCATGAACTTCGAGAAGGACTCCCTGCTGTTCTTCATGGAGATGATCTCCCTGGTGCCCCCGGAGCAGCGCCGCCACGTGCAGCGCTGCATCGAGGAGGAACGGCTGCACCTCAGACAGCTCGGAGAGATGCTGCAGCGGACGTGAGGGCGCGGATGCGCAAACGGTCGTCCCCTCCCGCCGCGCGCCCGCCGGGCCGGGACGCCCGGTCCCGGGAGGAGCGCCCGGCGCGCGGGGAGACCGGCCGGAACGAGAACCGCGCGCCCGAAGGAGGTCCCGTGTTGTTCGACTACCCGCTTCCCGACGTCATGGGATTCCAGGGATTTCAGCGCGCCGTCCCGCCCGTGGCCGCGCCGGAGGGCCGCCGCGCCGCGGGCGGCGGCATGTTCCTCTACCCGGCGGCCTATCTCGCCTCCGCGCTGTTCGCCGCCTCCCGCCTGCGCCGCCGCAGGGCGACGGGATGCGCCGCCCTGCCCGTGCTCAAGGGCGGCGCGAGGCTGGTCTTCTCGGGCGAGCGTCTCGACCAGGACGACCTGGACGTCTTTTTGGGCTGCGTGGAGCACTCCCTGGAGCAGCAGCGGCCCGGCAGGGGCAGCGTGCGCTTCGCGGTGGACGACTTCCTGCGCCGCCTGGGCCGCCGCGACACCCCCGCGACCCGGGAGCGCCTGGCGGCGAGCCTCCTGCGCGTCGAACTCTCGCGTGTCGCCCTGTGCGACGAGGAGATGAACGCCTACGCCAACCTGCTCGTCTCCGTCGGTTTCGACCTCGGCCGCGACGTCTGGTTCGCCGAGGTCAATCCCGACGTGCTCGCGGCCTTCGCGCGGGCGACCAATCCCCTGGGGTTCATCCACACGAGACTCCGCCTGGGGCCCCGGCCCCTGGCCAAATGGCTGTTCGGGCTGGCCTGGACGCTGCAGGACGACTGCCTGCTGAGGAGCGGGGAACTGCGGCGGCTGTGCGGCTGCCAGGCGCTGGAGGGAGCGCCGTTCAGGGCGTTGCTCAGGAAGGCGTTGTCGGCGCTGGCCTTGGTGGGGTATGGTGCTGCCGTCACTGAAGATCGTGAGGGATGGGTCTGGGTCCGGGGACAGAAGGGCGGCCCCGGTCTGGGAAACAGTCGCTTGGCGTAGGACAGCCGGGAAGATGCAGGTTACGAAATTCGCCATTCCAGAGGTCATTTTCGGGCGCGGCAGCATCGTCCACGTCGCCCCGTGCGCCCGGCGGCTGGGCGCGAAACGCGTTTTGCTGATCAGCGACAGGGGGGTCGAGGAGTCCGGCTGGGTCGAGCAGGTCATGGACGTCATGAAGGCGAGCGGGCTGGAGTGGGCCTATTTCAACGAGGTCAGCTCCAACCCGCGCGACTGGCAGGTGCGCAAGGGCTTCGAGGTCTACCTGGAGGCCAAGGCGGACGTGATCATCGCCATCGGCGGCGGCAGCCCCATCGACGCCGCCAAGGGCATCGCCATCCTGGCGGGGAACGGGGGGCGCATCAACGACTACGAGGGGGCGAACCGCGTCATGCGGCCCCTGCCGCCCATGGTCTTCCTGCCCACCACGGCGGGGAGCGGCTCGGACATGTCGCAGTTCTGCATCATCACCGACGTGGAACGCCAGCTCAAGATGTCCATCATCAGCCGCTCCCTGGTGCCCAACATCTCGATCATCGATCCGCTCATCCTGCTCACCAAGGGCCAGGAGCTGATCATCGCCTCGGCCATCGACGCCTTCTCCCACGCGGTGGAGTCCTACGTCTCGCGCCTCGCCTCGCCCTTCACGACCCACCAGGCGCTGCTCGCCATGGACCTGATCCTGCCCAACCTGCGGCGGGCCCTGGAGGACGGCTCCATCGAGGCCCTGGAGCAGCTCTCCATCGCCAGCACGGCCGCGGGCATGTCCTTCAGCAACGCGGGCCTGGGCGCGGCGCACGCGCTGGCCCACTCCCTGGGCGGCAGGTTCGACGTCCTGCACGGCCTGGTGCATCCCGTGCTGCTGCCCAGCGTGATGCGCTTCAACGTCCCGTCCTGCCCGCAGAAGATGGGCACCATCGGCCGGTGCATCCTCGGCGAGCCGGACTGCCCGGACGCGACCGCCGCGGACGAGGGGATCGCCCGGCTGCAGGAGCTGTTCGCCGAGCTGGAGGTGCCGGTCCGCCTGCGCGACATCCTGCCCGACAAGTCCTCGCTGGAGCAGATCGCCGGGGCGGCCGTGGGCGACGCCTGCAACCTCACCAATCCGCGCAAGGCCGGAAAGGACGAGTTCCTGTCCATCTGCGAGAGCGCATGGTGAAGGACGCCCTGCCCTCGCTTGAGGACCTCATCGGCATCGAACACTGCAAGCTCGGGTTCTTCGAGGAATTGCGGCAGAAGCTCCAGGAGCTGAAGCAGGCCAACCTGGAGTCCGAGCGGCGCAGCCAGGAGATCGCGGCCATCCTGGACGGCATCACGGATTTGATGATGGTCCTGTCCGAGGATCTGCGCATCATTTCGGTCAACCACGTCTTCCGCAGACTCATCGGGGTGAGGCGGCCCGAGGGACGCTACTGCTACGAAATATTCCGGGGGGAGACCCATCCCTGCCCGGAATGTCCGGCCCACCGGTCCTTCCGCACCGACACGGTGTGCCGCGAGACGGCCATCTTCTCCATCGGGGACCGCAACATGCAGTTCGAGATGGTGGCCTCCCCCATCCTGACCCCGGACAAGTCCGAGCGGCGCATCCTGATCTTCAAGCGGGACGTCACCCTGGAGAAGGAGTACCAGGCCCAGTTCTACCAGGCCGAAAAGATGGCCACCATCGGGCAGTTGGCCGCGGGCGTGGCGCACGAGATCAACAATCCGCTGACGGCCATCTCGGGATTCGCCGAGGGCATCCGGCGCAGGCTGGCGAAGGCCGATCCCGCGACCGGCCTGCCGGACCTGGAGGACATCGCCGACTACGCCTCGACCATCGTCAAGGAGTGCCGCCGCTGCCAGAGCATCGTGCAGGCCCTGCTGACCTTCAGCCGTCCCAAGTCCTCCCCCTTTTCCCCGGTGGACCTCAACGTGGTCGTGGGCGACACCCTGAAGCTCACCGGCAACATCCTGCGCATCAAGGGGCGCGCCATCGACGTGCGGGCGGAGCTGTGCACGGTCCTCCCCCTGATCCACGGCGACGAGTCGCACCTGAAGCAGGTCATGCTCAACCTGCTCGTCAACGCCCGCGACTCCATCGAGGAGACCGGCCGCAGCGGGAGGATCACCGTGCGCACGTCCCTTGAGGCCCCGGGCGTGGTGGGCCTCGCCGTCGAGGACACGGGATGCGGCATCCCGCCGGAAAACATGGGCAAGCTCTTCGAGCCCTTCTTCACCACCAAGCACGCGGGACGGGGCAGCGGCATCGGACTGTCCACGTGCTACGGCATCGTCAAGGAACATCGCGGCGAGATTCTCGTCTCCAGCCAACTGGGGGCGGGGTCGCGCTTTTTCGTCAAACTCCCCGTCAACCCGGAACGGCAGTGTGAGCACACAGTATAACGTCCTCGTGGTCGACGACGAACAGTCGATCGCCAAGCTCTTCAAGAAGGAGTTCGCCACCCCCCAGCGCCAGGTGCAGTCCGCGGCCACGGGACGCCAGGCGCGCGACATGGTGCGCCGGGGCCATTACGAGGTCGTGGTCCTGGACCTCCGGCTGCCCGACGTCAGCGGCCTGGAGCTGCTGCCCGAATTCCGCCAGCGCATGCCGGACGCGGAGGTGATCATCATCTCCGGGCACGGCGACATCGACAGCGCGGTCGAGGCCATGAAGCTCGGCGCGTACGACTACGTCACCAAGCCCTTCAATCTCGACGAGGTCGAACTGATCATCGAGCGGGCCTACCAGCGGGTCTGCCTGCGCCGCGAGAACCGCTCCCTGCGGCATTCCCAGGGGGGGCAGCGTCCGGCCAGGCTCGTGGGCAAGTCCGAGGCCATACGGCAAGTCCAGTACCTCGTGGCCCGCGTCGCGCCCACGGAGGTGCCCGTGCTCATCACCGGCGAGTCCGGCGCGGGCAAGGACGTGGTGGCCGCGGTCGTGCACGCCCAGAGCGCGCGGGCGGACAATCCGCTGATCATCAAGAACTGCGCCACGCTGCAAAAGGAGCTGGCGCGCAGCGAGCTGTTCGGCCACTGCAAGGGCGCCTTCACCGGGGCCACCGAGAACCAGGACGGCCTGATGGCCTTCGCGCACCAGGGGACTCTCTTCCTGGACGAGATCGGGGAACTGCCGCTGGAGGTCCAGGCCTCCCTGCTCAGGGTCCTGGAGAGCAAGACCTACCGGCGGGTGGGCGAGAAGGACGAATGCCGGGCCGACGTCCGCTTCCTCTTCGCCACCAACCGCAACCTGCAGGCGGAGGTCGAGGCCGGGCGCTTCCACGAGGCCCTTTTCCACCGCATCAACGTCTTCAACATCCACATCCCCCCGCTCAGCCAGCGCAAGGAGGACATCCCCCTGCTGGTGGACCACTTCATGGGCAGGCTGATGACCCCCAAGCGGCACTGCGCGGTCAGCGACAAGGCCATGCGCTGCCTCATGGCCTACGACTGGCCGGGGAACGCGCGCGAGCTGCGCAACGTGATCGAGCGCGGCATCATCCTGTCGGAGGGGAACGTGCTCACCGAGCACGCCCTGCCGCGGGAACTCCTCGGCACGGAGGAGCCGCCCCAGGCCGCCCTGTCCCTGGACGCCATGGAGCGGCAGCACATCGGCAAGGTCCTCCAGCTCTGCGACGGCAACCGCAGCGTGGCCGCGGAGACCCTCGGCATCAGCCGCAAGACGCTCTACCGCAAGATCAGGCAGTACGACCTGGAATAGCCCGGGGCGGCCGAATCCTGCGTCAGGGCGCGGGCCGGGCGGGGGCGGTTCTCCGCACAATACGGCTCCGCGTATCGTGCGGACGTCACGCTAGAAGTGCCTGCCCGCCAGGCCGCGCAGGTTCTGCTCCCGGCTCTTGTGCAGGTCGAAGTCGATGCGGCTGGCCGTATCGCGCCGTCCCGGCCTGCGGCGCAGGGCGCGCAGGGCCGCGATGCAGCCCGAGGCGAGCGCGGCGGCGAGGAGCAGGGTCAGGGCGTCCATGGCGTTCTCCGTAAGCGTTTGTCCTGTCCGGCGGCGGCTTGGACCGCGGTGCCGGGGATGAGCGGCTCCACCATACCCCATCCGGGGGCTTTTGTCCGCTCCGGCGCGAAAAAATCAGGCCCCTCGCCCGCGAAAAAACGCGGGACGCGTGCGGGACGCCGGGTTCCGGCTCCCGTCAGGGGATGTCGGGGGCGTGTCCGGGCTACTCTTTGGCGTCGGCGATCCAGCCCGAGAGGGCGTCCACGATCAGCCGCGCCTGCTTGGCGTTGGTGATGGTGAACTTGGACTGCGCCTTGAAGACGCCGTTGACCTTCTTGTAGCGGCGGATGGAGTAGCGCTCCGGGCCGAAGTCGCCCAGCTTGGGGTCGAGCTGCCGGTAGCGGAAGAGGATGGTGGTCCAGGCCCCCTTGGAGAGCACGACCTTGTCCAGCTCCTCGACGACCTGGCGGCCGTCCTCCTCGTAATCCACGGTGATGTCGTCGATGGTCGCGAACATGGTTCCTCCGAAGTGACTGCCGTGGGTTACCCCTCGGCGCAGGGAAAGGCAATGGGAATCAGGGGGCGCCTGCCGCGCTCCAGGCTGAAGACGCAGTCCGCCAGGGAAAAGGCCTCGGCCCCGGCCCCGAGCAGCGCGCGGTCCGGCTCGAAGGCCACGTCCAGCGGCGCGGCCCGGGCCTCGCCGTCGCCGCACAGGTCCGCGGCCAGTCCCGGCGCGAAGCTGCGCAGCGTCCCGTCCGGGCGGCGCGCGGTGATCACGGTCGAGGCCGTGCGCAGCCGCGTCAGCCGCCCGTCCGGCGCGAAACGCACCGAGCCGAGGTCGCCGGAGATGCCCTCGGGGTCCGGGTCGAAGGCCTGGATGGGGCCGATGGGCGTGGCCGCCTCCCAGGGCGTGGCGGGCTCGAAGGAGGCCAGCGCCCCGCTCTCGTGGAAGGACGCGCCGATGCGCGCCGTGGCCGGGCCGAGCGGCGTGTCCAGCGGCATGGTCTCCTCGGGCCAGAGGGTCAGCCCGGAGAGGCGGCCCGAGGGGAAGAAGTGCAGGCTGATGACGAACAGCTCGCGCTCCCCCTGGGGCGTGGGCACGGCCAGGGGCCGGGCCAGGGCGCGCTCGTCGCGCCAGGTCCAGAAGCCCGAGAGCTTGCCGTTCAGCGGGAAGACGCGGGCCAGCTCGCCGCCCGGGTGGAAGGTCAGCAGCTCGGCCGGGACCGGCCCGGCCGGGGTTCGCACCGTGGTCGGGCGCTGCAGCGGCAGGGCGCGGAACATGCCGTTCCTGTGGAACTGCACCGGCTCCACGCGCTGGTGGCGCTTCTCGTCCGGCAGCCACAGCGGCGTCAGCGGCCCCAGGGGGGTGGCGAGCACGTTCTCCTCCACCACCGCAAGGCTGCGCGGGGTGACGCCGTCCGGCCAGAAGACCGCGGCCTCCACGCCGCGCAGCGGGCCGAAGGGGGTGGCGATCTCGCGGCTCATGCCCCGTCTCCGAGGAAGACCGCGCGGGCCGGGGCGCGGGGCGGCACGCGCAGGTAGCGCAGGGCCGGGCGGCCGAGCAGCAGCCCGCCGTAGATCACCCGTCCCGCGGGGATGCCCAGGGCCTGGGCCAGGGGCGGGTGCTGCGCCGCCGCGATGGTCACGAAGCCCGCCCAGCAGGCCCCGAGCCCGGCGGCGTGGGCCAGCAGCTCAAGATAGCTCAGGGCCGCCACCGCGTCCTCGCGCGCCATGCCCCCCTCGGCCGGGCCGTGCGCCGCGGCCAGGCAGGGCGCGTCCCGGCAGATCAGGTCCCGGCCCGCCTCGCAGGCCCGGACCATGCCCTGCATGTGGTAGCGTCTGGCCACCTCGGGCGCGGCGGCCAGGACGCCGCGCATCCACTCCAGGGTCAGGGCGGCGGCGCGCGCCACGGCCGCGCGGCCCGTGAGCACGCTCCACTCCGTGGGCCGCGCGTTGTGGCCCGAGGCGGCCCATTCCGCGCCGTCCAGCAGCCGCACGAGCAGGGCGCGTTCCGGCGGCTCGGGCCGGAAATGGCGCAGCGAGCGCCGGGAGCGCAGGAACTGTTCGGCCTGCTCCAGGCTCACGGCCAGTTCCTTGCGGATCGGCTCGCCCGGCCCGCGCGGCCCGGTCCCGCCGCCCGCCGTCCCGGTCAGCGAGAGCGCCCCGGACGGGCAGACCCCCACGCAGTGGCCGCAGGCGATGCAGCGTTTGGCCAGGACCGGGTCCGCCGCGGCCAGGCCGTCCGGCCCGGCGGTCATGATCCCCAGGGGGCAGGCCCGGGCGCAGAGGCCGTCGCGGCGGCACAGCTCCGCGTCCACGGCCACGGGCAGGGCGGGTGATGCGCTCGTCATGTCGCGTCCTCTGCGCCCGGCAGCACCGCGGCCTTCACGGCCTCGATGCCCACGCGCGCCACGAAGCGGGCCGTGCGCTCGCGCTTGCGCCCCTCCGTGCGGTAGAAGTCCAGGAGCCGGTCCACCAGGGCGCGGGCCTCCGCGCGCGGCAGGTCCGCGGCCAGCACGTCGCCGATGCGCGCCCGCTGGCCCGCGTTGCCGCCGAAGGAGACCTCCCAGCCGTTCTTGCGGCCCACCAGCCCCACGTCGCGCACGTAGCTCTCGCCGCAGCACAGCGGGCAGCCCGAGACGCCCATCTTGACCTTGGCGGGCAGGTCGAGCCCCTCGTAGGCCCGCTCCAGTTCCAGCGCGAAGCCCAGGGAGTCCTGCAGCCCGAAGGTGCAGACCGAGTCGCCCGGACAGGACTGCACGTAGTGCAGGCACAGCTCCGTGGCCCGGCCGATGTCCATGGAGAGGTCGTCCCAGATGGCCTGGACCGCCTCCTTCCCCATGCCCACCAGGGCGATGCGCTGGCCCGAGGTGATCTTGACGATGGGGATCTTGTGCTTTTCCACGGCGCGCGCCAGGGCCGAGAGCTGGGATGGGGTGATCAGCCCCGCCGGGGTGCGCGGGACGATGGCGTAGGTGGTCTTGTCGCGCTGCAGGATGGCGCCGTCGGGATGTTCGTTCATGGCCGCTCCGTTGCCGGCCCGGGGCCGGGCCGTTTCGCGCAGCATACCGCCGGGCGGGCCGGGAAGGCAAGCGCCGCAGGGCGCGGCGGCCCACGGGGAGGGGATGGCGCGGGAGGGGCGGTTTGCGGCTTGCATTCGGCGGGCAAAAACGCCATGTTCGGGCATCGGACAGGGCCGCGCCCTTTTCGGGCCGCGCCCCGGCCCGCAACCCCCAGCCGCGGCCGCCCCGGCGGCCGCCCCCCGCGAGATGTCCGGACACGACGCCCCGGAACGGTTCACCGGCGCTTTTTCCGTGCTCAGCGTGAGCAAGGTCGGCGCGGGAACCACCACGCAGAAGCACGTGCAGACCATGTACGCCTATGCCGAGGAGCAGGCGGACGGGAGCTATTCCCTGCGCTACCTCAACGACTCCTTCGTGCCCGTGGGCAAGGCCTGGAGCGTGACGCGCGAGGCGCTGCTGGCGGAGTACACGCCCGAGCCGGACCTGTACATGAACCAGGTCTTTCCGGCCATGCGCGAGCTGGCCAGGACCCTGGCCCGGGCCGAGCGCATGCGCGAGCAGGGCCAGACCTACAGCGCGGAATACGAGTTCAAGCGCGCCCTGCGCATCGACGAGACCAACATCCGGGCCACCTTCGGCTTCGGGCTGACCTACCTGGACCGGGGCGAGACCGAGAAGGCCGACCTGGTCTTCCGCCGCCTCGTGAGCCTGGAGGCGGCCTTCGAGCGCGAGCACAAGCACCTCTTCAACGAGTTCGGCATCAAGCTGCGCAAGGCCGGGCTCCTGGAGCAGGCCATGCAGTACTACGACCGGGCCGTGGGCTATTCCGCCCGGGACGAGCACCTGTGCTACAACCGGGCCCGCGTGCTGGCCGAGATGGGCGAGGACGCCCGGGCCAGGGAGGCCCTGGAGGAGGCCCTGGCCATCCGGGCCGACTTCCCCGAGGCCAGGGGCTTTCTGGCCTGGCTGGAGAAGCGCGGGAGCGGCGGGGCCGCGCCCGGCGTCCCGGCGGATTTCGACGAGGC
Source organism: Desulfovibrio sp. (assembly GCA_022839785.1). Lineage (GTDB taxonomy): Bacteria > Desulfobacterota > Desulfovibrionia > Desulfovibrionales > Desulfovibrionaceae > Alkalidesulfovibrio. Next base: position 9,638 of record JALHJW010000014.1, on the reverse strand, counting down.
GGCGTCCAAAGACGGGGCGGGCGAAAACGGCGGAGCCGCCGGAACGGGGACGGCGTGACCATGGGCGCGAACTTCATCGGCCTCTATCTCGTGCGCACCGGCGTGATCAGCCGCGACCAGCTTGAGCAGGCCCTGGCCCTGCAGCGCAAGGGCAACCGGCGCATCGGCGACATGGCCGTGGAGCGCGGCCTGCTCACCCCGGAACAGGCGCGGGACGTCTTCACCGCGCAGAGCGCCACCGAGCGGCCCTTCGGCGAGACCGCCCTGGACCTGGGGCTGCTGGAGCGCCAGGAGCTGGACGCCCTGCTCTTCAGCCAGAACGTGGCCAACAGCCACCTGGGCGAGACCCTGCTGGACATGGGGCTGCTCAACGCCGAACAGTTCGGCGGGCTGCTCGCGGCCTACCACGCCGAGGAGGCCGCCCGGGCCGAGGCCCTGCGCCGGAGCTTCGGCGGCGGCGCGCCCGGACTCGCGGCCGAGGCCCTGGTCGAGGCCCTGGAGCGCGCCTTCCTGCGCTTCCTCGGCCTGGAGGTAAAGGCCGCGCAGGAAGCGGGCGACGCCGGGACCCTGGGCGGCCCGGCCCGCCGCCTCCGCCTCGGCCTGCCGGACGGCCGTTTCCTGGAGTTCCTGCTGCGTCCCGCGCCCGGGGCCGAGGAGTGCCTGGGGCGCGCCGCGGCCGGGCTGCGGCACGGCGGCGCGGCGGACGGGCCGCGCGGCGCGGACGCCTTCTTCGCCATCGTCGCGGATTACGCGCGCGCCATCGCGGCCGGGGAGGGCCTTCTCCTCGCCCCGGCCGGCGTCCCGTGCGGCCCGGCGGACGACCTCCGGCCCGAAACGCCGGGCCTGGCGCGCTTCTGCCTGATCACGCCGCGCGGCGTGCTGCTCACGGTCCTGGGCCGCCTCGCGGCCGGACCGGACCCCGCCTGATCCGGCCTCCCGCCGTCCCTCCCCGCTGTTTTCCCCGCCCCCCCCGCCATGGCGCAACGCATTGACGTGACTGCCCAAACAAGGCACATACTGAGGGGAAATCCGGGGCCCGGCAGGGCGGGGAGGCGGCATGGAGGGCGGACGCGAGGCCGAGGCGGCGCGGGCGCTTGAGGAGCTGAAGCGGCACTACGCCGGGGCGGCGGACGAGGTCGTGCCCTGGTTCTACGCCAACATGCCGGACTTCTACTTCCGCACCCACACGCCCGGGGACCGGCTGCTGCACCTCAAGGCCGCGGTGGCCGGACGCTTCACCGGCGAGCCGCGCACCGTGCTCTTCAAGAGCCCCTGCGGCACGCGCCACACCTTCATCAGCCCGGGCCGCTGGATCAAGGAGTTCCTGGCCGTGGTGGGGCAGTTCGAGCGCGAGCGCGTGGAGTGCCTGCAGGCCATGTCCTCGGCCGACGGGGCCATCCGGGTCATCGACGTGGTCACCGGCCCGGGGCCGCGCTGCGACCCCAAGGGCCCGGACTGGCGCAGGGCCCTGGCCATGATGCGCCGGGCCGGGCTCGTGCCCGCCGCGCGGATGCCCGCCTTCCGGGAGTTCCTGAAGAGCGCCGGGCCGGACTACCTGGCCCGCTTCGAACCGGCCCGCGCCGCCCGCCACTTCGACGTGGCCCGGCGCATGGCGGGCCGCGAGCAGGTCGAGACGGCGCTGGAGCCCCTGCCCTCGGGCGAGGAGCGGCTGACCGTCTCCCTGGCCTCGCCCCCGGCGGCCGGACTGGCGCCGCGCCTGATCCGCATCCTGGCGCGCCACGCCGTGGACATCGACCGCGCCTACTGCGACCTCTTCTCCTCCGCCTCCGGCACGCTGCTGCTCTGCAGCTTCTACGTGCGCTGCGGCGACGCCTGCCTCTCCGAGGACCGGGGGCGTCTGGCCCGGGTCATGGACGACCTGCGGCGCGCCAAGTGGAGGCCGCCCCACGCCCTGGACGCGCTGATCGAGGAGGACGGCTGGGACGCGGACCGCGTGGAGCGGGTCCACGCCATGTGCGACTTCGCCCACCAGATGCTGGTGCGCGAGAACATCCACGCCTTCTCCTCGGACAACGTGGTGCGCGCCGTGCTGGCCCGCCGCGCCGCGGCCGCGGCCCTGGAGGGGCTCTTCGCGGCCCGCCACGACCCGCGCCTGGAGCGGCGCGAGGACGCCGTGCGGCTGGCCGAGGAGGAGGCGGCCCGGCACATCGAGGCCGAGGAGGACGACGTGGCGCGCGCCGTGCTCGCGGCCATGCGCGACTTCGCCCGCCGCACCCTGCGCACCAACGCCTTCGCGCCCTCGCGCCTGGGCCTCTCCTTCCGCCTGGACCCCGCCGTCGTCGCCGAGCCCATCGGCGGGCAGCGGCCCTACGGCATCTATTTCTTCCACGGCCCGCACTCCCTGGGCTTCCACATCCGCTTCCGCGACACCGCGCGCGGGGGGCTCAGGCTCGTGCCCGCGCGCAGCCAGGCGGCCTTCGAGCTGGAGTCCGCCCGCCTCTTCGACGAGTGCGCGGCCCTGGCCCGCACGCAGCAGGACAAGAACAAGGACATCCCCGAGGGCGGGGCCAAGGCCGTGCTCCTGCTCGGCCCCCGCGCCGACACCGAGGTGGCGCTCCGGGCCATGATCGACGCCTTCCTCGACCTCCTGGTCACGGACGGGGAGCGGCCCGTGGGGCCCATGGTCGCGGACCACCTGGGCCGCCGCGAGATCATCTTCCTCGGGCCGGACGAGAACATCACCCCGGAGCGCATCGACTGGATCGTGGCCCGAGCCGCGCGGCGCGGCTACAGCTGGCCGCAGGCCTTCATGAGCTCCAAGCGGCGCACGGGCATCAACCACAAGCAGTACGCCGTGACCTCGCGCGGGGTCCTGGTCTTCGTGGAGGAGCTGCTGCGCGCCCTGGGCGTCGATCCGGCCCGGGACCCCTTCACCCTGACCATGACCGGCGGGCCGCGCGGCGACGTGGCCTCCGGCCTGATGCGCCTCCTGGCCGCGCGCAGGCGGGGGACGGCGCGCATCCTGGCCGTGGCCGACGGCAGCGGCGCGGCCCACGACCCGGCGGGCCTGGACATGGACGAGCTGCTGCGCCTGGTGGACGCCGAGGCCAGCATCGCGGCCTTCGACCCGGCCCGGCTGCGCGGACCCGGGGCCTTCGTGACCCGGGCCGACACGCCCGAGGGCGCGCGGCTGCGCAGCGCCCTGCACAACACCGTGCGGGCCGACGTCTTCGTGCCCGCGGGCGGCAGGCCGGACACCATCAACGCCCGCAACTGGCGCGCCTTCCTGGACGAGGACGGGCGGCCCGCGGCGCGCGGCGTGGTGGAGGGGGCCAACATCTTTATCTCGGACGAGGCGCGCGAACGGCTGCAGGAGGCCGGGGTGCTGATCGTGCCCGGGGCCTCGGCCAACAAGACCGGGGTGATCTGCTCCTCCTACGAGATCCTGGCCGGGCTGGCCCTGGACGCGCGCCAGCTCCTCGCCGCGCGCCGCCGCTTCGTGCCCGAGGTCCTGGCCATCCTCGCCCGCCGCGCCGCGGACGAGGCCAGGGCGCTGTTCCGCGAGCGCCGCGCCTCGGGCGGGCGGGAGAGCCTGTCCTCCATCTCGCGCCGCATCTCCGAGGCGGTCAACGGCCTGGCCGACGCCCTCCTGGCCGCGGCCGAGGAGGCCGAAGGCCCCCTGGCCGACAAGGGGCTGGTGCGGGAGCTGATTCTCGACTATTGTCCTCCGGTTCTGGCCCGGCGGCATGCCGAGGAGGTCCTGGGCCGCGTGCCCCTGGGCCATCTGCTGGCCCTGGCCGCGCACCACGCCGCGGCCCGGCTGGTCTACGCCGAGGGGCCGGGCTGGGTGGAGGGCGTCTGCCGCCTGCGCGCCCCGGCCGAGGTGGCCCGGGCCTGGCTGGCCCACGCGGACGAGGCCGGACGGTTGGACAGGGAGCTTCGCCGCGCCCGGCTGGCCGGACGCGGCGTCGTGCGCGACGTGGTCGCGGCCGGGGCCGCGCGGCGGCTGGCCATGCGCGATCTGGGCCTGGCCTGAGGCCCGGGAGGAGAGGGACGATGAGCCGGGGATTCGACAGGACGAGCTTTGTCAACGACGACGTCAGGCTGCGCGAACGCGCCGCCGAGGTCGCGGCCGACCGCCGCCGCCGGGGCCTGGACGGCCTGGTGGGCGGGCTGGAGGCCTGCATCGTGTGCGTGGAGCCGCACAACCTCGGGGCGGCCGTGGATGAACTTTTGCGCACCACGGGCCTGCGCTTCTCGGGGGCCTACGAGAACCCGGACTACGTGACCTGCGTGCTCGGCCTGGAGGGCTCGGCCGATTTCCTGGTGCGCTGCCGGAAGCGGCCGGGCAACCCCTTCCTGCCCTACAACCTGAACCCCAGGACCGCGCGGCTGCCCAACACCCGGCTGGAGACCTTCGTCTACAAGTGCCGCGACCTGGACGCCTTCGTGCGGCTGCAGCACGAGCGCGGGACGCGCTTCCTCACGCCCGGGCCGGTGCGGCGCGGGGCCTACGACTACATCCAGACCCCGCCCTCGCCGCACACGGGCAACGCCCTGGGCTTCCTGCAATGGCGGGGCGAGGAGGGGAACTACCTGTACGAGGGCGCGAGCCAGCTCCCCCTGGTCTTCGTCAAGCCCGATCTGCCGCACCTCGCGGACATCGGCCATCTGGACCACTCGGCCACGCGCGTCCGGGCCGAGCACCGCGACGACGCCATCATCGAGTTCATGGGCCTCACGGGCTACGACTTCGACTTCGCCATCTACGTGGAGTCGCTCAACTCCATCACCAGCGTGGCGCGCTTCACGCACCACGACTACGCCCAGGTCTTCACCTCGGGCATCACGCCCTTCACCAGCGAGGAGGAGTCCGGCCCCACGGAGAAGTTCATCCACAACTTCGGCCTGCGCGTCCACCACGTGGCCTTCCACACCGAGAACATCGACGCGGTCTTCGCCGGACTGAAGCAGGACGGCATGCGCTTTCTGGTGGAGCTGGTGGGCTCGCCCGAGGAGGGGCTGAAGCAGACCTTCTCCGAGACCAGCCCCACGACCTTCCTGGTCACGGAGTACATCCACCGCTTCGGCGGCTTCGACGGCTTCTTCACCCGGTCCAACGTCACCGAGCTGACCAGGGCCACGGACAGGCAGTAGCCGGAGCGGCGCGGACGATGGCGGTCAAACCCTTTTGCATGTTGCGGCGCACCGTGATAGCCGAGGCCCCGCGGCTGCGCGTGAGCGAATACGCCCTGGCCCCGGACGACCGCTTTCCCCTGCACAGCCACAGCAGCGTGCGCGAGGTCTTCTACTGCCTGGAGGGGACGTTTTCCCTCCTCCTGCGCGACCCGGACGAGGAAGTGCGGCTCGGCCCCGGCGGCTCGGCCGTGGTCGAGCCGGGCAGGCCACATGCCCCGCGCTGCGGCGGGGCCGCGCAGTGCCGCTACCTCATCGTGCAGAGCGGCGAGGGATACGATTTCAACCCCCTGGAGGAAGCGTGATGGCGAACGGTTCGGGCGGCGTGGTCCGCGGCGCGGTGTGGATGACCCTGATCTCGGTGCTGCTCTTCTGGCTGCCGGTCTTCGGGCCGCTGCTGGCGGGCGTGGTGGGCGGCAAGAAGGCGGGCGGCGTGGGCGACGCCATCCTGGCGGTCTTCCTGCCGGGGCTGGTCCTGGCGGGCATCCTCTTCGTCTCCTCGACCTTCCTCGTCGGCCTGCCCGGCGTGGGCGCGCTCATGGCGGCCACGGGCCTGCTCTTCTACGTCCTGAACGTCGGCCTGCTGCTCGTGGGGGCCATCATCGGCGGGGTTTTGGCGTAAAATTCCCGGCTGTTCAGACGCATTGCCGAGAAATGCCAGCCGCGCATATTTCTTGCCTTTCGAGTGTACTTTTCTGGATGAATCGAAATTTGTCTGTTGGGTTTAGAGGACTTATGTAGGATTCGCGGCTGAAATGGGCGGATATTGAGTGCAGGGGGGCTGCGGCATGAGTCGCGATTGGAGAGCGGGGGACAGCGCGCGACCTTCAGAGTAGGATATAATCCTATCGACGAAATGGAGGGAGCCATGCGGACGACCCAGCAGTTGAGCATCACCTTCCCCAACGAAATGGCTGAAATCGTGAAGGCCAAAGTGCGGGCGGGCGAGTACGCCTCGGAAAGCGAGGTCATCCGGGACGGCCTGCGCGCCCGTCTTGCCGCCGAGCACGCCAAGGCGAGATGACCCGCCGCGTCGTCTTCGCGCCCGAAGCCGAGGAACAACCCGTCGAGCTGTACGGCTACATCGCCGCCGCGGCCTCGCCCGCCGTCGCGCGCGGTACGCGGCGGGCATCGTGAGCTGCTGCGAGCGTCTGCATGCCTTTCCCCATCGGAGGACGAGGCGCGATGACGTGCGGCCCGGTCTGCGCATCACGAATTACAAGAAGCGCGTCGTGATCGCCTTCGCCGTGGACGCCGGGCGGGTGTCCATCCTCGGCGTGTTTCATGGCGGCCAGGACCATGAAGCCATGCTCCGCGACGATGCCGAAGACGCCGCCAGGCAGTGAACCTCCCGGTCCGCGAGGCTCCGGGCGGTTTCCCCCGCCTGGTCCGCCTTCGCTTCCGGCATGCGTTCCCGCGCTCCGGAGCGCCGGACGGCGCGAAGCGGCGCGCACGGTCTTTGACAAGCGGCCGCTTGGGCTCTAGAACGCCCTTTCACGCCCCAGTCACAGCCGCGAGGACGCCATGCTCGAACCCTTCGCCGATCTCACCCTGTTCATCACCGGCCCCACCTGGATCAGGCCCGGGGTGCGCGCCGCCGCGGCGCTGCCCGAGTTCGGCCACCGCGACGCCGAGAACGACAAGCGTCTGGTCCCGGCCATGCGCGGGCTGCGGCTCCTGGCGGGCCTGCCCGCCGAGCCGGACGGCGAGTACGAGCTGCTGCTCCTCAACGGCTCGGGCTCCACGGCCATGGAGGCGGCGGTGCGCAGCCTGGCCGCGCCGGGCGAGACCATCCTGCACGTGCCCGTGGGCGCGTTCGGCGAGTCCTGGCGGACCATGTCCCTGGCCAACGGCAAGACGGTCGAGACCCTGCGCTTCGCGCCCGGCGAGGCCGTGGACCCGCAGAAACTCGACGACGCCCTGCTGGCCTGCCGCCCGGCCGTGGTCGCCGTGACCCACAACGAAACCTCCACCGGCGTGGTCAACGACCACCTGGCCCTCTGCCGCCTGATCCGCGAGCGCGGCGCGCTGCCCATCGTGGACGGCGTCTCGGTCTTCGGCGGCGCGCCCGCGGGCCTCGCGGGATCGGGCTGCGCCATGTACTGCACCGCCACCCAGAAGAGCCTGGCCCTGCCCGCGGGCTTCGGCCTCGCCTTCGTCTCGGCCGAGGCCCTGGAAAAGGCCGCGTCCGTGCCGGACCGGGGCTTCTCCTCGGACATCCTGCGGCAGGTGGAGCGGGCCCGCAAGCACCAGGCCCTGACCACGCCCAACACGGCCTTGTGCAACCAGCTCGCCGTGCAGATGGATCACATCGTGAACGTCGAGGGCGTGGAGAGCCGCTTCGCGCGCCACGCGCGCCTGCGCGACATGGCCCACGCCTTCGTGGCCGGGCTGCCGGGCTTCGACTTCTTCGCGCCCGAGGGCTTCCGCTCGCCCACCCTGACCGCGGCGCTCGCGCCCAAAGGCTGGGACTTCGCGCGTCTGAAGAGGGTCAAGGAGGCCCTGCGGCCGCGCGGCTGGCTTTTCGACCCGGGCTACGGCAAGCTCAACCAGGAGCTGGAGAGCGCGGGCGGGCGGGTCTGCTTCCGCATCGGCCACATGGGCGACGTGAGCGAGGAGATGCTGGCCGCCTACCTCGCCGGGCTGGGCGAGGTCCTGGCCGCCTCCTGATCCCCGGCGCGCCGGGATTCCGTCATTTCGCAAGGAGAAGAGACATGCGCATCCTGACCGTCCTCGTGCTGGCGCTCTGCGCCGCCCTCGCCGCCCCGGCCCTCGCCCAGACCCCGGTCCCGGGCGCGCAGGGCCCGGCCCTGAGCGACAAGCCCCACGTGCTGCTCATCACCACCCAGGGCGAGATGCTCATCGAGCTGTGGCCGGACAAGGCCCCCAGGACCGTGGACAACTTCCTGGCCTACGTGGAGGCCGGGCTCTACGACAAGACCATCTTCCACCGCATCATCCGCGAGTTCGTCATCCAGGGCGGCGGCTACGACGGCAAGTTCCAGCCCATCGAGACCTTCCCGGCCATCCCCAACGAGGCCGACCCCGAGGTCAAGAACCTGCGCGGCACGCTCTCCATGGCCCGGACCAACGACCCGGACAGCGCCACCAGCCAGTTCTTCATCAACCTGCTCTCCAACAGGGACCTGGACAAGGTGGCGGGGGACCCCAAGCGGGCCGGGTACGCGGTCTTCGGCCGCGTGGTCCAGGGCATGCGCGCGGTGGAGGCCATCGCGCGCATCCCCACCACGGCCTACGGCGACCACCAGAACGTGCCCGCCCAGCCCGCCATGATCATCCGGGCCGAACGGGTCAAGTAGGCGGGGCAGGGCAGGGGGGCGGAGCCGGGAAAGGGCGGCGGGCGCGCAACCGTCGGAAAATCGCCGCCGCCCCTTCACTTTTTCCGCCGGATGGGGGATAGGATCGGGTCTTGAACCGTCATTCCCCGGAGCGACCATGCGATTCCTCGAACTCGGCACCTACCTCTTCGACCCGCTGCACTCCCTGCTGGAGCGGGACTCCACGCACCGCCGCCTGACCCTGCTGCTGGTCTTCACCTTCCTGCTCGCCCTGGCGGGCATCGAGCTGAAGCGGCGCGGCCTCATGCCCGCGCCCCTGGACGCCGTGACCCCGTCCAACCACTTCTACGCCGTGGAGCTGGCCTTCACCCTGCTCCTGGCCATGGAGGTGATCTCCCTGATCTTCGTGCTGCCCTGCTCGGTCTCCAAGGCCGTGGGCAAGCAGTTCGAGATCCTGGCCCTGATCCTGCTGCGCAGCTCCTTCAAGGAGCTGGTCCACTTCCCCGAGCCTGTGGACCTCACGGGCCGCATGGACTCGCTGTGGAACATCGCGGCGGACGGGACGGGGGCGCTGTGCATCTTCGTCATCCTGGCCTTCTTCTACCGCGTGCAGCGCCACCGCGGCGAGCTGATGGGGCCGCAGGACCGCTACGCCTTCGTGGCCGCCAAGAAGGTGGTGGCCCTGGGCCTGCTGCTGATCTTCGCGGGCAGCGGGCTCTGGAACCTCTGGCTGCACTTCGCGGGCCGCGCCGCCTTCGACTTCTTCGCCAGCTTCTACACCGTGCTCATCTTCTCGGACATCCTGCTGGTGCTCATCTCCCAGCAGTACCTGCCCGCCTTCCACGCGGTGCTGCGCAACTCGGGCTACGCCGTGGCCACGCTGCTGCTGCGCCTCTCCCTGACCGCGCCGCCCATCGTCAACGCGGCCGTGGGCGTGGGCGCGGGGCTCTACGCCCTGGCCCTGACCTACGCCTACGACCACCTCTACCTGCGCAGCCGGGGCCAGGACCAGGGTTAGTGTCGCGTCCACGAAAAGAGCCGATACATTTCGTGACGCTTTCCTGCGACACGTGAGCCGGGCGGATGCCCGGCTCCGCCGCCGTTGGCGGCGTGAGCGAGCCGAGAACCACGTTTCTCGGCAGAGCGATCCTCCGCACAATACGGCTCTGCGTATTGTGCGGA
>JALHJW010000005.1 GCA_022839785.1 Desulfovibrio sp. | reverse complement strand
CGACACGTGAGCCGGGCGAATGCCCGGCTCCGCCGCCGTTGGCGGCGTGAGCGAGCCGAGAACCACGTTTCTCGGCAGAGCGATCCTCCGCACAATACGACTCTGCGTATTGTGCGGACGTCACACTAGTCGCAGCCCAGGCGGCGGGCGATCTCCTTGGCGGCCCTGCGGCCCGCGCCCGCGGCCAGGATGACCGTGGCCGCGCCGGTGACGATGTCGCCGCCCGCGAAGACGTTGGGCATGCTGGTCTCGCAGGTCTCCTCGTCCACGATCAGGTAGCCGCGCTTGTTGGTGGCGAGGCCCGGCTCGTTCTCAAGAAGCAGGGGGTTGGAGCGGGTGCCCACGGCCACGATGGCGAGATCCGTGGCGAGTTCGTAGGTCTGGCCCTCCACGGGCCTGGGCGAGCGCCTGCCCGAGGCGTCGGGCGCGCCCAGCTCCATGCGCTGGAGCTTGACGGCGTAAAGCTTGCCGCCCTCGTCCGCGAGGAACTCCAGGGGCGCGGCCAGACACTCCATGCGCACGCCCTCCTCGATGGCGTGCTCGATCTCCTCGTGGCGGGCGGGCATGTCCCCGACCTCGCGGCGGTAGACGACGCTCACGCTCTCCGCGCCCAGGCGCAGGGCGGTGCGCGCCGCGTCCATGGCCACGTTGCCGCCGCCGTACACGGTCACGTGGCGGCCGCAGTAGATGGGCGTGTCGTAGTTGGGGAAGTCGTAGGCGCGGCCGAGGTTGGCGCGGGTCAGGTACTCGTTGGCCGAGAACACGCCGATGAAGTTCTCGCCCGGCACGCCCAGGAAGCGGGGCAGGCCCGCGCCCACGCCCAGGAACACGGCCTTGTAGCCCTGCGCGAAGAGTTCCTCGATGGTGAAGGTCTTCCCGGCCACCGCGTTGAGCACGAATTCCACCTCAAGCTGCTTGAGGGCGTGGATCTCCTTGTGCACGATGGCGGTCTTGGGCAGGCGGAATTCGGGGATGCCGTAGATCAGCACGCCGCCCGGCTCGTGCAGGGCCTCGAAGACCGTGACCTTGCAGCCGCGCGTGGCCAGGTATCCGGCCACGGTCAGGGAGGAGGGACCGGAGCCGATGCAGGCCACCTTCCGCGTTTCGTCGATGAGCGGGCAGGCCTGGCGGGACATGTCCGAAAGCAGGTCGCAGGCGTCGCGGTGCAGGTACTCGTCGGCCACGAAGCGCTCCAGGCGGCCGATGGCGATGGGCTGGCCCTTCTTGCCCAGGACGCAGGCCCCCTCGCACTGGATCTCCTGGGGGCAGACGCGGCCGCAGATGGCGGGCAGGCTGTTGGTGGACTTGATGACCTTGTAGGCGTCCTCCACGTGCCCGGCCGCGAGGTAGGCGATGAACTGGGGGATGGGCACCTCCACCGGGCAGCCCGCCACGCAGCCGGGCTTCTTGCACTGGATGCAGCGGCGCGCCTCCTCCACGGCCAGGGTGGTGGTGTAGCCCAGCGCCACCTCCTTGAAGTTCTTGATGCGCTCGGACGGGGCCTGGAAGGGCATGGGCGTGCGCGGCGCGAGAGCCTTCCTCTTCGGGGCCGTGCGGCCGTTGCCCCCGCCGTTGCAGGAGCACTCGTGATGGGCCAGGGACTCGCGCTCCATCTCGCTGAAGGCCTTCAGGCGCTTGCCCAGCTCGACGAAATCGACCTGGTGGCCGTCGAACTCCGGACCGTCCACGCAGGCGAACCTGGTGTCCCCGCCCACGCTCACCCGGCACGCGCCGCACATGCCGATGCCGTCCACCATGATGGAGTTGAGGGAGACCGTGGTCCTGACGCCGAAGGGCCGGGTGGTCTCGGCCACGGCGGCCATCATGGGCACGGGGCCCACGGCCACGACCTCGGCGATGGGCTCGTCCCGTTTCTCCAGGCGCTCCCTCAGGAGTTCCGTGACCAGCCCCTTCCGGCCCGCGCTGCCGTCGTTGGTGCAGATCAGGACCTCGCCGGCGAACCGTCCGAGTTCGCGCTCGAAGAGCAGCAGATCCTTGCTGCGCGCGCCGATGACCGCGACGACCTTGTTCCCGGCCTGGTGGTGGCCCTTGGCGATGTGGTGCATGGCCGCGATGCCGGTGCCGCCGCCCACGCAGATGGTCGTGCCCTGTTTCTCGATGCGCGTGGCCTTGCCCAGGGGGCCGCAGAGGTCGAGTATCCTGTCGCCCTGCTTCAGGTTCTCCAGGGCCGAGGTGGTGGTGCCCAGGACCAGGTAGACGATGGTGATGGTCCCGTTGTCCGGATCGGCGTCGGCCACGGTCAGGGGCACGCGCTCGCCCCGCTCGTCCACGCGCAGGATGACGAAGTTGCCGGGCCGGGCCTTGGCCGCCACGGCCGGGGAGTGGATCACGAGCTTGCTGGTCTGGCCCGGAATCAGGGATTCCTTGAGAATGATGGTGTTGGACATGCGGCTGCGAACTCCTTGACGCCGCGGCCCGGGGCCTGCGGACGCGTTGATGCCGTCGGGCGCGCTGGACGCTGCGCCGGGAAAATCGCGGCGCGGGCCGATCCGGAGAGGCGCCGGGTCCTCTCCCGGAAAGGCCCGGGCGGGGGGGGTTGTAATGCGAGTGGGGGGCGGGCATCAAGTGCGGCTTTTTTGGCCCGGGCGGCCTCGACAGGGGGGCGCACGCCGCATCTCAGGCGGGTCAGACGCCGACGAGCTTGATCACGGTCTCGATGGGCATGAAAAGATGGTTCGGGTCATCCGCAAAGCGGAGAAATCCATACTTTTCATAGAATCCCGGCGCTCCATCCTTGGCATGAACCATGATCAGCTTGATGCCGATCAGTTTATGGATATCGTAGGCGATCCGCACGGCGTGCATCAGAAGCGCCTCGCCGTATCCCTCCCCCTGGATCGTCAGGTCTGTCGCCAGGCGGGTGATGAGGACGGCCGGATATTCAGGGTATGGAGCCGTCCCCCTGATCTGGTAGCGCGGCAACGCCACGAGCTTTGCCGAAGACGCGCAGATCCCGTAGAATCCTAGGACTTTCAGCGGATTGGCGGACGCATGGTCGATCAGAACATAACATCTGGAGAAGTTGCGGCTCTCGTCCTGCCTCGCTATCTGGGCCAAATACCTGTTGAGGGCCGGATTGCCGCAATCAAAAAAAGACCGGTCGTGCGACCGGTCAAGAAAGGTTATCCTCGGCTCAATGAGGGGCATCAGCGGACAAACAGGTATTCTGCGCGTTTGAAGGCCTTCCGCAAACGCTCATTCGGCTCCGAAGGGTTTTCGATCGAAGAGGCGATGGACTGCATGTCGCGCTCGCTCAGTTCAATGGACGCAACAGAGCACAGGAACAATTCCCGTCTCTTGGCGAACTTATTTGCAAGTGATGATTTTTTTACGACTGGCGGCATGCTTTCCCCCGTCCTTCGACCTGGCAAAGGTGGGAACGTGTTTCCTGACACGAGACAGGTATGCACTTATTGTGCAAAAATCAAGCGACCGGAAAAGGATTTTGCGGTCCAGGCCTTGTCCGATGCGGAACAAACTCCCCCTGTATACAACACGTCTCCACCAGACACTCCCCTCTTTAGCAAGGCGTGGCACGGACGCTACGTCCGGCGTCCGGCTTGGACCGCCCCCCTTCCCCCCGCTCCGGGCCCGGTCCTGCCGGCCGCGCGGCCGGGAAACCGGCCGAAACGCAGCCACGGCAACCGTTCGCGACTGATCTTGTGCGGCTTGTGATTATAAAAGTTCCTCTCGCGTGCGCCTTGTGGTATGCAGGAGCCTATTCCTAAGACGCGGAGCGACCATGCCGTACGACCAGCACCGACAGGCCGGCACGCGCGCCATACCCTCCCGCCGCCCCGTGCGCGCCCGCGCGCCGGGCCGCGCGGTCCTGCTCCTTCTGCCCGTCCTGGCGGTTCTGGCCGCCGGGGACGTCCGGGCCTCCCCGGACGCGGAGCAGCCCCGCACCCTGCGCTCGGCCAGCGAACTGGACTACCCGCCCTTCGCCCTGGTCCGGCCGGACGGCGCGGCGGACGGCTTCTCCGTGGAGCTGCTGCGGGCCGTGGCGCACAGCGCGGGGCTGCGGATCGGTTTCAAGGTCGGGCCCTGGCACGCCATCAAGCAGGAGCTGATGGACGGCGAACTGGATGTCCTGCCCCTCGTCTCCCACTCCACGGAGCGCGAGCGGTACTTCGACTTCACCATCCCCTACCTCAGGATGCACGGCACCATCTTCGTGCGCGCGGACAACGAGGACATCCGGACCGAGGCCGACCTTCGCGGCAGGGAGGTCCTGGTCATGCGCGGCGACACCGCCCACGAGTACGCCGAGCATAAGAACCTCTCGGAGCGGCTGATCCTCACCGAGACCTTCGAGGAGGCCATGCGCCTGCTCGCCTCGGGCAGGCACGACGCCGTGATCGTGCAGCAGATCGTGGGGCTGCAGATCATCAGAAAGCTCGGCCTCGCGAACCTGAAGGACGTCGGCGCGCCCCAGCGGGACAGCCTCAAGCCCTTCGGCAAGCCGCTCTCGGAGTTCGAGCAGAAGTTCTGCATCGCGGTCCGGCGGGGCGACCGCGAACTGCTCGCCCGGCTCAACGAGGGGCTTTCCGCGGTCATCGCCGACGGCACGTACGACGCGCTTTACGCCAAGTGGTTCGAACCGATCCTGCCCGCGCCGCCCATCGACCGCGAGCTGTTGCTGCGCTACACCCTGTCCGTCGCGGCCCCGGCCCTGCTGCTGGCCGCGGCGGCGGGCGTCTGGTTTCTGCGGCGCGAGGTGGCGCGCAAGACGCGCGTCCTGCAGGGCGAGATCGAGGAGCGCAAGCGGACCGAGGAGCAGCTCGTCCAGGCCAGGAACCAGGCCCTGGTGGCCAGCCGCTCCAAGTCCGAGTTCCTGGCGAACATGAGCCACGAGATCCGCACGCCGCTCAACGGCATGCTGGGCATGCTCCAGCTCCTGGAGATGAGCGGCCCCACGCCGGAGCAGGACGAGTACATCCGGGCGGCCATCCGCGCCACGCGACGGCTGACCCGCCTGCTCTCGGACATCCTGGACATCACGCGCATCGAGGCCGGGAAGATGCAGCTCGTGGACACCGTGTTCAGCCCCGAGGAGCTGCGCGAGTCGATCATCGAGCTGTTCGGCCCGGCGGCCGGGGAAAAGGGGCTGCGCCTCGACGTGGACCTCGATCCCGGGCTGCCCGGGGCGCTGCTGGGCGACGAGGTCCGGGTGCGGCAGGTGCTCTTCAATCTGGTGGGCAACGCCATCAAGTTCACCGCGCGGGGCGGCGTGCGCGTCGCGGCCATGCCGCTCCCCCCGCCCGGGGAGGGCCGCGCCCGCGTCCTGTTCACGGTCGGCGACAGCGGCATCGGCATTTCGGACGAGCAGTTGCGCGATATCTTCGAGCCCTTCGTGCAGGCCGAGGGAACCTACACCAAGCGGTTCCAGGGCGCGGGGCTGGGGCTGGCCATCGTGCGCAGGCTGGTGGGGCTCATGGGCGGCGAGCTGGCCATCGAGAGCGCGCCGGACCAGGGGACCACGGCCTGGCTCTCCCTGCCCTTCGGCCTGCCCCCGGCCGCGCCCCGGGCGAAACAGGCGCGGCCGCTCCCCGTGGCGGAGGGCGCGCCCCTGCGCGTGCTGCTGGCCGAGGACGACGAGACCAACCTGGTCCTGGGCCGCCGCATGCTGGAGAAGTCCGGGTACGAGGTGCTGACCGCGGGCAACGGGCAGGAGGCCCTGGAGCTGCTGCGCGAGCGGGACGTGGACCTGGTGATCCTGGACGTGCAGATGCCGGTCATGGACGGCATGGCCGCGACCAGGGCCATCCGCTCCTCGGCCGCGCTCGGCCCCAAGGCCCTGGTGCCGATCATCGCCATGACCGCCTGCGCCATGACCGGCGACCGGGAGCGCCTCCTGGCCGCGGGCATGGACGGCTACATCGCCAAGCCCGTGGACATGGCGGTCTTCCGCGAGGTCGTGGCCCAGGCCATGGCCAAGCGCCCGCCCCCGGCCCCGCGCCCCTCGGTTGCTTGACGCGCGGCAGCCGTTAGGCGAGCGCTTTGCGCGAGTCTTACGGATGGCGACAGCAACGCGGCGGTCTTCCGCAAAATACGGCTTTGCGTATTGTGCGGACGTCACACTAGGGCGATGGACAGACCACGTATCCGCGCCGCGGGCAGGGAGAGAGCATGACCGTCCTCCACATCTGGGCCTACCGCCTCTGCGTGCTGCTCCTCTGGGGACTGCTTGGCGGCCTGTTCCTGCCCCACGTCCGGCCGGGCGAGGGAGCCGCCGGCGCGGCCTGCCTCCTCGGAGCCCTTCTCATGAGCGTGGCTATCGGCATCGTTCGCGCGCTCTGGAGCGCTTTTTCCATCGCCTGTCCCTGGGAAGAGCCTCCAGCCAGGCGCTGATCCCCGCACCGCCGGGCCGCGCGGGGCGAAACGGACAGACAAGGGGCGGTCGGCCACACCGTAACCGCCTGTCCGATTTTTGGGGACCACCTCTCTTGCGTGCTCCGGCATCTCTCCGAAAGCGCTGCCGGGGGCCCGCCGGCCCGGGCGTGTTTTGTCGGCGCGAGCCGGACCGCAGATCCAGACCTCCGTGGTTTTCAGGAGCGGCCTTTTCGACCAGGATTTCCGAGAGACGGCAGGGGAGCCCGTAGGCTGAACCAGAGCGCGAAGGCCGCGCAGGGAAGGCTGAGAAGCGTCAGAAGAAGGAACGGAGAGGACGCGGTGAGCCCCGCCAGCTCTATGCCTTGTATGCCGAGGGCGTTCCCCGACTGCATGGCCAGAAGGTAGACGAGCGAGATCAGGACGAAGCGTTCCTGCGGGGTGATGGCGACGAGCAGGACGTATATCGCCATCTGGGCCATGCCCAGAGCGACTCCGACGGCGAAGATGGGAACGGCTGCGGCCTCGGGCCGGTCGGCGAGGAGCATCCCGACCGCGATGACCGCGGTGACCATGAGCCAGACCCCTGCCCGCGCCAGACGGGCGAACCCGCGGTCCAGGGCCATGACCGCATAGCTGCCCGCGATCGCTCCGACCGAGGCCGCCAGGGTCAGCAGACCGACGAACAAGGGACCTTTGCCTTGCACGTTCTGCAGGTAGTCCGAGACGCAGAATTCCATGCCCACGGCCAAGGCCGAGACCGTGAGTTGCGCGAGGATCAGGGCGGCCATGCCGCGGCCTAGGCACGAGACCGCGAGCATCGAATCGTCGTGTTCAGGCGGCGTCCGCCCGGCCAAGGCCGCCAGGGACAGGCCCGCTGTCAGGACGCCGAGTCCGGCGTTGAGTACGAAGATGAGCCGCCAACTCTCGGGGGAGATGCTGGCGAGGAAGCCTCCGACCAGGGGGCCGGCCACGATGCCCAAGGCTGCGCCGCACTCGCCGAAGAACATTGGGCGGGTGATGGTGCGCCGGTAGTATTCTCCCGCCGTCCAGAGCTGCCCGCCGAAGGTGGCGGCACCGCCCACGCCCTGGACCGCCCGGCCAAGGAGGAATGCCCCCTGTGAACTTGTGACCGCGCAGATGACGTTGCCCGCCACGAAGAACGCCAGGCCTCCGAGCATGAATCCCAGGGCCGAGCAACGGCGCTGGATGGCGGCGTGCAGGAGTATGAAGAGCACCATGCAGCCGAAGACGGGGTAGAGGTAGCTGCTCAGCATCAGCCCTTCTCCAAGCCCTCCCATGCGGGCCGAGGCTGCCGGGGCCGCCACGAGCATGGCCGTGACCTCCAGCGCGGCGAACAGCTCCACCAGGAGGAAGGCCGCGTAGTACATGCCGTCGCGGACGCGGGGCGAAGCGTATGTCACAAGAGCTCCTGGAGTTGTTTCTGGATGTGGGAAAGGATCTCTAGCGCCTCGTCGCTGGCGAGTTTGATGGACTCGAAATCGATTGGCGGCCCGGAGTACCACTGCAGGAAGATGCGGTCCGATCCGTCGGCGCCTGGATGGGCGCCGCTGAAAAAGAAGCCTAGGGCTTCCAGTTCCGGCCCGGCGGAGCAAGCGGCAGGGTCGGCCATGTCCAGGGAGAGCAGGATGTGCGCCACGCCTTGCCCTGTGAGGGAGCGGACCTGATCGGCCAGGGCATGGGCGAAATCGGGGCCGATGGCGAGGACGGTGATTTCCGCGTTTCCTGCCTTGTGATGAACGGTCACATCGAGCCGCGTCGGCTCTTCCGGCGGGGCCGAAACGGTTTGAGGGGCGAGAAACTCGTACACCGCGCCCATGCGCCCGTATATGGCGCGAACCATGTCCCGGTGGCGGGCCGGGGGGTAGAGCTTGCGCGCGGGTGGCATATGCAGCGGAATGAAGTAGACCACTTCGCTGATGCGCTGCGCTGCTGCGCCGTCGAGCCATTTGAAGTCCCAGTCCGCCTGGCTGCAGCCGAGCTCCAGGCCGCATTCCACCGCTCTTTGGCGGCTGGACATGCGCTGGGTGTGGGAGTGGGTGGCCACGACGTGGGCGGTGATGCCGGCGAGATTCCGGGCGCGCCCCAGGGCGAAGAGCTCGGCGATGATGTCGTCGGTGCAGTTCTGGGCGCGCAGCGAGAAGTCGCGCAACAGATAGGTCAGCTCGGCCGTGAGGTCGGCCGGGTCCTCGAAGACCAGGGCACCGTGGGCCACGAACTCGTCGTCCGGGGTGGCGGCGATGAGGGAGAGCATCCACCCGCCTGCGTTGAGGGCCTGGATGCGCTCCGGCTGATAGACGTTCTCGTCGTAGAAGGTGTAGCCGTGCAGCCGCCAGGCGCAGCGGGCGATGTTGATGGCGTCGCCCGGCGCAAAGGGGCGAATGGCATAGCTGACGTTGCGGCGTTTGCCGCGGCCGGGCTGGGGACGCTCCCCGTCCTGGCGGCGGACAGGTGCATCCTCGGGGGGGAAGTGCTTGTAGAGGCGGGTCTTCTTGCCCTCCGCGCCCAGGAGGCTGAATTCGAGCTCGTCCAGGCAGGAGCGGGCCAGGTGTAGCCCCAGTCCCCGAGCGTCCTCCGTCTCCGGCCCGGATGGCGGGACATAGGCGGGCAGGGCTGCCGGATCGAAGGGGATGCCCTTTTCGAGGATCACGGCTTCGACACCCAAGGCGGCGCGCCCGATACCGAGTTCGAAGGGTTCTCCGGGGCCGTCCTCGAAAGCGTGGTCGATGACGTTGACCAGCACCTCTTCCAGGGCGAGCTCGAACCGCTTGGCCTCTGGGCCGGACAGACCGAAAACGGCGACGGTTTCGCGGGCGCAGGCGAGGGCGGCGGGAAGGAAAGCCTTGTCGGGCGGCAGAATCAGACGAACGCGCGACGCGTTGCTGTCTGGCTGGGGCATGTTGCGTGTCTCCTCCGGAAAAGGACTCCAGAAAGCATTGGCCTGTGGGGCTTTCCCGCACGTTTCGGCGGAGCAATATGTTTTTCCGGGAGGGATGACAACAGCGGTGGGGGGATGATTGCCCGGCAAGGGACTCGGGGCTTGCCGCACAACTGGGGACGATGGCCGAACCCGATTGCGCGGCCCGGAGAGTCTTTCAGGATGCAGCGTCCGTGGGACCGCTGACGCAACGGCAAAGGGTCGGGCCTTGGGGCTGTCCTAGCTATGCCGAATGGTTCAGTGGGGCAGCCATATGCACCAGCGTCAAAGCCGGCTCAGCGAGAGCACGCGTGATCGTCTGCTGGAGCACTTTGCAGCCGGAGCCACGGCCCGGCCCCGCCGGCCGCCTGAGGCGGGGCCGCGCGGGCCAAAGCGGACAGAAAAAGGGCGGTCGGCTTTTTGGCCGACCGCCCTTTGCTCTTGGGGAAATCTGTGGTCGGGATGAGAGGATTTGAACCTCCGACCCCCTGAACCCCATTCAGGTGCGCTCCCAGTCTGCGCTACATCCCGACGCAGGAGGGACCGTGTAGTCTTTTCCTGGGGGGCTGTCAACGGTTGCCGGTATTTTTATGGCAACATGTTGAAATACAAGGACATGCTCGCCACCCCCCAAGGACGCGCCGCCGCGCCGGGGGCTCTGGCGACGCGGCCCGGCCGTGCGGGGGGACGCGCCGCCCCGTGCGTCCGGTCCCTGTCTTGCGCGCCCGGCGCCGGGGCCGGGCGCGGCTTGCCCCCCGGGGGCGCATTGCGTATATCCTGCCCTGGCCCGTCGCGGGCCGCCCGCCACCCTCTACGCCGGAGCGCGCCGTGCCTGAAGCCAAACCCGTCCTCGTCACCGGCGCCACCGGCTACGTCGGCGGCCGTCTCGTGCCCCTGCTCCTGGAGCGCGGCCACAGCGTGCGCGCCGTGGGCCGCTCCGCCGGAAAGCTGGCCTGCCGCCCCTGGGGCCGCCATCCCGGCGTGCAGATCGCCGAGGCCGACCTGCACGACGAGGCGGCCCTGGCCCGCGCCGCCGAGGGCTGCGGCGCGGCCTTCTACCTCGTGCACTCCATGCAGCCCGGCCGGGGCGATTTCGCCGCCGCGGACCGCCGCGCCGCCTACAACATGGTCAAGGCCGCCAAGCACGCGGGGCTCGCGCGCATCATCTACCTGGGCGGCCTGGGCGACGCGGCCGACGACCTCTCCGAGCACCTGCGCTCGCGCGCCGAGACCGGCGAGATCCTGAAGCTCGGCCCGGCCGCCGTGACCGTGCTGCGCGCCGCCGTGATCCTGGGCGCGGGCAGCGCCTCCTTCGAGATCCTGCGCGGCCTGACCGAGCACCTGCCGGTGATGCTCACCCCCCGCTGGGTGCGCACGCGCTCCCAGCCCATCGCCGTCTCCGACGTCCTCGCCTACCTCGCGGGCTGTCTGGAGCGTCCCGAGACCGCGGGCCGCGACTTCGACATCGGCGGCCCGGACGTGCTCTCCTACCAGGACCTCATCCGCCTCTACGCCGAGGCCGCGGGGCTCCGGCGTCGCCTGATCGTCCCCGTGCCCGTCCTCAGCCCGCGCCTCTCGGCCCTGTGGCTGCGGCTCTTCACCCCGGTCTCCCCGGCCCTGGTCCGGCCGCTCGTCGAGGGGCTGCGCAACGAGTGCGTGGTGCGCGATCCGGCCATCCGCGCCGTCGTCCCGTTTGAGCCCCTCTCCTGCCGCGAGGCCATGGCCCGCGCCCTGGACAAGGTGCGCCAGAACCGGGTGGAGACCTGCTGGAGCGACGCGGGCGAGGCGCGGCCCGCGGAGTGGACGCAGTGCGGCGACCCGGCCTACGCGGGCGGCAGGGAGCTGCAGTGCGGCTACCGCGCCGTGCTGGAGGCCGCGCCCGAGGACCTCTGGCCGCACATCGCGCGCATCGGCGGCGCGACCGGCTGGTACGCGGGCGACGCGCTCTGGCGGCTGCGCGGCCTTGTGGACCGGATCGCAGCCGGGCCGGGCCTCGCGCGCGGCCGCCGCCACCCCGAGGAGCTGCGCGAGGGCGACGCCCTGGACTTCTTCCGCGTGCTGCGGGTCGAGCCGCCCTCCCGTCTGCTGCTGCACGCGGAGATGCGCACGCCCGGCGACGCCTTCCTGGAGTTCCACGTGGAGCGCATCAGCCGCAACGCCACCGAGCTGACCCTGCTGGCCCGCTTCCTGCCGCGCGGCCTGGCCGGGCTGCTCTACTGGTACGCGGTCTACCCCCTGCACCACGCGGTCTTCGGCGGCATGCTCGAAGGCCTGGCCAAGGCCACGGGCAGGCCGCTGCTGGAGGAGCCCCGGCGCTACACGAAGATATTCAGGAACGCCTGCGCCATCTTTACCAAATAGAGGGAAAACCCGAATTTTCGCCTCTTTTCGTCCCTCCCTGTTGAGGCGGACGGGATTTTTATGATATGCAGGTCCATCCGTGGCGTATTCACCGTTGCGCAAACGTTTTTCACTGTCGCACAACCAAAGGATGGACCCATGAAAACCCGCACCTGTGCAGCACTGGCAGCCGTCCTCGCGCTGGCCGGCACGCTCCTGACCCAGGCCCCGGCCGTCGCGGCCACGAAGATGATCCCCAAGGTGGACAACTTCGTCATCCTCTTCGACATGTCCGGCTCCATGTCCTGGTCCTACAAGGACAGCGGCAAGGCCAAGGCGCAGCTGGCCCTGGCGGACCTCAAGGCCGTCAACGAACTCATCCCCGAGCTGGGCTACAAGGGCGGCCTCTCCACCGTGGCCTCCTACAAGAAGTACAACGACCTCGCGGTCTACAACCGCGCGGCCTACGCCAAGGCCTTCGACCCCCTGGGCACGGCCGTGGCCGACAAGACCCTGCTCGGCCCCTCCACCCCGCTGGGCGACGGCCTGAACGCGTTCTACGCCGACTACCCGGGCCTCGCGGGCAAGACCGCGGTGATCCTCTTCTCCGACGGCGGCTCCAACGCGGGCCGCGATCCCATCCTCGCCGCGGAGGGCATCCACAAGAAGTCCGGCGGAAACATCTGCTTCCACACCGTGAGCTACGCCACCAGGGAATCCGGCCAGGCGCTGCTCGACGAGCTTTCGGCCATCGGCAACTGCGGCGTGCGGACCTCCACCGCGGACCTCGCCGACCCGGCCAAGCGCGCCCAGTTCGTCAAGGACGTCTTCTACACCGAGGCCGCGTACGATCCGGACACCGACATGGACGGCGTGCCCGACTCGCGCGACAAGTGCCCGAACACCCCGCGCGACCACAAGGTGGACGCCGACGGCTGCTCCATCCCGCTCAAGATGCGCCTTGAGATCCTCTTCGACTTCGACAAGTCCGACATCAAGCCCATGTACGTGCCCGAGGTCGAGAAGGTGGCCAACCTGCTGAAGGCCAACCCCGGCGCCACCGTGTCCATCGAGGGCCACACCGACGGCCGCGGCACCGAGGCCTACAACCTGAAGCTCTCCGACCGCCGCGCCAAGGCCGTGGAGGACTACATCGAGAAGAAGCTGGGCGTCGATCCCGCCCGCGTCACCGGCCAGGGCTTCGGCAAGACCCGCCCCATCGCCTCCAACGACACGGACGAGGGCCGCGCCCAGAACCGTCGCGTCGAGGCCGTCTTCAAGGGCCTGTACGAGAAGCGCTGATCCCCGCCCGCCGGGGAGGGCCCGCCCTCCCCGGCGCGGTTCCGGAATGTTGCTAAACTTAACAAATTCCGCCGCTCGCGAGGGTGGTACTACTACTTTGGGCAAGGCTTTGGGATCAGCACAAGAAGGCGGAATTCCAAGGCAGGGAGAAATTATGGTCCAGAACAGCGGAATCTTTCGCCATGACGAGAATATCGAATATGGTAAGCGAAAAAGCGCCGATGTTCGTTCAATGAACATGAACATTTCTTATATATCAAAAAAATAAATCAAAACTTTGCTCTTCGAAGTTGATAGACAAACGCATGGTGAAAAAAATAAAACACCAAGATTCACTTCAAGATTTCGCGACGCGCCGTCAGCGCATTGTGCGAGAGCGCGAGATACTTCGAGTTGCGTCTACAATCGGAGGTAAAGATGGAAAACGTACAGCAGAAGAAGCACGAACAGAGATTCTAAAGTGGGTTGAGAAACGGACAGGTGGAGAGCTACCCCCGTCAGCATGGGAGCATGATGGGTTCGAACACCTTGCAGGAGGGCGAAATTGTACTGCTGTTCGCATAGTGGATAGCGGCAAAGACATATGGGCCATCCGGGCGGATGACCCCGACAAAAGCATCGCTCAACGTGTATGGACAACTGAGGTTATAGTCGGTCGAAAGCGTGGCCGAGGGGATTTTACAGGAGCTCTTTTCAGTCTTCGCCTACTTGTAAGTTCTCCAGAGCAAGAATTGCAAATTGAACCCGCAGTCCCTTACCTTGTACACCAGTTGGCATCAAAGTGCGGCCTTCACCTCGGATCGGGTCAAGTTCATGCGGGACCGTGGACCGTCAACTCGGATGAAGCCGCCGATCAGTTGATCGAAATGCTCGTCGACCAGTCACGCCGAGTCCCAGTCTTCGTCCTGACTGTCCCTGAACACTCGGATGACCCCACGAAACCGCTCATAGATCCAGCACCCATTGCGCGCGCAACCCTTGGAATGGCGATTGTCGTCGTGTTACCAGCACAATTTACTTGGGTACTAACGGAAAGATTCGGAAAACGGTTGTCTGTCTATAATGGTGCCGTCAGGATATACCTTCCTGGATTTGCAGAAGGTGCAAATCCTTACGGTGGCCACGAACTTTTCCTCGGAGATCGCCTTACTATCCCCGAAAATGCATCGCGCGTATCTACTTTGTTGCGACAGGCTGCGGCGAAAGAAAGCTTACGCCGACTTCGCCTGGGGCAAGATGTACTATCTTTCGCTTCTGTTCGAGAACAAAGCTTTGATTTAGAACGTGCGCGTCTTCAGCGGGAAGGAGCAACAGAAACAGAACAACTATCAGCGGCTCATGCTCAGATCGCCACCCTCAAAGCGGATATAAGGAAAATTGAGGAAGAGCAACAATGGTTTTGGGATGAGCACAAGGTGGTTGAAGAGCGTGCAAAAAATGCTGAATCAAAATTGAATGCAGCCAGTTACCGAATCCAACAACTTCTAAATCAGCTCAAGGCACAAGGCGAAGACCCAGACGCCAACATCCCGCTTCCCACTTCATGGGGTGAATTTGCCGATTGGTGTGACAAAAACCTCGTCGGCCGTGTTCTACTTTCAGCCCGAGCTCAACGTGAAATCAAGACATCACAGTTTGGAGACGTTGGAACGGCAGCACGATGTCTTCTTTGGCTTGCAAATGATTACCGTGAACGGCGCTTGAGCGGTGGCAATGGCAATCTGCGAATCTCTCTTGAAAGCGGAATTCTGAATGACAGATGTGGTTCAAATAGTTTTCAAATGGATTGGCAAGGAAAACGCGTCGATGTCGAATGGCATATAAAGAACGGTGGCAACACTCGCGATCCAAGTCGTTGTCTTCGTATTTATTATTTCTGGGATGATTCTAGCCAGCAAGTCATAGTTGCTTCGATGCCAGGACATATCAAAAGCGGAGCAACATAGCTTAGACTTGGTTTCTTCTGGGGACAGATTCTTGCAGCAACCCCGGGAACCTAGCTTCAAATATCCAAAAAGTTCTGTCACTTCGGCTATAAAGTTCAGAAGGCAATCCTGGTAACGGCTGTTCCTTCTCACGCAATGCGGCAGAAGTCTCTTTCCCGCCCTCCCTCAGCCCGGCGCGCCGGGCAGGAACTGCAGCCAGAGTTCCCGGCCGCGCGGGCCGTCGAACTCGCAGAAGAAGATGCGCTGCCACGTGCCGAGCATGATCTCCCCGTCCTGGAGGATCACGAGCTGGCCGCAGCCCGTGAGGCCGGACTTGAGGTGGGCGTCGGAGTTGCCCTCGGCGTGGCGGTAGTCGCCCTGGCGGGGCACGAGGCGGCGCAGGGCCGCGAGGATGTCGCGCCGCACGTCCGGGTCCGCGCCCTCGTTGACTGTGACTAAAGCCGCTAAATTATTTAACTAACTGGAATTGATCTTGATAAATTACATAATAATTTCAGACAATTGAACATATTAAAGAGAATTTTAGACAATTATTTGTTCATTTATCAGGTAGTAACTTAAGCATTAGAGCATGTTGCGGTTACGGAAATGAAAAATTATCATTAATTAGTAAACAGAAAAATGGTGACACAAGAGACGCACTGTTTTCTGATTTATATGTGGCCATAGTTAATATTTAAATATATTTTTTGTATAAATAGATCCATGCAAACATAAGCTCGCCTCACCCATCGTGTTTAAGCCGTTAAAGCCTAGAAGTTTGACGCCGAGCAAATGACCCCAAAAAGGCACTTGACAAAACCGACCAATGGTAAGATTTTCTTACCAGGAGATTTTTATGAAAACTTCACAAGAAATAATTCTTTCAGAGGTCACCGAAGTCCTGCGCGAAATGTGCGATCTCAAAGAAACAGACATTTCGCTTGAGACCAACCCCATAGAGGCCCTAGCTTTAGACAGTGGGCACGGAATCCCATTCGCCATCGAAATGGAGACGAGGCTCGGCATCAAAATCCCAGATGATATCAATCCATTTGTAGAAGATAAGCCAACGCGAAAAACTAGAACTGTAAAAGAGATTGTATCTGTATTGATGTCCCTTAAAAAGAATCAGGAGAAAAATGATGACTGAGGACATCAGAAATAAAATAGCTAGTAGATTGCAGGCAGCTCGAAAGCAAGCTGGGTTAACACAAGGACAAACTGCAAAAATTATGAATGTTAATCGCCCAACTATTTCTGAAATTGAAGCAGGAAGAAGAAAAGTATCAGCAGAAGAAATCACTGAATTCGCTAAAATATATGGCGTGAGTGTCGCATGGCTAACATCACAAAATTTAGATGAAATTAATCCAGCAGTTGAATTAGCAGCAAGAGAACTATCAAAGCTAAAAAAGGAAGATTTAGACGCTGTTTTAAATCTATTGAAAACATTACGGGCCTCGCACTAGGAGTAGTTGATGGATAAACGAACTCTTATTGGAAGAAAGGCATTGAAGAGTGCCCTGGAAATACGGATTAAAGCCAATTACAGACACGACAATCCAATATGTATTTATGATTTTGCAGAAAAACTCGGGATATCTGTCTGGTTCCAAGGTGGGGGAAGCTTCGGGGGGATGTATTCAAAGACCTCAAACACAATTCTAGTTCCAAGTTTGCGGCCCGTCGGGAGACAAGCATACACATGCGCACACGAATTAGCGCATTGGCATTATGGGCATGGTTCAAGGATAGATTGCTACGCAGATGAAAGAGTATGCGCTGTCAAAGACGAGGAAGAGTACCTTGCAGACATGTTTGCAGGGCACCTGTTAATGCCTCCTGGGGCAGTAACGAAAGAATTCAATAAAAGATCGATTAATCCAAATTCGTGTACGAGCGTCGATTTTTATAAAATATGCTGCCAGCTAAACGTAGGCTACAATACTCTACTAAACCATATGCTATTAACGCAAAAAAATTTAACCCACGAGAGTTTTACAAGATTAAATTCCAGCACTCCAAAATCCATTAGAAAAAATTTTATTGACTTTATGAATGAAGACCCTGGGCATGTGGTACTAGTTGATGAGCACTGGCACGCTGTCCCAATAGACTTACAAGTTGGGCACGTCGCAGTTATAAGCACAAACACGCAAATACGAGGAGAAAGCATATCGAAAATATATGAGTCAGATGGCATTACCATAATTATCGGGAAGTCACCTGGAATATCTTCAATTACCAATAGCGATTTAACCTGGAGCTCCTTTGTTAGGGTGTCAAGAAAGGACTTTCAAGGGAGATGCATATATCGCCACTTGGAGGAAGAAGACGATGAGTAATCCCAAGCCTATTGTAGATAGCAACGTTTCGGTCGCATGGGTGAAAGCCGTCAAACAAACTCTAGATACTCCCAATAGCCCACTATGCGTATCAATAACAAATCTTCAAGACGGCATAGAAGAGGATATTGGCATTCGCGAAAATCTCGATGAATTACTGAAATCAAATAATATAATTTCTGCAAGAGAAACTAGTGAGACAATATTTCCATTCCATTGGTGGTCTAAAAAATTTCCGCCAGCTAGCGAATTGACAGAATGGTATAAGAATATATATCTGCCACGACACAGAGTTCGAGTTCGTATGTCTGGAGGGAATATCCCAAGAGAGACATACTTTGAAAGGCTTGTTGCATATAATGGATTCAAAACTAATAAAAATGGTAAGCTTAAACCAACCAAAATAGATCAGATAAAAAGAATAGTAGATACTTTCAAGCATTATAATTCCATAGGAAAGCAACCATCTCCATCAAAATTTATAGCGACATGCTACAATCCGAGCACTGACAATACCAATAACAGCCCATATTTCATGTTCCCATGTTTGCAGCAAATTGGATTCTCCTTTGCAAAAAGCCAACTTACTGTCACAGGATACTATACTATTCAGTATATGATGAAGAGAGGATACGGTAACTACTTAGGCCTATGCTATCTTGGACAATTCATTTCTAACGAGACTGGTGTCCCTTTATCTAGAGTAAACTGCTTTGTCGGCAATCCGAGAGTTGATGCCTTTAATCAACAACAACTACGCAAAATATTGAGTTTTGCATAATTCCATCATGGAATTCAACACTAATGAAAAACACAGAAAGCACACTGCTGAGGTGCTTAACTATACGCGACACATGAAAAACAATACTGGGAAACTATACGTGTTTGAGGGTCCAGACAACGTTGGCAAAACCACTATCGCCAAGGCAGTAAATGAGATTTACGGCCTTAGCAATAAAAGCGCATACATTTCATTCCCTGGAAACGAGTCTAACACTGTTGGAAGTTTAATTTACAGGCTTCATCATGATACAAGCGAATTTGATATCACTGAAATTGACAATACATGCCTACAAGCTTTGCATATAGCATCACATATAGATGCCATTAACAGAAAAATTATCCCGCTTCTTAAAAGTGGCACTACCGTTTTTCTGGATAGATTCTGGTGGTCAACATTTGTGTACGGCAAACTTTCAAATTGCAATATGAACGTAATCAAGCATCTAATAGACTCAGAACTTGCAGCCTGGGATACGTTTAAACCTAGAGCAATATTTTATTTAAATAGAGAATTTATTCGCGAACATATAGATTCCGACGAGCAAATTCTCATCAGTATATATGATAAACTATTCAAAGCAGAACAACAAAAGACAAATTCGATTAGGATAGTAAACGCGAATTTAAATGACACAATATCAAATGTAATCGACTACGTTCGCAACATTAACGGCGTGCCGCAACACAACAAAAATCAACATCAACAACCCTTGATACGCATCAAAAATGACAATAATTCTCACTCACGACATGCGCCTTCAAGCATAGACAGACTACTTTCACCAACAATTGTATACGATACCTACTGGATGTTTGCCGCTGAGCGGCAAAACATTTTTTTCAAGCGCCTTAGCGGTGATAAGAAGCCCTGGACAAACGACTCAATCCTTGCAAATCACAAGTTCACGAATGCATACCGAGCCTCAGATAGGGTTAGCCAGTATCTGATAAAGAACGTTATCTACAACGGCAGTCAAGATACAAAAGAAGTTTTCTTTAGAACTATTTTATTTAAGTTGTTTAACAAAATAGAAACATGGGTGTTACTCAGCAACGAATTCGGAGAAATATCGTATAAGGAATTTGATGCCACAAAATACGACAAAGTACTTACGTCTGCAATAGAATCTGGAAAACGGATATACTCTGCTGCCTACATTATGCCTACTGGAGGACGCGGCACACAATACCATCGTAAACACAGAATGCATCTCGAACTTCTACAATCCATGATGAAAGATGATATGCCGCATAAAGTTGAGGACGCTCGATCAATGGGATTAGTATTCGAAATGCTTCGATCCTATCATGGCATCGGTGATTTCCTCGCTTATCAATATGCCACGGATATTAATTATTCTGAGATTACAAATTTTTCAGAAACGCAATTCGTGGTCCCAGGGCCTGGTGCACGAGACGGGATCATGAAATGCTTCAATAAAACCAGTGGTCTAACTGAATCTGAAATAATCAAAGTTGTAATGGAGCTACAACATGAAGAGTTTCAAAGACTTGAAATTGATTTTAAATCATTATGGGGAAGACCATTACAGCTAATTGATTGTCAAAATCTATTTTGCGAAACAGATAAATATGCTCGCATTAAGCATCCTGAAGTAAAAGGCAGGACAGGGCGTAGTAGAATCAAGCAAAAATTTCAACCGACCCCCCATCAGATTGATTATTGGTATCCTCCTAAGTGGGGAATCAATGAATTAATTCGATCAGGTGAAAACACATGACACCTCAGTTTTCCGCTGATAACGCGAATGAGGCCTGGATCAAAGCCTTTAGACATCTTGTCGAAGGCAATTTGGAACTTCAGAGTAGCCGCGTGGGCTCAACACGAGAAATACTACACGCAAGTGTACATATAAATGATCCCAGACAACGGTGGATTTTATCTCGACTCCCTGCCTTCAATCCAGCCTTTGCTATTGCTGAAATTTTTTGGATTCTCGCTGGAAATAATGAATCTAGCTTCATAAATTATTGGAATCCAATTTTACCCCGATTTGCTGGCTCTGGTGATAAATATCATGGCGCTTATGGATATAGAATCCGCAAACAATTTGGTTTTGATCAATTAGAGAGAGCCTTTCTAGCTCTCCAATCAAATCCATCCTCACGCCAAGTTGTAATTCAAATATGGGACCCAAATGCTGATTTCCCGACTGAAAGTGGTAAGCCTGTAGCCCAAGACATTCCTTGCAATATATGTTCTATGCCTAAAATCAGAAATGATAAACTAGAATGGCTACAGATAATGCGGAGTAACGATATTTATCGTGGGATTCCACACAATATTATTCAATTCTCTACTATACAAGAGATTCTTTCTGGATGGATTGGCGTTGAAATCGGTTCGTACCACCACATAAGCGACTCGTTACATGTATACGAAAATGACATACCTGAAATTTCTATTGATGAGCACCTGATTATTCCACCCAACACTGATAATATAGCAGTCTCAAAAACGATATTTGATGAACATTTGAACATTATATGCAACAGATTGTCAGCCTTTTCGAGCTCAAGCTTAACAAAAAATAAATTTAATGAGATGATTCGCTATACAGAGCTAGAGCAAGGATACACAAATCTACTCATGATAACAGCAGCAGACTGCGCGCGAAGACGAGAATGGTACGATCTAATGGAAAAGTCTAAGGATAAATGTAGTAATAAATTGCTTTACACAGCATTTGATAGATGGGAAAAGCGCTACATACCATCTCGGAACGGACAGCAACCAACTGATATGGGGAATTGCTAACAACTATTGCGTTATGCTATGTGCGGTAGATGTATATCTCAGGATTATTATAAAAATTGTAGCCAAACCTTGCGTGTTCTTGGCCCATCAAACTCGCAGAAGTAGATTTTTTGCCATGTACCAAGCATAACCTCGCCGCCTTCGATTATTAGCATCTGGCTACACCCGAACAGAGACGACTTGATGTGCGCATCGGAATTTCCTTCGGCATGGCGGTAATCGCCACGCGGCGGAACAAGCGTGCCCATGTTCTTGATGATGTCGCGGGCCACGTCTGGATCGGCTCCTTCATTCACCGTGATCGCCCCAGTCGTGTGGGGGCAGTAAAGAAGAAGTGCGCCGTCTGACCATCCCCGCTCTTTGACAAGACGACGAACCTCGACAGTTATGTCTACCAGTTCTTCCCGAGCGCGGGATGCTACCTGGATGGCGTCCATTTTATTCCCTATTATCAGATGGATACAAAATTTCCGAACATTTTTTTGGGTTGTACGGCCCGTGGAGGCTACCTACTGCACCCGTCATATCGTTATTTTATATAGCTTTTAATTTTATGGCTTTTTTGGTTCTCACTTTTTCGCATTTATCTCGCGATAATCAACTGAGAATACACACTATTATTCTGAAGAGAGGCTAGTCTTCATTATGAGATACAATTAGTATTACAACATATGATATTATATCTGACGCCTCTTGATGATTCTTCGTTATATCAGCTGGATGGAAGATCAGTGAAAATCGACTTTTGGGGTGTAAAGTGGGGGTAAGTGTTGATCGTGACGGCCCCGGTGGTGTGCGGGCAGTGCAGCAGGAGCGCGCCGTCGCGCCAGCCCCGCTCGCGGACGGCGGCGCGCACCTCGGCGGTCACGTCGCGCAGCTCCTCGCGCGCCGAGGTGGTCAGGGAGAGGCGGATCACCAGACCACGCCCCTGGCCTTCAGATGCCCGGCCAGGCGCATGTCCGTGCCGCTGATGTGCTTCAGCCACCAGTCCGTGAGGAAGTCCAGGACCTCGACGGACAGCTCCTCGCGCCCCTCCACCGAGGCCAGAATGAAGTCCATGGTCTTGTCCAGGAACTCGCGGTGCTCGGCCTTGTGCGCCTCGGCGTCCGGGTAGTCGCTCTGGGCCATGAGCGCCTCCTCCAGGCCGAAGTGCGCGGCCACGTAGTCCGACAGCGCGCAGACGATGCGCTCGATGACCGCCTTGTCCCGGCCCGCGGCGTAGGCCTGGTACAGCTCGTTGATCGTGGCCGTGAGGTTGCGGTGCTGGTCGTCGATGGCGGCCACGCCGACGCAGAGACCTTCGTTCCAGCATATCTCGGGCATGCTGCGCTCCTTGTCGTCCATGTCCCCTCCTGGTAGCAGGCCGCGCCGCCGGGAGCAACCGGCCGCGCCGTCGCGGGACCGGGCGCGCCCGGCTCAGGGCCGGGCGGCGCTGATGACGAAGACCGGATTGTGGCCCTTCAGCCGCGTGCCCGGCCCCAGCGGCTCGGACTGGCTGACCTGGACCTGCTGCATGGACACGGGCCAGCCCAGGCTCTGGAACACGGCCTGGGCGCGGGACACGGAGTCCAGGAGCACGGCGTGGGCCGTGATCCGGCCGCCGGGCCGCAGGCGCGCGCAGCAGGCGCGCAGCACGTCCTCGCTCTGTCCCAGGCCCCCGCCCATGAAGACGCGGTCCGGGTCGGGCAGCGCGCCCAGGCAGTCCGGGGCCGCGCCCTGCACGGGCCGCACGGACCAGGCCCCGGCGCGGCGGATGTTCTCCCGCAGCATGGCGATGCGGGCGGAGTCGCGCTCCACGGCCACGATCTCGCCGTTGCTGGCCAGCACCGCGGCCTCCACCGAGACCGAGCCGCAGCCCGCGCCCACGTCCCATACCACGGATTCCGGCTCGATGGCCAGGGCGGCCAGGCCCACGGCGCGCACCGGCCACTTGGTGATCATGTCGCCCTCGTGCAGCAGGTCCTCGTCCGGGATGCCCAGGCGCAGGGGCAGCGGGGCCTTGCGGCGGCGCTCCAGCACGGCCATGTTCAGGGGCGAGAAGCGCTCGGTGACGGCATGGCGCAGGCTGTAGAGGCCCACGCGCTCCGAGGCCGACTCCAGGTCCTCGAAGACCCACATGCCGTAGTCCTCGGCCCCGCGCTCCAGCAGGGCCGAGGCGATGGCCGAGGGCGAGTGCTCCTCGTCCGTGAACACGGCCACGCGCTCGTACCAGGTCATGGCCGCGAAGAGCGGGGCGTGGTCCGCCCGGCCGTGCAGGGAGACCACGCGGATGTCGTGCCAGGGCAGGCCCATGCGCGCGGCCGCGGTCTGCAGGGTGGTCACGCCGGGGTGGATGCGCACGGCGTCCGGCCCCAGGGTCTCGATGAGGGTGCGGCCGATGCCGTAGAACAGCGGGTCGCCGTCGGCCAGCACGACCACGCGCCTGCCCTGGGCCGCGCGGTCGCGGACCGCGGCGATGAACTCGGCGATGGGCGCGGCGATGGCGATGCGCTCGCCGCCGCCCTCGGGAAAGGCGGCCAGCTGGCGGCGGCCGCCCGCCAGGACCTCGGCCCGGGCGATGGCCTCGCGCGTCGCGCCGCAGAGCAGTTCGGGATTGAGCCCAAGGCCCACGACCTCGATCATGTGTCAGTCCTCCTCGCGAAGATCCCCGGCGCTCGCGTCGCCGAGAAGGGTCCCGTCGTAGTCGAAGAGCAGGCAGCGCGCAAGGACCCGCCCGGCCCCCGGGCCGGCCCCGCTCCCGGGGGCCGGCCCGGCGTCCGCACCCTCCCCGGCCGCGAAGCGGGCGGCGTGCTGCGCGGCCTGGGCGCACAGCCCCCGCAGCAGGCGCGGCAGGGCGGCGCTGCCGCGCAGCAGCTCCAGGGCGTGGCGCGCGGTGTTGGCCCGGGCCGTCTCCTCGGCCAGGGCCTCGGCCACGCCCGCGGCGCGGGCGCGGCCCGCCAGGAAGGCGAGGTCGAGGGGGGCCTCGCGGGCGTGGGTCTGGGGCAGGCCCTGGGCCTGCTTGACCAGCTTGCCGAAGAAGACGCCCCAGGCGAGGCGCGCAAAGCCCAGGCGCGCGGCCTCGCGGCAGGAGAAGGCGAAAAAATCCGCGGCCTGCACGAAGCAGCGTCCGGCCAGACGCGGCAGGGCCGCGCGCAGCAGCCGTTCGCTGCGCCCGCCCGTGCACAGGGCGATCTCCGCGTGGCCCAGGGCCCGGGCCACGGACAGCCCCTGGGCCACGGCCGCGGCCCAGGACTCGTGGCTGAAGGGCCGCACCGTGCCGCGCGTGCCCAGGATGGAGATTCCGCCCAGGATGCCCAGGCGCGCGTTCATGGTGTGGCGGGCGATGGCCTCGCCCTCCGGGACCTCGATGAGCGCCTCGGCCCCGCCCGCGAAACCGGCCGCGTCCAGGGCCTCCTGCACCGCGGCCGCGATCTGGGCGCGCGGCGCGGGGTTGATGGCCGCCTCGCCGGGCGCGACCGGCAGCCCCGGCAGCGTGACGCGCCCCACGCCCCGGCCGCCCGCCACGCGCACCCCCGGCCGCTTTGGGGCGAGCCTGACCACGGCCTCGATGGCCGCCATGTGCGTGGCGTCCGGGTCGTCGCCCCCGTCCTTGATCACCAGGCCGCGCGCCGCCCCGCGCTCCGGGGTCACGCGCTCCACGGGCACGGCCAGCCGCTCGCCCGTGGGCAGGGGGGTGTCGAGAAGCCCGGGCAGGGGCAGGCCCAGGAGCGAAAGCGCCGCCGCCTTGGCCGCGGCCGCCGCGGCCGTGCCGGTGGTGAAGCCCTCGCGCAGGGCGGCGTCCCGCCTGCTCATGTCCTGCCGGGCGCGGCGCAGGCCTCGACCAGATGCCGCGCCAGGAGCGGGTTGGAGCCGAAGTGCAGGTGGATGTACGAGGCCACGGTCCTGTGCGCGGCGAAGCCCTCGGGCCTCTCGCGCGGCCCCTTGCGGTCGGCCACGCGGTAGAGACCGGCCGCGGCGTAGGCCTCCTCCGGGATGCCGGAATAGTGGAACTCGTGGCCGCGCGCGCGGGTCCCGGCCGGGCCGAGGAGGGAGTCGGCCGTGGTCTCCACCTCGCGGTAGCCCAGGCCCGTGAAGCGCCCCTCCATGCGCGCGGCGAAGGGGAAGAGCCCGGCCATCTTGCAGGTCAGACCCTGGCGGTCGTGCAGCGAGTCCATGAGGTACATGAAGCCGCCGCACTCGGCGTAGACCGGCCCGCCGTCCTCGGCGAAGCGCCTGATCTCCCGGCGCAGGGCCGCGTTGTTGGAGAGGTCGTAGGCGGACAGCTCGGGATAGCCGCCGCCGAGATATATCCCGCGCGTCCCCTCGGGCAGCCGCCTGTCCGCGATGGGCGAGAAGAAGGCCAGTTCCGCCCCGGCCGCGCGCAGCAGGCGCAGGTTCTCCTCGTAGTAGAAGCAGAAGGCCTGGTCGCGGGCCACGGCGAGGCGGGTCCGGGCGGCCACGGGGACGTCCTCTCCCGGAGGCGGGGGGGAGAGGTCCGGGAGCGCCGCCAGCAGCCGGTCGAGGTCCACGCCCTGCTCCACCCAGCCGGCCAGACGGGCGTGGGCCTCGTCGTCCTCCCCCGGGCCGGGCAGGACCAGCCCCAGGTGGCGCTCGGGCAGGCGCAGCGCCTCGTCGCGGCCGAGCATGCCCAGCAGCGGCGCGGCCGCGTCCGCCAGGGCCTCGGCCAGCAGCTCGCGGTGCCCGGCCGAGCCCACGCGGTTGAGCACGATCCCGGCGAAGCGCAGGGCCGGGTCGAAGGAGAGGTAGCCGTGCGCCATGGCCGCCACGGAGCGGGCCATGCTCTGCGCGTCCGCCACCAGGAGCACGGGCAGGCCGAGCCAGGCGGCGGTCTCGGCCGTGCTGCCGGTCCCGTCCCGGCCGGAGAAGCCGTCGAAGAGGCCCATGACCCCCTCCACCACGGCCACGTCGCACGACTGGGCGGAGCGCGCGAAGAGCTCCTCCACGCCGGTGCGGCCGCACATCCAGCCGTCCAGGTTGTGCGAGGCGCGGCCCGCGGCGCGGGCGTGGTGCGCGGGGTCGATGAAGTCCGGGCCGCACTTGAAGGGCGCGACGCGCAGCCCCCGGCGGCGCAGGGCCGCCATCAGCCCGAGCGCCACGCTGGTCTTGCCGCACCCGCTGCGCGTGCCCGCCACCACGATACCTTTCATGGCCGGAAGAATAGGGGAAAGCGCGGCCGGGGGGAAGGGTCAGACGGGCAGATGCAGGATGAAGGCCGTTCCGTCCCGCTCCGAGGAGGTCCAGGTCACGGAGCCGTCCATGACCTCGGCCGTGAGCCTGGCGCTGTACAGCCCGAGGCCCGTGCCGCCGGGCTTGTCCGTCTCGTAGCGGGAAAAGAGCCGGGGCCGCATGGCCGGGGAGATGACGCCGGGATTGTGCACGGCCAGACGCGCGGCCTCCCCGGGGCGGGCAGGGGGGAGGAGCGAGAGGCGCACGGCCGCGCCGTCCGGGGCGGCCTCCAGGGCGTTCTTGAGCAGGTTGGCCACGATGTTCTCAAGCAGCGAGCGGTTGGCCTGCACGGGCAGCGCGTCCTCCGGGGCCAGAGGGCGGCCGTCCAGCTCCAGGCGCAGGGTCTGGCCGCGCATCCCGGCCAGGTGGCCGAGTTCCTCGGCGATGGTGCGGGCCACGTCGGCCAGGTCCACGTCCACGGGCATGTGCAGGTAGGTCCCGCGCTCGATGCGGTAGAAGGCCAGGGAGTTCTCCACGATGCGCGTGATGCGGCCCGCGGACTGGGCGATGCGGTCCACGATCTCGCGTTGCCGCGCGTCCAGGCCCGGGTCCTCCCGCAGCAGCGCGGCCAGCCCGACCACGGCCGTGACCGGGTTGCGCAGGTCGTGGCGCACCACGCGCTCCACCTCCTCGCGC
The DNA here is from genome assembly GCA_022839785.1 of Desulfovibrio sp. GTDB lineage: Bacteria > Desulfobacterota > Desulfovibrionia > Desulfovibrionales > Desulfovibrionaceae > Alkalidesulfovibrio. Next base: position 161,126 of record JALHJW010000005.1, on the reverse strand, counting down.
AGCCGCTCCAGGCGGACGTGCTCGGTGATGTCCAGGCCCACGCCCCAGCGGGTCCAGCCCTGGATGGGGCAGCGCTCCGAGATGTTGGACCAGATGATGGTCCGCTCCCCGCCGTCCTTGGCCTGGAAGGTCCAGCGCCGGTGCTGCTCGCCCAGGGTCCCGCCGGGCAGGTCGCAGCGGGCGGGCAGCAGGCACTCCTCGCGCGGCGTGAGCAGCTCCAGGGCCTGGGGCGCGCGCAGGACGTCCTCGGCCGTGTAGCCGGTGACGCGCTCGAACTCGGGGTTGAAGAAGAGGATGCAGCCGTCCTCGTCCGCGGCGAAGACCATCACCGGCATGTTCTTGAGGGCCTGCTTGATGCGCAGCTCGGAGGCCGCCGCGCAGGCGTCCCGCTCCGGGGCGGGCGCTGGCGGTCCGGCCTCGTCCGCTCCGGGGCCGGGCCGGAGGAGGCGCGCGAGGCGCAGGCGCAGCTCGGGCGGGTTGACCGGCAGCATGGCCACGTCCGAGACCCCGCTCTGCAGGGCCAGGGACACGGCCGACGCCTCCCGGGGCCGGGCCAGGAGCAGCGCGGGCACGTGGCGCACCGGCCCATGGTGGCGCAACTGCCCGCAGAAGGGGATCAGCCCGGCCTCCACCACCACGCAGGCGGGCGGATCGGCCTCGATGGCCGCGGCGGCCCGCGCCGCGTCGTCAAAGGCGCGGCAGGAAAGCCCCTCGCCCTCGGCCGCGCCGCGCACGGCCGCGAGCGCCTCGTCCGAAAGCCGCACGGCGGCCAGCCAGCCGCGCGCTCCAGGGTCCCCCGCCGCCATGTCCCCGCTCCCGTCCTGCCTCATGGGTCCTGTCTGTACAGCCAATCGCCGCCGCAATCCAGCCCCGGCGCGGGGTGGAAAAAACGCGGTTTTTTTCGCGGCCGGTCTAAACGATTTGCGGATTTGCTCCGTAATAGGGGCAGAAGACCTTGCACGCATTTTCCGGGAGGCCGTCATGCACCAGCTCCAGAACACCGCCGCCAAGGCCCGCTCCGCCGCCCAGGACCTCTCCCTGGTCCCGGGCCTGCGCGAGACCGTCGAGGCCCTGATCAGCAACGAGCTGCGCCGCTCCACCGGCTCGGCCAAGCCCGCCGCGGTGCTCTCCGTGCGGCTGATGGTCGAGGAGCGCGTGGCCAAGAGCATGCTCATGGCCGACGCCGGGCGCAACTCCGTGACCGCCGAGACCCTGGCCCGCATCTGCCGCGACGTGATGCGCACCTGGCTGGTCACGGCCCACTACCCCATGCTGCACACCGCGGACCTGCTGGACGCCGTGCTCGTGGCCGCCGGACAGGAGCCCAGCCTGCCCGCGCGCTGCCCGGACGTGCTCACGGCCTGGCAGAAGTCGGTCATCGGCCTGCTCTTCCTGGAAGGCCTGCCCCTGGACAAGGCCGCGGACGTCCTCGGGCTGACGCCCACGCCCCTGCGCCAGGCCCTGGCCGAGGCCATGACCCGGGTGCAGAGCCTGGGCGCCCGGCCCGGCGGCGTGCGCCCCTGGGCCACGGCCTAGCCGCCCCGCGTTTTTCGGCACATCCCGGGACCCGTTCCCGCCCCGTCCGCCGCCCCCCCCGGCGCGGCGACCGGGGCGGACCGCCGTTCAGGCGGTCGCGCCGCAGGCGCGCTCCTGCTTGGCCGCGTACATGGCCTGGTCGGCGCGCGCCAGGAAGGCGTCCAGGCTCTCGCCCGGCAGGTGGACGGCCGCGCCGTGGGTGACGCTCACCCGCGGGGCCGCCTCCTCCCCGGACGCGCCGCGCAGCGCGGCAACGTCCAGGGCGGCCACGGCGCGGCGGATGCGCTCCGCCATCTCCCCGGCCCTGTCCAGGCCGCATTCGGCCAGCACCAGGAACTCGTCCCCGCCCCAGCGCGCCACCAGATCCTCGTCCCGCACGCAGGCGGTCACGGCCCGGCCCACGGCGCGCAGCACCTCGTCCCCGGTCAGGTGGCCGAAGGCGTCGTTGATGGCCTTGAAGCCGTCCACGTCCAGGAGCACCATGGACAATTCCCCGCCGTGCCGGCGCTGCCGCGCCGCGCTGCGCAGGAAGACGCGCTCGAACTCGCGGCGGTTGGCCAGGCCGGTCAGCTCGTCCGTGGCGGCCAGAATCTCCAGGCGGCGGTGGAAGACGTTGACCGCGCCGATGCAGATGACCGAGACCAGGGCCGCGGTGAGCAGCCCCACCAGCAGGGTGTTCAGAAGGTTGCGGCGGGCCGTGGCCAGGGAGGCCGCGTCGTCCTGCTCCACGACCATGATCCAGTGGAATTCCGGGATGTAGCGCGCCGTGACCAGGAAGGTCCGGCCGTCCCGCTCGTACTCCGCGTCCGCGTTGCCCTCGCGCACGGCCAGGAGCCGTTCGGCCACGGCCCCGACGCCCGGCATCCGCCGGAGGTTCTCCGTGAGCACCAGGGCGCCGTCGGCGTGCACCTGCACCAGGCCCGACTCGTCCACGAAGTAGACGTTGCGGCCGTACGTCTCCATGTAGCGGGCCACCATGTCCGAGACGATGGACATCTTGAGCCCGACCCCGGTGACGCCCAGCAGCTCGCCCCAGGGGGTCTGCAGGCGGTGGTTGATGAAGATGGTCAGGGTGTCGTGCGCGGCCTCGTTGGTGTCCACGTCCAGCTCCCACTTCTTCTGGCCCGCGATGAAGTCGTAGTACCAGACGTCGTGCTCGTCCTGCCGGCTCACGGTCTTGAGCACGCCGTCGTAGTAGTAGTACTTCATGCTCCGCGCGGAGACGAAGAAGGAGGTGAAGAAGCCGTACTGGTCCCTGATCTCCCGCAGGTAGCGCTTGATCTGGTCCAGGTCCCGCTCGCCGTCCGTGGCCCAGTCCTTGAGGAAGGTGTCGTTGGCCATGAGCGAGGAGACGTAGATGGGCCGGATGAGGTCGGCCTGGATCTCGGAATAGATGGTGTCCGAGGTCAGCGGCAGGGTGCTGCTGAGCAGCTCCGCCCGCGCCGCGCGCCGCGTGAACTCGTAGTTGATCCCGCTCACGGCCACGAAGGACAGGATGAGCACCACGCACAGCGTGAGCGCCAGACGATGCTTTGCGGCTATACCGAACACGATTCCCCCCGGGGCGCCGCCTGCGCGCCCGTCCCCCGCCGCCTTCTGCCCGCATTCCCGCCTTTTTGCAACCACCGGGCGGGCTTTGGGGCGCGGCCGCGCGGCCGGACCCGCGGAACCGGTTCACATGCGCCGCAAAAGCGCCTATGAAGCTCCTGCCGCCCTGCCGGGCGCACGGGCGGCGCGGGCGGAGAGGATGCCGCCGGCCGGCGCCGGCACCACAGCACAGCAAAGGACGAGATCATGACGCACGACGACGAACTGCGCCCCGCCACCCTGGCCGTGCGCGGCGGCGAGGAGCACGGCCTGGGCAACGCCACGCAGGTTCCGGTGGTCCACAGCGTGGCCTTCGGCTACGGGGACGTGGACGAATGGCTGGACGTGGCCCTGTGCAAGAAGCCCGGCCACATCTACGGCCGCAACACCAACCCCACGGTGGCCGCCTTCGAGGAGAAGGTCCGCCTGCTGGAAGGGGCCGAGGCCGCTGTGAGCGCTGCCTCGGGCATGGGGATCATCTCCGCCGCGCTCTTCGGGCTGCTTCGGCCCGGCGACCGCGTGGTCTCGCTCAAGGACACCTACGGCGGCTCCAACCGCCTCTTCACCGAGTTCCTGCCCCGCTTCGGCATCGAGGTGGCGCTGTGCGAGACCACGGACTTCGCGGCCATCGAGGCCGAGACGGCCAAGGGCTGCCGCGTGCTCTACCTGGAGACGCCCACCAACCCCACGGTCAAGATCGTGGACATCGAGCGCCTGGCGCGCGCGGGCCGCGCGGCCGGGGCCGTGGTCATGGTGGACAACACCTTCGCCACGCCCCTGAACCAGAACCCCCTGGCCCTGGGCGCGCACATCGCGCTGCACAGCGCCACCAAGTACCTGGGCGGCCATGCCGACGCCCTGGGCGGCGTGGCCTGCGGCCCGGCAGACCTCATCCGCGAGATCTACCACTACCGCGAGATCAACGGCGCGTCCCTGGACCCCATGTCCGCCTACCTGCTGCTGCGCGGCATGAAGACCCTGCACCTGCGCGTCGAGCGGCAGAACCGGAACGCCCTTGAGATCGCCCGCTTCCTGGCGGCCCACCCCGGCGTCTCGCAGGTCTTCTACCCGGGCCTGGAGAGCCACCCCGGCCACGAGATCGCCAGACGCCAGATGCGCGGCTTCGGCGGCATGCTCTCGTTCATGCTCAGGGAGAACTCCTTCGCGGCGGTGCGCGCCTTCCTGCCGCGCCTGCGGCTGGCCCACAAGGCCGCCAACCTGGGCGCGGTGGAGACCATCGCCGGGCCGCCCTCCACCACCAGCCACGTGGAATGCACGGCCGAGCAGCGCGCGGCCATGGGCATCCCGGAGAGCCTGATCCGCTACTCCGTGGGCATCGAGGACGTGCGGGACCTCATCGCCGACCTCGCCCGCGCCCTGGGCTGACCCGGAAAGAGGGCCGGGGCTTCCCCGGCCCTCCTCGCGGCGCGCGGCGGGCCGGATGATTTTTTTCGGCCCGTACAGGGCGCTCGCGGCCCCGGGAGTGGTCATTTCGCGCGGCATGGGGTAGGATGGGGGCCGAACCGGATCGTTTTCGGCGCTCCACCCTGCAGCAACAGGCACCCGCGCATGCCCGACAACCGCACCGGACTCGCCGCGCTGCTCTTCTGCCTCGCCGGGCTGCTCTTCAACTGGCCCCTGGTCAGCCTGTTCCTGGAAAAACCCCTGTACGCCGCCTGGACGGGCCTCTTCGCGGCCATGGCCGGGCTGGTCCTGGCCCTGGCCCTGGTGGCGCACGCCCCCGCGGGCCGGAAGGGGCCGCCGGAGGCGTCCCCTGACGCGGACGACGCGGACGACGCGGGCGAATCCGGCGGCGGAGAGCCGGACGACGATTCTGCCAACGGGCGGGACGGCTGATGCACGACCCGCTCCGGCTCGTCCTGATCCTGCTGGCCTACGCGGGCGCGCTGCTCGGCCTGGCCCTGTACGTGGAGCGCGGCTCGCCCCTGGCCCGGCGGCTGACCGCCAACCCCCTGACCTACAGCCTGGCACTGGGCGTCTACTGCACCTCCTGGACCTACTACGGCAGCGTGGGCAGCGCGGTGCAGTCCGGCCTGCTGTTCATGGCCCTCTACCTCGGCCCGGCCGTGGCCTGCGCCCTGTGGGGCGTGCTCCTGCCCCGCTTCGTGCGCGTCCGGAACGTCCTGCGCATCGCCAGTCTGGCGGACTTCCTGGCCGCGCGCTACGGCAAGTCCCAGGCCCTGGCCAGCCTCACGGCGGCCGCGGCCCTGGTCGGCATCACGCCCTACATCTCGCTGCAGCTCAAATCCATCGTCGACGCCTTCGGGGTCATCGGCGGCGGCCCGGACGGGGCCGCGCTCCCGCCCGGGCTGCTCGGCCCCGGGACGGCGCTCTTCCTGACCCTGCTGACCATCGCCTTCGGCCTGCGGCGGCTGGACCCGGCCGAGCGCCACCCCGGCCTGGTCGCGGTCCTGGCCCTGGAATCGCTCATCAAGCTGGGCGCGCTCCTGGCCCTGGGCCTCTTCACGGTCTACGGGCTGAACCGCGGCCCGGCCGACCTCTTCGCCCGCCTCGCCGGCCCGGACGGCTCGGCCCTGATCGGGCCGGGCAGCGGCGAGCGGGCCTCGTACATGGTCTGGACCAGCCACATGATCCTGGCCGGGGCCGCGGTCATGTTCCTGCCGCGTCAGTTCCACGTCTCCGTGGTGGAGAACGAGGACCCGCGCCACGTGCGCCCGGCCATGTGGCTGCTGCCCCTGTACCTGCTGCTCATCAGCCTCTTCGCCCTGCCCATCGCCGCGCAGGGCGTGCTCCAGGGACTGCCCGCCTCCCAGGCCGACACCTTCGTGCTCCGCCTGCCCCTGTCCCAGGGGCGGCCCGGGCTGGCCCTGCTGGTCTTCCTGGGCGGCTTCTCCGCCTCCCTGGGCATGATCATGGTCTCGGCCACCACCCTGGCGACCATGACCACCAACCACCTCCTGCTGCCCCTGATCCGGCGCTTCGCGCCCCTGGCCCCGCTCCGCCAGCGCCTGCTCGGCTGCCGCCGGGCCGCGGCCGCGGGCGTCCTGCTCCTGGCCTGGCTCTTCGGCCGCGTGGTGGGCGACGCCTTCATGCTCGTGGGCATCGGCATGATGTCCTTCGCCGCGGCCCTGCAGTTCGCCCCGGCCATGCTCGGGGCCGCGCTCTGGCCGCGCGCCTCCACGCGCGGGGCCATGGCCGGGATGTGCGCGGGCTTCGCGGTCTGGGCCTACTGCCTGATCCTCCCCTCTCTGGCCCACAGCGGCCTGCTGCCCCCGGGCTTCGTGCACGACGGCCCCTTCGGCCTGCGCCTGCTCAGGCCCCAGGCGCTCCTCGGCCTGGAAGCCCTGGACCCGCTCTCGCACACCATCTTCTGGTCCATGCTGCTCAACGCCGGGCTCCTCGTCCTCGTCTCCCTCTCCTTCGGCCAGGGCCCGGAGGAACGGCAGGCCGCCCAGGAATTCGCCGAGGCCGCGCGGCCGGGCCGCCAACTCCGGCCGCCCGGCCTGCGTCTGGCCCGCAGCGTCCCGCTGCCCGGCAAGCGGCGCATCCTGCTGCGGCTGGCCCGCGCCTTCCTGCCGCCGCCCAAGGCCCGGGAGCTGGTGAACGGCTGCGTCGCCCGCTGCGGGCTCGCGGGCCGACGCAGGATCAGCGTGGCCGAGCTGGCCGCGCTGCGCACCGCCATGGAGCGCGCCCTTTCCGGCCCCCTGGGCCCGGCCGCGGCCCACCAGGCCCTGGCCGAGGCGGCGCTCTTCACGCCCGGCGAGGAGGCGGCCCTGTCCGAGGCCTACGGCCGCGTCCTGGGACGCCTCAAGCTGCCGCCGGAGCGGCTGCTCGAACGCATCGACCTCTACCGCGAGCGCGAGGAGCTGAACCGCAGGCACGCCGAGGAACTGGAGGAGCGCGTGCGGGAGCGCACAGCGGCCCTGGCCCGCAAGGCCGGGGAGCTGGAGGAGGCCAACCGCCGCCTGCGCGAGCTGGACCGGCTCAAGTCCGCCTTCCTCTCCTCCGTGTCGCACGAGCTGCGCACGCCGCTGACCTCCATCCTGGGCTTCTCGCGGCTCATCGCCAAGGAGTTCGCGCAGACCTTCGCCCCCCTGCTCCAGGGCGAGGAGCGGCTGCGCGCCAGGGCCGGCCGCGTGGCCGGGAACCTCGGCATCATCGAGGCCGAGAGCCGCCGCCTGACCCGGCTGATCAACGACGTGCTGGACCTCTCCAAGATCGAGGAGGGCCGCCTGGTCTGGCGCGACGAGCCGCTCTCCGCGCACGGGCTGGTGCGCCGCTCCCTGGAGGCCGTGGGCGGCGAGCTGGCGCAGAAGCCCGAGGTCGAGCTGCGCCTGGATCTCATGCCGCGCGACGCCACGCTCCTGGTGGACGGCGACCGGCTGCAGCAGGTGCTCATCAACCTTTTGAACAACGCCGTGAAATTCACCGCGCGCGGGCGCATCACGGTCGCCGCGGCGCGCCTGCCGGACGGCGGCCTGCGCCTGTCCGTGGCCGACACCGGCCCGGGCATCCCGGCCGCGGACCTGGAGCGCGTCTTCGACAAGTTCCACCAGGTGGCGCAGGGCGACACCCTGGTGGACAAGCCGCGCGGCACCGGGCTCGGGCTGGCCATCTGCCGGCGGATCGTGCGCCACTACGACGGCTCCATCCGCGTGGAGTCCGCGCCGGGCCGGGGCAGCACCTTCATCGTGGAGCTGCCGCCCGCCATCGTGGCCGACGCTCCGGAGGGCGCGCCGCCCGATGCGCCGCCCGGCGCGCCGTGACCCCCGCGCGGGCCGCCCCGGGCTCCCGTCGGCGAATCGCCAGGACACCCCCCGCACGAACGGCGAAAATTCCCCCAACTCCCTGCGCCGCAGCCGATCGCAAGGACAATCGCCGGTTTCCCGGAATTGTGAATTCGTTGACAACGCGGGCGGCTTGGACTACTCATTCTGGCTGCCGGACCGTGCGTTCCCTTCAGCGGAACGCATGGTCCGCTTCCGTTCCGTGCGTCACGAACGCCAGCGCATCGCAACGAACCTGTCGCAACCTGGGGAGTCCCGTGTCGGGCAAGGACAACGCCTCCGAGACCCTGGCCAAGGGCCTGCGCATCCTCGACCTCTTCGGCAACGAGGAGGCGGGCTTCACGCTGAGCCAGATCGCGGGCCGCGTCGGGATCAACAAGACCTCGGTCTACCGCTACGTGAACACCTTCTGCGAACAGGGCTTCCTGCGCCAGGACGAGCAGACCCGGCGCTACCGCACGGGCGCGCGCATGCTGGCCCTGGCCCACTCCATGCGCGAGCGCAGCGTGCTGGTGACCCAGGTGCGGCCCCTGGTGGACGAGGTCCACCAGACCTACGACCTGCACGTGGACGTGGGCATCCTGGCGGGCGACGCCATCCATCTCGTCTACCGCCGCGAGTCGCGCGACACCCGCGCCTTCCGCTCCTTCATCTCCTCCTCGGACCTGCACTACCTGGCCGCGGGCAAGGCCGCCCTGGCCTTCATGGAGCCCGCCGCGCGCGAGGCGCTCATGGCCCGGCTCACGCTGCGGCCCAGGACCGAGAAGACCATCACCGACCCCGCGGCCCTGCAGGCGGAGTTGAAACTGGCCCGGGAAAAGGGCTATGCCCTGAACAACGAGGAGTTCGTGCCCGGCCTCATCGCCATCGCCGCGCCCCTGTTCAGCCTGCACACCGGCAAGGTCGTGGGCGGGGTCAGCTTCGACACCACCACGGACCGCTACTCCATGCGCGAGTTCGAGGTGCAGTACGGGGCCTATCTCGTGGAGCTGGCCAAGAAACTCTCCGCGGTGGTCTCGCTGTGAGCGCCGCCGCGCCCGCGCGTCCGGCTACGACCGGTCCCGCCGTCCGCCCCGTCCGGGCGCGCGGCGCGGCCGGAGGCATACACCCTTCCGCCCAGCCCGGAGTGATGGACACGCCGGGCCGGGGCGGGGACAACGCATCCTGAGGAGGCATTCATGAAACGGCTCATCGCTCTGTGCGCCGCCATGCTCCTGGCCCTCGCGGGCTCGGCCATGGCCGCCGACAACACCGTGCGCATCGGCGTCTTCCTCCCCCTCACCGGCCAGAACGCCTTCGGCGGACAGCTTGAGCTTGAGGGCGTCCAGCTGGCCCACAAAAAGGTGGGCGAGGTCCTGGGCAAGAAGGTCGAACTCTTCGTGGTGGACAACAAGTCCGAGAAGGTCGAGGCGGCCAACGCCGTGAAGCGCCTCATCGAGAAGGAGAAGGTCCAGGCCATCATCGGCACCTACGGCTCCTCCCTGGCCATGGCCGGTGGCGAGGTCTCCGAGAAGGCGGGCATTCCCCAGGTCGGCACCTCCTGCACCAACCCCCTCGTGACCCAGGGCAAGAAGCACATCTTCCGCGTCTGCTTCATCGATCCCTTCCAGGGCGCGGGCGCGGCCACCTACGCCTACAAGAGCCTGGGCCTGAAGAAGGCCGCCATGCTCGTCGACGTGGCCAACGACTACTCCGTGGGCCTCTCCAACTTCTTCAAGAAGTCCTTCGTCAAGCAGGGCGGCGAGATCGTGGCCACCCTGAACTACCAGTCCGGCGACCAGGACTTCACCGCGCAGCTCACCGACATCATCAGCAAGAAGCCCGACGTCCTCTTCATCCCCTCCTACTTCGCCGAGGGCGCGATCATCATGAAGCAGGCCAAGGAGCTGGGCGCCGCCTTCAAGATCATGGGCGGCGACGCCATGGACAACCCGGAGATCACCAAGATCGGCGGCGCGGCCGTGGAAGGCTTCGTGCACACCACCTTCCCCTACGATCCCTCCATGCAGGACATGAGCCCGGCCGCCAAGGCCTTCACCGCCGACTGGACCAAGGCCTTCCCGGGCAAGGAGCCCAACGTCAACGCGGCCCTGGGCTACGACGCCTACATGATCATCATCGACGCCATCAAGCGCGCCGGCTCGGCCGAGCCCGCCGCCATCACCAAGGCCCTGGCCGCCACCAAGGGCTTCGACGGCGTGACCGGCGCGACCACCATCAACGAGACCCACGACGCCGAGAAGCCGGTGGGCCTCGTGCTCATCAAGGACGGCAAGAAGACCTACGTGGGCAGCATCACGCCCGAGCTGTAGGCCGCGACCACGACGCCGCGCAGGCGGGGGGAGGGACGCCCTCCCCCCGCCTTCCGGCCGCGCCCGCGCGGCGGCGAGAAAGGATTTTCCATGAATTCGGCAATGTTCATCCAGCACCTCCTGAACAGCCTCACGCTGGGCAGCCTCTACGCGCTGATCGCCATCGGCTACACCATGGTCTACGGCATCCTCAGGCTGATCAACTTCGCCCACAGCGAGATCTTCATGCTGGGGGCCTATTTCGTCTTCTGGGGCGTGACCCTCTTCAGCCTGCCCTGGCCGCTGGCCATGCTCCTCTCCGTGGTCTTCACCGCGGGCCTGGGCATCCTGGTGGACCGCGTCGCCTACCGGCCCCTGCGCGACGCGCCGCGCATCTCCGCCCTGATCAGCGCCATCGGCGTCTCCTTCTTCCTGCAGAACGTGGCCATCGTCTTCTTCCAGGCCATCCCGCGCGCGGTCTACCGCCCGGCCTGGCTGGAGAACCCCATCATCCTGGGCGAGGTCCGGCTGCTGCCCCTGACCCTGTTCGTGCCCGCGCTCTCGCTGCTGCTCATGCTCGGGCTGGTCTACGTCGTCTACCGCACCAAGACGGGACTGGGCATGCGGGCCATCAGCAAGGACATCGAGACGAGCTACCTGATGGGCGTGCCGGTGAACCGGATCATCGCCATCACCTTCGGCATCGGCTCGGCCCTGGCCGCGGCCAGCGGCATCATGTGGGCCCTGCGCTATCCGCAGCTGCAGCCGATCATGGGCGGCATCCCGGGCTTCAAGGCCTTCATCGCCGCGGTCTTCGGGGGCATCGGCTCCATCCAGGGGGCGGTCATCGGCGGTCTGGTCCTGGGCTTCATCGAGATCATGACCGTGGCCTTCTTCCCCGATCTGGCCGGATACCGCGACGCCTTCGCCTTCATCCTGCTCATCGCCATCCTGCTCTACAAGCCCACGGGCCTGCTCGGAGCGCGCCAGGAGGACAAGGTCTGATGCACCGCAGCACCGCGATTTCCCTCAACGTCCTGGCCGTGGCGGCCCTGGGCCTCTTCCTGTGGTGGGCCGAAGGGGCGCTGGACGGCTACAAGATCCAGATCCTGAACCTCATCGCCGTGAACATCATCCTGGCCCTCTCGCTCAACCTGATCTACGGCTTCACCGGCCTCTTCAGCCTGGGCCACGCCGGGTTCATGGCCATCGGGGCGTACGTCTGCTCCATCCTCATCCTCTCGCCCGCGCAAAAGGAGATGCTCTTCATCCTGGGCGAGGCCCTGCCCCTCGTGCAGGAGGCGCACGCCCCCTTCCTCGTGGCCGTGGCCGCGGGCGGCCTGGCCGCCGCCCTGGCCGGGCTGCTCGTGGGGCTGCCCCTGCTCAAGCTGGGCGACGACTACCTGGGCATCGCCACCCTCGGCTTCGCCGAGATCGTGCGGGTCATCGCCAACAACATCCCGCGCGTGACCAACGGCGCGCTCGGCTTCAAGGGCATCCCGGACTACGCCAATCTGTGGTGGAACTACGGCTGGTGCGTCTTCACGCTCTTCGTGGTGGTGCGCCTGCTGTCCAGCAACACGGGCAACGTCTTCAAGGCCATCCGCGACGACGAGATCGCGGCCAAGGCCATGGGCGTGAACGTCTTCCGCCACAAGCTGCTCTCCTTCACCATCGGCTCCTTCTTCGCCGGGGTGGGCGGGGCGCTGCTGGCCAGCCTGCTGACCACCATCGACCCCAAGATGTTCCTCTTCACCCTGACCTTCAACGTGCTCATGATCGTGGTCACGGGGGGCCTGGGCTCCATCACCGGCTCGGTGCTGGCGGGCGTGGGCATCACCGTGCTGCTGGAATGGCTGCGCTTCGTGGAGAACCCCGTCTCCCTGGGCGGCTTCGAACTGCCGGGCATCCCGGGCATGCGCATGGTCATCTTCTCCCTGGCCCTGATCTGCATCATCCTCTTCCGGCGCGAGGGCCTCATGGGCATGCGCGAGATCACCTGGAGCGGCCTGGGCGGCCTCTTCGCCAGGAAGGGGGGCAGGTAGATGACACGCGACGGCATCATCCTCGAGGCCCGAGGCCTGACCATGCGCTTCGGCGGCCTGACCGCGGTCAAGGAGTTCTCCGCCGCCTTCCCGCGCGGCTCCATCTGCGGCCTCATCGGCCCCAACGGCGCGGGCAAGACCACCTGCTTCAACATGATCACGGGCTTCTACCGCCCCACGGAGGGCCAGGTCTTCCTGAACGGCGGGCCGATCTCCGGGCGGCCGCCCTACGAGGTCTGCCGCGCGGGCGTGGCGCGCACCTTCCAGAACATCCGGCTGTTCGGCAACGAGACCGTGCTGCAGAACGTGCTCATCGGCGGCCACCTGCGCCAGAAGACCGGCTGGCTCGCGGCCGTGCTCTGCCTGCCCGCGCACTTCCGCGAGGAGCGGGCCATGCGCGAGCGGGCCATGGAGCTGCTGGACGCCGTGGGACTGGCCCATCTCGCCGGGGAGCAGGCCTCGGCCCTGCCCTACGGCGCGCAGCGCAGGCTGGAGATCGCCCGCGCCCTGGCCACGCGGCCGAGCTTCCTGCTCCTGGACGAGCCCGCCGCGGGCATGAACCCGCAGGAGACCCAGGAGCTGATGCAGTTCATCCGCAACATCCGGGAGGGATTCGGCCTGACCGTGCTGCTCATCGAGCACGACATGAAGCTGGTCATGAACATCTGCGAGCAGATCTGGGTGCTGGACTACGGCGAGACCATCGCCCAGGGCGAGCCCGCCGCCATCCAGTCCGACCCCAGGGTCATCGAGGCCTATCTCGGAGAGGAGTGCGCAGATGCTTAAGGTGCAGGACCTGCACGTCTGGTACGGCGGCATCCACGCCCTCAAGGGCGTCAGCCTGGAGGTGCCGCGCGGCCGGATCGTGACCCTCATCGGGGCCAACGGCGCGGGCAAGAGCAGCACGCTGCGGGCCATCGCCGGGCTGATCAGGAACAAGAAGGGCGTCATCACCTACAAGGACCGGGACCTCACCAGGCTCGACCCGGTGGGCGTGGTCAAGTCGGGCATCGTCATGTCGCCCGAGGGCCGCCGCATCTTCCCCCACCTCTCGGTTTTCGAGAACCTGCAGCTCGGGGCCTACAGCCGCTCGGACGCGGACGGCATCGCGCGCGACGTGGAGTGGGTCTACGAACTCTTCCCGCGCCTGCGCGAGCGCCGCGAGCAGAAGGGCGGCACCCTCTCGGGCGGCGAGCAGCAGATGCTGGCCGTGGGCCGGGCCCTGATGAGCGCGCCCGAGGTGGTGATGCTCGACGAGCCCTCCCTGGGCCTCGCGCCGCTGCTGGTGCGGGACGTCTTCGAGATCATCAAGGTCATCAACGAGCGCGGCATGACCGTGCTGCTCGTGGAACAGAACGCCTTCGCGGCCCTGAAGATCGCCCACTACGCCTACGTCCTGGAGACGGGCGGCGTGGCCCTGCACGGGCCGGGCAAGGACCTGCTGCGCGACGAGCGGGTCTGCAGGGCCTATCTGGGCGGCTAGCCGCGCGGCGGGGAGGACGGGACGCATGCGCCTGAAGATCTTCAGCATGGGCGGGACCATCGACAAGGTCTACTTCGACGACCTCTCCGCCTACGAGGTGGGCGAGGCGCAGGCGGGCGAGATCCTCGCCGAGGCGGGCGTGGCCTTGGAGTTCTCCGTGGAGGAGATCGTGCGCAAGGACAGCCTGCACCTCACGGCCGGGGACCGGGCGCTCCTGCGCGGCCGCATCGAGGCCTCCCCGGAGCGGCGGATCATCGTCACCCACGGCACGGACACCATGGTCGAGACCGCCGCGGCCCTGGCGGGGCTGCCGGACACGGTCGTGGTCCTCACCGGCGCGCTCTCCCCGGCCCGTTTCAAGGGCTCGGACGCGGTCTTCAACCTGGGCTGCGCCGTGGGCGCGGTCCAGACCCTGCCCCCCGGCGTCTACATCGCCATGAACGGCCGCGTCTTCGAGGCCGGAAAGGTCCGCAAGAACCGCGAGGCCGGACGCTTCGAGCCCGTGGAGTAAGGCCCCGGCCGCGCCCTCGGACGCGGGACGCCCCTACCCGGCCATGCGCAGCAGACGCCGGGCCAGGACCTCGGGGGCGATCTCGCGGCGCAGCTCCAGGCTGCCGCGCAGCTCCCTCCGCTCGTCCATGGGCGCGCTGGCGTGAGCCTCGGCCAGCGCGGCCTCGCACGCGTCGCGCAGCATCCTCATGGACTCCTCCACCTCGGGATAGGCGTTGTCCGCCCGCCAGGGCAGGCGCAGACTGGCCGAGCACGCGGCCTGGGCGTGCGAGGGCGCGTCCAGGGCGCGGCGCTTGCGGGGCGGCGTCGGACCGCGCTCGAACTCGCCCGGCAGGCAGCACTCCCGCCAGGACTCGTCCGGCTCCGGGATGGTGGACTCGACGCGCGTCGCGGGCACGGCCAGGGCGATCTCGTGCTCGTCCAGGGTGATCTCGTAGCGCAGCACCGGCCGGTGGTTGCCGCGCTGCTTGGCGATGGTCCAGGCGATCCGCATGGGGCGCTCCTTGGGGGGTGGTTCAGTCGATGCGCACGCGCTCCCCGAAGGGGGGATGGGGCATGGCCGCGCCGCCCCCGGCCCAGAGCACGGGATAGGGCGGCTCCTCGCCGAAGCGGTCGCATTCGAGGTCCGTGAGGTAGATCAGGCAGGCGGGCGCGAGGCCCAGCCGCTCCACCGCCGTGAAGACCGGGCGGTAGTCCGTGCCGCCCCCGCCCGCGGCCTCCAGGCGCAGGGGCAGGTCGAAGCGGGTCAGCTCGCGCGTCCCGCGCACCTCGCAGTCGCAGAAGACGGCCGTGAGGCGGGCGTCGTAGGCCTCCAGTATCCCGGACAGCTCGGCGCAGAAGCGGTCCAGCAGGGGCTGGTCCACCGAGCCGGAACAGTCCACGGCCAGGACGATCTCCGGCAGGCTCTCGTTGCGCGGCGAGGGCAGGCGCAGCCCCAGGTGCACGAAGCGGCGGTTGGGCGGGGACCAGGAATAGTCGCTCACGGCCTGGCGCGTCACGAAGCGGCGCAGCTCCTCGCGCCAGTCGACGCGGGCGGGCTCGCGGGCCGCGAAGAGGCGGGCCAGGCCGCCGGGCAGTCTGCCCATGCCCGCGGCCTGCTGCGCCGCGCGGCTGACCGCGATGTCCAGGTCGCGCTCCAGGGCCGCGGCGTCGGAGGCGCTTGCCCGCGCCCCGCCGTCCAGCTCCGGGTGGTCGCGCACCTCGCCGCTCCGCGCGGCCGCGCCGCTCCCAGCGGACGGGGTCCGCAGCCCCTGGTCCGGACCCTGGCCCGCGCCGCCCGTGTCCCCGAGCTCGGCGGCCAGGATCTCGTAAATTTCCTCCGCCGCCCGGCCCGCGTGCCGGGCCTCGCGCTCCATCCCCCGGGGCAGCGTGAACCCGGCGTCGAGCAGCAGGCCGTTGACGGCCAGGTCGCAGGCCCGGTTCCAGAGCGCGGGATCGCGCCCGGCCCGGCGCAGGTGGTGGCGGCAGGCCAGGTGCAGGACCTCGTGCGCCTGCATGCCCATGACCTCGGCGTCGGAAAGGGCGGCCAGGGCGTCCGGGTTGAAGCCCAGGCTGCGGCCGTCGGTCCACATGCCCGCGCAGGCCGGGTCCGGCCGCAGCTCCAGGCGCAGCGCCAGGGAGCCGAAAAAGGGCTGGGAGAGCAGGAGCTGCGCCCTGGCGCGGACCATGCGCAGCCCCGCCTCGGGCGCGCCGTCCGGGGAGCCGCCCGGGGAGCCGCCCGGGGAGCCGCCCGGGGCCGGGCGGGGCTCAGACGAGGACGTGGGCATTGTCCCTGGCCCAGCCCGCGAAGGCCTCGGTGCGCGCCACCGAGGCGTCGTTGCGCACCGCGTCGCGCATGAGCAGCATGCCGAACTCCGGGGGCAGGCGCGCGGCGTAGCCCGTCAGGGCCGGCATGGTATCGGCGCAGGCGGCGCGCGCCAGGGCCTCGCAGATGGCGTAGACCGCGGCGGGCTCGCGCGGCACCGGGGCCTCGGCGGGGCTGCGCAGCACCGCCTCGGTGTCCGGCAGCTCGCGCCAGACGCGCAGGAAGCCCGCGAATTCCGTGCCCGCGGCCAGCCCCACCGCGCCGCTGTACAGCTCCAGCTCCACGTCCGGGTCCGGGGCGCTGTCCAGGATGGCCGAGACGAAGGTCCAGGAACGCGGCGAGGCGAAGGCGCGGGCCGGGGACGAGGGGTCGAAGACGTGCAGCAGCGCGGGCCGAAAGCGCAGGAAGGCCACGACCTCGGGCCGGATGCCCGCGCCCTGGGCCCAGGCCGCCCAGTCCTCCAGGCCCGGCTCGATCTCCAGATGCACCAGGCGGTTGGCCAGGGCCGAGGGCATGCGGTGGACCACGGCCCGGTCCTGCTCGCGGTTGCCCGCGCCCGCCACGGCCCAGCCGTCCGGCAGGCGGTACTCGCCCACGCGGCGGTCCAGGATGAGCTGGTAGCAGGCGGCCTGCACCAGGGGCGGCGCGGCGTTCAGTTCGTCCAGGAAGAGCACGCCCCGCCCGCCGGTGGGCAGGAAGGCGGGCGGGCACCAGTGCGCCCGGCCGTCCGGGGCCACGGAGGGCAGGCCGCGCAGGTCCACGGGATCGAGCAGCACGGCGCGCACGTCGATCAGTTCGAGGTTCGCGGCGGCCGCGGCCTGGGCCGCGATCTCGCTCTTGCCCACGCCGGGCGGCCCCCAGAGAAAGACGGGCTGACGGATGGCGAACAACGAGGCGAGGGCCTTGGCGGCGCGGGCTGGGGTCACGTTTTCTTCCTTTGCTGTACGGATGGTCCGCCCGGCGGCGCGGGCACGTCGGAAGGCTTTTATTGAAATTGATTATCAGTGTCAACAACAGGACGCGGCAGGGGGAGCCCGGCCGGACGAAACGGCCGGGGAAGAGGCGTGACCGGCCCGCTACAGCGGAAAGACGACCTCGGCCCGCGCGCCGCCGCCCGGCAGCCAGGACATGCGGCCCTGCAGCTGGTCCGTGAGCGCGGCCATGAGCAGCATGCCCAGGGACTCGCCCGCCTCCCCGGCCCGGGAGGACAGGCCCGGGCCGTCGTCCTCCACGCGCAGCGCCGCCTCCGTCCCGCCGCGCCGCAGCGAGACGCGCAGCACCCCCTGGCCGCGCTCCGCGAAGGCGTGCTTGAAGGCGTTGGTCACCAGCTCGTTCATCAGCAGGCCCAGGGGCACGGCCTTCTCGATGCCGACGCGCACCTCGTCCAGCTCCGTCTCCAGGCGCACCCCGCCGCCCCGGTTGAAGGCCGTCTCCAACTGGGCCAGCAGGGCCGAGGCGTAGGCCCCCATGTCGACGACCCCGAGGCCGCCGGTCTGGTAAAGCTGGCCGTGGATCAGGGCCATGGAGCGGATGCGGTGCTCCAGCCGGGCGAGCCGCTCCTGCTCCGCCTGGGAGAGCCCGTCCGAGCCCTGCAGGCGCATGAGGCTGATGATGATCTGCAGGTTGTTCTTGACCCGGTGGTGCACCTCGCGCAGCAGCATCTCCTTCTCGGCCAGGGCGGCGCGCATCTCCTCCTCGGCCCGCTTGCGCGCCGTGACGTCGTGCATCTGCACCAGGGCTCCGCCCGCGCCCCCGACGCGGACGGGCACGGCCGCCACCTCCACGACCACCGGCGTCCCGTCCAGGCGCAGGATGGTCTCCTCGCGCCAGGGGGAGGCCTGCCCCTCCTCGTTCAGCTTCCGGATGCGCTCGGCCACGTCCGCGCGCGACTCGGGCCGCAGGCGCTCCAGGATGGGAAGCCCGAGCAGTCCGTCCGCGTCGGCCGCGCCGAAGAGCGCGGCGCAGGCCGGGTTGGCGTAGGCGAAGCGCCCGTCCTTCTGCAGGAACACGGCGTTGGAGGCCGACTCCACGAGCATGCGGAAGCGCTCCTCGCTCTCGCGCAGCCCGGCCTCGGCCTGCCTGCGCCGCACCCCGGCCAGCCCGGCCATGGCGCAGACCACGGCCATCAGCCCGGCCCAGCCGACCACCAGCCCGGTGGAATAGCGGTCCTGCAGCAGCGCGCGGTTGCGGAAACGGGCGTGGATGTCCGAGGTGATCAGGCCGTAGAGCTTCTCGGCCTCGGCCATGTCCCGGCCCATCTCCAGCATGTCCATGGGGCCGCCGGGGTCGCCGCTCCGCAGGCAGGCGTGGCCGCCCAGGGAGCGGATGGCGAGGCGGTAGGCCTGCAGCCGCTCGGCGATGCGCCGGTAGCCGTTCCGGAAGGAGGCGGCCTCGCGCATGGGGTCGAGGGCGGCCAGGGCGTCGTCGGCGCGTCCGGCGGCCTGTTCGAAATAGGCGCAGCGGCCGTTTCCGGCCAGGGCCTCCTCGCCCGCGGGCACGCGCTCCGCGAGCAGATAGCCGCGCAGCGCCTCGGTCCTGGCCAGACGCAGGTGCTCCAGCACCTCAAGACCGACGAGGCTGTCCGCGCGCCAGGCGGCGTTGACCCACCACAACAGAAGGCTGGAGAAGAGCGCCGTGGCGAGCGTCACCCAGAACGAGCCGGTGAGGTTGGAAAGCAGCGTTCGCATGCCGGACATCAGCCGTCTCCGGCCGGGCGCGCGGCCCGGCGCGCGTCCCTCAGGTTGCGGGCCGCACCGCGTCGTCCGGGCCGAAGCCCAGCGGCGCGATGGCCCCCAGGTGTTCCGGGCCGCCCACGTAGTCCTGCAGCACCGCGTCGAAGGCCTCGGCCAGGTCGCCGTCCGCCTGGCGGAACCCCAGGGCGCACAGTCCCGGCCGGGCCGCCTCGGGCGTCCTGAAGGGCGCGGCCGCGGCGAACGCCCCGTCGGACTGCAGGGCCAGCCAGCGCACCGTGGGCGCGGTCAGGGCCACCCCTTCCACCCGGCCGTGGCGCAGGGCCGAAAGGGCCGTCTCCACGTCCTGGCAGACGTAGAGCCGGGCCTCGGGCATGCCCAGGGTCCGCAGCAGGCCGCCCTCCACCGCGCCGTCCAGCACCGCGACGCGCGCCCCCGGCGCGGCCGCGGCGTCCTCGTAGGAGAAGAGTCCGGCCGGGTTGCCCGCGCGCACCAGCAGGCCCGGCCCCGCCCGCACCGTGGGCATGGAGAAGCGGATGCGGGCGGCGCGCTCCGGGGTCACGAACATGCCCGCGGCGATGACGTCGATGTGCCCGGCCTCCAGTTCGTCGATGAGGGAGCCGAAGCCCATGAGCACGAAGCGCACGCTCTTCACGCCCAGCCGCGCCGCGGCGTAGGTCGCGGCGAGCGGGGCCTCCCCGGCGACCGCGCCCTCGGCCGTGTAGAAGGCGTAGGGCGGCTCGTGCGCGAAGCCCACGCGCAGCACCTCGACGAAACGCGCGGGCGCGCGCGGCGCGCCCTGGTCCGCCGGGTCCAGGGTCAGCCACGCCGCGACCGCGACGCAGACAAGCGCGAGAATCGGGAAAAACGCCTTTCTGACCATGCGCAGCCGTTTCCTCCCCCGTGTCCCCTCCCGCCCCGGTGCGCTCCGGCCGTTTTTCCGATAGGAAGATGGGGACACGCTACAGGCTATACCATGCTGAACATGCGTGCAACACCTGTGCGGAAAAAAATGGTTCCTCCGGGCCGGGCCGGAGGACGGCCCGGGCCAGGGCGCGGCGGACGGGCGGAGGGCCGTCCCGGCGGCTTGACGGGCCGGTGGGCCGGGCGTATGCAGCGGCCTTGAGTGTTCGATCAACCACGGCCCCGCGCGCAGCGGGGCGGGCCTTGGGGAGGGACCATGCTGGGGCTGCTCATCTATCCGGTCTTCGGCGCGGTGGCGGGCGTCATCGCAGGACTTCTGGGCGTGGGCGGCGGCATCGTCGTGGTGCCCGCGCTGGTCTTCATCTTCGCGGCCCAGGGGCTGCCCCCGGAGCACATCATGAAGATGGCCCTGGCCACCTCGCTGGGCGCCATCTGCTTCACCTCCATCTCCAGCTTCAGGGCGCACCACAAGCGCGGCGCGGTGATCTGGCCCATCGTCGCGGCCATCACCCCGGGCATCCTGGTCGGCACCTTCGGCGGCACCTGGCTGGCGGTGGGGCTCTCCACCACCTTCCTCAAGGGCTTCTTCGCCGCGTTCCTCTATTTCGTCTGCGCCCAGATGCTGCTCGACCTCAAGCCCGCGGCCTCGCGCACCCTGCCGGGCCGCGCGGGCATGCTCGGCGCGGGCGGCGTCATCGGCGTGGTCTCCGCCCTGGTGGGCATCGGCGGCGGCACGCTCTCCGTGCCCTTCATGACCTGGTGCAACGTAGCCATGCACCAGGCCATCGGCACCTCGGCGGCCATCGGCTTCCCCATCGCCGTGGCCGGGGCCGTGGGCTACGTCGTCAACGGCCTGTCCGCGCCCGGCCTGCCCGACATGAGCCTGGGCTACATCTACCTGCCCGCCCTGGTGGGCGTGGCCGTGGTCAGCGTCTTCACCGCGCCCCTGGGCGCGAAGCTGGCCCACGCCCTGCCGGTGCGGACGCTCAAGCGCTGCTTCGCCGCCTTCCTGCTCCTGGTGGCCAGCAAGATGATGTGGGAAGTGGTGCAGACCGCGTTCTGACCGCGCGGCCCGAAACCACGACGCACACGCGAACGGCGCGGCAGGGGACGTCCCCTGCCGCGCCGTTCGCGCGTTTGCCGGGCGGGCCGCTACTTCCCGCCCGTGTCCGCGCCGTCGGCGTTCTTGGCCTTGTCCTTGGTTTTGGCCGTGGATTTTTTCTGAGATTTTTCCTTGGCCGTGGACTTTTCCTTAGCCTTGGCCTTGGGCGCGCCGGAGGCCCGGCCCTGGCCGTCACCCCGGCCGTCCCGCGGCGCGGCGCCATGGCCGAGGCCCAGCGAGCCGGGCGGCACGCCCGTCTCCTTGGCGATCACGCCCCAGCCCTTGCCCGAGGCGCGCATGGCGCGGACCTCGTCCTCGGACCTGCCCGACGCCCGCGCCAGGGCGGCGACCCGGGCCGCCTCCACGTCCCGCTCCGCCGCCTCCAGCCGGCCGCGCGCCGGAGCGGCGTCGCCTCCGGCCGTGCGCACACGCTCCAGCTCGTCCGCGGCCTTTTCCAGCCGCCCCAGGGCCTCGTCCACGTCCGCGGGGAGCGTCACGCCCCCGTCCGCGCCGACCGTCGCCCCCTGGGCCGCGGCGGGCCCGGCCCAACCGCACAGCAGCGCCGCCGCGAGCACCGCGCACACCCATCCGCGCACCGTGATCATGGCCTCTCCTCCTTGCCGAAACCGGATGCCGCCTTATTCTTACACCATCCGCGTCCCGTGCGGCAAGGCCACGTCCCACAGCGTTTCCGCGACACGCCATGACGTGGCGTGTCCCCCAGGAGGGCTCGCAGTTTCTGTGTTGACAGACATGCCGGTTGGTGACAAGAACGATTTTCACACCGCGCGCGTCGAGTTGCGCGGCTGCATACAGCGACGTTTCGTCGGCAGGAGCGGGGAATGAGCCAGACGACCGAACGCAAGAACATCATGATCGTCGAGGACGAGGCGATCACGGCCCTGTACCTGGAGCGCGAGCTTTCGGGCATGGGCCTGCACGTCTGCTGCGTCGCGGACACGGGCAAGAAGGCCGTGGACTACGCCGCCACCCACCGCGAGATCGACGTCATCCTCATGGACGTGCGCCTCAAGGACGACATCGACGGCATCAACGCCGCGCAGATGATCAACCGCAACATCCCGGTCATCTTCCACACCGCCTACGCCGACCAGGACACCATGGAGCGCGCGGGCAGGCTCAACCCCGTGGCCGTGCTCGAAAAGCCCGCGCCCCTCACCGTCATCCGCCAGACCATCGCCAAGGCCCTGCGGGACGAATAGCCCCCGCTCCGTCTTTCCCCTTGCCTCCCGGCCGGGGCCGTGCTAGCCCTCCTGCCTGACCCGATTGGGGTGCGCCGCATCGTGCGGCGCTGAGAGCACACCCATCGAACCTGACGCGGCTCGCACCGCCGTAGGGAATTCGGGACCACGCCGCCTTCCGGCCGCATCCGCGGCCGACTGCCGGTCCGGTCGAGTTCCCGCTCCGGACCGGATCATCGCTCGGCTCCCCTGCCCTGCGCGTCCCGCTCCGGGCGGAGACGTCCCCGCGTCGCATGGAGGAATCCCATGATCGACGAGAGCATTGTCACCAAGGCCATCGCCACCCGCTTCTTCGAGAAGTTCCTGGACTGCGTCGAACTCGACGTGGCCATCGTGGGCGCGGGGCCGTCCGGCCTCACCTGCGCCTGGAAGCTGGCCGCCCAGGGCGTCAAGGTCGCCGTGTTCGAGCGCAAGCTGTCGCTGGGCGGCGGCATGTGGGGCGGCGGCATGACCTGGAACGAGATCGTGGTGCAGGAGGAGTCCCGCCACGTGCTCGACGAGGCGGGCGTGCCCCTGCGCGAGTTCGCCCCGGGCTACTACACGGCCGACGCCGTGGCCGCCTCCGTGACCATCGCCTCCAAGGCCTGCCTGGCGGGCGCGCGCATCTTCAACTGCATGAGCGTGGAGGACGTCTGCCTGCGCGGCGAGGGCGAGGACGCCCGCGTCACGGGCATCGTGGTCAACTCCTCGCCCGTGGAGATCGCCGGGCTGCACGTGGACCCCGTGGCCCTCTCCTGCAAGGTCCTCATCGAGGCCACGGGCCACGACATGGAGGTCCTGCGCACCCTGACCCGCAAGAACGGCGTGCGCCTCTGCACGCCCACCGGGGACATCATGGGCGAGCGCTCCATGTGGGCCGACGTGGCCGAGAAGACCACCCCGGAGAACACCCGCGAGGTCTTCCCCGGCGTCTGGGTGGCGGGCATGGCGGCCAACGCCTGCTACGGCGGCTACCGCATGGGTCCGGTCTTCGGCGGCATGCTGCTGTCCGGCGAAAAGGCCGCCCGCGACATTGCCGCGCGCCTGCGCGGCTAGCCCCTTCCCCCTTCCCCCCCGCCGCCGCCGCGTTTCGCGGCGGCGGCGGGGGGCCTCCCCCTCCCGTTCCGTCTCTCTTCCCCGTGCGCCCGCGCCCGCCCCGATGTGCGGAAAACCGCACATCTGAATTCCATCACACCGGAATCACAAGTCTTTCGTATAGCACCATTTTTCCGCACCCTGATCGCGCCGTGCATGCGCAACATTCATCTTCGCGTGCATGATTTCTACGCACAATTCCTGATGCAGTCTTCAATTTTTCGCAGTACACGGTACGTCGCTGCAGTCTAACAGATGCACTACGCTGCAGTGATATGAGCATTTTTGCATTTCCTACTCAATTCACGACAGCTAGGTTGACATAATATTCTCGCTGTGTATCATTACCTGTTGATTGTGCTTTGGACATACTCACCAGTGAAAGAAAGGAGACACATGCTCGGCATAGAAATAGAACACGTATACAAGATTTTCGGCAAGAATCCAGAACGGGCCTTTCCGCTCCTGGAGCAGGGGCTGGGCAAGCAGGAGATCATGGCGCGCACCGGCCTGGGCGTGGGCGTGGACAACGTCTCGTTCGACGTGCGGCCCGGGGAGATCGTGGTGGTCATGGGGCTCTCGGGCAGCGGCAAGTCCACCCTGGTGCGCTGCCTGAACCGCCTCGTCGAGCCCACGCGCGGCCGCGTGCGCATCGGCGGACAGGACGTCACCGCCCTGTCCCCGGACGAGCTGCGCCGCCTGCGCCAGGAGAGGACGGCCATGGTCTTCCAGAACTTCGCCCTCTTCCCGCACCGCAGCGTGGCCGACAACGCGGGCTACGGCCTGGAGATCAGGGGAACGCCCCCGGACCTGCGCCGGGAAAAGGCCCGCGAGGCCCTGGCCACGGTGGGTCTGGCGGGCTGGGAGGAGGCCATGCCCGCGCAGCTCTCCGGCGGCATGCAGCAGCGTGTGGGCCTGGCCCGCGCCCTGGCCCTGGACCCCGCCATCCTGCTCATGGACGAGGCCTTCTCCGCCCTGGACCCGCTCATCCGCCGCGACATGCAGGACGAGCTGCTGGCCCTGCAGGAGGACATGAGGAAGACCATCGTCTTCATCAGCCACGACCTGGACGAGGCGCTGCGGCTCGGCGACCGCATCGTGCTCATGAAGGACGGAGCCGTGGTCCAGATCGGCACGCCCGAGGACATCCTGACCAATCCGGCCGACGGCTACGTGGCCCGCTTCGTGGCCGAGGTGGACATCACCAAGGTGCTCACCGCCGAGTCGGTCATGCGCAAGCCCGCCGCCCTGGCCCACCTGGAGCTTGACGGTCCCCGCGCCGCCCTGCGCAAGATGAAGAAGGAGAGCATCTCCAGCCTCTTCGTGGTGGACGGGACGCACCGCCTCGTGGGCCTGGTGGGGGCCGAGGAGTGCTCGGCCCAGATCGAGCGCGGCGAGCGCGACCTGCGCGCGATCATGCGCACGGACATCCGCACCGTGGAGCGCGAGACCCCGGCCCAGGAGCTGATCCGGATACTGCACGACCTGCCCTACCCCCTGGCCGTGCTCGACGCGCGCGGCAGGGTGGCCGGGGTGGTGGTGCGCGGCGCGCTGCTCGGGGCCATGGCCGAGCGGGGGAGGAACGCCGATGCTGCCTAAAATCCCCGTGGGACGCGG
Organism: Desulfovibrio sp.; assembly: GCA_022839785.1. Classification (GTDB taxonomy): domain Bacteria; phylum Desulfobacterota; class Desulfovibrionia; order Desulfovibrionales; family Desulfovibrionaceae; genus Alkalidesulfovibrio. The sequence goes on along the minus strand of JALHJW010000005.1, from coordinate 136,432 downwards.
CCTGGAGGCCGCCGTGAACTTCCTCGTGGAGCACGTGTCCTGGCTGACGCGGGCCTTCTCCGCCCTCATGGAAAGCGGGCTCTCGGCCGTGGAAGGGGCGCTCCTGGCCCTGCCCGCCTGGCTCTTCATCGTCCTGACCGCGCTCCTGACCCTGTTCCTGACGCGCCGCCGGGGCACGGCCGTCCTGACCCTGCTCGGACTCGGCCTGATCCTGAACATGGGCCTGTGGAAGGCCACGGTCTCGACCATCGCCCTGGTCCTCGTCTCCACCCTCTCGGCCGTGTCCTTCGGCATCCCCCTGGGCATCGGCGCGGCCATGAGCGCGCCCGTGCGGCGCACGGTCATGCCGGTGCTGGACGTGATGCAGACCATGCCCGCCTTCGTCTACCTCATCCCGGCCATCCCCTTCTTCGGCCTGGGCAAGGTCGCGGCCGTCTTCTCCACCGTGATCTTCGCCATGCCGCCCTCCATCCGCCTCACCTGCCTGGGCATCCGGCAGGTGCCCCCGGATCTCAAGGAGTGCGCCGAGGCCTTCGGCTCCACGCGCTGGCAGCGCCTGGTCAAGCTGGAGCTGCCCCTGGCCGCGCCCACGATCCTGGCCGGGGTCAACCAGACCGTGATGCTCGCCCTGTCCATGGTGGTCATCGCCGCCATGATCGGGGCCAAGGGCCTGGGCGGCGAGGTCTGGAAGGCCATCCAGCGCCTGCAGATGGGCGCGGGCTTCGAGGCGGGCATCGGCATCGTCATCGTGGCCATGATCCTCGACCGCGTGCTGCAGCACTGCGGCGCGCGCACGAAAAACCCGAAAAACACCTAGGAGGACGCATGAAACGCATCCCGACCCTGTTGCTCTCCCTGGCCCTCTGCCTGGGCCTGGCCCTGCCCGCCGCGGGCGCGGACAAGAAGGTCCGCCTCGCCTACGTGGAGTGGGACTGCGCCGCCACCAGCACCGCCGTTGTCCAGGCCGTGCTGCAGGAGGAGATGGGCTATCGGGTGGAGACCCTGCCTGTGGCCGCCGCGGCCATGTGGCAGGCCGTGGGCGTCGGCGACGTGGACGGCATGGTCACCGCCTGGCTGCCCGTGACCCACGCCGACTATCTCGCCTCCGTGCGGGACAGGGTGGAGAACCTCGGCCCCATCGTCGGCGGGGCCAAGCTCGGCTGGGCCGTGCCCGACTACGTGACCATCGACTCCCTGGAGGAGGTCGACGCCGCCGCCGGGAAGTTCGACGGCAAGATCATCGGCATCGACCCGGGCGCGGGGCTGATGAAGCTCTCGGAGCAGGCCCTGAAGGACTACGGCATGGACAGAATGGAACTGATGGAGGGCAGCGGCGCGACCATGACCGCGGCCCTGGCCGACGCCATCCGGAACGGGAAATGGATCGCGGTCACGGCCTGGTCGCCCCACTGGATGTTCGGCAAGTGGCGGCTCAAGTACCTGAAGGACCCCAAGGGCGTCCTGGGGGGCGAGGAGCACATCGACACGATCGTGCGCAAGGGCCTGAAGGCGGACAAACCCGAGGTCCACGCCTTCCTCGACCGCTTCGCCTGGGAGTCCCCGGAGCAGCTCCAGACGGTCATGGCCTGGAACCAGGAGCCTGGCGCGGACCGCTACGCCAACGCCAAGCGTTTCCTGGCCGAGAACCCCGAACTCGTGCGGCGGTGGCTCGGCCGCTGACGCCCGCCGGACCGGCCGGGGCCTCCCCGGCCGGTCCGCACCGTTCGACCCTCCTTCCTTTCCCTGAACCCCCGCCCCCCAAGGCTTCCCGGACTTTTTGCAGGTTTTTCGAAAAAAGTTCGCCACGGCCGCCCCCGCCCCTCACTCGCTTTTCATTGAAATAGCTGAACTTTTTTGAGACAAAACGCTGCCAGCCAGCGACTCACAAGTAACAGACTGTTTTTTATGACATTATCCAAAAACAGTGAACCGCCAGCAGGGCGGCCGCCGCCGACGTCCAACACTTCGGAATACCTGGCCTTTCCCATCCTCCGGCCGTCCCCGCCGCCGCGCGTCAATCGCCCCGAGCCGCCCCGACGGCGACCCCAGCCGCCCCCAGCCGCCCCGCCCGCCTCCCGCCCCTAGACTCGCTCCCGGACAGGGAACGGACCCGCCGGGCCGTCCCGCAAACGAGGAGAGAGCATGGACCCCATCAGTATCATCACCGGGCTGGCCGCCGTGGTTCCGTCCATCGCCCGCTGGATCGGCGGCGAGACGTCCGACGCCGCGCGCGTGGCCGAGGCCGCCGCCGGCGTGGCCATGCGCGTCACGGGCGCGTCCGACCCGGCCGCGGCCATCGAGCGGCTGCGCCTCGACAAGGACTTCGCCCTCCAGTTCGAGCGGCTCTGGGCCGACGTCGAGACCGGGATCCAGGAGAGTCTGACGCGCCGCCACGAGGCGGACATGCGCTCCGACTCGTGGCTCTCCAAGAACGTGCGGCCCCTGTGCCTCGTCGGCCTGACCTGCGCGGTCATGGCCGGGGTCTTCGCGCCGGGCGTGGACGCGGCCAAGCTCTCCGCCCTCACCGAGCTGGGGGCCTTTGTCTACGGCTACTACTTCATCGGCCGCAGCGCCTTCGACAAGGGCGCGCTGCGCCTGGACCTCTCGCGCAGGGGAGGCGGCGCGTGAACGGCCAGGACGCGCGCGAGTTGTGGGCCGCCATCGAGAACCTGAACCGGGGCCAGAACGCCATCCTGGTGGGGCTCTCCGAGGTCAAGGCCGCGCTCTTCGAGCGCTGCGGCGACCGCGCCCGCCGCATCGAGGCCCTGGCCACGGGCATGGAGCGTCAGGAGGGCCGGGTGGACCGCCTGGAGCGCGGCCAGGCCCGGCTCTTCGCCTGGGCCGCCATGGCGGGCGGGGCCGCCGTCCTGGCCGGGCAGTGGCTGCTGCGCGCCCTGGCCGGAGGCCGCTGATGACCGCCCCCTTCCGCGAGGAGTTCGTGCGCATGGCCGAGGTGGCGGCGCGCAAGGGCTTTGCCGAGCGCGACCTGGCCGAGCTGTTCGGCGTCTCCCCGGCCGCGTTCCGCCAGTGGTCCCTGGACCGCCCGGACTTCGCCGCGGCCTGCGCGCGCGGCCGGGGCGGGGCCGACGCCCGCGCCGAGCGCATGCTCCTGGCCCGCGCCCTGGGCCTGACCTGCACCGAGACCACGGTGAAGACCGCGCCGGTGCGCGGCGAGGACGGCGAGGTCCACGAGGAGGTGCGCGAGCGCCGCACCGTGAGAAAGCGCCTGCCCCCCGATTTCCAGGCCCTCAAGCTGTGGCTCTCGCGCCGCCGCCCCGACCTCTGGGGCGAGGCCGGGGACGACCGTCTGGACGACCTTTCCGAGGAGGACATCGATGCCCGCATCCGCGAGCTTGAGCGCCAGCTTGGCGACGAAGCGTGAGATCCTGCGCTGCCTGACGGCCAAGGCCCGGGCGCGCGACGAGAACGCGCTGGCCGCCTACTACCCGGCGGCCGGGCCGCTCGGGCGCGAACGCTACCCCCGCCACCTGGAGTTCTTCAGGCTCGGGGCCGCCCACCGCCAGCGCCTGATGCTGGCCGCCAACCGCGTGGGCAAGACCGAGGGCGTGGGCGGGTACGAACTCGCCCTGCACCTCACCGGCCTCTACCCGGACTGGTGGGAGGGCCGCCGCTTCGCCCGGCCGGTGCGCGCCTGGGCCTGCGGCGACACGGCCGAATCCGTGCGCGAGATCCTGCAAAGGAAGCTGCTGGGTCCTCCGGACGCGCCGGGCACGGGGCTGCTCCCCCGCCGCTGCATCCGCTCCGTGGTGCGGCGCGGCGGGGGCGTGGCCGACGCCGTGGAGCGGGTGGCCGTGGCCCACGCCTCGGGCGGGACCTCCTGGCTCAAGTTCAAGTCCTACGACCAGCGCCGCAAGGCCTTCCAGGGCACGGAGCAGGACGTGATCTGGCTGGACGAGGAGCCGCCCATGGACGTCTACGGCGAATGCCTGATGCGCACCATGACCACGGACGGCCTGGTGATGCTCACCTTCACCCCGCTGCTCGGTCTGTCCGAGGTGGTGCTCTCCTTCCTGCCGGGCGGCCGCCCGCCCGGGGAGGGGCAGGGGGCCAAGGCCGTGGTCACGGCCACCTGGGACGACGCGCCCCACCTCTCGGCCGCGCAGAAACGCGAGCTGTGGGAGCAGATGCCGCCGCACATGCGGGACGCGCGGTCGAAGGGCGTGCCGCAGCTCGGGGCCGGGGCCGTCTATCCGGTGACCGAGGAGGAGGTCGTCTGCGCCCCCTTCGAGATTCCGGCCCACTGGCCGCGCGCCTTCGCCATGGACGTGGGCTGGAACCGCACGGCCGTGGTCTGGGGGGCCGTGGACCGGGCCGCGGACGTGCTCTACGTCTGCGGCGAGCACGCCCGGGGCCTGGCCGAGCCCGAAATCCACGCCGCCGCCGTGAAGGCGCGCGGCGAGTGGATTCCCGGGGTCATCGACCCGGCGGCGCGCGGCCGCTCCCAGGCCGACGGCAGGAGCCTGCTCGACATCTACCAGGGCCTGGGCCTGGAGCTGACCCCGGCGGACAACGCCGTGGAGGCGGGCATCTACCGCGTCTGGTCGCGCCTCTCCACGGGCCGCCTGCGCATCTTCGCCAACTGCTCCCAATGGTTCGAGGAATACCGCCTCTACCGGCGCGACGCCGAAGGCAGGGTGGTCAAGGAGCGCGACCACCTCATGGACGCCACCCGCTACCTCGTCGCCTCGGGCCTGGACCTGGCCCGCGAGACCCCGCCCGCCGCCGGGCCGGGGCGCTCCCCCGGCGGCGAAGCGGCCGACCACGACTACGAGATGTTCGCATGAGCTACGCCATCCACCGCATCGCAACCGACGGCCGCGACGGCCTGGACCCGGCCCTGGCGCGCGAGATCTGCGGCCAGCTCTGGGACCGGCTGGAGGACGACGGCCTGGCCGCTCGGGTCTTCTACGAGGGCGACGTGGCCGACGCCGCAACCTTCGCGCGGCGCATGCTCGCGCCCGAGGCCGCGCTCTACGCGGGCTGGCCCGAGGGCTCCTCGCGGCCCGCGGGCTTCGCCTGGCTCACGGACCAGACGGGCAGGGCCGTGCGCATCCACTTCTGCTTCTTCAGGGCCATGCGCCGCCACGCCCTGCCGCTGGCCCGGGCCTTCCTGCGCTTCCTGCTCACGGCCCGCGACGAACAGGACCGTCCGTACTTCGAGACGGTCTACGGCCTGCTTCCCGAATCCAACCTGGCCGCCATCCGCTTCGGGCGGACGCTGGGGTTCAGGGCCGTCGGGGTCCTGCCCGGCGCGGCCTACATCGCGGCCGAGGACCGTCTGGAAGGGCTGTTCCTCTGCCGTCTCACCCGCAAGGAGGTTTCCGACATGGGCAGCTTCTTCGCCCCGCCCAAGGCCCCGTCCGTCCCCGCGCCGCCCCCGCCCGAACCCGTGGTCCTGTCCGAGGACCTGGAGAGCGAGACCCAGGCGCAGAAGGAGGCGCGCGCCAGACAGAAGGCCGCGGCCCGCCTGGCCCGGGGCCGCTCCGGCACGCAGCTCGCCTCCCTTGGCATGAGCGGCGCGCCCACGGCCAAGAAAACCCTGCTCGGCGAATAGGAGGCCCGCATGCGAACCACACGTCTCGACGATGCGCGCCTGCGCGTGCGCGCCCTTGAGGAACGCCGCCAGCCCTGGGACGACCACCTGCGCGAGGTGGCGGACTACGTGCTGTCGGACAAGGGCCGCTTCGCGGGCCGGGAGGGCCGGGAGGGCGGCAAGCGCATGGGCCGGATCATCGACTCCACGGCCACGCGGGCCTGCCAGGTCATGGCCGCCGGGCTCATGGGCGGGCTCACCAGCCCGGCCCGGCCCTGGTTCCGCCTGGGCCTGCAGGACAAGGACCTGCGCGAATGGAGCCCGGTGCGCGACTGGCTCGACGCGGCCGAGCGGGCGCTCTACGCCGCCTTCGCCCGGACCAACTTCTACCAGTCCGTGCACGCCCTGTACCTGGAGCTGGGCGGCTTCGGCTCGGCCTGCATGTTCTGCGAGGCCGACGCCGAGCGGGCCGTGCGCTTCCGCACCCTGACCTTCGGCGAGTACGCCTGGTCCTGCGACCACCAGGGCCGGGTGGACACCGTGGCCGTGCGCCGCCGCCTCACGGCCCGGCAACTGGCCGCGCGCTTCGGCGAGGAGCGGCTCTCCGCCTCCTCGCGCGGGCTGCTGCGCACGCGGCGCGAGCACGACCCCGTGGAGGTGGTCCAGCTCGTGGAGCCGCGCGCCGACGCGCAGCGAGGCGGGGAGGGGAGCGCGGAACCGGGCGTCACGGCCCTGCGCAAGCCCTTCGCCTCTCTGGTCTTCGAGGACAGGCCCGGGGCGGCCGGGAGCGGCGCGGACGAGGGGCTGCTGCACGAGGGCGGCTTCGACGCCTTCCCCTGCCTCTGCCCCCGCTGGGACGTCACCGGGGGCGAGGACTACGGCCGGGGGCCGGGGCTGACCGCGTTGCCGGACGTGAAAATGCTGCAGGAGATGGCCAAGGGCCGCCTGCAGGCCGTGCACCTGGGGCTCCGGCCGCCCATGCGCGTGCCCTCCAAGTTCGTCAAGCGCCTGAATCTGGCGCCCGGCGGGCAGAACTACGTCAACCCGCAGCAGGCCGAGGGGCTGGCCCCGCTCTACGAGTCCCGCATCTCCCTCGCCGAGGTCACGGCCGTGATCGAGGACGTGCGCCGCCAGATCAGGGAGGGGTTCTACAACGACCTCTTCCTGATGATCTCGGGCATGGACCGCTCCGGGGTCACGGCCACCGAGATCATGGAGAAGCAGGCCGAGAAGCTGCTCATGCTCGGCCCCATCGTGGAGCGGCTGCAGTCCGAGCTGCTCGACCCCCTGGTCATGCGCTGCTTCGGGCTGCTGGAGTCGTCCGGCCTGCTGCCCCCGCCCCCGCCGGAGCTGCTGGGCTACGCCGCCTCGGGCGGGAGGCTGCGGACCGAGTACGTCTCCATGCTCACCCAGGCCCAGAAGCTCTCGGGCTCGCAGTCCATCCTGCAGCTCGTGGAGGTGGCGGGCCGCATGGCCGCGGCCGACCGGGAGGTGCTGGACAAGATCGACTTCGCCCAGGCCCTGGACGAGCTCTCCCTGGTCGCGGGCGTGCCCGCGGGCGTGGTGCGCTCGGACGAGGACGTGGCCCGGCTGCGCCGCCACCGCGAACGCCGCGCCCTGCTCGGCGGCCTGGCCCAGGCGGCCGGACCGCTCCTGGAACAGGCCGGGCGGGCCGTGGCCGGGCCGCTCCCGGTGGACGGCATGGCCCCGGACGCCCCCGCGCCGGGCGGGCTGGGAGGCTAGCCGTGCATCCGGAGAGCGAGCGCGAATTCGACCTCTACCTGCTGGCGGGCATCGACGCCGCGCTGGACGCGGCGGACGGGGCGGAGGCGGGCCTCCCGGACGGGGGCCTCGACCCGGGCACGGCCCTCCCCTCCGGCCCGGAAGGCGACGCCGGGCGGGCCCGCTTCGCCCGGCTCATGGCCGACTGGCGGGAGGTGCTGGACCTGCCCTCGGGCGCGGGGCTGCGGCTCCTGCGCCACCTGCGCGAGCAGGCCCTGACCCCTGGCCGGGTCCTCGCGCCGGGGCCGGAGATCTACGCCAACGCGGCCCTGGCCGACTTCCTGCGCGAGCGCGAGGCCGAGGCGGCCATGGCGCACCCGCGCAGATACCTGGAGTTCATGACCCTGGCCGCGCGGGCCTTCGCCCGCGAAGCGGCCCAAACCGTACGGAGGAGATGACCATGGAGCTTGCCGGAACCGACGACGCGCCCCCGGCGCGTCCGGACGACGCCGGATGGAACAGGCCCGCGGACTGGGCCGCGGCCCCGGGCGGGGCGGACGGCGAAGCCGCCGCGCCCGGGGACGGTCCGGCCCGCCACGACCAGGGCCCGCCCCGCCCCGTGAACCTGCTCCTCGATCCGCTGCCCCCGGAGGACGGCGGCGACGAGGACACCGACGCCGGGGAGGCGGCCGGGACGCGGCCCGCGCCCTACGCGCCCGGGGACTACGAGTTCGCCTTCCCCGAGGGCTTCTCGCCCGACCAGGGGCTGGTGGACGGGTTCCGCGCCCTGGCCGCGCGGGAGGGCATCGCGCCGGAGCTGGCCGCCAGGCTCGTGGACTTCCAGGTCACGGCTTCGCTGGACGCGCAGGCGGAACTGGGCCGCCGCGCCGCGGACGAGCTGCGCCGCGATTGGGGCCGCGACTTCGGCCGCAACGTGCGCGAGGCGCGAGGCGCGGTGCGTTTCGTGGACGCGCGGCTTCCCGGCTTCGCCGCCTGGGCGAACGCGGCGGCCGGGACCTCGGCCGAGTTCATGCGCTTCCTGCACTGGCTCGGCGGACAGACGCGCGAGGACGCGCTGCTCGACGGCCCGGCCCCGGCGCGTTCGGAGGAGATGACCACCCTGGAGTTCATAACCGAAGCGTTTCGACGCGCAGCCAGAGGAGAAGACTAGATGAGCATGACCACGCTGAAGGAACTGGCCGTCCAGTTCTCCAAGAAGCAGCCCAAACAGGTGGACGCCCTGACCGAAAAGGCCCCGATCCTCGATGTGATTCCCTTCGAGGAGGCCAGCCACGGCCTGTGGAACGCCTACGAGGACCTCTCGACCGTCCAGGGCGCGGGCTTCGTGGAGCTGAACGCCCCCCTGCCCCAGGTGACGGCCGACGCCGACCTCAAGAAGGTGGACCTGGCCATCATGGGCGGCGAGATCGAGGTGCCCGAGGACAAGGCCCGCATGTTCGGCGGCAAGGAGCAGTACTTCGCCAGGAAGACCGAGGCCATCCTGCGGGCCTCGGGCATGGCCGCGGAGAAGAAGATCGTCTACGACAACTTCCGCGCCTTCGCCCTGGACCACGGCAAGGCCCTCTCGGCGGGCGCGGACACGGACGACTGCTACTCCATCGTGGCCGTGCGCTTCGAGCCGTCCGTGACCTGCGGCCTCTACAGCCCCGAGAGCTTCCGCCGGGGCAGCCTGCTCGACCAGGTGCCCATCAACAACGGCGGCCTGTACAAGAACGCCGCCGGGGTGCTGGTCTACGGCATGCGGCTGAAGGGCTACTTCGGCATCCAGATCGCCGACCCCCGCTCCGTGGCCGCCATCGTCAACATCAACGCCGCCAACGTGCCCACGGCCGCGCAGGTCGACGACCTGCTGGCCATGGTCCGGGCCGACGCCGCGGACACCAAGCTGTTCCTGCACATGCGCTGCAAGAACCTCCTCAACCGCTACAAGGCCGGGGACGGCAACGGCGCGGGCTCGCTGCAGACCTTCGCCGAGACCCGGGACCTGAACCGCACCTTCGAGGCCTGGAACGGCATCCCCCTCGTCACTTCCTACAACCTGCTCGAAGGCGCGGAAGCCGCCGTGTCCCTGAGCTAAGACCGAGAAGGAGCACCGGATGTACAAGCACAGCCTGAAATCCGCCGACGACTATCTCGCCGCGGCGCAGACCCTGCCCCAGAACGCTTCGGCCGCGGGCAACGCGGGCGCGCGCGACTTCTGCCGCGCCCAGGGCGCGCTGGAGGTGACGGTGGCGGCCCATGCCGACATCCTCCTGGCGCAGGGGACGAACCTCTCCCTCGGCCTTGAGCACTCGGACGACGGCCAGGCCTTCGCGCCCGCGGGCGGCGACGTCGTGCTCACGGCCCAGGGCGCGCCCCTGCTCCTGGACGAGGGGCGGATCGTCTGCCGCCTGGCCGTGCCCTCGGACCTCAAACGCCACGCGCGGCTGCGCATCGCCACCACGGACCCGGCCGCCTCGGGCAGCCTGGACGCCTGGCTGGAATACCTGGCGCGCTAGCGGCGCGGGCGGCGGGCGGCGCGGGCCGCAGGGCCGCCAAACGCATGACCATGTGACCACGTGAACATTAAAAACAGGGCCCCCGCCCGTCCCCAAACGGCGGGCGGGGGCCGAAGGAGCGAACCCGTGAAACTCGTCACCTACCGCGTCCGCGAGGACTGCACCGACCGCCGGGGCCGCCTGCGTCTGGCCGGAGAGACGCTGGAGCTGCCCGCGTCCGAACCCGCGCCCGCCCGTTTCGAACGGCTCTTCGAGCGCGTCCAGCCCGCCTCCGAGCGCGACGCGCGACGCGCCGCCGAGGAGGCCGAGCGCGCCCGCCTCCTGGCGCGCCTGGAGGCGCTCGGGGCCGCGCCCCGGCCGCGCGCGGGCCTCTCCCTGGGCAGGCTGCGCGAACTGCTGGAGCTGGAGGAGATCGCACTGCGGGGAGGGGCCTGAGCATGGCCGCCGACGTCGCCGTCTGCAACCTGGCGCTCACCGCCCTGGGCCACGAGGCCGTCAGCTCCCTGGACGAGCGCTCCAAGGCCGCCGGGCTGTGCCGCCTGCACCTCGCCACGGCCCGGCGCGAACTGCTGGAGGCCCACAACTGGGCCTTCGCCACGGCCGTGGCCGACCTGGCCCAGCTCGCCTCGCCCCCGCCCTCGCACTGGGCCCTGGCCTACCGGCGGCCCCCGGACTGCCTCAAGGCCCGCGCCCTGCAGGACGGCGCGCCCTTCGAGGCGGCGGGCGACATGATCTTCACCGACCGGGAAAAGGCCCGCCTGACCTACACCCGCGACGTCCACGAGGCCGCCCTCTTCCCGCCCTCCTTCGTGCGCGCCCTGTCCTTCCTGCTGGCCTCGCTGCTGGCCGTGCCGCTGATGCAGTCGCAGCGCCTGGAGCGCTCCATGACCGAGCGTTGCGCGGCCCTGCTGGAGGCCGCGCGCGAGGCCGACGCGGACCAGGGCGCGCCCGCCGGGGACGAGCACGTGGCCTGGGTCGAGGCCAGGAGGTAGCCATGGGACAGACCGCCATCATCCAGACCAGCTTCAACGCGGGCGAACTCTCGCCCCTCATGGACGGCCGCGTGGACCAGGAGGCCTACGGGAACGCCTGCTCGCGCCTCGTCAACTTCTGCCTCTGGCCGCACGGCGCGGCCTTCCGCAGGCCGGGCCTGCGCTTCGTGGCCCGCGCGGGCCACGCGGCCTGCCGCTCGCGCCTCATCGCCTTCGAGGTGGCCAGCGACACGGCCTACGTGCTGGAGTTCTTCGTCGACGCCGCGGGCCAGGGGCGCATGCGCGTCTTCGCGGGCTCGGGCGGCGGCGCGGAGGGCGGGGCCGTCCTGGACGAGGACGGCGCGCCCTACGAGATCGCCACGCCCTACGCCGACGAGGAGCACCTCCGCCGCCTGCGCGTCTGCCAGAGCGCGGACGTGATGTACCTGGCCCATCCCGCGCACCCGCCGCACAAGCTGGCCCGTTTCGGCCACACGGACTGGCGGCTGACCCGGATCACCTTCGCCCCGTCCCTGCCCCCGCCCGAGGGGCTCGCGGCCGCGCCCCACGGCCAGGCGGGCCAGACGGCCTACACGTACGCCGTCACCGCCGTGAAGGAGGAGACGGACGAGGAGTCCCTGCCCTCGGAGCCGGCCCGGACCGACGCCGGGTACGGCACACTCTCCGAGACGAACCTCGTGCGCCTGACCTGGCGGGCCGTGGAGCAGGCCAAGGAGTACAACGTCTACCGCGAGAGGAACGGCGTCTACGGCTGGATCGGCAAGGCCCAGGGCACGCAGTTCGAGGACAAGGGCGAGAACAGGCCCGACGTGCAGGACACCCCGCCCGGGCTGCGCAACCCCTTCGAGGCCGAGGGCGGCTACCCCTCCTGCGTGCAGTTCTTCGAGCAGCGCCTCTTCTTCGCCGCCTCGCGCGACGACCCGCAGAAGCTGTGGGGCTCGCAGAGCGCCAACTACGAGAACTTCAACGTCTCCACGCCGCTCAAGGACGACGACGCCGTGACCTACGGCATCGCCGCCGACCGCGTGAACAAGGTGGTCTGGCTGATGCCCGCGCAGAAGAAGCTGCTCTTCGGCACCACGGGCGGCGAGTGGACCCTGTCTGGCTCGGGCGGCGACCCGCTCTCGCCCATGTCCGCGGAGGCGGCGCGCGAGACGGCCCACGGCTCGGCCGACCTGGCCCCGGTCACGGTGGGCAACACCGTGCTCTTCGTGCAGCGGCCGGGCAACGTGGTGCGCGAGTTCCGCTACTCCCTGGACGTGGACGGCTACGAGGCCACCGACGTCTCCATCCTCTCCGAGCACATCCTGGGGGACCGCGCCGTGACCGGCTGGGCCTTCCAGCAGTCCCCCTGCTCCATCGTCTGGGTCGTGCGCGACGACGGCCTGCTCCTCGCCCTGACCTATCTGCGCGAGCACCGGGTCATCGGCTGGTCGCGCCACCCCACGCGCGGCCAAGTGGAGTCCGTGACCGTGATCCCGGGCCGCTGCGACGACGAACTCTGGCTCACGGTGCGGCGCGAGACCGCGCCCGGCGTCTTCGAGCGCTTCGTGGAGCGCCTGGACCCGGTCTTCCGGGGCGCGCGGGCCGAGGACGCCTTCTTCGTGGACGCGGGCCTCTCCTGGTCCGCCTGGAACAGGGACGAGACGCGGACCGTGCGCCTCGACGCCGCGGCCTTCGCCGTGCGCGGCGAGGCGGAGCTTGCGGCCGCGGGCTTCGCCCCCTTCCTGGACGAGGGCTACGCCGCGCCGGGCCGCCGCTTCCGCCTGCGCGCGGCCGACCCGCGCAGTCCCTCGGGCGAGGCCGACGCGGAGGCGGCCTGCGAGGTGGAGATCCTGGAGGTCCTGGACGCGGAGCGGGCCCGCGTGCGGCTGCTCACGGCCGTGCCCGGGGCCCTGCGCGGCGCGGCCACGCGCCATTTCGCGCGCCTCTCCTCCTTCCTCGCCGGGCTGGACCACCTTTCGGGTCTGCGCGTGCAGGTCCTGGCGGACGGTCAGGTCCAGCCCGAGGCGGTGGTGGGCGACGCCGCGTCCGCCTCCTATTCCAGCCGCGCCTGGGGGCCGGGCGAGATCGAGCTGCAGCGCCCGGCCGCCGTGGTCCACGCCGGGCTGCCCTACGTCTCGGACCTCTCGCCCATGCGGCCCGAGATCCAGGACGAGGGCGGCACCAGCCAGGGCCGCACGCGGCGCGTGGGCCTGGTCTGGGTGCGGCTGCACGGGACCCTGGGGCTGAAGGTGGGGCCGGACGAGCGCCGCCTCGTGGAGGTCCTCTTCCGCACCTCGGCCGACCGCATGGGGGACGCCGTGCCGCTGTTCTCGGGCGACAAGCGCGTCGCCCTGCCGGGCGGATACGACGCGGCCGCGGGCGTCCTGGTGCGCCAGGACCAGCCCCTGCCCATGACAGTCCTCGGCCTGATCATGGAGCTGGAGGTGCTGGAGCGATGAGCGCCGCCCGGCCCCGCCTCCCCTCCGGCATCCGGCTGCGCGTGACGCCCTTCGCGCGTCCGCACCTGGATCTGCTCAGCCCGCGCGACCCGGAGCTGCTGGCCTTCGGCCTGCTGGGCCACGACCCCGACCGGGCAGCGGCCATGGCCGCCCTGGGTCCGGCCTTCACCCTGCTGGCCTTTCTCCCCGGCCGCGACCTGGACGGCGACGCCGGGAGCGCGCAGGGCGAGGCGGTCCTGGCCGTGGCCTGCGGCGGGATCATGCTCACGCCCGAGGCCCCGGACGGCAGCCGCGTGGGCGACGCCTGGGCTCTCACCGGCCGGGGGGCGGACGCGCTGCCCCTGGCCTTGCACCGCGCGGCCAGGAACGGCCTGGCCCGCATCGTGGCCGCGCACCGGCTCAGACGCGTGCAGGCCGTCTGCCAGGCGGACCACGCCACGGCCAGGCGCTGGCTGAAGCGCCTGGGCTTCGCGCGCGAGACCCGCGAGCCGGGCATGGCGGGCGTGCTGCCCGGCGCGCGCCTCCACCTCTACGCCCTCACCCCCCGCAACCCGAAGGAGGACCCCGCATGAGCGGCATCGAAACGGCCATCGGCATCGCCACCCTGGCCTCCGGAGCCATGAGCACCGCGAACAGCTACGCCCAGGCCCAGGCCCAGGCCAGGGCCGCGCAACAGCAGGCGGACTACCGCCGCCAGATGGCGGAGTACAACGCGCACATCGCCGAGCAGGAGGCGGACATCGAGCGCCGCCTGGGCGAGAAGCGGCAGCGCGCCATCCGCGAACAGGGCGAGAGCCAGTCCGGCATGCTGCGCTCGCGCATGGCGCGAAGCGGCGTCAGCCTGCTGGACGAGGACGGATCGCCCATGGACCTGCTCGGGCAGGTGGCCGCGGACTACGCGGCCGAGGCCGAGAACGACGCCTGGGAGACCGAGAACGCGGTGAACCGGCTGCGCCACAAAGCCCAACTCTACCGCCACAACGGCCTGCTGGCCGGGCTGGAGGGCTCCTCCGCCGCCAGCGCCTACCGGCGGCAGGGCCTGCAGAGCCTGTCCGGCAACCTGCTGGGCCTGACCAACAAGACCCTGTCCTACTTCAAGTAGGCCGCGCCGCCTTCCTGCCCCGGAAGCGGCCAGCCCGAAATGACATGACCGGAGGAGCATATGTTCATGAAAACATCCGCCGCCGCGGGCCTGCCGCGCCCGCCAAGACCGCCGCCCGCCGCCCGCGGGGCGAAGAGCCGGACGTTCAGGCGCACATTCCGGACTTTGTCCGGATGCAGGCCGACGCCGCGAGCGCGGGCGGTCCCCTGCGCGTCGCGCTCGCGGGCCACGAGGCCGCCCAGTTGCAGACCCGCGGGACCGCGCCCTGGCCAGGCCCCGGCCCTGGCCTCGCTACGCGCCTTGCTGACGTTGCCCAACTCCGTTGCCAACCCTAGCAAGCTCAGCTTCCTTCGTGCTACCTTCTTCCCCGTGGTCATGACGTTCTCCTGGTTGTGGGTGGATGAAGCTTCGTAACCTCATCGCTACCCCGCCAAGGGACGGCATGGCCACTTCCTCTTCAGAGGGCCTACTGTCAGGGGATAACCATCTCAGAACACCCAGCGCATCCAGATGGGGAGTCCGTGCCACAGGCTGCGCACGGACCATGCCTGGGACTCGTGGACCACGGACGGGGGGCAGCGCGGGACCTGCCGCGCCTCCGGCCTGCGTGTCGGCAGCCGCGGAAACCCCGCCCGCCTCGGCGCGTCCGGAGGCCCGCCGTTTCAAGACACGCAGCGGATCAGTGGACGCCAGGAACGTGATGGTCTCGATGAGCAGCAGAAACTCCCAGTACTCCGCTGGCTTGGGCCAGAACTGGAACAACGCCGCGCTGTCCCGGATCAGAAACTGGTCGGCCGCGCTGAGGCGCACGAGGATCAGCGCGTAGGCCCAGAAGCGTTTCCAGCGCAGGGCCGGCGCCCAGGCCAGAAAGACCGTGGCGAGTTGCCCCAGGCCAGAGAGCAGCCACCCGAAGGCGATGGCGCCCGGCGTGTTGCGCCACATGTACAGCGTGATCCCGGCCGTGAGCAGCGCAGGCGCGCAGACCACGGGAAGGTGCAGGAGACAGCGCTCCACGACCGGCAGTCCCCGCCACCACCTGTACGCAGGGGCGAGATCGTAGTCCGCCATCCGCTCCAGCTCGTTCGCCACGCAGATCCTCCACGAATCGTTGCGGATTCGACAACACATGCCGGACACAAAGGAAACACCCGCCCGCGCCGCCCGACAGGCCCCGCGCGGTGCGCGGGACGGCTGGGGGGGGCCGCCTGGAGGCGGAACACGCCCCTTTCCCCTCGACAGCGGCGGCGGTTGGCGTAGAATCGCCGCCAGGAGGCTGCGCCATGGACGGATTCGACACCCCCGGCATCGCCCGTTTCACCGGCTTCGGCAGGCATTACGACGCCTTCCGCCCGGCGGCCCCGGCCGCCATTCCCGAGCTGCTCTGCCGCTACGCCCGCACCCCGCTGCCCGGCATGGTGGCGGATCTGGGCTGCGGCACGGGCCTGTCCACCCGCGTCTGGGCCAGCCGGGCGCGGCGCGTCGTGGGCGTGGAGCCCAACGACGACATGCGCGCCCAGGCCGAGCGCGCCTCGGCCGGGCTGCCCGGCATCTCCTTCAGGCCCGGCATCTCCACGGCCACCGGCCTGCCGGACGGCTGCGCCGACATCCTCACCTGCTCGCAGTGCCTGCACTGGATGGACCCCTTCCCCACCTTCGCCGAGATCGCCCGCGTGCTGCGGCCCGGCGGGGTCTTCTGCGCCTACGACTACGACCTGGCCCCGGCCGTGGACTGGGAGGTGGAGGAGGCCTTCGCCCGCCTGCGCGAGCGCATCAAGGAGCTGGAACGGATGCACGGCGTCGAGCGGACGCAGAAGTGGGACAAGGCCGGGCACCTGGACCGCATGGCCGAGAGCGGCCATTTCCGCTTCCTGCGCGAGGTGCGGCTGCACTCCCTGGAGAGCGGCGGCCCCGAGCGCCTGGCCGGACTGGTCCTGAGCCTCTCCGGGGTGCGCGCCCTGCTCGCCCGGGGGCTCGGCGAGGCGGACCTCGGCCTGGACGAGTTCCGCGCCGTGGCCGCCCGCGTCCTGGGACCGGGCGCGACGCCCCTGGTCTTCGGCTACACCGTGCGCATCGCCGTGAAGTAGACCCGCGCCGCCCCTCCTCCGGGCCGCCGAACAGGGCCGGAAGCGCGAAAACCGCGAAACCCCCCGCGCAGGCGCCTGCGCGGGGGGTTTCGCGGTTCGCGGCGACGGGGCGGGATCAGGCCAGCCGCGCGGCCTCGTGCTTGGGGCCGACCACGTAGATCAGCGGGATGGAGAGGACCGTGACCGCGTACTTCACGATCAGGTTGATGAGGAAGATGTCCCAGACCACGCTCCAGGGCAGGGCGAAGGCGAACGCGCCCAGGGCGAAGACCAGGTTGTCGGCCGGGACGCTCACCGAGTTGCTGACCAGCACGCGCAGCCACTGGTGCCGTCTGGTCACGCGCGTGACGAAGAGGTGGTAGGCCTCGGTGTCCAGCAGCTCGGCCACGACCTGGGCCAGGATGGAGGCGGTCACCAGCCGCCAGACCGGCGAGAGGATCATGCCGAACTGCTCGTTCATGCCCCAGTCCGGGTCCCCGGGCACGCTCACGATCCACTGGAAATAGGCGGCCATGAGCAGGTTCACCGCGCCCGCCGCGAAGATCATGGCCCTGGCGTTGCGCCGTCCCGCCACCTTGTGGGCCACGTCGCGCAGGGTGAAGGTCAGGGGGTAGAGGAAGGTGCCCATGTCCACGGCCAGCCCCGCCACCACGCCGATCTTCAGGCTGGCCACGTTGGAGATGACCTGCACCGCGATGTAGACGCCGATGGCCCAGACGGCCAGGGGCGTGAGGACCGCGGCGTCCCCGCCGCAGGCGTTCGTTCCGTTCGCGTTCATGGGGGAAAGATGCTCCATGCTGGGCGGATTTGCAAAGGCAAGCTTCACTAGTCCCGAACGCGGCGGGCGTCAAGACGCCCCGCCCGGCGTCGGACCGCCGGGCGGGGCGGGCGGGATCAGGCGGGCGCGACCAGGGAAAGGGCGGTCGCGGCCACGGCCTCCTTACCCTTGACCGAATAGAGGTTGTAGAGGCGCTCGATGGTCGCCTGCGCGAAGATGTAGTTGCGCAGGGCGTTGAAGCGGGGGCCCTTGAGGTCCTCGGCGGACATGCCGTACTTCTCCTGCGCGATCTCGCCCATGACCGCGATGAGCGACTTGGCCGCGGGCACGGTGAGCACGTAGTCGTGGTCCCCGAGGTGGCAGACGAACCCCTCCATGCGCCTGGGCTGGGGCAGGGTCCCGCCGCCCGGGGCGAGGAGGCCCGCCCGCTCGGGGTCCACGCCCGCGATGATCGCGGCGGCCTTGATCCAGCCGGCCACGTCGGCCTCGTCCTTGGGCGTGCCGGGGTGGTTGTGGGCGCAGGCCTGGGCCACGACCATGGGCGCGGACAGGCCGCGCAGGATGCTCTCGGCCACGCCCAGGACGTGGTGCTCGCCGGTCCCGGCCAGGGGCCGCTCCGTGCGGCACGAGCCGTCCGCCTGCCACTGGAAGACCCAGGGCTTGTGCAGGTCGTGCAGCATCTGCGAGACCACCACCGTGTCGCGGTCCAGCTCGAACCCGTAGACCTCGCGGTAGGCGTCGAAGATGGCCAGGGAGATGACCATGTTGGCCGCGGTGTGCGTGGCCAGGCCGCCGGGGTAGGAGTGGTGGCTCTGCCAGCCGCTGCCCGTGGCGCTGCCGAAGGGCTGCGGGGCCTTGGCCGGGTCGGCCGCGGGCGGCAGGAAGTCCGCGAAGGCCACGTCCTTGAGCAGGCCCTTGCCGCACAGCTCGTCGTAGACCGCCTTGCGGTTCTTCTCGTCGGCCAGGGGCGCGGCCAGGGAGGGATTGGGCGTGTCGAGCAGGGCCATGACCACGGCCTTGGCCTTGGCGTCCTTGACGCCGCCCGCCGTCTTGCGCAGGTAGGCCATGCTCGCGCCCACCGCCGTGGAGGCCGCGGCCATGTCCTGCGGCCGCATGGCCGCGCACTCCGAAAACCGTCGGGGAGCGGTTCCGGCCAGGGAGAGGCCGGGAAGCAGGGCGGAGACGGTGAACGCCGCGCCCGCGGCCATGCCGATCTGCAGGAATCTCCTGCGGTCCATGTCCTGAATCATGCGCAACCTCCGTGGATGGGGGATGAAGTTGCGCCTCCATCGCAAGTCCAGGTTACGCCGCGTCGGCGAAAAAGGACGAGCCAGTGATGAACCCGCGTCGGCCTGGCGCGGGCCTGATTCCGGGCCGGGAAGCGGGCGAAAAAATCCCGGAGGCGACTGAAACCTCAGGTGCGGCGGCAGGATGGCCCGTTCATTCCGCGCCCGGGCCGAGGCGGCGCAGGCCGCCCCCTTCCCAGCGCAGCACCGCGGCGGGCGCGGCGGGGTCGCCCAGGAGCAGGAACGGCGCGCCGCCCGAAGGCGTCTCCCGCCAGGAGACGCGGGCCGGGCCGCCAAGCTCCAGGGGCAGGCGCAGCCGCGCGTCCGGGGTCTCGGCGAAGCCGCCGTCCGGCCGCTGCAGGTGCAGGCGCAGTTCCAGCCAGGCGCGGCCCGCGGCCAGATCAGCGGCCAGCCCGCCCAGGCTCAGGGAGGGGGCCATGGCGTCCAGCAGCAGGAGGTCCGGGCGGCCGTCCCCGTCCGCGTCGCGCACGCCCGCCGGAAGCGGCAGCGCGCCCTTGGCCGCCAGCCGGAAGGCCGGGTCCCCGGCGCAGCCCCCGGCCCCGCAGGGAACGTAGGCCAGCCGCGTGGCCGCGCGCAGGCCCAGCAGGCCGAAGGGGCGCTGCTCCAGGTCGAGCCTGCCGGGCAGGCCGCGGGGCGAGAGCGGCAGGAAGCCGCCCGAGAGCCAATGGCCGCCGTGCGTCAGGGCGCTCCAGGCCGGGACCGGGGCGAAGCCGCCGCCGGGCAGGCCGGGCCGCACCTCGTGCAGGAAGCCGCCGTCCGCGCGGCGGGTGATGGTCACGAGGTCGGGCGCGCCGTCGCCCTCGGCGTCGAGCACGGCCAGCCGCGCCCCGGACGCGGGCGCGGCCAGGACGCGGCGGGCCGCGAGCGGGGCCAGCGGCCCGCGCCCGGTCAGCGCCTCCCCGTCCCGTGCCCCGGCCTGTGCCGCCAGGGGCCGCCAGGGCGCGAGCAGCGCCTCCAGGGCCGGACGCGGCGCGGCCTCGGCCCGCTCCCCGGGCGCGCCCAGCAGCTCCTCGGGCAGCACCCCGGCCGTGTCAGCGGCCGAGGCCCAGCCCAGCAGCGCCAGCAGGAGGAGCAGCCGCCTCACCACGCCGCCCCCCGCACCGAGCGCCCGCCGTCCTCGCGCAGCAGCAGCCAGGAGCGGCCCGCGGCCTCGGCGCTCCCGAGCAGGAACGCGCCGGGCCGCGCCGGAATCTCGGCCGCGCCACGGGGCGAAACCAGGAGCAGCCGCCCCTCCCCGCGCACGGCCACGCCGGGCCGCGCGCCCCCGGCCGCGCGGCAGGGACCGGCGGCCAGACGCGGGTCCGCGGCGGCGGGCAGGGTCAGCCTGCCCGCGCCCGCGTCCCAGGAAACGGCCGGGCCGTCCGGCGAGGGGACGAAACGCGCCACGCGCAGCGACAGCTCCAGCTCCCCGCCAGCGGCCAGCCGCGCCGTCTCCCCGGCCGAGGCGGGCAGGCGCGGGGCGAGCGCCAGGAAGGCCCAGCCCGGACCGGCGCGCACCAGCGGCTCGGCCTCGGGCGCGAAGACCGTGGTCAGGCGCAGCGCGGGCCGCGCCCCGGCCGCGCGGAGCGGGCCGCTCCCGGACAGGGGGAAGACGTCCAGCGCCAGCATGGGCAGCACCGCGCCCTCCTCGCCCGGCGCGAGGAGCCGCAGACGCGCGGCCTCGGCCCGGCCGTCGCCGTCGAGATCCAGGAGAAAGACGTCACCCGCCGCGCCCAGGGCCGCAAGGTCGGCCGCGAAGAGCGGCCTGAAGCCCCCCCGCTCCGCCCGGTAGACGCGCGCGGTCCCCGCCTGCTCGTCCAGCGCGGTCAGTTCGGCCGCGCCGTCGCCGTCCAGGTCGTCGGCCCAGACCCGGAAGGAGGCCTCGGAGCGCGCCTGCACGGCCTCCGCCGCGCGCCCGGCCGAGACGCGCCAGGCCTCGCGCCGCGCAGGCGCGGGCGCGGGCGGCGCGGGCAGGTCCAGGCGCACGGGGAGGAAGCCGCCGTCCGCGTCCTGCAGGGCCGCGGCCAGACTCCGGCCGTCCGTGCCCCAGAGGTCGTCGCGGCCGTCGCCGTCCAGATCCGCGACGCGCCAGACCATGCCCGGCGCGCGGGCCACGCTCCGCCCCTCCCCACCCTCGAGCGGGACGGCCACGGCCTCCCCGGGGGCGAGGCAGAAGATGGCGGGCGCGCCGCGCCAGGTTCCGGCCTGCAGGGCCTCCGGCGCGGCCGCCGCGAGGGGCAGGAGGCGGGCCAGGGGCGGCGCTGCGGCGTCCGGCTGAGCCGGGTCCGGCCGGGCCGGGTCCGGCGCGGCCAGGTCCGGCCGGGCCACGTACAGGACGCGTCCGGCCGTAGCGGCCATGAGGGGCGGCGCGTCCGGGCCGCCGGACCCGGCGGCCGGGGCCAGCCGCTCCACGGGTTCGGGAAAGGTCCAGCGCAGCACGCTCGGCCCCTGGCCGCGCGCCGGGGCGCAGAGCAGCAGGAGCGCGGCCAGGGTCAGAAGGGCGCGGCGGGTCATGCCGGGGGCCTCACGCCAGGTCCCGCCGCCGCGTGACGAGCAGGGCCAGGCCCACGGGCAGGACGCTCCAGGCCAGCCAGGAGAGGACGGCCGCGCCCGGCGGCGGCCCAGGGGGCAGCCCGGCCAGGACCTCGGCCGCGGTCTCGAAGGGCAGGCCCCAGACCCCGGTGTAGACCAGGAAGGGCAGGCCGTGCGCCGCGGCGGCGGCCCCGCCTAGGGCGTCGAGCACGAGGTGCAGGCCCAGGGCCGCCAGCCCGGCCGCGCCGGGTCCGCGCGCGGCCGCGCCGCAGAGCAGGCCGAGCCCGGCCGCCGGGGCCAGGCTCAAGGCCGAGGCGAGCGCCAGGGCCGCGAGCAGGCCGGGGCGCTGCAGCCCGCCCAGGAGGAGGGATGCGGCCAGCCCCGACCCGGCCGCCAGCAGCAGCCCGCCCGTAAGCAGGAAAAGGAGCGCGGCCAGGGCCTTGGCCAGGAGCAGGGCCTCGCGCGGCAGGGGCCCGGCGGCCAGCAGGGCCAGGGTCCCGGCCTGCCGCTCCTGGGCCAGGGAGAGCGCGGCGAAGAGCAGCGGCAGGAGGGGCCAAAAGGTGGCGGTCAGGGCCTGCACGCCGCGCAGCGCGGCCTCGTCCGCCCCGCCCCCGCTTCCGCCGAAGACGGCGGCAGCCAGCCCGCCCGCCAGGGGCAGGGGCAGCAGGGCCAGCCACGCGGCCGGGCGCGAGGCGCAGCGCCGCCACTCCGCGCCCCAGGCCCGGCCCAGCGCGTTCAGGCCCATGCGGCCTCCAGGGCGGCCTCTATGGCGGCCGCGGTCGCGGCGGCGTCCGGCTCCCCGGCCCCGTTCCGGACCACGTCCCGGGCCGCGCCCGCCGCCCGGCCCTCGTGCAGCACCGCCCAGCCGTCGATGATCCCGGCCGCCTCGCGCACCCGCTGCCCGGCCAGGAGCACGGCCGCGCCGCGCTCCCGCGCCAGCCCCCGGACCACGCCCAGGGCCTGGCGCGCGGCCCCCGGGTCCAGGGCCGAGAAAGGGTCGTCCAGCAGCACGCAGCGCGGCGCGCCGCAGCAGGCCAGGGCCAGGGCCAGGCGCTGGCGCATGCCCTGCGACCAGCCGCCCGCGCGCTCCGCCAGGCGCGGGGCCAGGCCCAGGGCCTCGGCCGCGGCCAGGGCGGGCCGTTCGTCCGCGCCGAAGGCGGCGGCCACGAGCGCGATGTGGGCGCGGCCCGAAAGATGGGAAAAGACGGCGGGCGTTTCGGGGACCATGCGCAGCCCGGCGCGGGCCCGGGCGCGGCGCACGTCGCGGCCGTCCAGCAGGACGCGGCCCGCGGAGGCGCGCACCAGCCCGGCGGACGCGCGCAGCAGGGTGCTCTTGCCCGCGCCGTTGCCGCCGAAGAGGCCCAGAATCCCGCCCGGGGCCACGGCCAGACACACCCCGGCCAGGGCCGCGCGGCCGCCGTAGCGCACCTGCAGGCCCTCCACGGCCAGTCCGGCGTCGGTCGTCATGCGCTCCCACTACCCTGCCGGACAGCGGGCGGCAAGACGCGCGGCCGAAAGAACGGGCGGACGCGCGGGCACGGGGCCGAAGGGGCGGTGGAACGGGCCGGGAGGAGGCTCAGGCCGGGGCGGGCAGGGCCGGTTCGAGCCATTCGGCCCGGGCCATGGTGCGGCACAGGGGGCAGTAGATCCAGCCCGTGCAGGACAGGGCGCGCTCGCCCACGGCGCACAGCCACTGACCGCACTGGCCGCACTTGAGCAGCGTCTCCTCCGGCCCCAGGCGGCGGCCGCAGGTGGGGCAGTGCTCGGGCGCGGCGGCGACGGCCGGTTCCGGGGCCGGAGCGGAGCCCTCGCCAGAGCCCTCCGCGATCGCCTCTATAGGCTCGGGATTCCTAGGGTTAATGCCGGACATACGGCGGACTTTACCGCACTGCCAACGGCTGTCAACGGAATTTCTCGAAGGACATGCAAAAAGACCGCACGCCCATGCGCCCCAGGCCGGTGGCGGCCTTTACTTCCCCGCGTCCTTGTCCTAGGCTGGCAGCATGGATGTCCCTCGCTCCGCCCCCGAATAAAACATGAACACCTCTATGCATCACGACGCATTCCAGACAGTGGCCCAGGACGACGCCCTGTGCCGCGCCCTCTTCGAGCAGGCCGCGGCCGGACTCTGGCTGGCCTCGCCCGAGGGGCGCTACGTGCGCGTCAACCCCGCCTACGCCCGCCTGCTCGGCCACGACTCGCCGCGCGACATGCTGCGGGACGTGACCAGCATCGCGGCCCAGGTCTATTCCGAGCCGGGCGACTGGGAGGCCTGCGGCGCGATCCTGGCGGGCGGCCCGCCCCTGACGCGCGACGTGCACCTCTACGGCCGCGACGGCCAGCTCGTCTGGGTGCGCGAGAGCCTGACCGGGCTGCGCCAGGGACCCGGCCTGCCCCTGCTGCTCTGCGGCGTGACGCGCGACGTCTCGCGCTACCGCATCGAGGCCGACGACCGCCAGGCCCTGCTGGACATGCTGCGCCGGGTCATGGACACGCTCACCGACGCCATGGCCCTGACCGACCTGGAGGGCCGGGTGGTCTTCTGCAACCGCGTCTTCGCGGCCCGCTTCGCCGCCCCCGGCGAGACGCTGGAGGGCCGCGACCTCGCCGACTGGCTGGAGGAGCTGGACCCGGCCGACGTGGGGCATCTGGCGCGGCTCGCGGCGCGGCCCGAGGCCTACAACATCGTCCTGCGCGAACGCGCGGGCGGGGCGCTGCGCTTCACCACCGTGGCCCCCTTCGCCGACGCCTCGGGCGGGCTGCTCGGGGCCGCCCTGATGCTGCGCGACGACCAGCTCCGCCCGGCCGGGGGGAAGCCGTGATGCGCAGGCACCAGTTCGCCAAGGCCGACTGCAAGTGCCTGCGCAAGGCCACCTACTTCAAGTGCGTCCACTGCGGGGTCATGGAGATGCTCTCCCCCGAGGAGGTGCACAGCCTGGACCGGGTGCGCGCCGAGTGCCCCTCGCCGGACGCGCCCCTCGTGCCCCCGTCCGAGGCCTTCAAGGCGGGCTTCGGCGGCAGGCTGGACTGCCTGGCCCCGGACTGGGAGACGCACTTCGCCGAGCCGCCGCCCGCGCCGGACTGCGCGGCCTGCGCCGGAAACGGGGAGGACGGCGGCGCATGAGCCGCACCCGGCGTCTGGTCCGCGCGGGACTGCGCCTGCTGCCCCTGTCCGCCGCCCTGCTCCTGACGCTCGGGGCCCTGGCCGCGCCCCTGTGCGAGGCCGCAGGGCTCTTCGACGCGGCCCGGGTCCTCTACGGCGCGCTGGGCGGCGTCTGCCACCAGGCCCCCTCGCGCAGCCTCTTTCTCGGCGCGTCGCACATGGCCCTGTGCGCCCGCTGCCTGGGCCTCTACGGCGGCGCGGCCCTGGCGGGCGGCGCGGCCCTGGCCGGAAGCGCGGCCCTGGCGGTCCGCCACGGCCCCCTGCCCGCGCGCCCGGCCGCGCTCCTCGTCCTGCCCTGTCTCATGGACGCCCTGGCCCCGGCCTTCGGATTCTGGCCCCAGACGGCCGCAAGCCGCATTTTCACCGGCTTCCTGGCCGGATCGGGCATTGCCCTCTTCCTGTATCCGCGCTATCTGTCGTTGATCGACCGGGCGATGTCGCCATGTTCCGCGCCGACCACCCGACCCTCGGAGGGGGAGACCACGTGAATCGTTCCATCCTCGCCGTCCTCTGCGCGCTCTTCCTGTTCGCCGCCGTCTCCGGCCCAGGCCGCGCCGCCTCCACGGTCCAGACCCCGGCCGCCGTGACCCTGGCCAAGGGCACGCCGGTCTACCTCAAACTGTCCAAGCCCCTCTCCTCCGAGATCAACGAGCAGGGCGACCCGGTGCATCTCGCCGTGTCCCACGCCGTGACCGTGGAGGGCTACGTGGCCGTGGCCGAGGGCGCGCAGGCCGTGGGCATCGTCAGCCACGCCGAGCCGCGCGACTACGAGGGCAAGGCGGGCACCGTGCAGTTCAAGCTGGTCTCCGTGGCCGGGACGAACGGCAAAAGCATCCCCCTGACCTCGTCCGTCTCCAGCCACACGGGCGAGGAGTCCGAGACCGCCACCCGGGCCTTCGGCCTGGGCATCTGTCCCTTCGTCCTCTTCAACAAGGGCGACGCGGGCGGATACGCCGCGGGCACGGAGTTCAAGGGCTACGTGGCCGAGGACGTGACCCTGCCCACGGCGAGCCTCCCCCGGGCCAAGTAGCCCGGCCCTCCTTCCGTCCTTTTTCCGGAACGGCCCGTCCCCCCTGGGGACGGGCCGTGGTTTGTCGGCGCGGGGCATCCGGCGGGCCGCGCGGCGACGCGGCGGATGGCCCCTTGGCAGCGGGCCGCGGCTCAGTTGGACGCGGTGTCCGGAGGAAGAAGCGCGGCCTCGGCCCGGTCCCGGGCCTCGACCTCGGCGGCCGCGGCCTTGAGCGCGTCCTCGATGACCGCGGCCCGCCGCACCGCTCCGGCCTGCGGCTCCTCCCGGACGGGCGCGGGCGCGGCCAGGGACGGGGCGGCCGCCGGAGGCTCGGGCGCGGCGGCGGGCAGGGCCTCGGACGGGGCGGGCGTCGCCTCGGCCTCCTGGCCGTGGTGCGGCGCGGGTCTGCGCAGGGCCGGGGTCTGGGCCTCGCGTTCGCGCGGCCGCATGATGGCGCACTGCGTGACCTCGTAGGAGCCGTACACGCCCTGCTCGTCGGCCGGGGAGAGGCTGCCCTCCATGTAGCCGCGGTAGGTGTTCTCGTACTCCTGATAGGTGGCGGCGAAGGAGCCGCGGTTGGGCGGGGGCACGCCCCGCAGCTCGGCGTCCTCGCGCACGCGGGCAAGGTCCGCCTCGGCCGAGGCGCTGTCGAAAAGAAAGATGATGGGGGTCAGGGGCACGAAGGGGGCCACCACGGAGAGGGCCGCCCCGCCCGCCACGCCCGCGCCCAGCGCCCCGGCGCGCTGCCGGTCGCGCGCCTCCAGCTCGCCGTCGCTCAGGGCGCGGAAGCGCATCACGAAGCGGTAGCCGTGGTAGCGGGAAAAATCCTCGTCCAAATCGTAGTAGGTCAGACCGCGCTCGAACAGCCCGGCCACGTGCCGCAGGTTCACGCCGCGCGGCAGCTCCAGGACGCCCCGGTCCGCCTCCCGGGCCTGTTGCAGGCAGTCGTACAGGCTCGCCGAGCCCCGCTCGCAGAGCACGTCCACATGCCCCTGGGGCAGCGGCTTGCCGTGCGCGCCCGTGGCCCCGAGCGGCATGCCCGCGGGCCGCGTGACCGTGCGCCCCGCGCGGCGGACGCCGTAGCCCTCGGCCTCGGGCCGCTCGTCCCCGGCCCCCGCGCCGTCCGGCCCCACGGCCAGGAACGCGAGGACCAGGCACAGGAAGATCGCGATACGTCCGTGCATCCCGCTCCGTGCTGTCCGTGGCGCGGCGTCCCGCCGACGCCCCCTGTTCAGACCCGAAACGGCTCCGGGCCTGTAGAGCGGGGTACCATGCGGTCGCGCGCCTGTCACCCCCGCCGCCCGCCGCCGGGCCGGGGACGGCCGGTTGACAGCGGCGGGGCGCGGCGGTAGAGAGGGGGCCGCCCAAAGGGGAGTAACTGTCCCGGGCGCGGTCAACAATCTCGCGGGTTTCCGCTGGCCGCGCCGCCGGATCGTCCGGCCGGTGAGACCTTTGGCATGCGTCCGCGCGTGCCTGAGGTTTTTTTTCGGCCGCGCGAAACCGAGCACAGGAGACCCGCAATGACCCGGCAACTGCTCCCCCTGTGGCTGGCCGTCCTGGCCTGCCTGCCCGGCCTCTTCCTGAACCTGGCCGGAGCCCACTTCTCCCCGCCCGCCACCGCCGCCATCGCCGGCGCGGCCATCCTGGGCGCGTCCTTCCTCCTGCTCTGGGCCTGCGACGTGGCCCAGGCCGACATTCCCCAGGCCCTGGCCCTGGCCGTGGTGGCGCTCATCGCCGTGCTGCCCGAGTACGCCGTGGACATGTACTTCACCTGGATGGCCGGGCAGCATCCGGGATCCGACTACGCCCACTTCGCCATCGCCAACATGACCGGCGCGAACCGCCTGCTCATCGGCGTGGCCTGGGCGGTCATCGTCTTCCTGGCCTGGTGGCGGACGCGCACGCCCGTGCTCCTCGACCAGGACCGCCGCACCGAGGTGCTCTTCCTCGGCCTGGCCACGCTCTACGCCCTGGCCATCCCCATCAAGGGCTCCCTGGCCTGGTACGACGGCGCGGTCCTCATCGCCCTCTACGGCTGGTACATCCGCATCGCCTCCGCGCGGCCCTGCCAGGAGTGCGAGCTGGAAGGCCCGGCCGAGGTCCTGGGCCGCCTGCCGCGAGACAAACGGCGCATCGCCACCCTGGTCATGTTCCTCTTCTCGGCCGGGGTCATCGTGGCCAACGCCGAGCCCTTCTCCGAGGGCCTGGTGGCCACGGGCCGCCAGTTCGCCATCAACGAATTCCTGCTCGTGCAGTGGCTCGCGCCCATCGCCTCCGAGGCCCCGGAGTTCATCGTGGCCATCATGTTCACCCTGCGCGGCATGGGCGGCGTGGCCCTGGCCTCGCTGCTCTCGGCCAAGCTCAACCAGTGGACCCTGCTCGTGGGCATGATCCCCGGGGTTTACGGCGTCTCGTCCGGTTCCTTCGCCGAGCCCATCCCCATGGACCACTTCCAGATGAACGAGCTGCTGCTCACCGCGGCCCAGTCGCTGCTGGCCGTGGGCCTGCTGGCCAGCCTCAGGCTCTCGGTGCGCGGGGCCTCGCTGTTGCTGCTCCTCTTCGCGGCCCAGTTCCTGGCCCCGCTCATCCCCCAGGGCTGGCTGGACCTCCTGCCCGTCCGCACCACGGGCCAGGAGCTGCACGTCCTGACCACGGCGGCCTACGTCATGTGCTTCTGCATGCTCCTGCCCACGCGCGGGCGGCAGATGCTCGCCCTCAGACACGGCGCGAAGGCCTAGCGCCAAAAGCCCTGGCCGGGCGAAACGTCCAGACCCCCGCGCGCCTGTTGACGTGCGGGGGCCTGGGAGCGTTCGCGGCGGCGCGGCAAGCGCCTTCAGCGGTCCGGGCCGAAAAGCGCGCGGTAGGTCCGGGAGCGCAACAGCCTGCGTATGCGCAGCAGCTCGAAGAGGCCGGTGAAGAAGTGCCGGGGCCGGACCTTGGAGCCCGCCACGTCGGCCCAGGCGGCCAGGGGATGCTCCACGATGGCGCACAGGCCGCCGGGCAGGGCGTTGACCCCGCCCAGGCGGAGCAGGTAGCGGCCGAGCAGCTCCACGTCGAAGGTCCAGGTGCTGTTGAAGGGACGGCCGAAGACCGCCGCGAGGTCCGGGCCGTTGCGGAAGAGCTTGGCCCCGCACTGGGTGTCGTAGACCGGCAGGCCCAGAGTCAGGCTGGCCGCGGTGGCGAAGACCCGTCCCAGATAGTGGCGGACGGCCCGGCGCTCGATGCGGCGGCCGAGCAGCCGCACGCGCGAGCCGCAGACCACCAGCGCGCCGCTGCGCCCGGCCTCGGCCAGAAGCGCGGCGAGGTCCTCCGGCCCGGTGGAGAGGTCGGCGTCGAGGAAGGCCACGTGCGGCGCGCCCCCGGCCGCCGCGGCCAGCACGCCCTGGCGCACGGCCTCGGCCTTGCCCCGGTTGCGCGGCAGGCGCAGGACGGCGATGCGTTCCGGGTCGCGCCGCGCCAGGGCCTCCAGCGCCTCGCCCGTGCCGTCGCTGCTGCCGTCGTCCACGAAGACGAAGCGCCAGTCCGGGTGGGCGGCCAGGGTCCGCGCGAAGACGTCCCCGCGCAGCCGCGCGGCCTCGTTCCAGCAGGGCACCGCCACGGCCAGGGCCGGGCCTCGCGCCGCGTCCTCTTCCCGCATCAGCCGCCTTCCTCCAGCCGGACTTCGCACTTCCGCACGAAGTCCACGGGGTTGTACGAGAGCTTGGCCTTGCGCAGCCCCTCGTCGCCCAGGTCCTGCTCGCGGTTGACGCGGCTGAAGAGCCGCGCCTCGTGCTCCAGGAAGGCCTGGTTGATGGCCTGGTAGACGCCCTTGTACTCGGGGTGGCCCTTCTCGAAATGGATCACCAGGGTGTCCGGGTCCAGGGCGTCGGCCACGGTGTAGGCCACCATGCGGCCCTGCACGCGGATGGCCCCGCCCAGCAGGCCGGGCAGCCGGTCCCAGTTGGTGAGCACGCGGAAGATGGCCTCGTTCTCCTGCACCAGGGTGCAGTCGGACTCGCAGTCGCGCCACAGGCACCAGGCGTCCTGCAGTTCCAGGGCCTGCTCCACGCAGTCCGCGGTGAGCGGGGCGTAGGTCCAGTCGTAGAGCTTGCGGAACTGGTTGAGCAGGTTCTTCTTCTTGTGGAAGCGGTTGCCCGCGAGGGCCGTCAGCTCGGGCACGGAGTAGAGGTAGTCCCAGTGCTCACGCGACTCGGCCGCGCGCGCCCCCAGGGCGCTCTCCAGATGCCGGGCCAGGGGTTCGGGCACGCGCACCAGCCGCTTCTCGGGCAGCATGGCGGGCCTCCAGGCCACGCGGTCCCACGGCCCCACCGGGGCCCAGAGCGCGGGCTCGGGCCGCTCCTGCCTGATCCAGCACAGGCCGTCCCGGAACATCCAGGAGAGGCCGTATATCTCGGCCCAGCCCCAGACGTTGATGAAGGAGTAGTCCGAGGAGCGCGCGGGCGTGGCCGCGAGCAGGGCCGCGTACTCCTCGCTCCGGTTCAGGCAGATGTGGGAGAAGCCGCGCTCCGTGTCCGGACGGCAGGCGGCCTTGGTGCAGCAGTCAGTTCCCATTGCTTCCCCGCTTGCGGATCATGGCGAAGCGCGCCCAGTCGCGCCGCGCGAAGATGTACAGGACGATCAGGGCCTGGATGGCCTGGGAGAGGAGCATGGCCAGCCAGATGCCCTCGGGCCGGTTCATGACGACGTGGCCGAGCAGCCAGGCCAGGGGCAGGCGCACGAGCCAGGCCGTGCCGCCGAAGGCCAGCAGGTTGTAGAGCGTCGCGCCCGCGCCGGTGAGCGCGCCGGACAGGGTCATGGTGGTCAGGGTGAAGGGGATGGCCAGCAGGTTGTAGGCCAGGTAGCTCACGGTCTGCGCCTGCACCGCCGCCTCGGGGGCCACGAAGGCGGCCACGGGCCGCACCGCGAGCCAGAGCAGCACGGCCAGCAGCGAGATGGAGCCCACGGCCAGGCCGAGCACCCGGAACCCCTCGGCCCGCGCCAGGTCCGGCCGCCCCTCGCCCAGGCGCTGGCCGATGAGGATGGAGGCGGTCATGTTGAAGGCGAAGCCGGGCAGGAAGAGCAGGGACTCCACGCGCAGCCCCGCGGTCATGCCCGCCAGCGCGGGCACCGCGCCCAGGGGCAGGGAGGCGACGATGGCGAAGAGCGCCAGGTACGCGCCGTGCCAGACGACCTGCATCAGCCCGCCGGGCCAGGCCACCTTGACGATGTAGGGCAGCGCGGCCCTGGCCCAGCGCCAGGGCGGGAAGACCGAGAGCGAGAGCAGCCCGGCCCGCCTGAGCAGCCACAGGTCCAGGGCCGTGCCCGCGCACACCGAGAGGAAGGTGGCCCAGGCCAGCCCCTTGTAGCCGAAATTCGGAAAGCCCCACCAGCCCAGGCCGAAGCAGACGTCGCCCAGGGCGTTCACCGCCGTGGTCAGGATCATGGCGTACATGGGCTCCAGCACCCGCCGCTGGGCGCGGAACAGGGCGTTGCAGACGATGAACACGTAGTACACGGGCAGGAGCAGCAGGAAGACGTCGTAGTAGGCGTCCATGACCGGGACCACGGGCCGGGGCACCCGCAGCAGCCCGAGCACCGGGCCCTTGATGGGCAGCCCGAGGAGCAGCACGGCCACGCCCGTGACCGCGGCCGTGAGCAGCACCAGCCCCACGTAGCGCCGCACCCGGGCGTGCCTGCCCGCGCCCAGGGACTGGCTGATGGCCGCCACCGAGCCGTTGGCCACGGCCGTGGCCACCACCAGGAAGAAGAAGAGCAGCGAGCCGACCATGCCCATGGCCGCCTGCACGCCACTGCCGATGCGGCCCGCGCAGGCGATGTCCACGAAGCCGATGAGGAAGTGGAAGAACATCATCAGCATCTGGGGCCAGGCCAGACGCCAGATGTCGCGCAGGGACCCGGACGCGGCGGGCGGGGGGGGCGACGCCGCCGGCCCGGCCGCCGGCGCGATGGCCGAGGCTGCCGCGCCGGCGGCGGGAAAGACCTGGGAATTCTTCGCTGTCATGACGTCCTGGACATTTCGGGAGCGCCGCGAAGGCGTCCGGGCCGCGCCCGGAAGCACCCCGGCGCGCGGGCAAGAGCGCCCTCTATACCTTCGCGCGGGGGAATGCAAACCGGACGGCGCGGGGCGGCCGGGAACGTCCCTTTCCCGGCCGCGCCCGCCCCGGATCAGGCCATGCGCCGCCAGGTGGAGATTTGCGAGTCCTTGAGGAAGCGGCCGGAGACCTCCCGGAAAGCCTTGAGGTGGGCGCTCTCCAGGTGGGTCCTGAAGGCCGCCTCGCTCTCCCAGACCTCGTAGAAGAGCAGACGGCCCGCGCCCTCGGCCGGGACGTGAACGCGGTACTTGCGGCAGCCGTCCTCCCCCTTCGTGGCCTCGACCAGATCGGGCAGCGCGGCCAGGACCTCGGCGGGCGTCTCCTGGCCGAACTCCAGCGCGGCCAGGACCACGAGCCTGTCCCTCTTGTCCTTTTTCTCCTTCTTGTCCTTTTTGTCCTTCCTGTCGTGCGTGTCCTTGCCCATGACGGCCTCCTTCCTGCGCGGTTCGGGCGGGCGCGCGGCCGCGCCCCCTCGTCCCTTGTCCCAAAGACGCGCCGCCTTGGCAATCCCCGGGCCGGGCGATTGACGCCGCCGGACCGCCGGGATAGATGCTGCTCGTCGCCCGGCCCCAGGACCCGGGCGCAGGCCTTCATTCCCCCCAGGAGGCGCAATGTCCAAGCTGATCTTCGCCTGCGCGGCCCTGGCCGCGCTGCTGCTCTTTGTCCAGGCCTGCCAGATGCAGCCCCCGCGCGCCGCGCCCGAGGCCCCGGCCCCCGAGGCCGCCCCGGCCCCCGCGCCGGAACCCGCCGCGCCCGCGCGGGAAGCGCCCGCCGCCATGCCGCCCGCCCCGGCCGAGCCGCTGTGCGAGGCCGCCGGGAACGAGGCCGGGCGCGGCCAGTGCTACAAGCTGGTCCCGGCGGGCTCCTCCGCAAAGAAGGACGGCAAGGGCAAGTCCATCGTCTTTGGCCGCTGCCAGCCCCAGAGCCTGATCTACACCCGCTGCCGCACGGGCATCATGACCTGCCGCCTGGGCGACACCAGCCCGGTGCAGTGGTTCCAGTGCGAGAAAAAGGGCGGCCGCACCTCGCCCACGCCCCGGGCGGGCGCGGTGCTGATCCTGGACGTGAACGCGCGGCGCGGCATGCCCACGGGCCACACGGCCTACGTGGAGGAAGTCTGCCCCGAGAAGGACGGAACCTACACGCTCCGCCTCTCGCACACCAACTACGACCGCAAGTGCAGCCTGGACCAGGACTGCAGGGTCCGCTTCGACCCCACCACCATGCGCTGCGACTTTCTCACCGGTCCCTGGGCCGCCTGGGCCAAGGGCCTCGCGGCCCTGGGCTTCATCGTCAAGGGCTGACGGGCCGCCGTCCCCGCCCTCTTTTGGCCGCGCCTTTCCGGCCGTCCTTGCCACCGCCGCGGCGCTGTGGCATAGGATGGGGTACTGCCGTCGCCTTTTTCGGCGGCGGGAACGGACAGGAAGAGGCGCATGCGCAGGATCGGCTGCATCATCGAACAGGGCGGCAGGATGTTCGCCGTCGTCGGCTGCACGGAGCCCTCCGGTCCCGGCGACAAGGCGCGGCCGCGCAGGCCCTCCCGGACGCCATGACGCCTTCCTCCCGCACCTCCCCCCTGTCGCGCCTCGCGCAGCCCCTTCCCGACCTCCTGGCCTTCGCCGCCCTGGCGGCGCTCGTGGTCTGGGGCGTGCTGGCCGGGGCCCGGAACCTGGGCTACCACTGGCAATGGTACGCCGTGCCCGCCACGCTGCTGACCTGGGGCGCGGACGGCCCCGCGGCCGGGCCGCTGCTGCAGGGCCTCCTGCTGACCCTGGCCCTGGCCGGGACGGCCCTGCCCCTGACCTTCTGCCTCGGCCTCGCGGCCTGCCTCGCGGCCCTCTCGGACTCCTTCGCGGCCCGCGCCGTCTCCCGCCTGTACCTGGAGGCCGTCCGCAACACGCCGCTGCTCATCCAGATCTTCCTCCTCTGGTTCGTGGCCGCGCCGCTCCTGGGCATGGGCCGCTTCACGGCCGGGGTGCTGGCCCTGGCCCTCTTCGAGGGGGCCTACGCCGCCGAGATCCTGCGCGGGGCCGTGCTCTCCCTGCCGCGCGGGCAGTGGGAGGCGGCGCACGCCCTGGGCCTCTCCCGCGCCCAGACCTACGCCCGCGTCGTCCTGCCCCAGGCCCTGCGCCGCGCCCTGCCGCCGCTCACCGGGCAGGCCGTGTCCCTGGTCAAGGACTCGGCCCTGCTCAGCGCCATCTCCCTCTTCGAGCTGACCCTGCGCGCCCAGGCCCTGGTCTCGGACACCTTCCTGACCTTCGAGATCTGGTTCACCACGGCCGGGCTGTACCTGGCCGTCAACCTCGCCCTCTCGGCCGCCGCGCGGACCCTGGAGCGGCGGGTGCGGCTGCGGGGCTGAGGAGACGGCATGGCGTTCCAGGCGGACAGATGCGACCCGGCCCGGGCCGAGGCCAAGGTCCTGGGCGGGGTCATCGTGGAGGCGCGGGGGCTGCGCAAGACCTTCGCGGGCGGGATCGAGGCCCTGCGCGGGGTCTCGCTCGCCGTGCGGCAGGGCGAGGTGGTGGTGGTCGTGGGTCCCTCGGGCTCGGGCAAGTCCACCCTGCTGCGCTGCCTGTGCGGCCTGGAGACGCCGGACGCGGGCGAGGTCGTGACCGACGGCGCGCGGCTGCCCGGCTCCCGGCGCGACCGCGACCGCATCCGCACCGAGACGGGCATGGTCTTCCAGCACTTCAACCTCTTCCCCCACCTCACGGCCCTGGCCAACGTGACCCTGGCCCCGCGCCTGGCGCGCGGCCTGCCCGCGGACCGCGCCGAGGCCGAGGCGCGCGCCCTGCTCGGCCGCGTGGGGCTCAAGGACAAGACCGGGGCCTACCCGGCCGAGCTGTCCGGAGGCCAGCAGCAGCGCGTGGCCATCGCCCGCGCCCTGGCCATGCGGCCCAAGGTGATGCTCTTCGACGAGGCCACCTCGGCCCTGGACCCGGAGATGATCGGCGAGGTGCTGGAGGTCATGCGCGGTCTGGCCGCCGAGGGCATGACCATGGTCGTGGTCACGCACGAGATGGGCTTCGCCCGCGAGGCCGGGGACCGCGTCCTGTTCATGGACCAGGGCCGCATCGAGGAGGAGGCCGGGGCCGCCGAGTTCTTCCTCTCGCCGCGCGGCGAGCGGGCCAGACGCTTCCTCAGCCGGATGCTCTGAGGGCGGCCCGCGCCGCCGCGACGTTTTCACGCCGCCCCGGCGGCGCACGCGACCAACGCAAAGGAGACCGACCATGCGAATCACCGACGGCTTGCGGCTTTCCGCCGCGCTCATCCTGCTCTGCGCCCTGCTCTGCGTCCCGGCCCTGCCCGCGGCCGCCCAGAACGTGCGCCAGCAGCTCAGCGCCGAGAGCGCCATCGAGCAGGCGCTGCGGCGCGGCACGCTGCGCGTGGGCATGGACACTTTCGAGCCCTGGGCCATGAAGGCCAGGGACGGGCAGTACATCGGCTTCGAGATCGACGTGGCCCGCCGCCTGGCCCAGGACCTGGGCCTCTCCCTCGAACTCGTGCCCACGCAGTGGGACGGCATCATCCCGGCCCTGCTCACGGGCAAGTTCGACGTGATCATCGGCGGCATGTCCATCCGCGCCGACCGCGCCAAGAAGGTCAACTTCACCATCCCCTACAACCACACCGGCATGGGGCTGGTGGCCAACCTGAAGACGCTGCCGGGCAAGACGGCGCTGGCCGACTTCAACGACCCCTCGGTGAGCGTCGCCGTGCGCTCCGGCACCACCGCGGCCAAGGCGGCGGAGAAGATGCTGCCCAAGGCTAGGCTGCTGCTCTTCTCCGAGGAGCCGCAGGCCGTGCAGGAAGTGCTCTCGGGCCGCGCCCAGGCCTTCGTCTCCACGGCCCCAAAGCCCGCCTTCGAGGCCGCGGCGCACAAGGACGCGCTCTATCTGCCCTTCTCCGGGACCTTCACCCGCGAGCCCAACGCCATGGCCGTGCGCAAGGGCGACCCGGACACGCTCAACGTGCTCGACTCGTGGATCAGGGCCGTGGAGGCCGAGGGCTGGTTCGAGGAGCGCTTCCGCTACTGGTTCGAGACCCGCGACTGGGCGGGCAGGCTGCCCTAGCCGGGACCGGGAGGGGCCGCGCCCCCTCCCGCCCGCGCAGGACTCCCGCATGTCGGCCGCGCCCAAGACCCGCGTCCCCTTCACGCGCCGCGACGCCGCGCTCCTGGCCCTGGCGGGCGGGGGCGCGGCCCTGTTCCTGTGGCGCGCCGGAAGCGGCCCGGCCGGGGGCTGGAGCTGGTCCGCCATCCTCTCCTTCTTCGTGCGCCGGGACGAGGCCGGGGGCGGACCGCTTCCGGGCATCCTGCTGGAGGGGCTGCGCACCACCCTGGCGCTCTCGGCCTGGAGCATGGTCCTGGCCCTGGTCCTGGGCGCGGCCGTCGGCCTGCTCGCGGCCCGGCCCCAGGGCGGAGCGCGGCCGCGCCTGCTGCGCAGGTTGTGCGCCGGGAGCTTCGTGGAGCTGTTGCGCAACACCCCGCCCCTGGTCCTGGCCTTCCTCTTCTACTTCTTCGTGGGCGACCAGCTCCTGGCCGCGCTGGGCGTGGAGGAGGCGGCCCGCGCCCTGCCGCGGGGGGGGCAGCGCCTGCTCGCGGCCCTGGCCGCGCCGCCCGCGCGGCTGGTCGCCTTCGCCTCGGCCGTGCTCACCCTGGCGCTCTACGAGGCCGCCTACATCGCGGAGATCGTACGCGCCGGAGTGGAGTCCGTGGAGCGCGGGCAGTGGGAGGCGGCCTACGCCCTCGGCCTCTCCCCCCGGCAGCGCCTGGCCCGCGTCATCCTGCCCCAGGCCCTGCGACGCTCGGTCCCGGCCCTGGCCGGGCAGTTCATCTCCACGGTCAAGGACTCCTCCATCGTCTCGGTCATCTCCATCCCGGAGCTGACCTTCCAGGCCATGGAGATCATGGCCGGGACGCAGCGCACCTACGAGATCTGGCTCACGGTCTTCGCCTGTTACCTGCTTCTCTGCCTGGCCCTCTCCCTGGCCTCGCGCCGCCTGGAGCGGCGCCTCTCGGCCGGGGGACGGCGCTGAACGGACCGCCTCCCCTCCCGCCGCGCCGCCAACTCCATGAATGCATTGACACGGGGCGGCAAGGCGTTACCATGCCGCACTGCAACCGCAGCACCGACACGCGCGAAGGAAACACACATGTCGAACACCGCCATCAAGTTCTGGGGCCTCTCCACCTGCATCCACTGCAAGAAGGCCAAGCAGTATCTGGACGACTGCGGCGTGAGCTACGACCTGACCTACGTGGACAAGCTGGAGGGCGACGCGCGCCGGCAGGCCGTGGACGAGATCAGGAAGCACAACGCCGCGCTCTCCTTCCCCACCATCCTCATCGGCGACACCGTGGTCGTGGGCTACAACGAGGAAGACCTCAAGAAGGCCCTGGGCCGCTGACGGAGTCCGGCATGACCCCCCGCGAACTTCTGGAGAAGCTGCGGCCCCTGCAGGAAAAGCAGGGCTACCTCTTCAACCCCGACGAGACCTACACCCTGCCGCTCCTGGAGAGCCTGCTGACGAACAGGGAGCGGTACGGCTACATGGCCTGCCCCTGCCGTCTGGCCACGGGCGCTTACGAGATGGACCGGGACATCATCTGCCCCTGCGTCTACCGCGCCCCGGACGTGGCCGAATACGGCGCGTGCTTCTGCGCGCTCTACGTGTCGCCGGGCTACGCCGACGGCAGCGCGCCGCGCGTCACGGTGCCCGAGCGCAGGCCGCCCGAGAAGCTGATGGACGCGCTGAACGCCACCCTGGGAGGCTGACGTGGCCCGCACGCGCATCGTCCTGCCCCGTCCGCTCCTGCGGCTCCTGGCCAGCCGCTGGATGCTGCTGGCCATCAACCTGGCGGTCACGCTCATCGCCGTGGTCTCGCTCTGGGACATGTTCCCGCTGCTGGGCAACTCGCTCGACGACCTGCACGTGCTCGAGGACATCTCCGACGCCGTGGGCACCATCCTCATCGCCTACGGCGTGGCGGCCGAGGAGCGCGAGACGCTGATGAAGTTCATGGGCTTCTACCCCGAGGGCCGCAGCCCCCTGCAGGACGACCTGGACCACGCGAGCCACTATTTCGGCCTCATCTTCCTGGTCATCGGCCTGTTCATGGAGATGGGCGTGCAGCTCATCAAGATCCCGGACGAGATCGTCAA
Source organism: Desulfovibrio sp. (assembly GCA_022839785.1). Taxonomy (GTDB): domain Bacteria; phylum Desulfobacterota; class Desulfovibrionia; order Desulfovibrionales; family Desulfovibrionaceae; genus Alkalidesulfovibrio. The sequence goes on along the minus strand of JALHJW010000005.1, from coordinate 98,991 downwards.
CACCCAGGGGCTGGAGGACGCCATCTTCGCCCTCAACAGCCTGTTCATCCTCCTGACCCTGGCCTGCATGGCCCGCTACTGCCAGCACATCTGGACCGCGGGGCGCGGCCAGGCCGCGCCCGAGGCCGCGTAACCGCTCCGCGCCCCACGCCATGAGCGAATACGAGGTGGAATCCCTTTCGGGCGGCTCCGCGGGCCGGGTGGAGAAGCGCTTCGTCACGCTGGGCGACCCGGAACCGCTCGGACTCGAATGCGGCCGCAGCCTCGGCCCCTTCACCCTGGCCTACGAGACCTGGGGCGACCTGTCCCCGGCGCGCGACAACTGCGTGCTGATCTGCCACGCCCTGACCGGCGACTCGCACGCCGCGGGCTACTATTCCGAGGAGGACAGGAAGCCCGGCTGGTGGGACATCATGATCGGGCCGGGCAAGCCCATCGACACCACGAAGTACTTCGTGGTCTGCTCCAACGTCATCGGCGGCTGCATGGGTTCCACCGGCCCCTCGTCCCTGAATCCGGCCACGGGCGCGCCCTGGGCCATGGATTTCCCCGTGGTCACCATGGGCGACATGGTCAAGGCCCAGAAGCTGCTCCTGGACCACCTGGGCGTGTCGCGGCTGCTGGCCGTGGTAGGCGGCTCGGTGGGCGGCATGCAGGTGCTGGAATGGGCCGTGCGCTATCCCGGGATGGTGGCCGCGGCCATCCCCCTGGCCACCACCTGCGAGCACTCGGCCCTGGCCATCGCCTTCAACGAGGTGGCGCGCCAGGCCATCATGGCCGATCCCGCCTGGAACGGCGGGAACTACTACGGCGCCGCCCTGCCCGAGTACGGCCTGGCCGTGGCGCGCATGGTCGGCCACGTGACCTACCTCTCCGACGAGGCCATGCGCAAGAAGTTCGGCCGGAGCCTGCAGGACCGCTGCGGCCTCTCCTACCGCTTCGAGCCGGAGTTCCAGGTGGAGAGCTACCTGCGCCACCAGGGCAGGAAGTTCGTGGAGCGCTTCGACGCCAACGCCTTCCTCTACATGACCAAGGCGGCGGACTACTTCAGCCTGCAGCAGGCCTGGGGCGACGGCTCGCTGGTCAACGCCTTCGCGCGCGCGGCCTGCCGCTTCCTCGTGGTCTCCTTCACCTCGGACTGGCTCTACCCCACCTACCAGTCCAAGGCCATGGTCCAGGCCATGAAGAAGAACGGGCTGGACGTGAGCTTCTGCGAGATCACGGCGGACCTGGGCCACGACGCCTTCCTGCTGCCCAGCGCGCGCCTGAACTCCCTGGTCGGCAACTTCCTGGCCGTGACCCAGGCGCGGGAGCGGGGCGCGCCGCCGGTGTCCTGGACCGCGCCGGGAGCGGACGCGGCGCGGGAGGACGCCCATGCGCTTTGATCTTTCGGTCATCGCGGGCTGGATAGAGCCGGGCGCGCGCGTGCTGGACCTGGGCTGCGGGGCCGGGACGCTGCTCGACCACCTGGTGCGGGAGCGCGCCGTGCGCGGCACGGGCGTGGAGCACGACGAGGTGCGCGCCTCGGCGGCCATCGCCAAGGGCCTCTCGGTGATCCACGGCGACATCTTCGAGGAGATCGCCGACTACCCGGACGGGGCCTTCGACTACGTGATCCTCTCCCAGACCCTGCAGCAGGTCTACGAGCCGGACCGGCTCATCGCCGAGATGCTGCGGGTGGGAAGGCGCGGCGTGGTCAGCTTCCCCAACTTCGCGGTCTGGTACAACCGCCTCATGTTCCTGCTGCTCGGCCGCGCCCCGGTCTCGCGCGAGCTGCCCTACGAGTGGTACGACACGCCCAACATCCGCGTCATCCCCATCAAGGACTTCCGCCGCTTCTGCCGCGCCAAGCGCTTCGCCATCGAGCGCGAGGTGACCATCACCACCCACCACCACGAGGAACGCGGCCGCGTGGTCGCCCTCCTGCCCAACCTGCGCGCCTCCTACGGCATCTACCTGCTCTCGCGGGGGTAGGGGAACGGCCGATCTTTTTGCGTCGGAGGGCTGGACTGGGCTGCGCGCGGCAGGATAGAACTCGGCACGCCATGTCCTGACGCAGGGAGACACGCCATGCTTTCACCCGCCGCCCCGCCCCGCATTGAAAGCCTGACAGTCCGCAACTACCGGGTGCTCCGCGACGTCCATCTGGAGTTGACGCCGCTCACGGTGCTGCTCGGCCCCAACGGCAGCGGCAAATCGACCGTCTTCGACGTCTTCGCGTTCCTCTCCGAGTGTTTCAACGAAGGTCTCCGCAAGGCGTGGGAACGCAGAGGCCGCTTCAAGGAACTGCGCAGCCGCGACGCCGATGGCCCCATCCTGATCGAGATCCAGTACCGCGAGAAGCCCGGCACCCCCCTGATCACCTACCATCTCGAAATCGACGAGGAGCGGCGGGGTCCCGTGGTGAGCCGGGAATTCCTGCGCTGGAAGCGCGGCCATCCCGCGGCTCCGTTCCATTTCCTGAACTACAGCCGGGGCAAGGGCGAGGTCATCTCCGGCGAGCAGCCCGAAGCGAAGGACAAGAAGGTCAAGAAGGAGTTGTCCGCACCGGACGTGCTCGCCGTGAGCACCCTGGGGCAGCTCGCGGAAAACCCCCGGGTCATCGCCCTGCGCGATTTCGTCACGAGCTGGCACCTCTCGTACCTGTCCGCCGACGCCACGCGCGGGAATCCCGAAGCAGGGGCGGAGGAACGTCTTTCGCAGACCGGCGGCAACCTGCCCAACGTCATCCAGTATCTGCAGGAACAACATCCAGAGCGCCTGGACGAGATCAAGAGCACGTTGCGCCGCAGGATTCCGCGCCTCGAAAGCATCGATTCGGAGATACTCTCCAACAACAGCCTGCTCCTCAAGATCAAGGACGCCCCGTTCTCCTTGCCGGTCCTCTCCCGCTACGTCTCGGACGGGACCATGAAGATGCTGGCGTACCTGACGATCCTCTACGATCCCGATCCCGCCAAGCTCATCGGCATCGAGGAACCGGAAAACTATCTGCATCCCCGGCTTCTGCCCGAACTCGCGGAGGAATGCCGTACCGCGTCCGAGCGGGCGCAACTGCTCATCACCACGCATTCGCCCTTCCTTCTCGATCCCCTCGATCCCCGGCAGGTCTGGGTCCTGTACCGGGAGCGGGACGGCTTCACCAAGGCGCGCCGCGTCTCCTCGATGCCGGGCATTCCGGAATTCATGGAGCATGGGGCGAAACTTGGCGATCTCTGGATTGAAGGCCATTTCGACGTCGGCGACCCGCTGTCCGGAGAGGGCCGGTAGATGCGGCAGATCGACGTGCTCGTGGAGGAGCCTTCCGCCGAGGAGGCGCTGCGCCACATCCTGCCGGAGATTCTCCAGGGACGGGCGCGGTTCGGCATCCGCCAGATGAAGAGCAAGGGGAATCTGTTGCGAAAGCTGCCGGAGCGGCTCGCGGCGTATGCCGACCGGATACGCAAGGGAGAGGATATCCGGATCGTCGTCCTTGTCGACCGGGATGCGGACGATTGCCGCCGCCTCAAGACCGAGCTTGAGCGCATGGCCGAGCGCGCCGGGCTGCGCACGAAAAGTTCGCCGGGGACGGGCGGCGTCTTTCAGGTGGTGAACCGCGTCGTTGTCGAGGAGCTGGAGGCCTGGTTTCTCGGAGACGCGGAAGCGCTGCGGAAGGCGTTTCCCGGCCTGCCCCGCATCGCTCTGCGAGGACCGTTCGCCTCGCCGGACAACGTGATGAACGGGACCTGGGAAGCGCTCCACCGTTTTTTGCGCAAGCACCGCGTCTACCGGGGCAGTTACCCCAAGATCGAGGCCGCGCGGAAGATCGCGCCGCATATGGACGCGGCGCGAAACCGCTCACCGAGTTTTCGCGCCTTCACGTCCGGGGTGGAAGCCCTGCTGACGTGAGGGCTGCGCGGCGGTAAGCGCGCTCCCGGCCTCGGCGGCCGACGGTTCACGCAAACGTCGCGGGGCGGCGCGCGTTCGCCATGCGCGTGTCACGGCGGGCTGGCATCGGAACTGGGTCGGCATCGCCTGCCGCGGCCCGGCCGCGCCGGGCGAAGGAGGACGCCATGCCCCCGCCCAGTCCCCGCGAACACGCCCCGGCCTGTCCGGCCAGGGCGGTCATCTACACGCTGCTGCGCCACGCGCGCGCCGCGTCCCACGACGACGCCGCCCGCCTCGCCCAGGCGCGCCTGGAGGCGGCCACGGCGCGGCCCCTGGAAAACGCGGAATAGACTCCCGGTCGACGCGGACCGCCCGCGGCCCTACCTGGCGCGCTTCCAGACCTCGCGCCCGGCGCGGCCCTCGTCGTCCGTGAGGTAGAGCCAGCGCCCCTCCAGGGCGTCGCCCTTGAGGGTCAGGACCGTGAGCCCGGAATCCTCGCCGGACGGCCCCTGGAAGGTCAGGCTGAGGGTGGCGGTCTTGGCGTCGAAGAGCCCCACGCCGAAGTAGTCGCCGTCGTCGATGCTCCCCTCGAACAGATAGCCGTCGCCGTGTTTGCGCAGGCTCACCCGGCCCGCGTAGGTGGGCTCCGCGCCGGACGCCGCGCCGGGCTCCCAGCCGGTGATGGTCCACTCGCCCTCCAGGGGATCGCGGGGGGCGGCCTGGACCGTTCCGGCCAGGGCGAGCGCGAGGACGAGCAGGAGCGCGGACAGGAACAGGGAACGGACAGGACGCATGCGGAGCCTCCGGGGGTAAGGGGTGCTGCCCTGCGCTTTACCCGCAGCCGCGCGGCGAGGCAAGGGGAGGGACCGGGGCGGGCGTTTCCGCGAACGGTTTTTCGTGCGATGGAAGGGGTTTACACTCCCCTGCGCGGCATGTTAGAAACGGTACATGCGCATCATGCACGTCGAAGATGAGATGATCGTCTCCATGGCCGTCCGCAGTCTGCTGGAAAAGCACGGGCACACGGTCTGCGCCCAGACGGGCTCGGGCGAGGCCGCCCTGGAGGCCTTCGCGGACGCGCGGCCGGACCTGGTGCTCATGGACATCATGCTCGGCGGCAAGCTGGACGGCATCGAGACCGCGGCCCGGCTGAAGGCCGTGCGCGACGTGCCGGTGATCTTCATCTCCGCCTACGGCGACGACAAGACCCGGGCCCGGGCGGAGGTCCTGCGCCCCGCCGGTTTCCTGGTCAAGCCCCTGGACGCGCCGGGCCTGCTGCGCGCCGTGGCCCAGGCGCTGGGCGGCGGAAACGGCGGCGCGGGCGGCCCGGCCCCGGCCTGAAAAGGCCCGGCCCAACCTGTCTCGCCCGGCCCAGGGCGGACGGCTCCCCTTTCCCTCGGACCGGTCATTTTTTCCGAAGAACGCCCCCCGGCCCCGCGCGGGCCATGAAAAAACCGCCGGAGGGGCGAGCCCTCCGGCGGTTTTTTTCCGCGCCGCGCCCGGCGCTATTCGCTGTCGTACTGCTCGGGGCGCACGGTGAGCACGGGCACGGGGGCGGACTTGACCACCTTCTCGGCCACAGAGCCGAAGAGGATGCGGTCGATGCCCTTGCGGCCGTGGGTGCCCATGACGATGAGGTCGGCCTTCTCCTCCTTGGCCTGGGAGAGAATCTCCTCGGCCGCGTAGCCGGTCACGACCTCGCCCTTGGCCTGGATGCCCTTGAAGTGCTCTTCCAGGAAACGGGCCATGGTCTGGTCCGCGCCGGAGACGATGTCCTTCACGAAGCTCTCGATGGAACTGGGCGGGACATGGAAGCCCACGTACTGCGAGAGCGAGGGGGCCACGTAGAGCACCAGCACCTCGGACCCGAGGCTCCGGGCCAGGGTCTCCGCGTATCCGGCCACCAGGGGGCTGGCTTCGGAAAAATCGATGGCGCAGAGGATCTTCTTGATGGTCGCCATTGCACACCTCCCGGCCGTCTGTCCGGCCCGTTGGAACGAACGCAGGAAAAACCCGATGCCGCGTCGGCGCGTGTCATGCGGTGGGCGGCCGTGGCCGCGGTGCCGACATCTTTAGTGTGTGCCAGAGATGCCCTGCGTAGACAAGGGCTTTCTTCCCGCGTATGTCCCCGGAAACAGGGGACCGCGACGCTGCGCGGGCCGTTTGACGGCGGGCCGGAAAGGATTCCGGCCTCGGGAAAAATCTTCCCCGCCCCTAAAGAAAAATCCTTTCCTTCCGATACGTTGCCTTGAGCGTTCATTGGCAGGCTTCTTGCTAGCCCTGAAGGCAAATCGGAAGAGGAGATGGCCATGAAGATCACCAACGATCACGTCAGCGCCGTCGAGCAGCAACAGCAGGCCGAGCGCGCCGCCCGCCAGACCGCCGAGGGCGGCGGATTCGGCGAGCTGCTGGCCCGGGAGATGGACGAGGGCGCGACCGCCACGGACGTCGGCGGCGTCAAGCCTCTCGGCGTCAATTCCCTGCTGCTGGCCCAGGTCCCGGCCGTCGAGCAACCTCAGGCGGAGCACACGATCATGGACAGTCTCGACAGCCTGCTGAACGAGTGGGAAGAATATGCCGGGCAGTTGGAGGCCCAGGGCGCGTCCCCGGACCTCAAGGACGCCTACAGGAAGCTCTCGCAGATCGGCGGCGAGATCGAACGCCTGAAGGCGGAGAACCCGGACATGGCGCAGCGCAACCCCGGGCTCAAGTCCCTGGTGGACGAGCTTGAGGTGCTCAGCGTCACCGAGACCTTCAAGTTCAACCGGGGCGACTACATCTAGCGGGACGTCCGCACAATACGCAGAGCCGTATTGTGCGGAGGCCCGCCGCCGTGCTGTCGCCATCCGTGGGCTTGGCGAAGAAGGGGCGCTCGCCTAACGGCTGCCGGGCCGAGGCCCGGCTCACGCGTCGCGCGGCATCGTCGAAACCCCTGTCGACATTTTTTTGGACGCGACACCCACCACACGCGGGGGCCGCGGAATACCCCTTCCCGCGCGGGGGGCTCAGCCTCCCGCCCCTCCGTCCGTTCCGTCGTCCCCGCCGTCCGCCGCCGCGAAAACGGCCAGGGGCGTGTAGACCGGGCCGTCCGCGCCCGTCTCGCTCCGCCAGAGCGCCACGTCCCGCACCGTGACGACCGGCCATGCGGTCGTGCGCGCCTGTTCCAACACCTCCGCCACGGCGTCCCCGCCGTCGTCCCGCACGCGCGCCAGAGTCAGGTGCGGCCGGGCCAGGGAGGGAAAGGCCCCCGCCCCGCCCGCGCCTAGGCGGAAAGGACGGAACGGCAGCGCGGCCAGGGCCGCGGCCGAGGCCTCGATCACGGCCCGCGCCCGGTCCGGGGCCACCCCGCCCAGGAATTTCAGGGTCAGATGCCAGTTGCCCGGCCGCGTCCAGGCCAGGCGCGCGGCGCCCGGAAGACGCGAGGGGCCGGAAAAGCCCCCGGCCAGCCGGGCCAGGCCCTCCTGGTAGGACGGGGGCAGCGGCAGGCCGAGAAAGAGGCGCAGCCGCCCGGCCATCACCGCTCCCGAGCGGCGCGGGACTTCGGGGCCGGGTCCAGGGCGCGGGCCAGCGCGCCCCGAAGGGCCGCGTTGGCCGCCTGGGCCTTGACCCCGGCGCGGTCCCCGGCGAACCGGAAGACCTCCTGCTCCTCGCCGCCCGGCCAGGACCAGGCGATCCAGACCGTGCCCACCGGCGTCTCGGGCGTGCCGCCCGTGGGTCCGGCCACCCCGGACAGGGCCACGGCCATCTCGGCCCCGAGCCGCTCCCGCGCCCCGGCGGCCATGGCCCGCACGGTCTCGCGGCTGACCGCGCCGTGCGCCGCCAGGACGCCGTCCGGCACCCCGAGCAGCCGCTCCTTCACCGCGTTGACGTAAGCCACCACGCCGCCCAGATACCAGTCCGACGAGCCGGACACGGAGGTCGCCAGATGCCCGGCCAGGCCGCCGGTGCAGGACTCGGCCGTGGCCAGCCGCCAGCCGCGCGCCGTCAGGGCCCGGCCCAGGGCGAGGATGTCGTGCGTTTCCATGCCGCCTGTGTAGCGCGGCGCGGCGCGCAGGAAAAGAGGCGGCGGGGCCGTCCGGCCCTGTTGACATTGAGAATTGTTTTCATTAGCGTCCAGGCAGCACCGACGCGAACCGCAGGGGGCAGACATGTTCGGACGATTCAGGGCCAGACACGGCCAGCGGCACGGCGAAACCGGACACGCGGGCAAGCCCGCCTGCTGCGCCCAGGCGGCGGACATCACGTTGCGCCACGCCCCCGCGGGCTGCCGCTGCCGGGTGCGGCGGCACAACGCCTGCGGCGCGGTGCGGCAGCGCCTGCTGGACCTGGGCTTCGTGCCCGACGCCGAGGTCGAGGTCGTGCGCGTGGCCACGCTGGGCGACCCCATCGAGGTGCGCATCGGCGGCTACTTCGTGGCCCTGCGCAAGGAAGAGGCCGAGCGCATCGACGTCGAGGTGGCCTGACCGCCCTCCCCCGCGATTTCCCCAGTTCTCCTCAAAGCGGCAGGCTCCGGCGGCGTCACGCCCCGGGGCCTGCCGTCATTTCAGGCCCCGGCCTCCCCGCGCAGCCGGACGCCGCATGCCCCCGCGCGACAGGACAGCGGGTCGTGGCGGGGGGGGCCAGGCCGTTGCTTGCGTCTCGTTTTTCGGCAAAAAATGAGATGCAAACTGGTTTGTATCTCATCCGTGCGATGCAACGGGGCGGACGTCGGTCGCCGGTCCCGAACCCCACGTCCAGGCCGCCTCGTCCGGGCCGCCTCGTCCGGTCGGCTCCGCCCAGAGCGCGCTCTTCCCGCGTAGCGGCGATACAAAGTTTGGGAGGGGGAGGGGGGGCTGGGGACGGGGAGGGGGAACCTTTTTTAAACGGTTCCCCCTCCCCCCCCGGTCTTCGGCGTTCGCTCTCCCCTACTTGCCGAAGGGGCAGTGGGGGAAGGTGCAGGTGGGGCATTCCTTGCACTGGCCGCCCCGGCTCAGCCGGGCCAGGTCGGCGCGGGTGATGGGGATGCCCGCCAGGACGCGCGGCAGGAGGAGGTCGAAGGCCGTGGTCCTGAAGTAGAGGGCGCAGGCGGGCACGCCCATGAGCCGGGCGTGGCCGATGCGGCCGATGAGCGACATGGCCCCGGGGATCACGGGCATGCCGTAGAGCATGTCCTCGGCCCCGGCATCGACGAGGGCCTTGCGCGTCACGTCGTCCGGGTCCACGGAGAGCCCGGCCGTGGTGATGATCAGGTCGCAGCGCGCCTCCAGCAGGCTGCGCGCGCCGTCGCGGATCAGGGCCGCGTCGTCCGGGGCGAAGACGGTCTTGACCACGCTGCCGCCGTAGGCCTCGATCTTGGCGGTCAGGATGGGCTCGAACTTGTCCTGGATGAGGCCGGTGAAGACCTCGGTGCCGGTGATGAGCAATCCTGCGCGCGGGGCCTTGATGGGCACGAGCCGGAGCGGCGGCGCGGCGTCGAGCAGGGCGCAGGCCTTCTGGAAGTCCTTGCGCGGCAGGTAGAGCGGGATGGCGCGGGTGGAGGCCGCGGCCTCGCCTTTTTTCAGCACGGAGCAGTGGTGGCGGCTGGCGGCCATGACGCCGGGCACGAGGTTCAGGCGCTCCAGGGCCTCCTCGTCCACGGTGAGCAGGCCGTCCTGGGTGGCGACGAGGGTGATCTTGCCCTCGCGCGGCGGTCCCTTGGGCTGCAGCGCGCCGTCGGCCGTGAGGCCGTGGGCGAAGGCGCGGGCGGCCTCGTCCTCGTGCACCCAGTCCTCGCCGGGCGCGTTGTCCTCGGCCAGATAGACGCGCATGCGGCCCATGGCCTGCAGGCGGCAGACGTCCCCGGCCGTGAGAGTCTGGCCGCGCGTGAACTCCGCGCCCTTGCTTTCGCCGGGCTCGATGCGGGTCATGTCGTGCAGCGCGGTCTTGCCGATGGCCTCGGCGATGGGCACGGCGGTGAGCTGCGGCACGGCCTGGGCCTCGCCCGCGCCCGGGGTGGCGGGACCGGCCGGGCGCGTGGGGGCCTCGCCCTGGCAGCCCCGGCAGATGCCGCCGTGGCGGCGGGGATAGGCCTCATGGCAGAGCGGGCAGAGCGCGATGGGCCCCTTGGAGGTCTTGCCCACGTAAGCGGGCTCCACCTGCACGGCCTCGATGGTCAGCACCGACTCCCCGGCCAGGCGCATCTCCTCGCGCAGGCGGTCGGAGTCCTGCTCCTGCTTGGTCTTGAGCTTCAGGAACCAGCCCTTCATCTCGGGCCAGGCCTCCAGCTTGGCGGCGTCCAGCGCGGCGCGCACGCCCTCGCCGGTGTACTTGTTGTAGAGCGTGACCGCGTAGCGCGAGAGGTCCACCACGCGCAGCCAGCCGTTGCCCGCGGTGCAGGGGGTGAGGAGCTGCACCGCGTCCGGCAGGCAGGAGGAGGTCTCGGCCACGGCGTCGAAGAGGATGCCCTCGGGCAGGCGCGTGCGCGCGGCCTGCACCATGATGCCGCCGACGATCAGGCCCGGCGCGGGATAGGAGTGGAACTTGCGGCACTCCTCCACGTACTCGGCGAAGGTCCAGGGACCGATGCGCCCGACCGGTCCCTCGGCCGGGGGCGCGGGCGGCGTCTGGGGCGGCTGCGGGGCGGGCCGGTGCGGGTGGCCGTGGTGGTGATGGCCGTGCTCGTGGGGCTGCGTGCTCATGACTCCTCGCTCTGTCCGGGCGTGTCGTAGGGAATGACGGGGAAGGAGAAGGTCTGGCGGGCCGTGCGCAGGGCGTAGGCCTCCACGTCGGCGTACCAGGCGCGGAAGGCGTCCACCAGGGCGCGCCCCTCGGGCGTCAGGGCGAAGCCGCGGCCCTTGTCCTGCTCCACGACCATGGGCCTGCCGATGACCTCCTCGGTCTTCTTGAGGCGTCCCCAGGCCGCGCGGTAGGACATGCTCAGCGCCTTGGCCGCCTTGTTCAGCGACCCTTGCCGGTCGATCTCCGACAGCAGGATGGCGCGCCCCAGGCCGATGGCCTGCTCGCCCTCCACCTCCAGCCACATGCGCGCGCGCAGGCGCGCCTCCTTGATGGGCATGGCGTGCTCCTTCTGTTGCTCCTAACGTGTGCTTCAAATAGCATAACCGAAGGGTCACGTCCACAGGGAAATGCGTGACGCCGGACAGGTCGCGGGCGGGGAGGGAGGCGGCGGAGGAAAGGCGGAACCCCCGAAGGGCGGGGAGACGTGGAGAACAACGACGGGAGACGGACGAGACCGAGGCTGGGGGGAATACGGGCAGGTAGCGTTGCGCTGAACAGGAGAACTGAGGAAACGCGTGGAAGAAGAAAAAAAGAGACGACGGAGGGGTGAACGGTCAACGTTCCCGACGAGAGAACGCGTCACTCAAAAACTGATGGATTTCGTACAGTTTCTCCGAACTGACAGACGCTGCGAACCTTCTGATCAAGGTCGCCTCAAGCGTCACGATTTTCAACGGACGGACATACGAGGACGTTGTGTCAAATTCACCAGAAACAATATCCTCACGAGAGAGCGGAATCGTTTTGTCGAATCGGTTTGGCCTGGATGTTATGGCGCAAGCCAGGAAATCTCCATATGCAACTTCAAGTAGCAAAAACACCGGTCTATCTTTGGAGTTCTCTCCATCGGAAAAGGGGAAGTCAACCCAAACGATATTTCCCGGAGCATAATCCATGATCTAGTGCAGGTATGCCTTCTCAAAAGCCGGAGAAGACATTTTCAGACAGTCATGGGATAGCCGCTTGGATTCCGCACGCTCGTTCTCATACAGCGCCATCAACTCATGCTGACGTCCGCTCATCCTGGCGTACTTGCCTGCATGATCCAGGAACTCCTTCTCCTTGCCGAGCTTGAAGAGCAACCGCACAAGCGTATCATGGCCCCTCTGGTCCATGGGATGCTTTTTCAGGAAAGCATTCACCATGCGAAGAGCTTCGTCATATCTCTTCATATGCATGACAGATACGGCGAAATTTATCTCCAGGAGAGGATCCTTGTTCATCTGGACGGAATTCTGGTGATATTCATACGCCTTTTTCTTTGCGCCTCTGGCGGCGGAGATGCTCCCCAGCGCAGACAGGCTGTGCGCCTTGCTGGTGGGTTCAAGGGCAAGCGCGCGGCCTTCAAGATCACGAAGGCGGCGAATCCGTGTGAACTCATCGAGTGTTTCGCTGCAAACAGCATTAAGATCGGCTATGATTGCCTTGAAGATGGCGTCAAGAGCCTTTTCTGGCGAACTGCTCATGGAGGGCTCCCCTGCAGTGGAGCAACACGGCCCTGGCGTAAGATCGCACATCGCCGACAGTTACTGCTCTGGCAAAATTCTCTGCAAAACGCAAGCCGCCTTCGCGCCCGGCAGCTTTGGAGGGTTTCTGGTAATACGTTCTCGGAGCGAAGGCAAGTGTGGCCGCTGTGGGATGACGGACGCACGGCCCTGCCGGGTACAGCCGTCAGAAGGCCGTCGCCCGAACGTTCTCTGCGCCGCGACATCCCGCCGGGGCGGTCCTTCGTTCCGCCCCGGCTACTGCCGCTCGTCCAGCACCCTGCGGGACTTGGCGAAGGTGCGGGGGAGTTCGCCGTGGTCCATGACCTTGACCGCGGCGGAGACCAGCAGGGATTTCTGCATGGCCTGCCCCACGGCCTTGGCCAGGGCCTCGTCGCCGCCGGAGGCGCGACCCTCGGCGCGCTCCACGTTCACGGCCATGTAGTCCTTGCCCTCCACGCGCGTGAGCACGATCTGGTACTCGCTGGACAGCTCGGGGAAGCGGCCCAGGACCTCGGCCACCTGGCCGGGGTAGACGTTCACGCCGCGCACGATGATCATGTCGTCGCTGCGGCCCAGAATCTTGTCGTGGCGCGGCAGGCGCAGGCCGCAGGCGCAGTCGCCCTCGACGAGGCGGGTGAGGTCGCGCGTGCGGTAGCGGATGAGCGGCGCGGCCTCCTTGCACAGGCTGGTCACGACCATCTCGCCGATCTCGCCGGGGGCCACGGGCCGAAGCGTCTCGGGGTCGAGGATCTCCAGGATGTAGAGGTCGGCCCAGTAGTGCACGCCGTCGTGCGCGGCGCATTCCAGGCCCGTGCCCGGGCCGTAGAGTTCGGTCATGCCCACGATGTCGAAGGAGTCCTTGAGGCCCAGCAGCTCCTCGAAGCGTTCGCGCATCTTGGGGGTGTGCGGCTCCGCGCCGAAGATGCCGCGCTGCAGCCGCACCTTGCCGCGCAGTCCCCGCTTCTCCACCTCCTCGGCCATGAGCAGGGCCATGGAGGCCGTGGAGCAGAGCGTGGTGGCCCCGAGGTCGGCCAGGATCTGCACCTGGATGTCCAGCATGCCCGGCCCCACGGGCAGGGTCATGGCCCCGAAATGCTCGCAGCCGAGCTGAAAGCCCGCGCCCGCCGTCCACAGGCCGTAGCCCACGCAAATCTGCACGCGGTCCAGCCGCGTGCAGCCCGCCAGCTCGTAGCAGCGGGCCATCATGCCCTTCCAGGTGTCGATGTCCTTCTGGGTGTAGGCCAGAATCTTGCGCTTGCCCGTGGTGCCGGACGAGCCGTGGATGCGCACCACGTCCTCCTCGGGCACGGAGAGCAGCGGCAGGGGATAGCCCTCGCGCAGGTCCTCCACGCTGGTGAAGGGCAGGCGCGCGAGGTCGTCCAGGCTCTTCACGTCGCCGGGCCGAAGGCCCATCTCGCGGAACTTGCGCTCGTAGGCCGGACAATTGGCGAAGGCGTGGCCCACGGTCCACTTGAGCCCGGCGAGCTGGCGCTCGGCCAGCTCGTCGGCGGACAGGTCGGGAAGGAAACGATGGCCCATTGCGGCTCCTTGCGGCTGCGGGGGCCTTGCGGCCCCCGCTCCATCTCATTTGAGGAACGGCTCCAGGAACGCCTTGGCGCTGCCGCCCGCGCCCACGTGTTTGACCAGGGCGCTGCCGATGATCACGGCGTCGGCCAGACCCAGAAAGCGCCTGGCCTGCTCCGGCGCGCCGATGCCGAAGCCCAGCGCCACGGGCACGGAAAAGGCCTTGCGGGCCAGGGCCAGCCGCTCGAAGATCTCTTCGGGCAGGCTCTCGCGCGCGCCGGTGGTGCCCAGCACGGAGACGAAGTAGGCGAAGCCCGTGGCCCCGTCGGCGTACATGGCGAGACGTTCGGGAGAGGTGTTTAGCCCGACCAGGGGGATGAGGTCCAGCCCCCGCGCGCCGAGAATGCCGCGCACCTCGCCGGATTCCTCGAAGGGCATGTCCGGGATGATGAAGCCGTGCACCCCGGCCGCGGCCGCGTCGTCCGCCAGCCTCTCCCAGCCGTACTGCATGAAGGGGTTCACGTAGCCCATCAGGACCACGCCCGCGCGCACGGTCCCGGCCCGCGTCCGCAGCCCGGCGATGATCTCGGCCAGGGTCACGCCGTCTTCCAGCACCTTGTTCACCGCCTCCTCGATCACCGGGCCGTCGGCCACGGGGTCGGAGAACGGCACGCCGATCTCGATGACGTCCGCCCCGGCCGCGTCCATGGCCTCGAACTCGGCCCAGAAGCGCGCCCGGTCCGGATAGCCGAAGGGGAGATAGGGGACGACGGCCATGCGGCCCGCCGCGTTCGCTGCCTTGATCCGTTCGGTGAGTCTCGATTCCCTGCCCATGGCTATTTCCCCTCCCCGCCCTGGCGGGCCAGCACGTCTTCCACGATGCCCATGTCCTTGTCGCCGCGCCCCGAGAGGCAGACCACCACGTGGCCGCCCTTGGGCAGAAGCCCCGGGTTGTCCAGCACCCAGCCGACGGCGTGCGAGGATTCCAGGGCCGGGATGATGCCCTCGCGGCGGCAGAGGGTGAAAAAGCCGTTCAGCGCCCGGTCGTCGTTGAGGCAGACGTACTCGGCGCGGCCCGCCGACTGCAGGAAGGCGTGCTCCGGCCCCACGCCGGGATAGTCCAGGCCCGGCGCGATGGAGTGGGAGGGGTCGATCTGGCCGTCCGCGGTCTGCAGGAGCTTGGTGCGCACGCCCTGGAACACGCCCAGCGTGCCCTTGGTCAGGGTGGCGGAGTGCCAGCAGCCCGGCTCGCCGCTGCCCGCGGCCTCCACGCCGATGAGGCGCACGGACTCGTGCGGCACGAAGGCGTGGAACATGCCCATGGCGTTGGACCCGCCGCCCACGCAGGCCACCACCGCGTCGGGCAGGCCGCCCATGTTGCGCGCGGCGAACTGTTCCAGCGCCTCCTGGCCGATGACGGCCTGGAAATCGCGCACGAGCTGCGGGAAGGGATGCGGCCCCACCACCGAGCCGATGCAGTAGTGCGTGGTGCGCTGGTTGGCGATCCAGTCCTTGAGCGCCACGTTGATGGCGTCCTTCAGGGTCTTGGTGCCGGACTGCACGGCCACCACCGTCGCGCCCAGAAGCTGCATGCGCCGCACGTTGTGCGCCTGCCGCTCCACGTCCACCGCGCCCATGTAGACCACGCACTCAAGGCCCAGCATGGCCGCGGCCGTGGCCGTGGCCACGCCGTGCTGGCCCGCGCCGGTCTCCGCGATCATGCGCGGCTTGCCCATCATCCTGGTCAGCAGCGCCTGGCCGATGCAGTTGTTGATCTTGTGCGCGCCCGTGTGGTTCAGGTCCTCGCGCTTGAGCCAGAGGTTCAGGCCCAGGTCCTTCGAGATGTTCGGGCAGCGGTACAGGGCCGAGGGGCGGCCCACGTAGTCGCGCAGGGCGGCCTTCAGCTCGGCCTGGAAGCCCTCGCTGGGCACGATCTCCTGCACGGCCCTGGTCAGTTCGAGCACGGGCGGCATGAGCAGCTCGGGGACGTAGCGGCCGCCGAACTCGCCGAAATAGCCGGATTCTGTGGGATTCATGCGGTGTCCTTTGTCCTGTGTTCAGCCTATGGTTTGAGAAGAAGAAGGGTCTCTTCCAGCTTGTCCCTGTCCTTGATGCCGGGAGAACGCTCCACGCCGGAATTGAGGTCGAAGCCCGCGAAGCCGCCCTCGCTGTGCATGAAGAAGGCGCGGGCCGCGTTGTCCGGTCCCAGGCCCCCGGCCAGAAGCAGGGGGCGCGGGCTGTCGAGGTTCTCCAGGGCGGCGAAATCGAGCGCCCTGCCGTGGCCGCCGCCCGCCCTTCCCGCATCGAGCAGGAAGAAGGCCGCGGCCTCGGCGAAGGACGCCATCTCCTCCTCCAACGCGCCCCGCGGGTCGCCGCTTCCCGCGTGACGCTCGGGCCAGAAGGCGCGGATGACCCGTTCGGGGCCGACGCGCTTGCAGAACTCCGCGTCCTGCCCGCCGTGCAGCTGGGCCATTTCGAGATGGCCGCGCAGCATGATGCGCCCCACCTCCTCCGGGGTCTGGCGCACGAACACGCCCACCCGCTTCACGCCCGGGATGGTCAGCATGGCCGGAAAGGACGGCGGGACGTTGCGCGGGCTCTCCTTGTGGAAGACGAAGCCCAGCATGTTCACGTCCATGCGCGCGACCATCAACGCGTTCTCAAGGTCCGTGAGGCCGCAGACCTTGATCAGCGGCGGACGGTTCCTGCCGCTTGCCTGCGTGTTCACATGTTCATCCATTACGCGCCTCCGTCAGCGCCCGCACCGCGGCCCCCAGGTCGCCCGAGGCCATCAGGCTGGTGCCCACCAGCACCGCGTCGTACCCGGCGGCGCGCATGCGCCGTGCGTCATCCGGCCCGGCGATGCCGCTGGCCGCGATCCACAGCTCGCCCTCCCGCTTGCCGTCCGCGGCCCGCATGAGCCGCTCGGCGTTGCCGAGGTCCGTGGCCAGGGTGTCGAGGTCGCGGTTGTTGACCTGGATGAGGCGGCTGCCCGCCTCGCGGGCCATGTCGAGGTCGCGTTCGTCGAAGATCTCCACCACCGCCTCCAGCCCGGCCGCCGCGCCCAGGGTCAGGAGCCGGGCCAGGGCCGTAGCGTGGGGCAGCATGCGCGCGATGAGCAGGAAGGCCGAGGCCGGGGTGGCCGCGGTCTCGCGCACCTGCAGCTCGTCGAAGAGGAAGTCCTTGCGCAGCAGGGGCAGGCCCGCGGGGCGGCAGGCCTCCAGAAAGGCCAGCTCGCCCTTGAAGTGGGCCGATTCCGTGAGGATGGAGAGCGCGGCCGCGCCCGCTCCGGCATAAGCCCGACAGGCGTCCAGCGGGGCCACGCCGAGGTTGATGTCGCCCTTGCTGGGCGAGGCCCGCTTGTACTCGGCGATGACCGCCAGCGGGGCCTTGGCGCGCAGCGCGCCCGAGAAGGAGGGCCGCGCCCCGGTGAAGAAGCCCGGCAGCCGCCCCTTCGCCTCCAGCTCGCGCAGGGCCGCGATCTCCGGCGTCTTGGCCGCGCGGAACCTGTCCAGGATGCCGCTCCGGGCGGAAACGGCCATCAGCAGCCCCCGCCCTTGTTCAGGTCGGCGAAGGAGACCTCCGCGTCGTCCGCCAGGGCGGCGAAGGGATTGGCCGCCTTGGAGAAGTCCCCCCCGTCCAGGCCGAAGCGCCCGGCCGCCGCGCCGTCGAAGACCGCGCCGCGCGCCAGCATGGCCGCCGTCTGCATGTCCGGGGCCGCGCCCAGGACGTGGAGCGCCGCGGCCAGGTTGAGCATGACCATGTGCTGCATGATGATGTGCCCCTTGCCCGAGAGCAGGTCGCGCATGGCCAGGAGCGCGTCGTCCTTGTCCTTCACGGCCACGTCCGCGGGCTTGCCGCCGCCCAGGCCCAGCTCGTGCGGGTCGATGACGCCCTCCGTGACCGTCCCGTTCTCCACCCAGAGCACGCGCGCCGGGCCGAAGGGGGTGATCTCGTCGAAGCCCTCGGCCCCGTGGATCACGGCCGCGCGCTCGATCCCCGAGCGGGCCAGGACCTCGGCCATGAGCGGCATGAGCCGGGGGTCGGCCACGCCCAGGAGCTGGTGCGTGGGCCGGGCCGGGTTGAGCAGCGGCCCCAGTATGTTGAACAGGGTGCGGATGCCCAGCTCCTTGCGCACCGGCACCACGTTCTTGAAGGCCGGGTGGTAGGCGGGGGCGAAGAGGAAGGCGAAGCCGATGCGCTCCAGCTCCCCGGCCACGCCCTCGGGCGGCGTGTCCAGGGGCAGCTCCATGGCCTCCAGGATGTCCGCGCTGCCGCAGGACGAGGAGACCGAGCGGTTGCCGTGCTTGACCACCTTGTGGCCCATGGCCGCCAGGAACAGGGCCACGGCCGTGGAGCAGTTGAAGGAGCGGCGGCAGTCCCCGCCCGTGCCGCAGGTGTCGATGCGCGGCCCGGACAGGTCCGGCACGGGCCGGGCCGCGCCCAGGCAGGCGCGCACGCCCGCCGCAAGCTCGTCCGCGGTCTCGCCCTTGGCGCGCAGGCCCATGAGGAACGCGCCCGCCTGGGCCGTGCTCATGTCCCCGGCCAGCAGCGCCCCGAAGGCCGCGCCGGCCTGCTCGTCCGTAAGGTCGCGGCGCTGCGCCAGGGTCTCCAGTATCTCGCTGATGCTCGACATCGTCGTTCTCCTCAGGCGGTCAGCTTTTCGGGGAAGTTCGCCAGGAGCCTCATGCCCTCGGGCGTCAGGATGGACTCGGGGTGGAACTGCACCCCGGCCCAGGGCCGGTCCGTGTAGGAGAGGCCCATGACCTCGCCCTGGTCCGTGGTGCGGGCCGTGACCCGAAGCAGGCCGCTCTTCTCGGCCGGGACCAGGAGCGAATGGTAGCGGCAGACCTCGAAGGGGTCGGGCAGGCCGTGGAACAGCCCCGTGCCGTCGTGCGTCACCAGGGAGGTCTTGCCGTGCATGATGCGGTCGGCCACGAAGACCGGCGCGCCCGCGAAGTGCCCCAGGATCTGGTGGCCCAGGCAGATGCCGAGCACGGGCACGGTCTTTGGCAGCCGGGCCAGGAATTCGAGGCACAGCCCGGCGTTCTCGGGATTGGACGGCCCGGGCGAGATGCAGACCATGGAGAGTTCGCCCGAGACGGCCAGCTCCAGCAGCTCGGAGCGGTCGTTGCGCACCACCTTCGGGTCCTTGCCCAGCATCTGGAAGGCCTGGACCACGTTGAAGGTGAAGGAGTCGAAGTTGTCAATCAGCAAAAACATCGCCTTTCCCTCCGCCTTCCAGGACCTTGCGCACGGCGCGCGACTTGTTGTTCACCTCGTCCCATTCCTTCTCGGGCACCGAGTCGTAGACGATGCCCGC
Source organism: Desulfovibrio sp. (assembly GCA_022839785.1). Lineage (GTDB taxonomy): Bacteria > Desulfobacterota > Desulfovibrionia > Desulfovibrionales > Desulfovibrionaceae > Alkalidesulfovibrio. The sequence continues at coordinate 80,034 of JALHJW010000005.1, read as the reverse complement.
GCCCGCCTGCCAGGCCGCCTTGCCCCCGCGCACCCACAGGGTGCGGATGAGGATGCCCGTGTCCAGGTCCACCCGGCCCTCGTCCAGGCCGAGCCAGCCCACCGCGCCGCCATACGGCCCGCGCGGCTGCCGCTCCAGGTCGGCGATGATCTCCATGGCCCGGACTTTCGGCGCGCCCGAGAGCGTCCCGGCCGGGAAGGTGGAGGCCAGCACGTCCAGCGCGTCCACGTCGGGCCGCGCCTTGGCCTCCACGTAGGAGGTCAGGTGCATGACGTGGGAGAAGCGCTCCACGTTCATGAACTTCTCGACGCGCACCGTGCCCGGCGCGGCGATGCGGCCCAGGTCGTTGCGCCCCAGGTCCACGAGCATGACGTGCTCGGCGCGCTCCTTGGGATCGTCCAGGAGGTCCAGGGCCAGGGCCTCGTCCTCGGCCGGGGTCTCGCCGCGCGGCCGCGTGCCCGCGATGGGCCGCGTCTCCAGCACGCCCCCCTGGCACTTGACCAGCAGTTCCGGCGAGGAGCCCACCAGCGTGACGTCGGGCAGCCGCATGTAGAACATGTAGGGCGAGGGGTTCACCTGCCTGAGGCGCCGGTACAGGGTGAAGGGGTCGCCCGAGAAGTCGGCCTCGAAGCGGCTGGAGACCACCACCTGGATGCACTCGCCCTGGCGGATGAGGTCCTTGGAGGCCTCCACCATCTGCATGAAGCGCTCCCGGCCGGGCACGGCCCTGATCTCGCCCACGGCCGGGGCCTCGGCGGGCCGGGTCACGCGGGCCTGGTCGAAGAAGGGCGCGCCCGCGCCGTTCTCCTCCAGGGTCAGGTGGCAGCAGCGGTGGTGCAGATGGTCGTAGAGCACCACGTGCGCGGGCAGGACCAGCACGCCCTCGGCCTCGGCGGGCGGCACGAGGCCCGCCAGCTTCTCCTCGAAGAGCCCGGCCATGCCGTAGCCGAAGTAGCCGATGAGCGAACGGGTGATGGGCGGCAGGTCCGGGGCCTCGTCCGGCGGCTCGATGACGATGCGTTGCATGATCGTGCGCACGCCGTCCAGGAAGGGTTCGCCGTGCAGCCGGTTGACCTCGGCCACGCGCCGGTCCCCGGCCAGAACTTCGAGCCTGCCGTCCACGGCGGAGAGCGTCAGCCGGAAGTCCCAGGCGATGAGGGAGTGGCGGCCCAGGCGGCCGTCCACCTCGGCGCTTTCGAGCAGGATGCCCGGGCCGTCGCCCACGAGCCCGAGGTAGAGGCTGATGGGCGTCTGGATGTCGGCGGGCAGGAATCTCGCCCGCTGCTTAAGCCTGATGGTTCGCATGGTCCGCTCCTGAGGTTGGGCCGGAGGGGCGGGCGTCGTCGCTCCACCACCAGCGGGCGCGCTCAACCAGGAGGTCGATGTCGCCGCCGGCCGCAACGTTCAGATGCGAGCGGAAGATACGGACAGCCTCCTGGCTGGCCGGGTTTGACTCGAACATTGCCTCGAACATGGGCGCGTCGCGCAGGCACATCTTGCGCGCCGCCTCCAGGCGGCGACGGAAGCTGGGCGTGACGAAGCGCAGGATGCCCTCCTGGCCCGCGGCCGTGGCCAGATAGGCCACGGTGGTCACGAAGTTCAGCCCCTGCACCAGGGACTGGGCCGCGTCGTGCTCGCGGGCCGTGGAGGCGAAGGGGACGAAGCCCAGCCGGACCATGAAGGCCGAGACCGCGGCCGCGGCCTCCCCGTCCCGGTCCCCGGCCGCGCCGCCCTCCCGGCCGGGACAGACGGCCACGCGCCGGTCCTCGGGCTCGGGCAGCACGCCGCCGAACAGCGGGTGCGTGCCCACCACCGGCCCGGCGTAGGCGGCCATCATCTGGCTCATGGGCGTGTCCTTGACCGAGCAGACGTCGGCCAGGATCTGGCGGCCGTCCAGCAGCGGGGCCGCCAGGGAGAGGACCTGGGCCATGGCGTCGATGGGCACGCAGAGCAGGACCAGGTCGGCGTCCGTGAGGGCCTCGGCCGCGGCCGCCCGCGTCAGGGGCCGGTCCAGCTCGCGCACGCCCAGGCCCGCGGCCCGGGCGCGCGAGACGAAGAGGCGGCCCATCTCGCCGCGCGCCCCCACCACGGCGACGGAAGCGATCTCGCGCGTCATTCCGCCCCTCCCCGGCCGCCCGTCTGCCGCGCGGCCCGGAGCACCGGCTCCCAGCGCTCGAAGAAGTCCGGGAAGGACTTGGACACGCAGGAGGCGTCGTCCAGGGCCGCGTCGATGCCCGCCAGGGCGTAGAGGCTGGCGCTCATGGCCATGCGGTGGTCGCCGAAGCAGGCGAACTCCCCGGCCGCGCGGTCGAAGCCGCCGCGCGCCGCGGCCGGGATGACGCGGATGCCGTCCTCGAAGACCACGGCCCCGGCCCCGGCCCGGCGCAGGTTCGTGGCCGCGGCCTCCAGCCGGTCGGATTCCTTGATCTTCAGGTGGGCCACGTTGCCGATCACGGTCTCGCCCTCGGCGAAGGCCGCCAGCGCGGCCACCGTGGGCACGAGGTCCGGGCAGCGGCCCATGTCCAGCTCCGCGCCGCGAAGCTGTGCGGGCCGGGCCACGGCCGCGCCCCGCTCGAAGGAGACGGGCGCGCCCATGGCCGCCAGGATGTCGCAGATGGCGCGGTCCCCCTGGGCCGAGTCCGGGCGCAGGCCCTGCACGGCCACGGGGACCGGGCCGACCGCCCCGGCCGCCAGGAAGTAGGAGGCGTTGGACCAGTCGCCCTCGACCTCGTACTCGCGCGCCCCGTAGGAGCCCGGAACCACGGCCACGCGCACCTCGCCCGGCCTGGCCTCGGAAAGCTCGCGCCAGGGGACGTTGTCGAAGCCGTCGCCGGATTTGCGCATGACGTGGAACTGGATGCCGAAGTCCTCCATGACCTGCAGGGTCAGGGAGACGTAGGGCCAGGAGACGACCTTGCGGCCGCCGACCTCCAGCACCGTGCCGCGCTCGGCCAGCGGCGCGGCCAGCAGGAGGCCGGAGAGGAACTGGCTGGACTCGTCCAGGGCGATGGTGGTGAAGCCGCCGCGCAGGCCGTCGGTGAGCACGCGCAGGGGCGGGTAGCCGGACTTCTCCAGGTACTGCGCCTCCACGCCCAGGCGGTGCAGGGCCTCGCACAGCGCGCCGATGGGGCGCTCGTGCATGCGCGGCGCGCCGCGCACCTCGAAGATCCCGTGCCCGGCCGCGGCCACGGCCGTGATCAGGCGGCAGGTGGTGCCGGACTCGTGGACCTCGAGGACCACGGGGCCGTCCGCCCCGGACAGGGGACCGCCGACCAGGCCGTCCGGCCTGCCTTGAACGCGGTACGCGCCGTCCGGCAGCTCCTCGATGTCCACGCCGCCCGCCGCGAGGCAGCCGCGCGTGATGGTGAGGTCCACGCTGCGCAGCGCGCCGCGCACGACCGAGACGCCGTTGGCCAACCCCGCCGCGATGAGGGCGCGGTGGGAGAGGGACTTGGAAGGCGGGGCCTGTACCGTGACCGTCCGCGCGTCCTGGGCGTTCATGCGCCCTCCTTCGCGGCCGCGTCGCAGGCCGCCGCCTCGGGCCGGTGGTCGAGCAGCGGACCAGCGGGGTACGCGCCCAGGACCTTCAGGCTGGCGCAGGCCTCGGCCAGCTGGCCGCGCGCGCCCGCGCGCGCCTCGTCGCCCAGGTCGCATTCCAGGTCCGCGAAAAAGGCGTACTTCCACTTCTCGCCCTTCACCGGCCGGGACTCCAGCTTGGTCAGGTTGATCTCGTGGGCCGAGAGGCAGTCCAGGACCCGGGCCAGCGCGCCGGGCTTGTCCAGGGTGGTGAAGATGATCGAGGTCTTCCTGTTGTTGTCCCCGGCCTTGTTGGCCTTCTTGGAGATGACGAAGAAGCGCGTCCAGTTGTCCGGGTAGTCCTCGATGGGCGCGGCCAGGACCGAGAGGCCGGTCATCTGGGCCAGCCGCGCGTGACCGATGGCCGCGTTGCCCGCGCCGCGCGCCGCCGCCACCTTCCGCGCCGCCGCGGCCGTGCTCTCCACCGGGTGCAGCTCGGCCTGCGGCAGGTTGGCGCGCAGCCAGCCGCCGCACTGCTCCAGGGGCTGGGGATGGGAGTAGACGTGGCGGACCTCGGAAAGGTCGCCGCCCCGGGCCATGAGGCAGTGGGAGATGCGCGCGAACAGCTCGGCCTGCACGAAGACGTCGTACTTCATGAGGCAGTCCAGGCTCTGGCCCACCGCGCCCTGCAGCGAATTCTCGATGGGCGCGACGCCGAGGTCCGCCTCGCCCGAGGCCACGGAGGCGAAGACGCCCTCGATGTGCGGGCGCGGCGTGTACTCCGAGGACGCGCCCAGATAGCGCAGCCCGGCGAAGTGCGAAAAGGTGCCCTCGGGTCCGAGATAGACCACGGACAGGGTGCGCTGCAGGGAGCGCGAGGAGGAGATGATCTCGCGGTAGATGGCCTTGAGGTGCTCCTCCGGCAGCGGCCCCTGGTTCAGGCGCGAGAGCTTGTCCAGCAGCCGCTCCTCGCGGCCGGGCTTGAAGACCTGGTTCGAGCCGCCCGCCTTGATCCGGCCCACGCGGCGCGAGACGCGCGCGCGGCGGTTCAGCAGGTCCAGAATCTCCTCGTCGATGGCGTCGATCTCGCGCCTGACAGCGGCCAGGACCTTGTCGTCGGCGATGCGGCCGCCGCCCGGGGAGGCCGCGGCCGGTTTCTTCGCGTCGTGCGTCACGTCGTCGGGGTTCATGCTTCCACGATCTCCTCGTCAACGGCCATGCCGAAATGGCGTCCGGCCTTGTCCAGGCGCACCAGCACCTCGTCGCCCTCGCGCAGACTGACCACGCTCACCGGGGTCCCGTCGGGGCGCACCAGGCGGATGGTCTCGGCGTTCTGCAGGAAGACGCCGCCCTTTTTCCCGTTCACGTCGGCCTCGATGGCCAGCATGGGCCTGATCTCCACCTTGGCCCGGCCGACCACGGCCGTGGTCGTCGCGCCGTCCGCGCCCGCGATGAGCACCTCGTCCCCGGCCCGCAGCTCTTCGAGATAGCGCGTGCGGCCGTCGGCCATGAAGGCGTAGGCATGCACCGCGCCCGCGTTGACCCGGAAGGGCCGCGAGGCCACGTAGGGGTTGGACTCGGTTTCGGCGTGCACCAGGAAGGTGAAGGCCGAGGAGTTGCCCGTGAGCATGCCCTGCCCGCGCGCCAGCACCGAGAGGGTGTCCACGCAGACGCGGTGGCCCAGCCCCACGGGCCGGATGGAGAGGACGCGCGCGGCCGCGAGATCGGCCGTACCGCGCGAGAGTTTCAATTCAGAGACGATGCGCGGCAGCTCCGGGGCGGCCTCGGGGGCCACGACCACGGCGTCCACGCCGCGCTCCAGCACCCCGGCCGCGAGCCGGGCCTCGTCGAGGCTCCGCGCCTCGGCGGCCAGCTCGCCGCTGCCGGGCCTGCCCGCCACGGCCAGCAGGTTCTCCATGGGGATGATCTCCCAGGGGGCGGCCACGAGCACGGCCCTGCCCGCGGCCAGGGCCTCGGCGGCGCGCTCCTCGTCGGCCTTGGACTCGATCAGGACGGGCGTGAAGTCCGCCGGGGTCAGGACCGCGACGCGGCCGAGGGCGCGCACGCCGTCCGCCTGCCCGGCCTCGCAGAGCACGGCGTCCACGCCGCTCTCCAGGGCCCGCGTGACGTCCTCCTTGGCGAAGGGGACGGCCTTGAACACGATGCGGCGCGCCATCTAGCCCTCCTCGCCCGTGGCCAGGTAGTGCATGGCCTGCTCCACTTCCCATTCCTCGTGCACCACGCCGCGCAGGGCGCGCACGAGCCGCATGGGGTCGTCGGCCTGGAAGATGTTGCGGCCGATGGACAGGCCGCGCCCGCCCGCGAGCACGGAGTCGTGGACGATCTGCACCAGGTCGCGCGTGTTCTCCATCTTCTCGCCGCCCGCGATGAGCACGGGCACGCAGCAGGCCTCCACCACGCGGGCGAAGGACTCGATGTCGCCGGTGTAGGGCACCTTGATCACGTCCGCGCCCAGCTCCACGCCCGCGCGGGCGCAGTGGGCCACGATCTCCGGGTCGTAGGAATTCTCGATCTTGGGGCCGCGCGCGTACATCATGGCCAGTACCGGGATGCCGTAGCGCGAGGCCTCGGAGGTCACGTGGCCGAGGTCGCGCAGCATGTCGCGCTCGGCCTCGTCGCCGAGGTTGATGTGCAGGGAGACGGCGTCCGCGCCCAGGCAGATGGCGTCTTCCACGGTGGCGACGAGGCATTTGGCGTTGGGGAAGGGGGACAGCGAGGTGGAGGCGGAGAGGTGGCAGATGAGGCCGATGTCCTTGCCGCCGCCTCGGTGGCCGCAGCGGATGAGGCCCTTTTGCATCAGCACCGCGTTGGCCCCGCCCGCGGCCACGCTGTTCACGGTCTCGCGCAGGTCCACCAGGCCGTAGATGGGCCCGACCGAGACGCCGTGGTCCAGCGGCACGACGATGGCGCGCCGGGTCTGGCGGTTGAAGATGCGTTCGAGCCGGATGCTCTTGCCGATCTGGATGCTGCCCTGGTCCATGGGGTTGCCCTCCGGCCGCCCTCGGTCCGCTGCGCGTCCCGGCCGCCACCCTGCTTGGAAAAACAAAGGGGCCGCCGGCTTACCGCCTGCGGCCCCTGGGTGGCTTGGTTTAAGGTGCTTCTCTTGGTTACACCGCGCCGATCCCGTGACCACAGGCCTGTCCGTAATACCAATACCAGCGCCAAAAGTTGGTGCCGGCAAAGGTGGTAAAGGACAGGGCGGAGTTCGGGCTGCGCATGATCCGAGTGGATAGCCCCGCCGCTCCGGCAGTGTCAAGCGAAAAAATCCGGCGTCGCCCGCGCGCCGTTTCTTTAAAATGAAAAATTCCGCGAACGGCGAATGAACCTCCGGAAGCAAAACTTACACTTTTGCAATTTCGACGACACGGTGACATTTTTGCAATTTTTGTCGCGGGCCTGAAATATATTCCATACGACGGACTTGCAAAATACTGACTTTTCTGTCAGGGAAATCCGCATGGACATCAAGGACGCCCGTTCCCTCTCGGCCGCGGCCCAGGAAGAACTCCGCAAGCGCGCCATCAAGGCGGTGCTGGGCGGCATGCCCCAGACAGAGGCGGCGCGGGCCTTCGGCGTCACCCGCCAGGCCATCGGCCGCTGGCTCCGCGCCTACCGCCGGGGCGGGGCCGAGGCCCTCTGCGCCCGGCCCCAGGGCCGCCCGCGCGGCGGCACGGTCAAGGAGGCCCAGGCCGCCCGCCTGCTCGGCATCATGGAGGCGCGCCTGCCCGACCAGGTCCATCTGCCCTACCCCCTGTGGACCACCGAGGCCGTGGCCCGGCTCATCGAGCAGGAGACCGGCCTCGCCCTCTCCCTGTGGACCATCCGCCGCCTGCTGCGGCGCTGGGGCCTGGACCTGCAAAAGCCGCTCAAGCGGGCCCTGGAGCGCAACCCGCGCGAAGCGCGGCGCTGGGTGCGCGAGGCCTATCCGGCCATCGCGCGCGCGGCCGCGGCCGACAACGCGGTCATCTTCTGGGCCTCGGAATCCGTCTTCCAGGCCGCCCCGGCCACGCCGGGCGAGCCGCCCGCCGCCCGCCGCGCGGCCCTGGCCGTGAGCAACCAGGGGCACCTGCGCTTCCTGGTCGCGCCGCAGGGCGCGGGCCTCACCCCCCGCCTCGGCCTGATCTTCCTCGAACGTCTGCTGCAGCAGGCCCGCCGCCGCAAGGTGACGCTCATCGCCGAGCCCATGCCGTTCTTCTCCTCGCCCCAGGTCGCGGCCTGGCTGGCCGAGAACGAGCGCCGCCTGCGCCTGCACCTGCTTCCGGACGCCGGCCGCGAGGCCGCCGGACCGGGCGCCTCGCCCCGGCCGCACCGGGCCGCCTGACCCGCGGCGGGCCGTCCCGCCGCCCGTCCTCCAGCCCCCGCCGCGCCTTCCTGCGCGCCCGCGCCCCAGCCGCCGGCTCCAGCCGTTCCCAGCCGGGGCTCCTGGCCCGCGCCCTCCGCATGCCTCGGAAAAACTTCCTGAATATTTCGTAATAAACGAAATGTATTTAACGCTCTTGTGCGACAGCCCCGTCTCTCCGTGTCCATATTTTACAAATATGGACAATCAGGCCCGCTGAAGAAATCGACCTTTCCCATACATTTCAAATTGTTACACGTTTGGCCCCATTTTTGGAATACCGCCGCGTCGTGCCTAAGGCTGTGTCCGGCAACTTTTTATGCGATTCAGGAGGTTTCCCATGATTCTCACGCGCATCATCGACAAAGGCGCACTGTGGCGGCTGGCCGTCCCCGCCGCCCTGGTCTGTGCCGCCCTGGTCCTGCCGGACCCGGCGCACGCCCAGGAAGAGGCCGCGGCGGCTCCGGAGATGCTCTCCCAGCTCAACGCCAACATCCTGTGGACGCTCCTCGCGGGCGTGCTCGTGTTCTTCATGCAGGCGGGCTTCGCCTGCGTCGAGGCGGGCTTCACCCGCGCCAAGTCCGCGGGCAACATCATCATGAAGAACTTCCTCGACTTCGGCGTCGGGCAGATCCTCTTCCTGTTCATCGGCTTCGGCCTGATGTTCGGCAAGGACATCGCGGGCTTCATCGGCTCGGGCGGCTTCGGGCTCGACCTCGTGCTCGACTACGAGAATTTCGACACCTCGGGCTGGGACATCACCTTCTGGTTCTTCCAGAGCGTGTTCGCCGGCACCGCGGCCACCATCGTCTCCGGCGGCATGGCCGAACGCACCAAGTTCTCCTCCTACATCCTGGTCAGCGCCCTGGTCACGGCCGTGATCTACCCCATCTCCGGCCACTGGGCCTGGGGCAGCCTGGTGGGCGAGGAGTCGGGCGGCTGGCTCGGCAACATGGGCTTCCTCGACTTCGCCGGCTCCACCGTGGTCCACTCCTGCGGCGGCTGGATCGCCCTGGCGGGCGCCCTCGTCCTGGGGCCCCGGCTCGGCAAGTACGGCCCGGGCGGCGAGGCCCGCGCCATCCCCGGCCACAACATCCCGCTGGGCGCGCTGGGCGTCTTCATCCTCTGGTTCGGCTGGTTCGGCTTCAACCCCGGCTCCACCACCGCGGTCAACAACACCATCGGCCTGATCGCCGCCAACACCTCGCTGGCCGCCTGCGGCGGCATCCTGGGCGCGCTGTCCACGTCCTGGTTCCGCTACGGCAAGCCGGACATGTCCATGACCATGAACGGCTGCCTGGCCGGCCTCGTGGCCATCACCGCGCCCTGCTACAACGTCTCCCCCACCGCCTCCGTGATCATCGGCCTCGTCGGCGGCGTGCTGGTCGTGCTCTCCATCGAGTTCATCGACAAGATTCTCAAGATCGACGACCCCGTGGGCGCGGTCTCCGTGCACGGCGTGTGCGGCGCCTGGGGCACCCTGTCCGCTGGCCTCTTCGCCGTGCCCGGCCTGTCCGGCGGCACCGCGGGCCTGTTCTACGGCGGCGGCCTGGAGCAGCTCGGCGTGCAGGCCATCGGCGTCGCGGCCATGTTCGTCTGGGCCTTCGGCATGGGCCTCATCCTGATGTTCCTGATCAAGGCGCTCTTCGGCCTGCGCGTGCACGAGGAGGAGGAGATCAAGGGCCTGGACATCACCGAGCACGGTTCCGAGGCCTACGCGGGCTTCCAGATCTTCCGCACCGAGTAACCTCTGAGCCGACGACAAGGAGCAACGACAATGAAACTCGTCATAGCGTTCATCCGGCCCGAAGCGCTGAACCCGGTCAAGCAGGCGCTGTTCTCCAAGGGCATCTACTCCATGTCCGTGACCAACGTGCTCGGCGCGGGCCGCCAGAAGGGCTTCACCGAAACCTACCGCGGCGTGGTCATGGAAGTGAACCTGCTCAAGAAGGTCCGCCTCGAACTCGGCATCGCCGGGGAGAAGCTGGACGACGCGCTGGAGGCCATCAAGAGCGGCGCGCGCACCGGCAAGGAAGGCGACGGCGTGATCTTCGTGCAGGACGTGGCCAAAGCCCTCCGCATCCGCACCGGCGAGGACGGCATCCTTTAGCCGCACGCGGCCCGGCAGGGGGGGCGCGCACGCGCCCCCCCTTTCGTTCGCCCGAGAACAGAGCCCCGGACATTCCCCCTCAGCCGCACCGGGAGCGACATGACCTCCTGCGAACTGTCCCTCGACGACATCCTGCGCCAGAAGCTGCTCGTCACGCACCTGCAGCCCATCGTCTCGGTCAAGCGCCGCCGCCTCTACGGCGTGGAGGCCCTGGCGCGCGGCTCGGCCTGCGGCGGCGGGATCATCGTCCCCCCCGCGATCCTCTTCGGCATGGCGGGCGACCACCAGAGCCTGCTCTCCCTCGACCGCCTCTGCCGCGAGACGGCCATCGCCGCCTTCGCCCGGCGGCTGCCCGGGGCCAGGGGGCTGCTGCTGCACGTCAACCTCGACGCCGCCATCCTGAACACGAGCACCGTGGGCTCGGGCCACATGCGGGAGCTGGCGCGGGAGCACGGCGTGGACCCGTGCAACGTGGTCATCGAGATCATCGAGTCGCGCGTGGAGGACGCCCAGGCCCTGCTCGGCTTCGCGCGGGCCATGCGCGAGGCGGGCTTCCTGCTGGCCCTGGACGACGTGGGCACGGGCCACTCCAACCTCGACCGCATCCCGGCCATCAAGCCGGACATCATCAAGATCGACCGCGGCCTGATCTCGGACATCGACGAGGTCTACCACAAGCAGGTCATCGTTTCGAGCCTGGTCAAGCTGGCGGGCAAGATCGGCGCGCTGGTCATCGCCGAGGGCGTGGAGCGGGAGGCCGAGGTGCTGACCCTGATGGGCATGGGCGTGGACATCTTCCAGGGCTGGTTCTTCGCCCGCGCCGTGCCGTCGGAGAGCCGCCTGCCGGACGTGCGGGCCGAACTGGACCGCGTGGCCGAGGCCTTCCGCAGCCATCAGGTGGAGCGCATCAACACGCGCAAGCGCAGGCACGCGCTCTACGCCGGACTGATCAGCGAAATCTGCGAGGAACTGGCCGAAACCGGCCCGGAAGGATTCGACGACGCCCTCATCGAGGCCATCGGACTGCACGCCTCCATCGAGTGCCTCTACGTGCTGGACGAACACGGGCTGCAGGTCAGCGAGACGATTTGCAACCCCTCGGTCCTGCAGCACGGCCGCAGGCTGCTCTACCACCCCGCGGCCAAAGGCTCGGACCACTCGCTCAAGGACTACTACCTGCCCATCTCGGCCGGGCTGCCGCGCTTCACCACCGAGCCGTACATCTCGCTGGCCTCGGGCAACCTCTGCCAGACCATCTCCGCCCGCTTCGAGGATGCCGCAGGAGCGCCCCGCATCCTGTGCATGGATCTGGTCAGCCCCGCCTGACCCCTGCGCACAAGGATGTCGCTCCTGGACTCCCGCCGTGAATCCGGAGACGTGTCGGCCGCCGCGCTGGCGGCCTGGCCGCTCAGCTGTTCTTCTTGCGCGTCGCGATGAGGTTGTACGCCACGATGGCGATGACCACGACGCCGATGCCGAGCGGGATGAGATAGTCGAGCATGACAGACTCCTTGGTTTTTCCGCGCCCTCTAAAAAAAGCGAGCGCTCACTTTCTTTACAGATACCCCCTTCATGCGGCATGTCAACGGGCAGAGGGCACGCAGCCATGACCGCCAAGCGCAACGCCATTCTCGCCTCGGCCACGCGGCTCTTCGCCGAGCGCGGCTACGACGCCTCGCCCGTGGCCGAGATCGCCCGCCGGGCGGGCGTCTCGGAGGGCGCGATCTTCCGCCATTTCCGGAGCAAGGAGGAGCTGCTCTGCGAGATCATGCGCGGCATCGGCGAGACCTTCACCGTCTACGTCGAGGCGCGCCGCCGCCCGGCCCCGGGGGAGAGCGGCCTCGACGAGGTTCTCGGCCTGGCCCGGCTCTTCTGCCGCTTCTACGAGGACCACGAGATCGAGTTCGACTGCATCCAGCGCAACGACCCCTACCACATGAACGGCATCGGCGCGCAGTGCATGGCCCAGATCGCGGCCATCCACGACAGGATGCTGGAGCTGCTGGCGGACGGCGTCCGCGCCGGGCTGGCCGACGGCTCCGTCGCCCCCGGCCCGGTCAACCGGCGCGCGGCCCTGATCCTGGGCGCCATCCTGGGCGCCAACAGGCTGCGCGTCTTCAGGCCCGACCTGCACCTCGAAACCCTGGAGGAAGGCTTCCTCGACCTGCTGGCCCGCGGCCTGTCGGCCAGGCCGCCCCACGCCGGGGAAACGGGCGGCTAGCCGGGCGGAGTCTCCAGGGCGGCGGGCAGGCGGATGACGAAGGCCGCGCCCCCCTCCGACCCGGCCACGGCCTCGATGCTCCCGCCGTGGATGGTCACGGCCCACTTGGCGATGGACAGGCCGAGTCCGGTCCCGCCAGAGGCGCGGGAGCGGTCGGGCAGCACGCGATAGAAGCGGTCGAAGATGCGCGGCAGGTCCCCGGCCGGGATGCCCGGCCCGTCGTCCTCCACGCGCAGGCAGTGGCGTTTGGGGCCGCGCTCCACGCGCAGCCGCACGCGGGCCCCGCCGGGCGCGTACTTCAGGGCGTTGTCCAGCAGGTTCATCACGGCCAGCCCGAGCACCCCGCGGTCGGCCAGCACCACGGCCCCCTCGTCCCCCAGGGTCTCCACCGACTGCCCCTTCTCCTCGGCCAGGATGCCGAGGTCGTCGGCCATCTCCCGGCACAGCTCCAGCAGATCGAGCGGCGCGCGCTCCAGGGGCGTCTCGCCGCCGTCGGCGCGGGCCAGCAGGAGCAGGCTCTCCACCAGGGCGGTCATGCGGTCCGCCTCCTCCAGCATGCTCCCCACGGTGTCGCGCAGGTCCTCGGCCGAGGCCTCCTGGCGCAGCCCCGCCTCGCCCACGCTGCGCAGCACGGTGAGCGGCGTGCGCAGTTCGTGCGAGGCGTCGGCCGTGAAGCGCCTGAGCCGGTCGAAGGACTCCTCCAGGCGGGCGAAGGTGCGGTTGAAGACCACGGCCAGGTGGCCCAGCTCGTTGTCCGGGTCGTCCACGGGCAGGCGGTCCGAAAGGTTGTTGGCCGTGATGCGCTCGGCCCGCTCGGCCATCTGCCCCACGGGCCGCAGCAGGCGGCCCGCGATGACGTAGGCCGCGACCCCGGCGAGCAGGATGCCCAGGGGCAGGATGGCGGCCGAGGTGCGCAGGAAGTCCGCCTGTTCGCGCTGCATGGGGTCCAGGCTGCGCGCCACGACCACGGCCAGGAGCGCGCCGCCCGGTCCCGCGCGGAGCGCTTCGAGGACGCGCAGGCGCTGGCGCGGCAGCTCGGGCGGGGCGTAGTCGAAGGCCCGGCCCCGGGCCGCGGCCTCCTCCGAGGGGAGGGGCAGACGGATGTCGAAACCGTGCGGGGCGTGCCGGATGAGCAGGCGCATCTCCCGGTCGCGGACCTCGATCCAGCGCAACGGAGGGGTGTCGGGCGCGGGCGTGGCGTCCGAAGGAAAAAACACGGCGGTGCCCGCCAGGGCGGCGGCCAGGGCGGCCTCGGCGTCGGCTTCGAGCTGGTCGTCGAGCTGGGCCTCCAGGATCTTGCCCAGGGCCAGCCAGGTCAGGCAGGCGAAGAGCACCAGGACCACCGAGATGGTCAGGGCGAACCAGGCCGCCAGCCGGGTCCGCAGGCTTCGCGGCCTAGGCCTGGGCTCCACCCGTCTCGTCCCTCAGGATGAAGCCCACGCCGCGCACGGTGTGGATCAGGCGCGGGCCGCGGCCGTGGTCCACCTTCTTGCGCAGCCGGGCGATGTGCACGTCGATGACGTTGTCCAGCGGCGTGGCCCGGCGGGACACCTTCCAGACCTCCGCGGCGAGTTGGCTGCGGGTCACGATGCGGCCCGCGTGGCGCAGCAGGTACTCCAGCAGCTCGAACTCGCGGCCCGTGAGGCCGATGCTCCGGCCGCCGCGCGTCACGCTGCGCGAGACGAGGTCCAGCTCCAGGTCCGCGCACTTCAGGCGCAGGGCCTCGTCCGTCCGGCCGCGCCGGAGCAGCGCCCGGATGCGCGCGGACAGCTCGGCCAGGGCGAAGGGCTTGACCAGGTAGTCGTCCGCGCCGCAGTCCAGGCCGCGCACGCGGTCCTCCACCCCGTCCCGCGCCGTGAGGATGATCACCGGCGTGTCCACGCCGCCCCGGCGCAGGGTCTGCAGGATCTCCAGCCCGTCGCGGCCGGGCAGCATGAGGTCGAGGACGATGATGTCGAAACCGGTCCCGCTGGCCTGGTAGAAGCCCTCCTCCCCGGTGGCGGCCACCACGGCCTCGTAGCCTTCGTCCGCGAGCCCGCTCTTCAGGGCCTGGGCGACCTTGGGTTCGTCCTCCACGACAAGTACGCGCATCGTCGTCCTCCTTGCGGTCCGGCCACTCTAGCCGCGCCCCGCGCCCCGCGCAACCGCGTTTTCGCCCGCCCGGCCCCGCGCTCCGGCGCGCAGGTCCGCTCGCCGCCTCCCCCGAGCGTCCCATGATCGCTTGATTTTTTGCGCCGCGTGGGGCATACGATGCAAAGACCGGCCCTCATCTCCGCGCCGTTCCGGACAGGCAGGGGACGCGAAGGCCGGTCGCGGGCGTTCGCCACGCACGATTTTTCCGGTCCGCGTCCGGCGCAAGGAAACACCCATGAACCAGGAAGACCCGCCGCTTTTCGTCTGCATGCACGGCCCCGGGGATGCGCAACGCCCGGCCGGGCGCGCCGACCGCCTCGTCTCCCTGCTGCTGCGCGCCTGCATCCTGTTCGCGCTGTGGGTCATCCTCTCGGGCTTTCTCGACGCCTTCCACCTCACGCTCGGGGCCGCCGCCTCGCTCTTCGTGGCCTGGCTCTCGCACGACCTCTGGCCGCCCGAGGGCCGCCTCTTCCGCAAGCCCGCCATGTTCCTTCGGCTGGCGGGCTACGTCTGCTGGCTCTTCACGCAGATCGTCAAGGCCAACTGGCACGTCCTCAAGCTGGCCCTGCACCCGCGCCCCACGAGCGTCATCGACCCCCGGCTGGTGCGCTTCAAGAGCGCCATGCGCTCCAAACTCGGCCTGACCATCCTGGCCAACTCCATGACCCTCACGCCGGGCACCATCTCGGTCTACGTGGACGAGCGCGGCTGGTTCACGGTGCATGCCCTGGACGCCGAGCTGGCGGCCGGGGTGCCGGGCGACATGGAGGCCAGGCTCGTGGCCATCTTCGGAGGCGGCAATGTCTGATCCCGCGTTCATCGAGCACTTCGTGCTCTACGCCGCGCTGGGCATCGTCCTGCTCATGGCCCTGTCCATGTACCGGGCCGTGGCCGGGCCCACCACCCTGGACCGGCTGCTGGGGGTCAACGCCATCGGCAGCAAGACCGTGGCGCTCATCGTGCTCATCGGCTTCATCTTCCGGCGCGAGGACATGTTCATCGACATCGCCCTGTCCTACGCCATGCTCAACTTCATCGCCGTGATCGCGGCCGCGCGCTACTTCTACAAGCGCGGCCTGGCCGACGAGTGCGCGGCCCTTCGGAGGCCGGAATGATCGAGACCGCCGCCCTCGCCCTCCTGTGCCTCGGCTGGTTCCTCTTCTTCGCCGGGACCGTGGGCATCCTGCGCATGCCCGACGTCTACACCCGGCTGCACACGGCCGGAAAGCTCGACACCCTGGGCTCCTTCGCCCTGCTGCTCGGCCTGGCCGTGCTGCAGTCGCGCAGCCTGACCCTGCCCGACATCCTGGTGAGCCTGAAGATCATGCTCGTGCTGGTCTTCGTCTCCGTGGCCAACCCCACTGCCACGCACGCCCTGGTGGACGCCGGGCTGCGCTCGGGCCTGGAACCCTGGATGCGGAGCCCGGCCGCCCCCGGCCCGGCCCCCAGGGAAGAGCTGCCGTGATCCAGGAAATCAACGCCGCCATCCTGCTGCTGCTCATGGTCTGCGCCGTGGCCGCGCTGCAGGTGCGCGACCTGATGGGCGCGGCCATCCTCTTCGGCGCGTACTCCTTCCTCATGTGCCTGCAGTGGGTCTCGCTGGGCGCGGTGGACGTGGGCTTCACCGAGGCCACCATCGGCGCGGGCGTCAGCTCCGCCCTGTTCTTCGCGGCCATCTTCCGCACCACCAGAAGGACCAAGGACTGATGCGCACCCTGACCCTCGTCGCCCTGACCCTGACCGCGGCCTTCCTCTTCCGCGCCGCGCTGGACTTCCCGGCCTGGGGCGACCCGGCCTCCCCGGCGGGCCTCCACGTCTCGCGCTTCTTCATCGAGCGCTCCTACGACGACGCCCGCACGCCCAACCTCGTGACCGCCACCCTGGCCGACTACCGCAGCTACGACACCATGTTCGAGACCGTGGTGGTCTTCTGCGCCGCCCTGGCCTGCTTCTTCATCATCCGCGCCGCGCGTGAGGCCTGCGTGGCGAACGTCTTCCACTACCGCCACGCGCCCACCGGGCTGGTGCTCACGCTCCGGCGCGGCTGCCCCCTGCCCCGGCTGCGCGGCCGGTTCGAGCAGATCGACTCGGAGTGGACCCCGCGCAGCGTGATCCTGGAGACGGTGAGCCGGGGCATGATCCCCTTCCTGCAGCTCTTCGCCATCTACGTCCTGGCCCACGGCCACTACAGCCCGGGCGGCGGCTTCCAGGCGGGGGTGATCTTCGGCGCGTCCTACATCCTGCTGGCCGTCTCGCACGACCTGCGCACCCTCACCGACCACGTGGCCGAGCGCACCATGCACCTGCTCGCGGCCGCGGGCGTGAGCCTCTACGTGGGCATCGGCGCGCTGGCCCTCTGGGCGGGCATGCAGTTCATGGACTACGGCTGGATGACCCTGGCCTTCGGCATGGACGGGCCGGGCGCGCACTCGCTGGGCATCCTGCTGGTGGAGCTGGGCGTGGCGCTCACGGTCTGCGCCTCGCTGACGACCATCTTCAAGCTCGTCTCCTCCGAGGGCACCATCATGGAGGGCCTGTGACATGGACTTCGCCCCCCTGCTCGGCAAGGCCAACTTCTGGGCCTACTTCTTCATCATGCTCACCGGGCTCTACGGCATGGCTGTGAAGCGCAACCTCGTGAAGAAGATCATCGGCCTGGGCATCTTCCAGACCGCGATCATGCTCTTTTACGTCTCCATCGGTTCCAAGGAGGGGGCCACCATCCCCATCCTCACCGCCGCCGACGCGGCCGGCCGGGGGGGCATCGACGCCGCGGCCTACATCAACCCCCTGCCGCACGTGCTGATGCTCACGGCCATCGTGGTCTCGGTGGCCACCCTGGGCGTGGCCCTGGCCCTGACCCTGCGGCTGTGGCGCAGGTACGGCACCCTGGAGGAGGACGAGATCCTGGCCAGACTGCGCGGCGACCCGGGAGGCGAGGCATGCACGCCGCGCTCGTAGCCGTCATCGCGCCCCTCTTCGGCGCGTTCTTCTGCGTGTTCAGCGGCTGGGCGGGCGGGAAGCGCGAGCACTGGATCGCCCTCACCGCCCTGGCCCTCTCGGCCACGGCCGCCCTGGACGCCCTGCTGCGCGTGCTCAAGGGGGGGCCGCAGACCTACCTCCTGGGCAACTGGCCCGCGCCCTTCGGCATCGCCTACACCCTGGACCCGCTGGCCTGCGCCCTCGTCTTCCTCATCGCCGCGGGCGCGCTGCTCAACCTCTGGGGCGCGCGGCGCGAGATCGCCCACCGCTACCCCGAGAAGGACCACACCTTCTACGCCCTCTATCTCCTGGCCGCCGCGGGCCACATGGGCATGGTCGTGACCGGCGACGTCTTCAACTTCTACGTGCTCATCGAGATCACCGCGCTCTCGTGCTACGCCCTCATCTCCATGGGGTCGGAGCGCTCCGAGCTGGCGAGCCTCAACTACCTCCTGCTGGGGGCCGCGGGCGCGTCCCTCTACCTGCTGGGCGTGGGCTTCCTGTACATCAAGACCGGCACCCTGAACCTGCCGGACATGGCCGCCATCCTGCCCGCCATGGCCACCGCCCCGGCCGTGGGCGCGGCCCTGGCCCTGATCCTGCTCGGCGTGGCGGTGAAGATGGGGCTCTTCCCCTTCCACGGCTGGCTGCCCGGGGCCTACGGCGAGGCCCCGGCCGTGGCCGCCGGGCTGGTCGCGCCCATGACCACCAAGGTCATGGCCTACGTGCTCGTGCGCTTCCAGGTCAGCCTCTTCCCGCCCGAGTTCCTGCGCGCCGCGCCCGCCCTGCCGCAGATCATGGTCTGGCTCTCCGTGGCCGCCATCCTGCTGGGCGCGGTCATGGCCCTGTACCAGAAGAACCTGCGGCGCATGCTCTGCTTCATCGTCCTGGCCGAGGTGGGCTACATGGCCGGGGGGCTGTTCCTGGGCAACCGCGACGCCCTCACCGGCACGGTGCTGCACATCTACGCGGACCTGGCCATGACCCTGTGCGTCTTCATGGCCGCGGCCAACATCGAGCGCCGCCGGGGCTCCCTGGCCTTCGAGAAGCTGCGCGGCCTGTTCGGGACCATGCCCTGGACCATGGCAGGACTGACGGCCGGGGCCCTGTCCATGATCGGCGTGCCGCCCTTCTGCGGCTTCTTCAGCAAGTGGTACCTGATCAAGGGCGGCATGGCGGCGGGCCACTGGCCCTTCGTGGCGGCCCTGGTCCTCTCCAGCCTGGTCAACGTCCTGCTCTTCTTCCGGGTCTTCGAGATCGCCTTTTTCGAAAAGGACGAACGGCCGGGCCTCGTCGCGGGCGACGTGAGCGCCGCGCGCCTCGTGCCGCTCGCCGCCGTGGCGCTCTCGCTGCCGCTCCTGGGCCTGGCCACGGGACAGATCGTGGAGCGCGTGGTGGTCCCGCTCCTGGCCCCGCTCACCTGACCGCGAACACGGACGCGCCATGCACGCCGACATGACCCTCGCCCCGCTCCTGGCCCTGGCCGCCGCGCTCATCGCCGTGCCCACGGGGATCACCGCGAGGAGCGCCAACCTGCGCGAGGCCTGGACCTTCCTGGCCGCGGGGCTGGCCTTCTGCCTCACGGCCTCCATGATCCCGGCCGTGCTCAGGGGCGACTGCCCGACCCTGACCATCGCCGAGGTGCTTCCCGGCGCGGCCCTGGCCTTGCGCGTGGACGCCATGGGGCTGCTCTTCGCCCTCACGGCCTCCTTCCTGTGGATCGTCACCGAGGCCTACGCCATCGGCTACATGCGGGGCCTCTCCGAGCACGCCCAGACGCGCTTCTACGCCTACTTCGCGGTCTCCATCTTCGCGGCCCTGGGCGTGGCCTTCTCGGCCAACCTCCTGACCATGTACCTCTTCTACGAGGCGCTCTCCTTCGCTACCTACCCCCTGGTCGCCCACCACCAGGACGAGGAGAGCCGCCGCTCGGGCCGCACCTACCTGACCTACATCGTGGGCGCGTCCATCGCCCTGGCGCTCCCGGCCATGATCGCCGTGGGCGCGCTCACCGGCAGCCTGGACTTCGCCCATGCCGGAGGGCTGGCGGGCAAACTCCCGGACGCGTGGCTGTGGGCGCTGCTGGTCATGTTCCTCTTCGGTTTCGCCAAGGCCGCGCTCATGCCCCTCCACTCCTGGCTGCCCGCGGCCATGGTCGCGCCCACGCCGGTCTCCTCGCTGCTGCACGCCGTGGCCGTGGTCAAGGTCGGCGTGTTCTGCATCTACCGCGTGGTCACGGGCGTCTTCGGGGTCGATCTGCTGCGCGGCATGGGCGCGGGCGGGCTGATCACCTTCGTGGCCGCCGCGACCATGCTCACGGCCTCGGCCATCGCGCTCTCCCAGGACGGGCTGAAGCGCAGGCTGGCCTTCTCCACCATCGGCCAGCTCGCCTACATCGTCTTCGGCGCGGGGCTGCTGAACGCCGCGGGCATGACCGGCGGCCTGCTGCACATCGCGGCCCACGCCTTCGGCAAGATCACCCTCTTCTTCTGCGCCGGGGCCATCTACGTGGCCACGCACGAGAAATACGTCAGCAGGATGGCGGGCATCGGCCGCCGCATGCCCGTGACCATGCTGGCCTTCTTCATCGCCTCGCTGTCCATCATCGGCATCCCGCCCACGGCCGGATTCCTCTCCAAATGGCATCTGCTCCTCGGCTGCATCGAGGGCGGGAGCTGGTGGCTGGCGGCCACGCTGCTGCTCAGCTCCCTGCTGAACGCGGCCTACTTCCTGCCCATCACCTACCGCGCCTTCTTCTGCACGGACGAGGAGGCGCAGCACGCCGGCCCGGCGCGCGAGGCCCCGCTCCTCTGCGTGGTCCCGCTGTGCCTCACGGCGCTCATCTCCGTGGGCCTCTTTTTCGCCCCCGGGGTCTTCCTCGACCTGGCCCGCATGGCCGCAGGACACTGACATGGAAAAGCCCCCCGCCCCCCTCTCCCGCCCCCCGTGGCGAACGCTCCTGGGCATCTGCGCCCTGAGCCTGGGGCTGGAGGTCCTCGCCCCGGCGCACGGCCACTTCGGCTTCGACGGCTTCTTCGGGTTCAACGCCGTGCTCGCCCTGGCCTCCTGCGCCGGGCTGGCCGTCCTGGGCAGGCTCCTGGGACGCCTCGTGAAGCGGCCGGAGGACTACTATGACCGTTAGCGCCCAGGCCCCGCAGCTCCTGCTCCTCCTGGGCGGCCTCGCCACGCCCTTCATCGCGGGCAGGCCGCGCGACGTCCTGCTGCTCCTCCTGGCGGGCCTGGCCCTCCTGGGCGCGCTGACCCTGCCCGAGGGCGGCTTCGGCCGGATCGTCCTGCTCGGCCACGAACTCACCCTGCTGCGCGTGGACGGCCTGTCGCGCATCTTCGGGATCATCTTCACGCTCAACGCCTGCGCCGCCCTGCTCTACGCCTTCGGCCAGGACGACGGACGCCAGTCCGGCCCGGCCATGTTCTACGTGGCGGCCGCGCTGGGCGCGGTCTTCGCCGGGGACCTGATCACCCTCTACGTCTGCTGGGAGGTCATGGCCGTGGCCTCGACCTTCCTCATCCTGGCGCGGCGCACGGACACGGCCCAGAAGGCGGCCATGCGCTACGTGCTCATCCACCTGCTGGGCGGCCTCGTGCTCCTGCTGGGCGTGGCGCTGCACATCCGCGCCACCGGCTCCGTCGCCTTCACGGCCCTGGCCGAGCGCACCCCGGCGGCCTGGCTGATGCTCGCGGGCGTGCTCATCAACGCCGCGGCCGTGCCCCTCTCCTCCTGGCTCTCGGACGCCTATCCCGAGGCCACGGCGGCGGGCGGCGTGTTCCTCTCGGCCTACACCACCAAGACCGCGGTCTACGCCCTGCTCCGGGCCTTTCCCGGCTGGGAGGTCCTGGTGCCGCTGGGCGCGGCCATGGTCCTGTACGGGGTGGTCTACGCCCTGTTCGAGAACGACATGCGCCGCATCCTGGCCTACTCCATCATCAACCAGGTCGGCTTCATGGTCCTGGCCGTGGGCCTGGGCACGGCCGCGGCGCTGAACGGCGCGGCCGCGCACGCCTTCTGCCACATCCTCTACAAGTCGCTGCTGTGGATGAGCGCGGGCGCGGTGCTGACCATGACCGGGAAAAGCCGCTTCACCGAACTGGGCGGCCTGTGGCGGCGCATGCCCTGGACCATGGCCCTGGGCGTCGTGGGGGCCCTGGCCTTCATGGGCGCGCCGGGCACCGCGGCCTTCGTCAGCAAGTCGCTGATCATCCAGGCGGCGGCGGACGCGCATCTGGCCTGGGCCTGGCTGGTCCTGGAGGTCTCCTCGGCCGCGGTCTTCCTGCAGGCGGGCATGAAGTACCCCTACTTCGTCTTCTTCGACCGGGACAGCGGCCTTACCCCGCGCGAGGCGGGCAGGCCCATGCTCCTGGCCATGGGGCTGCTGGCCGCGCTCTGCATCGGCCTAGGCCTCGCGCCCGGCCCGGTGCTCTCGCTCATGCCCTTCCCCATGGAGCCCCACGCGCCCTTCTCCGCGTCCAAAATCGTGGGGCAGACGCAGCTCCTGGCCTTCGGCGGCCTGGCCTTCTTCCTGCTCCTGCCCCTGCTGCGCGCGGCCCGCACCGTCTCCCTGGAGCCGGACTGGTTCTACCGCAAGGGCGCGGCCCTGCTCCTGCGCCTGCTGGACGCGGGGCTGAACGGCCTGAACGCGGCCTGCGCCCGGCGCGCGGCGGCCGTCCTGGAGCGTCTGGCCGCCCTCTTCGCCGACCTGCCGGAGCGGCTGGCCGCCTCCGGCGCGCGTCTGGCCGGACGCCTCGCGGGCAGGCCCCGCGAGACCCGCGAGGCCGACGCCGACCTGGCCCGCAGGAGCCTCGCGGCCTCGGCCGTGCCCGTGGGCGTCAGCCTGCTCCTGATCATCTTCGGACTCGCCGCGCTGCTCGCCGTGGTCTCGGCCATGCCGCAGCGCTGAAGGAGGAGCGCCATGCTTCTGGACGCCAAACGCTACCCCGTGCTCACGGACGTGCCCGACGATCTCGTGGCCGCGCTGAGCGCCGCCGCCCGGCCCCGGGTCTGCGCCGAGGGCGAGGACATCTACCGCGAGGGCGAGGACGCGCACACCCTCTACTTCCTGGCGCGGGGCAAGGCCCTCTTCGTCAGCGCGCCGCGGCCGGACATGAGCGTGGCCCTGGGCGCGATCAAGCCGGGCGGCTGCTTCGGCTGGAGCGCGGCGCTGCAGGGCGAGCGCTACCGGCACAACGTGGTCGCGGCCGAGGAGTGCGAGGTCGTCTGCCTGGACGGCGGGACCATGCGCCGGATCATGGCGGAGCTTCCCTGCCGGGGCTGCGCCCTGATGCGCAACCTCATGGCCCTGGTCAACGACCGCCTCAACCTGCGCACCAGCCAGTTGCTGCGCCTCATCGAGGAGCATCCCGACTTCGCGGCGGACAGGGCCGGGGGGCTCCCGGGCGAAGGGCTGTAGGCGCGGCGATCCCCGGAAAACGGCGGTCCGCGCCGCCCGTCCGTGCCGGAACCGGCGCAAGCCCCCCCCCGCGCCTTGCCCGCCCGCGCCAAACCTGATACTCGAAGGCCCCACGGAAGCGTATCGTCACCGGTGTGGCGCCTGGACTTCAAATCCAGTGGAACGGCTTACCCCGTTCGGGAGGTTCGACTCCTCTACGCTTCCGCCAATTTACCCCAGGAAGACCATGGCCCGACTCCGCACTCTCGCCATGTGGGCGATCCTCGTCTCCCTGCCCGTCCTCTGTGTCCTGCTCCTCGTCGCCGGCTACTATTTCTGGGGCTACCTCAGCTACGACAACGAGTTCTGCGGCGGGTTCGCTCGCCTGGACGACGAGATCGGCTGGGTCCTC
Source organism: Desulfovibrio sp. (assembly GCA_022839785.1). Lineage (GTDB taxonomy): Bacteria > Desulfobacterota > Desulfovibrionia > Desulfovibrionales > Desulfovibrionaceae > Alkalidesulfovibrio. The sequence goes on along the minus strand of JALHJW010000005.1, from coordinate 56,895 downwards.
AAGCCCTCGGCCTCGGCCTGCGTCAACGGCCGGGACGCGCTCGGCGGCGAGGTCTGGTTCGAATCCGCGGTCCACACCGACATCAACGGCTTCAGGAGCCGGACGCCCGGCCAGGAGACGCCCAAGGGCGGCATCCTCGCCGTGGGCGATTCATGGACCTTCGGCTACGGCGTGTCCTGGGAGGACAGCTACCCCGGGCAGTTGCAGGAACTGTCCGGCATGCCCGTGGTCACGGCGGCCAGCCCGGCCTATGCGGGCAGTCAGGCGGCCCTGCTGGCCGAGCGCTGGGCCAAGCCCCTGGCCGTGCGCGCCATCGTCTATCTCGGGTTCGGCTTCTGGGAGCGCGGCGTCTGTACGGGCAGGGAGCGCCCCGTCTCCATCCTCAAGCCCTGTTTCTGGACCGCGCCGGACGGGGAGACCGTCCTCGTCACGCCGCCCCCGGGATACGTGGAGCGCATGGCCCGTTTCGGCATGCTGCCTGGCGGCATGCTCGGCGCGGGCGAAAAGACCCTTGCCTATTTCCTGATCTCGCGCCCCCTGGCCAAGCTGCAGCAGTACGCCGTGCGCGCGGGCCTGGTAAGCGGGCTGGGCGACGACTTCCGCGCCTGGGGCGCGGACGCGGGCGCCATTCAGGCCGCGCTGCTCCGTCATCTGGCGCGGACCGCCCGCGAGGCCGACGCCCTGCTCCTGCTGATCGATCCCGGGGATGTGCAGGAAACCGCCGTCCAGGCTCTCCCGGCCGAACTACGGATGCATGTCCGCCGGGTGCCCGACCGGCAATGGCGCGAACACGTGACGCTTCCGGCGCAGCAGCTTTCGCCCGCGCAACGCGCGGTTCCGCACGACGGCCACTTCGGTCCGGGCCTCAATCGTCTGGTGGCCGACCTCGTGGCCCGGGAACTGCGCAATCTCGGCGTCGTTCCCTAGTCGCCCGCTTCCGCCAAACGGCGACGCGCCCGGCGGTTTCCCGCCGGGCGCGTCTCGTCGCGAAGCCGTCCGCGTCGCGGCGGGCCGCCGGGCTAGCCGCCCCGGCCCTCGCGCTCCAGCTCCTCCATCAGCATCTTGAGTTCGTTCGTCTGCCGCGCCAGCTCGGCCACGGCCTCGGCGGCCTGGCCCATGGCCTGGGAGGTCTCGGCCGAGATGGTGCTGACGCTCTCGATGGAACGGTTGATCTCCTCGCTGGCCGAGGCCTGCTCCTCGGCCGCCGTGGCGATGGAGCGGACCTGGTCCGAGGCGCTCTCGATCATGCCCACGACGTCCTTGAGCACCCCGCCGGACTCCTGGGCCAGGCCCGTGGCCTCGTGGATCGTGGCCGTGGCCTGGTCCACGTTGTTCACGTTGAGCATGGTCCCGTGCTGGATGCCCTGGATGGCGTCGCCCACCTCCTTGGTGGCCTGCATGGTCTTCTCGGCCAGCTTGCGCACCTCGTCCGCGACCACGGCGAAGCCGCGTCCCGCGTCCCCGGCGCGCGCCGCTTCGATGGCCGCGTTCAGCGCCAAAAGGTTGGTCTGGTCCGCGATGTCCGTGATCACGTTCATGATCCGGCCGATGTCCTGGGCCTGCTGCCCGAGGGTGCTCATGTCGGCCTTGAGCCCTTCGGCCTGGCGCTGCACCTTGCCGATGCTCTCCACCACCCGCCCCACGATGCCCGAGCCGTCCTGCGCCTTGCTCCGCGCCTCGTCCGTGGTCGAGGCCGCGCTCGACGCGTTCCTGGCCACCTCCAGCACCGTGGCGTTCATCTCCTCCATGGCCGTGGCCGTCTCGTCCATGCGGCTCGACTGATTGGCCGCGCCGCGGCTCGATTCCGCGATCTGGGCGGACAGCTCCTCGGAGGCCGAGGTCACGATCTCCACCACGCCCCGGAGCTTGTCCGCTGCCTGCATCATGCCTTCGGCCTTGGCGCGCTCGGCCTGCCTGCGGGCCTCCTCGGCCTCCTGCATGGCGGTCTGGGCCAGGGCGGTCTGGCGCTCGGCCTCGCGGCTCTTCTGCTCCGCCGTGCCGATCATCTCGCGCAGGCTCGCGACCATGGCCCGCAGGGAGTCCGCGAGCACGCCCAGTTCGTCGTTGCGCCGCACCTCCAGGCTGCTCTCCAGCCCGCCCGAGGCCACGGTCTCGGAGAAGGACACGCACTGGCGCAGCGCCTTGAGCATCTGGCCCAGGACCAGGACGATGCAGCCGCTGACCAGGAGGATGCCGAGGCCGGAGAAGGTCAGGCTGAAGTTGCGGATGGCCCCGGCGGCGGTGGCGATGTCGTCGTCGCTGACGGTGAGCACGGCCATCCAGCCGGTGAGCTTCTCCTTCTCGTACACGCCGGTCACCTTGCGGCCGCCGAACTCGAATTCGAGCACGCCCGCGTCCTGCCCGAGCATCTTCCTGCCCCAGTCGAGCCCGGAGATGTCCTGCTTGAGCACCAGCTCCTTGTCCGGGTGGCTGAAGATCATGCCGCCGCCCGTGGTCATGAAGGCGTAGCCGTTCTGGCCGACCTTGACCGTCTCGATCATGCTCTCGGAGAACTTGCCGATGTCCACGCGCACGTAGAGCACGCCCGCGATCCTTCCCTCCACCGTGACCGGAGCGGCCACGAGAAAGACCGGTTTGTTGGTGATGCGGCTGATGACGGGGTTGCTGACGTTGACCTTTCCGGTCATGGCCAGCTTGAAGTAGTCGCGGTCCGCGAAATTCCCCTTGGACGACGGATCGGAGCTGGCGACCACCTCGCCCGTCGTGTCGAGCAGGTTGGCCCCCTGGATCGACTCGTCGAAGGCCGCCAGGTCGGCCAGGGCCGCGGCCGCCTGCCGCAACGTCTCGTCGTTCCTCTCGGCCAGGAGGGCCCTGATCCTGTCGTTCTTGGCCTGCATGACGACCGCGCCCTGCGTGTTGGCGACGAACATGCCCAGGCTCTTGGTCAGGTTGTTGCCGATGAGCCGCGAGGAGTTGATCAACTCCCCGTAGAGTTCCTCCGCGCCCTTGCGCGCGGAGAAGACGCTGGCCAGTCCCATGCAGACGATGACGACGGCGAGCGTCGGCGCGAGCATCTTGAAACGCAGACCCACTTTCATGACTCCCCCTTTGCGCCGCCTCCGGACCCGCCCGGGGCTCTCGGCGCCTTTTGCGGCAGGGGAAAGTAGACCACAGGGAACGGACGTGACCTATTATTTTTTGAGCACGGCCCGAAACCGGGTCCGGGACAGCGGTCCGACGAGGCGTCTCACGCAGGCCCGGGCAGCTCCACGATGATCGCCGCGCCCTCGCCTTCCTCGGACTCGGCGCGGATGACGCCGCCGTAGCGGCGCACGATGTCGCGGCAGATGGCGAGCCCCAGGCCCGCGCCCGTGGGCTTGCCCGTGACCGCGTCGCCTCCGCCCGCCTGATGGAACTTGTCGAAGATGCGCTCCAGCTCCCCGGCCGGGATGCCGCAGCCCGTGTCCCGGACCTCGATGCGCACCCCGCCCGCGGCGGTGCGCGCGGCGCGCAGCAGCACCCGGCCCTGGCGGGTGAACTTGGCGGCGTTGGACACGAGGCTCCCCACCACCTGCTCCAGCCGGTCCGGGTCCATGACGAGCCGGGGGAGAGCCCGCTCCACCTCGATCTCGTAGCGCACCTCGGGCAGGTCGCCGAACAGGCCGCGCGCGGCCTCGGCCGCCCGCCGGATCACGGCGGCCGCGTCGATCTCGCGGTCGGCCCACTCCACCTGGCCCGACTCGATGCGCGTGAGGTCCAGAAAGTCGTTGATCAGCCGGGTCAGACGCTCGCCCTCGCGTCCGATGATGGCCAGGTTGGCGACGATGCGCTCCGCCCGCTCCTCCACCTCCGGCGCGCCCGCGGCAAAGGGACTGAAGTGCCGCGAGAACTCCTTGGCCGTGATCTTGGCGAAGCCCAGGATCGCGGTCAGCGGGGTGCGCAGCTCGTGCGACACCGAGGAAAGGAAGGCGGACTTCAGCCGGTCCAGCTCCGTGAGCCGCCGGTTGGCCGCCAGGAGCTGCTCGGCCTGGACGCGCAGCTCCTCGGTGCGCTCCGCGACCATCCGCTCCAGGTCGCGGTTGAGGTCGGCCAGGGCCTGCTCCGTCCGCTTGCGGTCGGTGATGTCGCGCACCGTCACCAGCACGCGCTCCTCGCCGTCCAGACGCGCGGCGCGCATGCCCACCGCGACCCAGAACAGATGGCCGTCGCAGTCCCTGGCCCGCCAGTCGAAGGACTGCGGCCCCTCGCTGCGCGCCCGGCGCAGCCGCTCCATGGCCTCGGCCTGCGACCAGGGGGCCTCGTCCGCGCTCAGGTCCTCCACGCGCAGCCGCCTGATCCGTTCCGGGCTGTAGCCGTACATCTCGCTCATGCGCCGGTTCACGTCCAGAATCTCGCCCGTCTGCGCGTCGTGCAGCACGATGCCCTCGCCCACGGAGTCGAAGATCGCGCGAAAGCGCGCCTCGCTGGCGCGCAGCGCCCGCTCCGCCCGCCTGCGGCGCAGCACGGCCGTGACCAGCACGATCATGAGCGCGGTCTGCAGCGCCAGGAAGGCACCGCCCCAGAGCAGCCATCTCCGGTGGCGCGACCACTCGCTTTCGGGGCGGCCGAGCACCTCCGCCCCGGCCGGGACGCGCTCCGGCTCCAGGCCGAAACGCAGCAGGCCGGGCCACTCCACGACCAGTTCGTTGGGGCTTTCGCGCACCGCGATGTCGTCGGCCCGGGCTCCGTCCAGCACCCGCAGGACCAGCTCCGCGGCCGCGCGCCCCTGCAGCCGTCCGCTGACGATGCTGCCGCCCACCGCGCCCAGCCCCAGGTCGAAATCCCAGAGCATGTACATGGGCGCGGGCGAGGCGGCGGCCAGCAGCCGGCCACCCTCGACGAAGGGCAGCTCCTGCCCGTCCTCGCGCAGCAGCGCCGAGGTGCGCAGCACGGCCGCGTCCGGGCCGAGCAGCCGGAGCGCCTGGCGCAGGGCGTCCGGGGCCGGGTTGCGCAGCACGGTCAGTTCGAGCGGATCGCCCAGCTCGCGCATGGTCCTGAGCAACCGCTCCTCGTTGGCGCGGTACGTGGAGAGGCGGTCCGAGGTCACGGCCACCAGGCGGCGCACCCCGGGCTGCAGGCGCAGCATCAGCTCGATGGTCCCCTTGAAGTCCGGGGCCTCGTTCACCCCGGTGATGTCCCGCCTGCCGCGCCGCCGCTCGGGCGTGAAGTCGTTGAGCCCGCAAAAGACCAGGGGCCTGCCCGGAAAGAGGGCGTCGCGGTTGTCCAGAAGGAAGTCGTAGGCGGGATCGTCGGCGCAGACCAGGACGTCGGGCGGCTCCCGCCCGAACTTGGCCGCGAGCAGGGCGCGCAGGGCCGGACCGAGGCCGTCCGGGGAGTTGCGCCTGGCGTCCAGGTGCTCCACGAACAGTTCCGCCCCGGGCCGTCCGGCCAGCCCCTCGCGGAAGCCCTCCACGATGCGGTCGGTCCAGGGGTCCCCGGCATGGTAGGAGCAGAGCAGCAGGACGCGCGCCTGCTCCGGCCCCGGCGCGGCCGCGAAAACCGTTCCGCCCGCCACGAAGGCGGCCAGCAGCAGCGCCGCGAAGACGCCGAGCGGCCCGCGAGCGCCCTCCCCGCGGGCGTCGCCAGCGGCAGGTCCATCTCTCCCCATCATAAATCGGACAATGATCCCGCACGACGCAGGGGTCAACAACTATCATGTCCGGTCCCCGGCTTGTTTCTCCTCACGCATCCGTGCTATGTTCCGGACAAATTTCCCGGGCCGCGCGGCGCTCGCCGCGCGGCCGGACCGGACACGCAAGGAGGACGGGCATGGCCGCCGACATCAAGACCTGGGGCGAGACGCAGCTCACGGCCCTGCGCCGCGAGATGGACGCGCTCTTCGACGGCCTGTGCGCCGACCTCGGCCTGCCGCCGCTGCCCGGCGTGGGGGGGGTGCGCATCCTCGACCGCGGCGCGAGCCTGCTGGTGGCGGCCCGGCTGCCGGGCTACGCCGCGTCGGAAATCGAGATCGCGGCCACGGAGCGCAGCCTGACCATCCGCGGCCAGGGCCTTTCCGGCGCGGGCGCGCGCGCCTTCGTGCGCGAGGTCCGCCTTCCGGCCGAGATCGACCCGGCCGCGGCCACGGCCGTCTTCCTCGACGACGTCCTGACCGTGACCCTGCCCCGCCGCCTCGGCCGCTCCCTGCGCCCCGGCTGCCCCTGCGACAACGCCTGACCCGGAGGTCCCCATGCCCGCACGCCCGACCACGCCACGTCCCCCCGCCGCCCTGCCGCCCTCCGAACTGCGCTGGCGCTGCGACCCCAAGGCCCTGGGCTTCGCCTCCACGGACGAGGTCGAGCCCCTGGACGAGATCCTGGGCCAGTCGCGCGGGGTGGACGCCTTCCGTTTCGGCCTCTCGGTGGAGCGCAAGGGCTACAACATCTTCCTCACCGGCCCGGCGGGCACCGGCCGCCTGGCGACCATCAAACGGCTGCTGCGCGACCTCTCCGGGAAGAACGGCGCGCCCGAGGACCTGGCCTACGTGAACAACTTCAAGCATCCCGAACAGCCCCTGCTGCTGCGCTTCCCCGCGGGCAAGGGGTCGGCCTTCGGGCAAGGCATGAAGGAGTTTCTGGAGCAGGTGCGGCGCGAGGTGCCGCAAATCTTCGAGAGCGAGGACTACATCGAGCGCAAGAACGCCGTGGCCGAGGCCCACGAGAAGCGCATCCTGGCCTTCTACAAGGAGATCGAGGCCAAGGTGCAGGACACGGGGCTGGTCGTGGTCAACATGCAGATGGGGCCGCTCACCCGGCCCGACGTGCTGCCCGTGGTGGACGGGCAGCCCAAGCGGCTCATCGAGCTGGAGGACATGGTCGAGCACGGCCGCTTCCCGCGCGAGGAGTTCGAGAAGCTCAAGACCCGGCGCGAGCAGGTCAAGGACCAGATCGACAACGTCATCCAGCAGGTGCGCGAGCTGCAGAAGGACGTGGCCAAAAAGCACGAGGAGATCGACCGCCTGGTCTTCATGAGCTGGGCCCAGGAGGCGCTCAGGCCCCTGCGCGAGAGCCACGCCGAGGAAAAGGCCGCGGCCTACCTCGACGCCGTGCTGGAGAACATGGTGGAGAACCTGGACGACCTGCGCAACATCGGCAAGCCGGTGCAGGGCCCCATGCCGGGCATGATGCTCACGCCCCAGGTCGACGCCCTGTTCCACCCCTACCAGGTCAACCTCATCGTGGACAACGCCGAGACCGAGGGGCCTCCGGTGATCATCGAGTCCTGGCCCACCTACCGCAACCTCTTCGGCTCCATCGAGCGGCTCATGGACCGTCACGGCGGCTGGCGCACGGACTTCACGCGCATCAAGGCCGGAGCCTTCGTCAAGGCCAACGGCGGCTGCCTCGTCCTGAACCTCATGGACGCCATCATGGAGCCCGGCGTCTGGCCCACGCTCAAACGCTCGCTGAAGACCGAGCTGATCGAGATCGAGACCTACGACCCCTACTACTTCTTCACGGCCACGGGCCTCAAGCCCGAGCCCATCCCCATGCGCGTCAAGGTCGTGGCCTACGGCGACCCGTACCTCTACGCCCTGCTCCGCCACTACGACCCGGACATGGCCAAGATCTTCAAGGTGCGCGCCGACTGGGAGACGACCATGGCGCGCGACGACGGCTCCGTGGGCAAGGTCGCCCGCTTCGTGCGCGCCATCTGCGACAAGGAGGGGCTGCTGCCCTTCTCCGCCGCGGCCGTGGCCCGCGTGGTGGAGGAGGCCGTGCGCATGGCCGGACGGCGGGAGAAGATCTCCACCGCCTTCTCGCGCCTGGCCGACCTGCTCATCGAGGCCGACAGCCAGGCGCGCGGCGCGGGCGCGAAACGGGTCGAGGCGGCCGGGGTGGACGGCGCGGTCAAGGCGCGCATCCGCCGCCACAACCAGATCGAGGAGAAGCTGCAGGAGATGATCGACCGCGGCTCGCTCTTCGTGGACGTCGGAGGCGAGGCCGTGGGACAGGTCAACGGCCTTGCGGTCTACGGCGCGGCGGACTACGCCTTCGGCAGGCCGTCGCGCATCACGGCCAGCGTGAGCATGGGCCGGGAGGGCATCATCAACATCGAACGCGAGGCCGAGCTGTCCGGCCCCACGCACAACAAGGGCGTGCTCATCCTCTCGGGCTGGCTCAGGCGCGCCTTCTCCCAGGACAAGCCGCTCTCGCTCACCGCTTCCATCGCCTTTGAGCAGTCCTACGGCGGCGTGGACGGCGACTCGGCCTCGTCCACCGAGGCCTACGCCCTGCTCTCCGCGCTCTCGGGCGTGCCGCTCCGCCAGGACGTGGCGGTCACCGGCTCCATGAACCAGAAGGGCGAGGTCCAGCCCATCGGCGGGGTCAACGAGAAGATCGAGGGTTTCTTCCTGGCCTGCTCCCGCGCCGGACTGAGCGGCAGCCAGGGGGTGATGATCCCGCGCGCCAACGTCAAGGACCTGATGCTCGCGCCCGAGGTGATCGAGGCCGTGCGCAAAAAAAAGTTCGCCATCTGGCCCGTGGCCACGCTGGAGGAAGGCGTGGCCCTGCTCACCGGACGCGCGGCCGGAACGCGCGGCGCGAACGGAAAATTCCCGAAGGACTCGGTCTTCGGCCTGGCGGACGCGCGGCTGCGCACGCTGGCCGAGGGGCTGCGGGACTTCTCCGGAAGGAACGGCGAGCCGCCCGCCAGGCGCGCCAGGAAGACGTCCGGAAAGACCTCGGGCAAGACGCATGGGTGAACAACGACGCGGCCGCGGCCCCCTGCCCGGCTCCCGTCCGGAGCCGGACAGGGGGCTCGATCTGCGCACCCTGGCCGCGATCACCGCGGACAGGTTCCTGGACTCCCTGACGGCCCAGCTGGCCGCCGCCCTGGAGGCGGACGCCGCCTTCGTGGCCACCGTGGAGCCCGGCGGGTTCAGCGCCCGCACCGAGGCGCTGTGGCTGGACGGCGGCCTCTCGGCCGGGCCTCTCACCAGCCTGCTCGCCGACGGCCCCTGCGCCGAGGTCTTCGCCGGGGCCGCCCTCATCGTCCCCTCCGGGGTCCGGGAGCGCTTTCCCGGGTCCGCGTCCCTGGCCGAGCTGCGCGCCGAGGCCTACGCGGCCGTCCCCCTGCGCGACGCGGAGGGCCGGGTGCAGGGCATCCTGGGCTGCCTCTTCCGGCGCGAGCTGCGCCTGCCGGACGTCGCCGCCTCCGTGCTCACGGCCTTCGCCCGGCGCGCCGAGGCCGAGATGGCCCGGGCGCGCGCGGAGGAGGAGCTGCGGCACAGCGAATCGGACCTGCGCCTGATCTTCGACAGCTCCCCGGTGGGCCTCGTGGTCTTCTCGCCAGGCGGCGTCATCCTGCGCGCCAACGAGGCCTTCCGCCGCTTCACGGGCTTCGCCGAGGAGGAGCTGCTGGGCAGGCACTACCTCGACTTCGCCCTGCCCGGGGAGGCCGAGCGCGACCGGCGCGAGGCCGAGGCCCTGCTGTCCGGCCGGACCCGCAGCAGCTCCTTCGACAAGCGCTTTGCGCGCAAGGACGGCCGCACGGTCTGGAGCCGCGTCTCCTCGCGCCCCATGCCCGCGCACCCTCCGGAGGCCCCCTGCTTCCTGTGCGCGGTGCAGGACATCGACGAGCGCAAGCGGATGGAGGCCGAACTCCTGCTCGCCAAGGAGCGGGCGGAGTCGGCCAGCCACGCCAAGTCCGAGTTCCTGGCCAACATGAGCCACGAGATCAGGACCCCGCTCAACGGCGTGCTCGGCATGCTCCAGCTCCTGGAGACGACCGACCTGCGGGGGGAGCAGAAGGAGTACGTGCGCACCGCCCTGGCCTCGGGCAAGGGGCTGCTCGGCCTGATCAACGGCGTGCTCGACTTTTCCAGGATCGAGGCGGGCAGGCTGAGCCTGGAGGAGGCCCCCTTCTCCCTGCGCGGCCTGGTGGCGGAGATGCTGCCGGTCTTCGCGGTCCAGACCCGGGCCAAGGGCGTGGAGCTGTCCGCAGAGATCGATCCGGCCCTGCCCGAGCTGCTCGTGGGCGACGAGAACCGCCTGCGCCAGATCCTCTTCAACCTCGTGGGCAACGCCGTGAAGTTCACGGACGCGGGCGCGGTGCGCATCGCGGTCCGCGCCGAGCCCGGCGGCCCGGACGCGGAGCCGGGCCGGACGCGCCTGACCGTCGAGGTGGCGGACACGGGCTGCGGCATCCCGGACGACTACCTGCCCCTGCTCTTCGAGCCCTTCACCCAGGCCGACGCCTCCTTCACCCGGCGTCACCAGGGCACCGGGCTCGGACTGTCCATCGTGCGGCGGCTGACGGACCTCATGGGCGGGAGCATCGAGATCGCCAGCCGCGAGGGCGAGGGCGCCACGGCGCGTCTGGTCCTGTCCCTGGCCGAGGCCTGCGCCCTCGCGCCGGGGCCTGCGGCCGAGGCCCCCGCCCCGGTCCCGGACGGGCCGCGCCGCCCCCTGGCGGCCGTGGCCGAGGACAACGACGTCAGCCGCCTCCTGGCCGCGCGCATGCTGGAGAAGCTCGGCTGCGACGTCCTGCTGGCCGAGGGGGGACAGGCGCTGCTGGACGCGCTGCACGCCGGGGAGGCGGAACCGCCCCGGCCGGACGTGATCTTCCTGGACGTGCTCATGCCCGGCCTGGACGGCATCCAGACCCTGCGGCTGCTGCGCCGCACGCCCGGCCTGGAGCGGCTCCCGGTCGTGGCCCTGACGGCCCACGCCGTGGCCGGGGACAGGGAGCGGCTGCTCGCCGAGGGCTTTGACGGCTACATCGCCAAGCCCCTGTCCCTGGCGGTCCTGCGGGCGGAGCTGCAGCGCCGTCTTGCCGGCTGAGACGGGCGGGGGCGGAGCCCCGGGCGCTCAGTCCTTGCGCTCCGCTCCGCCGGAGCGGCGGCGCTTGTTCCAGGAGTGCAGGGCCTTGAGCGACGGCGGGACGAAGGCGAAGACGACCACGCAGAGCACGATGGTGGCGAGGTGGTCGCGGATCAGCGGCACGTTGCCGAGCAGACTGCCCGCGGCCATGAAGCCCCCCACCCAGGCCACGCAGCCCAGGACGGAGCAGAGCGTGTAGGTGGCCTTGGGCATGTGCCCCATGCCCGCCACGAAGGGGGCGAAGGTGCGCACGAAGGGCACGAAGCGGGCCACGGCGATGCCGGCCACGCCGAAGCGCTCGCAGAAGGCGCGTGCGTCGCGCAGGTGCTTCTCCTTGACGATGAGCACCCTGCCCCGCCGCTCCACGGCGCAGGCGAAACGCTCGCCCAGCAGGTAGTTGACCCAGTAGCCCACCGTGCCCGCGGCCACGAGCAGGGCGAAGAGGGGCCAGAAGGGCAGCGCCCCGGTGGCCGTGAGCGCGCCCACGGCGAAGAGCAGCGAGTCGCCCGGCAGCCAGGCCATGAACAGCAGGCCGCTTTCGGAAAAGATGACCGCGGCCAGAAACACGACGGCCCAGGGGCCGAGCGCGTCGATCTGGCCGCGGAAGATGAGTTCGAGGGCAGTCAGGATGCCTGGCGCTGCCATGCGCTAACCTCCAAAGTCCGATGGGGCGGAGCGCAGCATACGGCCCCCCGCCCCCGGGCGCAACAGGAAACGGGCGCGGAGGGGCGCGGACAGGGCCTTGCCGGGAATCTGTTCCTGCACTCCCGGCTTTGTGAATTAACCGTTTACTCCAATTCTGCCAGTATGCTAGAAGTCCACTTATGGGTGCGGGGTCCTTCTGTCCGCGGACAGAAGGGCCTGCGCCGCGCCCTGAATATCGTTCAGGAGCAGTGATGGAACTGGAGGACGTCGGGAGGACGCCCATCCCCGGGGGCCCCCCCGCCGGGCAGGATGCGCGCTACGAGCCCGAATTCGAGCAGCTTCAGGCGGAGATCGACAAGATCTCCTCCGTCACCGCGGGCGGCGTCGTGGACTGGAACCGGGTCGTGGATCTGGCCGGGCAGGTGCTCTCGGCCAAGGCCAAGGACCTCACCGCCGCCGCCTACCTCGCCGTGGGCCTGACCCAGACCCGCGGCGCGGAGGGGCTGACCCTGGGCTCGCGCATCCTGGGCGACCTGGTGGCCGGCTTCTGGGAGGACTGTTTCCCGGCGAGGAAGCGCCTGCGCGGCCGCATGGCCGCCTTCGCCTGGTGGCAGGAGAAGACCCTGGCCTGGCTCCGGAACTATTCCGACACCGCCCCGGTCCCGGCCGAACTGCACGCCGCGCTTACGGCCAACGTGCAGGCCCTGGACAAGGAACTGGGCGAGCTGATGCCCGATTTTCCGCCCATGCGCGAGCTGACGGAGGCCGTGGGCAGGCTGCCCGTGGCCGCGGCCGGGCCGCAGACGCCGCCGCCCGCCCCGGAGCAGGCGCCGCAGCCCGCGCCCGGGCCGCGGCCGGACCCGGCCCCCGCCGCCTCCCCGGCCGAGCCCGCGCAGGACGCCAAGACCGCGCGCGACCGTCTGGCCGAGGCGGCCCTCGCCTTCGCCTCCCTGGCGGGCGCGCAGGACCCGGCCGACCCCTGGCCCTTCCGGGCCGTGCGTCTGGCCGCCTGGATCAGGCTCTGGGGACTGCCCCCGGCCGAGGGCGGCCGGACCATGATCCCCCCGCCCGAGCCCGCGCAGAAGGCCGCGCTGCAGGCCCTGCTGGCCGAGGGACGCCTGCTCGACGCGGTGCGCGCCGCCGAGGAGCAGGTCACGGCCTCGCTTTTCTGGCTCGACCCGCACCGCATCGCGGCCAAGGCCCTGGAGGGGCTCGGCCCGGCCTTCGCCGCGGCCCTCGCGGCCGTGCGCGCCGAGGTGCGGCTCTTCCTGGCCCGGCTGCCCGGCGTGGAGCAGCTGGCCTTTGCCGACGGCACGCCCGTGGCCGACGCCGAGACCCGGGCCTGGCTGGCCTCGCTGGCCGGGGGCGCTCCGGCCGGCACGCCCCCGCCCCGCGCCGCCGGGAGCGAAGACGACCTCGTGGCCGAGGCCGCGGCCGAGGCGCAGAAGCGTTTCGCGGCCAAGGACGAGGCGGGCGCGCTGGACGTGCTGGGCCTGGCCGCGCGGCGCGCGGCCGACGGCCCCTCGCGCCTGCGCCTGACCCTGGCCCAGATGGACCTGCTCGGCCGGGCCGGACGCTGGCCCGTGGCCGCCTCCCTGGCCGAGGCCGCGGTGGGCGAGGTGGAGCGCCGGGGGCTGGAGGACTGGGACCCGGACCTGGCCGTGGAGGCGCTGCTCGCGGCGCGCGCGGCCCATGCCGGGCTGGGCGGCGAGGCGGCCACGGCGCGCGCGGCCGAGCTGTTGTCCCGCGTGGCGCGCATCCGGCCCGCGGCCGCGCTGCATCTGCCGGGCTAGCACAAGGATTCGAGGATGTCCGGGGCTGCCGCCCCGGTCCTGAATATCATACGGACCGCAAGGAGGATCACAATGGCGCAGGAAGGCTCAGTCGCCCCCAAGGAGCGGGTCAACATCGTCTACAGGCCGGCCACGGGTGACGCCAAGGAGGAGGTCGAGCTGCCCCTCAAGATGATGGTGCTCGGCGACTTCACCCTGCGGTCCGACGACCGCATGGTCGAGGACCGCGACCCCGTGTCCATCGACAAGGACAACTTCAACGACGTGCTCAAGGGCCAGGGGCTGGAACTGAAGCTCAACGTGCCCAACAAGCTCTCGGGCAAGGCCGACGACCAGATGGGCGTGGGCCTGAAGTTCGAGTCCCTCAAGGACTTCGACCCGGACGCCATCGTGCGCAACGTGCCCGAGCTGGCCAAGCTCATGGAGCTGCGCGAGGCGCTCAAGGCGCTCAAGGGACCGCTGGCCAACGTGCCGGAGTTCCGCAAGAAGGTGCAGGAGCTGATCAAGGACGCGGGCGCTCGCGAGAAGCTGCTCAAAGAACTGGGCATCGAAGGCTAGCAGGGGGTATGCGACATGGCTGACGAACAGAAACAGGCGCAGGAAGCGCAGGCCGCCGCCACCGGGGAGGCCCCGAGCATCCTCGACGAGATCGTGGAGGCCTCCAAGCTCAAGCCCTCGGACGAGGGTTTCGCCGCGACCAAGGCCGGGCTGCAGGCCTTCCTCAAGCAGCTCGTGCAGACAGGCGGCGAGGCCAAGGTCTCGGGCGCGCTGGTGGACGACATGCTCTCCGAGATCGACCAGAAGCTCTCGGCCCAGGTCAACACCATCATGCACGACGAGCAGTTCCAGAAGCTGGAGTCCGCCTGGCGGTCGCTCAAGTTCCTGGTGGACCGCACGGACTTCCGGCAGAACATCAAGATCGAGTTCATGAACGTCTCGAAAGAGGACCTGCTCTCGGACTTCGAGGACGCCCCGGAGGTGGTCAAGTCCGGCCTCTACAAGCAGGTCTACACCGCGGAGTACGGCCAGTTCGGCGGCCAGCCCATCGGGGCCATGGTCGCCAACTACGACTTCGGCCCCGGGCCGCAGGACGTCTCGCTCCTGCAGTACGTGGGCGCGGTCTCGGCCATGGCCCACGCGCCCTTCGTGGCGGCCGCGGGCAAGGAGTTCTTCGGCATCGAGAACTGGGAGCAGCTCCCGAACCTGAAGGACCTGCACTCCATCTTCGAGATGCCGCAGTACGCCAAGTGGCGCTCCTTCCGCGAATCCGAGGACGCGCGCTACGTGGGCCTGACCCTGCCCAAGTTCCTGCTCCGGCTGCCCTACGGCGCGAACACCGTGCCCGCCAAGACCTTCAGCTTCCAGGAGCAGGCCGAGGGCAACGAGGACTTCTGCTGGGGCAACACGGCCTTCGCCTTCGCCTCGCGCCTCACGGACAGCTTCGCCAAGTACCGCTGGTGCGCCAACATCATCGGCCCGCAGGGCGGCGGCGCGGTGGAGAACCTGCCGCTCTACCAGTTCGAGGCCATGGGCCAGACCCAGACCAAGATCCCGACCCAGGTGCTGATCTCGGAACGCCGCGAGTACGAGCTGGCCGAGGAGGGCTTCATCGCCCTGACCATGCGCAAGGGCTCGGACAACGCGGCCTTCTTCTCGGCCAACTCGGCCCAGAAGTCCAAGGTCTTCCCCAACACCCCGGAGGGCAAGGAGGCGGAGCTGAACTTCAAGCTCTCCACCCAGCTCCCCTACATGATGATCATGAACCGGCTGGCCCACTACATCAAGGTCATCCAGCGCGAGAACATCGGCACCTGGAAGGAGCGCACCGACCTGGAGAGCGAGCTGAACAAGTGGATCAGCCAGTACGTGACCGAGATGGACAACCCCGACCCCACGACCCGAAGCAAGCGGCCGCTCCGCTTCGCCAGGA
The DNA here is from genome assembly GCA_022839785.1 of Desulfovibrio sp. Lineage (GTDB taxonomy): Bacteria > Desulfobacterota > Desulfovibrionia > Desulfovibrionales > Desulfovibrionaceae > Alkalidesulfovibrio. The sequence goes on along the minus strand of JALHJW010000005.1, from coordinate 41,707 downwards.
TCGAGGTCAACGACGTGGCCGGGGACCCGGGCTGGTACTCGGTGTCGCTGAAGGCGCGCCCCCACTTCAAGTACATGGGCGCGAGCTTCACCCTCTCGCTGGTCGGCAAGCTGGACAAGGAATAGGCGGTTTCACCCAACCACGGTTTCCAATAGGAGGAAGATCATGGCGCTCACCGCTTACATGGCCGTCAAAGGCAAGACCCAGGGCGACATCAAGGGCGACTGCCCGCAGGGCGGCGACAAGAAGGACAGGATTCTGGTCTACGGCTCCACGCACATCGTGGAGATTCCCAAGGACACCCACACCGGTCTGCCCACGGGCCAGCGCATCCACCACCCTTTCACCGTCTACAAGCACAAGGACCAGGCCAGCCCCAAGCTGTTCAAGGCCTGCTGCACCGGCGAGCAGTGCTCCGTGACCCTGGACTTCTACCGCATCAAGCCCGACGGCACCGAGGAAAAGTACTACACGGTGAAGATGGAGGAGGCGATCATCGTCAGCATGCGCGAGCACACCCCGCTGACCTTCCTCCCGGACAACAAGCCCTACCACGACATGGAGGACGTCTCCTTCACCTACTCCAAGATCACCTGGACCTACAACGACGGCAACATCGAGTACACGGACAACTGGAAGGCGTAAGGCCCGGGCGGCCGCGCCCCGCGCGGGGCGCGGCCGCCTTTTCCTGCGGCGCGAGGCGGGACGATGCGCGAAAAGAGGCTCCTTGAGCGGCTGCGGGCCATCGAACAGGACCCGGACTGGCGCGGCGAGGCCGATCCCAAGGCCGCCGTGGCCTCGGTGCTCGGGCACCTGGGCAAGATCCTGAACACGCGCCAGGGCAGCGCGCCCATCGCCGCGGATTTCGGCGTGCCGGACTTCACGGCCATCGCCAGCTCGTTCGGGGCGGACTCCATCCCGGACATCGAGGAGGCCATCACCAAGGTCATCCGCCGCTACGAGCCCAGGCTGGACCAGGTGCAGGTGAGCTTCGAGCCGCAGCCGGACAAGCCCTTCACCATCGTCTTCAAGCTCGCGGCCCGGGTGGCGGTGGAAGGGCGGCAGACCCCGGTGGTCTTCGAGACCATCCTCAGCCCGGACGGCCGCATCACGGTCCTGGAGTAGGCAGGAGCCCGGCGTGATCGACAAGTACTACCAGCGCGAACTCTCCCATCTGCGCGATCTGGCCGCGGACTTCGCCAAGGCGCACCCGGCCGTGGCCCCGCTGCTCTCCGGGCAGTCGGCCGATCCGGACGTGGAGCGCATCCTGGAGGGCACGGCCTTCCTCTCGGGGCTGATCTACGAAAAGCTCGACGACGACTTTCCCGAGATCGTGCACGGCCTCATCCAGCTCATCTTTCCGCACTACCTCAGGCCCATCCCCTCCTCGACCCTGATCCGCTTCACGCCCAAGCGCAGCCTCATGGAGTCGCTCACGGTCAAGGCGGGCACGGCCATCGACTCGGTGGAGAGCGAGGGCACGCGCTGCACCTTCACCACCAGCTACGACGTGGAACTGCATCCCCTGGCCGTGACCGGCGGGAGCTTCGAATCCCAGGGCGGCAGCCAGGGGCGCTTCAGCCTCTCCCTGGGGCTGACCTCCATCGACCTCGCCGCCTTTTCGGCCAAGCGCCTGCGCTTCCATCTCGCCGGGGACTACGCCGAGGCCTCGCGGCGCTATTGGCTGCTCTTCACGCGGCTGCGCGAGGTGCGCCTCACGTCCGGCGCGGGCGGCGCGCCCCTCTCCCTGCGGCCCTCGGCCGTGCGGCCCGTGGGCTTCGACGAGGACGAGACGCTGATCCCCTTCCCGGCCCGCTCCTTCCCGGGCTACCGCGTGCTGCAGGAATACTTCATCCTGCCCGAGAAGTTCCTCTTCTTCGACCTCGACCTCTCGGCCTGGACGAGCCGCGGCCAGGGCCGCGCCTTCTCCCTGGAGTTCGTCTTCGACGGGCTGCCCCCGGATCTGCCGCCCATGCGCGCCGAGCACTTCCAGCTCTTCGTCAGCCCGGCGCTGAACCTCTTCCCGCACCACGCCGACCCCATCCTGCTCGACCACAAGAAGCCCGAGTACCCCATCCGGCCCTCGGGACAGAACCCCCGGCACTACCAGGTCTACACCGTGAACACGGTCACGGGCTTCGTGCAGGGCACGGTGCAGGAGCGCGACTACCTGCCCTTCGAGCTGTTCAACCCCCAGGTCGAGGCCACGCCGGTCTACGCCCTGCACCACCGCCTCTCGCCCCTGGACGGCCGGGCCGAACTGCACCTCTCCGTGGCCTACCCCGGGACGCAGGAGGAGCCGCGGCTGGAGACGCTGTCCATCGACGTGATGTGCACCAACGCCTCGCTGCCCGAGACCCTGCGCGCCGGGGACGTGCGCATGCCCACCCAGAGTTCGCCCGAGCTGGCCGAGTTCGCCAACATCCGGCCGCCCACCTCGCCGGTGCAGCCGCCGCTGGGCAACAACCTGCTCTGGCGGCTGCTCTCGCACCTCTTTCTCAACTACCTCTCGGTGGCCACGGCGGACAACCTGCGCTCCATGCTCAAGCTCTACATCTTCACCGAGACGCGCGACCGGGCCGCGGTGCTGGCCAACACCCGCCGCGTGGAGGCCATCGCGGGGCTGGAGCTGCACGCCGCCGAGCGCTTCGTGCGCGGCCGCATCGCGCGCGGCCAGAACATCCGCCTGACCCTGGACCGCCAGGGCTTCGCGGGCGAGGGCGACATGTTCCTCTTCGGCTCGGTGCTGGACGTCTTTTTGGGCAACTACGCGGCCATCAACTCCTACACCCGGCTGACCGCCGAGGACACCCTGCGCAAGGAGCGCTTCGCATGGCCCGAACGGCTGGGCGACAGGCCCCTGCTGTGAGCGCCGCGCCGGATGCGGCCGCCGCGCCCGGGCCCTCGGTGCTGGAGGGGCTGCGCGCCAATCCGCGCGCCTTCTCCTTCCTGCAGGCCGTGCGGCTGCTGCGCCAGGCCCACGGGGCCGGGGGCGGGGAGAAGGCCGAGCGCTTCCTGCGCGAGCAGCTCAGGGTGCGCGCCCTGCTCTCCCTGGGCTTTCCGCCCACGGACCTGACGGACGTCGAGGAGCTGCCGCCCGAGGCCGGGCCGGACGACGCGGCGGACGCCAGGAACGGGGAGGGCGCGGCGCAGGCCCGCTTCCGGCTCACGGCCACCTTCCTCGGGCTCTACGGCCCCTCCTCGCCCCTGCCCACCTTCTACACCGAGGAGCTGCTCGACGAGCAGGCCGACGACCGTTCCGTGAGCCGCGACTTCCTGGACGTGGTGGGGGACGGCTTCTTCACCCTCTTCTTCCTGGCCTGGGCGCGCCACCGCCTGCACCTCAAGGTCTGCGAGGAGCGCGACGCGGCCACCATGGAGCGGCTCTACAGCCTGGTGGGGCTGGGCGATCCCGAGGTGCGCAACAGCTTCTCCATCCCCGGGCTGCTGCTGCGCTCGGCCGGGCTGCTGACGCAGTTCCCGCGCTCGGCCGCGGGACTCTCCTGCCTGCTCTCCGACCGCTCCGGGGCCAAGGCCAGGGTGGTGCAGTGCGTGCCGCGCACCGTGCCCGTGCCCGAGGACCAGCGCTGCCTGCTCGGCACGGACGCGGCGCAGCTCGGCGGCACGGCCTGGCTGGGCAGCGAGGTGCGGGACGACACGGGCAAGATCCGCATCGAGGTCGGCCCGCTGCACGCCGAGGACTTCGCCCGCGTCATCCCCGGCGGCGAGTGGCACGACGCCCTGGTGCGGCTGGTGCGCTTCTATTGCACCGAGCCGCTGGAGTTCGACGTGCTCGTCAGCCTGCGGCCGGACGAGGCCCGGCCCGGCCGCGTGGACGGCGGGCAGTGGTCCCGCCTCGGCTGCGACGTCTGGCTCGGCGCGTCCGGGTCCGAGGTCCCGCGGGCCCTCTTTTCCGACCTGCGCACGCAAAGCGACCTCAACAAACAAAGGAGCACGGCGCTATGATCGGCGTGGACATGAAAGCGCTCTTGGAGAAGTGCAACGGCTTCTGCACCCAGGCCCTGCACGCGGCCGCCGGATTGACCGTGAACCGCACGCACTACGAGGTCACGGTGGAGCACTTCCTGCTCTCCTGCCTGGAGGAGCAGGCCTCGGACGTGCCCCTGGCCCTGGCCCGCTTCGGCGTGGACGCGGGCCGGGTGAAGAAGGCCCTGGCCGACGCCATGGAGGACTTCCGGGCGGGCAACTCGTCGCGGCCGGTCTTCTCTCCCCTGCTCATGGAGCTTCTGGAGGCGGCCTGGCTCGTCTCCTCGGTGGACCTGGGGCTGGCCCGCATCCGCTCGGGCGCGGTGCTCCTGGCCTTCCTGCGCAAGCCGAGCTTCTACGCCCAGGGCGGCTACGCCGACCAGCTCGGGCAGGTCAACCGCGAGGAGCTGCAAAAGACCTTCTGGGACCTGGCCAGGGCCTCCTCGGAATCGGCGGGCGAGGCCCCGGCCGGGGCGGGCGGCGGCGCGGAGGCCGGGACCGGCGCGCCGGGCGCGGGGGGCGAGAGCTTCATCGCCAAGTTCTGCGAGGACTTCACGGCCAAGGCCAAGGCCGGCAGGATCGACGCGGTCTTCGGCCGCGACGCCGAGATCAGGCAGATCGTGGACATCCTGGCCCGCCGCCGCAAGAACAACCCCATTCTGGTGGGCGAGCCCGGCGTGGGCAAGACCGCGGTGATCGAGGGGCTGGCCCTGCGCATCACCGAGGGCGACGTGCCCGAGGTGCTGGCGGGCGTGACCCTGCTCGGCCTGGACATGGGCCTTCTGGAGGCGGGCGCGGGCATGAAGGGCGAGTTCGAGCGCAGGCTCAAAGGCGTGCTCGACGAGATCAAGTCCAGCTCCGCGCCCATCGTCCTGTTCATCGACGAGGCGCACACCCTGGTGGGCGCGGGCGGCTCGGCGGGCGGCTCGGACGCGGCCAACCTGCTCAAGCCCGCCCTGGCGCGCGGCGAGATCAAGACCTGCGCCGCCACCACCTGGAAGGAGTACAAGAAATACTTCGAGAAGGACCCGGCCCTGGCCCGGCGCTTCCAGCTCGTCAAGCTGGACGAGCCCAGCCCGGCCACCGCGGCCCTGATCCTGCGCGGCATCCGCGACTCCTACGAGAAGGCCCACCGCGTGGTGGTGCGCGACGACGCCATCGAGTGCGCGGCCGAGTTCTCGCACCGCTACATCACCGGGCGCTTCCTGCCGGACAAGGCCATCGACCTGCTGGACACCGCCTGCGCGCGGGTCAAGGTCAGCCTCTCGTCCAAGCCGGGCGAGCTGGAGGACAAGGAGCGCGCGGGCCAGGCGGCCGAGCGCGAGAAGCGGGCCATCGAGCGCGACAAGGCCAACGGCGCGCCCGTGGACGAGGCGCGCATCGCCGCGCTTGGCGAGAGGATCGCGGCCCTGGCGGCCCAGGCCGAGGAGGTCAGGGCGGGCTGGAAGAAGGAGCTGGACGCGGCCCACGCCCTGGTGGAGGCGCGCACGGCCCTGGCCGACGGGACGCCCCCGGACGGGGAGCCGCCCGCGGACCTGAGGACCGCCCTGGACGAGGCCCGCGCCGCCTACGAGGCCTCGCGCTTCGGCGACGGCCTCGTCTCCATCGAGGTCACGCCCGACGTGGTGGCCAAGGTGGTCAGCGACTGGACCGGCATCCCCCTGGGCAAGGTGGCGCGCGAACAGGCCGCCGTGGTGGCGGACCTGGAGGCGCGTCTGGCCGAGCGCATCAAGGGCCAGGAGGCGGCCATCGCGGCCGTGACGCAGGGCGTCAAGGCCTCCAAGGCGGGCCTGCGCGCGCCCGAGCAGCCCGTGGGCACCTTCCTCCTGGTCGGCCCCTCGGGCGTGGGCAAGACCGAGACCGGCCTCGTGCTGGCGGACATGCTCTTCGGCGACGAGAAGAGCGTGGTGACCATCAACATGAGCGAGTTCCAGGAGAAGCACACGGTCTCGCGGCTCATCGGCTCGCCTCCGGGCTACGTGGGCTACGGCGAGGGCGGCATGCTCACCGAGGCCGTGCGCCAGCGCCCCTACTCCGTGGTCCTGCTGGACGAGGTGGAAAAAGCCCACCTGGACGTCATGAACCTCTTCTACCAGGTCTTCGACAAGGGCATGCTCACGGACGGCGAGGGCAAGGAGATCAGCTTCCGCAACACCATCATCATGCTGACCTCCAACCTGGCCTCGGACGTGATCCAGGAGATGACCAAGGACGGAGCCAAGGCGGAGCTGGACACGCTGCTCGGCGCTGTCCGGCCCATCCTCTCGGAGCACTTCAAGCCCGCCCTGCTGGCGCGCATGAACATCGTGCCCTACCGGAGCCTCTCGGCCGAGGCCCTGGGGCGCATCGCCGCGCTCAAGCTGGAGGCGCTGCAAAAGCGGCTCGCGGCCAACAACAAGATGGCCCTCTCCTGGACGGACGCGGTGCCCCAGACCATCGCGGCGCGCTGCACCGAGGTGGAGACCGGGGCGCGCAACATCGAGTACATCCTCTCCGGCAACATCCTGCCGCGCATGTCCCAGGAGATCCTGGCCCACATGTCCGGAGCCGGAATGCCCTCCTCCGTGGCCCTGGACGTGGACGGGGACGGCAACTTCACCATGACCTTCGCCTAGGGGAGCAGTAGACATGAAGAAAAGCGTCTGGATCACCATGCTCGACAAGGACGAGGGGCTGGCCAAACTCATCTTCCAGGAGACGGCCCGCTACGGCCTCGCGCCGGGCGGCCACTTCTGGGAGGACGACCTGGCGCACATGGCCTGGAGCGGGGCCATCCCCGAGCTGGCGGCGGAGAACTGCGGCTGCTGGATCATCGTGGGCCAGGCCGGGCGCTTCCTGGACAAGACCACGCGCCAGGGCCTCTCGTACCTGGCCCTGGCGGCGCAGGCCGCGCACGGCCACGGCTTCCCCATCCTGCTCTCGACCTCGGGCGGCAAGGTCGATCCGCTCTCGCTGCCCACGCCGCTGCGCGGGGCCGAGGCCGTGCCCACCGGGCTCGGGGTCAAGGCCGTGGCCAAGGCCAACGCCATCCGCCTCAAGGAGCCCGGGGAGTACCGCCTGAACGTCCATCCCCTGCCGGGGCTGGGCTTCTGGCTGGAGACGGGCCCGGGCCGCGACCCCTGGCAGGGGGCCTTCCTGGGCGCGGCCGGGGCCGCGCCGGACGCGCACGGCGTGGGGCAGGCCGGGACCATCCCGCAGAACTCCACCCTGCACTACCCGGTCAAGGGCATGAAGCTGACCCTGAACAGCGCCGAATTCGAGGCCTGGGGGGTCAAGAACGAGCTGTCCGAGGCCGAATCCTACTTCGTGCGCCTGACCGGCGCGCCCGAGGCCGTGGTCTTCGGTCCCTTCCCGGACCGGGACGAGGCGGACGTCTTTACTGTCACCCTGGCATAGGGCAGAAACGGAGCATGGCGATGCTGGACAGGCCCCTCTCTGCGCACACATTCGGAAGCGGTCCGGGCCGTCTGCTCCGGGGGCTGTCCCGGGGGCTGCTGCGCGGCCTGCTCGGGGTCCTGTTGCTGTGCGGCCCGCACGCCTGCGGCGGCAAGGACGCGCCCCCGCCCAAGCCCTACCAGGCGCCGCAGAACGCCGAGAGCCCCCAGGCCGTGAAGTGGACCTGGATGCCCGGCGGCCTGACCCTGAACATCACGGCCTCGCCGGACCTCAACAGCTACGACGGCTATTCGCACAACGTACTGCTCTGCATCTACCAGCTCGACGCACCCGCGGCCTTCGCCGAACTGGCCGCGACCCAGGGCGGCATCCGCCGCCTGCTGGCCTGCGACCGCTTCGACAAGTCCGTGCTGCACTACGAGCGCCAGTTCATCAGCCCCTCGGCCAACGCCACCATGCGCCTGGACCGGGCCGAGGGCGCGCAGTTCGTGGGTCTGGCCGCGGGCTACTACGACCTGCAGCCGGGGCTGGTGACGCGCACCGGACAGTTCCCCCTCAACGTCTCCCAGGAGGGCTGGCTGTTCTGGAAATCCGACGTCTACAACCCCGGGGTCCTGACCATGGACCTGCTCTTCGGCCCCAAATCCATCCAGCGCACCGGAGGCGAGTAAGTGGCCCACGGACCCGTATTCTGGCACCACGGGCTGTTCCTGCAGCCCCAGCACTTCCAGCTCGCGGACCGCTATCTCGTCGAGTCCCTGCTGCCGCTGCTGGCCGCGGCCCGGCCCTACTTCTGGGGCGCGGCCGAGGCGCAGGTGGACGAGGGCGCGCTGGCCGCCGGGCGCATGGACTTCACCCGCCTCTCCCTGCTCTTTCCCGACGGCCTGGGCGGGCTGGCCGCGTATCCCGGCAACGCCGTGGCCGCGGGACGGCGGATACCGGTCGAGGCCATCCCGGCCGGGGGCGGCATGACCGTCTACGTGGGGCTGCGCGGCATCAAGCCCGGCGAGCCCAACGTGACCCAGGCCGAAACCCCCGAGGCCATGGCCGCCGCGCCCACGCGCTGGGCCGTGCCCGCCGAGCCCGAGAACCTGCCCGACATCTACGGCGACGGACCGGCGGCCCAGGTGCGGCGGCTGCAGTGCGTGCTGCGCATCGTCTTCGAGCCCGAGGCCGCGAGCATGGGCGACCACGCCCTGGTGGCCGTGGCCCGCATCGTGCGCGAGGGCGACGCCCTGAAGGCCGACCCCTCCTTCGCGCCCCCCTGCCTGACCATCTGCGCGGCTCCGGCCCTGGCCTCGATCCTGACCGAGCTGCGCGACCGCGTGCTGGGCAAGACGCGCCAGCTCGAAGGCTACAAGAACCTCTCGGGCCGGGGCGGCGACACGGGCGAACTGGCCGTGCTGCTCATGGCCCTGCGCACCCTCTCGCGCTTCGCCGCGCGCCTGGACCACACGGTGCGCGGTCCCTGCGCCTCGCCCTTCGAGGCCTACGGCCTGCTGCGCGAACTGGTGGCCGAGCTGTCGGTCTTCTCCCTGGAGATCGGGGCCCTGGGCGAGACCTGGCAGGGCGAGTCGCTGCTCCCCGCCTACGACCACGAGAACCTGGGACCCTGCTTCCGGGCCGCGCGCGACGTGGCCGTCAGGCTCATTGAGGCCGTCTCGGCCGGGCCGCGCTGGGCCGCCCGCTTCGTCTTCAAGGACCCCTACTGGACCGTGGAGATACCGCCCCACGTCCTGGCCGAGGGCGGCGAGTTCTGGCTCGTCCTGGCCTCGGACGCGGCCGACCCCGCGGCCATGCGCGCCTCGGCCCAGCGCGTGCTCAAGCTCTCGGCCACGGGCGGCATGTCCTCGCTGCTGGTGCGCGCCGTGCCGGGCATCCCCCTGGGCTACAGCGAGGGGCCGCCCGCCGGGCTGCCGCGCCGTCCCGGGGCGCTCTACTTCCGCGTGGGCGCGGAGAGCCCGCAGTGGAACGACGTGGTCACGGGCCAGAGCCTGTCCATCTACTGGGACGAGGCCCCGGCGGACCTCGACGCCCAGCTCGCGGTGATCGGGAGGTAGCGCGTGGCCCTGGTGGACCGCTTCCTTCCCGCCCTGGCCTTCGCGGCCCTGCTGGCGCGCGAGCCCGAGATGCGGGACGTGCCCTACGCCACGGCGCGGGCCGACATGGACCGCCTGCTCGACGAGGCCGTGGCCGCCTGCCGCGAGCACCGGCCCGAGGAGGTGCAGGACGCGGCCTTCGCGGCCTGCGCCTTTGCCGACGAGGCGGTGCTGGCCTCGGACTGGCCGGGCCGGACCGAATGGATGAAGCGGCCCTTGCAGCGGCTGCGCTTCTCCACGGCCAACGCGGGCGAGGAGTTCTACGTGCGTCTGGCCGCGCTCTGCGACAAGGCCTCGGGCGTGCTGCCCGCGGGCGACGAGTTCGCCTACGACGACGGCGTCGGCGGCTTGATGGGCGAGGCCGGGGGCCGCTCCTGCCTGCGCGAGGTGCTGGAGGTCTACGCCGCCTGCCTGACCCTCGGCTTCACGGGGCGCTACTACGACGAACGCGGCCGCGAGACCCTGGGGCAGATCACCCGGGCCAGCCTCAAGCGCCTGCTGGCCGGAAGCCCGGCCCTGGGCGAGCACGTCTTTCCCGAGGCCTATGCCGAGCGGCCCGAGGCCCCGCCCCCCTCCAGGGTCCGGCCGACGCTCGCCCTGCTGGCCCTGTTCGGCCTGCCGCTGCTCGTGGCGGCCTGCATCCACGCGGCTTACGCCTCGCTCCTCGCGGCCTCGGTGCAGGAGTGGCTGAAGGCCCTGACATGACGCGCCCCGGGACGAGCCTCCCGGTGAAGGATTGACCACGCACATGGCCCGACTGCTCATCGCCGCCCTCAAGATATTCCTCCTCCTGGCCCTGGTCGGGGCCGCGGCCTTCGGCGCGCTGCTCCTGGCCCGGCACGAGGGCTGGCCGCAGTGGTCCGCCGCGGCCCTGACGGCCGGGCTGTTCGCGCTCATCCTCCTCGTCCTCTTCCTGCGCCGCCTCTACTACCGCAGGCGCGAGGCCGCGTTCGTCAAGCGCGTGGTGGCCCAGGACCAGCGCGCCGTGGACGCCGCCCCGGCCCACGAGCGGCGCAGGCTGCAGGAGCTGCAGGAACGCTGGAGCAAGGCCGTGTCCACGCTGCGCGCCTCCAAACTGAAGAGCCGCGGCGACCCGCTCTACACCCTGCCCTGGTTCATGATCTTCGGCGAGACGGCCTCGGGCAAGTCCACGGCCGTGTCCCACGCCCGGCTCACCACCATCCTCACGGACGCGGGCCCGGCCAAGGGCATCGCGGGCACGCGCAACTGCGACTGGTGGTTCTTCGAGGAGGCCGTGGTCCTGGACACCGCGGGCCGCTACGCCATCCCCATCGACGAGGAGGCGGACCGCGAGGAGTGGGAGCGCTTCCTCTCCCTGCTGGCCCGCTACCGCCGCCGCGAACCGCTCTCCGGCCTGATCGTGACCCTGCCCGCGGACAGGCTGCTGGCGGGCGACGCGGACAAGATCGCGGAGTACGGCCGCTCCATCCGCCGCCGCCTGGACCAGCTCATGCGCACCCTGGGGGCCAGGTTCCCGGTCTACCTGCTGCTCACCAAGCTCGATCTGGTGCTGGGCATGACCGCGCTCTGCGACCTCCTGCCCGAGACGGAGCGCGGCCAGGCCATGGGCCTGCTCAACCAGGAGGAGCGGCGCGCCCCCGAGGAGTTCCTGGACGAGGCCCTGGGCCACGTCTCGCGCCGCCTCAAGGACATGCGCCTGCTGCTGGCGGCGCGCTCGGGCAAGGCCGACGGCAAGGCCGCGCTCTTCCCCGACGAGTTCGAGCGTCTGGCCCCGCTCGTGCGGGCCTTCGTGGACGGCGCGTTCAGCGAGAACCCCTACCAGGAGACGCCCTACCTGCGCGGCGTCTTCGTCTCCAGCGGGCGGCAGTCGGGCATGGCCCGCTCCGGCGTGCTCGGCGGGCTCGACTCCTTCAAGGGCAAGGAGTGGCGGCTGCCGGACACGGGCCGGGGCCTCTTCCTGCACGACCTCTTCGCCACCATCCTGCCGCGCGAGCGCGGCCTCTTCCGGCTCATCGACGAATACCTCTCCTGGCGCACGGCCACGCGCACCATGGGCCTGGCCGCCTGGCTGCTGGCCCTGCTGGCCTGCGTCGGCCTCTCCTCCCTGGCCTACGTGCAGGTCAAGGGGGCCATGGAGCCGGTGCGCACGGCCTTCCCGCGCGCCCCGCTCCCGGCCGGAAGCCTGGCCGCGGACATGGTCCAGATGGGGCTGCTGCGCGACAGGATCGCGGGGATGGAGAAGGCCTTGCGGGGCGGCCTGTGGCCGGGCATGGGGCTGCGCCAGGGCGGCGAGGCCCTGACCGTGCTCAAGCGGCAGTACTGCGCCTGGTTCCGGGAACGGGTCCTGGAACACGCGGACCGGGCCATGAACGCGCGCTTCGCCGCCCTGGGGGCGCACGCCCGCGAGGAATCCATGGCCCAGTCCCTGGAGTACCTCGTCTGGCGCATCGACACCATCCGGGCGCGTCAGGCCGGACAGGCCAAGGCCGAGGGCGGCGGCCCCGTGGACGCCCTGGCCATGTCCTTCGGCGGACGTCTGCCCGAGGTGGCGGCCTTCTTCCCGGACATGTACCGCTCCTACGCCGCCTGGGAGGAGGACACCGGCCTTCTGGACCGCGAGGCGCGCGAACTGCAGGCCTGGGCCGCCCGGCTCATCGAGGTCGAGGGCGTGAACCTGCACTGGCTGGCCGACTGGGCCGACGCCCGGCCCGAGCTGGTGGACGCGACCCTGGACGACTTCTGGCCGGGCCTGGGGCAGGCGCGGCACGCGGCCCAGGTCAACGCCGCCTTCACCGCCCAGGGCAAGGCCGAGATCGAGAAGCTGCTGGCCCGCGTGGGCGAGGCCGTGGCCGACAAGCAGACCTTCGCCCTGCGCTCCGCGGCCTTCTGGGCGTGGTACCAGCAGCGCTTCTACGAGGAATGGCAGCTCTTCGCCATGGACTTCGAGGCGGGGCTGGAAAAGCTGATCACGCGCGAGGGCTGGCTCTCGGCCGGATCGGCCATGGCCACCTTGGAGAACCCCTATTTCAAGCTCCTGGAGCGCATGAAGAGCGAGTTCGACGCGGTGGAGCAGATCGCGCCGCCGCCCTCGTGGACCCTGGTGCCGGAGCGCTTCTCGGCCCTGCTGACCTACTACCGCGCCGGACAGAAGGAGGCCTCCCTGGAGCAGAAGGTGGAGGCCGGGGTCAAGGAGGGGCTGGCCAAGGCCGTGGCCCAGTTCGACCCGCACGTCATGGCCCGGCTGGACCAGATCGTCCAGGCCGTGGCGGCCTTCCAGGACTACATGAAGCAGCTCTCCGCCTTCCTGCCCGTGACCGCCTCGGTGGACGCGGCCTTCCGCTTCACCTCGCAGCACTTCGGCGGCGCCGGGGCGGCCACGCCCGCCCCGCCGGGCCAGGCCGGGGTCCAGCCGGGCGGCGGCCAGCCCACGGCCGTGGACCTGGCCACCTCCGCGCTGCACCGCATCCGCCCCCTGCTCGGCGACGGCAAGTCCTCGGAGGAGGCGGTCTGGCGGCTGGTCGAGGGGCCGTTGGTCTTCCTCGCGACCCTGGCCACCTACGAGACGGCCTGCGGCCTCAACGACCTGTGGCAGGCCCAGGTCCTGGCCGAGGTCAGGAACGTGCCCGACGCCCAGCTCTGGGAGGCCCTCTTCGGCCAGCAGGGCGCGGCCAACGCCTTCATCCTCGGCCCGGCCAAGCCGTTCCTGAAGCGCAACGCCGACGGCTGGTTCGGCGGGGCATGGCTCGGCGTGCCCTTCCCCTTCGAGGAGCCCTTCCTGGCGCTGCTCGACCAGGGCTCGGCCCGGCGGCAGCAGATCCAGCCCAAGTACACGGTCAGACTCACGGCCCTGCCCACCAACGTGAACAAGGAGGCCGTGTCCGAACCCTATCTGGTGAGCCTGATGCTGCAGTGCGCGGCCAAGCCGCAGCAGCTCGACAACTACAACTACCAGGACTCCCTGGACTTCGTCTGGGAACCCGCGAGCTGCGGCGAGGTCTCCCTGGAGATCGCCTTCCGCGAGACCTCCCTGACCAGGACCTGGCCCGGGCAGTGGGGCTTCAAGAACTTCCTGCGCGATTTCCGCGACGGCCGCGAAATCTACGAACCCAAGGACTTTCCCGCGCAGCAGACGCTGCTGGAGGGGCTGGGCGTGAAGCGCATCCAGGTCAACTATTCCGTGAGCGGGGCCGATCCGGTGCTGGCCATCGCCGAGTACCCGCCGCTCAAGGTCCCCTCCCGGGCCGCCTTCTGCTGGGCGGGCCTGGGCGCGGCCACGCCTCCGCCCGGCGCGCCGGGGAGCGCGGGCGCAGGGACGCCGCCGGGCGCTCCGGCCCCGGAAGCCCCGGCCGCACCGGCCGCGACGGGTCCGGCCCCGACCGGACAGGGAGGCGCGCCGTGAGCCTGCTGCATTCCCGCCGCGCGCCCTGGGCGCTGCTCATCGCCTTTCTGGCCGCCGCGGCCTGCCTCTTCGTGCTCGCCGCGGGCCGCGAGGCCGGACTGCTGCCCGGGGCCTTCAGCCTCTCCCACCTCTTCGGGAGCGGCGGCGCGCCCGGCGAGGTGCGCGGGACCGTGAAGCGCCTGGAGCAGGCCGCCGTGCGCCTGGAGCGCGAGGCCGTGGGCGGGGCGGGCCGCGTCCTGGAAGGCGCGGGCAGGAAGCTGGAGGAGCTGGCCGCCGGGCCGCAGCCGCCCGCGGCCCAGCCCGGACCGCCGCCTCCGGCCGGTCCGGCGAGCCTGTTGTCGCACCGCTTCAGCGAGTCGGCGGACGGCTTCAGGGCCGTCTTCACCACCGACCGCCCGGCGGGCGACGAGTCGATCTTCTTCATGCGCGCCCCGGCGCGCTGGGTGGTGGACCTCAAGGGCGAGTGGCGCAACGCCTCGCGCCGGGTCAACGAGCTGCCCGACAATTTCATCGGCCGCGTGGTCATCGGCACGCACGGCTCCTTCCTGCGCATCGTCTTCCATTACGCGGACGGGCAGGCGGAGCCGGGAGGCGCGCCCCGCCTGGCCAGGGAGGCGAACGGGTTCACCGTGACCATCCCCAGGCCGCGCTGAGCGCAGCGCGGCGCACCGGCCGGACGCATGAGCACACGGGCATGCGTCGCGGCGGCAGAGAGTCCCCGAGGAGGACGCCATGCCCCAGCTTTCCGAGTACGCGTTCCAGTTCCAGAGCCAGGCCGTGGCCAAGGACGCCTTCGTCGTGGTCCGCTTCCAGGGCGAGGAGGGGCTGTCGCGGCTCTACGACTTCGAGATCCTGCTCGTCTCGGACAAGGCCGACCTGGACCTGGAGGCCATCCTGCAGAGCCCGGCCACCTTCACCATCAAGGGCAGGCAGGGCGACCTGCCCTTCCACGGCATCCTGGCCTCCTTCGAGCAGATGCACCAGGCCGACTCCTGGGTCTTCTACCGCGCCCGGCTGCGGCCCAAGCTGTGGTGGCTGACCCTGACCCACCACAACCAAGTCTTCCTGAACAAGAAGCTGGACCAGTTCCTCTCCGACGTGCTCTCGGACGGCGGCCTCTCGCAGGGCCTGGACTTCGAGTTCCGGCTGAAGGGCCAGTACCCCACCTGGGACTACCTCTGCCAGTACGGCGAGTCGCACTTCGGCTTCGTCTCGCGCTGGATGGAGCGCGACGGCGCGTACTACTGGTTCGAGCAGGGCGAACAGGGCGAGAAGATGATCGCCTCGGACACGCTCATCGCCCACACCGCCATGCCCGGCCACGAGACCTTCCACTACGCGCCGCCCACGGGGCTGGACGCGGCCCAGGCCGACGAGGTGATCAAGTCCTTCGCGCTCAGGCGCACGCCCATGCCCAGAAACCTGCTGCTCAAGGACTACAACTACGAGAAGCCGGGCCTGGACCTCACGGGCCGGGCCACGGTGGCGGACAAGGGACGGGGCGAGATCTACCTCTACGGCGAGCACTTCCTGGACGTCGCCGAGGGCAACCGCCTGGCCCAGGTGCGGGCCGAGGAATACGCCTGCCGCGAGCAGGTCTTCCACGGCCTGTCCAACGTCCCGGCGGTGCGGCCGGGCTACGTCTTCGACCTGGACCGCCACTACCGCAGGGACTTCAACCAGCGCTACCTGACCGTCTCCGTGCGCCACGAGGGCAGCCAGGAGCGCTATCTGCTCTCGGGCCTGGGCGTGGGCGGGCTGTCCGAGCAGGACAACCTGTTCTACCGCAACTCCTTCGAGTGCATCCCGGCGGCCGCGCAGTTCCGGCCCGAGCGCGCGACGGAGCGGCCGCGCATCCACGGCACGCTCTCGGCCAAGATCGACGCCGCGGGCACGGGCCAGTACGCGGAGCTGGACAGCCAGGGCCGCTACAAGGTCATCCTGCCCTTCGACCTCTCGGGCCGCAGCGGCGGCAAGGCCTCGGCCTACCTGCGCATGATGCAGCCCTACGCCGGCCCGGGCATGGGCATGCACGCGCCCCTGCACAAGGGCACGGAAGTCCTGCTCTCGTTCATCGACGGCGATCCCGACCGCCCGGTCATCGCCGGGGCCATCCCCAACCCCGAGACGCCCAGCCCCGTGACCGACGCGGACCAGACCATGGTCAAGATGACCACGGGCGGCGGCAACAAGATCCACATGGAGGACCTGGACGGCAACCAGCGCATCCTGCTGCACACCCCCACGGCCGGGACCTTCCTGCGCCTGGGCTCGCACAACGATCCCTCGGGCGATGACGGCGACTCCATCGACGAGGACGGCGAATACGGGGTGAGGCTGTATTCGAAGAGCGGGCTGCAGGTCCAGGCCTCGGCCGAGAACAAGATCATCCTGGGGGAGATGACCGAGACGGTGGTGGGGCTGACGCTGGAAAACTATTTCGGCGGCTGGCTGGAATGGGTGGAGATCTTTTCCAACGAGTCGGTCCTGGGGCTCGCCACCTCGCTGCTCATCGGCGGCGAGAAGAAGTGGCACCCCTTCCACAACAAGACCGGCGCGGAGAAGATGGAGGAGTGGCTGAACGAGAACCAGGCCCACGTGGAGAGCATCAAGACGCTGGTGAGCAGCCAGCAGGACATCGTCACCTGCCTGCGCACCTACGCCACGCACACCGAGGTCACCAACGCCAAGACCCAGGTGACCGAGAATCTGACCAGGGTCATCGATACGAAGACCAGCGTGGAACAAGTCCACACCTTGATCCGGGAGGACGCCACCGCGATCGTGAACACCAAGCTCGAGGTGCTCGACCAATACACCAAGATCGTGGACATGGAGGAAAAGATCGCGCAGGTGGAGACGCACATCGGCGAGGCCAAGACGGAATTGGCCGAAACCATCGACGTCCTGTGCGACGCCATGACCTCCATCAGCGAAACCAAGATCGTCATCTCCACGACCATCATCTTCATGTAGAACGAAAACAGGTCGTTACGGGAAAGGCATGAAGGTTCTCAAGGACGTCGAGCACGGGCTCCTCTTCTCGGTCTTCGGGCTGGGCGGCACATGGTATCTGCAGGCCGCGGTGAGCCTCTTCTTCCCCCTGGGCGAGCCGGACGCGCTCTTGCCCGAGAAGGAGATGTGGCAATGCGCGCAGCGGCGGCTGCCCAAGGGGACCATGCTCGACGCGGGCTTCCCCAAGCCGCGCGGCGAGTTCCTGGCAGCGGGCTCGTGCTTTCCGGCGAGCGGCCCGGCTCCGGCGGGACGTGTGGCCGTGCGCGTGGGGCCGCTCTTCCGCGAGCTGTCCGTGTTCGGCGACCGCGAGTGGATGCGTGGCCCATCCGGTCTCGCGCCCGGCCCGGCCAGAACCTTTTCCGAGATGCCCCTGGACTGGTCGCGCGCCTTCGGCGGCCCCGGCTTCGCCGAGAACCCGGCGGGCAGGGGCGCGGGGCCGGTGGACGCGCCCTGGGGCGAGACCGTCCGCCCCCTGCCCAACGTGGAGGACCCGGCCGCGCTCGTCGGGCTGCCCAGCGACGCGCCCGCTCCGGCCTCCTTCCTCCCCGCGCCGCTGACCGCGCCCAGCCGCCTGAAGCTGGCCGGAACCTACGGCGAGCAGTGGAAGCGCGAGCGCTGGCCCGGCCTGCCCGACGACGTGGACATGCGCTTCTTCAATCTGGCCGGGCCAGGGCAGGTGCTGCCGGACGGCTTCTTCGCGGGCGGCGAGGCCGTGGCCGCGGAGGGCATGCACCCCAGGCTGCGGGTCGTGGAGGGACGCCTGCCCAGGAAGCGGGTGCGCCTCTTCGTCACCCGCGCGCCGGACCCGGAAAAGCCGGACGAGGCCCGCTTCGAGGAGTTGGCCACGCGGCTTGAGACGGTCTGGCTCTTCCCGGCCGAGGAGCGCTGCGCGGTCTTCTACCGCTGCGCCGTGGAGACGGCGGACGACGAGCACGCGGACATCGCCCGGCTCTTCGTCGTGGTCGAGGACCAGGACGAGGCCCCCAAACCCGTCGAATTCTACCGCGACGAGCAGCAGCGCCGCCTGTCGCGCGGGGTCGAGATCGACCAGAGCGTCATGGACGCGGCCAAGGCCAAGGTGGACGAGGCGGTGCGGCAGGTCCGGACCATCGCCCAGGACGTGGCCGAGACCCTGGACGCCTCCTTCGGCCAGGCGCCCAACGCGGCGCCGTCCCCCGAGGCGCGCCAGGCAGCCCGCATGGCCCAGGTGCAGCAATCCCTGACCCGGGTTGAACATGCCCAGGCCAGACTGCGCGAGGTCAAGGCCACGTACGGCCACTTGGCCAAGATCGACGTGCGCATGTTCGACGGCCTGCAGGGAAAGCTGCAGGCCCTGCTGCCCCTGATCGAGGAATCCGGGGCCAAACAGGCCGCGGCCGCGGCCCGCCGGGCGGAATCCATGCAGGAGCTGCTGGCGGCCAAGGACAAGGGGCTGACTCCGGCCCAGATCGCCAAGCGCGACGCCCTCATCCGGGAAAAGGGCTTCGATCCCGCCACCCTTCGGCCCCTGCCCAAACAGGAGGAGCTGTGGTCCACGGCGGCCCTGCACCTCCTGGCCGAGGCGCGCGAGACGCTCTTCGCCGAGCCCGCGCGGCTGGCCGTGCTCACCGGCGGGGGGCTCAGGCGCAAGGACGTGCGCCGGGCGCATCTCGGCTGGCTGGCCGAGGCGCGGGAGTTCGATCCGGCCGAATGGGGCCTCGCCCCTGAGGATTTGCCGAAGGAGATGAACGGCCGCCTGCGCATCGGCCCGGGCCTGCTCGTGCCGCACTTTCAGGGCGCGCGCTGCGTGCGGCTGGCCGTGCGGCCCATGCCCGCCCAGGTCGGTCCGCGGGAGCCGGTCCCCGCCCTGCCCTGCGCCGAACGCGTGGTCCCCGGCTCGTCCGAGGGCGTGCTGGCCCTGGGCGCGGGTGACGGCCGACCTGCCGTGGTCGCTTCCGATCCCCTGGCCGCCCGTCTACTCTATGCCGAGGTGGGCGACGTCTACAGCGTCATCCTCCCCACATCACCAGCGGCCAAGGCCCCTGACGATCTGGCCGTTACCCTGAAGAACGCGCCCCTGGCGCTCCTGCCCCTCTCTCCCGAAGAGGCGAAGGACGAGGATACGGCCAAGGCCCTGGCCGAGCCCTTTGCGGCGCTCGCTCCGGGCCTGAGGCCCCGAGTCTGGCCCGTGGAGTTTTCCGCACCGCACCTCTTCGCGGCAAAACGCAAGGGACTGGACATTCGGGACTGGCTGCTCGAGCCTTTGAAGGACCTCGGCCTGTCCCTGCCCGACGCGGCGGGCGTGGCCTTGCCCTCCAAGGACAAGAAGGGGCTTTCCATCGCCGTGCCCAAGGTGGACGTGAAGGGCATCGTGGCCGCGTCCCGGGAGCGTGCCACGGCTCAGATCACGGCCAGCAACAAGGCCATCGGCCTGCGCGGGCGGATGATGGACGAGGCGCGCCAGGCGCTCATAGCCAAGGGAAAGGACCCGGCCCTGGTGGACGCGCCCCCGCCTCCGCGTGCGGACGGTCCGGACCCCGACGTGCTGGCGGCCTTCGACAAGACCAAGCAGGGGCTGGCCAAGACCGGCTCCTTGACGCCCGAGCGCGAGGCCAAGATCGACGCGTCCAGGGCCGAATACGAGGGCGTGGCCACGCGCATGGCCCAGGTGCGGGCCGAGGGCATGGCCAGCCTGGAGGCGGCCCGCGCCAAGGCCGCGAACCCCATGCCCGGCTGGGCCGCGAAGAAGGCCGGAGCCATGCTCATGGAAGGCGGCAAGCCCGCCGCCACGCCGGAGAAGGTGCTGGCTCTCAAGGCCTCCGGCGGCAGCCTCGCGGGCGTGGATCTCTCGGGTCTTGATTTCACGGGACAGGATCTTTCGGGGCTCGACTTCACCCGGGCCATCATCCGGGGCACGATCTTCACGAACGCCAAACTCGACGGCGCGAAGATGGCGCAGACCATCGGCGGGAAAACAGTCTTCACGGGCGCGAGCCTGCGCGGCGTGGACCTGAACAAGGCCGTGCTCACAGGGAGCGATTTCAGCGAAGCGGACCTCACCGGGGCGAACGCCGAGTTCGTGGAATTCTCCACGTGCCGCTTCGTGAAGACGGTCCTCGACCGGGCCGCCTTCAACAAGGCGCAATTCGCTGACGCCGACTTCAGCGAGGCGGTGTGCAACGGAGCCTCGTTCCGGCTCTGCATGATGCGCGGCGGACAGGTGGCCAAGACCCGCTTCGAGGAGACGACGTTCGAGCGCTGCGCCTTCGACCGCACGGCCTTCAGCAACGTCTCCTTCGCGGGAGGCAGGCTTGCTTCCACGCTCTTCTCCGGTTGCACGGGCGAGGCGGTGCGCTTCTCCAACGCGGACTGCGCCAACCTGCGCCTGCTGCGCGGCAGCGCCTTCCCGGGCGTCTCCTTCGCGGGCTGCGACCTGTCCCGCGCGAGCCTGCGCGAATCCTCCCTGCCCCGCGCGAGCTTCGACGCCTGCAGCCTGCGCGGCGCCGCCATCAACGCCTGCGACCTCTCGGGCAGCACCCTGTCCGGCTGCACAGCGCACAGGGCGCGCATCCGCAAGTCCGACCTCTCGGGCGCGAACCTCGCGCGCCTGAACCTGCACGGCGGCTCCCTGCGCAAGTCGCGGCTGCTCGACGCCGACCTCACGGCGGCCAACCTCTACGCCGTGGACTTCTACAAGGCCGTGTTCAACCGGACCCGGCTGCAGGGCGCGAACCTGCGCATGAGCCTGATCGAGACGCACGAGGAGGCCATGCGGCGGGAGGGCATGATCCTATGAGGCGCGAGGAGGTCCTGGCCGCCATCCGGGCCGACGAGTTCATCGAGGACGCCGACCTCTCGGGCATCGACCTCTCCGGGGCCGATCTCACGGGCGGGTGGTTCGAGCGCTGTTCGTTCACCGGCGCGACCCTTTCGGGCGCCATCGTGGGACGAACGGGGTTCAAGGACTGCGACTTCTCCGGCGCGGACCTCTCGGGCATCGCGCTGGACCGGACGGTCTGGCGCTCCATGCGCCTGACCGGGGCGCGGCTGACCAAGGCCAGGCTCTCGCGCGTGGTCCTGAACGGCTCGGACCTCTCGGGCGCGGACCTCTCCGAGGCATACCTGGACCGCTGCCTCATGGAGCGCTGCGCCATGGCCGAGGCGGTGCTGGCCGGGGCCGCCCTGCCCCGCACCCTGCTCTCGGACGCGAACCTCGCGGGCGCGGACTTCACGGACGCCGACCTCTCGCGCACCATCCTCAAGGGCGCGGACCTGACCGGCGCGATCTTCACGGGCGCGCGCCTGGAGCGCACCTTCCTGCGCGACGCGGACCTCTCGGGCCAGGACTTTTCCGGCATGACCTTCCGCATGGTTCAGGCGGGCGGGGCCAAGCTGGGCGGGGCCTCGTTCAGGGGAGCGGACCTGGCCTGGTCGAACTTCATGTCCGCCGATCTCTCGGGAGCGGATCTTTCCGGGGCCAGGGCCGTGCAGTGCCTCTTCGCCAAGGCCAACCTCACCGGGGCCAACCTGGCCGACGCCAACCTCGTCAAGGCCATGCTCATGGAGGCCGACGCCTCCGGGGCCGATTTTTCCGGGGCGAACCTCACGCAGGCGCGCATGGCCGGCGCCCGGCTCGCGGGGGCCAAGGCCTCGGACGCGAATTTCAGCGGAGCGGACCTCTCCCACGCCGACCTCTCGGCGGGCTATTTCGGCAGGAGCGATTTCACCGGGGCCCTGCTGCACAGGGTCACGGACAGGGACGCCATCTGGGACGGCGCGGACAAGGCGCTGGCCAGGGGCGACGACGCGGAACGGGCCAGGTCCGAGGACTGGGCCTGAGCCATACGATCTGGAGGACGTCATGGGACATCCGGCACGGCAATTGGCCTTTGGCGAGACGGCTCTTGAAACCGGGCGCGTCCTGCGCGTGGACGCGAACGGGCTCCTCGTGGACGCCGGGGCGGGACCGCGGCGGGCCGTCCCCGCGGCCGCATGCCTGCTCGCGCCCGAGACCGGGGACGAGGTGCTGCTCACCAGCCTGCCCGACGGTCGGCGTTATGTGCTTTCGGTGCTCGAACGCGCGGGCGAAGGCCCCGCGCGGCTGGCCTTCCCGGACGGGCTTCGCCTCGAATCCGGCGGGGACGCGTCGCTGGTCGCCGCCGGGACGCTCGGCCTGCACGGGGTGGAGACGCGGATCGAGGCGGGCAGCATCGCGGTGCGGGCGGCCGACATCGCCTGCGACGCGGGGCTCCTTTCCCTGCTCGTGCAGCGTGTGCGCGCGGCCGGGGCCAGGGTGGAGACGGCCTTCGAGCGCTTCGTGGCCCGCCTGGGCAGCAGCGTGCGTTTCGTGAAGGAACACGACGAAACCCAGGCGGGATCGGTGCGCACCCTGGCCACGGAGTCGCACGTGGTGCAGGCCGAGACCATCGTGCAGTCGGCCGAGAAGAGCGTGAAGATCGACGCGGACCAGATCCATCTGGCCTGACGCGCGGGAGGAGGACACGATATGTTCATGCTGACCATGGGCGATGGAATGACCATGGGCTTCCCGGACGTCTGCCTGACGCCCGTGGGCCCCGCGCCCGTTCCCGTGCCCTATCCCAACGTCTCCGAATCCATCATGGCCCCGGACGCGGCCATGAACGTGCTCGGCGACTGCATGCCCACGCTCAACGAGCTGTCCGACATCTGCCTCTCCGAGGGCGACGAGGCGGGCGTGCTGCTGGGCGTTGTCTCGCACCTCATCTCCGGCGAGACCATGTGGATACTGGGCAGCGAGACCGTCCTCGCGGACGGCCTGCCCGTGCAGCGCCTGACCAGCATCGCGGGCTGCAACGCCTTGGAGGTGCTGCCCAACGCGCCGGGCAACTGCATCGTGCCCAGCCAGTTCACGGTCCTGGCCCTGGGCTGAGCGGGCGGTTTCGCGCAGCGTAGCCCAGGAGGCGTCGATGGGCGGACGATTCGTCGCACTGGCCAGGGGCCCGGGCGGCCCGGGGGCGGCGGCCGCCATCCTGGCCCAGATGGACGCGGCCACGCGCGACGCGGCCCTGGCCGAGATCGAGGCGCACGACCCGGCCCTGGCCCGGCTGGTGCGCGAACGCATGTTCACCTTCGAGGACCTGGGCCGCCTCCCGCCACGCGACCTGGCGCTGGTGCTGCGCGCCGTGGACCGGGCCGACCTGGCCCTGGCCCTGCGCGGCCTGGCCGAAAAAAACCGCGAGGCCGTCCTGGCCGGACTTTCGGAACGCATGCGCGCCATGCTGCGCGAGGACGCCGACGCCATGGGGCCGCAGCGCGCCCAGGACGTGGAGGAGGCCCGCCGCCGCATCGTCAAGGCGGCGCGCGCCCTGGAGGCCGAGGGCCGGGTCAGGCTCCTGCCCGATCCGGGCGAGCGCTGGCTCGTCTGACGCCCGCCCGCTCAGGACAGAGCGGAGAGCTTGCGCTGCAGCAGCGCGGCCCGGCCCGGCGGCTCCGGCTCCAGGGCCAGGGCCAGGCGCGTCTCGCCCGGCTCCTGTCCGGCGAAACTCCGCAGGACCACGGCCGCGCCCTCCACCTCCCACTCCTCGCCCTGGCCGAGCGCGAAGCGCAGGCGCTGTCCCGGGGCCGGGGCGGCCTCCCGGGTCGCGGCCAGGACGCCGCGCGCCGAGACGTCGAGGAGCCGGATATCCGCGCACCCTTCCAGACGCAGCCGCAGCCCCCACTCCGGCCGGACCGGCCTGCGGTGCAGGGTGCGCAGGCTGACCGCCCGCGCCGCGCCGCACGGGACGAAGACCAGCGCGGCCGCCGCGGCCTCGCGCAGCACGGCGCGGCGGCCCACGGGACCCGCGCCCGCGGGCTCCCGGGCCAGGGGCAGGGCCACCAGCTCCAGTTCGCGGCCCGCGCTCCCCGGGGGCAGGGGCGGCTCGGTCTGGGAGCAGGCCAGCCGGTCGGCCGCGGCCGAGACGAGCGCGGCCTCGCGCACGTCCACGGTCTCGTGCAGCAGATCCTCGTCCACGACCACGAGCAGCCGCCCGGCCTGTTCCAGACGGGCGTAGAAAAGGGCGGAGGGATCGTCGGGCATGCGGCCTCCTGTCAGCGGCCCTGGGCGGGGCTCTGGGCGGGACCCTGCGTGGCGTTCCGCACGGCGTCCGGGGACACGGCCGGGGACGCGCCCGGGACAAGGGCCGGGTACAGCCGGTCCAGGGACTGCGGGTCGGAGAGCCTGGTTTGGGCCGGTTCGCGCGGCTCCCCCACGTCCTTGCCCGGCTCCCACGCCGCCTTCCCGGGCTTCTCCGCGATGATCAGGATGCTGATGCGGCGGTTGCGCTCGTCGGCCGGGTCCGTGGGCAGGAGCGGCTGCAGCGCGGCCATGCCCTGGACGCGGGCGATGCGCTCCGGGCCGATGCCGCGCGCCACCAGGGCGCGCTTGGCGGCCAGGGCGCGCTCGGCCGACAGGTCCCAGTTGTCGCGCCCGCCGAAGCCAGAAAAGGGCCGGGCGTCGGTGTGGCCCTCGATGGCCAGGCGGGCGGACAGGCCGCGCAGGGACTCGGCCAGGGCCTCCAGGGCGCGCTGCCCGGCCAGGGTCATGCGGTCGCCGCCGGAATCGAAGATGGGGTTGCCGTCGGGCGAGGTGATCTGCACGCGCACCCCCTCCTGGGTGACGTCGAGCAGCACCTGGTCCTGCATGTCCGCGAGCTTCCGCCGGAGCAGGCCGGTCAGTTCGGCGTGCAGCGCCTGGGGCGCGGGGGTCTGGCCGGGCGGCGGGTCCAGCTTCTGCCTGATCTCGCTGGACTCCCTGACCTCGCCGAGCGGCGGCGGGGGCGAGGGGCTCTGCCGCTCGATGATCGAGCCGCCGCCCTCCTGGAGCGCGGGCTTGTCGCTGGCCGGATCGAAGATGTTGTGGTCGTTGAAGTAGTCCGAGATCTTGGCGAGTTTTTGCGGGGAGACCGAGTTGAGCAGCCACATGAGCAGGAAGAAGGCCATCATGGCCGTGACGAAGTCGGCGTAGGCCACCTTCCACGAGCCGCCGTGGTGGCCGTGGCCGCCCTTCCTCACGACCTTCCTGATGACCGGCTGTTCAGCCTTTGGCACGCTTGCAGCCCTCCTCCACCTCGGAGAAGCTCGGCCTGTGGTCGCCCGGCACGGCCCGGCGGCCCGCCTCCACGGCCACGAACGGGGCCATGCCCTTGGCGTACATGGAGAGGGAGGACTTGATCACCGTGCGCATGACCTCCCGCTCGTGCGCCAGGTGCTCCAGGTGCTTGGCCATGGGGCCGAGGAAGCCGTAGCACAGGAGGATGCCCAGGAACGTGCCGACCAGGGCCGCGCCGATGGAGTGGCCCAGGACCTCGGGCGGCTCTGAGATTTTGCCCATGGTCAGGACCACGCCGAGCACCGCGGCCACGATGCCCAGGCCCGGCATGGAATCGGCGATGGTGTTCACCGTGGACGGGGAGACCTGCTCGTGCTTGCCCTGGGTCTCGATGTCCAGGTCCATGAGGTCGTCGAACTGGTGCGGCTCCATGTTCGAGGCCAGCAGCACCTTGATGTTGTCGCAGAGGAAATCGACCATCTCGCGGTCCTTGGCGAAATGACCGTAGCGCTGGATGACCGGGCTCTGCTCCGGCTTGTTGACGTGCGCCTCCAGGGCGAGCATGCCCTCGCGCCGGGCCAGGGAGAGGAATTCGAAGAGCAGGTAGAGCACTTCGAGGAACGAGGCCTTGTCGTGCTCCCCGCCGGTGAAGACGTGCTTGAGGTTCCGGATCGTCCCGAAGAAGATGGACTTGGGCGAGGCGATGAGGAACGCGCCCAGGGCCGCGCCGCCGATGATCAGCAGCTCCACCGGCTGGAAGAGGACGTGCAGGTTGCCGCCCTCCAGCAGGAAGCCGCCGATGACGGCCCCGAGCACCACGACAATACCGACGATCGCCAACATTCCGCGCCTCCGGACGGTCGCCGGGCCGCTGCGTCGCCGCGGCGCGGCAAATCTTACGGAAACCTTAACAGTCCCGCCGTGATCCACGCTTAGCCTACCCGGCGCGCTCTGTGAAGGGCCTGTCCCGGCCCATGGCGTACGGCGGGGCCGACGAGGCGACGAAAAGAACATATTGACGGGGGCCCATGCATTGCTTTTTCGCCCGATTCTGTCCATAAGTCTCTTGTCTGAGCGTTCAATATAACCTGCCTGCACCCTGCCAGAGAACGCAGGCAGCCTTTTTGCCGTTCACCAGGGGGTGGATACATGAAGAACATCAAGCTCGGCGTGAAGCTGCTCGGCGGCTTCCTGGCAGTGGCCCTGATCGTCGTCATCGTCGGCTTCGTGGGGCTGCGCGGCCTCTCGGAGGTCACCGGCAACGCCGAGGAGATCGGCGAACGGCAGATGCCCCAGCTGCAGCACGTTCTGAACGTGCAGCTGCAGGTCGCGCGCATCCAGACCGCGCTGCGCACCCTCATGAGCCCGGCCCTCACGGCCCAGGACCGGGAGCGGCAGCTCGCCAACATCGTCGACGCCCGCAAGGTCTACGGCGAGGCGGCCAAGGCCTACGAGGCCATCCCCAAGAGCGCCGCGGCCGAGAAGGCCTGGAACGAGACCACGGCCACGATCCGCAGGGCCGCCGAGGCCAACTCCGCGGCCCTGGAGGACTCCAAGAAGCTCGTGCAGCTCGACGTGCTCGATCCCGACGCGCTCATGGCCTCCCTCAACCTCTTTCGCGCCGACCACTACCAGCTCGGCAACAAGGTGGCCGAACTGCTCCTGGCCGGGCAGAAATTCGACGGCGGCGACGACCCCACGCGCTGCAACCTGGGCCGCTGGATGGCCACGTACGCCACGACCAACCCCCGCATCGGCGAGGCGCTCTCGCGCATCCGCCCCCACCACGACGCCTTCCACGCCGCCGTGGGCGAGATCAGGAAGGCCCAGGCCGCCGGGCAGGCCGCCCAGGCGGCCTCCATCTACCAGACCCGGATGATGCCCGAGGCCGCCAAGGTCTTCGAATTCCTCGGCGCGATCACCGGCGAGATCGAGCAGTCCCAGGCCGCCTTCACGCGCATGAACACGCTGATCATGGGCCAGGGGCGCGAACAGATGAACCTGGCCATCTCCCAGATGGCCGAGATCGCCCAGGCCACGACCGCGCAGGCCGACACCGCGGTGAAGGAGTCCGCCGCGGCCAGCGCCGCGGCCCGCACCATGATGCTGCTGGGCGTGGGCATCGGCCTGATCGCGGCGGTGCTCCTGGGCGTCGTGCTCACCCGCGCCATCACCGGCCCGGTGGCCGAGGGCGTGACCTTCGCCGAGTCGCTGTCGCGCGGCGACCTGACCGTGCGCCTGCATCTCGACCAGAAGGACGAGATCGGCGTCCTGGCCCGCGCCCTGAACACCATGGCCGACCGCATCAGCGAGGTGGTCACCGAGGTGCGCGCCGGGGCCGAGAACGTGGCCACGGGCAGCGAGGAGCTGTCGGCCTCGGCCGAGTCCCTCTCCCAGGGCGCGACCGAGCAGGCCGCTTCGGTGGAGGAGATCTCCTCGTCCATGGAGCAGATGGCCTCCAACATCCGCCACAACGCCGAGAACGCCCGCCAGACCGAGCAGCTCGCCCTGGCCTCGGCCCGCGACGCCGAGGCGGGCGGCCAGGCCGTGACCGGCACGGTCAAGGCCATGAAGGAGATCGCGGAGAAGATCAGCATCATCGAGGAGATCGCGCGCCAGACCAACCTCCTGGCCTTGAACGCGGCCATCGAGGCGGCGCGCGCCGGGGAGCACGGCAAGGGCTTCGCCGTGGTCGCGGCCGAGGTGCGCAAGCTGGCCGAACGCAGCGGCCAGGCCGCGGCCGAGATCAGCGAGCTCTCCTCCTCCAGCGTGGAGATCGCCGAGCAGGCGGGCTCCATGCTCGGCAAGATGGTGCCGGACATCAAACGCACGGCCGAACTCGTGCAGGAGATCGCCGCGGCCAGCAACGAGCAGGACGCGGGCGCGGAGCAGATCAACACGGCCGTGCAGCAGCTCGACAAGGTCGTACAGCAGAACGCGGCCGGGGCCGAGGAGATGGCCTCCACCTCCGAGGAGCTGTCCAGCCAGTCCCAGCAGCTGCAGGCCACCATGGACTTCTTCCGGGTGGACGACCACGCCGCGGGCCAGACCCGGCGCGCCCGGCCCAAGGCCGCAGCGCCCAAGGCCGTCGCGGCCAAGGCCCGGCCCGCCCTGACCGCGGGCAAGACCCCGCCCAAGGCCAAGGGCGTGGCCCTGGACATGCGCGGCGAGGCCGAGGACAGCGACTTCGAGCGCTTCTAGACGGCCGTTTGCGACCCATCGGGCCGGGAGGACGCGACGCGCGGCCTCCCGGCTTTTTTCACGCCCGCCGTCCCCCGGCGCGCGCGGCCCCCGGGGCGCATTGACTTTCCCCCGCCGCTGCGCCAGGAGACGCCATGCTCTCGATCCCCCCGGCCATCTCCCACGCCTGTCTGGACGACGCGCTGGTCGTCACCCTGCACGGCGTCTGGAACATCGCCGACCGGACCGGGACTCCGCGCCTGCCCCCGGAAGTCCTCGCGAGCTGCGGCGCGCGGGTCCTGCGCTTCCGGACGGACGCCCTGGGCGGCTGGGACAGCAGCCTGCTGGCCTGCGTCACGGCCATCGTCAGGGCGGCCCGGGCGCAGGGCATGGACGCCGACGTCTCCGGCCTGCCGGACGGCCTGCGCCGCCTGACCGGCCTCGCCCTGGCCGTGCCCGAGCGCGAGGGCGCGCGGCGGGACGCGCCGCCCGAGGGCCTGCTCGCGGCCATCGGCCGGGCCGCGCTCGCTCTGCCCGCGTCGCTGCGCGGAATCCTCGCCTTCATCGGCGAGGTCTGCCTCGCGGCCGTCTCCCTGGCGCGCGGCAAGGCCGCCTTCCGCCGCCGCGACTTCCTCCTGCTCCTGCAGGAGACGGGCAGCGACGCGCTGCCCATCGTCTCCCTCATCAGCTTCCTCGTGGGACTGATCCTGGCCTTCGTGGGCGCGGTGCAGCTCAGGCTCTTCGGCGCGCAGATCTACGTGGCCAGCCTGGTGGCCATCGCCATGGTCCGGGTCATGGGCGCGATCATGACCGGCATCATCATGTCCGGCCGCACGGGCGCGGCCTTCGCCGCGGAGCTGGGCTCCATGCAGGTCAACGAGGAGCTGGACGCCCTGACCACGCTGGGCGTCTCGCCCGTGGAGCATCTCGTCCTGCCGCGCATGCTGGCGCTGGTGATCATGATGCCGCTGCTCACCCTTTGGGCCGACCTCATGGGCATGCTCGGCGGCCTCACGGTGGGCGTGGCCATGCTCGACCTCGGCTTCCTGGAATACCTGCAGGCCACGCGGGACGCCCTCACCCTGACCAACCTCTGGATCGGCCTGGTCCACGCCGCGGTCTTCGGCGCGCTCGTGGCGCTCTGCGGCTGCCTGCAGGGCATGGCCTGCGGCCGCAGCGCCTCGGCCGTGGGCAAGGCCGCCACCTCGGCCGTGGTCACGGGCATCGTCAGCATCGTCGTGGCCACGGCGATCATCACCGTGCTCTGCGACATCATGGGCATCTGAGGACGCGACATGACCGCCGACGCCGCGCAGACAACCGCTCCGGCCGGGAGCCCGGCCGAGCCGCACATCGAGGTCGAGGGCCTGCGCGTGGCCTTCGGCTCCTTCGTGCTCATGCGCGAGGTGAGCTTCACCGTGCGGCGCGGCGACATCTTCGTGATCATGGGCGGCAGCGGCTGCGGCAAAAGCACCCTGCTGAAGGTCCTGACCGGGCTCATCGCCCCGGCCGAGGGTCTGATCCGCTACCACGGCAGGGACTTCACCCGGGCCGGGCCGAAGGATCGGGCCGAGATCATGCGCGGGGTGGGCATCCTCTACCAGGGCGGCGCGCTGTGGAGCTCCATGACCCTGGCCGAGAACGTGGCCATGCCCCTGGAGCAGTACACCTCCCTGGGCCGCGCGGAGGTCCGCGAGTTGGCCGCGCTCAAGCTCGCCCTGGTCGGCCTCGCGGGCTTCGAGGACTTCTACCCCGCCCAGATCAGCGGCGGCATGCGCAAGCGCGCCGGTCTGGCCAGGGCCCTGGCCCTGGACCCCGGGATCGTCTTCTTCGATGAGCCCTCGGCCGGGCTCGACCCGGTCAGCGCCAAGCTGCTCGACGACCTGATCATCGAGATCAGGGAGAGCCTGGGCACGACCATCGTGGTCGTGACCCACGAACTGGCGAGCATCTTCGCCATCGGGACCAACGGCATCTTCCTGGACGTGGACGCCCGGACCGTGGTCGCCCAGGGCTCCCCGGCCGCCATGCTGGCGCAGGGGCAGCCCACGGTGGTCCGCTTCCTCACCCGGGACGGCTCGGACGCGTCCGGCCGCAGCAAGGAGTGCGCATGAGCAGACAGGCCAACCCCAGACTCGTGGGCGCCTTCGTGGTCGCGTCCGTGGCGCTGCTGGTCTGCGCCCTGGCCATCTTCGGCTCCGGCCGGTTCCGCACGGACACGCGGCAGTTCGTGCTCTATTTCGACAAGTCGGTCAGCGGCCTGTCGCCGGGCGCGCCGGTGGTCTTCCGGGGCGTCAGGATCGGCTCGGTGACGGCCATCCGTCTCGTGGCCAACCCGGCCAACCTGGAACTCAGCATCCCGGTGCTGGTGGAGCTGGACCCCGCCTCCATCCAGACGCCGAGCGGCGGGACCGCCACCTTCGAAGGCACCAGGGAACTCAACGCCATGGCGCAACTGGTGCAGCGGGGGCTGCGGGCGCGGCTGAGCATGCAGAGTTTCGTCACCGGCCAGATGATGGTCGAGCTGGAGTTCCTGCCCGACACGCCCCTGGTCTACCGGGGCGACGGCTCCGTGCCGGAGCTGCCCACGGCCGCCTCGGCCATGGACGAGCTGGCCCGGTCCATCCAGGACGTCCCCATCCGCGAGATCGGCCAGCGCGTGGCCGACGCCGCCTCGGGGGTGAGCGGCCTGGTCAACGCGCCGGAGCTGCGCGAGGCCGTCCTCAACCTGAACCTGACCCTGGCCGAGCTGCGCGCCCTGAGCCGGACGCTGAACGCCAGGGCGGGCCCCCTCGCCGACAAGCTGGACCGCACCCTGGAGCACGTGGACCAACTGGCCGCTGGGCTGCACGGCGACTTCACCGCGGGCCGCACGGCCCGGCTCGTGGATTCCCTGACCCAGCTCTCGGAGCGCGCCGGGAGCGTCATGGTCGGCCTGGAGGACCTGACGCGCAAGGCCGAGGGCACGGTGGAGAACTTCGGCGGCGTGGTCTCGGAGAACTCCGAGGTCATGACCGACCTGCGCAAGGCCCTCAAGGAGCTGGCCGCGGCCTCGCGCGCCCTGCGGGTCTGGGCCGACTACCTGGAGCGCCATCCCGAGGCGCTCATCAAGGGCAAAGGAGACGACGGACGATGACCCCTTCCCCTGCCGCCAAGACCCTGGCCCTGCTCGCGCTCTTCGCCCTGGCCGCCGCGTGCGTCCTGGCCGGATGCGCGGGCGGATCGAGCGCGCGCTCCCGCTTCTACATGCCCGTGGCCCTGGCCGAACCGGCCGGGGGCGGGACAGGCCCCGGCCCCGGGGCCGCGCGCGTGGGCATCGGCCCGCTGCGTCTGGCGGACTACCTCGACCGGCCGCAGATCGTCACCCGGGGCGGCGGGGTGCAGGTGAACCTGGCCGAGTTCGAGCGCTGGGCCGAGCCGCTGGAGGACAGCGTGACCCGGGTGGTGGCCCAGAACGTCTCGCACCTGCTGGACGGGCGGCCCCTGGAGGTCTTCCCCTGGAGCAGCGCGGCCGGACCCGCCTGGCGGGTGCGCGGCGAGATCCTGCGCCTGGACGGGGAGCTGGGCGGGGACGCGGTCCTGGAAGCCTGGTTCAGCGTCGCCGGGGCGGACGGCCGGGGGGGGGACTCGCGCAACGTCTCCCACCGCGAACCGGCCGGGCCGGACTACGCCAGCCTGGTCCTGGCCGAGAGCCGCCTGCTCGAACGCTTCAGCCGCGACATCGCGGCCGCGCTCGACGTCCGGCTGTCGCGCTGACCCCGCCCGCGGCGGCGCGACGGAAAACACGCATCCCCGGAGGCCCACATGCGCGGATTCCTTTCCCTCCTCGTCCTGGCGGCCCTGCTGGCGGGCTGTTCGGACAAGCCCAAGGTCAACGCGGCGGAGGACTATCTCGGCGCGGCGCAGTACGCGCGCCTGGCCCCCGACCCCGCCCTGGACGGCATGCTCGTCTGGCGCTCTCCGGACTATGACCCCAGGCGCTATCGCGGGATCGTCGTCGAGAACGTCGAGGTGGCCAGGCCCGAGGAGATCGCCGCGCGCAACAAGGTCGCTCCCGAGGACCTGACGGCCCTGTCCTTCTACCTGCGGCAGGTCGTCGACAAGGCCGTGCAGGGGTACGGTCCGCGCCCGGGGACGCCGGAGCGTCAGATCGCCCGGCTGAAGTTCGTGATCACCGACGTGGCGCCGACGAACCCGGTGATGAACACCGTGAGTTCGGTCACGCCCGTGGGGCTGCTCATGTCCCTGGGCACGCGGGCGGCCACGGGCGAGTTCAACTGGGTGGGCGGCTGCTCCGTGGCGGGCTTCCTCACCGACTCCGGGACCGGGGAACGGATGGTGGTCTTCGCCGCCCAGAAGACCGGGGACAAGTACTCCCTCGACAACTTCAGCGAACTCGGCCAGACCCGCGCCAATTTCGACGCCTGGGCCGCGCTCGTCCGCACGCGGCTCGAACAGCTCGCCCCGTCCATCAGGGCGCAGTGATCCCCCAGCGGCCGTGACCGGCGGAAAAAGAGGGCGGCCCCCTGGGGGGCCGCCCTTTGGCGTTCTTCCGCGGACGCTGCGGCCTACTTCACCAGCTGCTGCTTGCCGGAGATGAGGTCCGGGATGACCGACGGATCGGCCAGGGTGGAGGTGTCACCGAAGTCCTCCGCGCCGGTGGAGCCCGCCGCGATCTTGCGCAGCACGCGGCGCATGATCTTGCCCGAGCGGGTCTTGGGCAGCCCCTCGGCGAACTGGATGACCTCGGGCGTGGCGATGGGGCCGATCTCCTTGCGCACCCAGGCCCCCAGCTCCTTGCGCAGCTCCGGGGTCTCCTCCACGCCCGCGTTGAGCGTGACGTAGGCGTAGATGGCCTGGCCCTTGATCTCGTGCGGCATGCCCACCACCGCGGCCTCGGCCACGGCGGCGTGGGCCACCAGGGCGGACTCGATCTCGGCCGTGCCCATGCGGTGGCCCGAGACGTTGATCACGTCGTCCAGGCGGCCCATGATCCAGTAGTAGCCGTCCGGGTCCATGCGCGCGCCGTCGCCGGACTCGTACATGCCCGCGAAGCGGTCGAAGTAGGTCTTCTTGAAGCGCTCGGGGTCGCCGAACACGCCGCGCAGCATGCCGGGCCAGGGCCGCTTGATCACCAGATGGCCGCCCTCGTCCGGGTCGGCGTCCGAGCCGTCGGCGCGCACGATGGCCGCGGCCACGCCGGGCAGGGGCCGCGTGGCCGAGCCGGGCTTGAGCGGCGTGGCGTAGGGCAGCGCGGAGATGAGGATGCCGCCGGTCTCGGTCTGCCACCAGGTGTCCACGATGGGCAGCCGGCTCTTGCCGATGTGCTCGTGATACCACATCCAGGCCTCGGGGTTGATGGGCTCGCCCACCGAGCCGAGCACGCGCAACGAGGAGAGGTCGTGCTGCGCGATCCACTGCGCGCCCTCGCGCATCAGGGCGCGGATGACCGTGGGCGCGGTGTAGAAGATGTTCGCCCGGAACTTGTCCACGATGCGCCAGAAGCGGTCCGGCTTGGGCCAGGAGGGCACGCCCTCGAACATCAGCGAGGTCGCGCCCAGGGCCAGCGGGCCGTAGACGATGTAGGTGTGGCCGGTGATCCAGCCGCAGTCCGCGGTGCACCAGTAGACGTCGTCGTCCTTGACGTCGAAGACGAGCTGGGTGGAGTGCGCGGCGTAGGTCAGGTAGCCGCCGGTGGTGTGGACCACGCCCTTGGGCTTGCCCGTGGAGCCGGAGGTGTAGAGGATGAAGAGGATGTCCTCGGCGTCCATGGGCTCGCAGGGGCACTCGCCCTGCACGTCGGGCTGGGCCGTCAGCTCGTGCCACCAGACGTCGCGGCCCTCGACCATCTTCACCTCGTTGCCCGCGCGGCGCACCACGATGCACTGCTCCACGCTGGGGCAGGTGGTCAGGGCCTCGTCGGCGTTGGGCTTGAGCGGGATGGTGCGGCCCGCGCGCAGCACGGCGTCGGCCGTGATCAGCACCTTGGCCTCGCTGTCTTGGATGCGGCTCTGCAGGGAGAGGGCGGAAAAGCCCGCGAAGACCACGGAGTGCATGGCCCCGATGCGGGCGCAGGCGAGCATGGCGATGGCCAGCTCCGGGATCATGGGCAGGTAGATGGAGACGCGGTCGCCCTTCTTCACGCCCATCTTGCGCAGCGCGTTGGCGAAGCGGCAGACCTCGGAGTGCAGCATCTGGTAGGTGTAGACCTTGACGTCGTCCTCGGGCTCGCCCTGCCAGATGAGCGCGGCCTTGTTGCGGCGGCCGTTCTTCAGGTGGCGGTCCAGGCAGTTGTGGGCCACGTTGAGCTTGCCGCCCAGGAACCACTTGATGTCGGGCTTGTGGAAGTCCGCGTCCAGGACGCGCCGAAACGGCTCGAACCAGTCTATCAGCTCCTGCGCGCGCTCGCCCCAGAAGCCTTCGGGGTCCTTGTCCGCGTGCGCGTACATGGCCTCGTAGTCGGCCATGCTCTTCACCCAGGCCGCGGCCTGGCCCTCGGCGGGCGGCGTGAAGAGACGCTGTTCGTTCATCATGCTTTCGATGGTCTTGTCGCTCATGCCCTCACCTCGCAGGTCGCGTTTGCGGCCCATCCTCCGCCGGGGGACGCCCCGGAGGCGTTCGGGCGGGCGGGCCGCGGGTTGCCGGTACAGCGTCCAGCATATACCCGAGGAAGAATTTCAATCCACCTCTTTTTCTGGTAAACGGTCGAAAAACGGGGCGTGAACGGCAGACGGCCGGGCCGCGCCGCGCCACCTCTCACCGGAACCCGTGCCGGAGCGCCCATGAGCCAAAGCAATCTCGACGCCCTCTTCAGACCCTCGTCCATCACGGTCATCGGCGCGTCCAACGAGCCGGGCAGCCCCGGCTTCCTGGCCATGCGCAACCTCCTGGCGAGCGGCTTCAAGGGGCCGGTGATGCCCGTGACGCGCACGGCCAAGGCCGTTTCCGGCGTGCTCACCTACGAGAGCGTGGAGCAGCTCCCCATGACCCCGGACCTGGCCCTGATCGCAGCCCCGGCGGCCCAGGCCACGAACCTGCTGCGCCGCCTGGGGGACAAGGGCACGCGGGCCGCGGTGCTGCTCGGCCAGGGGCTGTCCGGCCTCTCTCCCCAGGCGCGCGAGGACCTGCGCGGCGACCTCATGCGCGCGGCCGGGGAATCGGGCATGCGCCTGCTCGGGCCGGGCTGCCTCGGGCTCATCGTGCCCGGGGCCTCGCTCAACGCCTCGCTGGCCGAGGAGGGCGCGCTGCCCGGCCGCATCGCCTTCGTCACGCAGTCGGACTCGCTCTTCACCATGGTCCTGGACTGGGCGCGGGCCAACAGGATCGGCTTCTCGCACTTCATCTCCCTGGGCGACCAGATGGACGTGGACTTCGCGGCCGTGCTGGACTGGCTCGGCTCGGACCCCAACGTGCGCTCCATCCTGCTCTACGTGGAGTCCGTGACCTCGGCCCGGCGCTTCATGTCCGCGGCGCGCGCCTCGGCGCGCAACAAGCCGCTGCTGGTCATGAAACCCGAGGACGTCTTCGCCCAGATGCTGCCCGAGGAGACCTGCCTCTTCTCGCTGGACGACGAGTCCGACGCCATCTACGACGTGGCCTTCAAGCGCGCGGGCATCGTGCGCGTGCGCGACATCGACTCCCTCTTCGACGGCGCGCGCACCCTGGCCCGCTCCCAGCCGCTGCTGGGCGACTCGCTGGCCATCCTGGCCAACGGCCGCTCCGTGGGGCTGCTGGCGGCCGACGCCTGCCTCAAGGGCGGCGGGCGGCTGGCCTGCCTCGCCAGCGAGACCTCCGAGGCCCTGGAGCAGGCCGTGA
Source organism: Desulfovibrio sp. (assembly GCA_022839785.1). Classification (GTDB taxonomy): domain Bacteria; phylum Desulfobacterota; class Desulfovibrionia; order Desulfovibrionales; family Desulfovibrionaceae; genus Alkalidesulfovibrio. The sequence continues at coordinate 5,784 of JALHJW010000005.1, read as the reverse complement.
AGCGCGACGGCGTGGGCGACAACCCCGTGGTCCTGCCCTACAACGCCGACGCCCGGCTCTACAGCGAGGCGCTCTCGCTGCTCATCAAGGACAAGGCCGTGTCCGCGGTGCTCGTGACCCAGGTGCCCTTCGCCGGGGGCCAGCCCGAGGAGACGGCGCGGGCCGTGGCCGAGATCGCCTCGCGCACCAAGCGCACGGTGCTCACGGTCTGGACCGGGGCGGAACGCTCGCGCGAGGCGCGGGCCATCTTCCAGGAGGCGAACGTCCCCACCTTCGAGACCACGGACCAGGCCATGCACGCCTTCCTGCACATGGTCAGCTACCGCCGCAACCAGGAACTGCTCATGGAGACGCCGGACTCCCTGCCGCGCGACTTCTTCCCGGACACCACGCGGGCGCGCGAGGTGGTGGCCGCGGCCCTGGCCGAGGGCCGCACGCAGCTTTCCGACGCCGAGGCGCGCGACGTGATGACCGCCTACGGCCTGCCCATCGTGGAGACGCGGGTGGTGAGGAGCGCGCGCGAGGCCGTGCTCGCGGCCGAGGAGCTGGGCTATCCCGTGGCCGTCAAGGTGCGCTCCCCGGAGATCAGGCAGCCCTTCGAGTTCGGCGGCGTGGCCCTGGACATGGAGACCCCGGAGCAGGTCTGGGACGCCTGCGCCCACGTGGCGCACCGCCTGCACCGCCATGCGCCGAACGCGCACATCACGGGCTACATCGTGCAGCAGATGGGCCGCCGCCCCGGCGCGCACGAGCTGTACGTGGGCATGTACCTGGACCCGGTCTTCGGCCCCATCATCCGCTTCGGCCACGGCGGCATCTCGGCGCGCGTGGTCAAGGACTTCGCCGTGGCCATCCCGCCCCTGAACATGGCCCTGGCCCAGGAACTCATCGAGCGCACGCGCATCTCGCGCCTGCTCTCCAGCCCGGACGCGGCCCGGCCCGTGGACCTGGACGACGTCTGCCTGACCCTGATCCAGATCACGCAACTGATCATCGACGTGCCGCAGATCGCGGCCCTGGAGCTGAACCCGCTGTTCGCGGACGAGAAGGGCGTGCTCGGCCTCACGGCGCGCGTCTGGATCGCGGAGCACGCGGGCGAGGGCGCGGACCGCCTGGCCATCCGCCCCTACCCCAGCGAGCTTGAGGAGTGCGTGAAGCTGAAGAACGGCAGCAAGGTCACGCTGCGGCCCATCCGGCCCGAGGACGCGCCCGCGCACCTGGAGTTCGTGCGGGGCCTCGACAAGGAGGACCTCCGGCTGCGCTTCTTCGGCACGGTGCAGGACTTCGAGTTCTCGGACATGCCCAAGTTCACGCAGATCGACTACGACCGCGAGATGGCCTTCATCGCCACCATCGAGGTGCGCGGCACGCCCAAGACCCTGGGCGTGGTGCGGGCCAGCACCAGGCCGGACAACTCCGAGGCCGAGTTCGCCATCATCGTGGCCACGGACATGAAGGGCCAGGGCCTGGGCTCCCTGCTCATGGACAAGATGATCCGCTACGTGAAGGGCCGCGCCACAGCCTGGCTCACGGCCGAAACCCTGCCCGAGAACAAGGGCATGATCGGCCTGGCCAAGAAGTTCGGCTTCGAGGTGCAGGTGCTGTACGAGGACGATCTGGTGAAGATGAAGCTGAGGATGAATTAAGCGTCTGCCAGAAGGCGCTCAACGCGTCTCTTCGCAAGGCAGGTCCACGGCCGCCTCCCCCACCCTGGCGCATGTCGCCATGCAATGCACGGTCAGCCTGTATCGCCGGCGTCTCGCGGACGGCAGGTCTAGAGCAGCCGGTACGTGCCGTCGGCCTCGGCGGCGGCGTAGCCCAGGGCGGCGAGGGTGGCGAGGATTTCCGCGACGCGGGGCAGGGGGCCTCGCGTGAAGACGCGGCGCACCGCGTCCGGCGCGGCGCGGCCCCCCAGGGTGAGGAGCGCGGCGCGCACGGCCTGCATCTGCGAGGGAAGGTCCGTGGGCCACTTGCGGGCGGGAACCTTGGCCGGGGTGGGCGTGCGGCCACGTCTGGGAGCCTTGGGGACGCCCAGGTCCAGCTTGGCCTGCCGGGCCTTGGCGGGCGCGGCGAGCCGGGCCTGGTATTCGGGGCGGAGCCAGCGGATCGTGCCTTCGGCCTCCTCGGCGGCGCGTTCGGCGTTCAGCGCCACCAGCCGGGCCAGAATGTCCTGTTCGGCAAGGTCGGCGGACCAGCCGTAGGCCTCGGCCACGGCGGCGTCCAGTTCGTCGTGCAGCGGGAGCAGGATGCCGCTCACCAGCCCCTGCTCGTTGATGGCCCGCTCCTTGTCCGTCAGCTCCCGGCCCGCGCGCAGGGCTTCCAGCACGTTGTACATGCCGGTCAGGGTCAGCTCGGGATGCAGCGCCTGCCGCTCCTTGCGAAGCGCGTCCAGCCTTTCCCCAAGTTCCCGGATGCGCGCCTTCTGCTGCGGCGTGGGGTCGGGGAAGGGGAAGGTCTCGAAGCAACGGGTCTTGTTGTAACGGGGATCGTTGCCCACGCCGAGCCGCCCGCCCGCCGCCAGCGCCCAGGTCACGTGGATGCGGCTGGAGAGCACGCCCAGGTGGTAGGCGTCGTCGGAGGCGATGGCTACGAGCATGTTGTCCGGCAGGATGGCGGCGTCCAGAAAGACGAAGACCCGATGCTTGGCCGTCTCCACCGTGACGATATAGCGCGGGAGTTTCGCCAATGAGGAGCGGAGTTCGCTGTTTTTGCGCCCGAAAAGCCACCAATTGATGCGTCTATAAGGTTCCCGGTTATGGTCGCGCTCTGGTTTTACCTTCTGGAAAATCCACTGGTAGACTTCAGGGAACGTTGTTTTCACTTGGTCTTCAGTAAGCCCATCAAGGTCTACAGCCAAAACGCCCCTAGGCACAGACATTATGTCCTTCCCATGTCTGTATGGGCGAATATGGCGTTCCAGGCCGGTAATTCTGCCCAGGCCGAGCCTTTGTGCATCTTCGGAAGAAACGATGAATCCTGCACCGTGCAACGCGACGCCTCGCGTGGAAATCCGTTGATTGGATTCCAAAGGATTTGTGAATGCTACATTCACCCCCACGGTCAGGTCCGCATTGATGCGCCCGGAATTCTCGACCAGTGTCACCCGTAGTTCCAGCCCATCCGTGGCCTCCTCCCGGACGACCCGCGCCAGCACCCCGTCCCTGGGACCGGGCTCGCCCACGGTCATGGCAATGCGCACGTCAGCGCCGTCCGCGCTGTCCACCCAGGGGTGGTCCGGGATGGCGAAGGCCAGGGAGAGGGGTGGGGCCGCCTCCAGGTGCGGGGCGATGACGCGGCGGTTGAAGAGCTGGCGCAGGCTGTTGGTGGTGATGAAGCCGAAGCGCCGGGCCTTTCCCTGGCGCACCAGGGCGGCGGCCTTGTGCCACCAGTACATGACGAAGTCGCAGGACTCTGGCAGGGCCACGTAGGTGGCGCAGAGCACCTGGAAATAGCCGTCACCGAGGGCCGAGCGCTTGTTCGCGCCGCCGATGAACGGCGGGTTCCCCACGATGAAGTCCGCTTCGGGCCACTCGGCCGGGCGGGGGTTCTTGAAGACCTGCACCGGCTCCTGGGCGCGTTCGTCCGGCACGTCGCGGCCCGTGGCCGGGTCTTTCTTGTAGGTGCGGCCGTCCCAGCGCGTGATGGCCTTTCCGTCCGTGTCCGTGGCGTAGGCCCAGCCGTCGCAGGCCAGCACCGCGTCGCGGTTCTCGATGTTGTGGAAGTTCCGGATGATGGGCTCTGGCGGCTCCACGTTGCCGTGGGTGCGGTAGTGCCATTGCAGGTAGCCGATCCAGAGCACCATCTCCGCGATGTGCGCGGCGCGGGGGTTCAGCTCCAGCCCCAGGAACTGGTGCGGATCCACCGTCAGCCCCTTGGCCTCCAGGGTCTGGTGGAACGCGCCGTAGGTGGCGGCCGCGGCCAGCACCTCGCCCTCCAGCCGCTTCATGTGCTCCATGGTCACGTAGAGGAAGTTGCCCGAGCCGCAGGCCGGGTCCAGGACGCGCACGGCGCAGAGGCGGCGGTGGAAGTCCAGAATCTCCTTTTGCGCCTCGGACGTCTTGCCCTGGGCGGCCAGGAGGGAGGCGGCGGCCTGCACGTCGCCCCACTCCTCGCGCAGGGGCTGGATGACCGTGGGCAGGACGAGCCGCTCCACGTAAGCGCGCGGGGTGTAGTGCGCGCCGAGCTTGTGCCGCTCGTGCGGGTCCAGGGCGCGTTCCAGGAGCGTGCCGAAGATGGCGGGCTCCACCTCGCGCCAGTCGGCCTTGGCCGCCTCGCGCAGGGTGGCGATCTGCGGGCCGGAGAGGGGCAGAACCGCAGGATTGGCGAAGATGTTGCCGTTGAAGCGGCGCAGGCGCTGGCCCAGGGCCACGGAGACCGAGCCCTCGTTCATGGCCTTCCAAAGGTCCGCGAGGCTGTGCCTGAACAGTTCCGGGCTGGCGGCGGCCTGCTCCAGGAGGTGCAGGAAACCCTGCGCGGGCAGCAGCCCCACGTCCTCGGCGAACATACTGAAGAGGCAGCGCATGAGGAAGGCGGCGACCTCCTCGGCCGTACGGCCGTCCGCTTCCAGGCTGCGGGCCAGGTCCGCCAGCAGCCGGGCGATGTGTTCCGTGACCTTGGCCGCGCGGCGCGAAGGGTCCAGGGAGAGCGGATCGGTCCAGATGGCGCGGAACAGTTCGCGTTTTTCCGGATCGTGCAGATCCTTCAGGAAGAGGCGGCACGAGCCCGCGTCCGGAAAGGGGATGTACATGCCGCCGGAGCGGGAGAACTCGGCGTAGATGTCGAAGCAGTGGCCCGCGTCCGCCACGATGATGAAGGGCGGGCGGCCCTCGTCCGCGGGCAGGGTCCGCACGTAGTGTTCGGCCTGCCGCCGGGCGCGGGCCATGAGGTCTTCCCACTGCCGCGTGCCGCGCCGGGCCGCGCTGGAGCGCGTCGCGCCGGGGATGACCGTGGAGGCGGCCTGCTCCTCGCTGCCCTGCTTGGCCTCCAGGACGAAACAGCCGCGCTTGTAGAGGTCGATGCGCCTGCGTTCCGACGTGCCGTCGCCGCGCGGGACGTACACCTTGCGCTCGAAACAGTAGGCGTTCTCTTCGTTGACCCCGGTGGCCGGTCCGGGGACAGGCAGCTCCAGGAGCGCGCAGAATTCGGAGAGGAACAGTTGGGCGTTGGCCTGCTCCGACCCGCCGGACGGAGCCCAGCGGGAGATGAAGTCGGCGATGGCCTGTTCCGAGACGTCGTGCATGCCCTGTCCTGTGCCGTGATGGAGAGCCTGGGTGTATCTACCGGGGGCGGCGTATCCTGTAAAGCCGAGGGGAAGCGCTGCTCCCGGTTCCGCCCCCCTCGCCATGTCTGCACGGCCAGGGCGTCCCGGCGCAGAGAGCGGGGTTCCAAGGGGCCTTGGCCCCTTGGTCGCCGAAGGCCTCAGACCTCTTTCCTGGGACGTCAGGCCAGCTCGGCCGCGTCGAGTTCCGGTCCGTCCACGGTCCATTCCCCCTGCCAGCCGGGCGGGGCGGCGAGGTGGAGGCCGGGCAGGGAGAGTTTCCAGGCGTGCAGGAGCAGGGGGCGGGATGGGGGCGCTGGCCGTATTTGCGGTCTCCGACCACGGCGTGTCCGCGCGCGGCGAGCTGCACCCTGATCTGGTGGGTGCGGCCGGTGAGCAGGTCCACGCGCGGCAGCATGCAGGGGCCGGCCGGGGTGTCGCGGCGCAGCAGGGGGCGCACCGAGGCCAGGGCCAGGCGTCCCTTGCCGGTGCGCATCTTTTCCAGGCCGCCGGGTCCGGCGGCCTTC
>JALHJW010000001.1 GCA_022839785.1 Desulfovibrio sp. | reverse complement strand
CAGCGAGGCGATGTCCGCGCGCATGAGTTCGCGGATCGCCAGGCCTGCCGCGTCGTCGGCCGCGCTGTTGATGCGCAGGCCCGAGGACAGCCGGGCCACGGACGTACCCAGGTTGGAGTACGAGGTCGAGAGGTTCCTCGACGCGGTCATGGCCATCATGTTGTGGTTGATCACGAGAGACATTGACGTTCCTCCTTGAATGATTGCCGGCATCCTTGCCGAAGGACAGGCGGCTTTCCCCGGGGAACTCAGTCCGCACAGCCGCTTGTCCTGCCTTCACCAACAGAAATCGGCGAGGCGGGGGCGAATCTTTAGCGGAGGGTCATTTTTTTTCGGAAAAGGCGGAGGCGGGGATAGAGTCGCGCGCCTCGACGATGAGGCGTCGGCCCTCGGCGGCCGTGAGCCCGCGCAGGGGCGCGAGCTGGGCCAGATTCTCCTCGGCGTCCGCGTCGCGGACGTAGAGCGGCTCCACGGGGCGGGGCGCGTAGGCGGCCGCGGCCGCGGCCGCGAGCAGGGCGTCGGCCGTGGGGGCGTCGGAGGAGGGCGGTAGGGGGAGGAGGGGAGAGTCCGGCCCGAGCAGGAACTCGGCATTGCGCCTGAGTCCGCTGCCCAGGGCATGCACCGGGCCGGGCAGGGCGCGCAGCAGCCCGGCTGCGGCCGTGGCGGAGACGACCTGCAGGGGGCCGAGCGCCGCGCGTCCGGGCAGCGCGAAGGTCTGCAGATGGACGAGCCCCCGGCGGGCATGGGTCAGCACGGCCAGGACGCCCTCCCGCAGCTCCGGCGCGGAGCGGGCCAGCAGGGGCAGGTAGTCCAGCCCGGCCAGGGGGACTCCGCTGGCCGCGGAGAGACCGGCGGCCGTGGCCAGGGCGATGCGGATGCCGGAGAAGGAGCCCGGGCCGCGCACCACGGCAACCCCGGCCAGACGCCCCACGCCTCCGAGGAGCTGGAGCATGCGCTCCAGGGCCGGGGCCAGGCAGTCCAGGATGCGGCCTTTGGTGCGCCATTCCTGGCAGGCCTCGATGACCGGCTCCCCGCCCTCCGGGGCGCTGCCCGCGACCAGTTGCAGGCGGTCCTCGGCCGCGCCGAGGGCCAGGAGGAGGTCAGGCCGGACCGAAGAACGAGCGCACGATGTCATTGTAGATCGCCAGGGCCATGAGCAGCAGCAGCAGGAAGAGGCCGATGCGCGTGGTCACGGCCTGCAGCCGGTGGCTCACCGGCCGCCGCGTGACGCTCTCCACGCCGTAGAAGAGGATGTGGCCGCCGTCCAGGACCGGAATGGGCAGGAGGTTGATGAGCCCGAGGTTGACCGAGAGGAAGGCCGCCATCTGCAGCACCGTGGCCAAACCGTGCTTGGCCGACTCGGCCACCACCTGGGCGATGAGGATGGGGCCGCCGATCTCCTTGGTCGAGACCGAGCCTGTGACGATGTCCCTGATGCCGCGCATGATCTTCCCCGTGAGCGCGACGAACTTCTTCCAGGCCAGGGCCGGGGCCTCCCCGGCCGATACCTCGCGCTGCACCGGCACGAAGCCGTAGCTGACGCCGATCATGGGTTTCGTCAGGCTGCGCCCGTCGGGCAGGGTGCGGGTCATCAGGCGCGGGACCAGAGTGGCCGTGAAAGTCGTCTCCTCGCGCTGCACCGTGAGCAGCAGGGGGGCCTCCGGCCGCTCCTTGATGCGCTCGGTCAGTTCGTCGCCGAACCACATGGGCTTGCCGTCCAGGGCCGTGATCACGTCGCCGGTCAGCAGTCCGGCCTCGGACGCGGGGCTGTCCGGATGCACCGTGGTGACCTGCACGTGCAGGGCCTCGTTGCCGCCCGAGACGATGAGCGTCCAGTAGATCAGGAAGGCGAGCAGGAAGTTGAAGCCCGGGCCGGCGGCCACGATGCACATGCGCTGCCAGGCGGGCTTCTTGTTGAAGTATTCGTTCTCGCCGAAGCGGCGGCCGTCGTCGGACTCGGTCCCGGCCCCCGGCTCGTCGTCGGGCTGCTCGCCGACCATGCTCACGTAGCCGCCCAGGGGGATGGCGGAGACGCGGTAGTCGGTGTTGCCGCGCCGCACGCCGAGGATGCGCGGACCGAAGCCCAGGGAGAAGACGCGCACGCCCACCCCGAAGATGCGGGCCAGGACGAAGTGCCCCAGTTCATGGAAGAATATCAGTCCGCCAAGGACGAAAACCACGGCCAGGATGTCGCGCACGTCAGGCTCCGGCGAGTTTGCGGGCGCGGGTGCGCGCCTCGCGGTCGAGTTCGAGGACCGTGCCGAGGTCCGGGACCGCCTGTCCGGGATGTCCGGCCAGGCAGTCGGCAATGAGGCGCGCGATGCCGGTGAAGGGCAGCGCGCCCGAGAGGAAGAGGGCCACGGCGACCTCGTTGGCCGCGTTGAGTACGATGGGATGGCTCTGGGAGGCGGCGAAGGCCTCGCGCGCCAGCCGCAGGCAGGGGAAGAGCGAAAGGTCCGGCTCCTCGAAGGTCAGGCTGCCCAGGGCGACGAGGTCCAGCGGGGTCACGGCCAGGGGCACGCGCTCCGGGAAGCAGACGCAGTAGGCGATGGCCACGCGCATGTCCGGCGGACCGAGGTGGGCGAGCATGGAGCCGTCCACGTACTCGGCCAGGGAGTGGACCACGCTCTGCGGGTGGACCACGGTGGCCACGCGATGCTCGGGCAAGCCATAGAGATGGCAGGCCTCGATGACCTCCAGTCCCTTGTTCATCAGGGTCGCCGAGTCCACGGAAATCTTTGCGCCCATGCTCCAGTTGGGATGGGCCAGGGCCTGGGCGGGCGTGACCTTTTCCAGAAAGGCGCGGCTCTTGCCCCGGAAGGGGCCGCCCGAGGCGGTCAGGATGAGGCGGCGCAGGGCATCTGCCTTCTCGAAGCAGCAGGCCTGGAACAGGGCGTTGTGCTCCGAGTCCACGGGCAGCAGGATCGCCCCGGACTCGCGGCAGGCCTGGCGGATGAGGTGTCCGGCCAGGACCAGGGATTCCTTGTTGGCCAGGGCCACGATCTTGCCTGCGGCCACGGCGGCGAAGGTGGGCGGCAGTCCGGCCGCGCCTACGATGCTGGAGACGACCATGTCCGCGTCGGGCAGTCCGGCCGCGGCGACGTAGGCTTCGGGACCGTATTCGATCTCGGGCGCGTATCCGGCGGGCAGGAGCGCGCGCACGGCCGCGGCCGTGTCCGCGTCCAGCACGGCCAAGAGGCGGGGGCGGTGGCGCACGGCCTGCCGGGCCAGAAGCTCGGCGTTGCGTCCCCCCGCCAGGGCCAGGATTTCGAAGCGTTCGGGATGCTCCTCCACCACACTGAGGGCCTGGGTGCCGATGGAGCCCGTGCTGCCCAGGACCGACAGCCTGCGGGGGCCGCGGCCCGGGATGCGGTCGGGAAGGGGGGATATGTAGACGGTCTGCACTGGAGCCTCGCGATCGCGTCGTTCAGGCGAACAGGGGAAGGACGGCGCGCAGGCCCGCATGGACCGGGACCGCCAGGAGCAGTCCGTCGATGCGGTCGAGCACCCCGCCGTGGCCGGGCAGGATGGTCCCGGAATCCTTGACGCCGAGCATCCGCTTGAGCGCGGATTCGAAGAAGTCGCCGAACTGGGCGGCAAGGTTCAGCAGCAGCCCGGCCAGCAGGAAGGCCCTCCAGGAGGCGCTGCCGAAGACCGCTCCGTAGGACAGGGCCAGGGCGAGCGAGAGGAGCAGGCCGCCGATGCTTCCGGCCCAGGTCTTCTTGGGGCTGATGGCGGGCCATATCTTGGGGCCGCCGATGCGGCAGCCCGCGAAATAGCCCCCCGTGTCCGTTGCCACGACCAGGAGCAGGACGAAGACGATCTCGACGGGCCTGAAATAGATGAACAGGGCCAGGGGCAGGACCACGTAGAGCAGTCCGGCCGTGAGCACCGCGACGTTGGGGTAGCGCGACTCGTCCGGCCGCCGCGCGTAGCAGACCAGGAAGAAGATGTTCCCGGCCCAGAGCGCGGCGGTCACGGCCAGGATCAGGAACGCCGGATCGGCGCTTTCCGCGGCCAGGAATATCCCGGCCGCGAGCAGCAGGCCCAGCGCCTTCTTGCCCAGGCCCAGACCGTCGGCCCAGAACATGCCGTAGAACTCCAGCAGGCCGAGGACGGCCACGGCCAGGGCGGCCGCGAACGTCACCCAGCCGCCCACGGCCAGGACCGCGGCCAGGCCGCAGATGAGCACCGCGGAGGTGAGGACGCGCGCGCGCAGGCCGGGGGCGTTCATGCCGCCCCTCCCCCGCGCCGCGCCGCGGTCCCGGAAGAGACGTCTATCCGGGGCCTCCGCCGGGGGTGGTGGGCGTTTCGCACGTGGCTTCCTTGGTGGAGCCCGGACCGGCCAGAGGGCGGAAGCACCGCCTGGTGGCCTTGCAGATGGGACAGCGCCATTCCTCGGGCAGATCCTGGAACTGCACGCCCGGGGGAATCTTGCCCTTCCTGTCGCCCTTGTCCGGGTTGTAAATGTAGCCGCAATTGACGGTCTGGCACTGATACATCTCTTCGGGGGCAGCCATCGGGGTCTCCGGCGTTGCGGTTCGGGTCATTTCCCACAATAACCCGCCCGCCCCGGAAGTCAATGCGCATGCCCCGGATACGCAATACCGGCGCACCCTAGCGGTATTTTTCGAGGCTGGCAACTCGGCCTTCCATGCACGGAAGGCGCGGGGCCGACATTGCGCAGGCCGCCGTGCTGTCGCCATCCGTAAGGTTCGCGAGGGACGCTCGCCAACGGCTGGCGTAGCGGTATTTTTCGAGGCTGACGACTCGGCCCGCGCGCTCTCAGCCGGGCGTCGGCGGCGTCTGGCCGAGCGTGTCCTCCAGGGCGGCCAGGGGCACGCAGGCGATCCCCATGTTCCGCATGTCCGCCACGTTGGCCGCGGCGATCTCGTCCGTCTGCGCCGAGCAGGCGTCCATGACCACCACGACGCGAAGGTCGCGGGCCAGGGCGTCCACGGCCGTGCCGCGCACGCAGTTGGGGTACTGCGTGCCGCCGATGACCAGGGTGCGCACGCCTAAAGCCCGCAACCGGGCCTCGAAGTCCGTGCCGAAGAAGGCGCTGAAGCGGCGTTTCACGAGCAGGTGTTCGCCGGGCAGGGGGGCAAGCTCGGGGATGATCCGCGCCCCTTCGCCGCCGCGCACGCAGATGCCGCGCCCCTCGGCGAAGAGGTGGCGGCGGGTGGTCTCCGCGTCGCTCCCGTCCGGCTCGTGCAGACGGTGGACGTGGAACACGGCCCAGCCCCGCGCCCGCGCCAGGCCGAGCAGCGTCCGGAGCGCGGGCACGGTGGTCCGCGCCCCGGCCACGCAGGCCGCGCCGCCGGGCAGGACGAAATCCTGTTGCATGTCGATGATGGCCAGGGCGACGGGATGCTGCGGCGTTTCGTCCATGCGCCGGTCCTACCGGAAACCGCAGGTGACGAAAAGCGGGGACAGGGACGAACGACCCTTGGCCGCTACTCGTCCTCCACCTTGCCGAACCTGCGGCCGCGTCCGGCGAAGTCGGCCAGGGCCGCGTCGAGGTGGGCCGGGGAGAAGTCGGGCCAGAGGGTGTCCGTGAAGGAGAGCTCGCTGTAGGCGGCCTGGAACATGAGGTAGTTGGAGAGCCGAAGCTCGCCCGAGGTGCGGATGATCAGGTCCGGATCGGGCTGGCCCGCAGTGTAGAGACGGGCGGCCAGGGCCGCCTCGGTGACCTGATCCGGGGCGAGGCCGTCCTCGACCAAGCGGCGGGCGGCGCGCACGATCTCCGCGCGGCTGCCGTAGTTGAGCGCCAGATTGAGGGTCATGGCCGTGTTTTGCGCGGTCTTCTTGATGGCGTGCTCCAGCACCTTGCGCGTGGCGAAGGGCAGGTCGTCCAGTTCGCCCAGGACCAGGAGGCGGATGGACTGCTCCATGAGGCTGGGCAGCTCGCGGGTCATGAAGTCGGCCAGGAGCCCGAAAAGGAAGCCGATCTCGTCCTTGGGCCGCGCCCAGTTCTCGCTGGAGAAGGTGTAGAGCGTGAGGTGGCGCACGCCCAGCCGGCGGCAGTGCGTGACGATGGCCTTGGCCGTCCCGGTGCCCGCCTTGTGGCCCTCGCTGCGCGGCAGGCCGCGGGCCTTCGCCCAGCGGCCGTTGCCGTCCATGATGATCGCGATGTGCGCCGGAAGCGCTCCGGCGGGGCTGGACATGGAGCCTAGATCTCCATGATCTCTTTTTCTTTTTCCGCCAGGACCTGGTCGGCCTTCTTGATCAAGCCGTCGGTCAGCTTCTGGACCTCGTCCTGGCCCTTTTTCAGGTCGTCCTGGGTGATGTCCTTGTCCTTCTCCAGCTTCTTCAGGTGCTCGTTGCCGTCGCGACGGATGTTGCGGATGGCGACCTTGGTCTCCTCGGTGTACTTCTTGGCGACCTTGACGAGATCCTTGCGGCGCTCCTCGGTCAGCGGCGGGATGCTGATGCGCAGCAGCTTTCCGTCGTTGACCGCGCTGATGCCGAGGTCCGAGGTGCGGATGGCCTTGTCGATGATGGAGAAGGCGTTCCGGTCCCAGGGCTGGATGGTGATGGTCCGCGAGTCGGGGACCGCCACCGAGGCGATCTGGTTCAGCGGGGTGGGCGTGCCGTAGTAGTCGACCTTGAGGTTGTCCACCAGGGTCGTGGAGGCGCGGCCCGTGCGCAGCTTTCCGAATTCGCGCTTCAGGCTCTCCACGGCCTTCTTCATCTTGTCTTCGCAGTCCTTGAGCACGGATTGCATCGTCTAGCCTCCTGTTACCGTGGTTCCGATGTCTTCGCCCTGGGCGACCCGCTTGATGTTTCCGGGCGTGAAGAGGTTGAACACGACAATGGGAAGGTTGTTGTCCATGGCCAGGGAGATGGCCGTGGAGTCCATGACCTTGAGGCGGCGTTCCAGGGTCTCCATGAAGGGGATGGTCTTGAACATCACGGCGTCGGCGTGCTTCATGGGGTCCTTGTCGTAAACGCCGCTCACCTTGGTGGCCTTGAGGATGGCCTCGCACTTGAGTTCGTTGGCGCGCAGCGCGGCCGCCGTGTCGGTGGTGAAATAGGGGTTGCCCGTGCCCGCGGCGCAGATGACCACGCGTCCGTGCTCCAGGTGGCGGATGGCGCGGCGGCGGATGTAGGGCTCGCAGACCTCGCGCATGGCGATGGCCGAGAGCACGCGGGTCTCGACGCCGAGTTTCTCCAGGGCGTCCTGCACGGCCAGGGCGTTGAGCACCGTGGCCAGCATGCCCATGTAGTCGGCCGAGGCGCGGTCCATGCCCTTGGCGGACTCGGACATGCCGCGGAAGATGTTGCCGCCGCCGATGACCAGGACCATCTCCAGACCCAGTTTGTGGACCTCGACGATCTCCTTGCCGATGACGTCCAGGGTGGGCGGGTTGATGCCGAACTTCTGGTCCCCGGCCAGGGCCTCGCCCGAGAGTTTGAGCAGAACGCGTTTGTAGCGGAGTTTGGGCATGTCCGTCCTCTGCGCCGACGCGCGGCGTGTCTAGAAGTGAGAGAGGATATCCCCTTCGGTCCGGCAAGGCAATCCGGCGGCGCGGACCGGGGGACGAAAAAAAGGCGGGCCTTGCGGCCCGCCTCGATTCAGCTATTCGGCGGCGTCCTGCTGGTCTTCGCCCAGGGCCATTCGGACGAAGCGTCCGACCTGGACGTTCTCGCCCAGGACCGAGACGAGGTCGTTCAGGAGGTCCTGGATGGTCAGCTTGTCGTCCTTGATGAACGGCTGCTCCAGCAAGCAGACTTCCTTGTAGAACTTCTTCACCCGGCCCTCGACGATCTTCTCGGCGATCTGCTCGGGCTTGCCCTCGGCCATGGCCTGGTTCTTGTAGATCTCGCGCTCCTTGGCCAGGAGGTCGGCGGGCACGTCCTCGGCCTTGAGGCAGACGGGCGCGGCGGCGGCGATCTGCATGGCCACGTTCTTGGCGAACTCCTGGAAACGCTCGGAGCGGGCCACGAAGTCGGTCTCGCACTTGATCTCGACCATGACGCCGATCTTGCCGTTGGAGTGGATGTAGGAGCCGATCAGGCCTTCGGAGGCGGCGCGGCCGGCGCGCTTGGCGGCCTTGGCGATGCCCTTCTCGCGCAGCCAGGCGATGGCCTTCTCCTCGTTGCCGCCGCACTCGGCCAGGGCCTTCTTGCAGTCCATCATGCCCGCGCCGGTCTTGTCGCGCAGGTCCTTCACCTGGGAAGCGGAAATGCTCATGGCGTCGTGCTCCTTATTCGTCGTCGGTGGCGATGTCGTCGGCGGCGGCTTCCTCGGCCGAGGCTTCGGCCGCGGGCTCTTCCGCGCCCCGTTCGCTGCTGCTGGCGGCGCCCTCGATGCAGGCGTCGGCCATGTGGGTCACGAAGAGCTTGATGGCGCGGATGGCGTCGTCGTTGCCCGGGATGACGTAGTCGATGACGTCGGGGTCGCAGTTGGTGTCGACCACGGCCACGATGGGAATGCCCAGCTTGCGGCATTCCATGACCGCGATCTCCTCGCGCTTGGGATCGATGATGAAGGCGGCCTGGGGCAGTTTGTCCATGGCCTTGATGCCGCCCAGGTTGGCCTGGAGCTTCTTCAGCTCCCGCATGAGCATGGCGATCTCCTTCTTGCCGTAGCGGTTGATGGAGCTGTCCTCCACCATGCCCTCCAGCTTCTTGAGGCGCTCGATGCTCTTCTTGATGGTCTGGTAGTTGGTCAGGGTGCCGCCCAGCCAGCGGTTGGTGATGAAGGGCTGGCCCGCGCGGTCGGCCTCGGTCTTCACGGCCTCCTGCGCCTGGCGCTTGGTGCCCACGAAGATCACGTTGCCGCCCTTGGCCACGGTCTCGACCAGGAAGTCGTGGGCCTTCTGGAAGAGCTTCACGGTCTGCTGCAGGTCGATGATGTGGATGCCGTTGCGCGCGCCGTAGATGAACGGACGCATCTTGGGGTTCCAGCGCCGGGTCTGGTGCCCGAAGTGGACGCCGGTCTCCAGCATCTGCTTCATGGTCACGTAAGCCATGGTGAGTCTCCTTGGGTTTTTCCTCCACCCCTGCCCGGGCCCGCGCCGTCGCGGGCCACCCGAAGTCTGGCGGGGTGTGCGTCGTTATGGAACCGGGGTATCTAACCAAATCCACGGACAATGGCAAGCCCCCGGCAGGGCCTGCCGGGGGAAACCAAGAAAGGAGGGGGGACGGCTACTGCACGCTCTGCGGCGTCTCGCCGGAAGCCCCGCCCGAGGCCGGGCCGACCACCGGATTGATGAGCACGCCCACGGCCTCGATGTCGATGCGCACCTCGTCGCCGTCGTCGAGGGGGCTCACGCCCGCGGGCGTGCCGGTGAGGACCACGTCGCCCGGATTCAGGGTCATGATCGTGGAGATGAAGCTGACCAGGCGGCGCGGGGAGAAGATCATATCCGCGGTGGTGCCCTGCTGGCGCACCTCGCCGTTCACCAGGGCGCGCACCGTGAGGTTGCCGGGATCGGCCACCTCGGTCTCGATCCAGGGGCCGATGGGGCAGAAGGTGTCGAAGCCCTTGCAGCGGCCGAAAAGCTGGTCCCGCGCCTGCAGGTCGCGGGCCGTGACGTCGTTGGCGCAGGCGTAGCCGAAGATGTAGGCGTCCAGATCCTCTTCCGCCACGTTCCTGCAGGTGCGGCCCATGACCACGGCCAGTTCCGCCTCGTGGTCCACGCGCGCCGAGGATTCGGGCAGGACGATGGGCTGGCCCGAGGCGATGACGCTGGACGGGGGCTTGAGGAAGAGGCGCGGGGTCTCGGGGATGGAGTGGCCCAGTTCCTTGCCGTGGTCGCGGTAGTTGACCGCGGCGCAGACGATCTTGCTGGGCATGACCACGGGCAGGATGGTCAGCTCGGAGAGCGGGATGGGCGCGGCGAAGCCGAGGTCCTTGTTCAGGCAGAGCACGGCGTCCTCCGCGAGCGACGCGTAGAAGACCTTGCCGTGGTGAAGGACGCGGAGGATGCGCATGAGGAGCCTCGGGCTGGTTGAGTGTTCGCCGATCCCTGCTTCCTACCAGCCCGCGTGCGGCGTGTCCAACGCGGGCCGGAAGCTTCAGATGGAGATGACCACCGGCACCACCACCGGATCGCGGTCCAGCACCTTGCGGAAGAAGCGGCGCAGCGAGGAACGGATGCGCTCTTTGAGCTTGTCGATCTGGTTGGGCGGCACGTTCTCGTAGATGTCGAGCACGATGCACTTGGCGTCTTCCAGGTAGTGGGCGTAGGTCTGCTCGAAGATGAAGCCCTTGGAGAGGATGTCGGGCCCCAGGGTGATCTCGCCCGTGGCCTCGTCGATGACCAGGTTGACGATGACCAGCCCCTCGCCGCCCAGGAGCTGCCGCTCCTTGAGCACCGTGTGCCCCACGTCGCCCACGCCCTTGCCGTCCACGTAGATGGATTCGACCAGGATGCGCTCCTCCAGGCGGATGGTCCCGTCCGGGAAGAAGGTCACGGGCTGGCCGTCCTCGATGATCAGGGAGCGCTCCGGGGCCACGCCGCGCATCTCGGCCAGCCGCTTGTGCTTGACCAGGTGGCGGTACTCGCCGTGCACCGGGATGAAGAACCTGGGCCGCACCACGTCCAGCATCTGGGCCAGCTCGCCGTGGTAGGCGTGGCCCGAGGCGTGGATGCCCGCCACCCGCTCGTAGAGCACCTCGGCCCCGAGCTTGTAGAGACGGTTGATGACCTTGGTGATGGCCCGCTGGTTGCCGGGGATGAAGCGCGAACTCATGATCAGCAGGTCGCCCTCGTGGACCCTGATCTGGCGGTGCTCGCCCATGGCCAGGCGGGAGAGGGCGGAGAGGGGTTCGCCCTGCGAGCCCGTGAGCAGGATGACCATTTCGCGGTCCGGGACGCGCGAGACGTCGTCGAGCTGGATGTAGACGCCGGGCTCCACGCGCAGGTGGCCGAGTTCGCGGGCGATGTCGATGTTCCGCCACAGGCTGCGGCCGCTGGCCGCCACCTTGCGGCCGTGCTTGGCCGCCAGGTCGAAGATCTCCTGCATGCGCTGGATGTGGCTGGAGAAGAGGGTGATGAGGATGCGGCCCTCGCTCTCGGCGAAGATGGAGTCGAAGGTGTGCTCGATCTCCCGCTCGGTGAGCGCCCGCCCCTCCTGCTCCACGTTGGTGGAGTCGGAGAGCATGAGCGTCACGCCCGGCTCGGAGAAGGCGCGGAAGGCGTCCAGGTCCGTGAACTGGCCGTGCATGGGGTGGCGGTCGAGCTTGAAGTCGCCGGTGTGCACCATGCGCCCGGCCGGGGTCTCCAGGCCCAGGCCGAAGCCCTCGATGATGGAGTGGCAGACCGGGATGAAGGTGCAGGCGATGTCGCCGAAGGCGACGCGGTCCCCGGCGGCCACGGGCTTCATGGTCACGTAGCGGTCCAGGTCGTGCTCCTTGAGCTTGCTCTCCACCAGGGCCAGGGTGAAGCGGGAGCCGTACAGGGGCACGTCCACGAAGGGCATGAGCCAGGGCAGCGCGCCGATGTGGTCCTCGTGGCCGTGGGTCAGGACGATGGCCTTCAGTTTGTCCTTGTTGGCCAGCACGAAGTCGAAGCGCGGGATGACCACGTCGATGCCGAAGAGGTATTCCTCCGGGAACATCAGGCCGCAGTCGATCATGATCATGCTGCTCTCGGTCTTGAGCAGCATGCAGTTCATGCCGATCTCGCCCAGGCCGCCCAGGGGGTAGATGGTCAGTCCGTTCAACTCAGCCATGGCGCAACTCCCGGTACGCCCCGTTCATGAGGCGGTAGAGGTCGTCCTTGAAGACTTCGCGCTGCTTGAGCGTGTAGCGGCCCTCGGTCAGGATGGGGGGCAGGGCGCGCACGCGGATGACGCCCGGCCTGAAGCGCAGGCTTTTCTTGGGCAGCAGCCGGGCCGTCCCGGTCATGACCAGCGGGACCACGGGCAGGCCGGTCTTGAGGGCCAGGATCATGCCGCCGATCTTGAACTCCTGCAGTTCCTCGGGCTCCTCGGGCGCGCGCGTGCCCTCGGGGAAGACGATGACCGAGACGCCGTCCCTGGCCTTTTGCGCCGCGCGGTCCAGGCTCTTCATGGCCGAAAGGCTGTTGCCCCGGTCGATGGGGATGTGCCCGGCGCGGCCCATGGCCCAGCCCAGCAGGGGGATGGAGAAGAGTTCCTGCTTGGCCACGAAGCGCACCCGATGGCCGTGCAGCAGGGCGAAGAGCAGCAGGATGTCGAACTGGCTCTGGTGGTTGGCCATGAAGACATAGGTCTTCCCCGCTTCGAGGGCCGATAGATCGGCCTCGACGCGCGCCCCGGCGCAGAACACGGCCAGCCCTCCCCAGATTTTCTGTATCCAGTCCGTGAGGCCGGGAAAGGTGATGGCGAGCACCGAATAGACCGCGGTCATCGGCAGGAAGACGAGCCAGATCAAGACATTGTGAAGCATGCGGGGGGACCTCTCGGGCGGAGAGTACGGAAAAAGGGGGCGGCGAACAAGGGGCCGGGCCTTTAAATCCCGCCGCACAGGGATCGGCGCGGGATGGCACGGCGGTTGCTTTGTCCCCCGCATGCCCAGGGAGGATGTCATGAAACCGACGCTGCATACGGAACCCGGCCCCTTTCTTCCGCCCGAGGCGGGGCAGGAGGGCCTGCACGTGATGGACTACCAGGACATCACCATGTCCGCCGAGGCGCTCAGGCTCGTGCGCGCCGCGGGCCGCGCCCTGCTGGAGCGCTGCCTGGCGCGGGACGAACGGGTCACGGCCTCGCGCGCCCTGGCCATGTTTCTGGACCGGATATACTTCGACGAGCGCACCGGCGATCTGCTCATGTGCGCGGACCTGCCGGGCAGCGGCCTGTGCCTGCCCATCCCCAAGGGTCACTGGGGCGTGCGCCGCCCCGGCCCCCTGCAGTAGGCCGCGCGCCCTCCGGCCTACTCCTGCAGGGCCAGGAGCACGGACTCCACGTACTCCTCGATCTTCCCCATCACCTCGGGCCTGATCTTCTCGAAGCGCAGGCCCACCGCCAGTTTGCCCTTCTCCACGGAGACGTTCTGGATGAGCGCGTCCAGGGAGTAGTGGTCGTCCTTGTCGAAGATGTAGAAGAAGACCTTCATCTCGTCGCCGCACTGGAATATCTTCTGGTATTCCGGCCCGAGCTGGTCGAAACGGATGCGGCAGCCTCCGGCGGAGAGGTCGATGATCAGCCCCTTGTGCTCACGGCCGCGGTGCAGAAAGACGCCGGGAAAGTAGCAGTCCACGCGCTTGGCCTTGCGCAGGGGCTGGCGTTCGATTTCCTGCGGCCAGGACAGGAATATCAGGGGAAAGGGCTTGGCGATGTAGCCGGTGACTTTGGCCGGAAAGCCCACCACGTCGCCGTCGAGCAGGCACCGGGCCATGACCGGCAGGCCGGAGGCCAGCTTGGCGAGAGCGCCGGAGACGGGCTTGCAGGCGATGTAGGCCCCCTGGTCGTGGCCGACCATGGCGCAGCCGATGCGCTCCTTGGAGCCGTGCACTTCCAGCAGCAGTTTCGATCCGTTCGGTATGTCCATCGTTCACGCTCCGCACCGCGAGGGGAAAAGCAACGGGATGGCGGGCGTGTTGCCCCCCCCTCCCCGGCATTGTCCTAGCGCCAATCAAGCGGCAATGCAACGCGGGCGGCGGAGGAAGACGGGGAAGAGGGCGACGGCCGCCACCGCAAGAAAAGAAACGGGCGGGCGCATCCGCGCCCGCCCGTGCGTCTTCCTTCTTTCCCTTCCCGTCATTCCTCGCCGCGGCTCTTCCTGTACTCGGCCACCACCTTCTCCACCACCGGGGGCGGGGCCTCCTCGTAGTGCGCGAACTCCATGGTGAAGACGCCCTGGCCGCCGGTCATGGAGCGGAGATCCGGGGCGTAGCGCAGGATTTCGTTCATGGGCACGTGGGCCTTGATCTCGGTGACGCCGGCCACGGAGTCCGATCCGAGCACCTTGCCGCGGCGGCTGGAGAGGTCGCCGATGATGTCGCCCATGTACTGGTCGGGCACGGAGACCGAGACCAGCATATAGGGCTCCAGCAGGCGCATGCCCGCGGTCTCGCACGCCTTCTTGAAGGCCAGGGAGCCCGCGATCTTGAAGGCCATCTCCGAGGAGTCCACGTTGTGGTACGAGCCGTCGTAGAGCGTGGCCTTGAAGTCCACCACCGGGTTGCCGGAGAGGAAGCCGCGCTGGGCGGACTCCTGGACGCCCTTGTCCACGGCCGGGATGTACTGGCGCGGGATGGAGCCGCCCACGATGGCGTCCTCGAATTCGTAGCCCTCGCCGGGACGTTTGGGCTCGAAGCGCACGAAGCAGTCGCCGAACTGGCCGCGGCCGCCGGTCTGCTTCTTGTGGCGGCCCTGCACGTCGGCCTTGCCCTTGAGCGTCTCGCGGTAGGGCACCTTCGGGGTCTTGAGCAGAATCTCGACCTTGAAGCGGCGCTTGGCCTTCTCCACGGCGGTCTCGATGTGCAGCTGGCCCATGCCCGAGAGCAGGATGTCGCCGGTTTCCTCGTCGCGGAAGAGCCTGAGGGTCAGGTCCTCGTCGAGCAGCTTGTGCACGGCCTGGTAGACCTTGTCCTCCTCGCCCTTCTCGGCCGCGGCCAGGGCGTAGGTGATGAGCTGCTGCGCCATCTTGGGCCGGTCGAGCACGAAGCGCGCCTTTTCGTCGCAGAGCGTGTCGCCGGTGTGGGTGTTCTTGAGCTTGGGCACGGCCACGATGGCCCCGGGACCGATGGCCTCCTTGCAGGGCACGGTCTCCTTGCCCTTGAGGAAGAGGAGCTGGCCGATGCGCTCCTTGCCGTCGCGCTCGGGATTGGCCAGGCTCATGTCCGAGGAGAGCTGACCGGACAGGACGCGCAGCACCGAAAGCTGGCCCGCGTAGGGGTCGGCGATGGTCTTGCAGACGAAGGCCGACACGGGCAGGTCGTCGCGCGAGAGGCGCTCGGAGCCGTCGTCGCCCACGAAGGGGGCGTGCGCCAGGGGCGAGGGGAGCAGGGCCTGGGCCGCGTCCAGGAGCAGAGAGCCGCCCTTGTTCTCCAGGGCGGCGCAGACCACCACGGGCGCGAGCAGCCCGGCGGCCACGCCCTTGGAGAGGCCTTCGGCGATCTGCTCGGCCGAGAGCGCGCCCTCTTCGAGATAGGCCTCCATCAGGGTCTCGTCGGACTCGGCGATGTTCTCGATCATGGTCTCGCGCATCACCGCGACGTCGTCGGCCATGTCGCCGGGCACATCGGCAGGGGCCGCCCCGCCCTTGCCGTCGAAGACGTAGGCCTTGTTCTCCAGCACGTCGACGACGCCCTTGAAGGATTCACGCTGGCCCATGGGCATCTGCAGGAGCACGGGCTTCACGCCGAGCTGTTCGGCGATGCTGGCGAAGGCCATGTCGAAGTCGGCCCGGTCGCGGTCCATCTTGTTGATCACGATGAGGGCCGGGAGCCCGGCCTCCTTGACCTGTTTCCAGAGCTTGCGGGTCAGGGGCTTCACGCCGTCCACGGCGTCGATGACGAAGAGCGCGGAGTCGGCGGCGGCCAGGAGGTAGCCCAGGTCGCCGTTGAAATTGTTGTCGCCGGGGGTGTCGATGAGATAGTGCGGGTTCTTCTTCCAGAGCAGGCGGGCGAAGGCGGGCTGGATGCTGCCGCGCCGCTTGATCTCCTCGGGCTCGAAGTCGAGCAGGGTGGTCCCTTCCTCGATCTTGCCCAGCCTGTCCGTTTCGCCCGCGGCGAAGAGGAGCATTTCCGCCAGCGAGGTCTTGCCCGAACCCCCGTGACCGACCAGCGCATACGTGCGCTGGCCTTTGAGTACATCCAGCATGCAGCACTCCTTGAAGTCTACGTGAAGCGTCCCTGAGAACCCTTTGCCATCGTCTCCCGCTTTGGAGTAATGAGTCTCGGAGCGATTTTCCGAGGGTACAGCTATAGGGAGTGCGCCGCGAGGTTGTCAAGCGTTGCACATTCTGCTGTAACATGGTAATAAATTGGAATAATTGAAAATCCGTCCAATTGGTTTTCCGGGCGGAGACAAAGGAGCGGATATGCGCAAGGCATTCGTGCGGTTGCTGGTGATCATGGCGGCGGTCGGGACGTTCGCAGCCCTGGGCTGCAGCCCGCTGACGCCCGTGGGCACCATCTACGGCTCGGCCGTGGACGAGCGGAGCGTGGGGCAGCAGTCCTACGACCGCAGGGTCAGGACCTCCATCGAGGCCAAGTATGCCCAGGACAGCGACGTGAGCTACTGGGGCACCTCGGTCTTCGTGTACATGGGCGACGTCTACCTGGCGGGCGAGTACGACACCGAGGCCAACCGCGACAAGGCCATCCAGATCGCGCGCGGCGTCGAGGGCGTGCGCAACGTCTACACCTACTTCCTGCCCAAGAAGGACTCGG
This sequence comes from Desulfovibrio sp., assembly GCA_022839785.1. Taxonomy (GTDB): domain Bacteria; phylum Desulfobacterota; class Desulfovibrionia; order Desulfovibrionales; family Desulfovibrionaceae; genus Alkalidesulfovibrio. The sequence continues at coordinate 591,436 of JALHJW010000001.1, read as the reverse complement.
CCTGCAGCTTCACGGACCGGCAGCAGATGCGCGCGAGCATCAACTACGAGTTGTACGGGGCCGACGGCGTGACCGCCACCAACGTCGAGCTGGCCATCATCCAGTGCGACGTGGTCCTTTTCGGCATCGTGGGCAGCCAGGCCGAGATCGACAAGGCCGTGAGCCTGGTCAAGAAGGTGGACGGCGTGCAGAACGTCAAGTCCTTCCTGCGCCTCATGCACAAGGCCCCGCCCGCGGGCGCCACCCCGGCCAAGACGAAGAGCTAGGAAGAAGAAGGGTAACGGAATCCGCCGCAAACGGACGCGGACGGGCGGTGGGCGTCGGCCGTGCCTTGTCCGCGTTCGCCCGCGGCTACGTTCTTTCTTTCCTGTACAGCCGTCCCCAGACTGCCTGCCCCAGGGAGACGCAGCCGTCGCCTGGGGGCAGGTCGCGGTGGGTGAGCGGCGTGAGGCCTCGCGCCGCGAGTTCGCGGGGCAGGTCCGTCGCCAGGGTGAGATTCAAGAAGCAACCGCCCGAGAGGCCCACGTGGGTGACGCCCGCCCGCGCCGCGCAGGCGGCGGCGAGGTCCGCGAGGCCTTTGGCCAAGCCGAGGTGGAAACGCCGCGCCGCGCGGTCCACGGGCGCGCCTGAGCCGAGGTCGCTCCAGAGCGCGGCGAGCAGTTCGCGCGCGTCCAGCACATGGCGGCCAGTGGCCGCGTCCTCGCGCACCGGACAGGGGTACGCGCCCGCCTCGCCCATGTCCTGAGCCTGTTCGAGCAGGATGGCGGCCTGCGCCTCGTAGGTGATGCACAGCCCCAGCCCGCAGAGCGCGGCCGCGGCGTCGAAGAGGCGGCCGCAGCTCGTGGTCGCCGGGCTGTTCAGCCCCTTGTCCAGCATCTGCGCCACCACGCGCGAGGCCGGGCCGAATTCCGCCAGCCAGGGCCAGGCCGCCCTTCCCCCGGTCTTCTCGCCAAGCTCCCACAGCGCGGCTTGACCGATGCGCCAGGGCTCGCGGATGGCCGCCTCGCCGCCGGGCAGCCGGAGCGCGCTCAAGTGCCCCAGCCGCTCGTAGTCCGCCGATTCCGTGTCCACGAGCAGGCACTCGCCGCCCCACAGCGTTCCGTCATCCCCAAGTCCGGTGCCGTCCAGGGCCAGGATGGCGGCGCGGCCCGCAAAACGGTTCTCGGCCAGGACGGCGTGGCCGTGGGCCACGTGGTGCTGCAGGGCGGCCGTCGGCAGCACGGCCTGCTCCCTGGCGTGCTGCGTGGTCATGTAGCCGGGATGCAGGTCGTGCACCAAAAGCTTGGGCTCCACCCGCAGAATCCCTGCCAGATGCGCCGCGATCTCCTTCCAGAACCGAAGCGTCTCCAGATTCTCCATGTCGCCGATGTGCTGGGAGACGAAGGCCTGATCCCCCTTCAGCAGGCAGAGCGTGTTCTTGAGTTCCGGCCCCGCGCCGAGCACGCACGGCCCGTCCCTGTCCAGAAACACCGGCCGGGGAACGTAGCCGCGCGCCCGGCGCAGGAAGACTGGCGTCCGGCTGGCCGCGTCGATGCGGGCCACGGAGTCGTCGGCGCGGATGAGGATGTCGCGGTCGTGCAGTACGAAGGCGTCGGCGATCTGCGCAAGACGGGCCGCAGCCTCGCGGTTGCCCAGGCAGATGGGGTCGCCCGAGACGTTGCCCGAGGTCATGACCAGGGCGGGCAGGGTCGCGCCCGCCGCGCGCAGATGCTGGAAGAGCGCGTGCTGCAGCGGAGCGTAGGGCAGCATCAGCCCCACGAAATGCGTGTCCGGCGCGACGCCCGGGGCCAGCGGGCCGTCCGCCCGTCCGCGGCAGAGCACGATGGGCCGTTCGATGCCCGACAACAGCGCGGCCTCCTCCTCGCCCACCTCGGCCAGGGCGCGCGCCGCGGCCACGTCCGCCACCATCACGGCCAGGGGCTTGCCGTGGCGTTTCTTGCGGCTGCGCAGTTTTCCGACAGCCTCCTCGGAAAGCGCGTCGCAGGCCAGATGGAAGCCCCCGAGGCCTTTGAGGGCCAGAATCTCCCCGGCCAGAAGCCGCCGCGCGGCCTCGGCCAGGGCCGCGTCCCCCTCGGCCGGACGCGCGCCGTCGCGCTCCTGCAGCCACAGGCGCGGCCCGCAGACCGGGCAGGCGTTGGGCTGGGCGTGGAAGCGGCGGTCCAGCGGATTCTCGTATTCCTGTCTGCACTCCGGGCAGAGCGGGAAGCAGGCCATGGAGGTCGCGGGCCGGTCGTAGGGGATGGAGCGGGTGATGGTGTAGCGCGGCCCGCAGTTGGTGCAGTTGGTGAAGGCGTAGAGATGGCGGCGGTTTGCCGGATCGCGCATCTCGGCCAGGCAGTCGGCGCAGGTGGCCGTGTCCGGCGAGATGAGCACCTGATGCCCCTCGCCCGCCTCGCTGTGCAGGATGGCGAAGGCCGCCTCCCCGGCTACGGCCGGGACCGGGGCGCGGCGCATGCGCACGATGCGCGCCAGGGGCGGCAGCTCGGTCTCGAAACGGCGCGCGAACTCGGCGACGCTGCCGGGCGCGCCCTGCACCTCCACGGCCACGCCTTCCGGCGTGTTGGCCACCGTGCCGGTCAGGCCGCATTCCACAGCCAGACGGTAGACGAAGGGCCTGAAGCCCACCCCCTGCACCTGGCCCGCGACCACCAGCCGTTCACGCGCGAAATTTTCCGTCATGCCTGCGAATCCTTGCCGGACGGCCATCTTCTTGCCCAAACAGGCCCGGCCGTCAATGCGCCCGTCCCCAAAGCCGCGGCATCCCCCTAAACAATCCGGCGAATGGACCGATGAGTGCGGCAACGACTTCGGGCAAGGATGTCGGATGCCAGACGGACACTCGGGACGAGTCATGCCTCTCAGCCTGGCCCTGGGCAGGACCCTGGGCATAACAGGCCGCGCCCTCTCCATGCTGGGAGAGGCCGCGGGCCTGCACGACGCGGGCAAATCCCTCCTGCCGCCGGACGTTCTCGCAAAGCCCGGACCGCTCAACGAAGGGGAGTGGACCCTGATGCGGCGGCATCCGCTGCTCGGGGCCCGCATGCTGGAGGCCGGACGGGCGCACGGCGCCTGTGTGCGAACCGCACTCGCACACCACGAGAACTACGACGGGTCCGGGTACCCGTTCGGCCTCCGCTCATCCGACATCCCGCTGTTCGCGCGCATCGTGGCCCTGGCCGACACCTACGACGCCCTGCGCAGCCGCCGCTCCTACAAACCCGCCTATTCCCACGGCCATTCCATGCGCCTCATCCTCAAGGCCCGCGCCCTGCGCTTCGATCCGCACGTGGTGGATGCCTTCTGCTGGCTCATGAACTGACGGCGTCCGTCAATCCCGGAAAAAGCGGCCTGCGCGCCGCACTCCGGCCAGGAGTGCGGAGCAGACGAAGCCGCCGTTGGCGCGCATGATCTGGCCGTTGATCCAGCCGCCGTCCGGGCCGACCAGGAAGGACGCCGCCGCGGCGACGTCCTCGGGCGCGCCCAGCCGTTCACGGGGCGACAGCTTGGACAGCCGCTCCATCTGCTCCCCGACGTGCCTTCAAGGAACAGATCCGTTCCCACGGGGCCGGGGGGGGACGTCCGCGCCGGTCCATTCCAGCCGTGATCCGCGCCCATGGCTTGTCTGACCGGCGTGCCTCGGCTACCACCTCCCCATGTGCCCCAGCGCCATGCCCCCCATTCCGGTCCTGCTCACGCGCATCCCTGCCTACGACGACACCGCGCTGCCCGGCGAGGTCGCCCGGCTCCTCGACGGCATCGGCCTCCGCCCGGCCCCCGGCGCGCGCGTCCTGGTCAAACCCAACCTCGTGGCCGCGCGCTCGGCGCACCTCTCCACCACCCACCCGGCCGTGGTGCGCGCGGCCTGCGCCTACCTGCTGGACTGCGGCGCGCGCGTCACCGTGGCCGACTCCCCGGCCTTCGGCTCGGCCCGCTCCGTGGCCCGCGCCAGCGGCCTGCTCGCCGCGCTCGCGGACCTGCCCGTGACGCTACGCAGCCTGACGCGGCCCGCCGGACTCCGGCTCTCCTTCGGCGCGTCCGTCGGCGTCTCGCGCGACGCCCTGGGGGCGGAGGTCATCCTCAGCCTGCCGCGCCTCAAGGCCCACAATCAGGTGCGCCTGACCTGCGCCGTGAAGAACCTCTTCGGCTGCGTGGTGGGCGGCCGCAAGGCCTGGGCCCACTGCCGCTTCGGCGATCGCGCTAACCGTTTCGAATCCATGCTGCTGGAAGTGGCCGCCAGCCTGCCGCCCACCTGGGCCCTGGCCGACGGCGTCATCGCCATGTCCGGCCGCGGTCCCACGGGCGGCGCGCCCTGCCCGCTCGGCCTGCTTGCCGCGTCCGCCGACCCCCACGCCCTGGACGCCGCCCTGTACGCCCTGCTCGGCGCAACGCCCGAAACCGTGCCCCTGTGGCGGGAAGCCCGCAGACGAGGCCTGCCCGGCGCGTTCAACGAGAACCTCGCCTTCCCCCTGCTGCAGCCCGGGGACGTCGACGCGGCAGGCTTCGTCATCCCGCCCGTGCTCGACCCCGTGACCTTCGACCCGTTCCGTCTGGTCAAAGGCAGGGTGAAAAGCCTTTGCCAGCGGTTCTTTTGAAGGCTGGAGAGGAGACGGGGGAGTGAAGACGCCTCCGGCGGCGAGGGCCTCAGGCCCTCGACCCGTGTCCTGGGCATGCCGCGGCGCGACGTGACCGGCGACGCCACGACGCCGCCGCCACGACGGGAAAGGCATGGCCGTGCGCCGGAGAGGGAAGGGATGCATCAAGACGTTTTTTTCTCCCCGCCGGGGACGGCGGGGAGAAGACTCCGCCTTGCCCCCGCTCCCGCGCCTGCGCGCGCCCTGACGTGCGCCCCTGAAGTCCCACGGCGCGGAATGCGGGGGGGCCGGGGGGCCTCGGCCCCCCGGCCGCCGGAGGCGTCCCGGGGAGGCGTCCCCTCCATTCGGTCCTTGCCAGCCGGGGCGCTCGGCTGTAGGGTTCGCCTCCGCCACGGAGGCCCTGCATGATCGTTCATCTTTTCATACCATGTCTGGTAGAGCATCTGGCTCCCGAAGTCGGGGAGGCCACGGCGCGCGTGCTGGCGCGGGCGGGCCTTTCGCCGGTTCTGCCCGCGGGGCAGACCTGTTGCGGCCAGCCCCTGTACAAATCCGGCAACCATGCCGAGGCGCGCGAGTTGGCGCGGCGGTTCATCGGCCTGTTCGGCACGGCGGAGTGCGTGGTGGCCCCTTCGGGCTCGTGCGTGTCCATGGTGCGCAAGGGCTACGCCGAGCTGTTCCGGGATGAGCCGGGCTGGGCCTGGCGCGCGCAGGAGCTGGCGGCGCGGACTTTCGAGCTGACCGAGTTCCTGGTCAAGAAACTGGGGCGTTCGGACCTGGGCGCGCGGTTTCGCGGCCGCGTGGCGTGGCACGACTCGTGCCAGGTGGGCCGGGCGCTGTCCAACCACGATGCGGGTCCGGCGCTGCTGGGGCGGGTCTCCGGGGTGGAGACGGCGGGGCTGGTGCGGCCGGACGCCTGCTGCGGTTTCGGCGGGCAGTTCGCGTTCCAGCATCCGGAGATTTCCGACGCGCTGCTCGACGAGAAGCTGGCGGACGTGGCGGCCAGCGGCGCGACGCACGTGGCCACGGCCGAGGTGAGTTGCCTCTTGAACCTCCGGGGCCGTCTGGTGAAGACCGGTTCGCCGGTCAAGGCGCTGCACATCGCCGAGGTGCTGGCCGGGGAGGGCGCATGAACGACCGCACGGCATTCAATGCGCGCAGCCGGGAGGCCCTGGCCGACACGGCGCTGCGCGCCACCCTGGCCAAGGCCACGGGGCTTTTCGCCATGCTGCGCGAGCGCGCCATCGGCCAGTGGCCCGAGGGCGGGGCGCGCATCGCGAATGCGGCGGCCGCCAGGCTGCGCGCGCTGCACAGGCTGCCCGAACTGCTCGAAGCCGTGGAGGCCCGGGTGGCGGAGAACGGCGGCACGGTGCACTGGGCGCGGGACGCGGCCGAGGCGCGGGCGATCGTCGTGGGGCTGGCGCAGTCGCGCGGGGTGCGCAGCGTGGTCAAGGGCAAGTCCATGGTCACGGAGGAGATCGCGCTGAACCCGGCGCTTGAGGCCGAGGGCGTCCAGGTGTTCGAGACGGACCTCGGCGAATACATCATCCAGCTCGCGGGCGAGCCGCCCTCGCACATCATCGCCCCGGCCCTGCACAAGTCGCGGCGGGACGTGGCCGAACTCTTCGCCCGCGTGCTGGGCGAGGACGGACCGGACGATCCCGAGGCCCTCACCGCCGTGGCCCGGCGCAGGCTGCGTCAGGCCTTCCTGGACGCGGACATGGGCATCACGGGCGTGAATTTCGTGCTGGCCGAGAACGGCGCGGTCTGCCTGCTGGAAAACGAGGGCAACATCCGGGCCTCCACCACCTGTCCGCGCGTGCATGTGGCGGTCATGGGACTGGAGAAGGTGCTGGCCACGGCGCGCGACGCGGCGGACGTGATGCAGGTGCTGCCCAAGAGCGCCACGGGCCAGACCATGCCCGCCTACTTTTCGGTGCTTTCCGGGCCGCGTCGCGCAGACGAGACGGACGGGCCGGAGGAGTTCCACCTAGTCATCGTGGACAACGGCCGCAGCCGCATTCATGCCGATCCCGTGCTCCGGCCCGCTCTGGCCTGCGTGCGCTGCGGCGGCTGCGTGAACTCCTGCCCGGTCTACCGCAGCATCGGCGGCCATGCATACGGGGCCACCTATTCCGGCCCCATCGGCATACTCCTTTCCAGCCTGCTGGACGGCGGCGAGGACAACCCCGCGCTGCCCGGGGCCTGCACCACCTGCGGCGCGTGCGCCGAGGTCTGCCCGGTGGGAGTGAACCATCCCCGGCTGATCCTGGAACTCAGGCGCAGGATGGCCGAGGAGGGGGCGCAGGGCGGCGTGGGCATCGCGGCGCGGGCCGCGGCGCGGGCCTTCGCCCTGGCGGCGCGGCATCCGGCGCTCTTTTCCCTGGCGGCGCGCGGCGTGCGCGTCCTGGACCCGGAACTGGCCCGGCTGACGCTGCTGCCGCCGCTCTCGGCCGCGGCCAGAAGCCGCACGCTGTCCGGCGTCAAGCGCCCGTTCTCCGAACGCTGGCCGGAGTTGGCGAAGCGTCTGGAGGCAGCGGCGAAATCCGAGGAGGAGCAGTCATGACCCAGGCCCGCGACGTCATTCTTGCCCGTCTGCGGCAGGGGCCGCAGCACCCCCTGCCCGGCCGCGGGACCCTTCCCGCCCAGGCCGCGCAAACCCCGTCGGAGCTTTTGGCCCAGTTCGGCGCGGCGCTTGCCGGGCTGCACGCCGAATACGTGCGCGCCGCCTCCGTGCAGGAGGCCCGCGCCGTCCTGGCCGGGCTGCTGGCGGCGCGCGGCGTCCGCCGCGCGGCCTGCTGGGAGCATCCGCTGCTGCAGGCGCTGGGTGCGCCGGAGATCCTGACCGAGGCCGGGGTCGAGACGGTGGCGCCCGGCGCGGACGGCGACGCCTGCCGGCGCATCGCCGCGGCCGACGTGGGGCTGAGCGCGGTGGACGCGGCCCTGGCCGGGACCGGCTCCATCCTCCTGCGCACCGGCCCCGGCCGTCCGCGCGCGGTTTCCCTGCTGCCGCCGCTGCACGTGGCCGTGGTCGAGGCGGACCGGGTGCGGCCGGGCATCGACGACCTGCCGGAGATCTTCGAGCAGTTGCGGCAGGAGACCGGGGAACCGGCCGGACGCCTGCCCTCGGGCGTCTTCTGCGTCACCGGCCCGAGCTGCACCGCGGACATCGAACTGGTCAAGACCTACGGCGTGCACGGGCCGGTGGAACTGGTCGTGCTGGGGCTGGATTTCACGCTCTGAGCGGACCGCCTCGCCCCGCGGGAGCCTGCCGCGGCCTTTGCAAAGCGGCCCAAAAGCGGCTATTGCCCCGGCCCATGCGCAGGTACGACGACAGGCTGGACAGCTTCCTCGCCGGGCTGGACGCGGCCGGACGGCGGCGGCGTCTGCGGCCCATGGAGCCCCTGCCGGGAGGCCGGGTCCGGCTGGACGGCCGCGAACTGGTCAACTTCTCCTCCAACGACTACCTCGGCCTCTCGCGCCATCCGCTGCTGCGCGAGCGGGCCGCGGCCTGGACCAGGGAGTACGGCGCGGGCGCGGGCGCGTCGCGGCTGGTCAGCGGCCACCTCGCGGCGCTGGAGCATCTTGAGGCGCGCATCGCCGCGGCCAAGGGCTGCGAGGCCGCGCTGGTCATGGCCAGCGGCTGGCAGTGCAACGCCTCGGTCCTGCCCGCGCTGCTCGATCCCGCCTTGTGGGGCGAGACCCCGCTTCTCTTCGCGGACAGGCTGGCCCACGCCAGCATGCACGCGGGCTTCGCGGCCGCGGGCGCGCGGCAGATCAGGTATCGCCACAACGACCTCTCCCACCTCGCGGAACTTCTGGAGCGCCATGCGGACGCCGCAGCGCCGCGCATCATCGTCACGGAGACGGTCTTCAGCATGGACGGCGACGTCACGGACGTGGCCGCGCTCATGGACCTCGCCCGCGCCCACGACGCCTTCGTCTACCTCGACGAGGCCCACGCCACGGGCGTGCTCGGGCCGGGCGGCTTCGGCCTGTCCGTGGGCCATGGCGCGGACTTGGTCATGGGCACGTTCTCCAAGGCCCTGGGCTGCTTCGGGGCCTATGTGGCCTGCTCGGCCCGGCTGAAGGACTGCCTCGTCAACCGCTGCTCCGGCCTGATCTACGCCACGGCCCTGCCGCCGCAGGTGCTCGGGGCCATGGACGCGGCGCTCGATCTCGTGCCGCGTATGGACGAGGCGAGAGCCCGGCTGCGCGCCTCGGCCGCGCGTCTGCGCGCCGCCTGCGCCGGGGCCGGGCTGTCCACCGGCGCGTCGGCCACGCAGATCGTGCCCGTGATCCTGGGCGGCGAGCGGCGCACCCTGGCGGCGGCCCGCGCCCTGGAGGAGGAGGGCCTGCTCGGCGTGGCCATCCGCCCGCCCACGGTGCCCGAAGGGGCGAGCCGCATCCGCCTCGCGCTCTCGGCCGCGCACGCGGACGTGGACCTGGACCGGCTCGCGGCCGCCGTCGCCCGGCTGGGCGAAGGAGACGGGGAGGGCGGGGCGTGAGGCTGCTCTTCGTGCATGGCTGGGCCTTCGCCCCCTCGCTCTGGGAGCTGGTGGCGGCCCGATTGTCCGATTCGGGCCCGGGGGCCGGTTTCTGGCTGGATTTCGCGGACCTCGGCTTCTTCGGCCCGCGCCGTGTCCCGGACGCGGCCCGGAGCGGCGGGCCGCCCCTGGTGGTGGCCCACTCCATGGGGCTGGCCTGGGCCTTGGCGCACATTCCGCGCCCCTGGGCCGGGGCCGTGGCGGTGAACGCCTTCGCCCGCTTCACCCGGGCCGAGGACTATTCGCACGGCGTGCCGACCCGCGTGCTGCGCCGCATGCTGGATCGCTTCGTCGAGGAGCCCGGGACCGTGGTCAGGGATTTCCGCACCCGCTGCGGCGCGACCGGCCCGGTCCCGCTGCACTCTTCCGGCCGCGCCGACGCCGACTCCCTGGGCGAGGCTCTGGCCTGGCTCGCGGCCTGCGACGAGCGCGAGGCCCTGGCCGGGCTCGGCTGCCCGCTCCTGGCCCTGGCCGGGGCCATGGACCCCATCGTGCCCGAGGCCATGAGCCGCCACGCCTTCGCGGGCTATCCCCTGCACCTGGTGGAGGACGGCGGCCACCTGCTGCCCCTCAGCCATCCCGGCCGGGTGGCCGATCTCGTGCACAACCTGGCGGAGCGGGTGGCGTGACGCGCAGCGAGCGCGTGGCCCGCGCCTTTTCCGCCGCCGCCGGGACCTACGAGGCCGCGGCCCAGGCCCAGGACCGCGTGGCCGCACGTCTGGCGCGGCTCGTCCTTGACGGCGGCCTGCCCGCCGCGCCCCGCGTGCTGGAGATCGGCTGCGGCACGGGGCTGCTCACGCGCCGTCTGCTCGCCTCGATTGCGGGGGGGGACTGGCTGGTCACGGACATCGCCCCGGCCATGCTGGAGGCGGCCCGCGCCGCGGTTTCCGACCCCAGGCCGGTCTGGCGCGTCATGGACGGCGAGCGGCCCTGCTGCGCGCCCGGTTCCCGCGATCTCGCCGTCTCCAGTCTGGCGGCGCAGTGGTTCGAGGACCTGCCCCGCGCCCTGGCGGCCCAGGCCGCCTGCCTCGCGCCCGGCGGCCTGCTCGCCCTTTCCCTGCCCGGCGCGGGCAGCTTCGAGGAGTGGCGGCGGGCGCACGCCGCCCTCTCCCTGCCCTGCGGCCTGCCCGACTTTCCCGGCGGCGCGGCCCTGGCCGCCTGCTTCCCGCAGGGCGGCGCGCTCTTCCTGGCCACGGAATCCTTCACCGTCAGCCACGCCGACGGCCGAGCCTTCGTCCGCTCGCTGAAAGCCCTCGGGGCCTCGCTGCCCCGGCCGGGCCATACGCCCCTTTCCCCGGCCCGCTTCCGCGGGCTCCTGGCCACGCTGTCCGGTCCCTTCGCCGTGACCTACGCCATCCATTACGCCTTGTGGCGCAAGGAGGCGGCATGACGCGGCGCATCCCAGGCGTCTTCGTCACCGGCACGGACACGGACGTGGGGAAGACCGTGGTCTGCGCCTGGCTGGCGCGCGGCCTTGGCGCGGACTACTGGAAGCCCGTGCAGACCGGCGCGGCGGGGCATCTCGCCCCGGGCTCGGACGCCGCCGAAGTGGCCCGCCTCGCGCCTGGCACGTTCGTCCACCCCTCGGCCGTGGTTCTGCCCGAGCCGCTCTCGCCGCACGAGGCCGCGCGCCGCGCGGGCGCGCGCATCGACCTGGACGCCCTGGTTCCGCCCGCCACCTCCCGGCCGCTCGTCGTCGAGGGCGCGGGCGGCGCGCTCGTTCCGCTCAACGAATCCTGCCTCATGGCCGACCTCATGCAGCGCCTCGGCCTGCCCGTGCTGGTCGTGGCCCGCACCGCGCTCGGCACCATCAACCACACCTTGCTGACCCTCGAAGCCCTGCGCGGCCGAGGCCTTCCCCTCCTCGGCGCGATCCTTTCCGGCGAGCCGGACGCGGCGGCGCGCGAGGCCATCGCCCGTTTCGGCCGCGTGTCCGTGCTCGCCGAGCTGCCGCGCCTGCCGCGGCTCACCCCCGACGCCCTGGCCGCGCTGCCCCCGCCCGCCTTTTCCCCCGCCTTTTCCTGCGACGAGGAGCCCATGCCGTGACCCCGCCCCATGCCGACGCGTCTCCCTCCACCGCCGACCTCGACGCCCGCCACGTCTGGCATCCCTTCACTCAGGCGGCCACGGCCGCGCCGCCCGTGCCCGTGGCCTCGGCCTCGGGGGCCGTGCTGCGCACCGAGGACGGCCGGGAACTGCTCGATCTCGTCTCCTCCTGGTGGGTCACGCTGCACGGCCACGGCCATCCGGCCATCGCCCGCGCCGTGGCCGAACAGGCCGCGAGGCTCGAACAGGTCATCTTCGCCGGGTTCACCCACGCCCCGGCCGCCCGGCTCGCCGCCCGCATCGCCGCGCTCCTGCCCGGCGGGCTGAACCGCGTCTTCTACACCGACAACGGCTCCACGGCCGTGGAGGCCGCGCTCAAGATGGCCCACCAGTTCTGGCGCAACCAGGGCCGGGAGCGCAGCGTCTACGTCGGCTTCGATTCCGGCTACCACGGCGACACCGTCGGGGCCATGTCCGCGGGCCGCGCCTCGGGTTTCTTCGCGGCCTGGGAGAAGCTCCTCTTCCCGGTCGAGGTCGCGCCCTTCCCGGCCACCTGGCAGGGCGACCCCGATCCCGAAACCGCCGAGAACCGCGCCCTCGAATCCCTGGACCGCATCCTCCACGCCAACTGCGGCCGCGTCGCCGCCGTCATCGTCGAGCCCCTGGTGCAGGGCGCGGGCGGCATGCGCATGTGCCGCCCCGGATTCCTGCAGCGCCTCGCCGAACGCGTGCGCGCAGCCGACGCCCTGCTCATCCTCGACGAGGTCATGACCGGCTTCGGCCGGACCGGCGCGCACTTCGCCTGCCTCAAGGCGGGCATCGAACCGGACATAGTCTGCCTCGCCAAGGGCCTGTCGGGCGGCTTTCTGCCCCTGGCCATGACCGTGGCCCAGGACCGCATCCACGACGCTTTCCTCGGACCGGACGTCTCCGCCGCCTTCCTGCACGGCCACTCCTTCACCGCCAATCCGCTCGGCTGCGCCGCCGGGCTCGCCTCCCTGGACCTGCTCCTGGACCCCGCCTGCCAGGCCCGCATCCGGGACATCGACGCCCTGCACCAGTCCCGCCTGCCGGACCTCGCGCGCCTGCCGGGTCTGACCCGGCCGCGCGTCTGCGGCACCATCGCCGCCATCGATCTCGCCGCCCCGGACGCCGGCTACGCGGCGGCCGTCGGCCCCCGCCTCAGGCAGTCCCTGTTGGACAAGGGACTGCTCCTGCGCCCCCTGGGCAACGTGCTCTACCTTCTGCCGCCCTACTGCGTGAGCGACGCGCAACTGCACCGGGCGTACGACGTGATCGGCGACGTGCTGCGGGACGTGCTGGGCTGAACCGGGCCGAAGCAGGGGGAGAGGGGAAGAGGAGAGGGATGCCTCCGGCGGCCGGGGGGCCTCGGCCCTCCGGCCGCCGCGCATTCTGCGCCGACGGATTGCCGACCGGGCCGGAGCGGTCGCGACGGCGGAACGGAGACGTGGCCGGGGTCTTTTCCCGCCCAGGGATCGGGTCGAAGGCCTGAAACCCCCGCGCTACGCCTTCGCCAGGGCGATGAGGTCGAGCAGGAACACGGCGCCTGCGTCGCTGCCGCCTGCGAGGAACCGTCCGTCCGGGCTCCAGGCGAGGCAGGAGACCTTGTCGCCGGGCATGGTGAAGAGCGGCTGGGCGGTGCGGCGGGCGGCGTCGCCGAGGAAGACCACGCCGCCGTCGAAGCCCGCGGCCAGGAGCGGCAGGCCCGGGTGCGGGGCGACGACGCGCAGGAAGCCGTGCTCGAAGGCCCCGAAGGCGACGGCCTTGCCGCGTTCCTCTGGCGGGGCCATGAGGTCCCACAGGACCACGGCCTGCTCGCCGCCGGTCAGGAGGAAGCGTCCAGAGTGATCGAAGGCCAGGCATTCGACGCGGGTGGGGTAGCCTTCGAGGAGGTAGCCCTCCTGTTCCTGCAGGTCGAAGACGCGCACGGCCTTGTCCGGGGTGGCGGCGGCCACGAAGCGGCCGTCCGGCGAGGCGGCCAGGGCGAGGTGTCCGCCCGGGGCCTCGACGCGCTGTCCGGCCGAGGAGGAGGGCGGCACGTCGAAGAGGGTGAGGCCGCCGGTATGGGCGGTGACGAGCATGCGTCCCCCGGCCGCGACTGTGAGGCCTCCCGCCGCGCCGGGCAGGGGGCCGAGGGTGACTGGAGTGGTGGGCGCGCCGTCGTCCGAAAGGCCGGGTTCGAAAGCGAGGATGTCGCGGCCCATGGCCGCGGCGAAGCGGCCTTCGCGCGCGACGGCGAGGTGCTCGATCCACTTGCCTTTGCGTCTGTAGAGTTCATGGCCTTCGCCCGAGGCCAGGGTGAGGACGATGCGGCCGTCGTCGCCGCCGGAGAGGAAGGCCGGTCCGAGGGCGGTGAGGCAGAGGGCCGCGCCCTGGTGGGGCATGGTGGCCGTCACGGTCTTGGTCTGCACGTCGCAGAGCAGGACGCGGCCGTCGCCTAGGGAGAAGGCCGTTGCGCCGCCGTCCGCGGCCAGCGCGCAGGCTGTGACGAAGGCGCCGGTTTCGAGGCGGAAGAGTCCGGGCACGCCCGGATCGGCGGAAAGGTGCATGACGGTCCTCCGTGTCAGGCGGCGCAGGCGGCGAGGCCCGCGCGCAGTTCGTCGGCATTAAGGTTCCGGCCGATGAACACGGCGCGGGTGAGGCGTTCCTCGCCATCCTTCCAGGGGACGCCCCAGGTCGTCTCCAGGAGCATGTGCACGCCCTGGAAGACGAGGCGCTGGGGCTGTCCGGCGGCATGCACGATGCCTTTGCAGCGGTAGATGTCGCCGCCGCGTTCGGCGAGGTAGGCCCCGAGGTGTTCCTGGAAGCGGCGCGCGTCCACGGGCTGGTCCAGGGTCAGGGAGACGCTGGAGACGTCGGCGTCGTGCTGTCCGGCGGACGGGGCGTCCATGAGCGCCGGGGAGAGAAAGAGCAGGCGCGAGAGGTCGAAGGAGTTGCGCCCCAGGATCGTCTCCAGGGGCACGTCGCCGCGCACGCTGCGCACGATGTCGGCCTGCGGGTTGAGCCGCCGGACCTGGGCCTCGACGGCGGCGAGGCGGGCCTCGTCCACGAGGTCGGCCTTGTTCAGGATCAGGAGGTCGGCGTAGACCACCTGCTCCAGCGCCTCGGAGCGGGAGGCGGCCTGCCCGGGGAAGTGGAGCGCGTCCAGCACGGTGACGACGGCGTCGAGCAGGGTCGCGTCGCGCACGGCGTCGTCCATGAAGAAGGTCTGGATGATGGGCGAGGGGTCGGCGAGGCCCGTGGTTTCGAGCAGGATGCCGTCGAGGTCGCGGCGCTTGACCAGGCCGGAGAGGATGCGGATGAGGTCGCCGCGCACCGAGCAGCAGACGCAGCCGTTGTTCATGGAATAGACTTCCTCTTCCGCGTCCACCACGAGGTCGGAGTCGATGCCGATCTCGCCGAACTCGTTGACGACCACGGCGAAGCGGCGGCCGTGGTTCTCGGAGAGGATGCGCTGCAGGAGCGTGGTCTTGCCCGCTCCCAGGTAGCCTGTCAGAACGGTGACGGGGATCTGTGCCATGGAGTCCTTCCTTGCCGTGGTGGAAGGGTCCCATACCCGCAAAGCGGGCGGAAGGCAAAGCGGCCTGGGGGCGGAAAACGCGGCGGGGCGGGAACGTCTTCCGTTCCCGCCCCGCCGCGTGCGCTCCGGACGTCGGACCGCGTCAGATGATGAGGCTGAGATCCTCGCGGACGATGCCCGCGGCGGTCTTCTTGTTGTCGGGCTGGTACGTGCCGTTGCGCACCTGGTCGCGCAGGGCGGCGATGCGTTCGGCCCGGTCGTCGGTTTCGGTCCCGGCGGCGCGCAGGGCCACGCTGCGCAAGGTGGCGTCCTCGGACAGGGACACCTTGTCCCCGGTTTCGGAGGAGCCGCCGCGCACCCGCTCGGCGATCTCGGCGCGCTCGGCCTTCTCGATCTTCTTTTCGTAGGGGTTGGTCCCCACGAGCAGATTCTTGATTTCCATATTGTACCCTTAGCGGAGGATACACCACCTCCGGTGGATTGCTCAAGTACCCTATCGGCCTTCGGACCGTTCTTCTTTAGCGTCTCCCGGCGGTGCGGCCGGGAAGGCCGCCTAAAGCATCGTCTGGTCTACCTTTTGCGTCGTAATTTCCCACAGCGCGGCCAGCACGTCGGCCATCTCCTCCGGGGGGAGCGGCGTGGCGTTCTCGCCGTCGCCGGTCTCCCGGAGAATTTGCAAGTCCTGTTCCATGAAGGGGTACTCGAAGAGCAGGCGGCCGCCGAAGCGTTCCTCCAGTTCCGCGCGGATCTCGTCCACCAGGGGATTCTCCGCCCCGGCCACCAGGAGGTTGTCGATGATCTCCTTCGCCACCTTCTCCACCAGGACCGAGCGGCGGGCCTCTCGGGAGATGGCCGAGGTCTCCCCGTCCACCCGCATGAGGCGCTGGAAGCGCGCCAGCCTGCGGGCGTTCACGAGCTGCTTGCCGTAGGTGCGCAGCATGGTGCGGATCTGGTACGGGTTGACCAACATGTGCATGTATCCCTTTCGCCGTTCTTTTCGGACGGCGGGGCCGGAAACTTTAGGGCGGGGCGCGCCGGTTCCGCATTTTCCGGCGCGGGCCGGGCCGGGCTTGAATGTGCGACGCCTTTCCCCTACAAATCCCGCATGCCGTCCGTTACGCGCCGCATCTCGCTCGTGGTCCGGGACCGCCCGGAGGCCATGTCCCTGGCCCGGGACATCGTCGCCTGGTGCAGGGGACGCTCCCTGGCCGCCGACATCCTGCTTCACGACCGTTCCGGCTTCGTCTTCCCCGAGGGCAGCCTCGACGAGGTCGAACTTGTTCTGGTCCTGGGCGGGGACGGCACCTTCATCTCCGTGGCCCGCGCCCTGCTCGGCCACGGCATCCCGCTGCTCGGCCTGAACATGGGCCAGGTCGGTTTCCTGGCCGAGGTCCGGCCCGAATCCTGGCCCGGTGCGCTGGATCAGGCCCTCACCGGCCAGGGGCGCATCGAGGAGCGGCTCGCCTTCGTATACCGCATTGTGCGCGGCAGTAAAACAGTTCTCAGCGGCCGGGCCATTAACGACCTGGTCGTGGGCCGGGGCCGCATGGCCCGGCTGGTGCGCCTCTCCCTGTCCTTCGGCGGCGAGCACGTCAGCACGCTCAGGGCCGACGGTCTGATCGTCTCCACCCCCACGGGCTCCACGGCCTATTCCGTGTCCGCGGGCGGCCCTCTGGTGCATCCGCAGATGGAGGCCTTCTGCGTCACGCCCATCTGCCCCTTCCGCAACTATTTCCGCGGCCTGGTCCTGCCCGCCGACCGCGTCCTGTGCGTGAGCAACGAGGATGGCGGCAGCGAGGTTTACCTCACCGAGGACGGACAAGAGTCCGTTCCCCTGCGCCAAGGCGACCGGCTGGAAGTGGAGTGCGCGCCTCGCGGCATGCTCCTGCTCAGGCTCGACCGGCAGGGTTATTTCCAGACCCTCACGGACAAGGGATTTCTCACGGAGTTGCCCGCGTGATGGATTTTTCCCTGATCACCACGCCGGAACGGCTGCGCTTCGGTCAGAGTCCGGAACTCGACGCCTGGCTCCTGCATTTTCTCACCGAGAACGCGCTGGAGCACTCCACGGACCCGGACAAGAACGCCTCGCCCGAGCAGCTCGCCTTCATGGTCGCGGTACCCGAGGATCAGGTTTTCGCGCCCTGCTCGGACCGCATGCTGGGCCTTCTGCTGAACAACTTCCTCGATCCGGAGCTGCGCAAGGAGTACGGGCAGCGCTGGAAGCGGATGGTGCATCTGACGCGCGACTTCGTCCCGGACAAGGCCGCGCGGCGGCGCATCTTCCACCTGTGCCGCCACAAGTTCCGCATGGTCACGGCCTCGCCCATCATCATCCCCTCGCGCCTGCAAAAGCGCTTTGTGACCATGTTCATGGCCGTGAGCGGACTCGTCGATCCTTACCGGGACAAGCGCCGCCGCGCCAACGAGCGGGCCTGGCGCACGCTCAAGAACGAGGCCCTGGACCGCTTCCTCTCCGAATGCCCGCAGACCCTGCAGGCCTGCCGCCGCATGGAGGACGCCCGGCTGGAACTCGATCTGCGCGAGCTTGAGCGGCTCTTCCATCTCGCCACCCGGCACGAGCTGTGGCGCACGGACGAAGTGCCGGACCTTCAGGCCATGCGGGCCGAGTGCCAGGGCGACACGACCTGCCTCGACATCCTGCGCGCCTGCTTCGGCCGCGACGCGGGCCGCGAACTGAAGATCCTCTTCCTGCCCGAGGAGAGCGGCGGATTGATCCTCGACCTGCTCCTGGTGCGCGCCCTGGTGCGCCAGGGCCACCATGTGGTCATGGCGGTCAAGGACGGCTTCCACTTCCGCTCCCCGGTCTTTTGGGACTGGGACCACGATCCCGTGCTCGCGGGACAGATGCGCGACGCCGCCTTCATCGCCGATCAGCGTTTGTCCAAGAACGAGCTGCTCAAGGCGCAGCGCGAGAACCACTTCATCGTCATCTCCGATGGCACGCGGGAGGAGTTGAACCTCTACCGCGCCTCGGTGACCTTCGCCCGGGCCTGGAAGGAGTCCGACCTGATCATCGCCAAGGGCGCGGCCAACCGGCGGCGTCTGCTCCTGAACCACCACCGCTTCACGCGCGACGCGATCTGCTTCTGGCGCGAGGCGGACGGGACGTTCCATGTCGCGCACAAGCCCAGAGCCGAGACGGTGCGCAAGTTCAACGAGGCGGGGCTCTCCGCCCTGGCGGGCAGCATCATCTCCTCCATGCGCCGGGCCAAGGCCCAGGGCAGGACGGTCATGTTCTACTCGGCCATCGTGGGCTCCATCCCCGGCCAGACCAGGAACGCGCTCCGGCTGCTCACGGCCTTCGTGGAGCATCTGCGCGGCAGGCTGGACCAGACCTTCGTCATCAATCCGGGCGAGCACTTCATCGAGGGCATGGATGCCGACGACCTGATGTACATGTGGGAGAAGGTGCAGCGCTCCGGCCTCATCGACGTCTGGCGCTTCCAGACCGTGGAGGACATCGAGAAGAGCTTCGAACTGCTGGGCGAGAAGGTCCCGCCCTTCTGGGCGGGCAAGGACGCCACGTTCTCCACCGGCTGCACCAAGGAGATGCGCATCGCCCTGGAGGTGCAGAAGCTCCATCCCGAACTGCAGATCATCGGCCCCGCGCCGGAAAAGTTCTTCCGCCGCCGCGAATACGGCGTGGGCAAGTTTTTCGACGCCGCCATCCCGGCGCAATGACGGGACGACGGGGGACACGAGAGGTTTTTCCGTGAAGCATCTGTTGCGTCTGTCCGCCGCGGTCCTGACCGCGTGCCTGCTTTTCGCCTGCGCCGCCAGGGAGCCCGCGCCCCCGCCCGCGCCCCCTCCGGCCGGACCGGCCGAGGGCTTCGTGCGCCTGTCGCGGGCCGAGGCCGCGGCGCTGGCGGGCGAACTCGACCCGGCCGGGCAGCAACTCGTCTCCTGGCGCGAACTGGCCGGATCTCTCGGGCAGAGCCTGGCCTACCTCTCGTCCCGTCCGGCCGAGGGCCAGGCCGTGCAACACGGCGGCCTCAGGCTGACCTGGGGCCAGTTGCGGCTGACCGCGCAGCGCCTGCTGGAGTTGCTGCCCCGCCTGGACGTTGAGCCGGGTCTCCTGGCGAGCGAATTCATCTGGTTCGAACTCAGGCCCGAGCCGCTCATGACCGGCTACTACACGCCGCTCATCGAGGCCAGCCTCGCCCCGTCGCCGGACTACCACTGGCCGCTCTACGCCCCGCCGCCGGACCTCAGGAGCGTGGACCTGGGCCAGTTCCAGCACCGCTGGGCCGGGCAGCAACTGGTCTATCGCCTGGAGGGCGACGCGGTGCTGCCGTACTTCGAGCGTCGCCGCATCGACGGCGACAAGGTCCTGGCCGGAAAGGGACTGGAGATCGCCTGGCTGCGCGACCCCTGGGACGCTTACGATCTGCAGGTGCAGGGCTCTGGCTACCTCAGGCTGCCGGACGGCAGGCTGCAGCCCGTGCTCTACGCGGGCAAGAACGGCCGCTCCTTTTCCGGTCTGGCCCAGCCCATGCTGGACCGGGGGCTGCTGGCGCGCGGCGAGGTCAACCGCGAGGGCATCCGGGCGGCCCTGGCCCGCATGGCCGAGGCGCAGCGTCTGGAACTGCTCTACGAAAACCAGAGCTACGTTTTCTTCCGTCTGGCCGACAGCCCGCCCGTGGGCTCCATGGGCCGCCCCGTGACCGGACTCGTGTCCATGGCCACGGACCCGGCCGTGCTGCCGCTCGGCTCCGTGCTGCCCTTCGGGGCGGTGCTGCCCGGCGACCGGGGCGAACCGGCGCGCGCCGTGGGCGGCATCGGCCTGGCCCAGGACACGGGCGGGATGATCAAGGGGCCGCGCATCGACTATTTCTACGGTTTCGGGCCTGACCGCGAATGGAGGGCCTTCCACACCAAGACTCCCGTGCGCGTCCGGCTGCTCCTGCACCGCGAGGCCGCAGCGGGGCTGACGGACATCCGGTGACGGAGGCCGCATGGAGCAGCGCATGACCCTCGCCGATCTGATCCAGCTCATGGCCGACTGCGCCGCGGCGCAGGAGGAGACCACGGCCGTGTGGCACGACGAGACGCCCGGCGGAGACCTCGTCCTGGGCGAAGGGCCGCGCGCCCGCGTCCTGGCCCTCTGCCTGGGCGAACACCGCGCCAACTTCCGCCTCTGGCACGTGGAGGACGATGCGCGCCGCCGCGACGTGGACGCGGCGGTCATCGCGGACTGCAAGCGCCGCATCGACGCCCTGAACCAGGAACGCAACGACTGCATCGAACGGCTGGACGAGACGCTCGTGGCGCTGCTCGCGCCGCTCATGCCGCGCCCGGCTCCGGGCGTGGTCCCGCGCCACAACACCGAGAGCGCGGGCATGGCGCTGGACCGTCTCTCCATCCTGGCCCTGAAGATTTTCCACATGGAGGAGCAGACCCGGCGCAGGGACGTGGACGACGCCCACCGCGCGGCGTGCGTGAGGAAGCTCGCGGTGTTGCGCGAGCAGCGGAGCGACCTGTTGCGCGCCCTGCAGGACCTGCTGGCCGAGTACGCAGAAGGCCGCAAGCAGCCCAAGGTCTACTTCCAGTTCAAGATGTACAACGACCCCGCGCTCAATCCGGCGCTGTACGGCTCGGTCCAGAAATAAGAGAGAGGAACCGGGGTCTTCGCCGCCTCTTGTGTCCGGGGAGGCTGCGGGCTATATTTCCTTTTTGGGGCAGAGGACGCCCCGCCGCGCGAGCGGACATCCCCGAGAGAGGCTGCCGACCATGGCTGAATACGAGGCCGTCATCGGGCTGGAGGTGCATGCCCAGCTCACGACCAACACCAAGCTCTTCTGCGCCTGCCCTACGCGCTTCGGCGACGGGCCCAACGAGAACGTCTGCCCGGTCTGCGCGGGCATGCCAGGCGTGCTGCCCGTGATGAACGACCGCGCGCTCGAGTACGCCTGCAAGATGGCCATGGCCATCGACGCCACGATCAACCTGACCAGCATCTTCGCGCGCAAGAACTATTTCTATCCCGATCTGCCCAAGGGTTACCAGATCAGCCAGTACGAGCAGCCCCTGTGCGAACATGGCCGTGTCGAGATCGAGACCGCGGCGGGCACGAAGACCGTGGGGGTGACGCGCATCCACATGGAGGAGGACGCGGGCAAGAACATCCATTCCTCCACCGAGAACAAGAGCTTCGTGGATCTCAACCGCTGCGGCGTGCCGCTCATCGAGATCGTCTCCGAGCCGGACATGCGCTCCTCCGAGGAGGCCGTGGCCTATCTCAAGGAGTTGCGCTCCATCCTGGTCTACCTCGGCGTGTGCGACGGCAACATGGAGGAGGGCTCCTTCCGCTGCGACGCCAACGTCTCGGTGCGCAGGAAGGGCGACAAGAACTTCGGCACCCGGGCCGAAATCAAGAACGTCAACTCCTTCCGCAACGTGCAGCGGGCCATCGACTACGAGATCGGCCGCCACATCGACTGCATCGAGGACGGCGAGGCCATCGTGCAGGAGACGCGGCTCTTCGACGCGAACAAGGGCGTGACCCAGTCCATGCGCGGCAAGGAGGAGGCCCACGACTACCGCTACTTCCCGGACCCGGATCTGGTGCCGGTGCGCGTGGAGCCCTCGTGGATCGAACGCTGGCGCGGCGAGCTGCCCGAGCTACCCGCGGCCAAGCGCGAACGCTTCATCGCGAAGTACGGCCTGCCCGAGTACGACGCGGGCGTGCTCACGGCCGAGCGCGAGGTGGCCGATTATTTCGAGGCCGCGGTGGGCGTGCACCCCGAGCCCAAGAAGATCGCCAACTGGATCATGAGCGAGCTGATGCGCGAACTCAACGAGTGCGGCGAGAGCATCCGCGGCTGCAGGCTCAGGCCCGAGGGACTGGCCAAGCTGGTCAGGATCATCGACTCCGGGGCCATCAGCGGCAAGATCGGCAAGCAGATTTTCGGCGACCTCTTCCGGAGCGGCGAGGACCCCGAGGCCTACATCGCGGCCAAGGGACTGGCCCAGATCTCGGACGCCGGCGCGCTGGACGCGGTGGTGGACGAGGTGCTGGCCGCCTGCCCGGGCGAGGTGGCGCGCTACAAGGCCGGAGAGAAGAAACTGACCGGCTTCTTCGTCGGCCAGATCATGCAGAAGACCAAGGGCCAGGCCAACCCGAAGCTGGTGGGCGAATTGCTCGCCGCCAAGCTCGGATAGCCCGGCCGGAGCGTGAATATGGACATCCTCGACATCGCCGTCGTCGGCGCGGGACCCGGCGGCATCGCCTGCGCCCGCCGCGCCATGGAGCAGGGCCTCTCCTGCGTGGTCATCGAAAAGGGCCGGAAGGTGCTGCAGGGCATCCGCGAAACCTATCCCCGCGGCAAGGGGGTCTACCCCACGGTGCCCCGCGGGGCCGACGAAGACTACATCGTGAACGAGATCAGACCCATCGGCGACAAGGAGCCGGTGGAGGAATACCTGGTCCGGATCGAGGCCTTCGTGGCCGAGGCGGGCATCCCCATGCGCCTGGGCCAGGAGTTCAAGGGCTTCGAGAAGGCCAAGGGCCACTTCATCGTGCATACCGACCACGGCGCCCTGCACGCGCGCAACCTGGTCATGGCCTTCGGCTCCAACATCCCGGTGGAGCTGGGCGTGTACGGCGAGGCCAAGACCGTGGCCCGCAACCTGGAGAATCCCGAGGCCTACCTCGGCGCGCCCGCCCTGGTCCTGGGCGGCGGCAGCACCGCTGCGGACATCGTGGCCGTGCTCTCGCGCCTCAAGCGCGAACGGGGCGACGAGACGCCCGTCTACTGGGGGCACCGCCGCACCACCATGCGCGTGGAGAAGGACGTGGCCCGCGACATGGGCGAGGAGATCCTGCTCGGCGGCAACATCAAAATTCTGCACAACGTGGTGCCCAAGCTGGGCGAGGTCGACGAGGAGGGCATCGAGCGCCTCGTGGTCCAGACCCAGAAGATGCCGCTCGACGGCGGCGTCTACCTGCTGCAGAGCCTCTCCTTCCCCATGAAGAACGTCATCGCCTGCATCGGTTCGCAGGGGCCCGCGCCGGTCTTCCGCAAGCTCGGGCTGCAGATGATCACCTGCACCGCGGGCATCTGCAAGATCGGCAAGGAGGGCTCGGAACTGCTGCTCCTCAACCAGTCCCTGGAGACGAGCCAGAAGGGCGTCTTCGCCATCGGCGGCGCGGTCAGCCCTGTCTACATGGGCGCCTTCGAGGAAGGCACGATCAAGGAGAACAAGCACCCCAACCTGATCTACACCGCGGTGCGCGACGGCGTGGCCGTGGCCGACGAGATCGCGCAGCGCCTCAAGGCGTAACGGAACCCCCATGCTCAACAGCCACATCCGCTACGATGCGTCCGCGGACGCCCTCATGCTCCTCGACCAGCGCCACCTGCCCGTCCGCGAGGACTGGTTCGCGGTCACGGACCTCGCCACCACGGTGTACGCGCTGCAGGTCATGGTCATCCGGGGCGCGCCCGCCATCGGCGTCACCGCCGCCTACGGCTGCTACTTCTGCGCCCGTGAGACCCTGCGCGAGACCGGCGGGGCCCAAGGCTGGGAAGAGGCGCTCAAGGCCCGGCTGTCCACGCTTGTCGAGGCCCGGCCCACGGCCGTGAACCTGCGCTGGGGCGTGGAGCATCTGGCCGCCATGTGGGACGAGCGCCCCGGCATCGGCCTGCCCGCCCTGGCCACCGTCTGGCTGGACCGCGCCCGCAACATGCAGCTCGAGGACGAGGAGATCAACAAGGCCATGGGCGCTTTCGGCGCGAACCTGCTGGCCGACGGCGACCGCGTCATGACCCACTGCAACGCGGGCGCGCTGGCCACCGCGGGCTGGGGCACGGCGCTGGGCGTCATCTATTCCGCCGTGGAGCAGGGCAAGACAATCAGCGTCATCGCCAACGAAACCCGCCCCTTCCTGCAGGGCGCACGGCTCACGGCCTGGGAGCTGCACAAGTCCGGCGTGCCCGTCACCGTGGCCTGCGACAACGCCTGCGCCCTGCTCATGAAAAAGGGGCTGGTGGACAAGGTCGTGGTCGGCGCGGACCGCATCGCGGCAAACGGCGACGCGGCCAACAAGATCGGCACCTACGGCGTGGCCCTGCTGGCCAAGGCGCACGGCATCCCCTTCTACGTGGCCGCTCCCGTCTCCACCTTCGACCTGCGCTGCCCCTCCGGGGACCTCATCCCCATCGAGGAACGCACCCCGCGCGAAGTCACCCATCCCACGGGCGAATCGGCCATCGTGCCCGACGGCGTGCCGGTTTACAACTACGCCTTCGATGTCACCCCGGCCGAACTCATCGCGGGCATCGTCACCGAGCGCGGCGTGCTCAAGGCCCCGTACACGGAGTCCATCGCCAGGATCGTCGCGCGGCCGTATTAGCGGTCGTCGACCGCCCGGCGATCCCGGGACTCCCCCAACGGCGGACGGCTTGCGGTCTTTACGAGTTTTTCGGAAGGGGCTATCCCCTTTCCTGCGGAGGGATGGCAGAGTTGGTTCATCGCGGCGGTCTTGAAAACCGCTGACGGGGAAACCCGTCCGGGGGTTCGAATCCCTCTCCCTCCGCCACGTTTTCCCTCGTTCCGTGTCCTGTCCGCTCCCGCCTCTTTCCGCTGCTCCCGCTGCCGGTTCCCTGGTCCCACGCCGGACCGCGCGCCCGCGGCGGCCGGGGAGCCTTTCGAGGCCCGCGGCCTGCGCGGGAGGCTGCGAAGCATCGGCCGGGAGGGAACCCCATGCGCTTGTGGCGTCGGCCGCTTTTCGCGTATGCTGCAGCCGTCGGCCGCAGACGAGGCAAGGAAGGAAAGACGGGCAGGCGAATGCGCGAAAAAGCGTCCAGCCGCGAAGGCTCCATCACGCTTCCCGGAGGCCGGGGCTGTTTTCGTATCGCGGGCGGCGCGCCGTCCGGAGCGGCTCCTGCGCGGACGTCGGGAAGAACATGACCACGGACCCCCAGACCATCCTCTTCGCCTTCGGGCTCACGCTTTTCGCCGGGCTCTCCACGGGCATCGGTTCGGCCATCGCCTTCTTCACCCGGCGCACCGACACCAAGCTCCTCTCCGTGGCCCTGGGCTTCTCCGCGGGGGTGATGCTCTACGTCTCCTTCGCCGAGATCGTCGTCAAGGCGCGCGACGCCCTGGCCGTCGAGGTGGGGGACGTCCGGGCCGCTTGGTACGCGGCCCTGGCCTTCTTCGGCGGCATCGGGATCATCGCGCTCATCGACAGGCTTGTGCCGGGCTACGAGAACCCGCACGAGATGCACACCGTGGAGGAGATCGAGGCCGGGTTGGAGAGCCTGCCGCGCAACGAGTCCCACGACTTCGGCAAGCTGCGGCGCATGGGGGTGTTCACGGCCCTGGCCATCGCCATCCACAATTTTCCCGAAGGCCTGGCCACCTTCACCGCCGCCCTGACCGACCCGGGCCTGGGCATCGCCATCGCCGTGGCCATCGCCATCCACAACATCCCCGAAGGGCTGGCCGTGTCCGTGCCCCTGTACTACGCCACGGGCAAACGCGGCCTGGCCTTCCGCTACTCCTTCCTTTCCGGCCTGTCGGAACCCGTGGGCGCGGCCGTGGGCTGGCTCCTCCTCATGCCCTTCTTCTCGCCCGTGACCTTCGGCCTGCTCTTCGCGTCCGTGGCCGGGATCATGGTCTTCATCTCCCTGGACCAGCTCCTGCCCGCGGCCGAGGAGTACGGCGAGCACCACCACTCCATCTTCGGCGTGATCATGGGCATGGCGGTCATGGCCGTGTCCCTGTTGCTCTTCCTGTAGGCTCCCCGGGGTTGCGCCCCGGCGGGGGATGATGTAGGCGGACCGTGGTTCCAAGTCTTCCCTGCGGGGAGTTTCCCGCCGCATGACGCCATAGCGGCGCTCCGCGTCTGCCGGGCCGGAATTCCAAGGTATGAACGCAATGAAAAACATCGTCGCCATCGTGGGCCGCCCCAACGTGGGCAAGTCCACGCTCTTCAACCGCTTGGCGGGCAAGAACATCGCCATCACCCACGACCGCGCCGGAGTGACGCGCGACCGCATCTACGCCGAGGCCCGTTTCGGCGAGCTGGAGGCGGCGCTGGTGGACACCGGCGGCCTGGAGATGGAGTTCGCCGGGGATGACCCGATCTCCGAGGGCATCATGACCCAGGCTCGCGAGGCCGTGGAGGAGGCGCAGATCATCCTCATGGTGGTGGACGGCCGCGAAGGGCTGACGCCGCTGGACCAGCGCGTGGTCGAAACCCTGCGCAAGTCCGGCAAGCCCGTGCTCCTGGCCGTGAACAAGGTGGACGGCGCGGAGCTGGACGACAGGCTGACCGTGGAGTTCCACGTCGTGGGCTTCCCGCTCGTTCCCGTCTCCGCGGCGCACGGCAACGGCATCCCCACCCTGCGCGAGGAGATCGAGATCGCGCTCTCCAGGCTGCCCGAGCGGGCCGAGGCCGCGCCCGAGGTGGAGCGGGGCCTGCGTCTCGCGGTGCTGGGCAAGCCCAACGCGGGCAAGTCGAGCATCATCAACGCCTTCCTCGGCCAGTCGCGGCTCATCGTCAGCGCCGAGGCGGGCACCACGCGCGACGCCGTGGACGTGGTCCTGGAACGCAAGGAGCGGCGCTACACCTTCGTGGACACCGCGGGCGTGCGCAAGCGGGCCAAGATTTCCGATTCCCTGGAGCGCTTCTCCGTGACCCGCGCCCTGACCGCGGCCAAGCGCGCCGACGTGGCCGTGCTGGTCATCGACGCGGCCGAGGGCGTGAACGTGCAGGACAAGAAGCTGCTCTACTTCATCGAGAGGGAGAAGACGCCCTTCATGGTGGTGGTCAACAAGATCGACCTCTTCACCGCCGAGGAGCGCAAGAAGCTGAAACGCGGCATCGAGGAGGAGCTGCGCATGGTTTCCCATGCGCCGGTGCTCTACGTCTCGGCCCTGAAGAAGGAGGGGCTGGCCAGGATTCTCTCCACCGCGGAGAAGATCACGGCCGAATGCGACGTGCGCATCTCCACGGGCGAACTCAACCGGGCCGTGCGCGAGGCCCTGGCGCGCTACCAGGCCCCGGTGGTCAAGCGCCGCCGCGCCAAGTTCTACTACCTGACCCAGGTGGACACCAAGCCGCCGACCTTCGTCTTCTTCGTGAACAACCCGGAGCTGGTCAAGGACTCGTACAAGAAGTATCTGGAAAAGACCTTGCGGAAGCTCTTCGACATCGCCACAGCGCCCATCCGCATCCACTACCGGGCCAGCCGCGATTCCGAGCAGAAGTGGGAGTGAGCCCCGCGCGGGGGCGCGCTCCCGGAGCGCGGGGAGCGGGCGAGGCTTGACAGGCGGCGAGGCGCAATTTAGGGAAGTGTTCCCCGTTCGCGGGGCAATGGAGAGGTGGCCGAGTTTGGCCGAAGGCGCACGCCTGCTAAGCGTGTATAGGGGCTAAACCTCTATCGTGGGTTCAAATCCCATCCTCTCCGCCAGACGATCAAGGGCATGCCGCAGGGCATGCCCTTTTTCATTGCGGCTCCGGCCGGGGCATCAGCCCCGCGCCTTTTCGCGTTCCAGCACGCCGCGCACGAAGGCGAGCAGGTCGCCGCCGCCGAAGAGGTGGCCGGGAATGCCGAAGGCCGCGGCGGCCTGCATGTCCGAGGGCTTGTCGCCGATGAGGAAGCTCGCGCTCTTGTCCACGCCCCACTCCGCCGCGGCGCGCTGCAGCATGCCCGGCGCGGGCTTGCGGTCGTCGCAGGCCTTTTTGTAGTCCCCCTCGCCGTGCTCGGGATGGTTGGGGCAGAAGTAGGTGGCGTCGATGCGCGCCCCGGCCTGTGCCAGCTCCTCGTCGATCCAGGCGCACAGGGCGTGGAAGTCCGCCTCCCCGTAGTAGCCCCGGCCGATGCCCGACTGGTTGGTGACCACGATGACCAGGTATCCGGCGTGGTTGAGCAGCCGCACCGCCTCCTTGGCCCCGGGCGTCCACTCGAAGCGGTCCGGGGTGTGCACGTAGCCGTGGTTGACGTTGAGCACGCCGTCGCGGTCGAGAAAGGCGGCGGGCCGGGAGGGGAGGGGAGGGTGTTTTGTCTGGCGGCGCATGCCCCGGCATATCCGCAAGGACCGCAAAGGGCAACACGAGGCGGGGGCGGGGCGGCCCCCAGGTTGCCAGGGCGCGGCATCTCGGATAACTGGACCGCAACAGCGCCACTCCCGGGAACCGACATGCAGTGCAACGCCACAGACTTCCCCGGCCTTTGCGAATTCACGCCCCGCGTCTTCGAGGACGCCCGGGGCTTCTTTCTGGAGTCCTACAACCGCGAGCGCTTCCGCGAGGCCGGCATCGACTGCGCCTTCGTGCAGGACAACCACGCCTACAGCGCCGACAAGGGCGTGCTGCGGGGACTGCATTTCCAGGCCCCGCCGCATGCCCAGGCCAAACTCGTGTGGGTCACGCGCGGCGCGGTCTTCGACGTGGTCGTGGACCTGCGCAGAGGTTCGCCGACCTTCGGCCGCTGGGCGGGCTTCGAGCTTTCCGCCGCCAACTTCCGCCGCCTCTTCATCCCCAGGGGATTCGCCCACGGCTACGTGACCCTGGAGCCGCACACCGAGTTCATGTACAAGGTGGACGACTACTACGCCCCGAAGAGCGAGGGCGGCATCCGCTGGGACGACCCGGACCTGGCCGTGGCCTGGCCCCTGGGCGAGGTGCTTCTGTCCGGCAAGGACAAGGCCCTCCCTGCCTGGGAGGAGTTCTCGTCTCCTTTCGACTACGAGCAAACAACGAAGCCCGCGCGCAGGTAACGACATGCAGGAAGCCTCTCTCGCGTCCGCTCCGCAGCACGCCATCATCCTGGCCGGAGGCTCCGGCACCCGGCTTTGGCCCGTCTCGCGCACGCTCCTGCCCAAGCAGCTCATGCCCATCGGCGGCGAGCGCAGCCTGCTGCAGCAGACGGTCCTGCGCGCCCTCAAGACCTTCGCCCCGACGAACGTCTGGGTCGTGACCAACGAGGAGCACGTCTTCGAGGTCCGCGCCCAGTTGCGCGCCATCGATCCGGCCCTGACCGCGCAGGCCTTGGCCGAGCCGCTGGGCCGCAACACGCTGCCCGCCATCCTGCTCGGTCTGGAAAGGGTCGTGGACGCTGATCCCGAGGCCTGCGTCGCGGTTTTCCCCTCGGACCACATGATCCGCAACGACGAGGGCTGGGGCATGAGCCTTGCGCGGGCCATGGAGCTGGCGGCCGACGGCTGGTTCGTGACCTTCGGCGTGGAGCCGACCAAGCCCGAGACCGGCTACGGCTACATCCGGCGCGGGGCCGAGCTGGGCCGCGACGCCTACCAGGTGGCGGCCTTCGCCGAGAAGCCGGGCATCAAGGCGGCCCAGGCCTTTCTCGATTCCGGGGAGTACTTTTGGAACAGCGGCGTGTTCGTCTTTTCCGCCCCGGTCTTCCTGGCCGCCGTGGAGAAGCACCAGCCCCCCCTGCACCTGTGGTGGAGCAAGCGGGAGGCCATCCCCCTGACCAGGGGGTACGCGGTCCTGCCCGACATCTCCGTGGACTACGGCATCGCCGAGAAGATCGGACGCCAGGCCGTGGTCCGGGCGGCCTTCGACTGGGACGACATGGGCAACTGGGAGGCCATCTACCGCCTGGACCCCAAGGACGAGCGCCGCAACGCCGTGGAGGGCGACGTGCTGGCCCTGGACTGCGAGGACAACCTGCTCCTCTCCCGGGGCGGCAAGCTGGCGGCCGTGGGACTGCGCGGCATGATCGTGGTGCAGACGCGCGACGCCACCCTCATTTGCCCCAAGGATCAGGTGCAGCGGGTCAAGGACGTGGTGGGCGCGCTCAAGGCCCAGGGCAGCCCGCTCATCGAGGCCCACGTCACGGTCAACCGGCCCTGGGGCAACTACACCGTGCTGGAGGAGGGAACAGGCTACAAGGTCAAGCGCATCATGGTCCACGCCGGGGCGCGGCTTTCGCAGCAGATGCACCACCACCGCTCCGAGCACTGGATCGTGATCAAGGGCACGGCCGTGGCCGAGGTGGACGGCGCGGAGCATCTGCTCACCGAGAACCAGTCCATCGACATCCCCAAGGGGGGGCGGCACCGTCTCTCCAATCCGGGCAAGCTGCCGCTGGAGATCATCGAGGTCCAGAGCGGACCGTACCTGGAAGAGGACGACATCGTCCGTTTCGACGACGTCTATGGGCGCATCAAGGCCTAGCGGCGCGGCCACGATGGACGATACATGTGGAGACGACACGTCCACGCTCACCCGGCATTCCGTCCGGAGAATCTCCATGCGCCGCATCTCCCTGCTCCTCGCCGCGCTCGCCGTCCTGAGCTGTCTCGTCCTGCCGCTTTGCTCCCACGCCATGCGCGCGGGCAACCTCGGCGAGAGCGTCAACCTCTCCAAGGGCGAGACGCCGGTCTCTCTCCAGCTTTCAGGCGGCATGCTGCACGGCAAATCCGATGAGCTGGTCTTCGACTCGAAGACCGGCCGGAAGTTGAGCGAACTCAACTGGGAGCTTTACAACATCTACATGCTCGGCGGATCGGTCTCGGTGGGTGCGGCGGACTGGCTCCTGCTGAACCTGGGCGTGTGGGGCGCGGTGAACGACGACTCCCGGAGGATGACGGACAGCGACTGGCTGGACGCCAACCGCTCGGACTGGAGCGACCGCTCCATCCACAGAACCAAGCTCGACCACGGGTACATGCTCGACGTCAACGCCGAATTCCCCCTCGCCCTGAACGACGTCCTCGCCGTCGCCCCGATGCTCGGCTTCAAGTTCGACAACTGGAGATGGATCGACGAAAACTTCCAGTACGTGAACTCCGTCAACGGCTGGCGCGACGAAAAGGGGGTCGTGGAGGGCGCGGCCATCACCTACCAGCAGTGGTTCTTCACGCCCTACGTCGGCCTGAGCCTGGGCGCGCACTACGCGGGATTCAGCCTCGACGCCTACGCGCGCGGCTCCCTGTGGGGCTGGGCCAAAGACAAGGACCAGCACCATCTGCGTGACATCACGTTCACCATGGACGTCGATGAGGTCCATTACTACGGTCTGGGCGTGGCCCTCTCCTACGCCTTCACCGAGCGCTTCTCCGCCGGGCTGGCGTACGATTTCCAGGAGTATTCCATGACCAAGGGGGACCCCACCATCGAAGATCGCGGCGCCGGCACCACGGAAACGGACAAGGACGGCGCGGGCCTCGGCCATCACGCAAGCATGCTCAGCCTGACCCTGCGCTACGCCTTCTAGAGCCAGTCTCAAAACACCCCTGTAGCCGTCGCTGCAGGGGAACGTTCGGAACTGGTTCCTGTGTGACGTCCGCACACTACGCAAAACCATATTTGCGGAAGCCCGCGGCTTCGGAAAACTCTCGCATCGCCCCACCGTTCGTCCGCCGTCGGCCTGTCCGGCCCTGTCCGTTCACTTTCCGCCCGTACGCGCGCGCCCGGCGAGATTGCGCCGGATTTCCCATGTTTTTGACGCGGATTCGCCGTCCCGCGCAGGGGCCAGAGAAGCTCCCGGCGTTGCTCTTTTGTCGTAACATTTTAAAATTTTTGATTATTAAGACGTCCTTCAGGCGCCCGCGAGTGTGTGAAAAAATTCCTAATACCTTGACACACCGCTGTCGATTTGCGAAGAAGTCCGACGTCTGACCATTGGCTGGCTCTCACTGATTTCCTAACCTTTCATGGGGCGTGTGTATGGAGCGGAAAAGTGGCTTTGACGCCGGAGCGTTGGCTTTCATGTTCCTGGGCCTGCTCTTTGGCCTCGGGTTCGGCTGGTTCGTGTTTCCGCAGCTGCTCTACAGCGAGGTGACGCAACCCATCCCCTTCAACCATAAGGTGCATGTCGAGGATGCCGGCATGTCCTGCGAGGATTGCCACCGGTTCCGTGACGACGGCTCCTATGCCGGCTTCCCCACGACCGAGGACTGCGCCCAGTGCCATGCGGTGGCCACAGGCGGCGAGACGCCGGGCGAGAAGGCCATCGACAAGTTCGTGACCGAGTACGTGGACACCGGCAAGGAAGTGGTCTGGCAGACCTACCAGTACCAGCCCGACAACGTCTATTTCACCCACAGCGCCCACCAGCACCTGGAATGCGCGCAGTGCCATCCTGACCTGGGCAAGTCCGAGACGACGCCGGTGCTCTACCGCAACAAGATCACCGGCTACAGCAAGGACACGATGAAGATGTGGCAGTGCGAGCGCTGCCATGCCGAGAACGGCGTGAGTAACGCCTGTCACGTCTGCCATAAGTAAAGGGGTGGAAGAGTTATGAGTCTGACACGCAGAGGATTTCTCTTCGTCCTGGGCGCCGGCGCGGGCGTGACCTTCAGCCCGGTGCTGTGGAAGCTCACCGACGACGTCTCCATCTGGACCCAGAACTGGTCCTGGATACCTCGCCTGCAGTACGGCGCGCTGGCCAAGAAGCCGGGCCTCTCCAAGGCTTTCGGCGGCGGCGCTCCGGTCCAGGTCCTGACCGTGGCCGGACGTCCGGCCGAGGCGCTGGGCAACCCGGACCATCCGCTCTCCCAGGGCGGCATCCCGGCCGTGGCCGCGCCGGAGGTCCAGATGCTCTACAAGGAGGCCCGGGTGAAGGGCCCCATGAAGAAGGTGGGCGACGGCAAATTCGAGCCCATCGCCTGGGAGGACGCCGAGGCCATGCTGGCCGCCAAGCTCAAGGAAGCGGGCGCGGCCACGGCCATGATCACCGGCGACGTCAACGGCACCACCGCCGAGGTCTTCTCCGGCCTGCTCAAGGGCCTGGGCTCCTCGGACGTCTACCCCATGCCCTGCGAGCAGCAGACCGCGGCCAAGGGCTGGCAGGACGTGATGGGCGGCCGGGGCACCCCCGGTTTCGACATCGAGAACAGCGACTGCATCCTGGCGCTGGGAGCGGATCTGCTGGAATCCTGGGGCACCCCGGTGCGCAACGCCAAGGCCTTCGGCCGGACCCGCCCCACGGGCGAGAAGCCGGGCGCGACCTGGATCGCCTGCGCCCCGCTCAAGACCCGCACCGTGGCCGTGGCGGACATCTTCGTCGCGGTTCCTCCGGGCGGCGAGGCGACCTTCGCCCTCGGTCTGGCCAACATGCTCATCGCGGCAGGCGCCTCCACCGGCGCGGCCGACTTCGACGCCTTCAAGTCCCTGGCCGCGGGCTACACCCCGGCCAAGGTGCAGGACCTCATCGGCGTGACGCCCGAGGCCCTGAAGAAGGTGGCCGAGGCCCTGAGGGCGGCCAAGAAGCCGCTCGTGGTGCCCGGTTCCGCCATCAGCCAGGGCGGTTCGGCCGTCGCCTTCGTGGCGGGCATGGCCCTGAACCTGCTCCTGGGCAACGTGGGCAAGCCCGGCGGCGTTCGCGCCCTGCCCGAACTGCCCACCGTGGTTTCCGGAGCGCTCTCGCGCGACAAGCTGCTGGACAACGACCTCGTGGCTTGGCTCTCGGCCGTGGAATCCGGCAAGAAGGCCGCACCCAAGCTGCTCATGGTCTACGAGGCCAACCCCCGCTACGCCCTGCCCGCCGCGGCCAAGCTCGGCGCGGCCCTGGACAAGGCGGGCTTCGTCGTGAGCTTCTCCTCCTTCATGGACGAGACCGCGGCCAAGGCCGATCTGATCATGCCCAACCCGCTCTCCCTGGAGCGCTACGACGACCTGCAGACCCCCTACGGCTCGGGCTTCGCCTCCTACACCCTGGGCACGCCGGTGACCAAGCCGGTGGCCAACGCCAAGTCCTCCGCCGACGTGCTGCTGGCCGCGGCCCAGAAGGTCGGCGTGAATCTCGGTTTCTCCTCCTTCGAGGCGGTGCTGGAGGCCAAAATGGCGGCGGTCGAGGGCCTTTCGGGCTTCATCGCCGGCGAGACCCAGCCCTGGCAGGCCATCGCCCAGGGTAGCGCCCCCATGGGCGCGGCCGTGGCCGACGGACTGAAGAAGGGCAAGGCCTGGGCGAGCATCCGCACGGTGGAGCAGAACGGCATCCAGACGGGCGCCGCCCTGCTGGCCAAGGCCGGTTTCAAGAAGCCCGCCGCGGACTTCCCGCTCCTGATCGCCCCGCTCTTCCAGCTGAACATGGGCACCCCGTCCATGGCCATGCCGGAGTACAACCTGCCCACGCTGCAGGAGAGCGAGGCCAAGGGAGCCGCCATGTACGTCGGGCTGAACGCCGCGACCGCCAAGGCCGTCGGCGTGTCCCAGGGCGACACGGTCACCGTCTCCAGCGAAGCCGGTTCGTTCAAGGCCCGCGTGGACATCGACGAGTCGGTGATGCCCGGCGTCGTGGCCGCCTACCTGGGATTCGGCCACACCGCCTGGGACAAGTTTGCCAAGGGCAGGGGCGACAACGTGAACAAGGCCCTCGCGATCGCCGAGGAGCCGGGCACTGGCCTGTCCACCTGGGCGGCCGTCGCGGTGAAGATAGCTAAAGGCTAAGCCAAAGGACGCGAGATATGGCTGGTAACGCTTCGCATTTCAAAATCCGGTGGGGCATGGCCATCGATCTGGACAAGTGCACGGGCTGCGGCGCGTGCGTCGTCTCCTGCCAGGTCGAAAACAACAACGCCCCGAGCATGGACGGCGACGACAAGCTGCGCACCGTCAACTGGCTGAAGGTCTACAGGCTGGAGAACGGCAAGACCTTCCCCGACGCCGACGTGGCCTACCTCCCCCGGCCCTGCATGCAGTGCGGCAATCCCTCCTGCGTGCCGGTCTGCCCGGTTGTGGCCACTGACAAGAACGAGGAAGGCGGCATCGTCAGCCAGGTCTACCCCCGCTGTATCGGCTGCCGGTACTGCATGGCGGCCTGCCCCTACCACTCCCGGGTGTTCAACTGGTTCGACCCGGTCTGGCCCAAGGGCATGGAGAAGACGCTGACCCCCTTTACCTCCACCCGTCCCCGCGGCGTGGTCGAGAAGTGCCACTTCTGCCACCACCGCTGGAACATGGCCAAGGAGAAGGCGCGCAAGGACGGCCTCGATCCCATGAGCCTGCCCGAGGACGCCTACATCCCGGCCTGCGCCGAGGTCTGCCCGACCGGAGCGCTGGTCTTCGGCGACCTCAACAACCACGACCATCAGGTCTACAAGCTGGCCCACAGCCCCTACGCGCGCCGTCTGCTGGAGCGCCTGGGCGGCGATCCGCAGGTCTACTACGTGAGCCGTCGCGAGTGGGTCTGGAAGCAGCTGGATAACTACCTGCCCGGCGAGGACCCGGCGCACGGCACCAAGGCCAAAGGAGGCGCGCATGGCTAGGCCCATCGACTATGAGCTCTTCCCCGAGAGGCTGGAGCGCGGCAGCTTCTTCACCTTCCTCATGTGGCTGGGCTTCTGGGGCGTCCTGTTCCTGGCGGGCATCTACGCCGCCTACGTGGTCTTCGCCGAAGGCCTGGGCGTCACCGGCCTGAACAACTACTTCGCCTTCGGCCTGTACATCACCTTCGACTTGGCGGTCATCGCCCTGGGCGCGGGCGCGTTCTTCAGCGGCCTGCTGAAGTACATCCTGAAGATGGACGACCTGAAGAACGTGATTAACCTCACGGTCATCGGCGGCTTCTTCTGCTACTCGGGCGCCATGCTCATCCTGACCATGGAACTGGGCCAGCCGTTGCGCTCCTGGTTCGGCTTCTGGCACCCCAACGTCCACTCCATGCTGACGGAAGTCATCTTCTGCATCAGCTGCTACCTGGGCGTGCTGATCATCGAGTTCGTGCCCAACGTCCTTGAGCAGAAACAGCTCAACCGCAACAAGTTCGTCCACGCCTTCGCGCACAACATGCACATCTTCATGCCCCTGTTCGCGGGTCTGGGCGCCTTCCTCTCCACCTTCCACCAGGGCTCCCTGGGCGGCATGTACGGCGTTATGTTCGCGCGTCCCTTCGCCTTCCGCGAGGGCTTCTTCATCTGGCCGTGGACCTTCTTCCTCTTCGTCCTGTCCGCGGCCGCCTCCGGCCCCTGCTTCTCCATGCTCATCGTCAAGTGCGTGGAGCTGTGCTCCGGCCGCAAGATGACCACCTGGAGCATCAAGACCCTCATGGGCCGCATCTCGGGCACCATGCTCGCGGTCTACCTGTTCTTCAAGATCATCGATACCTACCACTGGGCCGTGAACACCCTGCCCGGCATGGGGCTGACCTTCGACCAGGTGTTCTGGGGCGTGATCTACGGCAAGTGGCTGCTGTGGCTGGAGATCGTCATCTTGGGCGTGATCCCCTGCATCATCCTGCTCACCAAGTCCCTGCGCGAGACGCCCTTCCTGTTCTGGGCCGCGGCCATCATGAACTGTCTGGGCATCTCCCTGAACCGCTACAGCGTCACCGTGCAGGGTCTGGCCGCCCCGGTCATGCCCTTCGACACCTGGGAGATCTACGTCCCCCGCTGGACCGAGGTCCTGCCCTCGATCATGGTCATCGCCTACGGCGTGCTGATCGTCTCCCTGGCCTACCGCTACCTGCCGGTCTTCCCGCAGGAAAAGGAACTGAACGCCAAGGCCGAAGCCTAGCCGCAGACGCAACCGACTCCCTGAAGGCCCGCCGCACGGCGGGCCTTCTTTTTTGTCCCGCGCGAGCGGGTGGACTGGGCGGCACGGGCGGTATAAGATGAGCGCCGTCCGGCCGGTCGCACGCGCGTGCGGCCGCGGGACACGGAGAACCCATGCAGTATTTCTGTCACGCCAGGGCCCTGATCACCGGCGGCCTCGGCTTCATCGGCTCCAATCTCGCCCGCCGCCTGCTCGCCCTGGGCGCGGACGTGACCCTCGCGGACAGCCTGATCCCGGAGTACGGCGGCAATTTCGCCAACATCGCGGACATCAGGGACCGGGTCGCGGTGAACATCGCGGACGTGCGCGACCCGCACGCCATGAAGCACCTCGTCCAGGGCTGCGACGTGCTTTTCAACCTGGCCGGGCAGACCAGCCACATGGACTCCATGGCCGACCCGCACACGGACCTGGAGATCAACGCCAAAGCCCAGCTCTCCATCCTGGAGGCCTGCCGCCACCACAATCCGGCCATCCGCATCGTCTTCGCGGGCACGCGGCAGATTTACGGCAGGCCGGACCACCTGCCCGTGGACGAGGACCACCCCATCCGGCCCGTGGACGTCAACG
The DNA here is from genome assembly GCA_022839785.1 of Desulfovibrio sp. Taxonomy (GTDB): domain Bacteria; phylum Desulfobacterota; class Desulfovibrionia; order Desulfovibrionales; family Desulfovibrionaceae; genus Alkalidesulfovibrio. The sequence continues at coordinate 554,641 of JALHJW010000001.1, read as the reverse complement.
GCATCAACAAGGTGGCCGGGGAGTGGTATCACCTGCTCTACCATCAGGTGTACGGCATCCGGGCCTCGGTGCTCAGGCTGACCAACACGTACGGCCCGGCCATGCGCATCAAGGACGCGCGCCAGACCTTCCTCGGCATCTGGGTGCGTCTGCTTTTGGAGGGGAAGCCTTTCGAAGTCTGGGGCGGCGAACAGCTGCGCGACTTCACCTACGTGGACGACTGCGTGGAGGCTCTGCTCCTGGCCGCCTGCCGCGAGCAGGCCTTCGGACGGGTGTACAACCTGGGCGGCGATCGCGTGGTCAGCCTGCGCGAGGCCGCCGACCTCCTGGTCAAGGCCAACGGCAGCGGCGAGTTCGTGATCCGCGAGTTCCCGGCGGAACGCAGGAAGATCGATATCGGCGACTACTATTCCGACGATCGCCGCATCCGGGCGGAGCTTGGCTGGGAGCCCCGCGTGCCCCTGGAAGAAGGCTTCGCGCGAACCCTGGCCTACTACCGCGAACACCTGGCCGAGTATCTCTGAGCCGTTTTCGGGCCAGACCCGCAGCCCCCCCGCAAATTGGAAAACCGCGCCGAGGCGCGGTTTTCCGTTTGCATGGGCGCGGGTGTGAGCGGTTCTACCGGGTTTCCTCCGCCGGGACGGCGCAGGAACGGAAGGCGACGAAGAAGGCGATGAGGGAGGCCACGGCGGCGGCGATGCCGATGCCCGTGGAGACCTCCAGGGAGAGACCGAAGCCGATCTTGTCGTAGGCGAGGTAGGTGATCACCACGGCGGTCATGAAGGTCGCGGGCACGGTGGCGATCCAGTGGTTCTTGCAGTTGCGGATGAGGTAGGCCGCCGCGGCCCAGAGCACGATGGCCGCCAGGGTCTGGTTGGCCCATCCGAAGTAGCGCCAGATGACGTCGAAGTTGGTGCGCGAGATGAAGAAGCCGACCACGAACAGGGGAACGGAGATGAGCAGCCGCCGGACCGGGGCCTTCTGCTCCAGGGACAGGAAGTCGGCGATGATCAGGCGGGCGCTGCGGAAAGCCGTGTCGCCCGAGGTGATGGGCAGGATGACCACGCCGATGATCGCCAGGATGCCGCCGAAGCCGCCCAGCAGGGTGGTGGAGACCTCGTTGACCACGTAGGCCGGGCCGCCCTTGGCCAGGGCCGCGTTCAGGGCCGCGGGGTCATGGTAGAAGGACATGCCCAGGGTCGCCCAGATCAGGGCGATGATGCCCTCGCCGATCATGGCGCCGTAGAAGATGGAGCGGCCGCACTTCTCGTTGCCCAGGCAGCGGGCCATCATGGGCGACTGCGTGGCGTGGAAGCCGCTGATCGCGCCGCAGGCGATAGTGATGAACATCAACGGCCAGATGGGCAGGCCCTTGGGATGCAGGTTGTCCAGGGTGACCTGCGGGATCATGTGATGGTCCGAGAGGCAGATGGCGGCGGCCAGACCCACGGCCATGAACAGCAGCACCGCCCCGAAGAAGGGGTAGAGACGGCCGATGATCTTGTCCACGGGCATGATCGTGGCCAGGAAGTAGTAGGCGAAGATGATCGCCACCCAGGCCGGGGTGGACAGACCCGAGAGGGTGGTCAGCAGCTTGGCCGGGCCGAGCACGAAGACCACGCCCACCAGGAGCAGGAGCAGGATCGAGAAGCCGCGCATGAACTGCTTGAAGCCGTTGCCCAGGTTCTTGCCCACCACGTCCGGCACCGAGGCGCCGTTGTAGCGCACCGAGAGCATGCCGGAGAAGTAGTCGTGCACCGCGCCCGCGAAGATCGAGCCGAAGACGATCCAGAGCAGGGCGGAGGGGCCGTAGAGCGCGCCCAGGATGGGGCCGAAGATGGGCCCCAGGCCGGCGATGTTGAGGAGTTGCACGAGGTAGATCTTGAACGGGGACATCTGCACGTAGTCCACGCCGTCGGCCATGGTGCAGGCCGGGGTGGGGCGGTTCGGGTCGCAGCCGAAGGCCTTGTCCACCACCTTTCCGTAGATTGCGTACCCGAGCAGCAACGCGGCGATGCTGGCGAAGAAAAGCAACATGACGACCACACCTCCATCTGCGGTAGCGCGACAAGCGTCGCATTTGCCCAATGTCTACGGGCAGCGACGGGCAAGAACCAGGAGGCGGGTGCGAAATGTACAATGCGGCCCGCGAAGCGTCGTCATGCGGCTGCGAAGTGCAGCCGGATCAGGCGGCGGGCGGGGGCGGTTCGGTCAGCGCCCTGGGGCGGGGCAGGCGAAAGCTGATGCGCGTGCCCTGTCCCGGGTCGCCCTCGATGGACAGGGTGTATTCGGGGCCGAAGATCTGACGCAGGCGTTGGTTGCAGTTGCGCAGGCCGATCCCCGAGGTGGTGGCCTCCAGGCCGCTCTCGCGCTCCAGCCCCTGCACCTGCTCAGCGGTTATGCCCACGCCGTCGTCCTCGATGCGCACGCACAGGTGGCCGTTCTCCCGGTGCGCGGCGATGCGCACGGTGCCGCCCTCCTCGCGGGGCAGGATGCCGTGCTTGATTCCGTTCTCCACCAGAGGCTGGATGATCAGGGGCGGCACGGGCCAGTCCAGGGCGTCGTCGGCGATGTCCACCTCGCAGCGCACCCGTTCGCCGAAACGGGCCTGCTCGATGGAGAGGTAGGAGCGGATGCGCGAGAGTTCGTCCGAAAGCGGGATGAAGCCCCGACTGCTGTCCAGCCCCTGGCGCATGTAGTGGGCGAGGTCCATGAGCAGTTCGCGGGCGCTCTGCGGCGCGGTGCGGCAGAGCGAGGCGATGGTGTTCAGGGAATTGAACAGGAAGTGGGGGTTGATCTGGGCCTGCAGCCGCCTGATCTCGGCATGGGCCAGGAGCTGGTTGGTGGTCTGGATGTCCTCCAGTTCGAGCTGGATGGAGAAGAGTTCGGCCAGCCCCTTGGCCAGTTCGAAATGGGGCAGGTCCACGGGCCGTTCGCGCGCGCCGTAGAGCTTGAGGCTGCCGACCACCCGGCCGGACTTGCGCAGCGGGACCACGGCCCCGCCCGAGAGCTGGCACTGCGCATGGTCGCAACCGACGCCCTCCGGGCTTTCGAGGAACAACGGCTCGCCCGTGCGCAGCACGCGCTGCGTGGCCTCGGTGCGGATGGGCTGGCCCGGGGTATGGTGGTCCGCGGCCTCGCCCACGTGGGCCAGTATCTCGCCGGTGTTGGTCACGGCCACCGCGGCCACGTCCACCAGTTCGTGGATGATGGCCGCCGTGGCCTGGGCCGAGGCCGGGGAAAGCCCCTTGCGCAGGTGGCCCACGGTGCGGCTGGCGATGTTCAGGATCTGCTGTACCTGGGTGGATTCCTGCTTGCCCTTGTAGCGGCTGCGCAGGTTCAGCGCTTCGGTGAGCAGGGCCGCTCCCAGGGCGTTGACCACGATCATGGGCAGGCCGATGACCTGCACCAGGGCCAGGGCCTCCTGCGCGGGTCTGGCCAGGGCCAGGACCAGACCCATGTGCAGGCTCTCGCCTACCACGCCGATGAGCAGGGCCAGCCGCCAGTCCAGGCTGCGTCCCGGCAGGCGCGCGGCGATGAGCCCGGCCGCCGTGCCCTCGATGAGCGTGGCCAGGGCGCAGGGCAAGGCGCTGAAGCCGCCGATGTCGATGAAGTAGCGGTGCCCGCCCGCGATGAGCCCGGAGCCGATGCCCACGGCCGGGCCGCCGAAGAGTCCGGCCGTGATCACGGCCATGGCGCGCAGGTTGGCGTAGGACTGGAAGACGTTGTTGCCGGTGTAGGTGCCCAGGATGCCGAAGAGACCGAACAGGGCGATCTGCAGCGCCATGCGCGACCCCTGCGGAGCGCGGCCCAGGCCCAGGCGGCCCATGGGCACCAGGGTCAGCACGGCGAAGACGCAGGCCAGGAGCAGGCCGAAGCGCTGCGAGAGGATGAGGAAGAGTTCCGGAACGTAGGACGGCTCGCCCATGCGCCTATATCCCCAGGGACAGTCTGAAGTCCCGCGCGCGGCGGCGGCCCACGGTGATGTGGGTGCGCTCGCGGTCGTCCATGACCAGCACGTACTTGCCGTTGATCCAGGTGGTGAACTCGGCCACGCGGCGCAGGTTCACCACCTCGCCCCGTCCCGCCCGGAAGAAGGGCTGGCCCTGCAGGCGCTCCTCCAGCTTCTCCATGGTCGGGATGCCGTGCAGGTGGAAGATGCCGCTGTCCGCATGCGCCAGGATGCGTTTGCCCTCCAGGCGGCAGAAGACGACCTCGGTCAGGGGCAGCAGCCTGATCCGCCCGGCCTGCTCCACGGGCAGCCGGTCGAGCTTTCCGGCGCGGCCCAGCCCCTCCAGCAGGCGGCGCAACGCCTCCTCGCCCATGGGGCGGACCGCCTGGTCCGCGAGCCTGCGCCGCACGCGCTCAAGGCTCCGGGCCAGCCGTTCCGGGGCCACGGGCTTGAGCAGGTAGTCCACGGCGTTCTCCTCGAAGGCGCGGATGGCGTAGGCGTCGTAGGCCGTGACGAAGACGAAGAGGGGCGGGGAGGACAGCTGCATGGCCTCGGCCAGCACGGAAAAACCGTCCCGTCCCGGCATCTGGATATCCTGGAAAACGACCTCGGGCCGGTCGCTGGCGATGGCCTCAAGGGCGGCCGCGGCGCTGCCCGCCTGGGCCGCCACAACGTCCGGGTGTTCCGCCAGGAGCCAGGCCAACTCGTCCCTGGCCGGGGCTTCGTCGTCAACCACAAGGGCGCGCAACATGGAAAAACGGTAATGCCGCCCGGCGATCCTGTCCAGCAGGGGGCGCGAACGGTCGCCGCGAGGGGCCGAACGGAGCAAATTTGGGTTTGACGCAGGGGGGGTGGAACGCGCTACAAGAGGGGGCGATATTCCGGTCGGGACCGGAGCAGGACATGCGCCCGCACAAGGGCGCCATAGGAGCGGGGCGGAAATGGCGGAAACGGCGCGCGAACAGGTTCCGGTCACCAAACGGTCGCTTTTTTCCTGGGTCTGGGAGAGCGACCTCAAGCTGCAGATACTGCTTCTGGCGATCATCGTGGTCACGGTCTTCGCCCGCGTCCTGCCCCTGGAGCTGCAGAAGAAGATCATCAACCACGCCATCGGCCAGCGCAAGCTGGACATGCTGCTCGTCTACTGCGGCTACTACCTGATCGCGGTGGTCACGGCGGGCGGCCTCAAGTACGCCATCGGCGTCATCCAGACCAAGATCGGCCAAGCCGCCCTGGCCAACCTGCGCAAGAAGCTCTACGAGCACATCCTGGTCCTGCCGCTGAACTACTTCCGCAAGACCCAGGCCGGCATGGTCGTCTCCTCCCTGGTCACGGAGATCGTGCCCGTGGGCGATTTCGTGGGCATGGCCCTGGCCATCCCGGTGACCAACGTCCTGACCCTGCTGGCCTTCGGCGGCTACCTCTTCTACCTGAATTGGAAGATGGCCCTGATCACCATGGCCATCTATCCGATCATCATCCTGCTCATCCCGCGCCTGCAGCGCAAGACCAACCAGGCCAACAAGAAGCGCGTGGACGCCACGCGCGAGATCTCCTCGCGCATCGCCGAGGTGGTCACCGGCATCCACGAGGTCCACGGCAACGGCTCCTACGCCATCGAGAACCGCAAGTTCGGCGAGCAGTGCGACACCCTGGAACGCCACCGCGTGACCTGGAACCTCTACAAGATGGGTGTGAAGGCCCTCAACAACTTCATCGTCAACCTCGCGCCCTTCACCCTCTTCCTGGTGGGCGGCTACCTGATCATCCAGGGGCAGTTCGACCTCGGCGCCCTGGTGGCCTTCCTCTCCGCCCAGGAGAAGCTCTTCGAGCCCTGGAAGGAGTTGATGGACTTCTACCAAGTCTATCAGGACGCCTCGGTGCGCTACTCCCGGACCCTGGAGTACTTCGACGAGCCCATCGAGCACGCCCTCGCCCCGTCGGGCCGCGCGCCCATGAAGCTCGAACCGCGCATCGAGATCGAACGGCTCTCCTTCGTGGTCGAGGGGGGCATACGCCTGCTCTCGGACGTGAACATGCGCATCGAGCCCGGAGAGCACCTGGCCCTGGTGGGCTTCTCCGGTTCGGGCAAGTCCACCCTGGCCCTGTGCGTGGGGCAGCTCTACAAGTACACCTCGGGATCGCTGCGCCTGGGCGGCCAGGAGGTGGCCGAACTCTCCAAGCAGGACATGGCCGAGAACCTCGGTTTCGTCTCGCAGGCGCCCTTCATCTTCACCGGCACCATCCGCGAGAACCTGCTCTACTCCTGCGAGGCCGCGCTGCACGGGGCCGCGCCGGTGGAGGGGGGGAACATGCCGAGCCTGGACGACCAGATCGCGGCCCTGCAGCAGGCGGGCATCTTCGTGGACGTGCTGCGCTTCGGCCTCAACGCCTTCTTGCGCGACGGGAGCGACGCGGCCCTCACCGAGCGCCTCATCCGGGTGCGGGCCAGCTTCAGGCAGGAGTACGGCGAGGCGCTCACGGACGTCGTGGAATTCTTCGACGAGCGCGTCTATCTCCTGCATTCCAGCGTGGCCGCCAACCTGACCTTCGGCAGTTCCACAGACCCGGCCTGGGCCGGAGAGCGTCTGGCGCGCAACCCCGCCTTCCGCGCCTTCCTGGACGAGGTCCAGCTCGGCGGGCCGCTCCTCGCCCTGGGCGGCCAGATCGCCCAGAGCACGGTGGACATCCTCGGCAATCTGCCCAAGGACGCGGTCTTCTTCGAGGGCAGCCCGATCCCGGCCGAGACCATCGACGAGTACAAGGACATCGTCCGGCGCATGGCCAGGAGCCGCCTCTTCGAGCTGCCCGAGGAGGACCGCGACAGACTCATGGACCTGGCCCTCGGCTTCACGCCCGGCCGGCACAAGATGGTCTCCATGCCCGAGATGCTGGAAGGCATGCTGCTGGAGGCCCGCGCCCGTTTCCGCGCCAGGATCGAGGCGGAGCGGCCCGGCGTCTTCGCCTTCTACCGGGCGGACGAATACCTCGGCTCGCAGACCATCCTCGACAACATCCTGTTCGGCAAGGCCAAGAGCCTTTCCCCCCAGGTCCAGGAGAAGATCAACCAGAGCATCATTCAACTGCTCATCGAGGAGGACCTTCTGGAGGCCATCGTGGCCCTGGGTATGGAATTCCAGGTGGGCAGCAAGGGCGACAAGCTCTCGGGCGGACAGCGCCAGAAGCTGGCCATCGCCCGCTGCTTCCTCAAGCAGCCCAGGCTCCTGATCATGGACGAGGCCACCTCGGCCCTGGACAACAAATCCCAGGCCCGCATCCAGAATCTCCTGGAGACGCGCTACAAGGGGCGCAGCACCCTCATCGCCGTGGTCCACCGCCTGGACATCATCAAGAACTACGACAAGGTCGCGGTCATGAAGGCCGGCAAGATCGTGGAGCTGGGCGGCTACGCCGAACTCATCGCCAGGAAGGGAGCGCTGTATGAACTCGTCCACGGAAAAAAATGACGCGCCTGCCTGCGAAAAGGGCGCGTCCTGCGAATTCCAGCAGAACATGGAGTTGCTGCGCCAGACCCCGCTGTTCGCCGGGCTGCCGCTTGAACCGCTCAAGGTCCTGGCCTACCTCGCGGCGCGCGAGAGCTACAGGCCCGGCGAGATGCTTTTCCACCAGGGCGAATCGGACGGCCAGGCCTTCCATCTCGTGGAGGGCTCCGCCCGGCTGCTGCGCGAGACGGACGGCGTCGTCCAGGAACTGGCCCTCTACGGCCCCGGGGTCTTTCTCGGCGGACTGGCGTTGCTGGGCGACATGCGCCGCCTCTTCTCCCTGCGCGCCGAGAGCCCGGTGGTCGTGCTGGTGCTGAACCGGGAGAAGTTCGCCAAGGTGGTGGAGCAATTCCCCGAGATCCGGGAAAAGCTCATGGAGGCCATGGTGGATTTGGTGCGCGATTGGGAGAAACGGTTCTTGCTCGACCATGCCGGAAACTGCGCCGCCTGCGCGGCAAGCCTCGGCGTGAGCGTGGTGTAGGAGGATACATGCCTGGGGTCCTGAGGCGGTTCACGATGTCTTTGGCCGCGGCCGCGTGCCTGCTGCTCTGCGCCGTGGGGAACGCCCCCGCCGCGCAGCACGGGCCGGGCATGATAGGCATCCGGCTGGGCCAGTCCGTCACGGAGGTCGAGTCCCTGGTGCTCATGTCCACGGCCATGCCGGTGTGGAGCCAGGAATACCTTTCGCGTGTGGACATCGCCCCTGCGCCCGGTTTTCGGGGCGGCTACGTGTCCTACGGCAACTGCGCCGTTCCCGGCCGCATCCTGCGCATGAAGCTGAACTACGAGGACAGCGGCCAGGAGATGTACGGGAAGCTTCTGGCCGCGCTCAAGGAGCGCTTCGGGAGCAAGCCCGAGTTCCGCGGCGACGCCTTCGGCAGCCTCAAGGTCTGGAAGTGGAGCGTTCCGGGCGTCAAGGGCGGGAACGTCAGTCTGATCCTAGAAAACTACACCGGGGACGACGACAACTATACCCAGGGAACCGCCATCAGGCTCTCCGTGCCCAAATGGATCGACGAGGAGCGAGCCTGCGCCGCCGCCACCGACACCTCGGCCCGGCCGTCGGCCGCGGCCAGGGAACGGGCGGCGAAACAGGGGTTCGACTGGTATCTGCCAGTCAAATAGGCCGGAGAGCACGTGGAACAGCGCGCGTTCATCCTCAAGAATTCCCTGAGCGAACTCGAAACCCTGCGCGAGCGGCTGGAAGAGTTCGGCGAGGCCTGGGGCTTTTCCCCGAAAAGCGTCTTCGAGACCAACTTGGTGCTCGACGAACTGGTCACCAACGTCATCTCCTACGGCTTTCCCGAGGGCGGGGACCATGCCGTGCATCTGGAGATGTCCCTGGACGGCGACATGCTCCACGTGGTTCTCAGCGACGACGGCAGACCCTTCGACCCCTGCCAGACGCCGGAACCGGACATGTCCTGTCCCCTGGAGGACCGCCCCATCGGGGGGCTGGGCATCCATCTCGTGCGGAAACTCGTGGAAACCCTCGACTACGAACGGGCCGACGGACGCAACATCCTCAGGCTCAGCAGACGCGTGCAGCGCACATGAAGGAACGAAGCGAATCATGCAAATGAACGAGAGCAAGAGCGGCGACATCGTGGTCCTGTCCGTGACGGGCAGGCTGGACTCCAACACCTCGCCCGACTTCGAGGAAAAGCTCCTGGTGCGCATCAAGGACGGGGAGCGCAAGCTGGTGCTCGACTTCGGCAGCCTGGAGTACATCTCCAGCGCGGGCCTGCGCGTGCTGCTCAAAGCCACGCGCGAGGTCAAGGCCCAGGGCGGCAAGCTGGTCATCTGCGCGGCCCGCGACTACATCCAGGAAGTCTTCGATCTCTCGGGCTTCACCGCCGTCTTCGCCCTGGCCCCGGATCTCGGCGCCGCCTCGGGGCACTTCTAGGCCCTGCCGCGCAGGCGGCAGAAGGGCAGGCAGGAGCCAGGACGTTTTTTTCATGTCCCGCCGAAGCGCGGGACATGAAAACTTCGCCTTGCGTCGCGTCTCCAAACGACCTTCCGCGTCCTGCGGATCCTGAAGATCGCTACGAAAGACCGCCTATCCCGGTCGGACACAGGGACCGGGGCCGAGGAGCCGGGACGCTCGTCCCGCCGCCGCCGGCTTCTGTTCTTCCGTTCCGTCTACGTGCCGCGCACCTGGCGCAGGGCCCAGCGCAGAAGGTCGTGCCCCGGCTCGACGACCACCCCTGTGGAGGCGGCGGTCTCCTCGGTGAAGGCGGGCAGATTCGAGGGGGCCGTGCAGCCTTTCCAGGCTAGGAGGAAGGGCACCGGGTCCGCGTGATGGGTGCGCAGGGCCGTGGGGGTGAGGTGGTCGCAGGTGACGAGAAATACGGCGCCCGCGTCCCACAGGGCGTTGACCATGGGGGCGGCGACCAGGGCGTCGAAGCGGCGGATGGCCTCGGTCTTGTCGCGGGCGTTGCCGCCGTGGCCGCACTCGTCCGGGCCTTCGAGATGCACGAAGATGAAGTCGCCATGGCCGAGGAAGTCGAGGGCCGCAGCGACCTTGCCCGCGTAGTTGGTGTCGAGCAGTCCGGTGGCACCGGGCACGTCGAGGACCCGCATGTCCGAGGCGCGTCCCAGGCCCTTGATCAGGTCCACGGCCGAGATGACGGCCCCGGCCATGCCGAAGGCGTCCTGAAAGCGCGGCAGCCTGAGCGGCCTGCCCTGGCCCCAGGGCCAGACGGCGTTGGCGCGGGCGGCGTTTTGCGGCAGGCCGGAAAGCAGGCGCGCCGCCTCGGCCACGAGGCGGTCCAGGGCGGGGGCCTTGGCGTATTCGGCCAGGTCCGGGGCGATGGGCCTGTCCAGGATGTCGTGGGGCGGCCGGGGGGCGAGGCGGGCGGCCGGGCCGTCGGCCGCGCCGCGCTGCACCAGCAGATGGCGGTACTGCACGCCGGGGTGCATGACGAAATGCTCGTCGTCCAGGCGCTGCTTGAGCGCGGCGATGAGGCTGGCCGCCTCCGGCGTGGCGATGTGCCCGGCCGAGTAGTCGCGCATGATCCCGTCGGGTCCGAAGCCGTCCACGGTCACGAGGTTCATGCGCCAGATCAGGTCGTCGTCCCCGGCCTCGATGCCTTGGGCCGCTGCCTCGATGGGGCCGCGGCCGGTGTGGTGGCGGGCCGGATCGAAGCCGAGCAGGGCCATGTTGGCCACATCCGAGCCAGGGGCCATGCCCGCGGGCACGGTGCGGCACAGGCCCGCCACGCCGTGGCGCGCCAGGCGGTCCATGACCGGCGTGGCCGCGGCGTGCAACGGCGTCTTGCCGCCCAGCTCCTCGACGGGCCAGTCTCCCATGCCGTCTGCGACCAGGACAACGAACTTCATGCTTTCCTCCCCTTGGCTGCGCTGCGCCGCAGTGCGGCCGCGGCGCAGCCTATCCCATGCGCGGCCGGGAGGAAAGCGCGGTGGTGGGCGGGGAGTGTGCAATCATCTTTCCGCAACTAGCTTGAATGGTCTTTTATTCTGGATGGTTATATATGGATGCGGGGCGAGTGCCCTTGACGCGAAGCCACAAACGTGTTTCTGCTGGTTGCCGATGATGCACGATCAAGACGCCTTTTCAGCCGGGTCCGGCGCGCCTCGGGCCGACCACAGAGGGCTGCCCGGGGCTGTGCTCGACGCACTTGAGAAGCACATCGCCGTTCTCGACGGGAACGGCGTCGTACTCTTCGCCAACCGCGCCTGGCGGGACTTCCTGGCCCAGGAGGAGGAGGGGAGGCATCTGCGCGCGGGCGTGGGCGAGCCGTGCCGGGGCGTGCATCTGCCCGGGCCGGACGGCCGGAGCTGGGTGGGGCAGGCGGAGGTCACGGAGATCCTCGCCGGGACCCGTGCGTTCTGGCAGGTCCAGTATCCCGTCTCCACGCAAAGGGGCCTGCGCTGGTTCGCCATGCGCCTGTCGCCCTTCGTCCTGCCCGGGGGGAACGGCGCGCTCGTGGTGCACGAGGACATTTCCGAGCGCAAGGAGCTTGAGGAACAGCTCTCCCACCACGCCTTCCACGACCGCCTCACGGCGCTGCCCAACCGCGCCCTGCTGCTCGACCGCCTGAACATGGCCGTGAAGCGCTCCAAGCGTCAGGGCCGCCCTTATTACGCCCTGCTCTATCTGGACATCGACCGCTTCAACCTGGTCAACGAGACGCTGGGGCACGTGGCCGGGGACCGGCTGCTGATGGCCATCTCCCACCGTCTGCTGCGCGCCACGCGGGACGTGGACACCCTCTCGCGTTTCGGCGGGGACGAGTTCGTGCTGCTGCTCGACGCCATCGCGGGCGAGGAGCAGGCGCGCATCGTGGCCGAGCGCATCCTCGACGAGATGCGCGAGCCGTTCCGCCTGCGGCGGCACGAGATCGTGGTCTCCCTGTCCATCGGCATCGTCTGCGGTTCGGACATCTTCGAGAACGCCGGACAGGTCCTGCGCGACGCCGAGACCGTGATGCAGCGGGCCAAGGAGCAGGGGGGCGGCCGCTACGAGATGTTCAGCGAGGCCATGCGCAACCTGGCGCGTAAGCGGCTGCAGATGGAGATGGATCTGCGCCGCGCCATCGAGGGCGACCAGCTCGAACTCTACTACCAGCCCATCGTCTCGCTGCGCAACGGCCAGATCAGGGGCCTGGAGGCCCTGGCCCGCTGGAACCATCCGGAATTGGGCATGATCTCCCCGCTGGAGTTCATCCCTGTGGCCGAGGAGACCGGGCTCATCGTGCCCCTGGGGAGCTGGGTGCTCAGGCGCGCCTGCGCCAAGCTGGCCGAGTTGCAAGCGATCTATCCGACGGCCGCCGGACTGACCATGAACGTGAACATTTCCGGCACCCAGTTCGCCCGTCCGGGATTCGTGCAGGAGGTCGAGGACATCCTCGCCGCCACCGGAGTCAGGCCGGGCACGGTGAAGCTGGAGCTGACCGAGAGTGTGATCATGGCCGACGCCGAGAAGGCCGTGGGCGTGATCAAGGCGCTCAAGGAGCGCGGCGTCTCGGTGGTCATCGACGACTTCGGCACCGGCTACTCCTCGCTCTCCTACCTGCAGCGCTTCCCGGTGAACTGCCTGAAGGTGGACCGCAGCTTCGTGCTCAAGATGGACGACACGCGGGAGAACCGCGAGATCGTCAAGACCATCATCAAGATGGCCCACAGCCTCGGGCTTGAGGTCGTGGCCGAGGGCGTGGAGCAGCAATCGCAGCTCGCCATCCTGGCGGGGCTCAACTGCGAGAACGGCCAGGGCTTCCTCTTCTCCAAACCCCTGGACGCGGGCGAGATCGACGAACTGCTGCGCTACCGCCTGGCCGCCTCGGGCTGACCCGCCCCGCGCGTTTTCCCTGGCATGCCGCAGGATTCGTCCGGTCGGGGCGGCTGCGAACGATTCCTGTTCTCACGGGTGGACCATGCCGCCGCGTCTGGGGTATCCTGGCCGCGGGAGTCCAGCATGAAGTCCATGTCGCTCAGGCGCTACGCCGTGCTCTCCATCGCCGCCTCGGTGGTCGGGCTGACCGTCAAGTTCGGGGCTTGGTACGCCACCTCGTCCGTGGGTCTGTTCGCGGACGCGGCCGAATCCGTGGTCAATCTCTCGGCCGGGATCATCGCCCTCGTGGCCCTGACCATCGCCCACACCCCGCCGGACAGCCGCCACAGCTACGGGCACGGCAAGGCCGAATACTTCTCGTCCGGGATCGAAGGGCTGCTCGTGCTCGGCGCGGCAATGGGCATCGCCGTGGCCGCGCTGCAGCGCTTCCTGAACCCGGCCGAGCTGGACAACCTCGGGCTCGGGCTCGTGGCCACGCTGTTTGCGGCCGGCATCAACTGGGGAACGGCGCGGGTCATGCTGCGCGCCGCGCGGGAATACGACTCCATCGTCCTGGAGGCCGACGCCCGGCACCTCATGACCGACGTCTGGACCTCGGCCGGGCTGGTGGCCGCCCTGGCCGTGCTGCTCGTCGCGCCGGACCTGGCCTTCGTCGATCCGCTCCTGGCCGCGCTCATGGCCCTGAACATCGCCCGCACGGGATGGGATTTGCTCTCCCGCTCCGTGGGCGGCCTCATGGACAACGCCCTGCCCCCGGAGGAGCTGGCGCTCATCGCGCACAGCGTGGCGCGCCGGGCGCCGGCGGGCGCGGAGATCCACGCCCTGCGCACGCGCAAGTCGGGCAACCGGCGTTTCGTGGATTTTCATCTGCTGCTGCCCGGCATGACCACGGTCAAGGAGGCGCACGACATCTGCTGCGACGTGGAGCAGGAGATCGGCGCGTCCTTGCCGCCGGTGAGCGTCTCCATCCATGTGGAGCCGTTGGAGGAGCAGGCGTCCGGCAACGGCGCGGCCGAGCCGGAGCGGCACTGCCCCGAGGAGGGGCGGGCGCCGTCTGGCGGGGGCCAGGGATGACGAGGGGTCAGGACGCGAGGGCCGTGCGTCTCAGGGGATGATGTCCATCTCGCGCAGGCGGCGCAGCAGCACGTCATGCTTCACGGGCTTGACCAGATAGCCCGCGGCCAGACCGTCGAAATGCGCCCCCCAGATCATGTCCGGGTCGGACACGGCGGTGATCATCAGCGCCGCGAGGCTTTCGTCCGGGGGCACCCGGCGTTCGTTCTCCAGCCTGCGGATGTCCTGCAGGGCGGCCAGGCCGTCGCGGCCCGGCAGCATCAGGTCGAGGAGCACGAGCGCGTAGTTTTCTCCCGCGTCCATGGCCGCGCGCACGCGCTCGACCGCCTCGATGCCGTCCCCGGCCTCGTCGCAGACGGCATAGGGCGCGAGCAGGCTGCGCAGCAGGAACCGGATGTCCGGATCGTCGTCCACGATGAGGATGCGGGATCGTCCTGCGGGAGATGCCTGGTCGTCGTTCATGGCTCTGCGCGGTTGCAGGTCGTACGAGCCCCCACGGCAGTCGTGCGGGTGATATCCGGGAGAGCGGTCAAACCATAGGGCCTGTGGCCGGGGAAGGCAAGCGCAAGCATCGCCGGGCGCGGCCCGACGTCTGTCGGCTGCGACGGTGCGCCGTGGCCGAGCGCCCGGCGAGGAGCGCCGATTCACGAACGCGGCGCGCGCCTGCGCGCTCCCTGCCTGCGGCGCTTGGGGGCCGCGCGCGCCGGGGGCGTCCGCTCCGCCCAGGGCGGGCCGTCGTCGGCCAGCAGATCCGCCCAGGAGGCGACGCCGCTGGCCGCCAGGCAGACCTGCAGCCCCTCGTCGTCCAGGGGCAGGGGGGCGTCGAAGGACAGCCCCGCGGTCCCTTCCCCTGACCAGCAGACCGCGCCCGTCACGTCGCGCAGGACGTCCAGGTGCAGCGGCGGCCGGGCGCACCGCAATCGAACCCCGGGGGCGAGGTGCAGCATGCCCTCGCCGAACAGCGGCTCGATCATCATGCCCGACAGGCTGAGGTTGCGCACGAAGGCATCGACCTCCTGCCCCCCGTCGAGGCGCAACAGCGCCAGGAGCAGGCTTTCCTCGGAGTGGCGCTCTGTGCGCCTGCGTTCGCGGACCATGTCTCCCCCCATTGTCTCGCGTCATCCGGTGAATCATGCCGGTCAATCGCATATATGCCGCGACGCGCGGCGCGATGCAAGAACTCCGTGACGCGGCGCGCGGCGCACGCGCCGGAAAAAAGGGGAGGGGGACCCGGCAGGCGGCGCATGCCGCCGCCTGCCGGGCAGGACGTTTTTTTGCGCGGGGGTTAGAGGATGCGGTAGTGGACCGTGGGCGCGACCACGAAGTCCATGGCGTCGATTTCGGCCAGGGCCTCGTGGACCATGCGCGTGCGGGCCTCGTGGGTGATGATCACCAGGGGCACGTCGGCCGCCCCTTCCTTGCCCTTCTGGATGGCCTGGGCGATGGAGATGCGCTTGTCGGCCATGACCCGCGTGATGGCGGCCATGACGCCGGGCCGGTCGGCCACCTGGAAGCGGAAATAGTACTGGCTCTCCGCGTCCTCGGGGTCCTGGATGGCGGCCTCGGGCAGGGGATTTTCGGGGAAGCCCGTGTTGTTGGGCGCGCAGGCGTCGCGGGCGATGGCCATGATGTCCGCGAGCACGGCCGAGGCCGTGGGCAGCTCCCCGGCCCCCTGGCCGTGCAGCATGATAGGCCCCACGGCGTTGCCCTCGATGCGCACGGCGTTGTAGTTGCCGCCCACGCGCGCCAGCAGGTAGGTGTACTTGACCAGGGCCGGGAAGACCCCGGCCTCCAGCATGCCGTCCACCTGCCGCACCTGACCGATGAGCTTGATGCGGTAGCCGAACTCGCGGGCGAATTCGATGTCCGTGCGCGTGACCTCGCGGATGCCGCGCACGGGCAGTTGGGCGAGGGAGTAGTGCTGGCCGTAGGCCAGACGGGTGAGCAGGACGAGCTTGTGGGCCGTGTCCACGCCGTCGATGTCGAAGGACGGGTCGGCCTCGGCGTATCCCAGGGCCTGGGCCTGGGCCAGGGCGTCCTCGAAGTCCAGACCGCCCGAGGTCATCTCCGAGAGGATGAAGTTGGCCGTGCCGTTCATGATGCCGGTGAGCTTGACGATGCGGTTCCCGGCCAGGGACTCCTTGAGCGCCTGGACCACGGGCACGCCGCCCACGCTGGAGGCTTCGTAGTAGAGGCAGCGGCCCGCGGCGTGGGCCAGGGAGAACAGCTCCTGCCCGCGCTCGGCCAGGAGGTGCTTGTTGGCCGTGACCACGTGCTTGCCCGCGGCCAGGGCCTCGCGGATCAGCGTGTCGGCGGCGGAAAGCCCGCCCATGAGTTCGCAGACGATGTCGATGCCGGGATCGCGCACCAGCTCGCCGAGGTCCGCCGTGAGGGACGTCCCGGCGGGCAGCTCCACGCCGCGTTGCTTGGCGAGATCGCGCACGGCCACGGTCTTGAGCACGACGTCGCGGCCGATGCGCCGCCGGATGACGTCGGCGTTCTCGGCCAGGATGCGCACCAAGCCCCGGCCGACCGTGCCCAGCCCCGCGAGTCCGATGACGATGGGCTTCTCCACGCTATCCCTCCAGGGCCTTCTTGACGCCGCGCACGGCCTGGTTGATGCGCTGCCTGTTCTCCACCAGGGCGAAGCGGACGTGGTCGTCGCCGTAGTGGCCGAAGCCCAGGCCCGGGGCGACGGCCACGTGGCCCTGCTTGAGCAGCAGCTTGGAGAACTCCACGGAGCCGAGGTGGCGGAACTGCTCGGGGATGCGGCCCCAGACGAACATGGTGGCTTTCGGCTTCTCGATCTCCCAGCCGACGCGGGAGAGTCCCTCGCACAGGGCGTCGCGGCGGTCCTGGTAGATGTCCACGATCTGGCGGGGGACCTCGGGCGGCGAGTTGAGCGCGGCCACGGCCGCGATCTGCAGCGGCTGGAAGAGCCCGTAGTCGAGGTAGGACTTGATGCGCGTGAGCGCGCCGACCATCTCACGGTTGCCGCAGCAGAAGCCCACGCGCCAGCCCGCCATGGAGTAGCCCTTGGTCAGGGAGTAGAACTCCACGCCCACGTCCTTGGCTCCCTTGGCCTGGAGGAAGGAGGGCGGAGTGTAGCCGTCGAAGCCGAAGTCGGCGTAGGCCAGATCGTGGATGACCCAGAGCTTGTTTTCCTTGGCGTAGTCCACGATGCCCTGGAAGAAGTCCATGTCCGCCAGTTCGGTGGTGGGGTTGTGCGGGTAGTTGATGACCAGCAGCTTGGGCTTGGGCCAGGTCTGCTGCGTGGCCACGGCCAGGTCCTTGAAGAAGTCGCGGTCCTTGCCGATGGGGATGCGGCGCACGTCCGCGCCCGCGATGATGGCTGCGTAGGGATGGATGGGGTAGGCCGGGTCCGGCGCGAAGACCACGTCGCCGGGCGCGAGCATGACCAGCATGAGGTGGGCTAGGCCTTCCTTGGAGCCCATGGTGACCACGGTTTCGCAGTCCGGGTCCAGCTCCACGCCGTAGCGGCGCAGGTACCAGTTGGCGATGGCGAGCCGCAGGCCCTTGATGCCCTTGGAGGCGGAGTAGCGGTGGTTGTTCGGCTTGTGCGCGGCCTCGCACATCTTCTCCACGATGTGCGAGGGCGTGGGCACGTCGGGGTTGCCCATGCCGAGGTCCACGATGTCCTCGCCCTGGCGGCGCATCTGCATCTTGAGTTCGTTGACCGTGGCAAAGACGTAGGGGGGGAGGCGCTCCAGCCGCGCGAACTTTTCCATTGTACCGGCTCCTTCAAAGGGACGTTGCGACGTTCCGCGAATGGCGAACTCTAGCCGGAAGGCGGCGTGGCGTCAAAGGGGCGCGGAAGAAAAAGGAAACGTCATGGGCGGATTCGTCGATTATGCTGTATTGTGCTATTTTTTAGATTATAATTCTGTAATTTTGCCAAAAAGTAGAATATACTTCAATATCAGACAATATTAGTATGTTACGCTCAGCGGAACGTCTATTTTCTGGAGTTCTTCGCGTCCCGGCGTGGAGCGTCCTCGTGCTGTCGAGGGGGGGGCCGCGCGGGGACGCGGGCGCATCCGCCGCTCCAGGAGCGCCTGCCGGAGCTCGGGAAATGGCCGGTCCACGCGGATGGTCGCCCGGGCGCTGGAGAGTTCCGCGTAAGGCAGCGGCAGGCGGCGTTTTCGTGCGCGCCCGGTATTGCTTTTTGTCCGGGCTTTCTTAGAGTGCGGCAAACGTTCCCGCCGCAACCAGGAGGTCCTGTTGCTTCTGTCCGCCGTTCGCCGTTCGCGCCGCAGTCCCGCCGCCTGGGCGTGCATCTTCCTGCTGCTCTGGGGCATCGCCGCGGGGTGCGCCCGGCCCGAACAGACCGAGGCCGCGGCGGGCACAGCGCCCCTTCCCTCCCCGGAGCAGGCCGACGAGTCCACGGCCGCCACGGAGGAGGACGCCGCGCCGCCTCCGGCCGAGGAGGGGGCGCTTGCCCCTGGCCAGCCGCTCCCGCCCGGAAAGGCTCCCTGGCCCGCCCTCATCGCCCGCTTGGCCGCGCAGGGCCACGACCCGGCCGCCCTGGACGCCCTCTACGCCCGGCCCGAGGCGGTCTACGACCCCGGCGTCATGGCGCACAAGATGCGCTCGCTCTACGAGATCAAGTACAAGGACCTGCTGCACGCCCGCGTGCAGGCCAGGCTCCTGGCCCTGGGCTGGTATGCCGGACCGCTGGACGCCCGCACGGGCGACCAGACCATGGCCGCCATCCGCGCTTTTCAGCACCACCGGGGGCTGCGCGTCTCCGGCTGGCCCTCCTGGAAGCTGCTAGAGGTCCTGGACGCCACGACGGAGCTCGCGCCTCCGGGCTTCTTCGTGCCGCCCCCGCCGCGCGAGGAGCCGGTGGACAAGCGGCCCGTCTACTCCAAGGCCCTGACCCCGGATCGCATCGCCGAGGCCGTGGCGCTCTACAACCGGCGCAGGCTGCTCTTCAGGAAGGTCCAGGAGAAATACGACGTGCCGCCCGAGGTGGTGCTCGGCATCCTCAACGTGGAGACGCGCTACGGCAAGACGCTCGGCAACCACAACGCCTTCGCCGCCCTCTCCAGCATGGCCGCCACTACCACCTGGGAGGCCGTGGCCCCGGGATTCGGGGGGCGCGCCGTCTCCGGCGAGGAGCGGGAATGGGTGGTCATGCGCATGGGGCAGAAGGCGGACTGGGCCTTTGACGAGCTCTCCGCCCTCCTGGCCTACGCCAGGGCCTGCGGCCGCGATCCCGCGACCATGCCCTGCTCCGTGTACGGGGCCATCGGGCTGTGCCAGTTCATGCCCTCCTCGGCCCTGAAGCTCGGGGCGGACGGCGACGGCGACGGCAAGGTGGACCTCTTCTCCCTGGACGACGCGGTGCACAGCATCGCGCGCTACCTCAAGGCCAACGGCTGGCGGAACGGCAACAAATACGCCGCGGCCCGGCGCAAGGCCGTCTGGCATTACAATCACAGCGACATCTACGTGAACACCGTGCTGGCCACGGCGGACATGGTCAGGCCCAAGGTGCGCTAGTCCAAAGGCCGCGACGCGTCCGGGGCGGCGCGGCGCGGTGCGCTCAGCGGACCACGAGCACCGGGCAGGGCGCGAGGTGCAGGACCTTGTGCGTCACGCTGCCTAGGACTAGGCTTTCCAGGCCCGACTTGCCGCGCGTGCCCATGACGATGCAGTCGCATTTGTCGAGCTCGGCCACTTCGCAGATCACGTCGGCCGTGGGGCCTCCCACTATCTTGTCGTCATAGGGCACGCCCAGGCGGGTGAGCAGTTCCCGGAAGGGCGCGAGCAGCTCGGCGGCCTCGCGCGCGTAGCGTTCAGTGAGTTCCTGGAAATTGGGTTCGCCCAGCGCCGTGGGCACAGGGCGGTGGCAGTGCAGGAGCACGATCGAGCCGCCTGAGAGGCGGGCCAACTCCACGGCCTGCACCGCGGCGTTCATGGAGAAGGACGAGCCGTCCACGGGCAGGAGGATGCGTTTGAACACGGTTTGGGACCTCATGGACGCTCCTTTTCGTTATCCAGGGGAGGGCGCTCGGGCAGAACGGCCATGCCTCCGCACTCCTGGCAGTATACGCCCGCGGGCCGCCTGGCAACCCGGGCCGGGGCGGGAGCCGCGCCGCTTCCTGGCGGGGGTGCGGGGAGCTGTAAGGGAGTTGACATTTCGCCCCATCCTAACTATCCGGATCAATAGGGAAAGGCCGCAGGGGGGTAGCCTGACGGGGGCATGAGGCTTCCGGGGAGCGTCAGGTGCGGCCGGAGACCGATGTCCGACACGCCGCTTCGTTTTGAGTTCTATCAGCTCGGCAAGCCGGTTTTCGAGCGCCTGCAGAAGGTGCGCGCGCCGCTGGCCTATTACCTGCTGGACGAGCAGGGCAGGCGGGTGGTCAAGCTGGCCGACAAGGGCGACTTTCTGCCCCGCGACCTCTACCTGGAGATTTCCGCGGCCTGCGCCGCGAGCAGGCTGCTCGTCTCGCGCGACGACCGCGACGTCTATGTCGAGATTTTCAGCAAGCGGCCGGAAATGGTCCTGGCCGACCCCCACCTCCTGCCTGAGGAGGTGGTCCTGATCCTGCACCAGGGACTCTCCACGGCCCTCTCCGACCTCTTCAGCCAGCCGTTGGCCGAGAACCTCGCCACGGTGGAGCGCGACGTGAAGACCGTGGTCGAGTGGCTGATCCAGGACACGGACCACGCCCGCTTTCTCAAGGGATGGCTGGGGCGCGACGCCAGCCTCGTGCCGCACTGCATCGCGGCCATGGCCGCGGGACTGGGGCTGTCCCTGGCCGACCGCAGCCAGGTCCCGCACCGCGAGGAGTTGGAGCGGCTGGCCCTCGGCCTGGTGTTGCACGACCTCGGGCTGACCAAGGTGCCGGGGTTCATTCTGGGCAAGCAGGGGCCGCTCAGGATGGCCGAGATGGAGAGCGTGCGCCAGCATCCCCTGACCGGCGCGAAGATCCTGCGCGGCCTGGGCGTCGAGGACCCGGTGGTTTTCCAGTGCGTCATCGACCACCACGAGCGCGTGGACGGTTCGGGCTACCCGCGCGGGGTCTCCGGGGAGCGGCTGACCAGGGCCGGCCGCCTCGCCGGACTGGCCGACTCCTTCGCCGCCATGACCACGGAGCGGCCCTACGCCGCGGCCGTGCCCACGGGCGAGGCCGTGCACATGCTGGCCCGCGACCAGGCCCGCTACGACCGCCTCCTGGCGCGCGCCCTGGTGCGCTTCGTGCTCATGGATTGACCGCCCTTCCCGCCGCACCCCCGCTTGACCCGGGCGGGGGCCTTCCTGTAACCACAGGAATTCAAATTCCGCTTTGCGCAAAGGGGATCGCGACATGGTGCAGAAGACCGACAAGATCTGGTTCGACGGCAAGCTGGTGCCCTGGGACGAGGCCAACGTCCACGTCCTGACCCACACCCTGCATTACGGCGTGGGCGTGTTCGAGGGCATCCGCGCCTATGAGACCGTGGACGGGCGCTCCGCCGTCTTCCGTCTGGAGGAGCACGTGGAGCGTCTCTTCGACTCCGCGCGCATCGTGGAGATGAAGGTTCCCTTCAGCGAGCAGCAGATCTTCGACGCCATCCTGGAGACCCTGAAGGCCAACAGGCTGAAGGCCGCCTACATCCGTCCCCTGATCTTCATCGGCGACGGGGCCATGGGCGTGTTTCCGGGCTCGAACCCCATCCGCGTGGCCATCGCCACCTGGCACTGGGGCGCATACCTCGGCGAGGACGCCCTGAAGAAGGGCATCCGCATCAAGACCTCGACCTTCACCCGCCACCACGTCAACGTCATGATGACCAAGGCCAAGGTCAGCGGCAACTACGTCAACTCCGTGCTGGCCAAGACCGAGGCCCTGGCCGACGGCTACGACGAGGGCCTGATGCTGGACACCGCGGGCTACGTCTCCGAAGGCTCGGGCGAGAACGTCTTCCTGGTCAACAAGGGCGTCATCAAGACGCCGCCCCTGACCTCCATCCTGGCGGGCATCACCCGCGAGTCCGTGCTCACCATCGCCCGCGACATGGGCTACAAGGTGGTCGAGGAGCGCTTCTCGCGCGACGAGCTGTACGCCGCGGACGAGGCCTTCTTCACCGGCACCGCGGCCGAACTGACGCCCATCCGCGAGGTGGACCGCCGCCAGATCGGCAAGGGCGAGGCCGGACCCGTGGCCCTGGCCCTGCAGAAGGAATACTTCAAGGCCGTCACGGGCGACAGCCCCAAGTACAAGGACTGGCTGGCCTACTACACGATCTGAAATCCTTCCGGAGGACAGGGGTCGGGCGACCGGCCCCCTGACCCATGAGCACCCAGAGCCTCACCGCCAAATACCGCCCGCAGCGCTTCGCCGACGTGGCCGGACAGGACGCCGTCAAGGCCGTTCTCTCCCGCGCCTCGGCAGAGGACCGCATCGCGCCCGCCTACCTCTTCTCGGGCACGCGCGGCGTGGGCAAGACCACCATCGCGCGGATCATGGCCAAGGCCATCAACTGCGAGACCGCGCCCACGGCCGAGCCCTGCAACCGTTGCCGCCATTGCAAGGCCATCACCGCGGGCGCGGCCGTGGACGTGGTGGAGATCGACGCCGCCTCCAACCGCGGCATCGACGACGCCCGCCGCCTCAAGGAAGACATCGGCTACGCGCCCATCGAGTGCCGCTACAAGGTCTTCATCGTCGATGAGGCGCACATGCTCACGCGCGAGGCCTTCAACGCGCTGCTCAAGACCCTGGAGGAGCCGCCCGGCCACGCCACCTTCATCCTGGCCACCACCGAGCCGCACAAGTTTCCGGCCACCATCGTCAGCCGCTGCCAGCACTACACCTTCAAACGTCTGCCGCAAAAAGGGCTGGAGGAGCACCTGCGCTCCCTGCTGGAGCGCGAGGGCATCGCCTTCGAGCCGCAGGCCCTGACGCTCATCGCCCGGCGCGGCGCGGGCAGCGTGCGCGACTCCATGTCCCTGCTGGCCCAGACCCTGGCCATGGGCCGCACGCCCCTGGCCGCCGAGGACGTGCGCGCCGTGCTCGGCCTGGCCGGGCGCGAGGTGCTGCTCAGGCTGCTCTCGGGCGTGGCGGACGGCGACTGCGCCGCGCTCTCCGTCCTGCTCGCCGAGGTGCTGGACCAGGGCCTGGACCTGGGCTTCTTCCTGCGCGAACTGGCCGGGACCTGGCGCGACCTCTTCCTGCTCTCCCAGTCCGGCGGCCAGGCCGCCGGGGCCATAGACGCCCCGGCCGAGGAAGTGGACGAACTGGCCGCCTTCACCAAGCGTCTCTCCCTGGCCCACATCCATGCCTGCTGGCAGCTCACCCTGGAGGGGCAGCGCCGCGTGCTGCACAGCCTGGAGCCCGCCCAGGCCCTGGAGCTGCTGCTCTTCAACATGGCCAGCCTGCCCAGGCTGCTGGACCTCGAATCCCCGGCCGCGTCCGGCGCGACGTCGCCAGGCCCCGCCTCCGGCGGCCCGGCGCGGGGAGGCCCTTCGGCCTCCGGGACAGGCCGCGCTCCGGCCGCGCCGCCGCCCGCCTCGGGACAGCGGACCGCGCCGCCGCGCGAGGCCCCGCCCTGGCGCGAGGAGGCCGCGCCCGCGTCCACTCCGCTCGCCGCCCCGAGCGCCGGAGCCGTTGCTCAACCGGCGGCCGGGCCGCGCGTCACGCCTTCCGAGGCCGCGGGCGCGTTGCCCGGTGACGAGCCCGCCACGCCCGGACTTCCCCTTCCGGAGGAGGCCGCCCCTGCGGGGCCGCGCGATTTCGCCGGGTTCATGGCCTACGCCAAGAGCGCGGCCAACGGGCAGGGGCTGCCCATGGGCTTCACGCTCTGCCAGGGAGAGTTCGCGGACGGCGCGGTGACCTTCGTCTGCCAGAACGAGGAGCATCAGGCCCAGTTGCTCCGACCCGAGAACGCGGCGCGCATCGAGGCCATGGCCCGCGCCTATTTCGGCCCGGACGTCGGGCTGACCTTCGCCTGCGTCCAGCGCGCGCCCGAGATGAGCCGCCGCGAACTGCGCGACGAGATCAAGGGCGACCCGGTGGTCAGGAAGATGATCGACGAGTTCGGCGCGGTCATCGTCAGCTTCGATCCCATCAACTAAACCGACGATTCAGGAGAATACGCATGCGCGGCATGAACGATCTGGTCCGTCAGGCCCAGGTGATGCACAGGAAAATGGGGCAGCTCCAGAAGGAGCTGGCCGAGCGTACGGTGGAGGCCCAGAGCGGCGGCGGCATGGTCAGCGTGACCGCCAACTGCGCCGGCGACGTCACCGCCGTCAGGATCGACAAGTCCGTGGTGGACCCGGGCGACGTGGAGATGCTGCAGGATCTCATCCTCGCCGCCGTGGCCGAGGCCGTGAAGCAGTCCAAGGAACTGCGCGAGGCCGAGATGGCCAAGCTGACCGGCGGCCTCAGGCTGCCCGGCATCGTCTAGGCCTCCCCGGACCGTATGGAGAAGAACGCCCTTCCGGCCCCGCTGCGCGAACTCGTGGAACGGCTGGCCGGACTGCCCGGCCTGGGGCCCAAGTCCGCCCTGCGCATCGCCCTGACCATCCTCAAGTGGCCGCGCGAGCGGGCGGACGCCCTGGGCCGCTCCATTCTCGAACTGCGCGAACGGCTCTGTTTCTGCGACCGCTGCCTGAGCCTGGCCGAGTCGAGCCCCTGCCCCCTGTGCGCGGACGCGGGCCGCGAGCAGAACCAGCTCTGCCTGGTGGGCGAGTGGGACAGTCTGCTGGCCATGGAGGAGGGCGGCTTCTACAAGGGCCAGTACATGGTCCTGGGCGGCCTGCTCGCCCCCCTGGACGGCGTGGACGCGGCGCAGCTCGAATTCTCCGCCCTGCGCCGCCGTCTGGCCGAGGGCGAGGTCAGGGAGCTGATCTTGGCCCTGGGCACCACCCTGGAGGCCGAGGCCACCGCCTCCTACGTCAAGAACATGCTCGACCGCGAATTCCCCGGCATCGGCCTGACCCGCCTGGCCCAGGGCATCCCCCTGGGGGCCGAGGTCAAGTACGTTGATCGCGAAACCCTGCGCCAGTCCCTGCTCTGGAGGCAGAAGCTGTAGGCTCGGGCAGCTGCGGGGAAGAGGGAAAGACGCCTCCGGCGGCAGGGGGGCTCAGCCCCCCGGTTCTGCTGGGCCGGATGGCCTGCCAGACCGCGACGGCGGAAGGCTGGCGTCCCGGATGGCGCGGGAGCGGCGGGGATGAAGGCGGTGCGGGAAGTGTGAAAAAAGTGCAGGATGACCCGCATATGGCCGCCCACGATGCGAAGCGAGATAAAACGTTCAGAAGAAGAGGGGAGGGGGGGCCGTTCCTTCCCCGATGCCCCGTTCCGGCTGCACGCCATGGATACTGACCGTCCCGTGCTCGATCCCGCGTTCGGCCCTGGGGCCGAGGGCGAGGGCCTCGCCTGTCTGAAGGGCGAGGTCCTCGCCGTCTCCTTTCACAATCCCGGGACGGGCTGGACCGTGGCCCGGGTCAGGGCGCAGGGCGAGGCCGGGCAGACCACGGTGGTGGGGTGCCTGGGCAGTCTCACGCCGGGCGAGATGCTTGAGATGTGGGGCGTGTGGAAGGAACATCCGCGCTTCGGCCGCCAGTTTGATGTGGCCCGTTTCGTCCAGGCCTACCCGGCCAGTCTGCACGGCATCGTGCGTTACCTTTCCTCCGGTCTGATCAAAGGGGTGGGGCCGACCATGGCCGAGCGCCTCGTGGACCGTTTCGGGAGCGAGGTGCTGGAGATCATGGACCGGGAGCCCGAGCGGCTGCTGGAGGTCGACGGGGTCGGCCGGAAGAAGCTGGAGGGCATCAAGGCCTCCTGGGACGAGCAGCGCGCCATCCGCGGCCTGATGCTCTTCCTGCAGACCCACGAGGTGCCGACCACGTATGCGCCGCGCATCTTCACGCTGTACGGCGCGGGGGCCATCGAGAAGCTGCGCGAGAATCCCTACGAGCTGGCCTACGTCATCAGAGGCATCGGCTTCCGCACGGCGGACGCCATGGCGCTCAAGCTGGGCTTCGCCACGGACGCGGTGGAGCGGGTTGAGGCGGCCATCGTCTACGGCCTTTTTTCCATGAGTGAGAAGGGGCATCTCTTCTTTCCGGAGGAGGATCTCTACGGGCACGTGCACGAGTTGCTGGGCGGCGTGGACCGCGAGCGTTTCGAGCAGGCCCTGGCCGGGCTGCAGGAGCGCAAGCGGGTGCGCGTGGAGGACCTGCCCGAGCAGAACGTGGAGCGCGCGGTCTGGCTGACGCTGTTCTGGAAGATGGAGAGCGACGTGGCGTCGCGGCTCTTCGGCCTGCTCTCGCATCCCTGTCCCAGGAACTTCCGCGAGAAGGTGGAGAAGCTGCTGCCGGGCCTGGAGCGGGAGGCGGGCATCTCCCTGTCCAACGAGCAGCGCGAGGCCGTGGTGGGGGCCTGCGTGAACAAGGCCTACATCATCACCGGCGGGCCGGGCACGGGCAAGACGACCATCACGCGCATGATCGTGCAGGCGCTCTCCAAGGCGGGCCTCAAGACGCGGCTGTGCGCGCCCACGGGCCGGGCGGCCAAGCGCATGAGCGAGGCCTCGGGCGCGCCCGCCTCGACCATCCACCGCATGCTGCAGTACCAGCCGGACACGGGTTTTCAGCACAACGAGGAGAGCAAGCTGAAGGCCGACGCCGTGCTCGTGGACGAGGCCAGCATGCTCGACGTGCAGCTCTTCCAGGCCCTGCTGCGCGCCCTGCCGCTGACCTGCCGTCTGATCCTGGTGGGCGACGTGAATCAGCTCCCCTCCGTGGGGCCGGGCAACGTGCTGGGCGACCTGCTGGGCAGCGAGGCCGTGCCCACCTCCTTGCTCTCGCACATCTACCGCCAGGCCATGGAGAGCTTCATCGTGCGCAACGCGCACCGGGTCAACGCGGGCGAGTTCCCGGGCGAGGACCCGGAGGCGTCGCCGCCGCACAAGGATTTCTGGTGGATCGTGCAGGAGGACCCGCTCAAGGCGCGCCAGCTCGTGCTCGACAGCGTCTGCCGCCGCATCCCCGCGGCCTACGGCCTGGACCCGCTGCGCGACATCCAGGTGCTGGCCCCCATGCACAAGGGGGAGGTGGGCACCCAGGCCCTGAACAGGGCCGTGCAGGAGGCCGTGAACCCCGGCGGGCGCGAGGTGGTGCGCGGTCAGACGCGTTTTCGCGAGGGGGACCGGGTCATCCAGCTGCGCAACAACTACGAGAAGGACGTGTTCAACGGGGACCTCGGCTTCATCGAGGAGGCGGACCCCGAGGGCGGCGAACTGCTGGTGGACTTCGACGGCCGCATGGTCCAGTACGAGGCTGCGGAACTGGACGAGCTGGCCCTGGCCTACGCCATCAGCGTGCACAAGTCGCAGGGCAGCGAGTACCCGGCCGTGGTCATCCCCCTGCTCACCCAGCACTACGTGCTGCTGCAGCGCAACCTGCTCTACACGGCCCTGACGCGGGCGCGGAAGCTGGTGGTCCTGGTGGGCAGCCGCCGCGCCGTGGGCCTTGCCTTGCGCAACAACCGCTCCGAACGCCGCTTTACCCACCTGCGGTACCGGCTGCAGGAGATGGTCAACGCCTGAGCCCGGGACGCGCCCGCCCGGCTTCGCGGCGGGCGGCAGCCCGAAGGACCGGCGGCAGGGGTTTGACGAAACCGGGCGGCTCGGGCATCACGTCCATGACCGGCGCGCGGCCGGGGCATGGCCGGGCCGGAGCCGGGCCCGCAGGACGCATGATCGAGCCGACGGAGTTTTCCCGCATGAACAGGGTTGCCATCATCCTCCCCGCCTACAACGAGGAGCGGACGATCGCGGACACGATCCGGGTTTTTCACGCCGCCATGCCTTCGGCTGAATTCTGGGTCGTGAACAACAACTCGTCCGACGCCACCGAGCGTCTCGCCCGCGAGACCCTGGCGGAACTCAAGGCCGCGGGCGGGGTGCTCGTGGAGCCCCGCCAGGGCAAGGGCAACGCGCTGCGCAGGGCCTTTCACCGCGTCGACGCGGACGTGTACGTCATGGTGGATGCGGACATGACCTACCCGGCCGACCGGCTGGGCGACCTGATCCGGCCCATCGTCGAGGACCGGGCCGACATGGTCGTGGGCGACCGCCTCTCCCTGGGCCATTACGCCAGACAGAACAGGCGCCCGCTGCACGACGCCGGGAACCGCCTGGTGCAGGGTCTGGTCAACCTTCTCTTCAGGGCCTCCCTGGTGGACATCATGAGCGGCTACCGCGCCTTCAGCCGCACCTTCGTCAAGAACTACCCCATCCTGGTCGAGGGCTTCGAGATTGAGACGGACATGACCCTGCACGCCCTGGACAAGCGGTTCCGCATCGTCGAGATCCCCGTGGCCTACCACGCCAGGCCCGAGGGCAGCGTCTCCAAGCTCAACACCCTGAGCGACGGGGCCCGGGTGCTCTCCACCATCGCCCGCATCCTGCGCTACTACCGGCCGCTGGTCTTCTTCGGCGGCGCATCGGCGCTCTTCGTGCTCCTGGGGCTCGTGACCGCCGTTCCCGTCTTCGGGGACTGGATACGCGAGCGCTACATCCACCACGTTCCGTTGGCCATCCTGGCCACGGGGCTGATGCTGGTGGCGGTCATGTGCATGGCCGTGGGGCTGATCCTCGATTCGATCAGCGACCAGGACAAGCGCAATTTCGAGCGCGAGATGCTCCACAAGTGAGGGCGCGGTCCGTGTGTCTGCTCCGTTCCGGTCCGCGGGAAGAGGAGGACTGATGCGGCGCGCGCTCCTTGTCTGCTGCGTGTTCGCCCTGGCCCTTCGGCTGGGGTACGTCTTTGTTGCGCACGGCCTGCCGCTGTTCCCGGACGAGCAGCGCTTTCTGCAGGCGGCGGGCAATTTCGCGGACCATTTCGGCGTGGAGAGCGGCAAGTTGGCGCACGATATGCCGTTCACCGCCATCATGGGCGGGCTGGTGCTGCTCCTGGGCGGCGACATCACGGCCATCCGCGCCGTGCAGTGCCTCGCCTCGGCGCTCCTGGTCCTGCCGGTCTGCGCCATCGCCCGGCGGCTGCACGATTCCGCCGCGAGCGTCTGGCTGGCCGGGCTGGCCACGGCGGTCTATCCGTTCTTCATCTTCTATTCCGCGCTCTATCTTTCCGAGACGTGGTTCGTCCTGCTCACGACCTGGGCCTTTGCCGCCGCCCTAGCCGAGAGGCCGCGCGGGGCGGCCCTGGGCGGGACGCTCGGTCTGGCCCATCTCACGCGGCCCACGCTGCTCTGGTTCCTGCCCGTGCTGGCGGCCTGGGAATGGGTCGTGCGCAAGACGCCGCCGCGGACCATCCTGGCGGCGGCAGGGGTCTTCTGTCTGCTGCTCGCCCCCTGGGTGGCGCGAAACTACCAGGCGTTCGGGGTCTTCATGGCCGCCAATACGGGAGCCGGGCAGAGCCTGTGGGAGTCCAACAATCCCTGGAACCCCCACGGCGGCGTGCCGCCGGACGGCGCGCCCTATCTCTCCGTGGTGCCGCCCGGGCTTGACGAGCTGGCCCGGGACCAGTACATGAAAAAGCTTGCCATTGACGAAATTGTCAACAATCCGGAGCGGTTCGCCCGCCTGGCCGTGAGCAAGTTCCAGCGGTTCTGGAGCCTGTGGCCCAATGCCGAGGGGTTCAGCCGCGGACTTTACAAGGCCGCGGCCCTGGCCAGCTTCGGCCCGGTGCTCGCGCTGGCCCTGCTGGGCCTGTACGTGCTGCGGGACCGCTGGCGGGAGCTGGGGCTGATCTGGCTGTTCGTCGGCTACTACACGGCCCTGCACATGGTCGCGCTGGCCTCCATCCGCTACCGCCTTCCCCTGGAGCCGTTGCTCATCGCCTGCGCCGCGGCCTGCGCGGCGCGGCTGCTGGGCAGGCAAGGAACACGATGACCAAGACGCTCATGTTTCTCTTCAAGCTGGCCGTGGTCTGCGGCTGTCTGGCCTACGCCTTCTGGGGCGTGGACCTGGCCGGACTGACCGAGGCCGTCGGCGGTTATTCCGTCTGGCGCTTCACGGCGCTCAACCTGTTCACGGCCATCATGTTGTTCATTCCCGGCATGCGGCTGCGCTACCTGACCGGGCCGGGCTTCTCGGTGCTGGACGGGGCCAAGGCCTCGGCCCTGGGGCTCGGCCTGAACAACATCTTTCCGGCCAAGCTCGGCGAGGTGGCCAAGGCCGTGTACGTCAGCCGCAAGAGCGGTTTCTCCTCGGCCAAGGGACTCGGCCTCGTCTTCTGGGAGCGCTTCTTCGACATCAACCTGGTCTTCTGCCTGGCCGTGCTTTCCCTGGGCGTCTCGGGCCAGGGGCTGCCCATCTGGCCGGGCATCGCCGCCATCCTGGCGGGCTGGATCTGCGTGGGCGCGCTGGCGGCCCGGCCCGAGTGGACCGGGGTCCTGCTCCGCTTCCTGCCTGGGGAACGGCTGCGGCTGTTCGTGTCGGACTTCGCGCGCCAACTGCACGAGCGCACCGGGCTGGGGTTCTTTGTCGCCCTGGGGTTACTCACCCTGCTGGTCTGGGGCCTCTACTTCCTGACATTCCTCCTGGGGCTCACGTGGCTGGCCGGGCTGGAGCTGACCCTCTCCCAGCTCGTGGTGGCCTTCGTCATCTCCTCCCTGGGCATGGCCGTGCCCTCCTCGCCGGGCGGGGTCGGCGTCTACGAGGCCGCGCTCATCTTCGCCCTGGGCCTGTACGGCGTGGACAAGGAGGAGGCCCTGGCGGCCGGGCTGGTCCTGCACATGACGCAGTTCATCCCCACCACGGTCATCGGCTGTCTGGTCATGTCGCTGTCGGGCATCGACCCCAAGCAGCTGCGCACCGAAGAAATCTGATCCCGCGGGCCGGGACCAAGGAGGCAGGCATGGCCGGATATCCCCAGGCGCTGACCGTGGCCGGCTCGGATTCGGGCGGCGGCGCAGGAATCCAGGCGGACCTCAAGACCTTCGCCATGAACGGCGTCTACGGCGCGTCGGTGATCACCGCGCTCACGGCCCAGAACTCCCGGGGCGTGCGCGGCATCCACGCGCCCGACCCGGCCTTCGTGGCCTTGCAGCTCGACGCCGTGCTGTCCGATCTCGCCATCGGCGCGGCCAAGACCGGGATGCTCTTCTCGCGCGGCATCATCGCGGCCGCGGCCCCGCTGCTCAGGGACTGGGGCGGGCCGCTGGTGGTGGACCCGGTCTGCGTGGCGGCCAGCGGCGACAGGCTGCTGGAGCAGGACGCCGTGGAGAGCCTCCGGCGCGACATGGCCCCCCTGGCCGCGGTCTTCACGCCCAACCGGCACGAGGCCGAACTGCTCGCGGGCATGACCATCGCCTCGCGCGAGGACTGCTTCGAGGCCTGCCGCCGCCTGCTGGAGCTTGGGCCGCGCGCCGTGCTCCTCAAGGGCGGCCACTTCGACGACGCCGTGGCGGTCACGGACTGGCTGGCCCTGCCGGGCCAGGAGCCCATCCCCCTCATCCAGCCCCGGGTGGACACGGCCAACCTGCACGGCACGGGCTGCTCGCTGTCCGCGGCCATCGCGGCGGGACTGGCCAAGGGCCTGGATCTGCCCGCGGCCGTGCGCGAGGCCCAAGGGTTCCTGAACCTGGGGCTGCGCGCCTCGTTCCAGGTGGGGCAGGGGCCCGGTCCGCTGCACCACGCCGCCCCGTTCCTGCAGGCCCGGGCCCGGGCCGAGATACTGGAGGAGCTTCTGGAAGCCGGGCGCATGCTGGCCGACCTGCCGTTCGCCGCGCATCTGCTGCCGCGCTTCGGCGGCAACCTGGCCGCGGCCCTGCCGTTCGCCGCCCAGCCGTCGCAGGTGGCGGCCTTCGACGGCGGACTCGGCGCATCGCAGGACGGCCACGTGCTCATTCCCGGCTGTCCGCGCTTCGGCGCGGCCCCGGAGCTGGGCGTGCGCCTGACCGCGGCCATTGCGGCCGGGACCGGACACGCCTGGGCCCTCACCCTCAGGCTGGCCGAGAACACCCTGCGGGGCCTGCGCCAGGGCGGGTTCACGGTGCAGGCCGTGGAGCACGGCGGCGCAGCCGGGGAACTGCGCGGCGCGGCCGACGACTTCGACTGGGACACGCTCGCCGCCCTGCGCGCGGCGCGCACGCGCGGCGCGACCCCCGACGCGCTCATCGACACCTCCGGCGACTTCCCCGGCCCGGCCATCGTGCTCCTGGCGCGCGACTCCGTGGAGCTGGCCGAGAAGCTCGACGCCCTGGCCGAAGGTGCCATGCCCCCGGCCGACCGCTGAGGCGCGGCGCGGACTGTCCGGCCTTGCCGGTCCGCCGGTTGACAGGTGGCTCCCGGTGTGTGAAATGGGCATGCCCCCGAAGGGGCCGGGCGTGCGAGAGTGGCGGAATTGGTAGACGCACCAGACTTAGGATCTGGCGGCACAGCCTTGCGGGTTCGAGTCCCGCCTCTCGCACCAGCCGCCGCGCGGCCGTCCGCTGTCCCCCACAGCCTTTCCGGCGATTGACAGCCCCCCACCCTGTACGTATAGGTCCTCATTTCCGCAGGACATCATTCCCTTTGGGGATCGAATAAAGGAGTTTTCGCCATGGAATACACCGTCGAGGACCTTTCCCCGGTCGAGAAGAAGGTTTCCGTCTCCGTGCCCGTCGAGGAAGTGAACGCGGCCCTGGCGGCGACCACCGCCATCTACGGCCGCACCACGCAGATCAAGGGCTTCCGCAAGGGCAAGGTCCCCATGCAGGTGGTGGAGGGCAAGTTCAAGCGCCAGATCCTGGCCGAGGCCACCCAGGACATGGTCAACTACCAGCTCAACGAGATCATGACCGAACTGAAGCTGGCCCCGCTCTCCGGCATCAAGGTGGACAACGCGGGCGAGATCGCCAAGGGCGAACCCTACAGCTACGTTTTCACCTTCGAGGTCCCGCCGGCCATCGACCTGCCGGAGTACCGCGGCCGCAAGGTCGAGCAGGAGGCCGTGACCATCGACGAGAAGGAGATCGACCAGGTGGTGGACCGCATCCGCGGCAACTTGGCCGAGATCCGGGACGTGGAGGAGAAGCGCAAGGCGCAGGACGGCGACATCGCGGTCATCGACTTCGCGGCCATCGGCGACGTCAAGGCCTTCGAAGGCCTGCGCTCCCAGAATTTCCAGCTCGAACTCGGCAAGGGCCAGGCCCTGGAGAGCTTCGAGGCCCTGGTCAAGACCCTGGCCCCGGGCGAGCAGGGCAAGGGCGAGATCACCTTCCCCGACGATTTCCTGAACACCGAACTGGCGGGCAAGAGCGTGGAGATGCACATCCACATGAGGGGCCTGAAGGAAAAGGTCCTGCCCGAGGCCGACGACGCCCTGGCCAAGAAGGCGGGCGGCTACGAGAGCTACCAGGCCCTGCGCGACGCCATCTCCTCCTCCTACGCCGCCTCGCGCCAGACCCTGAATCGGTCCGTGGCCGAGAAGAAGCTGCTGGACAGCATCATCGAGGGCATGGAGATTCCGCTGCCGCCCTCCCTGGTGGAGCGCACCATCGAGAACCTGTGCGGCGAGCACGTCAGCCGCCTGGAGCGCAAGGGCAAGTCCCTGGAGTCCACGGGCAAGACCATGGAGCAGCTCAAGGCCGAATACCTGCCCACGGCCGAGCAGGCCGCCCGCGTGCAGGTCTTCCTCATGGCCGTGGCCGCCAAGGAGGGCATAACCGTCTCCCCGCAGGAAGTCGAGGCCGAGATCAGGAAGGTCGCGGCCCAGTCCGGCCAGGAATACGAGATGATCAAGCAGTACTACGAGCACACCGGCATGCACGTCCTGGTGAAGGACCGCATCCTGGCCGACAAGGCCATGGAGCTGATCTACGAGGCCGCCGAGGTGGTCGAGGTTCCGGCCGCCAAGCCCGAGGCCCAGGCGGAATAGCCCGGTCCCCGCGCCGCACGACGCGCCGCCCGGCCGGGGAGTCTCGGCCGGGCGGCGCTTTTTTTGCCGCCGCACTTGACCGGCCCGCGCCTTGCATTACCTTTTGAAATCCGCCGGGGCGGCAGAAACGGCCTTGAGCTTGCATGGGGAAAGGGGTACATGAAATCCGTGACACCGCACGCCGAGCGCCTTTTCCCATTCGCCCGCGCCATCATTCCGACAGTCCGCTAAGGAGAAGCACGCGATGCCCTACGCGCAGATTCCCATCGTCATCGAGACCACCGGCCGCACCGAGCGCGCCTACGACATCTATTCGCGGCTGCTCAAGGACCGCATCATCCTGCTCGGCACCCAGGTCAACGACACCATCGCCAGCCTGATCTGCGCCCAGCTCCTCTTTCTCGAGTCCGAGAACCCCGAGAAGGAGATCAACATGTACATCAACTCCCCGGGCGGCTCCGTGACCGCGGGCATGGCCATCTACGACACCATGCAGTACATCTCCGCGCCGGTGGCCACGCTCTGCCTCGGGCAGGCGTCGAGCATGGGCGCGCTGCTCCTGGCCGCGGGCGCGCCGGGCATGCGCTACGCCCTGCCGCACTCGCGGATCATGATCCACCAGCCCATGGGCGGCTTCTCCGGGCAGGCCACGGACATCGAAATCCACGCCCGCGAGATTCTGCGCATGAAGGAGGAGCTGAACGAGATCATGGCCAGGCACACGGGCCAGCCCCTGGAGAAGATCGCCTCGGACACCGAGCGCGACTATTTCATGCGCGCCGCCGAGGCCAAGGAATACGGCCTGATTGACAACATTCTGGTTTCGCGCAACGAGAAGAAGGAAGGCGGCGAGTAGTCCGTCCCCGCAACGCAGAAAGAGGAACGCGAGACACATGGCCACGAACAAGACCGGCAGGCAGAACGATCTGCGCTGCTCCTTTTGCGGCAAGAACCAGGAAGACGTGCAGCGGCTCATCGCCGGGCCGGACGTGTACATCTGCGACGAGTGCGTCTCCCTGTGCAACGAGATCATCGCCCAGGAGAGCGTCTCCGAGGAGCGCGAGGAAGGGCAGCTCCTGCCCCCGGCCGAGATCAAGGCCCTGCTCGACGACTACGTCATCGGCCAGGACCGGGCCAAGCGCATCCTCTCCGTGGCCGTGCACAACCACTACAAGCGCGTCTTCTACGCCGACCGCGTGGGCGACGAGGTCGAGATCGACAAGTCCAACGTCCTGCTCGTGGGCCCCACGGGCTGCGGCAAGACCCTGCTGGCCCAGACCCTGGCCCGCATCCTGAAGGTCCCCTTCGCCATCGCCGACGCCACCACCCTGACCGAGGCGGGCTACGTGGGCGAGGACGTGGAGAACATCCTGGTGCAGCTGCTGCAAAACGCGGACTACGACATCGAGTCCGCGCAGCGCGGCATCGTCTACATCGACGAGATCGACAAGATCGCGCGCAAGTCCGACTCACCCTCCATCACCCGCGACGTCTCGGGCGAGGGCGTGCAGCAGGCGCTGCTCAAGATCATCGAGGGCACCGAGGCCAACATCCCGCCCAAGGGGGGGCGCAAGCACCCGCAGCAGGAGTTCATCCGCATCAATACCACGAACATCCTGTTCATCCTGGGCGGCGCCTTCATCGGCCTGGAAAAGATCATCGCGGGCCGCCAGACCGGCAACGCCATGGGCTTCCACGCCAAGGTCGCGAAGAAGCGCGAGGATGACGCCAGCGTGCTTCTGCAGGACGTGCATCCCAACGACCTGGTGAAGTTCGGCATGATCCCCGAGTTCGTGGGCCGCGTGCCCGTGGTCACCTCGCTCCAGAACCTGGAGGAGGACGACCTGGTGCGCATCCTCACCGAGCCGCGCAACGCCCTGACCAAGCAGTACATGAAGCTCTTCGAGCTGGACAAGATCAAGCTGCGCTTCACCCAGAACGCCCTGCGCGCCATCGCCAAGCAGGCCATCGTGCGCAAGACCGGCGCGCGCGGCCTGCGCAACGTCATGGAGAGCGTGATGCTGGACATCATGTACCGCCTGCCGTCCCTGGAGGGCGTCAAGGAGTGCGTGATCAACAAGGCGGTGGTGGAGAACGGCCAGGAGCCTCTGCTCCTCTTCCACCAGCAGGAAGCCCGCTCTGCCTGATCCCGGTCGCTGTCCGCGCCGCCGGGAGAGGGCGGCCGCCGCGCGGACGCCTGCCGCGTTCCGCTCCGGCGGCCGCGCCTGGACAGCGGAAGCGTTCGCGGGCATCCGATTGACTTCCCTGCCCGAGGCCTTAAAATGCGCCGTACATACCAGAGAGGTCCGGGGCTGCGCCCCAGGCCCCGCAATGGGCTTTTGAGGGGAGAAGCCCCCGAGGAGCGTGCATGAACAGCCTGTATTCCGGCACCGGCCAGTCCGGAGCCCAGCCTCTGACCCTGCCCATGATGTCCCTGCGCGAGGTGGTCATGTTCCCGCGCTCCATCGTGCCCCTGTTCGTGGGCCGCGAGGCGAGCATCAAGGCCATCGAGAACGCGCTGACGCGATACGACAAGAAGATTTTCCTGGTCACGCAGAAGAACCCGGAGAAGGAGAAGCCCGAGGGCGAGGACCTCTACAGCCTCGGCACCGTGAGCAAGATTCTCCAACTCCTCAGGTTGCCCGACGGGACCATCAAGGTCCTCTTCGAGGGCCTGTACCGTGCCACCTGGGACAACCGGCCCGATTCCCTGGCCACCTCGGGCGAGTACCCCCTGGCCGTGGTCGCGGCCGCCGACGAGGCGGACCGCGAGGACACCGAGGCCACCGCCCTGGTGCGCGCCGTGCAGGAATCCATCGAGGTCTACGCCAAGATCAACAAGAAACTGGCCCAGGAGACCGTCCTGGCCCTCTCCTCCCTGCAGCAGCCAGGCCGCCTGGCCGACTCCGTGATGCCCCACCTCAAGGTGGAGTATTCGCGCAAGCAGGAGGTGCTGGAGGAATTCGACCCCATCCGGCGTCTGGAGGCCGTCTACAAGCTTCTGGAAACCGAGATCGAGATCGCCTCCCTTGAGAAGAAGATCAAGGGGCGCGTCAAGAACCAGATGGAGCAGAACCAGCGCGACTACTATCTCAACGAGCAGCTCAAGGCGCTGCACAAGGAGATGGGCCGCGAGGACGATCCCCTGGCCGAGGCCGAGGAGATCGAGAAGCGGATGCGCGAGAAGAACATGCCCGAGGAGGCCCGCGAAAAGGGCCTGCGCGAGGTCAAGAAGCTCAAGCAGATTCCGCCCAGCTCGGCCGAGTACACCGTGGTCCGCAACTACGTGGACTGGATTCTGGATCTGCCCTGGAACGAGGTCAAGGAAACCTCCATCGACATCGAGAAGGCCCGGAAGATCCTCAACGAGGACCACTTCGGCCTGGAGAAGCCCAAGGAGCGCATCCTCGAATACCTGGCCGTGCAGGCCCTGGTCGAGAAGATGAACGGCCCCATCCTCTGCTTCGTGGGTCCCCCGGGCGTGGGCAAGACCTCGCTGGCCAAGTCCATCGCGCGGGCCACGGACCGCCCCTTCGTGCGCCTCTCCCTGGGCGGCGTGCGCGACGAGGCCGAGATCCGGGGCCATCGCCGCACCTACGTGGGCGCGCTGCCCGGCAAGATCATCCAGTCCCTGAAGCGGGTGAAGTACAACAACCCGGTCTTCATCCTGGACGAGATCGACAAGATGAGCATGGATTTCCGCGGCGATCCCTCGGCCGCGCTGCTCGAAGTGCTCGATCCCGAGCAGAACGACACCTTCGCCGACCACTACCTGGATCTGGACTACGATCTGTCCAAGATCTTCTTCATCACCACGGCCAACACCCTGCACTCCATCCCCCTGCCCCTGCAGGACCGCATGGAGATCATCCATCTCCCCGGCTACCTGGAGACGGAAAAGCGGCAGATTGCCAAGCACTTCCTCCTGCCCAAGCAGATCGGCAAGCACGGCCTCAAGCCCGGCAACCTGACCCTGCCCGAGGAAACCATGCTCGACGTGATCCGGCGCTACACCCGCGAGGCGGGCGTGCGCAACCTGGAGCGCGAGCTGGCCACCATCTGCCGCAAGGCCGCGCGCAACGTGGTGGAGAAGGCCGACCGGGACCTTGCCGTCGAGATCGCGCCCGCGATGCTGAAGGATTACCTGGGCGTGCCCAAGCACCGCTACGGCGAGAAGGAGGAGAAGCCCATGGTGGGCCTGGTCAACGGCCTGGCCTACACCGAACTGGGCGGCGACCTCTTGATGGTCGAGGTGGCCATCATGCCCGGCTCGGGCAAGGTGGTGACCACGGGCAAGCTCGGCGAGGTCATGCAGGAATCGGCCAAGGCCGCCGTGACGTACGTGCGCTCGCGTTCCGACCTCTTCGGCCTGCGCCCGGACTTCCACAAGGACATCGACATCCACGTGCACGTGCCTGAGGGCGCGATCCCGAAGGACGGCCCGTCCGCGGGCATCACCCTGTGCACGGCCCTGGTCTCGGCGTTGCTCAACAGGCCGGTGCGCAACGATCTGGCCATGACCGGCGAGATCACGCTGCGTGGCCGCGTGCTGCCCATCGGCGGCCTCAGGCAGAAGCTTCTGGCCGCGCACCGCGGCCTGATCAAGACCGTGCTCATTCCGAAGGACAACGAGAAGGATCTGGAGGACGTGCCGGAGGAGATCAAACGCGACCTCGAACTGATCCCCGTGGACGACATGGACGACGTGCTGCGCCGCGCCCTGCTCTGCGGGGAAGGCGAACGGCCGCTCTTTTGCGACATGGACGGTTTGGTTCCCCTGGCCAGCACCCTGGTCAAGTCCGACGCCCCGGAGGAGCAGGGCAAGATGCACTAGCCGAAGAGGGAAAGCGCATGCGCCGCGACCGACGCGGACGCGGGCAGGACGGACGCGGCGACGAGAAACCGAGGCCCCCGGCTGCATGGCAGCCGGGGGCCTTTTTCGTTCCCGTCCGGAATCAGCCCTCCGTCCTGGGCGGCGGGGTGCTGGACGGGTCCAAGGCGGATTTGTTCAGCAGCCACTCGCGCGGCAGGATGAGGCGCACGGCGCGCTCGAAGAGGAGGTAGTCCCAGGCCCAGTTGATCAGGACCAGGAGCCGGTTGCGGAAGCCCACCAGGTAGAGCAGGTGGACCACCAGCCACATGGCCCAGGCGAAGAAGCCGGTGTAGTTGCGGCCGCAGAAGCGGACCACGGCCGCGCCCCGGCCGATGGTGGCCATGCTGCCCTTGTCGAAGTACGTGAAGCGCTTGGGCTTCTTTCCTTTCATTTCGCGCAGCACGGTCCGAGCCGCATGGCGGCCGGCCTGGATGGCCACCGGGGCGATCATGGGCAGAGGAGGCTGGCCGTCGATCTGGCAGGCGTCCCCTGCGGCCAGCACTTCCGGCATGCCCCGCACCCGCATGTGTTCGTCCACGAGAATCTTGCCGTTCGGCGCGCAGGGCAGGCCGAGTTGCGCGGCCAGGGGGTGGGCTTTGACCCCCGCGGTCCAGGCCACGGTCGAGGTGAGGAAGTTGCTGCCGTCCTTGAGCAGCACATGAGCCGCCGCCACCTCGGCCACCTGCGCGCCCAGGAAGACCTGCACGCCCTTGCGCCTGAGCGCGATGAGGGCCTCGGTGCGCAGAAGGTCCGGAAAGCCGAAGAGGATGCCGTCCATGGCCTCGAACAGGACCACGCGCGCCTGACCCGCGATGAGCGGCGGGAAGTCCTTGGCCAGCGGCCCGCGGATCAGTTCGGCCAGCGCCCCGGCGTACTCCACGCCCGTGGGGCCGCCGCCGACCACGGTGAAGGTCAGCAGGCGGCGTTGCTCGGCCGGGCTCTTGGACAGGGCGGCGCGCTCGAAGCAGCCCATGATGTGGTTGCGCAGCAGGATGGCCTGCTCCAGGCTTTTCAGGCGGAAGGCGTGCTCGTCCGCGCCCGGCACGCCGAAGAAATTGGTCACGCTGCCGGGAGCGACGATGAGCCGGTCGTAGGGAATGGGCAGGCTGTCCGTGTGCAGCACCCGGTTCTCCCGGTCAAGCCCGGTGACTTGGGCCATGGCGAAGGAGACGTTGTCCGCGCCCCTGAAGATGCCGCGCACGGGGTAGGCGATCTGCTCGGACTCCAGTTCGGCCGCGGCCACCTGGTAGAGCAGGGGCAGGAAGGTGTGGTAGTTGTTCTTGTCCACCACGAGGACGTCGCACGTCCTGCCCGCCAGGGCGCGTGCGGCCCAGAGGCCGGCGAAGCCCGCGCCGACGATGACCACGCGGAGGCGGTGGGTGTCCTGCTGCACGCCGTGCTCCTTGCGTCCAGGATATCCGGCCATGCTCAAAGCGGCCGGGAGGACCAGGGGGAAATTGGCAGGGAGCCGGCGTGAGGTCAAGCCCGGAAGGCGCGGGGCGGGAGCGGACAGGGAGGAAGGGAGACGCCCGGCGCAGGCCGTCAGGCGCTTTCGTCCGTGGGACAGGAGCGGGGCACCTTGACCGGCGGGACGATCCGTACGCCCACCCAGCGGCCCTTGCGCCAGACCACGGCCCCGGTCCTGCCGCCCAGGCGGCGCTGCAGCCAGTCGGGGAAGGCCCGGAAGGAAAGGTCCAGCCCCTCGGCGATGTCCTCCGCCTGCCCTCGGACGATCTCCAGCTTGGCCCCTGTCTCGTTCAGGTTGCGCAGATGGCAGAGCACCGCCCTGCCTTCTCCTGTGGCCAGGAATCCGAAGTTGGAGCCGAGGCGTACACGCCTGCTCCTGCGCTGGTCGGTGTTCATTCATCTCCCCCAGAAACGGTCCCTGCTTCCAGTCTCTACCGCATTTGAAAAAAAGTGCAACCCGCCGCCGTCCGTTCAGGCCGCGTGGCGGGACGCGGGCCGGGGCGGCCCCCGGGGCTTGACCCTGGGCCGGGGATGGTCTAGGCAGGGACATTGTCCGCGCGGGGGGAACCTCTTGCGCGGCCCTCGCCGTTTCCCCGGGGAGGCGGCAATCCCGCATACCGCACGCGACAGGATGAGGACATGAGCAGCATTCCCATTTCCATTGAAGGATTCAAACGGCTTGAGATCGAGCTTGAGCGTCTGAAGAAGGAGCGGCCCGAGGTCATTCAGGCCATCAAGGAGGCGCGCGAGGAGGGTGACCTCAAGGAGAACGCCGGATACGACGCGGCCCGCGAACGCCAGGGCATGCTCGAAGCCCGCATCAACTACATCGAATCGCGCATGGCCTGCTTCAACGTCATCGACCTCAACACCTTGGACGGCGAGATCGTGACTTTCGGCGCCACCGTGGAGATCGAGGATTCGGATACCGGCGACGTCAAGAAATACACCTTGCTGGGACCCGACGAGGCCGAACCCTCCAAGGGGAGCATCTCGGTCCTCTCGCCCGTAGCCCGCGCCCTGCTGGGCCGTCAGGTGGGCGACGAGATCGTGGTCGAGGCCCCGCGCGGCCGCATCCAGTACGAGATCGTCTCCGTGGAGTTTTTAGGCGTCGGCAACTAGCCGTGCCCGAGCGCAGACGCAAACGCGCCCCGCCGTGCATGACACGGCGGGGCGCGCGGCGTTTGCGGACCTGGCCTGCGTCCGGCAGGGAGTTGCGGTCAGGCCGCGGCGTCCGGGGTTCCCGCGGCCAGGGCGTCCAGCGCCGCCACGTAGCGCGCGGCATACGCCGGGCCGTTGTCCGAAAAGGCCAGGGCGCGCACGCGGTGGGCCGCGCACCAGTCCGCGATGGCCGGATCGGGACGCAGCCGCGCGTAGCCCCGGATCATGTGCAGCAGGTTGTGGCAGACCGGCACGGTCAGGCCGTGCGCGGCCAGCAGGGGCGTGAAGTCGCGCTCCGGCTCTTGGAAGAAGGAGGCCACGGCGCGGGCGGCGTCGTAGTTGGAGCCGGTGCGGAGCAGCCGGATGCGCTCCGCGTCGTCCAGCCGTTCGGGCCGGTACGGTCCGGCCCACCAGCCGGGCGGCGTCTCCTCCGGGGCATAGGCCACGCGGCCAGTCCTGAGGAATTCCGCCACAACGTCCGCCAGCCTGGGCCACATGTCGGCCACGTGCTCCACGTCGCGCCGCAGCGCGGCCCGGGGCGCGCCCTCCGGCCCGGCCGCGACCTCCACCTTGAGGAAGGGGCAGTGCGCCTCGACGGCCCGCGAGCCCCGCGCCATGAGTCCGGCCAGCAGCCGGTTCATGTCCACGACGTGCGCGCCGACGCCCTCCGCCCATTCGGCCAGGGCGGGCAGGGCATCGGACCAGGACGCGTCCCAGACCTCCAGGTAGGAGAAGGGCTGCGGCCCGAAGGCCGGATGGTGCCCCAGCCGCGCCGCGATGAGCAGCGGCGTGTCCGGGTGCATGGCCCGCAGCCGCTGCACGTATCCGCCGAAGCGCTGGAACCAGCTTTCGGGGCGCTGCCGCATGAGCACGCACTCGGCCCGCATGAAAGCCTCCAGTTCCGGACTGTGCGCCCAGGCGTGCGGGTCGATGTGGAAGCACCAGCCCTCCCGGGCGTGGGCGAAGAGCGGCGCGGCCTCGTGAAAGAGGCCCAGCACGAGCAGTTCGGGCCTGGGCGAGCCGGGCGGCAGCCCGAAGAACTGGTTTTCCAGTTCCCGGCCGTCAAGGAAATGCGTCAGCTCCGGCGTCGTCAGCCGGGCCAGGGGCTCGGGCACGCGGCCCGGGGAGCGCAGCAGGGTGGCGGGCGAGGCCTGCCAGAAATGGCGGGCGTCGTGCCCCCGGCCGCGCAGCGCGTTCGCCAGGAATTCTGTCTGACAGTTGCCGAGCAGGGCGATCATGGGCTAGCACCTCGGAGCGGAACAACTTTCCGGGCACGGGAGATGCACCGGCCGTGCCAGAAGCGCCGCAGGGCCATGCCGAAGACGCCGAGGAAGAGACGCGCATGATCATCCATTCCTTCATTCT
Source organism: Desulfovibrio sp. (assembly GCA_022839785.1). GTDB lineage: Bacteria > Desulfobacterota > Desulfovibrionia > Desulfovibrionales > Desulfovibrionaceae > Alkalidesulfovibrio. The sequence continues at coordinate 512,089 of JALHJW010000001.1, read as the reverse complement.
GGGGCCGCTGAGCACCAACTGCTGGGTGCTGGCCGAAAAGGATATCGGCGAAGCCGTGGTCGTGGACCCCGGGCTGCGGCCGCAGCCCGTGCTCGACTACCTGGCGCGTTTCCGCTACCGCACCACGCACATCCTGCTCACCCATCTGCACGCCGACCACGCCGCCGGTGTGGCGCCGCTCGTGTCCGCCACGGGGGCCACCGTGCTGGCCGGGGACGGCGACCAGGCCCTGGGCTGCGACCCCCTGCTGTGCGGCGGACAATGGGGTCTGCCCCTCATCGAGCCGTTCGCCTTCACCCCCGCGGGGCCGGGCCGCCTCTTCCTGCTCGGCCAGCCCTGCCTCGCCATCCCCGTGCCCGGACATTCGCCCGGCAGCCTGTGCTGGCACTTTCCGGCCGTGTCCGCCGTCTTCACCGGCGACACCCTGTTCAAGGGCACCGTGGGCCGCACGGACCGGCCCCTGGGCGACGGCGCGCTGCTCCTGCAGAACATCCGCGCACGGCTGCTCATCCTGCCCGACGACACGGACGTCTATCCGGGACACGGCGAACCCACGACCATCGGCGCGGAAAAGGCCGCCAACCCCTTCTTCAGGGAATAACGCTCCATCCGGCCGCCCTCGGGAGGCCTCCAGGCGGCCGGACGGTCCTCCGGCCGGGCAGGTGCGCGCGGCTAGACCCGCTCGACCGTCATGCGGTCGTCGAAGCCCGCGCGCAGGCGGTAGGCCGCGCCCTCGCTCTCGAAAACGTACTCGCAGTCCGGAAAGAGCTGGACCACGGGCTCGAATTCGCCGCGCAGGAACACGTCCTTCGCCTCGCCGTTGGACTCGAAACGGACGCATACGCCGCCCGGCAGGTCCACGTACTCCTCATGATTGATGCTGACCGGCAGGTCGCCGCTGGAATAGGCCGTCATCACACACCTCCTCGGTCCGGGGCGGTTGACACCATGCAAAGATGGTAAACCGACCAGGGAAAAAGGCAAGTGTTCGGAATGAGAAGGGAACAGGAGCGTTTCGGTCGGCAAAGAGGCGCGGCGGCAGGATATCCTGGCAGGAGGCGGCGTGAGCAAGCCGAAAACCACGTTTTCCGGCTTAGCGGTCTTCCGCAAAATACGGCGTTGCGTATTTTGCGGACGGCACACTAGATGCCTTCGCCTTCGACCAGGGCCTCGCGCTGCCCCGCGGGCTGCATGACGCGCGCGCCCGCGGGCACGGAGCGGGTGAGCCAGACGTTGCCGCCGATGACCGCGCCGCGTCCGATGGTCACGCGACCGAGGATGGTCGCGCCGGAGTAAATGGTGACGTCGTCCTCGACCACGGGATGGCGCGGCTGCCCCTTGACCAGCATGCCCGCTTCGTCCTTGGGGAAGCTTTTGGCCCCGAGGGTCACGCCCTGATAGAGGCGCACGCCGCGTCCGATGACCGAGGTTTCGCCGATGACCACGCCGGTGCCGTGGTCGATGAAGAAGTTCTCGCCGATGCTCGCGCCGGGGTGGATGTCGATGCCGGTGCGGGAGTGGGCCATCTCTGTGACGATGCGCGGGATGACGGTGACGCCGAGCCCGTGCAAGGCGTGGGCCGCGCGGTAGTGAGTGAGGGCGATGATGGAGGGGTAGCAGAAGATGGTCTCCCCGGGGCTCTTGGCGGCCGGGTCGCCGCGGAAGGCGGCGTCCACGTCGGTGGCCAGGAGGCGGCGTATCTCGGGCAGCCGGGCGATGAATTCGCGGGCGATGCGGCCGGAGCGCTCCTCGCAGTCGGCGCAGGTGCGCATCTGCTCCTCGCGCGGGCAGACGAAGCAGAAGCCGCGCGTGATCTGCTCGGTGAGCAGGCGGCAGACCGCGTCGAGATTCGCGCCCACGTGGAAGCGCATGGTTTCGGGCGTGACCTCGGAGTTGCCGAAGTAGCCGGGGAAGAGCACGGCCTTGAGGCGCTCCATGACCTCTTCGAGGGCGGCGAGGGAGGGCATGGGCTGCTCGTGCTGCGGCCGGTGGTAGACCCCTTCGTAGGACCGGGGGTCGCAGAGTTCGGCGGTGACCTCCTCGATGGTCTTGCCGTAGCCGCCGTTGCCGGGATGTTTCATGCTCATGTGCGCAATCGTTCCTCTGTGTCGCAGTGTCAGGCGTCCGTGAAGAGCGGCGTGGAGAGATAGCGCTCGCCGGTGTCGCAGACCATGAAGACGATGAGCTTTCCGGCGTTCTCGGGCCGGGCGGCGAGGGAGAGGGCGGCGAAGGCGTTCGCCCCGCTGGAGATGCCGCAGACGATGCCTTCCTCGCGCATCAGGCGGCGGGCCGTGGCGAAGGCGTCCTCTCCGGATATCCGGATGATCTCGTCGATGAGGTCGCGGCGGAGCACCGGGGGCACGAAGCCCGCGCCGATGCCCTGGATGGGGTGGGGGCCGGGTTTCCCGCCCGAAAGCACGGGACTGGCCTCTGGCTCCACGGCCACGATGCGCGCGGAGGGCTTGCGCTCCTTGAGCAGCGACCCGACGCCGGTGATGGTCCCGCCCGTGCCCACGCCGGCCACGAAGACGTCCACCGCGCCGTCGGTGTCGCGCCAGATTTCCTCGGCCGTGGTCAGACGGTGGACCTCGGGGTTGGCGGAGTTGGCGAACTGCATGGGCATGAAGGCCCCGGTCTCGGCGGCGATGGCCTCGGCGCGGGCGATGGCGCCTTTCATGCCCTCGGCCGCCGGGGTCAGGACGAGCGTCGCGCCCAGGCCCGCGAGCATCTTGCGGCGCTCCATGCTCATGGATTCGGGCATGGTCAGAACCACGGTGTAGCCGAGGACCGCGGCGGCGAAGGCCAGGCCGATGCCGGTGTTGCCCGAGGTCGGCTCGACCACGGTTCCGCCGGGCTTGAGGCGTCCCTCGGCCACTGCGGCGCGCAGCATGGCCGCGCCGATGCGGTCCTTGACCGAGGCGCAGGGATTCCGGCTCTCCAGCTTGGCGACCACGGTTCCGGGCAGTCCGGCGGCCATGCGGCCCAGGCGCACCAGCGGCGTGCCGCCGATGAGTTCGAGCATGTCGTTCTTGATGTTCATGGTCAGTCCCGTGCGGTTGCGCTCAGCAGGTGCAGGGAGGCTTCTCGTCCAGCGGTTCGGGGCCGCCCTTCTTGAAGGGCGAGAGCACGCGCAGGCGTTCGATGATCCTCGGAAGTTCGGCGAGCACGGCGTCGATCTCGGCCTGGGTGGTGTAGCGTGAGAGCGAGAAGCGGATGGAGCCGTGGGCGAAGGTGAAGGGCACGCCGAGCGCGCGCAGCACGTGGGAGGGTTCGAGGCTCCCCGAGGTGCAGGCCGAGCCGGACGAGGCGCAGATGCCGAACTGGTCGAGCATGAGCAGGATGGCTTCGCCTTCCACGTACTTGAAGGAGATGTTGGAGGTGTTGGGCAGCCTGGGCTCCCTGGCGCCGTTCAGGCGGCAGTCGGGCACGGCGGCCAGCAGGCCGTTCTCCAGCCGGTCGCGCAGGGCGCGCACCGCGGTGTTCTCGTGCCCGACGCCCGCGGCCGCCAGCTCCAGGGCCTTGCCCAAAGCCGCGATGGAGGCCGTGTTCTCGGTGCCCGCGCGGCGGCCGCGCTCCTGGTGCCCGCCGATGAGGAAGGGGCGGAAGGGCGTGCCCTTGCGCACGTAGAGCGCGCCCACGCCCTTGGGCGCGTGCAGCTTGTGGCCGGACAGCGCCAGGTAGTCCACGGGAAGGGTGGAGAGGTCGATGGGAATCTTGCCCACTGCCTGCACCGCGTCGGTGTGCAGGGGCACGCCGCGCTCACGGCAAATGGCCCCGATTTCCGGAATGGGGAAAAGTACGCCGGTCTCGTTGTTGGCGTACATCACCGAGACCACGGCGGTGTCGTCGCGCAGCGCGTCGCGCAGTTCGTCCAGGTCCAGGAGGCCTTCGCGGTCCACGCCGAGGTAGGTGACGTCGAAGCCCTTGCCTTCCAGGTTCTTGCAGTAGGAGAGCACGGCCGGGTGCTCGACCTTGGTGGTGACGACGTGGCGTTTCTCGGGCCGGGCCGTGAGCGCGGAGTTGATGGCCGTGTTGTCGCTCTCCGTGCCGCAGGAGGTGAAGACGATCTCCGTGGGGACGCACCCGAGGGCTGCGGCGGCGCGCTCGCGCGCCAGGGACACGGCCCGGCCCACGCGGCCGCCGAAGGCGTGCATGGAGGAGGGGTTGCCGTACTGCTCCCGCAGGAAGGGGAGCATCTCCTCGAAGACCTCGTCGGCCACGCGCGTGGTGGCGTTGTTGTCGAGATAGATTTCCTTCATCGCCCCGCTCCTATCCCTGGGTCACGGTGATGCCGGGCTCCACGGCCTCGCGCAGCCGCTGCTCGACGAGGTTCTTCAGAGTGAGCTGGCTGGAGGGGCAGCCGATGCAGGCCCCGCGCAGCGCCACCACGACGTTCCGGCCCTCGATGTCGATGAGTTCGATGTCCCCGCCGTCCTTTTTGAGCGAGGGTCTGATCTCCTCCTCGATGACCTTGGCCACCAACTGCATGCGCTGGATGTTGGTCAGCTTTTTGGGTTCGGCGGCGGGAACGGGCTTGGGCTGTCCGCGTTCCTCGGCCAGGATCTCGCCCAGCCGTTCCAGGCAGTCGCCGCAGCCGCCGCCGGCCTTGGTGAAGCTGGTGATGTCCTCGACGGTCTTCAGGTCGTTCTCGCGGATGGCGCGGCGGATGAGGCCGTCGTGCACGCCGAAGCACTTGCAGACCAGTTCGCCCTCGGCCTCGTGCTCCTCCGCCTTCTCGCCGAAGTAGCTCTTGAGCGCGGCCTCCAGGGCCTCCTGGCCCATGACAGAGCAGTGCATCTTCTCCTTGGGCAGGCCGCCGAGTTCTGCGGCGATGTCCTTGTTGGTCAGCCTTTTCGCCTCCTCCACGGTCTTGCCCTTGAGCATCTCGGTGAGCACGGAGCTGGAGGCGATGGCCGAGGCGCAGCCGAAGGTCTGGAAGCGGGCGTCCTCGATGACGCCCGCCTCGTTGATCTTCAGGAAGAGCTTGAGCGCGTCGCCACAGGCCAGACTGCCGACCTCGCCCACGGCGTTGGCCTCCGCGAGGTCCCCGGCGTTGCGCGGGTTGAGAAAATGGTCACGAACTTTATCTGTATATTCCCACATGCGATCCTCCTGGGCGCTCGCCTGGGTCTTTTCCGGCGTGGCGGGAGGGCAGCATAGCACCCCGGGCGCGGCGGCGGAAGAGGCTGAGGCGGTTAAATTTTACCCACCAGGTAGGAAATAGCGCCGAACAGGGGACTGTCAATTCGTCCGCCTCTCTGCTATGCAGGCACTGCTCGACATCGGGGGGGGAGACAACACCACCAGGAAATATAAGGAGAACACCGTCATGCGCCATCTGCGGAACTTCCTCTGCCTCACGGCCCTGGCCCTGCTTCTGGCCGGCTGCGGCACGGCCAACATGGTCAAGCTCACCTACAAGCCCCTGAGCGAGGGCGGTTCCTGCGGGGCCTCGGTGAACGTCATCAAGTTCGCCGACGCGCGCGGCACCGACGAGATCGGCGTCAAGTCCGACGGCAGCTACTTCTATGCCGTGACGCCGGTGGGCGAGTGGGTCAGCAAGGCCTTCTTCGAGGAACTCAAGAAGGTCGGCTGCGGCATGAGCTGGAGCGAACAGGACTTCAGCACGGACACCGACTACAAGATGACGGGCACGATCAAGGAGCTGTGGCTCAAGGAGATCAGCATGTCCGAATTCCAGGCCAACATGACCGTGAACGTGCTGCTCACGCGTCAGGGCAAGAAGGTCTACGAGGAGAACCTCTACGCCAACGTGAGCAAGACGGTCATGCCCTCGGGCGACAGCGCCTCGGCGATCATGCAGGAGGCCATGCAGGACCTCGTCAAGACCGCCATGCCCACGATCATGAAGCGCATGGGCTACTAGCCCGCGCGTTCGACGCCGCCACAGGGCGGCCCCCGTGCGGGGGCCGCCTTTTTTCATTGCCGGACCGGACGAGGGTCGGAATCCCGCCGGACGGGCCGGGCGACTCTCAGGGGTTTTTCGCACGGTTTCTGTCGCCGCGTGCGCAAGGCTTTTGCGCTTGCGAAAAGTGCCTGGAAATGGTTTGTACTTGTGCAAGGAGTATCGGCGTTTGCCGTCCCTCATCTTCACCTCAAGACGCACGCGAGGAGTGTCCGATGCTGCACAAGGATATGGAAAAGGCGCTCAACGATCAGATCAAGTGGGAGCTCTGGTCCGGCTATCTCTACCTCTCCATGAGTTCGTGGTTCGCTTCCAAGGGGCTTTCGGGCTTCGCCTCGTGGATGAAGAACCAAGCCGGCGAGGAGCTGTTTCACGCCACGAAGATGTTCGACTACGTGAACGAACGCGGCGGACGCGTCGTGCTGCAGACCGTGGAGGCCCCGCCCAGCCAGTGGAAGTCCCCCAGGGAGGCGCTGGCCGCGGGCCTCGCCCACGAGGGCGAGGTCACGTCGCGCATCAACAATCTGGTGAACCTCGCCGTCAAGCTCAAGGACCACGCCACGGCGGGTTTCCTGCAGTGGTTCGTGACCGAGCAGGTGGAGGAGGAGGCCAGTTTCGGCGACGTGGTCAACAAGATGGACTTGGTGGGCGACGGCGGCGCGCTCTACATGCTCGACAAGGAAGTCGGGGCGCGCGTCTTCTCCTGGCCCGCGGCCGGGACGGAGTAGCGCGGCCCGCCGGGGGGCGCGCGCCCCCCCCTCGGCCCTTTTCAGGCACGGCGGCCCTGTCCGCCCAATCCGCAAGGAGCGGCGATCCATGTCCGACGTCACAATCTGCATCGGCGGCGAGGCCGGTCAGGGGCTGGTCACGGTCGGCTCCCTGATCACCAAGGCCCTGGTCCGCGCCGGGTACGAGATCAACGTCCAGCAGGACTACCTCTCGCGCATCCGCGGCGGCCACAACACCTACCGCCTGCGCTTCGGCCCCGAACCCGTGCGCTGTCCGCGCGAGGCCGTGGACGTGCTCGTCTGTCTGGCCAAGGAGACCTTCGGCCTGTTCAAGGAGCGCCTTTCGGATCGCGCCGTGGTGGTCGCCGGGGACGACGCGGCCATCGAGTGGCCCCGCGCCTTCCGCGTGCCCTTCCGCGACCTGGCGGGCAAACCCATCTTCGAAAACACCGTGGCGCTGGGCGTCCTGGCCTCGGCCATCTGCCTGGACATTGCGCTGCTTGAGGAGCTGTTGCGCGAAACCTTCGGCAGGAAAGGCGGCGAGGTGGTGGACCAGAACATCGCGGTCCTGCGCCGCGCCTTCGCCTGGAAGGAGCAGCAGGGCGAACTCTTCGCCTGTCCCGCCCCGCCCGAGGCCGGACGCGGCCGCATGGCGGTGAGCGGCAACGAGGCCATCGCCCTGGGCGCGCTGGCCGCGGGCTGCAATTTCGTCTCGTTCTACCCCATGACCCCGGCCACCTCGGTTCCCCTGACCATCATCGCCCACGCGCAGAAGATGGGCGTGGTGGTGGAGCAGGCCGAGGACGAGATCGCGGCCGTGAACATGGCCGTGGGCGCGTCCTATGCGGGCGCGCGGGCCATGACCGCGACCTCGGGCGGGGGCTTCGCGCTCATGGTCGAGGGCATCTCCCTGGCGGGCATGCTGGAGCAGCCCCTGGTGGTGGTCCTGGCCATGCGGCCGGGGCCCGCCACGGGCCTGCCCACGCGCACCGAGCAGGGCGACCTGAATCTGGCCCTGTACGCCGGACACGGCGAATTCCCGCGCGCCATTCTCGCGCCGGGCACGGCCGGGCAGTGCTTCGCCCTCACGCACCGGGCCTTCTGCCAGGCAGAGCAGTGGCAATCCCCCGTCTTCGTGCTCACGGATCAGTACCAGGCCGACTGCTACACCGCGCTCCCGCCCTTCGACCTCGCCGGGCTGCCGACCGCGTCCGGGCCGCTGCTCGCGCCGGACGACCCCGGGACCTACGAGCGCTTCGCCTGGAACGAGGAGAGCGGCGTCTCGCCCCGCGCGGTTCCCGGGCTGTCCCCGGCGCTGGTGGTGGTGGACTCGGACGAGCACACCCCGGACGGCCACATCACCGAGGATCTCGACGTGCGCGTGCGCATGCAGGACAAGCGGGCCCGCAAGCTCTGCGGCTTGTTCGCGGATGCCCTGCCCCCCGAGTTCTACGGCGACGAGACGCCCGGCATGCTGCTGGCGTGCTGGGGCTCCACGCGCGGCGCGGCCTTCGAGGCCGTGGACCGGCTGCGCGCGGACGGCCTGTCGGCCGCTGCCCTGCACTTCGGCCAGGTCTATCCCCTGAACCCGGCCCACTTCCTGCCGCTTTTCGAGAAGGCGGGCCGCGTGGTCATAGTCGAGGGCAACCAGGGCGGGCAGTTCGCGGCCCTGGTCCAGCGCGAGTCGGGTTTCAGGATCACGGACATGGTCCTGCGCTACGACGGCCTGCCCTTCACCCCGGAGTACATCCTGGCGGGCCTGCGGGCCCTGTCGTAGGAGGACGCGATATGGTCGGCATCGAGGATTACGGCGAGTTCGAGACGGCCTGGTGCCCGGGCTGCGGCAACTTCTCCATCCTGAAGGCCATGAAGAAAGCCCTGACGGCGCTTGGGTTGGCACCGCACCAGGTCTGCCTGGTCTCGGGCATCGGACAGGCGGCTAAGGCCCCGCATTATCTGCGCTGCAACGCTTTCAACGGGCTGCACGGCCGCGCCCTGCCTCCGGCGCAGGCCATCAAGCTGGCCAACCCCGGCCTCACGGTCATCGCCGAGTCCGGCGACGGCTGCTCCTACGGCGAGGGGGGCAACCACTTTCTGGCGGCGCTGCGGCGCAACGTGGACATCACCCTGGTGGCGCACGACAACCAGATTTACGGTCTGACCAAGGGCCAGGCCAGCCCCACCACGCTGCAGGGCATGAAGACCAAGGCGCAGCCCTTCGGCGCGCCCTCCGCTCCCTTCAACCCCGTGGCCGTGGCCGTGACCATGAAGGCGGGCTTCGTGGCGCGAGGGTTCGCGGGCGAGATCGACCACTTGGCGGATCTCATCGCCGAGGCCGTGCGTTTTCCGGGCTTTTCCCTGGTGGACGTCTTTCAGCCCTGCGTCTCGTTCAACAAGCTGAACACCTACGCCTGGTATAAGGAGCGGGTGAGGAAGCTGGAGGCCGCGCACGACCCCACGGACTGGAACGCCGCCATGACGGCGGCCATGCAGGACGGGGAGACGCTGCCCATCGGCGTGATCTGGAAGAACGCGAAACGCAAGGCGTTCGAGGAACTGCTGCCCACGTTCACGGGAACGCCTCTGGCCGGGCGCGTCCCGGACCACGCGGCGCTGCGGGAGGTCATGGAATCCTATGTCTAGACTGCTTGCCTGCACCACGCTCCTCGCCGTCCTGCTTCTGGCGGCTTCGGCCCTGGCCCTGCCCAAGGAGGGGCAGCCGTTCCCCGACACGCGGCTGGCCGCGCCGGACACCCAGGCGGGGGCGGACTACCTCGGACTGCCCAAAGGGGCCGCGTCCTTCCGCATCCAGGACGTCGCCGCCCCGTACGTGCTGATCCAGCTCTTCAACGTCTACTGCATGCACTGCATGGCCGAGGCCCCGGACATGGAGCGTCTCTTCCGCGCGGTCGGCGGCAAGGAGATGGCGGGAAAACTGAAAATCCTGGCCGTGGGCATGGGCAACACGCCCTTCGAGGTCAAGCTTTTCCGCGAGAAGTACGCGCTCACCATGCCCATGAGCACGGACAAGGACTACGTCATGCACAGCCTGATGGGCAGCCCGGGCACGCCCTCCTACGTGCTGGTGCGGAACCCCGGCGTCAAGGGGGGGGCGGCCACGGTGCTGTTCGTGCAGGAGGGCCGTTTCGAATCCCCGGAGAAATTCCTGGACCTGCTCAAATCCAGGATGAAGGAGTAGCCGTATGCGCCGCATTCCCCCCGGTGCCGTGCTTTCGGTGATGATGCTTCTGCTGCTCGCCGGCGTCTGCGCGGCGCAGACGGAGCTTGGCGGACTGTTCGATCCGGGCGCGCTCAAGCCTACGGACAGCGTGCTCAAGGTCAAGGTCGGAGACGTCGCCCCTGACTTCACCCTGCCCGCGATCACGGGCGAGAAGGTCACGCTCTCGAACTTCAGAGGCCGCAAGAACGTGATCCTCTCCTTCGTGCCCGCCGCCTTCACCCCGGTCTGCTCCGAGCAGTGGCCCGCGTACAACCTCGGCCGGGAACTGATCGAGGCGCAGGACGCCGTGGTCATCGGCATCTCCACGGACAACACCCCGGCCCAGTTCACCTGGTGCAGGAGCATGGGCGGGGTGTGGTTTCCGGTGGTCTCGGATTTCTTCCCGCACGGCGCAACGGCCAAGGCGTACGGCGTGCTGCGCGGCGAGGGCGTGTCGGAGCGGGCCGAGATCATCGTGGACAAGAAGGGCGTTATCCGCTGGATCAAGGTGCACGACATCAACGAGCGGCCGAATCTGGAGATTCTGGTCAACGAACTGGGCAGGCTGGAAGGGAAGGACTAGCCTGCCCGGGGCGTCGCCAAGCGCCACCGGCGTGGCGGCGCAAAACGCGCACGGCCAATGCGTACGGAAAGTACGCGTCGGCCGTGCGTTATTCCGCGCCGCCCAGCCGCCGCCCGTTCAGCGGTCCCGGAAGGGGCGGCCGGGGCAGAGCGGCGGCGGAGCTACAACGAAAGCTTGATGACCTTCTTTTCCTTCTTGCCCGCCACGTCGAATTCCGTGGACAGGGTCGCGCCCTTGGTCTGCTCCTCACGCAGCTTCTGGTTGAGCAGGCTTTCCTGGTGCCGGTTCAGCTCCCCGAACTTGCAGCCCACGACCTCGGACTCCACGCGGAGGATGGTGGCCGTCACGCCGGACAGGATGATGTCCTTGCCCTGGTAGAGGTCCATGATCATTTCCGTGCCGCGTTCCACGGCCGGGCGCGGGGCCTCGAAGCAGCAGCCGCCGAAAGACAGGTCCACGACCTGCAGCCTGCCCTCGCGTCCCGCGATGCCGATGCTCCAGTCCGGCGCAAAGAGGCGGAAGGAGGAGCGGTTGTCGTGCGAGGGGGAAAAATGCTCGAAGGCCTTCTGTCGCCGCTCGGGCATGGACAGGGAGGACCAGATGCCCCGCACCACGCCGGGCGGAGTCATGTCCGGCGCGGGCGCGCGCACGGGCTGCGGGCATTCGGCCCCGCAGCGTTCGATGACGCACTCGATGGCGGCAAGGCAGCGCGCCTGGTCTCCGGCCATGAGCCGGGCCAGGGCCAGGACGAGGTAGAGGTCCGGCCGCGCGCCCTGCGTCTTCAGCATGTTTTCGGCCAGAGCCGCCGCCTCCACGGTTTTGCGGGCCTTGAGCAGCCGGGCCAGGTCCTGGATCGAGACGACGCCCGGCGCGCTTGGGGCCGGGGACGGCGCGGGCTGAGGCCTGGGCGCGGCCTGCACGGCGGGCTTCGGCTGCTGGGGCTGCTGCGGCTGCGCCTGGGGGGCTGGCCGCGCTGCGGGCGCGGGGGGGCGCGGCGTCTCGCCGCCGAGCAGCTGTTGCAGCCCCGCGGCGAACGGTTTGGCCGCCAGCGGCTTGGAGACGAACACGGCGGCCGCGTCCTTCTGGGCGAAGGCCGCCAGTCCTTTTTCCCCCGGTTCGGCCAGGAGCAGCAGAGGGATGCCCTTGAAGCGCCCCACGTCGCGCAGGGCGCGGATGAGGCTGACGGTCTGGGAGGAGCCCGGCGCGTGGTCGACGGTCACGAGGCCGATGCCGCCCCCGGCCAGGACCTTGATGGCCTCGTGCGGCTGGCCCACGACGAAGACGCGGCTGAAGCCGAGCTTGCCCAGCACGGCGGACAGGGCCTTTCCCGAGTGGGGATGTTCCGTGAAGATGAGGATGCCTGTGGAGGTGTCCATGCGCGCCGGGTTGAGGGTGAGGGACCACAGCCGATTATGGAGGCAGCCTACTGAAAGGCAGTGGCGAAATCAACACGGCCGGGGCGCGGATTGAACGAGGAGAGGCCCGCCCCGACCGGGTTTCTTCGGTCGGGGCGGGCCTTTAGGGGGCGATCTTTTTTTCGCTTCGCGCGCGGCCGGCTAGTCGTACTTGACGTTGGAGACGCGCATCAGCCGCTCGAAGTTGTGCTCGGCCTCGATGTAGCGGGTCGTGCCCGTGAGACCGCGCATGGATACCGAGCGGGTCACGGCCCCGCGGCCGGTGAACTTGACGCCGCCCAGGAACGAGCCGCCGCTGATGCCCGTGGCCGCGAAGTAGAGGTCCTCGCTCTTGACCAGATCGGCTTCCGTGTAGACCGGTCGGGTGTCGATGCCCGCGGCGAGCAGGGCGCTCTTCTCGTCGGCCTTCTGGGGGTCGAGCTTGGCCTGCAGGATGCCGCCCATGATGCGGATGGCGATGGCCGAGAGCACGCCCTCGGGCGTGCCGCCCGTGCCCATCATCAGGTCGATGCCGTTGCGCGGGTCCACGGCCATCAGGGAGCCGGTGATGTCGCCGTCGGTGTGCAGGGCGATGCGCGCGCCCACGGCCCTGATCTCCTCGATGAGCTTGGCGTGGCGCGGCTTGTCCAGGACGAAGACGGTCAGGTCGTCCACGTCCTTGCCCAGGGCCTTGGCGGCCTTGATCAGGTTGTCGCGCACCGGGGCCTCGATGTCGATGACGCCGCGCACCTCGGGCGGACCGACCAGCTTCTTCATGTAGTAGCTGGGGCCGGGGTTGAACATGGCTCCGGCCGGGGTCACGCCGACCACGGAGATGGCATTGGGGCGGCCGAAGGCCAGCAGGCGAGTGCCCTCCACCGGATCGACCGCCACGTCCACGCGAACGCCCGTGCCCGTGCCGAGCTTCTCGCCGTTGTAGAGCATGGGGGCCTCGTCCTTCTCGCCCTCGCCGATGATCACCGTGCCCTGGATGTCCAGGGCGGCGAAGCTCTTGCGCATGGCGTCCACGGCGGCCTTGTCGCCGGACTCCTTGTCGCCGCGTCCGAGCCAGCGGGCCGAGGCCAGGGCCGCGGACTCGGTGACGCGCACCAGGTCCATGGCCAGATTCTTGGTGGGTGCTTCCATGGGCAGCCTCCTTGACGGGTCTGCTAGGCGAGGCGCTCGCGGATGAGGCGCGCCAGGTTTTCAGGGGTGAAGCCGTATTCCTTGGCCAGGACCCCTGCCGGGGCGCTGTGGCCGAAGTGGTCGATGGAGAGGATCAGGCCCTTCCTGCCCACGTAGCGGTGCCAGCCCTCGGGCCGTCCCGCCTCGGCCGCGGCGTAGAGCCGGGCCTCTTCGGGCAGGACCGAGGCCTTGTAGGCCGCGTCCTGGCGCTCGAACAGCTCCACGCAGGGCATGGAGACGATGCGGAAGGCGAGGTCCGGCAGCAGGGCAGCGGCCTCCAGGGCCAGGGAGACCTCGGAGCCGGTGGCGATGAGCACCACGTCGGGCGCGCCTGCGCAATCCTTGAGCACGTAGCCGCCGCGCGCCGTGCCGTCCTCCACCTGGGGGAAGGCGGCCGGGTCGAGGGTGGGCAGGCCCTGGCGGGTCAGGCAGAGGCAGGAGGGCGTCTCCTCCTGCGTGAGGGCCACGGTGAGGCTGGCTGCGGTTTCGCGCGCGTCGGCCGGACGGAAGACGAACATGTTCGGAATGAGCCTGAGGCTCGCGATGTGTTCGATGGACTGGTGCGTGGGGCCGTCCTCGCCCAGATGGAAGGAGTCGTGGGTGTAGACGTGCAGCACCGGCAGCTTCTGCAGGGCGGACATGCGCAGGGCGTTGCGCATATAGTCGGAGAAGGTCAGGAAGGTGGCCGTGAAGGGAATCAGGCCGCCGTGCAGGGCGATGCCGTTGGCGATGGCTCCCATGGGGAACTCGCGCACGCCGAAGGAGAGGTTGCGGCCCAGGGGGGCGGAGGCGCTGAAGACGCCCACGGCGTCGCGGAATTTGGCGGTCTGGTTGGAGGGGTCGAGGTCGGCCGAGCCGCCGATCATGGTCGGCAACTGCTCGATGAGCGCGGAAAGGCATGCGCCCCAGGCCTGACGCGTGGCCAGCTTCTTGCCGGGCTCGAAGGCGGGCCAGGAGAAGGTGAGATCCTTGCGTTCCTTGGCGCTCCAGCCCCAGGCCGTGCGGAAGTCGGGCTCGTTGGCCAGCTTGGCCTGGAGCCGGGCCTTCCAGTCCGCGGCCAGTCCGCGCAGGGTTTCGTGGCGCTGGCGGAACGCGGCCAGGGCCTCGTCCGGGCAGAAGAAGGACTGGTCCGCGGGCAGACCGAGCTTTTGCTTGGTGGCCGCGATTTCCTCGGGGGAGAGCGGCTCGCCGTGCGTCCCGGCGTCGCCCTCGCGCGTGGCCGAGCCCTTGGCCATGGTGGTGTGGCCGATGATCAACGTGGGCCGGGAGGCGTCGAGCCGGGCCTCGCGCACGGCGTTGCGGATCTGGTCGTGGTCGTGGCCGTCGATCTCGATGACCTGCCAGCACACGCCCTCGTAAATCTTGCGGTAGTCGGTGCAGTCCACGCGGCGGGTCGGCCCGGCGAGCTGGATTTTGTTGGAGTCGTAAAAGACGATGAGCTTGCCCAGGCCCCACAGACCGGCCAGGGTGGCCGCGCCGTAGGCCACCCCTTCCTGGAAGTCGCCGTCCGAGGCCAGGACGTAGGTGTAGTGGTCGCAGGCGTCCGCGCCCAGGCGGGCGCGCTGGTGCGCCTCGGCCACGGCCATGCCCACGGCCATGGCCAGCCCCTGGCCCAGGGGACCGGTGGTGGCCTCCACGCCGGGAGTCAGATCGTGTTCGGGATGCCCCGGGGTCAGCGAGCCCCACTGCCTGAAGTTCCTGATCTCCTCCATGGGCAGGAAGCCCGCCAGGTGGAGCATGGCGTACAGCAGGGAGGATTCGTGGCCCGCGGAGAGCACGAAACGGTCGCGGTCGGCCCAGGAGGCGTTGTCCGGGTCGTACTTCAGGAACTCCCTGAAGAGGACCACGGCGAAATCCGAGGAGGACATGGCCCCGCCCGGATGGCCGGAATTGGCCTTGCGGGTGGCGTCCATGATCAGTCCCTTGACGACGTTGACCAGCATCGTGTTGTCCATGCGCGGTATCCTTGTCATTGCGGCCCTGGGGCCGGGTGGCTGGCGTGGTTCCCCGCACGGCGCGGGGCGGCTCGGGGGCGCTCGCGGGCGGCTAGGGCCGCATCGCCAGCTCCTCGATGAGGTCGATGCGGCGCTTGTGCCGCGCCCCCTCGAACTCTGCGGCGAAAAAGGCGTCCACGATGCCCAAGGCCATGCCCAGGCCGAGCACGCGTTCGCCCAGACAGAGCACGTTGGCGTCGTTGTGCTGCCTGGCCATGCGGGCGGAGAACTCGTTGTGGCACAGGGCGGCCCGGATGCCGGGGAAGCGGTTGGCGGCCATGGACATGCCCAGGCCCGTGCCGCAGATCAGCACGCCGAGGCTGCCCGGCTCGGCCAGCACACGGCGGCAGAGCGCCGCGGCGAAGCTGGGATAGTCCACCGAGGCGGCCGAGTCCGGCCCCAGATCCTGCACGTCGTGGCCCAGTTCGCCCAGGCGCGCAGCCACCGCGCCCTTGAGCGCGAAGCCGCCGTGATCCGAGGCGATGAAAACCCTGCAACGGGTGGCGGAAGTCATGCCTGCTCCTTTTCCAGACCCCACGCGGCGGTGCGGCGGGCGACCATGTCCGCGCGTTTGGCGTCCATCTCCCGGGCGAGAAAGGCGATCTCCTCCTCCAGGAATGCCGCCTGCCTGGAGGACAGCTCGCGATCGGCCGCGTCCGTTCCCGGACGTTCCAGGAGGGCGCGTTCCTCGCGCAGCCGCTTCTGCAGTTGCCTGATCTCCAGGCGGCGCATGGCCCGGACGAGTATCCAGGACAGTTCGCCGCCAAGGACCCGAAGGCCGAGCAGCAGGATGCCGAAAGGTGTGTGTGGGTCGTTCATGGGTTCCTCGTGCGCCGGAGCGAAATCGTACACGGATGGGAGGCGGATTTCCAGTCGAAATCAGGGGCGCGCGGCCCGCACCGCCACGTCCGGTGGGATGGCCAGGGCCGTGGCCGCCTCGGGCCAGGGCTGCCCGCGCATCGCAAGCGACTTGAGGATCAGGCGCGCCGAACGGCCTCCGGGCAGGGTCATCTCGACCACTCCGGCGAGGTCCGTGGCGGGATCGTCGTAGTCCTTGAAGATCACGGTCCAGGGCTCGCCGTCGCCGCCCGACAGTTCCGCGGGCCTGCCCTCCGGGTCCAGCACCAGCCGTTCGGCAGGGCCTTTCCCGTCCAGAAGGAAGGCGGTCAGGCCGTCCTCCAGGGGCAGGGAGGCGCGCGGCGCGTCTCCGGTGAGGGGCAGCAACCTGCCGCTGAGCAGCAGGCCCACGTCGCGCAGGGAAAACGGCACGTTCACGCCCAGGGCTCCCGCTCCGGCGCCGCCTCCGGCATGCACCACGGCCTCCTTGGACTGGGGATAGTAGGCCGTCCAGCCCGACGCGTCCTCGCGGAAGAGGCCGAGGGAAGCGCCCATGGAGGCGTTGATGTCCGCCCGCAGGGGACGGGCCAGACTGCCCCAGAGGGCGACCAGGGTGCGGTTGGAGCGCTCCGGCGTGGTGTACCAGAGGCTCGCCCGGGCCTCGATGTGGTCCGGCTGCCGCGCCAGGGTTTCCTGCCGGGCGAGGTAGCCCGCCCAGAGACTGCCCGGGTCGGGCGGGGTCCGGGGGGCCTTGGCCGCGCAAGCCGCCAGGCAGAGGCAGCAGGCGAGCGCCAGCAGGCGGGCGAGCGGTCTCATTTGCGCTCCGCGCCGCCTTTTGGGCCGTCGAGCTTGCGCTGGATGCGGCCGGGGTCGTCGGGTTTCAGTTCCAGGGACCTGCGCCAGCCTTTGCGCGCCTCGGTCCGCTTGCCCAGGGCGGCCGCGATGTCGCCGTAGTGCTCCCACATGGTCGGGTCGTCCGGGCTCAGCTCCACGGCCTGCCGGATGTTCTCCCAGGCCGCGTCCAGCTTGCCCATGCGGAAATGGACCCAGGCCAGGGAGTCGATGATGTGGCCGCTGTCGGGCTTTTGGGCCAGAGCCTGCTGTACGAGCACCAGGGCGCGATCCAGGTCGCGGCCCAGGTCGGCCAGCAGGTAGCCCACGAAATTGAGCGCCTCGGCATGCTCCGGGTCCTGGACGATGATCCGCTCCATGGTGGTGATGGCCGCGTCGTCGTCGCCCATCTTGTGCTGCAGCACGCCCAGGCGGTAGAGCAGGCCGGGCTCGTCCGGCCACAGGGAGAGCGCCTGGGCGATGACGCTGCGGGCCTCGTCGAACTGGCCCCGGTCCTCGGCGATCCAGGACTCGATCTCCCAGAAATCCTTGATCTCGGGGTAGTCGCGCTTGCCTTCCTGGGTCAGGCGGTAGGCCTCGTCCTTCTGGCCGAGCACGAAGAGCATGTGCGCCCGGAACGCGGCGGCGCGGCCGGAAAGCTCGCTGGCCGCCGGTATCTTGTCCAGGTATTCCATGGCCTTGGCGGCGTCTTTCTGGCCGTCGTAGGCGAGCAGGGCGAGATAGAAGTAGAGCTTGGGATCGGCGTTGGGGTCCTGGGTCAGGGGCTGCAGGAGCTGCGCGGCCTCGTCGGGAAAACCCTCGGCCAGGAAGGTGCGCGCGGCCTCCATGAGGAAATCGGACGAGGGCGGCCCTTCCTGGGCCAGGGACATGGCCCGCTCGGGGTTGTTGAGCTTGAGGTTGATGGAGACCAGCCTGAGCCAGACCTCCTCGCCCGCGTCCTCCATCTCCAGGATGCGGGTGTAGGCCTCCTCGGCCGCCACATAGTCCTTGGCCAGTTCGTACTGGTAGGCCAGTTCGGCCACGTAGAGCACGCTCTCGGGATTGTCCGTGGCCAGCCGCTTCAGAATCTCGATGGCCTTGCGGCGCTTGCCCAGGCCCGCGTTGGCCTTGGCCTCCAGGTAGAGGGCCTCGGGCCCCCTGTCCCTGGCCGGGATGCCCGCCAGGGTCTGCAGGGCTTCACCGTAGCGCCGGGCCTCGATCTGGATGTCCGTGGAGCGGAGCAGGGCGGTCATGTCGCCCGGGTTCTTCTGCAGGAAGAGGGAGAGGGTGGTCAGGGCGTCGTCGTAGCGCCGCTCGGCCACGTAGGAGTCGGCCAGGCGCATGACCATCAGGCGGTCGCCGGGGTCCTTGTCCAGGGCCTGCTTGATGTATTCGCGCGCCCGGGCCGGACGGCCCAGCCGCCACTGGAACTCGGCGGCTTCGAGATAGAGGCGGGGCGAGGGGTCGAGTTCGATGGCCCTGTCCAGGGCCGCCTCGGCCTGCAGGAAGCGGCCTGCCTGGGCCTCGTCCAGGAAGACGAGATAGAAGTAGGCGGCCGCGCCGTCCTCGGTGAGCGTCCAGGTGACGGGTGCGGCGGGCTGCTGCCGGGGGGGCTTGGCGGCGCATCCGGCGAAAAGGGCGGTGAGCAGCAGGGCGGCGACGGCCAGGGCCGCCGGATGCCGGTGCAATGTCGTGGCAGGCCCGTGGCCTGCAGGGGAAAGCATCATGATCCGGCGCGCCTGCCTTTGGCGATTCGCAAGGTGTGGTCCGGGCCCGATCCGGCCAGGAAATCGGCCAGTTCCGTGGTCAGCAGGGGCAGCACGTCCTTGCCCGCGGCAAGGATGCGGTCCCCGTAGAGTTTTCCCGGGCGGGTTCTGAAAGCGCCTTCGAAGGAGGGCAGCCGCGCGGCCGCAAGGTCCAGGCAGCGGACCGCCTCGAAGGCGGGCATGTCTTCGTAGTCGCAGTATTCCCACATGGCCGTGACATAGACGTCGGCCCCATAGCGGAATTTGTCGGCGTCGTACAGTGCCCCGGCGAGCAGCGCTTCCTGAGGGTTTGCGGGCGGGGTCCAGGCGGTCTCCTCATGCGCGGCGATGGCCTGCGCGACCGTCTCGCGCTCGGCGTCCGAGAGGGGGTAGTCGGCCAGCACGGAGCGCGAGAGGTCGGCGGCGCGCGCCGCGCCGTCCGCCTCCAGGCGGTCGGCGTCGTGCAGCAGGCCCGCGAGCAGGGCGAGCTGCGCCATGCGGCGCGAGGCGCCGCGCTCCATCTGCGCGGTCTCGGACAGGACGATGGCCGCGGCGTCCACGGCCACGTTCTTGCTGTGCTCGATGCCGAAGCCGAAGTCGTCGTAAAGGAAGGTCAGGGTGTCGTCGCGCAGGCGGAGGAGCAGGGGGTCGTCGAAGAAGGCGCGGCGGGCGACGTCGAGTTCCGCGGCCATGTCCCGTTGGAAGGCGGTGGGGCCGTGCGCGGCCGCCAGTCTCGCGGCTGTCTCGCGGAATTTTTTGAGGGGGTGTTGCATGGCGTCGTCCGACTCACTCCTCCCGCCTGATCCAGTCCGGCGAGAAGTCCGGAATGTGCTTGGAAAGGTGGGCGCGCAGCTTCTCCAGGAGCCGGGCCTCAAGCTGACGCACGCGTTCGCGCGTGACGCCGTACTTCTCGCCGATCTCGCGTAGCGTGGCCGGTTCGTCGCTGAGCAGGCGCGACTCCAGGATGTCCCGCTCCTTGTCCGAGAGCGCGGGCAGCAGGGTCTGCACGTGGCGCTCGATCAGTCCGGCCATCTCGGATTCGGCCAGCCTCTCCTCCACTCCCGGTCCCAGGGCGGGCAGGAAATCCAGACGGGTGGCCGATGTGTCGTCGCCCAAGGTCACGTCCAGGGACATGTCGCCCTTGGCCATGCGCATGTCCATCTGGGTGATGTCCTCCTGGGAGACGCCCAGGGATTCGGACAGCGCCGAGGTGGTGGGATCGTAGCCCAGGGCCGTGAGCCGCTGGCGCTCCTTGCCCAGGTTGTAGAAGAGCTTGCGCTGGGTCTGGGTGGTGCCGATCTTGACCAGCCGCCAGTTGTCCATGATGAACTTGAGGATGTAGGCCTTGATCCAGAAGGCGGCGTAGTAGGAGAACTTGATGCCCTTCTCGGGGTCGAACTTCTGCACCGCGCGCATCAGGCCCACGTTGCCCTCCTGCACCAGGTCGAGCACGTTCTGCATCCAGCGGCGCTGAAAATCCATGGCGATGCGCACCACGAGGCGCAGGTGCGAGGTCACCAGGCGGAAGGCGGCGTCCTGGTCGCCCAGGTCGCGCACGCGGCGGGCCAGGGTGGTCTCCTCATCCGGGGCCAGCAGGGGAAAGCGTGAAATCTCGCGCAGGTAGAGGTGCAGGGCGTCCCCGCCCGAGCCGCGGGGCGCGGGCACGCGGGAGGCGCGGCCGGAAGCGCCCTTGCGGGGCTCTTTGGCGTCGCCGCCGGACGGGTCGTCGGCCGGAGCATCGGTCACGTCATCGGACAGGTCCTCGGGCAGATCGGGGGACGCGTCCTCCGCGTCCGCCAGATCCTCGCCGTCCGGGTCCAGGTCCAGTATCTCGTCGTCGGGACGTTCGTCCCCGTCCTGCCCGGGAGCCAGCAATTCGCCCTCCCGGACCTCGTCTTGCCTGTCGTCTCGCACCTGCGTCGCTCCGAAAGCCATTGCGGCTGTTCGTGGAATTGTCGAATATAGAGTTTTTATTTGAGTCTTTCAATGTTTTTCAGTACACCAAGCGGGCGCCCTGCCTGGCCCGCGCCGGGCCGCATCCCATCCAGGAGAGACTACAGTGCCCGATTTCAGGACGGCCCTCAAGGACGGATCGCTCTACTTCTTCGACGGCGGCTACGGCACGCTGCTCATGGCTCGCGGCCTGCCCGCGGGCATGTCCCCCGAACTGTGGGGGCTTGAGAAGCCGGAGATCATCCGCGCCGCCCACGCCGACTATCTGGCCGCCGGGGCGCGCATCCTCACGACCAACACCTTTGGCGGCTCCGGGCCCAAGCTCGGCCTGGGCGTGGACGTGGAGGACTTCAACCGCCGCACCGCGCTCATCGCGCGCGAGGTGGCGGGGGACAAGGCCTTCGTGGCGGGCAGCGTCGGCCCCACGGGTCTTTTCGTGCGTCCCCTCGGCCCTCTCACCTTCCGCGAACTGGTGGACATCTTCACGGTCCAGATCAGGGGGCTGGTCGCGGGCGGCTGCGACCTGATCAAGGCCGAGACGCATTTCGATCTGGCCGAGGCCAAGGCCGTGGTCGTGGCCGCGCGCGAGGTCTGCGACCTGCCCGTGCTCATCTCCATGACCTTCGAGGGCGAGGCCTCGCTCACCGGCACCCCGCCCGTGACCTTCGTGGACACCATGCGCAACCTGGGCGTGGAGGTCGTGGGCGTGAACTGCTCCGCCGGGCCCGCCGAAATGCTGGCCACGGTGCGCGCCATGCGCGAACGGCTGGACGGCCCGCTGCACGTGCAGCCCAACGCCGGACTGCCCGAGCTGGTGGACGGCCGCACGGTCTTCCGTCTGGGGCCGGACGACTTCGCGGCCAAGGCCGCGCTGCTCGCCGCCGAGCCGGGCGTGAAGTTCGCGGGCGGCTGCTGCGGCACCACGCCGGACCACATCCGCGCCCTGGCCGGGGCGCTGCAGGGCAGGGGGTACGTCCCGAACGAGCCGTCGCGCCCGGCCCTGACCGTGCTCACCTCGCGCGCCCAGAGCGTGCCCCTGGGGCTCGGCCACCGGGCCGTGTGCATCGGCGAGCGCATCAACCCCACGGGCAAGGAGCGCCTGACGCGCGAACTGCAGGCCGGGGACTTCACCTACGCCCAGATGCTGGCCCACGAACAGGCTGAGCTGGGCGCGGCGCTGCTCGACGTCAACGTCGGAGCGCCCATGGTCAAGGAGGAGGAGCTGCTGCCCGCGCTCTCGGGCGCGCTGCTCTCCCGCTTCCCGCTGCCCCTGTGCCTGGATTCGAACAAGATTTCGGCCATCGAGGCCAGCCTCTGGGACTACCCCGGCTCGCCCCTGGTCAACTCCATCTCCGGCGAACCCGGCCGCCTGGAGGAGCTGGGGCCGCTGTGCGCCCGCCTCGGCGCGCCGTTCATCCTCCTGCCCCTGGAGGGGCGCAAGCTCCCCGAGACCGCGGCGGAGCGCATCCAGATCATCGAGTCCCTGCTCGCCAAGGCCGAGTCGTTGGGCGTGCCGCGCCGCCTGGCCGTGGTCGACGCCCTGGTCCTGACCGTCTCCTCCAAGCCCGAGGCCGCCCTGGCCTGCCTCGACGTGGTGCGCTGGTGCACGCGGAACGGCCTGGCCACGACCATGGGCCTGTCCAACATCTCCTTCGGCCTGCCCGCGCGCGAGCTGGTGAACACCACCTTCCTCTCCATGGGGCTGGCCATGGGGCTTTCCTCCTTCATCGCCAACCCCAGCTCGGCCCGGCTGCGCGAGGCCCTGGCGGCCTCCGAGGTGCTGCTGGCGCGCGACGCCCAGGCCGCGGGCTTCATCGCGGGCTACGCGGGCTGGAAGCCCTCGGAAGGGGGCGGCGGCTCGGCCGCGGGCGGCGGCAAGACCCGGGATGCGGAGACGCCGCGCCAGGCCGTGATCGCGGGGGCGCGCGACGCCGTGGTCGGGCTCGTCGAGGCCGATCTGGCCCGTGGCCGCGACCCCTTCGAGATCGTGCGCGAGGAACTCGTGCCCGGCATCATGGAAGTGGGCGAGAAGTACGAACGCAAGGAGTACTACCTGCCGCAGCTCCTGCTCTCGGCCGAGACCATGCAAAAAGCCATGGCCCGGCTGGAGCCGCTGCTCGAACAGGAGCAGGCCGCGGCCGCCCGGCCGAAGATCGTCATGGCCACGGTGGAGGGCGACATCCACGACATCGGCAAGAACATCGTCTGCCTGATGCTGCGCAACCACGGCTTCGAGGTCGTCGACCTGGGCAAGGACGTGCCCGCGCGGGTCATCGTGGACGCGGCCAAGGAGCATGGGGCGCGGATCATAGGCCTTTCGGCTCTGATGACCACGACCATGGTGCGCATGGAGGACACGGTCAAGCTGGTGCGCGAGGAGGGCCTGCCCGTGAAGGTCATGATCGGCGGGGCGGTGGTCACCGAGGCCTTCTGCGCGGGCATCGGCGCGGACGGTTCGTCCACCGACGCGGTATCCGCAGTGCGTCTGGCCAAGAGGCTTGCCGGATGACCTTTGTCATTCGGGGCCAAATGCCGTAATCTGACCGCCACTTTGTCCACCGAGGGAAACATGCGTCCGTCATCCGCGATTTTCGTGCCGTTCCTGCTGCTCTGCTGTCTTGCGGCCTCGCCCGCCTGGCCCCAGGCGGCCAAGGCCGCCCCGGCCAAGGCCTACACGCCCGTGGACTACCAGGGGGTGCTGAAGGCCGTGGCCGCCCAGAAGGGCAAGGTGGTGGTCGTCAACTTCTGGGCCACCTGGTGCCCGCCCTGCATCATGGAGATCCCGCATCTCATGAAGCTGCGCGAGGAGTTTTCCGGGAGCCGCATGCACCTCATGGGCGTCTCCCTGGACGAGGACGAGAAGGCGCTGGCGTCCTTCCTGGCCAAGCGCAAACTCAACTACCCGACCTATCTGGGCGACCGCAGCGTGCTCATGGGCTACCGCATCGGTGGCGTGCCGCGCATCATCATCTACGATTCCTCGGGAAACCAGGTGCTGTCCCACGAGGGCTATCTCGACCCAGACATCCTGCGCGAGCAGGTCAGGACGCATCTGCCCGCCAAGGACGGCCAATGATCATCCGCAAGGCCCGCATGGGCGACATGAAATACGTGCACAAGCTGCTCATGGGCTGCGCCCAGAAGGGACAGCTCCTGGCCCGGCCGCTGTCCGGGCTCTACGCCAATCTGCGCGACTTTCTCGTGGCCGAGACCGGCGACGGCTCCCTGGCGGGCTGCTGCGCCCTGTCCATCTGCTGGGACGACCTGGCCGAGGTCCGCTCCCTGGCCGTGGACGAGACCGTGCGCGGCCAGGGTCTGGGCCGCGCCCTGGTTGAGACCTGCCTGGCCGAGGCCCGCGACCTGGGCATCCGGCGGGTCTTCGCCCTGACCTACGAGGTCGGCTTCTTCACGCACATGGGCTTTCATCAGGTGGAGAAGAACGACCTGCCGCAGAAGGTCTGGTCCGACTGCATCAACTGCCCCAAGTTTCCGGACTGCGACGAGACGGCCATGGTCATCGAGATCGGGGCGGCCGCATGACCCTGCCGCCGCACGACCTGAACATCCTCATCCCGGCCGAGGCCATCTCCGCCCGCGTGGTCGAACTGGGCGGGGAGATCAGCGCGCGCTACGCGGGTCAGCCCCTGGTGGCGGTCTGCGTGCTCAAGGGGGCCTTTCATTTCTTTTCCGACCTCGCGCGGCGGCTCGCCTGCTCCCCGGAACTCGACTTCCTGCAGCTCTCCAGCTACGGCGCGGGCACGAGCAGCAGCGGCCGGGTGCTTTTCCGCAAGGACATGGACGTGTCCATCGAGGGCAAACACGTGCTCGTGGTCGAGGATATCGTGGACTCGGGCCGTTCCATGGAATACCTTCTGGGCGTGCTGCAGAGCCGCGGTCCGCTGTCCGTGGCCCTGGCGGCCTGCATCGACAAGCGGGAGCGCCGCGAGGTGCCGGTGACGGTTGACTTTCCCGGCTTTACGCTCAAAGAAGGTTTTGTCGTGGGCTACGGCATGGATTATGCTGAGCAGTACCGCGAACTGCCCTACGTGGCCGAGGTCGTTTTCCGGAACTGAGCGGTTCCGACAAGGTGTGCAGATGATCGTCCAGTGCCCCAACTGCCAGTCGAAATACAATCTTCCCGACAACCGCATCCCGGCCGGCGGCTCCAAGGTGCGCTGCACCCAGTGCAGCCACGTCTTCAAGGTCTCGCCGCCGGTGGACGACGACCTTGACGCCCTGCTCAACGCGGGCGCGGAAGAGGCCGCGGACGACGGCGGTTTCGGCGGTCGCGGCGCGGCCGGGGGGGCTTCCCGCGCCTCCGGCGCCCCTGCGGACGACGACGAGTTCGGCTTCGGCGGCGAGGACGACGCGCCGTCCGCCAAGGGCCGCAAGGGCGGCGACTTCTCCGACGTGCTCGGCGACGAGGACGAGGGCGGTCTTTCCCTGGACATCGGCGCGGGCGGCGGCAGGAAGAAAAAATCCGGCGGCGGCAAGCTGGCCGGAAAGAAGAAGCTGATCGTCTTCGGCTTGGTGTTCGTGCTCCTGGCGGGCGCGGGCGCGGGGCTGTGGTTCTCCGGCGTGGCGGGCAAGCTCATGGGCAGGATGGGCGGCGCGGCCAAGGAGGAGACGAAGGCCGAGGACGTTTCGCCCGAGGCCAGGGTCAAGTTCATCATCCTGGAGAACGTCCGCCAGTATTACGTCAACAACGAGAAGGCCGGGCAGCTTTTCGTCATCGAGGGCAAGGCGGTCAACCAGTTCGAGAAGCCCAAGGAACTGATCAAGATCGAGGCCACGCTCTTCGACGCCGCAGGCAAGGCCCTGGGCACGCGGCAGCAACTGTGCGGCAACATCCTCTCCTATTTCCAGCTTCAGGTGCTCTCGCGCACCGAGATCGAGGCCGCCCTGGCCAACGAGATGGGCGTGCTGAACAACAACACGGGCCTGGAGACCGGCGGCGGCACCCCCTTCATGGTCATCTTCTTCGACCCGCCAAAGGACGTGGCCGAGTTCGGGGTCAAGGTCATCGAGGCCCATGACCCGGGCGCGGCGAAGTAGCGCGGCGGGCGGGCCGAAGGCCCGCCTCTGATTGGTGCCCAACGTCTTTTTTCAGGCCGTTCACAAAGGTCCAGATGCAAGGCGCAAGGAAAATTCAAGGCCGACGCGTATGTAACATGCGCGAGAGGTTGAATTTTTCGCAGCAACGCAGAAGATGGGCCTTTTGGGGCGGCCTGGGGCGGGCCGAACGGCCCGCCTTGCGTTTGGAGCCCTTGCCATGAAGACGCGCACCGTCTACGCCTGCACCGCCTGCGGCGCGGTCTCGCCGCGCTGGGCCGGGCAGTGTCCGGCTTGCAAGGGCTGGAACTGCATGGCCGAGGAGGTGCAGGCCGCGCCCTCGGGCAAGGCGGGCAAGGCCCAGGCGTTGTCCGGCGCGGGCCGGGCCGTGTCCCTGGCCGAACTGGACGCCGCGCCCCACGCCGCGCGCCCCACCGGCCTGCCGGAGCTGGACCGCTTCCTGGGCAAGGGGCTGGTGCCGGGCGCGGCCATCCTGCTCGGCGGCGAGCCGGGCATCGGCAAGTCCACCTTCCTGCTCCAGCTTTGCGGCCACCTCGCGGCGCGTGGCGAAAAGGTCTTCTACGTCTCGGGCGAGGAGTCCCTGCCCCAGCTCAAGGGCCGCGCCGAACGGCTGGGCGCGCTGGCCCCCACGCTCCTAGCCATGGCCTCGGGCAGCGCGGACGAGGCCGCCGCGGCCATGCGCGCGGAAAAGCCCACGCTCACCGTCATCGACTCGGTGCAGACCATGGCCTCGTCCCTGGCCGACGGCCTGCCGGGCAGCGTCTCGCAGGTGCGGGCCGTGTCCGCGCAGCTCGTGGAGGAGGCCAAGAAGGGCGGCACGGCGCTCACCCTGGTGGGCCACGTGACCAAGGACGGCCAGATCGCCGGGCCCAAGCTCATGGAGCACATGGTCGACACGGTGCTCTACCTCGAAGGCGACCGCCGCCACGTCTTCCGGATTCTCCGTGTGCTCAAGAACCGCTTCGGCCCCTCGGACGAACTCATGGTCTTCGGCATGGGCGAGAAGGGCCTTGAGGTGGTGCCCGACCCCTCGACCTATTTCCTGGGCGCGCGCGATCCCGGCCTGCCGGGCGCGGCCGTGGTCATGGCCATGGACGGGCAGAAGCCCTTCGCCGTGGAGGTGCAGGCCCTGGCCTCGCCCTCCTTCCTCTCTATTCCGCGCCGCGCGGCCATGGGCTTTCCAGTGAACCGGCTGCACCTGCTGCTGGCGGTCATGGAGAAGCACCTGCGCCTCAATTTCGGCCAGGTGGACATCTACGCCAAGATCGGCGGCGGCCTGCAGCTCTCCGAGCCCGGCCTGGATCTCGGCCTCGTGGCCGCCGTGCTCTCCTCCTTCTACGACCTTGCCGTGCCCGAGGGCGCGGTCTTCTGGGGCGAGGTGGACCTGAACGGCCAGATACGTCCCTGCCAGGGCCACGAGATCAGGTACAAGCAGGCCAAGCGCCTGGGCTACGGGCCGATCCTGCACCCCGGCTCGGGCAGGAAGGGCGTCAAACGGCTGGCGGACTTCCAGGCCGCGCTGTTCGGCGCGTCGCGCCCCAAGGGGCCCGCGCCCCGGGCGGGACGTGTCGCGCCTGATGCGGAGCAGGACCCCGGGGACGGGGGCTGATTTCTTTGAAAGGCTTGCGCGCCGGGCTGTTTTCGGCGTAATCTGGGCAGCATCGAGAACAATCCCCGGAGGGACGCATGGCCGAGACCAACTGCAAGGCATGGCTGAACGAAGTCGAATGGGACATGATCCAGGAGGACGCGGTGACGCGCTACCTGGAGTGGGGCAACAACAACTATCGCGACGACCTCAGGCGTCCCGTGACCCTGTCCGACGAGTATTCCATCTACTTCGTCGTGGACACCTGGGGGCCGGAGCCCAAGGCCGTGCTCATGAAGATGAACAAGTGGGGCAGCGAGTCCCTGTGCGAGAAGAAGATTCCGGCCGAGTTCATCCCCGGCTTCCTCGCCGCGCGCGGCAAGGTGCGCGGCATCCTGGAGCCCACCGAGGAGATCAAGGAGTGGCTGCGGCGGACCATCGAGAAGGAAGAATGCTAGTCCGGAGACGGACGTTCGCGAAAAGGGGGCCGCACGGCCCCCTTTTGTCGTGTCCGGCACACGGACGGCCGCAGGCGCGCGCAGCATGAGGCCTTCATGAACGCGCCGCTCGCTCCCTGGAATCTCGCCTTTGGCCGCGAGCGGCCAGACCTCCCCATCCCCGGCAGTCCGGAGCGGTGCATCGCGCGGCGGGTGGTGCAGGACGCGGACGGCGGGCTGTGGGTGCTGGAGCGCCTCGCGCCGGGGCAGGCCGCGCGGCGCGAGGCGCTGGGGCGGCTGCTCGACGGGCTCGTCGCGGCCGGGTTCGGCCGGGCCTGCGCGTACCGGCCGTGCGGCGCGGGCGGGTACGTGCACCGGGACGAGGCGGGCGACATGTGGCAACTCGCGCCGTTCGTCCCCGGAGAGGCGCTCGACGCGCCGGGCTACACCGAAAGGGGCCTGCCGGGCGAGGAGCTGGCGGACGTGCTGCTGGAGCTTCGCGCCGCAGCCGAGCGCGCGGCGGAGGCGGGGAGCCTCCCGGCCGCGGTGGGCGAGTTCGCCCTCGCGCCCTATGTGGAGCGGATTCTCGCGGACCTCAGGAGCCACGCGCCAGGGATTTTTACGCGCGCCTCGGACGCCGCCCGCCGCCTTAAGCCCTTTCTCGACATGGAGCCCTCCCTGCCCCGCGTGCTCTGCCACGGCGACCTGCACCCGCTCAACGCCCTCTGGCGCGGCGGGCGTATCCGCGCGGTCATCGACTGGGAGTTCGCGGGCTTCAAGCACGCGCTCTACGACATGGCGAACACGCTGGGCTGCCTGGGCATCGAGAACCCGGCCACCTTCCAGCGCGGCGCGGGCGCGGCCATGCTGCGCCGCCTGCAAGACGGAGGCCTGCTGCCCCCCCACCTCGCCCCGCTCCTGCGCCCGGCCATCGCGGCCAGCCGCATCGGCTGGCTGGCCGAATGGATCAGAAAAAACGACGCCGAGATGGCGGAGATGGAGCTGGCGTATCTGGAACTGCTGACGCGGTGAACGTGGCGCGCTTTGTCAGGCGAGGCGTCTCAGCTGCTTGTACACGTCCGAGTCGTTGCGTTTGCCTACGAGCAGGACGGTCACGGTGTCGCCGTCCAGGGCATAGACGATGCGGTACTCGCCGCAGTCGGCGCGGCGGTAGGGGTAGCCCGTGAGCTGCTTGGTGTCCGGGGCGGTTGGTTCTTTGAGCAGATCGAAGACGCGCAGGGCCACCTGGCGGAACTGCTTGGCGGGCAGGCTGTCCAGGAAATCCCTCGCGCGCCGGGAGAGGAGCAGCTTAGCCATCGCCCGCTGCGGCCTTCTTCAGCCCCGCGTTCAGGAAGTCGAGGCTCTCCGCCGCTCCGAGGATATCCCCGGCGCGCTCCACGGCGAGCGCCTGCTCGCCCCACCAGGCGTCCTCCATGGCGGCCAGCCGCTGGTAGTCCTCCCAGGAGAGCAGCACGCTGTGGCTGCGGCCCGACTTGGTGATGACCACGGGCTCGCGCAGGGCTGCGTCGAGATATTCGCCCAGGCTGTTCTTGACCTGGGTGGCGGTGGCGGTCTTCATGGCGTCCTCCGTGCGTTCGCCCAAATCAGCTAATTCGCACGAAATGACTATAGTGGCTGAGTCGCGCCTTGGCAAGCCTATCCCGGCTACGCCACGTCCCACTCCTGGCCTGCGGGGGTGTCTTTCACCTCCACGCCCATCTCGGCCAGCTGGCCGCGGATGGCGTCGGAACCGGCGAAGTCCTTGGCCGCGCGGGCCGCGGCGCGGGCGGCCAGCAGCTCGTCCACCGTGGCGGCCTCAATGCCCTTGCGCGCGGCGCGGCTGGTGCGCAGTTCGGCCAGGAAGGCGGCGGGGTCGCGGTCAAAGAGGCCGAGCACGCCGCCCCATTCGCCCATCAGGGCGAGGGTCTTTTCGAGCAGCGCCTTGCCGCCTTCGAGCTTGCGCCAGCCCTTGTTCTCCAACACCCGCCCGGCCAGGCGCACCAGGCCGAAGACGTGGCCCAAGGCGGCGGCTGTGTTCAGGTCGTCCTCCATGGCCTCGCGCCACTTGGCCGTGAGGTCGGCCAACTCGGCGTCGATCTCTTTCGGCAGCGGCCCTTTGTTCCAGGATTTCGGCTGGTCCAGCTCGGCGTGCACCTGCGCGAGCGCCGCGTAGATGCGGCGCAGCCCCTTTTCCGCCTCCTCCATGGCCTCGTCCGAGAAGTCGAGCGGGCTCCTGTAGTGCATGGTCAGGAGGAAGAAGCGCAGCACCTCGGGCAGGAAACGGGCCGTGATCTCGCGGATGGTGAAGAAGTTGCCGAGGCTCTTGGACATCT
Source organism: Desulfovibrio sp. (assembly GCA_022839785.1). Taxonomy (GTDB): domain Bacteria; phylum Desulfobacterota; class Desulfovibrionia; order Desulfovibrionales; family Desulfovibrionaceae; genus Alkalidesulfovibrio. The sequence goes on along the minus strand of JALHJW010000001.1, from coordinate 482,262 downwards.
TCTCCTGGTTGATCTGCACGAAGCCGTTGTGCACCCAGTAGCGGGCGAAGGGTTTGTCCAGCGCCGCCTCGGTCTGGGCGATCTCGTTCTCGTGGTGGGGGAAGATGAGGTCCTGGCCGCCGCCGTGGATGTCCAGCGGCAGGGGCAGGTGCTTCTCGCTCATGGCCGAGCACTCGATGTGCCAGCCGGGCCGCCCCTTGCCCCAGGGGCTGTCCCAGGAGGGCTCGCCCGGCTTGGCCCCCTTCCACAGGGCGAAGTCCAGCGGGTCCTCCTTCTCCTCGCCCGGGGCGATGCGCGCGCCCGCCTCCAACTCCTCGACGTCGCGGCCGGAAAGCTTGCCGTAGTCCTTAAACGAACGCACGCGGAAGTACACGTCGCCCGAGGGCGTGGCGTAGGCGTGGCCCTTGTCGATGAGCTGCCGCGTGACCTGGATCATCTCCGGCACGTGGGTGGTGCACCTGGGCTCGACGTCCGCGCGCAGGATGCCCAGGCCGTCCATGTCCTCGTAGAAGTAGCGGATGTTGCGCTCGGCCACTTCCTCGGAGGTGCTGCCTTCCTCGTTCGCACGCTTGATGATCTTGTCGTCGATGTCCGTGAAGTTGCGCACGAAGGTCACGGAAAGGCCCGTGTACCGCAGGTAGCGCACCAGCACGTCGAAGACCACGGAGGAGCGGGCGTGGCCGATGTGGCAGAAATCGTAGGCCGTGATGCCGCAGACGTACATGCCCACCTTGCCGGGCACGGCGGGGACGAAGGGTTCCTTTCTGCGGGTCAGGGTGTTGTACAGCTGCATGCGTTCGGCTCCGGATGGACATCTCGCGACGGCGCGCCGCGGGACGGATGTGTTAGCGTGATGGCGCGGACGGCGCAAGTGTCCCCGGCGCGGGGAAGGCGGCGGGCGTGAGCGCCGTGACTACGGCCACGCACTTGATGCCCTTCTTCTCGCCGGTGAAGCCGAGGCCTTCCTCGGTGGTCGCCTTGAGGTTGACCCGCTCGGGCGGGAGGTCCAGGAGGCGCGCCACGGCCTCGCGGATGCGCGCCCGGTGCGGGCTCACCTTGGGAATCTGGGCGATGATGGTGAGGTCCGCGTGCATCAGGCGGCAGCCCTTGGCGCGGGCCAGCTCCAGGACCTCGTCCAGGAGGATGGCGGAGGAGGCGTTCTCGAACGCCGCGTCCGTGTCCGGGAAGAGGCGGCCGATGTCGCCCTCGCCCAGGCAGCCCAGGATGGCGTCCATGAGCGCGTGCAGCAGCACGTCGCCGTCGGAGTGGGCGACGATCTCCGGCGCGCCGGGAATGGGCACGGTGCCGAGCACGAAAGGACGGCCGGGGCCGAACTTGTGGACGTCGTAGCCGAAGCCGGTGACGGAAACGGGCACGGCGCTCTCCTCCCGCGCCAGCAGGCGCAGATCCTCGGGATTGGTGATCTTGACGTTGCCCGGCTCGCCCCCGATGACCAGCACCGGCTCGCCCAGCCGCTCCACGAGCATGGCGTCGTCGGTCGCCTCCCAGCCCTCGCTGGCCGCCCGGGCATGGGCGGCGCGCAGAAGCGCCAGGTCGAAGCCCTGGGGCGTCTGCACGGCGCGAAGGCTCGCGCGTTCCGGGGTTGCCACGACGATGCCGTCCGCGTCCACGGCCTTGATGGTGTCGGCCACGGCCAGGCCGGGGATCACGGCCCGCGCGCCCCCGGCCAGGGCGTCGGCCAGCCGGGCCGCCAGGTCCGGGGTGAGGAAGGGGCGGGCCGCGTCGTGCACGAGCACGGCGGAGGCCTCGCGCGGCAGGGCGGCGAGGCCCGCGGCCACGGAGTCCTGGCGGCGCGCGCCGCCCAGCGCCGTGCGGCAGGGCAGGCCCAGGGGCGAACGGGCGAGCAGCCCCTTCAGGGCGTCCTCGGCCGCGCCGGATGCCTCGGGCGGGAAGACCGCCACCAGCCCGGCCAGCTCGGGCAGGCGGGAGAGAGTGGCGAGGGAACGCCAGAAGAGCGGCGCGCCCTCGTATTCCAGGAACTGCTTGCGCACGCCTATTCCGGCGGAGGCAAGGCGGGAGCCGCTGCCCGCGGCAAGGACGATGGCCCAGAGCGACATGCGCGGACAATGCGGCAAAGCCGCGCACGGGTCAAGGGAAGAGGGCGGAAGGGCGAGGGAGGGCATCAGCCGCTGACGGACGCGGACGAAGCGCGTCCGTCAGCGGCTGATGCCCTTTCTCCCAAAAGGCGCGGCCCGGCGGAGATATCCGCCGGGCCGCCGGGAATTCTGGAGCCGGACCGTAAGCCGGGTTCTGTTCTATGCCGTCATTCCTCTAGGACGCGGATTGCTCCGCGCCTCAAGCAACCTACCCGAACGCATCGGCCGGGCCGGCCTCAGGCGCGTTCCTATGTGGTCTTGCTCCGGACGGGGCTTGCCTGGCCTGCGACGTCGCCGCCGCAGCCGGTGGGCTCTTACCCCACCGTTTCACCCTTACCCCGCTTGCGCGGGGCGGTCTGCTCTCTGTTGCGCTTGCCGGGGATCGCTCCCCCTGGGGGTTACCCAGCGTCCTGCCCTGCGGAGCCCGGACTTTCCTCCCCGGATTCGCATCCGCGGCGACGGCTCGTCCGGCTCCAGATATGGGGAGCCGCCCGGGGGCGGCGTCCTGTCCGTATGCAGAAATAATGGCCGGGGCGGGCGCTGTCCAGAAGGGAAAGCGTCCCGCCCCGGAAAATGGCGGCTTTCGTCCGCGGGATCACTCCGCGTCGGCGGTCTCGGCAGCAGCGGCGGCGACCTTGGCGGCGGCCTCGGCGGCCTCCTTGGCCGCGGCGTTGCGCACGGCCTCGCCCTCGCGGCGCACGGCCTCGGCCTTCTCGTTGGCCGACTGCGGCAGGTGCTGCTCCCAGTAGATCAGGCGCTGGCAGTTGGGGCAGGAGTGGATCTGCTTGCCGCGCTGCAGCTCGTTGTAGGTCTGGGGCGGGATGGAGATGTGGCAGCCCGCGCAGATGCCGCCTTCCACCGGCACGATGACCGGGGTGCGCAGGCGCGAACGGATGAACTCGTAGCGCGCCAGGATCGGGGCCGGCACGATCTTGCCCGCGGTGGCGCGGTCCTTCAGGAACTTGTCGAGCTGGGCGCGGGCCTTTTCCAGACGTTTGTCCAGGTTCTCGCGCTTGGCCGCCAGTTCGCCGGACAGGCCCTCGGCCGTGCCCTTGAGTTCGCCCATGGACTCCTCCTGGCGGGACAGCTCCTCGCTCAGGGTGGCGTGCTCCTCCTCGCGCAGGCGGTTGAGCTTCTCCATGTTGTCCATCTCGCGCATCATGGCGTGGTACTCGCGCGTGTTGGAGGCCATCATCAGCTTGTTCTTGCTCTTCTTGATCTTGAGGGCGTCCTCTTCGATCTCGGAGCCGAGGCGCTTCTGCTGGGCCTTCAGGAATTCGATCTTCTCCAGGACCTGGTTCTGCTGCTCCAGGTCGGCCTGGTAGCGGCTTTCAAGGTCGGAGAGTTCGCGCGGGGCGAGGTCCAGCTCCTTTTCGAGGGCCAGGATCTCCTGGTCCAGGTGCTGGAGGATGACGAGCTGTTCGATCTGTTTCTGGTACATGCGTTTCCTCGTTCTCTTGCGTCCGCGGCTAGGTTCCCCGCGGGCAATGGTCGCCGAAAGTGCGGGCGTCAGCCGCCCCGGACGCGGGCCGTGAAGGGCTCGCGTCCCTCGAAAAACCGGACGTCCACCCCGTGCGGGGACAGGTCGTCCGAAAGCTGCGCGGCCAGACGCCGCATCATCTCCTCCTCCAGGCGGAAGTGGCCCGCGTCGATGACCAGCAGCGGGGCCTCGGCGGCCTGGTGGTACCTGACGTCGCCCGTGACCAGCACGTCCGCGCCCAGGGAGGCCGCGCGCTCCATGAGCGAGGCCCCGGAGCCGGGGCAGCAGGCCACGCGGCGCACCGTTTCGGGTTCCGGGCCGCACTGGGTCCAGAAGTCGCGGCCGAGCAGCCCTTCCAGACGGGCCAGGAAGTCCCGCAGGGGCAGGGGCGCGGGCAGGTCGCCCAGGAATCCGATGCCGCAGGCGGGGTCCGCCGCGCTGGGCGCGAGGGGCGCGAGGCTGGACAGCCCGAGTTCCTGGCCGAGCCAGCTCACCGGGCCCGCGGTCACGGAGTCGAGGGAGGTGTGCGCGGCGTAGAGCCACGCGCCGGAGGAGAGCAGAAGGCGGAGCGTTTCGCGGAAAGCGTCGCGCTTGGCCGGAAGTTTCGGCGTCAGGGCCAGGGGATGGTGGCAGAGGACGACGTCCGCGTTCCAGTCCAGGGCCGCGGCGATGCAGGCGGGGGAGGGATCGAGGGTCAGGGCGAGCCGGGAGGCGTCGTCCCGGTCTCCGGCCACCTGCACCCCGCATGCGTCCCACTCCTCCTGGAGCCGGGGCGGGGCCAGACGTTCGATGCGCGCGATGATCTCCCTGACGCTCAGCATTCCGTGCGGTCGGCCCTCAAATGGCGAAGGTGCTTCTCTGGGCAGGAGTCCCCGGGAAGCACCTTCGGTATCATGACGGCCCTTGCGGCCCGTTTCAGGAGCGAATCGTACGCGACGTTCAACGCTTTTCCTTTCAAGTGGTGGGCCAACCAGGATTCGAACCTGGGACGAACCGGTTATGAGCCGGTGGCTCTGCCAACTGAGCTATTGGCCCCATGACGCCGTGGCGTCAGGTGAAGTCGGTCTACCTATCCCGGCTTGGCGGGGCTGTCAAGGGTTTTGGGCGGCCGTTTCGCCTCCCGCCTCCCGGCAGCGCTTCTTGACGTAGGCGATGGCCGAGCGGGCGGCCACCGCGCCCTCGCCCACGGCCTTGCTGATCTGCAGGAAGCCGCCGGTGCAGTCCCCGGCCGCGAACGCACCGGGCACGTTGGTGGCTTGCTCCTTGTCCACGGCGATGAAGCTGCCGCTGCGTTCAAGGCCCAGGGCCTGGGCGAAGTCGCCGGACGAGGCCTCGCCCACGGCCACGAAGAGGCCGTGGATGTCGAGGGGCGTCCCGCCTTGCAGCACGGCGCGCGAAAGGCCGGCCTCGCCTTCGAGCCCGGCCACGGGTTCGGGCCGGATGGCGATGCCCGCCTCGCCGAGCCGGGCGCGGTAGGCCTCGTCCATGGACGGCGTCTTGCCGTTGAGGAGCAGCGTGACCGCCGGGGTGTAGGTGAGCAGCTCCAGCGCCTGGTTGGCGGCGTAGTTGCCCTCGCCCAGCACGGCCACGGGCTTGCCGCGCATGAAGAAGCCGTCGCAGGTCACGCACCAGGACACGCCCTTGCCCTCGAAGGCCGCGAGGCCGGGGACATTGGGCCGGGATCTGGCCACGCCCGTGGCCAGGATGAGGGTGCAGGACCCGATACGCCGCGAGGGCGTGATGATCGTGAAGCCCCCGTTCTCCCCGGCGTGCAGCCCCACGGCCAGTTCGTCCAGGCGTTGCGCGCCGAAGCGCAGGGCCTGGGCCAGGCCCCGTTCGCGCAGCTCGCGGCCGCTGATGGTTTCGGGGAAGCCGAAATAGTTGTCGATCTCGTAGTCGGCCGCGAACTTGGGCGTGCCGCCCAGGAGCAGGCAGCCCACGTTCGCCCGGGCGGCGTAGATGGCCGCCGAGATGCCTGCCGGGCCGGCGCCCACGATGCACAGTTCGATGCTCTGCATACGGACCTCCTGGGATTCTCACGCACGCATAGCACAGGGACGAAGAGAACGCACGCGCCGGGAGAGCGCGCGGCGGTCAGTAGCCGTCGGACTTGGGATGGGTGCGCACGCGCTCCACGGCCTCGCGGATCTGCTCCACGATGTCGGCGTCGCTCAGGGACTCGCGCAGCACGAAGGAGAAGCGCTGCGCGTACCGGGCGGGCAGGAGGTTCAGGGTCAGGGCGAAGATGTCCTGCACTTCCAGGGGGCTCGGGTCGTAGCCGGGGCAGGCGTCGAGGACCGCGGGCAGCAGGGCGGCCACGCGCGGCTCGTTGCGGTTGCGGATGCCGTCGAGATTCGCGCCGCGTACGATGAACTTGTTCTCTTCCACAGCCGCCCTCCGGGGAATTGTCGTGGCCTTGGGCATGTATAGCAGATTCTTTGGGCCGTGCAACAAAACCGCTTCAGACCAGCAGCGCCAGGCCGCCGAAGAGCGCCAGGAGCACCCCCCCCGCCAGGGAGAGGAGGCCCGCGATCCGGGGCAGGGACGGGGCGCACAGGCTGCCCAGCGCGCCGCGGCAGGCGATGGCGAAGGCCGCGAAGGCGAACGTGGTCAGCCCCATGCCCAGTGCCATGGCGAGCATGGCGGCCGCGCCCGCCCAGGCGATGCCCAGGGTCAGGCAGAAGGAGAAGACCAGCGCCGCCACCGGACAGGGCACCACGCCCACGGCCAGGGCCACGCCGAGGCCGTCGCGCAGGGCGGGGAGGGCGTCCGCGCCGTCCTGGCGCGGGGCGCTCCTTGCCTCGTCGTGGTTCTGTTCCCGGCCGCGCAGCTCGCGCGCCGCCCGGAGGGCCATGACCAGCCCGGCCAGCGTGAGCGCGGCGGCGCTCAGGCGCATGAGCAGGCTTCCGGCCTGGTCCAGCGAGGAGGAGACGGGCAGGAGCAGCGCCCCGGCCGCCAGGACCAGGAGCACGCCCGAGAGGGTGTGCGCGCCCGACGCGGCTAGGCTGACCAGCAGTCCTTCCAGGTAGCCGCGCAGGCGGCTGTGGCCCCTGGCCAGGAAATACGCCCCCACCATGGTCTTGCCGTGGCCCGGCCCCAGGGCGTGCAGCGCGCCGTAGCCGGCGGCCAGGGCCATGAAGACCCAGAAGGAGGGACCGAAGGGTTCGTCGCGCAGTTCGCGGCCCAGGGCGGCCAGTCGGCGGTTGGCCTCCTGCTGCAGGGGCGCGAGCCGGGCCGTGAGCCTGCCCGCCAGACTGGCCGCGGCATGGCCCCCGGGCCGCGCCTCCTGGCGGGGGGCGGTCCGTTGCGTGCGTTCGGCCGGGGCCTCCTCCTGCCGTGGGGGCGCGGCGGTGAAGGGCGAGGCCTGGGCCGCGAGAGGATGCGGCAGGGCGGCCAGGACGAGCCCGGCCAGGAGGAGGGTCGCGGCCAGACGGCGGACAGGGAGTCTGTTCATTTGCGTTGCACCACCGCTTCCACGGCATCGGGCACGATCTGCCCCAGGTAATAGGCGGAGTCCGCCCAGCGGGCCACGTCCCAGGAGACGTCGAAGCCCTCCGCGCCCATGATGCCGATGTCCTGGGGCGGGAACTCGATGAAGGTGTAGTAGGACTCGTCGAAGACCGACAGGCCCAGACGCAGGGGCGCTTTGCCCACCTCGGCGCGGAAGGGCAGCTCGAAGTCGTAGATCAGGCGGCCGTCCGCCAGCCGGGCCGCGAAGCGCGAGTGGCCCGGCGTGGGCATGCGCCTGCCGTTCACCCGGATGGCGGTGAAGTAGCCGAAGTTCCTCAGGTTGACGAAGGCGTGGTCGCGGACGCGGGCCTGGGCCGCCGCGTCCAGGGGCCTGTCCAGGGGCAGCCCGAGGTCGCCCAGGATCATGGCCGTGAAGAATTCGTCGAAGACCCAGGTCTGGCGGATGGCCGACAGCCCCTTGGCGTCGAAGGCCAGGGTCGCGTCGCAGACCACGAAGACGTGGGGGTGCGCGGCCGCGGCCGGGGGCCAGAGAAGCAGGCAGAGGAGCAGGAAGGACGGCGTCGGGCGGGCGGGGCGCCGCGAGAGCGATGACATGCCCTCTGCTTAGGGGGGCGGCAGGGGCATGTCAACCGCATCCGGTCCGGAAAGCGGACGCTGGCGGCGCGGCGCGCCGCCGCGGGGAAAGGGGGCTACTGGCGCACCATGGCCTCGTCGCACTGGCTGGACATGCAGACCATGTTGCGGCCGTTGTGCTTGGCCAGGTAGAGCGCGGCGTCGGCCTCCTGCACCAGGTCGCGGACCTTGGACAGGCTGCCGGGCTTGAGCGAGGTCACGCCGATGCTGGCCGTGACCTTGAACTCCTTGCCGTGGGCCGCGAACTGCTGCCGGGCGATCTCGCTACGCAGGCGGTCGGCCAGGAGCCAGGCCTCGTCCTCCGAGGTCTGGGGCAGCAGGACCACGAACTCCTCGCCGCCGTAACGGGCCGCGAAGTCCGTGGAGCGCAGGGTCTGGGAGAGGATGCGGCCGATGGAGCGCAGCACCGCGTCGCCCGCCTTGTGGCCGTACTCGTCGTTGACTGTCTTGAAGTGGTCGAGGTCGAGCAGCAGCAATGAGAGCGGGTGGCGGTAGCGCTGGTGGCGCTTGAGTTCCTCCACGAGCCGTTCGTCGAAGCTGGCGCGATTGTGGATGCGGGTCAGACCGTCGTACTCGGCCTTGGTCTTGACCTGGGAGTAGGCCATGGCATTGCGCAGGGCCAGCGCCAAATGGTTGACGGCGGCGCGCACGGTCTGGATCTGGTCCTTTGCCAGGGCCGGGCGGTCCGTGGAGGTCAGGGCGAGACAGCCGAAATACTCGAAGCCCGAGCGCAGGGGCAGGAGGATGGTGCTGCCGTGCGCGGGCGAGGACAGTTCGCCCTCCTCGGGGTAGCCGGGCAGAAGTTCGACCTGGAAGGCCCGGACCGGCATGGCCGCGAGTTTTGTGGCGTTTTCGAGAAAGTATTCGATCCAGGCCTCGCGTTCCCCTCCCTTGGCCAGGGGGCAGAGCAGGAGGTGGGCCTCCAGAGCGTCGCCCTCCGTGGGCGTCCACAGGGCGGCCTGCACCGCGCCGACCGGGAAGAGGGTGTTGATGTCCTCGCGGGCGTTGGCCAGGATGGTTCCGGCGTCCAGGGACTCGGTGGCCCGGGTCAGGATCTGGTTGAGGAACAGGAGCTGGTCGGTCTTGCGCGCCAGCAGCTCGCGCTCCAGGAAGATTTCGCGCGTCATGCGGAAGATGTCGGCGTACAGGCTCTTGATCTCGGCCGCGCGGTAGAGCACGTCCTGCACCCGCGCCTTGGTCAGGGGGGCGCGCACGGCGGTCAGGAAACCGCGCTCCACCAGGTGCTCGAACTCCATCTCGCTGGCCTGTTCGTCGAGGATCAGCACGCGCTGCGCCTCCTCGAAACCCTCGTAGAACTCCCGCATCTCGGGCCGCATGGACTGCCACACGGCCTGGGGAATCCAGATCAGGAAGGGCGTTTCCTGCTCGGCCGATTGCGGGGCGGGCAGCTTCGCCGCGCCGTGGTTGCGCAAATGAAATCCGTCGCCCGCGGCCTCCCGGACGATCATGGCCTCGTTCTCGTTGAGGCCCAATCCCCACATCAGTTCCGGCCGTTCGCCACGCTGCATGTCCCATCTCCTTCCTGTCTCACGAGGGGTAACGCGGCACGTTTTTGCAAGACGTGGGCCACGTGCGGCCTCTGCTGTGTAATATATTGAAATAAATTGAGTATATTCTCTCCGTGGGGCGTGCGCGACAGGCCCGCCCGGTCGCCCTGACGGGGCGGGTCAAAAAAAATCCGCCCGCGCCGGGCGGCGAATTGACAGGGGAAGCTGCTTCGTGTCCTATGCCGCATGCGCATCCGGCAGGCATTCGGCACGCTCGATCCCTTTTTCGAAGGCGGCGACGTCATGGGACGCAAGGTGGCCAACGCCGCCTTCCTGCGCGCGCTGCTGGAGTTGGACCCCTTCGAGGCCTACCATTTCTATCCGTCCACCGAGGCCATGGCCGAGGCCATGCGCCGGGACCTCGCGCAGGAACGGCCCGACCTGCTCGCCTCGGGTCGGGCGCTGATCCTGCGCCGCCAGGAGTTGCCCGCGCGGCTGGCGGCCGGAGGCCACCACTGCTTCCACCTGTCCGACTGCCTGCTCTCCCAGCCCCACCTCTCGCGTCTGCGCAACCTGCACGCCCCGGAGTGCTTCCCGGTCAGCGGCGGCATCCATTCCCTGTCGCGCGCCGACACGCCGTTGGCCATGCTCCAGCATCTGTGGCCCGGCGCCACGCCGCGCGACGCGGTGATCTGCACCTCGGAGGCCGGGCAGGCGGCGGTCGAGGCCATGTTCGCCGCGCTGCGCCAGGGACTGGGGCTGGACCCGGAAGGCTGGCCCGGCCCGCATCTGGCGCGCATCCCCCTGGGCATCGACGCCGCGTCGCTGCGGCCCGCGCGGCTCGAAGAGCGGGCCGAGGCGCGCCGCATGCTCGGCGCGGCGGAGGAAGAATGCGTCTTTTTGTGCCTGGGCCGTCTGGAGCATCATTCCAAGATGGACCTGCTGCCCCTGCTGCGTGCGTTCCAGCGGGCCATGGCCCAGGAGCTCGGTCCGGTCCGGCTGGTCCTGGCGGGCTGGGGAGCGAGGGACGACGAGGTCCTGGCCACGGTGCGCGGCCTGGCCGGCGCGCTGCGGCTGCCGCTGGACGCGTTCCTCTGTCCGGACGAGGCGGACAAGCGCAGGCTGCTGGCCGCGGCCGACGTCTTCGTCAGCCCCTCGGACAACGTGCAGGAGACCTTCGGCCTGACCCTGCTGGAGGCCGGGGCCGCCGGTTTGCCCGTGCTGGCCGGGGACTGGGACGGCTACCGCGACATCGTTGCCCACGGCGAGACCGGGCTCCTCGCGCCCACCGTGGGCCCGGCCCTGACCGGTTCCGTGGACGCCCTGGCGCGGCTGCTGCCGGACAACCAGTACCATCTGCTGCTGGCCCAGCGCACGGCCCTGGACGTGGCCGCCCTGGCGGACGGTCTGCTGCGCCTGTCCGGGGACGCCGGACTGCGGGCGCGGCTGGGCGCGGCGGCGCGCAGGCGGGTGGAGGAGCGTTTCACCTGGCAGGCCGTGGTCCGTGCCCATCTCGACCTGTGGGAGGACTTGTGGCGGAAGCCCGCGCAGCTTCGGCCCGAGGCGGCCCATCCGCTGCACCTGCGCTTCGCCCGGGCCTTCGCGGCTCATCCCGCGCAGCGGGGCCTGGCCGGGCTGCGCCTGATCGCAAGCCGGACGGGCGAGGCCTGCCGCCGGGGCCAGGAGCAGCCCCTGATCTACGCGGGCGTGGCCCACATCGTGACCCCGGAGCGGCTGCGCGCCGTGCTCACTCTGGCGCGCAAGGCCGCGGACGGAGAGGACGTGGCCCTGCGGCTGGCCGCGGCCGATCCCTCCCTCGATGCCGAAGGGGCCGAATTTCTGGTCCTGTGGGCGCTCAAGCACGGTTTCGTGGAGCGGGCGTGAGCCGCGCCGCGTCCCCCGCCGCCCTTTCCGTGGTCCAGCACTCGCTGCTGCAGGGGCAGGGCGGCGCGGCCCGCGTGGCCGACCATCTCGCCCAGGGCCTCGCGGACCTGGGGCGGACCTGCCTGCGGACCTTCGAAGCGCCCGACGACGCTCCCGACGTCGCGGCAGGCATCGTGTCTGGCGTCGGGGCGGGCGTCGCTACGGGCCTGGGAGCGGACGGCGGCGCGCGCCTGCTGGAGTCCGCCCGCGCGGGCGCGTTGCTGCACCTGCACGCCTCGGCGGACTGGGCCGGGCTGCTCACGGCCCTGGCCCGGGCCGGGGCGCGCGGCCGGACCGTGCTGACCCTGCACGATTGCCGCCTGTTCACCGGCGGCTGCCCCTATCCTTTGGACTGCGACCGCCTCGCCGAGGGCTGCGGCCCCTCCTGTCCGCGCGGCTTTCCGGACGCGGCCGCGCATCGCGCGGCCATCGCCGGGGCCCTTGCCGCGCTGGCCCCGGTCTGCGTCGCGCCCTCACGCTGGATGAAGGAACTGGCCGGGCGCTGTCTGCCCGGGCAGGCCGTGCGCATCATCCCCAACGGCGTGCCCTTTCCTGACCCTGCGGCCGCTCTTCCCTCGCGCACCGAGGCCCGCCGCGCCTTCGGCATCGACCCCGCCGCGCCCGTGGCCCTGCTCGCGGCGCATGGGGCCGAGGCCGCGCAATACAAGGGGGGCCATCTCTGGGACAGCCTGCGCGCCGCGGTGAGCGCGCGCCTGCCCGGGCTGCTCTGGGTCGTGGCCGGGGGCGGGGAGCTGTCGGCCGCATCCGATCTGATGCGCCTTCCCTACCTGTCGCAGGACCGTCTGGCGCTGCTCATGCGGGCCGTGGACCTCTTCGTCTACCCGAGTCTGGCCGACAACCATCCCCTCGTGGTTCTGGAGGCCATGGCCGTCGCCCTGCCCACCGTGGCCTTCGCCGTGGGGGGCGTCCCGGAGGAGATCGCGGACGGGGTCACGGGCTTCCTGGTCCCGCCCGAGGACTGGCAGGGCATGGCCGCCCGGACGGCAGGCCTGCTCGCCGCGCCGGGCCTCCTCAGGCGCGTCGGCGCGACGGCCCGGCGCGGCGGCCGGAAGCGCTTCGGCCTGGAGCGGATGGTCCGGGACTACGCGGCCCTGTACGCCAGCCTGGGACATTGACGCCGCAGGCCGCCATGATACAAGGGCCGCAGGGCGACGCACCGACGGAGGGGGACTCCGCCCGGCCCGAAACGCATCCCAACCGGAGAACGTATGTTCACGAACATGAGCCTCAAGTGGAAGGTTCTGCTCATTGCCGCGCTCGGACCGCTCGTGGTGGCCTGCATCAACATCTTCCTGCAGAGCGCCTCCATCGAGAGCGCAGGCGTCGAGGCCATCGTGGAGAAGAGCAAGGCCATCGTCATGATGGCCGAGGCCGGGCGCGAGGAGATGGCCCAGAAGCTCGAATCCGGCATCGTCAAGCCGCTGGACCAGATTCCGCCCGAGGCCAGGGTGAGCGCGATCCCCGTGATCACGGCCATCCGGATGGCGGAGATGAACGCGCAAAAGGCGGGGTACGCCTTCCGCGTGCCCAAGGTCAGCCCGCGCAACCCCCGCAACCAGCCGACTCCGGAGGAGAAGGCGGTGCTCGACGAACTGTCCGCCGGGAATCTCGACGAGAAGACCATCGTGGGCGACGACGCGGTCGTCTACTACCGCTCCATCAAGCTGACCCGCGAGTGCATGACTTGCCACGGCGATCCCGCGGGCGAGAAGGACATCGTGGGCGGGACCAAGGAGGGCTGGAGGGTGGGGCAGCGCCACGGCGCGTTCAAGATCACCTACAGTCTGGCCAAGACCAAGCGGGACATCGCGCGCGCCGAACTGACCGCGGGGGGCGTGACCACCGGCGTGCTCCTGGTCATCGTGATCCTCTCGTTCATGGTCTCCAACTCCAACATCATCCGCCCCATCCTGGGCGTGAAGTCCTACGCCGAGGCCGTGGCCGGGGGGAACCTCGACGCCACGGCGGGGGCGGGCGCGGGGGCCGAGATCGGGGCCATGCAGGGGGCCATCGAGACCATGGTCGGCCGGCTCAAGGACAAGATGAGCGAGGCCGAGCACAAGAGCGCGGAGGCCACCCGGGCCAAGGGCGAGGCCGAATTGTCCATGCGTCAGGCCCAGGAGCAGGAGGCGCGGGTCAAGGCGCTGCTGGACAAGCTCACGCGCATCGCGCGCGACGCCGCCTCGGTTTCCGAAAGCGTATCCGCCGCGGCGGGGCAGTTGACCTCCCAGGTGGCGCAGGTGACCCGGGGCGCGGAGGTGCAGAGCGAACGCACGGCGGAGACGGCCACGGCCATGGAGGAGATGAACGCCACGGTGCTTGAGGTGGCTCGCAATTCCGGCTCCGCAGCCGGGAGCGCGGACAAGGCCAGCGCCAAGGCCAAGGAAGGCGCGGGCGTGGTCGAGCTGGCCGTGGCCTCCATCCAGCGGGTCTACGACCAGTCCCAGACGCTGAAGGGCGCGATGCAGGGCCTGGGCAAGCAGGCCGAGGACATCGGGCGGATCATGAGCGTGATCACGGACATCGCGGACCAGACCAACCTGTTGGCTCTGAACGCGGCCATCGAGGCGGCGCGGGCCGGAGATGCGGGCCGGGGCTTCGCCGTGGTGGCGGACGAGGTGCGCAAGCTGGCGGAAAAGACCATGACCGCCACCAAGGAGGTCGGCCAGGCCATCGAGGCCATCCAGGCGGGCGCGCGCACGAGCATCCAGAGCGTGGAGGAGTCCGGCCGGATCATCGCGGAGGCCACCACCCTGGCCAACCGCTCGGGACAGGCGCTTGCGGAGATCGTCTCCTTCGTGGACGGCACCTCGGATCAGGTGCGCTCCATCGCCACCGCGGCCGAGGAGCAGTCCGCGGCCAGCGAAGAGATCAACCGGGCGGTGGAGGACATCAGCCGGGTCACGTCCGAGACGGGGCAGGGCATGTTGCAGGCGGCCAGGGCCATCGAGGAACTGGCCGGACAGGCGGGCAGGTTGAAGAGGCTCATCGAGGAGATGCAGTCCGAGGGTTAGGCCCGTGCCGTTCAGCCGTGCGCCAGGTCGAGGTCGAAGCGCTGCTCGACCAGGCGTGGTCCCCAGCGCTCGGACGGCTCTTCCTGCGTGAGGTGGAATCCGGCGCGTTCGTAAAGCGCGCGGGCGGCGTCCAGGCCCGCGAAGGTCCACAGGTGCAGGCGCGTCAGACCTGCGGCGCGCGCCTGTCCCAGGGCGAGGTGGAGCAGGCGGCGGCCCAGTCCCTGCCCCTGCGCGCCCGGCCGGACGATGAACCAGCGCAACCGGGCTTCGGCCCCGGCGACGGGCTGCAAGGCAATGAACCCGGCCAGGTTTCCCGCAACCCCGGCGGCCCAGAGCCTGTCCGGCGCCGGGTGCCGCAGAAAGGCGCACAACTCCTGCGCGACCTGGAGTTCGAAGCCGAGGTCCAGGCTCCAGTGCGCGGCGTAATACGCCCCGTGCAGGGCGATGACTTCCCCGGCCATGCCCGGCCAGGGGACGGTGACGATCCGGGAATGCAAGGGGCCTCCCGCATGAATAAGGTTGATTTTGTCAACCACATTCTGTTGACAATGTCAACTGTATAGCGGCATATTCCGAGCCGGAGGACAGAAGATGCAGGACATCGAGGCCGTTCGGAGCTTCAGCCGTTTCTACACACGCTTCCTGGGACTTCTGGAAGACCGGTTGCTGGACAGTCCGCTGACTCTGGCCGAAGCGCGCGTGCTGTGGGAGATCGGGCACGCGGCAGGCGTCACGGCTCGCGATCTGGGCGCGCTGCTCGGTCTGGACAAGGGACTCCTCTCCCGGCTCCTCAAGTCGCTGGAGCGGCAGGGGCTGGTCCGGGCCGAGCGCGACGGCCGCGACCGCCGTTTGCGCCGCCTGGAGCTGACGCAGGAGGGGCAAGGACAACTCGGCGACCTGGAGGAGCGTTCCAGACGGCAGATCGCCGGAGCCCTCAAGGGGCTTGGGGCCCGGGAACGCGGCAGACTGGTGCGAGCCATGCGGACCGTGCAGGAGCTTTTGCGGCGGCCCTGGGCGGCGTGAGCGGCCGGGCCGACGTCAGCAGGTCAGGTGGAAGGCTCCGGCCACGCGACGGCCTTCGGCGAGCAGCTCGTTGTAGGCCTTCCAGGCCTCGGGGCTGGGCAGGGCGACAAGCTCGACGTTCCGTTCCTCCAGGGCCTCGGCCAGGCCGGGGGCGAGCTGCATGGCCCCGCTGCGGCCCGTGCCCACCACCAGCACCTCGGGTCTGGCGGCGAGGACGGGCGAAAGATCCATGATGGTCAGCAGGTGCGCCTTGCCCCGCCACCAGTCGGCCACGACGCTGCCGCCCACGAGCAGCAGGTCGTGCGTGTGGCGCACCCCGTCCACGGTCATGGCGCCGAACTCGTACCCCTCGATCATGGCCGCTCCTCGTCCCCTGCCTCCTCGGATTCGAACCGCTTGAGGTCCGCGAAGGCGGTCATGGCCGCCGTGGCCCCCGCGCCCATGGCCGTGACGATCTGCCTGAGCCCGCCGGTGACGTCCCCGGCTCCGTAGATGCGCGGGATGCTGGTGCGCATCTCGCGGTCCACCGCGACGTTGCCGTCCGCATCGAGCCTGAGGCCCACCTGCCGCGCCAGCCGCGTCTCGGACTTCTCGCCGATGGCCACGAAGACGCCGTCGCAGGCCAGCTCCCGCTCCTCGCCCGTGACCGTGTCGCGCAGCCGCACCCCGGTGAGCGCGCCTTCGCCCAGCACGGCCGTGACTTCGCTGTTCCAGAGCACGGGGATGGCCTCGCGGGCCACGGACTTCTGCAGATGTTCCTGCGCCCGGAAGGCGTCGCGGCGATGCACGACGGTCACGTCCGCACCCAGGTTCCGCAGGTGCAGGGCGTCGGTCAGGGCGGTGTTGCCGCCGCCCACGACCACGACCTTTCGGTCCTTGTACAGCGCGCCGTCGCACGAGGCGCAGTGCGACACGCCGTTGCCGTGAAAGGCGCTCTCGCCCGGCACGCCGAGCGCCTTCCAGGAGGCTCCCGTGGCCAGGATCAGCGCCCGGCAGCGGTACAGGACGCGCGGCGTGACCGCCTCGATGAGGCGGCCCACCTTGATCTCCTGCACCGGCTCGAATTCGTGGATGTCCACGTACTCGCGGGCGTGGGCCGCGAGCATGTCCACCAGCTTGCCGCCCGAGGTGGAGGTCATCCCGGGGTAGTTCTCGACCACGGGCGTGGCCGCGACCTGGCCGCCCACGTTGGCCTTCTCCAGGATCACGCTGCGCAGGCCCGCGCGCTCGGCGTAGATGCCCGCGGCCAGCCCGGCCGGGCCGCCGCCCACGATGACCAGGTCGCGGAAGACCGACTCCTCGGCCGCCCCGCCCGGGCTCCCCGCCGTCCCCGTGAGTTCCTCGGCGCTCCTGAGGGCGACCAGTTCGGCCGTGAAGCGCTCCTCCGGCTCCATGCCCAGGACCGCGAGGCTGTCGTTGATCACGGTGTGCGGCACGCTGCCCACGCCGAAGCGCTGGGCCAGCTCCCGGTTCTCGCTGATCTCCACGATCTGCGCGGAGACGAGCTCCGGCCGTTCGATGGCCGCGCGCACCGCATTGACCGCCTGGCCCGGGCAGTAGGGGCAGGTGGGGGAGACGAAGACGCGCACGTGTCGCTTCTCGGCGAGCGTCGCGAGCAGGTCGCGCGAGGTCTGCCTGAGGCCGCTCCTGCCCAGGGAGCAGAGCGCGATGGCCTCGATGAAGGTGCGTCCCTCCTCGCCAGCGGGCGCGCCGGTGAAGCGGATGTCGTAGCGGTCCGGGGCCATGAGCACGGTGGGCGATTCGGCGATGCCGCGCTCCGCAGCCTCGGGCGCGTCGAGATCGACCTCGGTCAGACTGATGTTGTCCGAGAGGCGCGTCAGATCCGCGATGAACCGGCGCGTGAAGCCCGCGTACTCCTCGTTGAGCCCCTTCCCCGTGAACAGGCGCAGCTCTACCGGGGCTTTGAGGCCCTTGAAGAGCTGGCTGAGATACCCGCGGCTCTCCTCGGGAATCAGCCATTCCTGCGCGTCCGCGGTCTCGGCCGGGGCCGTCCGCTCCGGCGCCGTCCGGTCCTGGGCCTCGGCCGCGTCCTTGCCGTCGTCTTTTTTCGAGAACAGGGCCATGTCGTTCCTCGTTTGCATATGGCGCGCCGGTCCGTCAGGGAAGCTGCGGCGACCACAGCCAGTAGAAGCCGGGCCGCACCGAGAGCGCCGCCTCGGCCGCGCCGAGGTCCACGAGCTTGAGACCGCCCGCGGGCAGCGCGGCCGTGGCCGGGTTGTAGATGGTGTCGTCGGGCTGGGGCGTGCGGCGATAGGCCACCACGGCGGCGCTCTCGGGCAGCCCGGCCAGGCCCCTGGCCTCGGCCAGGGCGTCCTGCAGGAATCCCACGCGGTCGATGAGCCCGGCCGCCAGGGCCTGGTTCGCGGTCATCACCCGCGCGTCCGCCACCAGGGCGAGGCGTTCGCCCGAAAGCTTCCGGCGTTCGGCCGCCAGGGAGAGGAAGCGGTCGTTGAGGTCGGCGATGAGCGCCCGGAACAGGGCGCGCTCCTCGTCCGTGGGCTGCCTGAAGGGCGAGCCCATGTCCTTCTTGTCGCCCGAGGCGAAGGTCTCCACCTGCACCCCGAGCTTGTCCATCAGTCCGTCCACGCGAGGCTGCAGGAAGACCGTGCCCACCGAGCCCGTGACCGTGGTCGGGTGCGCCACGATGCGGTCCGCGGCCAGGGAGACGTAGTAGCCGCCCGAGGCCGCGAGGCCCATCATGCAGGCCACCACCGGGGCCTTGCTCTGCTCCTTGAAGCGCGTCAGTTCGTGGTACAGGATGTCCGAGGCCGTGACGCTCCCGCCCGGCGAGTCCACCACCAGGACCACGGCCTTGACCGCGGGGTCCTGCGCCGCCTTGCGCAGGTGCGCGGCCGTCTCCTGCACAGTGGAGGGACGCGTCGCGAACAGCCCCCGGCCCGGCTCGTCGCTGATGAAGCCGCGCACGGGCAGAAGCAGGACCTTGCCCGGCCCCTCGCCCTCGATGACCGATTCGAGCAGGGGGTCGGAATAGTCGTCGAAGAGCCTGATCTTGGACGGGGCGCAGGCCGCCGGAACGAGGCAGAGCAGGATGCAGAGGAGCAAGGCGTGGCGCATGGGCAAACCTCCGGGGGCGCGGCAAGGGCGCGCGTCTCTTTGCAATTCTAGCACAACCCGCCCGCTTGGCAAGGCGCGTTCCCGGGCGTAGAGGACGGTCATGGACACCTGCTTCCCCTCGCCGCGGCGTCTGGCCCAGGCCATCGACCACACCCTGCTCGACCCGGCCGCCCGGCCCGAGGCCTTGGAGCGCCTCTGCCGCGAGGCCCTGGAGCACGGCTTCAAGGCGGTCTGCGTCTATCCCGGACAGATATCCCTGATCGCCCGTCATCTCGCGGGCAGCGCCGTGCTGCCCGTGGCCGTGGTCGGCTTCCCCAGCGGCCTGGAGTCCACGGCCGAAAAGGTGCGTGAGGCGCTGGACGCCCTGCATGCGGGCGCGCGCGAACTGGACATGGTCATCAACCCCCTGGCCCTGCAGGCCCGCGACCACCGCGCCGTGTTCCAGGACATCGGGGCCGTGGTGGCCGCGTCCGCGCCGTTTCCGGTCAAGGTCATCCTGGAGACCGCCGCCCTCACGGACGGCCAGAAGCTCGCCGGGTGCGTGCTGGCCAAGGCGGCCGGGGCGGCCTTCGTCAAGACCTCCACCGGCTTCGGGCCGGGCGGGGCCACCGCGCACGACGTGGCGCTGCTGCGCGAGGCCGTGGGGCCGGAGATGGGCGTGAAGGCGTCGGGGGGGATCAGGACCCTGGACCAGGCCCTGAACATGCTGCGCGCGGGCGCGGATCGTCTCGGCAGCTCCTCGTCCGTGGCCATCGTCTCCGCCGCGGCGAGTGCGGACGGGCCGGACGGGCGCGCGTTTACAGGCTTATGATGCCGGGGTGCTCCGCGGCCTTGCGGTAGACGGCCAGGACCTCGTCCGAGGACTGCATCACGGCCTGGACCGTGAGGCTGGTGTACTTCCCCCCGGCGCTCTCCCGCAACGAGACCGCAAAGCCCTCGAAAAGCTCAAGAAGCGGGCCGAGTTCGTCGCTCTTGGCGATGAACTTGAAGCAGTAGTCGCAGGGCCAGGTTTCGCACGTGTCGAGGGCGGCCTGGAGCTTGGCCAAGGGGTCGTTCATTTTTTTCCGTTTGATCCTGGTTGGGCGTGGCAATGCTTCGCGGGCTGTGTTAACGTGGAAGACAGGTAATGTTTTTTCCATGAACGTCAAGCCGGGAGTCGGGACATGGCCAAGGACTATCTGACATCCTACATGAAGCAGCGGGCCGGGCTCGCCACCAATCGCCAGGCGGAGCTCTGTTACGAAGCCATCCTGGAGGAGATCGGCATCGCCCTGGCCTCCGGGGAGAAGGTCGTGTTGCGGCCCTTCGGCACCTTCTCGGTGCGCAAGCGGGCGGCCCGCACCGGCCGCAATCCCTCCACCGGCGCGGCCGTGCCCATCCCGCCGCGCACCGCGGCCGTCTTTTCGCCCGGCGAGGACCTCAGGCGCGCGGCCGAGGCCGTGGGCAAGGGCAAGGCCAGTCTCTGGCTGGAAAGCCGCGAGGCCCTGCGCACCGCGGCCGCCCAGTTCGAGGACCTGCGCTCCGCCGCGGCCGGGATGCTGCGCGATCCCGGCGCGATCTCGCGGGAGGCGCGGGCCGCCTATGACCGCAACAAGAAACAGGTCGAGGATCTCATGGAGTCCGCCCGCTACAAGCTGGACCTCCTGCGCCGCGGCGGGGCCGACGCCCTGGGAGAGCTGCGCAAGGGGTTCGACGCGGCCTTCGGCGAGCTGAAGAAGGCCGTGACCAAGGCCGGGAAAAAGCTGTAGCCGGACCGGAGCGTTCGCGGCGGTCCAAAAGGACGCCCGTGGCCTGTGCGGATTGTGAGGGACCAGGGGGCCGAAAGCCCCTTGGAGTCTTCGTTTGTGCGTCCTGAATGCGACGCGTTGCGACCGGCTGCGCCCTCTCGCCGGGGCGGCGGTTCAGCGCAGCAGCCAGAGGGCGAGGGACTGCAGGGCGCCGACGGTGAAGCCGAGGACGCCGCCGGAGATCTCGATGAAGCGGAATTCCTTGCTCATGATGGCGAAGAGGATGTTCTCCAGCTTCTCCACGGGGAAGGCCTCGACCTTTTCGCGTACGGCCTCCTCCACGTCGTAGCAGGCCGAAATGGCCCCGGCGGCGCGGTCCACGAGGGACGGCACCAGGGCCAGCAGTTCGGGCACGAGCATGGTCTTGACCTTGCGCACCATGGAGTCTGAGAGCAGCATGGCGGCCATGGGGATGGCCTGGACCAGCTTTTCGGTGAGCAGCTTGTCCACGGCGGCGTCGATGGTGTCACGGAAGCGTTCGGCCAGGTCCTGCTGCCGCAGGGCGTCGGCGATCTCGTCCAGGCGCACAAGTTCCTGCTTGATCAGCGCGCCGAGGCGCGCGGCCAGGGCGGCCTGGCGCTTGGGGAAGACGCCGTGGATGACCAGCGGCCCGATGGTCAGCGGGCGGCGGGGGTGGAAGAGCATCTTCACGGCCAGCCAGTTGGTCAGCCAGCCGATGAGGCAGCAAACCACCGGGCCTATGAAGTAGGGAAGGATTTCGGGTATCGTCATGCGCGCTCCTGTGCGTGAGCGCGCATAGCAGAGGCCGGGGCTGGAGGCAAGGCGGAGGCGCTACCAGCGGCTGCCCAGGCGTTCGCGCCATTCGGGCCGGATGTGGACGGCGCATTCGTGGCCGATGCGGTCCAGGCGCACGGGCTCCCCGGACAGTTCGATGGCCTCGGCGCGGAGCAGGCGCAGGGGATAATCCGAGGCGGGCGCGAAGCCGTTCTCCACGCCCAGGCGCACGGCCTCGTCCTCGTCCTTGCGGGCCCACAGCGCGGCCGGGAAAAAGGTCGCCTCGGCCAAACGTTCGCCCAGGGCCGTGAAGAGGGCCTGGCTGATGGGCACGAAATCCTCTTTCCAGAGGCGTTGGCCCAGGCTCGGCAGGGTTTCGTTGCAGACGAAATGCACCGGGCCTTCGGGCAGGGCGGCATAGGTCGCCGGGGATTTGGCGTCGCCGAGCAGGGCCACGCCGATGCCCAGGGTGCGGGTCAGAGCCACGGTGCGCTCCCAGGTGGTGCGGTCGCGCTCCACGCCGACCAGCCGGATCGGGGAATAGCCCGCGCGGCAGGCGGCCAGGTGCATGGCCAGCATGAGGATGCCGGTTCCCGTGCCGATGTCCAGGCCCAGGAAGGAAGCGCCGTCGTCGTGGCGTAGCGGCGTGTCGAGGATTTCCCGCACGATCCGGGCGCTCTTGGGCAGGTCGGCGATCATGGTCAGGGCGAAGCTCAGCCGGAGCAGGCGGCGGCGCAGGTCGTCGCGGCCGTCCAGGCTTTCGCAGCCGCGGCGGCGGTGATGGAACTGGTCGAAGAGCAGGGTCAATTCGGCCAGGGAGACCGGTCTGGCCTCGGAGTCGTGCACGTAGGCGTGGGCGTACTTGGCCAGCAGCCGCACGAGGTCCGCGTCGGACGGCTCCCGGGCGGCATCGCGCAGCCGGTCTATCTCGCAGGCCAGGGGCCGGTCGCTGTAGCCGTCGGGCGCGAACAGCGGGGCCGTCTGCGTCTTGCGGTGCAGGAGACGGGCCGCAAGCGCGGCGAGCGGGGGCTGGGGCGGCAGGAACGGGACCATGGCGCGCACGAAGCACGAACCATGCCATGCCCTTTTTTGCCGGGCGCGTCCCCGTCCGTCGCGCGGACGCGGGACCCTTTACTTGCGGGCGGCGTAGTAGGCGGAGCTGTCCAGGATGTCCTGGTCCGAGAGCTTGCCCGCCAGGGTGATCATCATCTTGGGTTCGCCCTGCCCGGCCTTGTAGGCCTTCATCTTCTTCACCAGATCGGCCTCGGGCTTGCCGTCGAGGTCCTTCTTGGTGTTGTGGCAGGAACACATGCGCTTGGCCAGGGCCTCGCCCGTCTGGGCGTTGCCGCCTTGGGCCAGGGCCGAGGCGCAGAGCAGTCCGGTGCACAGGGCCACGAGCAATGCGATGCTCCTCATGATGCTTCCTCCTTGCTGCGTGCGGCCGGAATGGCCGGGGGGACGTCGTAGAGACGCGTCTTCTTGTGGAAATACGGCTTGAGCAGCGAGAGCCCGCCCACCTGCAGGAAGGGCTTGACCAGCCAGGAGAGCGTGGAGCGCGACCCCAGGCAGCGGCGGCAGGCGGGCAGGGTGGGCCGCAGGCGGCGAAAGCCGCGCATGACCGCGCCCAGGGCCTTGGAATGCAGGATATCCTCCAGGCTCTTGCCGCTCACGTTGCCGATGCGCGTCTTGCCGTCGAAATCCACGCAGCAGAGGGTCACGTCGCCGTTCCAGAGCACGGCGAAGTGGTCCCGCATGCCGAAGCAGTAGCCAGCCCAGGCCTCGCGCACGGCGTCCCCGGCAAAGGCGTTGCCCCAGTCGCCGAGCATGTACGTCTCGAAAAAGGTATGGGGCAGGATCTCGACCACGTTCCATTTCCAGGACTTGAGTTGCGAGAGGCGCTCCACCGCGGCGTCGCGCGCCGCAGGGTCCAGGCCCATGAGGTCGTAGATGCGCGCCACCCAGAGGCCGAAAGTGTCCCGCAGTTCGGCCGTGGAGGAGATGACCCGCATGGGGCCCTGCTTCTCTTCGATGGACTTGGGCGGGAAGGTGGTGTTCAGGAAGCGGAACTTGAACACGGTCTCTGGCCAGCGCGTGCGGTAGGCGGCGAAGAAACGGACGATGCCGTCCAGGAAGTCCTCGAAGGCGAGCCTGCCGGCCTTGCGCAGCCTGAAGGATTCTGCGTCCGGGGTCTGCAGCGAGACGTCCACCTGTTTCAGTTCGAAATCCAGCAGCCGCTCCCCGGCCTGGCCGCCCAGGCCTCCGCCGTTGGTGGTCAGCCCCACGGCCGCGCCCTTGTCGCGCGCGTGAGCCAGGATGTCGAAAAATTGGGGGTGCAGGGTGGGTTCGCCCATGACGTGGAAGGTGATCTTCTCGGCCAGCCCTTTGTCCGTGATCTCGTCGATGAGCCGCCGCGCCAGCGCCTCGTCCATGTAGCCGTACTTCCTGGTCATCAGAGACTTGGGGCAGAACAGGCAGTTGAAGTCGCAGACGTTGGTCAGCTCCAGGTGGATGCGGGCGAAGGGGATTGCGACGTGGCCGAAGGGGCGTTTTGCGGACATGGGCTGACTGGTCCTCGGGTGCATGTTTGGAAACGTCTACCCCGAAGCGGCCCTGTTGACCAGGACCACTTCGAAAAAAAGGGAAAGGCTCGGGCGGGCTACCTGATTTCCCTGATGCGCAGGGTGCTCTGGTCGGTGAAGTCCACGGCCAGCTTGACGGTGCGGACCGGAGCCGCTCCGGGTTTGACGTAGCGCAAGGTGATGTTGGCGGCTTTGCGCTTCTCCACGGCGAAGAGCAGGTTCTGGACGCAGGGAGTTCCGGCCGCGCCGCCGCCGGGGCAGTTCGTGACCTTGTCGGCCAGGTAGACGCCGCCCTTGGGCTCGACGGTTTCTTGCCAGACGTAGCCCGAGGAGGGATTGACCGGCAGCGCGCCGACCTCGAAGATTTCGCTGGCGATGGCAGTGAGGGTGATGGGCGAATCGGCCGGGATGACCGGTCCCTGGGCGAAGGCCGGGACGGTCAGGGCGGCGGACAGCAGTCCGGGGAGAAGGGAACGAAGGCGCATGGAGTCTCCTTGGTTGCGATGTGCGGGGCGCATCCTACACCCCGCGCCGTCGCCTGCCAACCGTGTCGTGGGGGATCAGGGGGCGGCGTTTTCGGTGTCCGCCGGAAAGGCGAGGCGAAAGATGGCTCCCTTGCGGCTCTTGAGCGAGGCGCGGCCGTCGAGCTGGCGGGTCAGGCTCCAGATGAGCTGCATGCCGAGGCTGCCCGACTCCTCGCTCCTGAAGTCCGGGGGCAGGCCCGCGCCGTTGTCCGCGATCGTCAGGCGCAGCCCGTCTCCCCGCTGCACGAGCTTCACCCGGAGACTGCCCGCGGGACGGTCCGCGAAGGCGTGCTTAAGGGAGTTGGTGACCACCTCGTTGACGATGAGGCCGAGGGGAATGGCGGTGTCCAGGGGCACGGAGAGATGCGGCGCGACGACGCCCGCGTTCACCTGCCTCGGGCCGCGGAAGGTCTCCACGAGACGGGTGACGAGCTGGCGCAGGTAGCTGTCGAGGTTGATGCGCGACAGACTCTGGGAGCGGTATATCTGCTCATGCACCAGGGCCATGGTGGCCACCCGGGCCGCGCTTTCGCGCAACGGCTCCCCGGCCTCGGGCGAGGTCGCGGTGTTCATCTGCAGGTGCAGCAGGCTGGAGACGATCTGCAGGTTGTTCTTGACGCGGTGGTGGACCTCTTTGAGCAGGGTTTCCTTCTCGGCCAGGGATTCGCGCAGCCGCCGCTCCGCGTCCTTGCGCTGCGCGATGTCCGTGACGAAGGCGCAGATGTATTCCCGGCCTTCGAAATTGACGTGGTGGCTCTGCACCTCCACCGGGGTGCGGCCGCCGTCCTTTCGCCTGTGCTGCGATTCGAAGCTGACGCTGCCCTGGCCCTTGACGGTCCGCCAGCCGCGCTCGCGCCAGACCTCCGCGTTCAGGTTCAGGTCGAAGTCCCAGACGCGTAGCGCGAGAAGCTCCCGGCGGTCGTAGCCCAGGTGGCGGCAGGCCGCCTCGTTGACGTAGGCCAGGGAGCCGTCGCCCTGTACCCAGAAGATGGCCGTGCTGCTCGTGTCGATGGCGTACTGGGTGAGCCGGATCGCGGCCTCCATGTTCTTGCGCTCGGTGATGTCGCGGGCCACGATGATGCAGTAGCGCCTGCCGTCGACGAGCGTGGTGCTGATCGCCAGCTCCACCGGGATGATCCGGCCGTCCGCGGCGTAGAAGACCGACTCCTGGGGGCTGCCCTGGATGCTCTCGCTCAATGTGCAGCTTTTGCCGTCGAAGTCGGAGAAGTCGCTGACGGACTTGGCGGACAGTTCCTCGCGCGTGTAGCCGAGGCTGGCGCAGGTCGCTTCGTTGACGTCGGCGATGCGGCCCGAGGCGGCCTCGGTGAGGAAGATGAAGTCGCTGGAGCGGTCCAGAAGCGCCCTGAAGCGCTCCAGTTCGGCCAGACGCTTGCGAAGCTCCGGATAGTAGCTCTTCTGCAGCGACCTCTCGCCCAGGCCGATGAGTTTCAGGCGGTCGGCACCGTCCTGCCGGTCAGAGGGCTTGTTCATAGATGCGGCGGATTTCCTCGGCGCTTGCGGCCTTGGGGTTGGTCAGGAGGCACGGGTCCGCTGCCGCGTTGGCCGCCAGCTTGGCGAGATCGTCCGGGGTGACGCCGAGGTCGGCGAGATTGCCGGTCACGCCAGCTTGGCGCTTGATTTCCTCGATGCGGGCGATGAGCGCCTCGCGCGCGGCCTCGTCCGCAAGGCCGCGCAGATCGCCGCCCACGGCCTCGCCCACGGCCCGGAAGCGTTCCGGGGAGGCGTCGTAATTGTAACGCACCACATGTGGCAGAAGCAAGGCGTTGCACTCGCCGTGCGGCAGGTCGAGCAGGCCGCCCAGGGCGTGGGCCATGGCATGCACCGCGCCCAGGATGGCGTTGGAGAAGGCCAGTCCCGCCTCCAGGCTGGCCAGGAGCATCTCGCTGCGGGCGCACATGTCCCGGGGATTATCTATGGCGTCCTTCAGGCTGGCCGCGATGCGCCGCATGGCCGAGAGGGCGAAGAGGTCGGTGACGGCGAAGCTGGCGTTGGAGACGTAGGCCTCCACGGCGTGGGTCAGGGCATCCAGGCCGGTGGCCGCGGTCAGGGCCGGGTCCATTGTCGTGGTCAGAAGAGGATCGAGCAGGGCCACGTCCGGGATCATGGTCTTGCTGACGATGGCGATCTTCACGCCCCGGTCGGTGTCCGTGACGATGGCGAACTGGGAGACCTCGGCCCCGGTGCCCGAGGTGGTGGGCAGGCAGATCAGCGGCGGGCAGGGCACGGGCACCTGATCCACGCCTTCGAAAGTGAGGACGTGGGCCTCGTTGGTGGCCACCGCGCCGATGCCCTTGGCGCAGTCCAGGGGGCTGCCGCCGCCCACGGCCACGATGGCGTCGCAGCCCTGGGCCCGGTATATCTCCGCGCCGTCCATGACCTCATGGTCGCGGGGATTGGGCGAAACGCGGTCGAAAACGACCGGCTCCATGCCTGCCCCACGCAGGGAGTCCGATATCTTGTCCGCCCATCCGGCGGCGCGCACCCCTGGGTCGGTGACGAGCATGACCCGGCGGGCTTCGAAGTTCATGGCGTAGCGTACGGCCAGGTCGGCCGCGCCGGGCCCGAACACGAACTCCGGGGCGACGAACTTGCGAAGCTCCTGCGGACAGCGGCGGTCCATGCTCCCTCCCTCCGCGCGGCACATGGCGAAGCGCGTTCGTAGGTATAGCGTGGCAGATTACGCCGGATGCGGTCTGAAAGCCATGATTCTTTTGCGATGGAGGGGCGGCGGCCGCCGGGCGAGGCTCAGTCCTTGCGGGGGAAGGCGGCGGGCGGAGTTTCGGCCGCGCCCGGCATGCGCAGACGCGAGAGATCGCCCGTTGTCCAGGCGCGGACGGTCTCGGTGATCTCCCCGCTCAGCCAGGGATGGACCTTGACTCCGCCGCTGCGCAGCACGTCGAGATAGGCGGGGGTCGCTCCGCCGCAGAGCAGGGTGTCGATGGAAAAGCCGTGCAGGGTGAGAAGAAGGCCGGACGGGCCGCCCGAGGGCATGGGGCAGAACCCCTTGGGCGTCGCCGTCCGGCCTTTGACCTGAAAAAAGTGCAACTCGGCGGCGTTTTCGAGCAGCGTCGCGAGACGATCCCCATAAGTGGCGAGGCAGAGGTTCATATGCTCCCTCTTCTGTCCCGGCCGGATCCCATGTGGGCGCGTTCCGCGCCCACATGGGCCGATCCGGGAGCATATTTCGCCCGCTCTTCTTTCCGCTCTTCAGCCACGCCGCGCTGGGGTCAGGTTATTTGCCGATGGTCTGTTCGACGATCTGCAGCACCTGGGCGGGTTCGAAGGGCTTGTTGATGGTCGCCACGGCCCGGCGGATGGCCAGGTGGATGCCCGACAGGCCGCTGATCACGATCACCGGGGTGTCCTTGAGAGCCGGCTTCTGGGAGAGCTTGCGGTAGAACCGCGGACCCCATTCGTTGGGCATCTCCAGGTCCAGGGTGATCAGATCCGGCTTCTCGCGCTCGACCACGCCCAGCGCCGCTTCGCCGTCCGGGGCGCTGCACGTGGCGTAGCCGTTGTCCGAGAACAGGGTGGTCAGGTAGTCGACGATGGCCGGGTCGTCGTCCACAACCATGATTTTCTTGGCCATGTGCGCCTCCTTCAGGTTCAGGTGTGGCATTCGCCGCAGGTCAGGGGACCCTTGCCCGAGTCGTGATGGCAGCCCACGCATTGCCGGTGGAAGGCCCGCATGAGCGGGGTCTTGCCCTTGGCGTCCACGGGGTGGCACTCCGCGCAGGGCTGGCCCGGCGTGGGGCTGGCGGGATCGGGTTTGCCACCGTCGTCCCCGTGGTGGCAAGCGCCGCAGTCGTCGAGCTTGGCCTTTTCGTTGTGCAGGTCGTGCTGGAACACGGCCGCAGACCGCTGGGGCGTCCCGAAGGCCGCGTTGGGCACGGTCTTCATGTCCTCCTGGGAGAGGGCGGGCAGCGCCCAGACCAGCCCGGCCAGGAGCAGAGCGGCCGCCACTACGTTCACTCTTCGCATGACGTTTCCTCCTCGCTTGTGGCCCGGGGCTATACGGCGCCCGGCTTCTCCATGTGTTCGTAGATGATGTCGCCCAGGAACTTCAGCTTCATCCCCAGCTTGTAGTGGTGGATGATGTCCTCCAGGCCGCCGTGGCAGTTGTGGCAGGGCGCGATGCAGGTCTGCACCCCGGTGGCCTTCAGCTGGTCGGCCTTGGCCTTGTTGCCCACGATGCGCACGTTCTTGAACGGTGGGCCGCAGTTGATCACGCCGCCGCCCGCGCAGCAGCACAGGTTGTGCTCCCGGTTGGGCGACATCTCGACCACGCCGTCGCAGATGTGGTTCACGACCTCGCGCAGCTTGTCCATGAGGCCGCGGCCGCGGATGACGTTGCAGGGATCGTGGATGGTCACGGGGCCGGGGTACTTGCTGGCCATGCGGATCTTGCCCTGGTCGAGCAGTTCCCAGAAGAACTCGATGGAATGGACCACCGGGACCGGATGCATCTTCCAGCCCAGCCAGCGGTTGCCCACGTCGTAGACCGCGCGGAAGGCGTGACCGCACTCGCCCATGACGATGCGCTTGACGCGCAGGCGTTGGGCCGTTTCGAAGTGGTAGCGCTCGACGCGGCCCATGATCTCGGCGTCGCCGGAGAACATGGCCATGTTGCTGTTGTCCCAGCCCGGGGTGCCGGGCATGGTCCAGTTGCAGCCCGCGGTGTGGAAGATGGCTGCGGCCTGGTAGATGAGCTGGGTGCGGAACTTGGGCTCGGGCGCGATGACCGAGTACATGAAGTCCGCCCCCTCCATTTCCAGGGGGATGCGCAGGTCCGGGAACTCGGAGCGTGCTTCGTCCTCCTGCCACTGCAGGCTGTCCGTCCACTCGTCGTCCTTGACCCACATCTGGTTGAGCGTCGCCGAGTGGCTGTGCGCCGTGTCCTGGATGTACATGGGGGTCACGCCGAGTTTGTGGCACAGCCGGCGCACCACGGAGATGATGTAGGCGGTGTCGATGCCCAGGGGGCAGTAGTGCATGCAGCGGCGGCAGAGGTTGCATTCGGTGTAGGCGATCTGCGCGCAGTCGCCGATGACGCGGGGATCGACCTTTCCGTCGGCCTTGAGCAGCTTCCACATGGTCTCGCTGACCTTGCCCACGGGCGCGTAGCTCGGGTCGCCGTCGTGCGAGAGGAAGTAGTGGCAGGCCGGGCCGCACATGCCGCAACGCATGCAGGTCTCCACGTAGGTGCGCAGCCGCGCGCCGCACTCCCCGGCGATCAGCGCCTGGAACGTCTTGGCTATCTTCTCCGGAGTCAGCGCGGCCATTCCCCGCGCGAGCCCCGCATCGTCTATGCGTCTTTGTTCAATGCCCATTATAGTGCCTCCCTTACCTGTCTTACCAGTCTTTGGCGTGGCGGACGCCGCCGAACTCGGAACCCATGTACGCGCGGCTGAACAGGCCGAAGATCATGTGGGACAGCCGGGTGAACGGAATGGCCATGAGCATCAGCTCGCCCGAGAGGACGTGCAGGGTGGTCATGACCAGCGGCGGGCCGACGTGCTGGGAGGCCAGAAAGCCCGTGAGGAAGGGCAGAAAGGCGATGAGCAGCACCAGCCAGTCCTGGCCGGTGGTCACGAAGCGCAGGGTGCGGTTGGTGGCCCTGCGCCAAGCGAAGACGAGGCAGGCGACGATCACCGCGATGGTGAAGATGTCGGCCGCCTGCTCCGGCAGGGTCGGGTAGGAGAAGCCCCAGTACTGGTCCCAGAGCACCACGTGGCCCAGCAGGAAGAGGGGCACCAGGATCAGGCCGAGGTGGAAGACGAAGGTGGTCACGCAGACCAGCGGGTTCTCCTTCCAGCCCTGGGCGTTGAAGGGGATCAGCCAGTTCAGGATGGAACGCAGGCCGAAGCGCCAGCTCATGTAGGAGAGGAACGGACCGTCCTTCTTCCTGGCCAGGCTGTACATGGAGATCAGGCGGATGACGGAGCCGATGAGGAAGACTCCGAAGGCCGCCCAGGCCATCGGGCCGACGGCGAATTCGTAAAGTTCGCGCATGTCTGCCTCCCTCACGCGTGGAACGCATCGGGCGTGACCACGATGCGCATGAATTTGCCGCCCGAGATGCCGCGGATCAGGACCTTGCCGCCGTCGGGCGAGAAGACGGGCGGGAAGGCGGTGTCGAACCATTCCCTGTAGACCTTGTCGTTCAGGACGACGGTGCGTTTGCCCTGTTTTTCCACCAGGACTGCGACGTTCGCGCCGTCGTCGGAAAAGACGGGCGTCCAGGCCATGTCGTAGCGTCCGCTCCAGGTGCGGCCGTCCACGCAGATCGCGAAGTTCTTGTTGCAGTCGCTGCCCAGGCAGGCGGCGCGTCCGTTCTTCGCGAGCGCGAGATCGGTGACCACCGGGAAGGTCGCCTCCCAGGGTCTGTCGTTCACGGCCACGGTGAAGCTGCCGAACTCGGGAGCCACGATGGCCGCGGTGGTCTTGCCGTCCGGGGTGAAGGCCACGTGCCAGAGCTGGGCGTACCGGGCGGGCCAAGCCATCTGGTCGTCCACGGCCAGACCCCACTTGCCCTGCACCCGGCCGGGCGCGTTGACCTCTCCGGTGGCAGGGTTGAAGACCGGTTCCCAGACAGAACCGAAACGGCTCTTCCAGGGCACTCCGTCCACGGCCACGCCGTACTCGTAGAGCGAGTGACGCAGGGCCGCCGCGACCCGTTTGCCCGCCGCGTCGAAGGAGGGGTTCCAGGCGTTGACGAAGACCGCGTCCCAGGCCTCTCCGTTGACGGCGATGCTGTACACGCCCTGCTGGAAGGTGGCGATGTCGGCCTGGCCAAGGGATTTGACCTGGACCGAGGCCGCCCCCGCCGAGCCGTCGTCGGACAGGGCGAAGTCCGTGGCGTTCTCGAAGAGGCCTTCCCAGGGTTCGCCGTCCACGGCCAAGCCGTACTCGCCGTCCTGCTGGATGCTGGCCGCGATGATCGAGCCGTCCCGGCTGAAACGGGTGCCCCAGAGATAGGCGAAGGTCTGCTCCCAGGGCGCGTCGTCCACGGCCAGGGTCCACTCCCCGTCGCTCTGCACGATGGCCGTGAGACGGCCATCGGGCGAGAAGCGCGGGTACCAGATTTTGTCGAAGACGTTTTCCCACGGCTGGCCGTTCGCACAGAGCGTGAACTGCGCCTCGCCCACGCACGCCACGGCGGCGACGCGCTCGCCGTCAGGCGAAACGTAGGGCTCCTCTATCCACTCCGCGCCACCGGAGCAGTCCCGGGTGTCGGCGATGACGCGCGACCCCGGTTCCCAGTCCCACGATGCCTTGTTCTGCATACGCGCTCCTTTGCTCAGGCTTGTGGCCCGCATGGGCCGTGCGTGCGCAAGGCGCGGCCGGACGCCGACGCCTTGGGGACACGACTGGTTTGGCAGGAATCACTGCCCTCCCCTAAGCACGCGGCGTACCAGAATGATTGTCAAATGATTACAGGGAAATGCAGAGGGGGGCGAGGTCTTCGCCCGCGATCAGGGCGCGGAATGCGCCCTGATCGCGGCGGGAAATGGCGCGTTTTGCGTCTTCAGACCGCGCCGCGTTTCAGGATGCGGCGCAGGGTGTCCTTGGAGATGCCGAGTTCGCGGCAGGCGGCCATCTTCTTGCCCTTATGGCGGCGCACCGCCTCTAGGGCCGCGGTGTACTTGATGTCCGAAAGGGAGTTGCGCGGGGTGCGCGTCGCCCGCGGCTCCTCGCGCGGCTGCAGGTACTCGGGCAGGTGGTCCGCTTGGATGAAGCCCCCGGGGCAGAGGATGAAGGCGTATTCTATGATGTTCTCAAGCTCGCGCACGTTGCCCGGGAAGCCGTACTTGAGGAGCATCTGGTAGACGTCCTCGGAGACGCCGTGGATCTCCTTGCCGGTCAGGCAGTTGTGGCGCGAGATGAAGTGGTTGATGAGCAGCGGGATGTCCTCGGGCCGCTCGCGCAGGGCGGGCAGCCTGATCTGCACCACGTTCAGGCGGTAGAAGAGGTCGTCGCGGAAGCGTCCCTCGGCCACCATGGACTGCAGGTCCCGATTGGTGGCGGCGATGATGCGGGCGTTGGTCGCGATGCTCTTGACCGAGCCGAGCGGCTCGAACTTCTTCTCTTGCAGCACACGCAGGATCTTGACCTGCAGCGGCAGGGGCATGTCGCCGATCTCGTCGAGCAGGATGGTGCCGTCCTGGGCCGCCTGGAAGCGGCCGGGCTTGTCGGTCTTGGCGTCGGTGAAGGCCCCGGCCTTGTAGCCGAACAGCTCGGATTCCAGCAGATTGTCCGGCAGCGCCCCGCAGTTCACGGCCACGAAGGGGCCGTTCTTGAAACGGGAAAGATTGTGCAGGGCGCGGGCGAAGAGTTCCTTGCCCGTGCCCGATTCGCCGAGGATGAGCACCGTGGAGTCGCTGGCCGCGATCTGGGGCAGAATCTGCAGCACCCGGATCAGGAGTTGGCTCTTGGTCACGATGTCGTCCAGGGTGTAGAGCCCCTCGAGCTTCTGGCGCATGAGCTGGATGGCGGTGATGTCCCGGAAGGTCTCCACCCCGCCCACGATGCGGCCGCCCTCGTCCCGCAGCGGCGAAGCGCTGATGCTCACCGAGATCTTGCTGCCGTCGGGCCTGAGGATGAAGATCGATTTGTTGGACAGGCGGTTGCCGTGTTTGATGCAATGGTCGAGCGCGCACGCGCCGTCGCAGATGCTGGAATGGAAGACCTCCCAGCACTTGCGGCCGAGGGCCTCGCTCTTGGGCACGCCGGTGATTTCCTCGGCCGCCTGATTGAAGAAGGTCACGTTCCAGTTGCAGTCCACCGTGAACACGCCGTCGGCGATGCTCTCCATGATGGACTCGCACGGAATCTGGACCGGAAGTCCGACATCGACCCCCAACAGACTGCTCCTATGCGTGGTCTTTTTTTTGGAATCTCCATAGCTCATTCGCGACATGCGGACAACCCCCGTTGGAGTTTGGGCGATTTTTCAGCTCATTTTGTGAAGGACGCATTTTGCGCCCATTTTTTGCGGGCGTCCTCCCTGTTCGGGTAAAGTTCGCTGAAATCATTGATTTTCCCATTGGCACGCATAATGCTGTTCATACAGGAAACGTTCCAACGCGAATGGGTCCGGCGAACAATGCGCCCGGAAGCGGCCAGACCGGCCGCCGGGCGGAAAGGACAGCGGGGCGGGCATGGTGTCCATTGCGCACAGCCTGACGGGCAAGCTCATCGTGCTCAGCGGGGCGATCCTGCTCCTGGGGGTCTCCGCGCTGTCCTATTTCGCCATTGCCAACCAGCAGGAGCACCTGCACCGCAGCGTCGTCAACCAGGCGGACAGGCTGTCCACCACCATCAAGCTGGGCACGCACTACGCCATGATGCTCAACTCGCGCGACGACATCACCCAGATCATCAAGAACATCGGCAGCCAGGAGGGCATCGAGAGCCTGCGCATCTACAACAAGGCGGCGCAGATCAAGTTCTCGAACAACGACGCCGAAGTGGACGTGCAGACCAACATCAAGAACGAGGCCTGCTACGTCTGCCACCGCGAGGAGCCGCCGCGCTCCACCCTGGAGCTTGACGAACGCATCCGCTTCTACGAGGACGACGAGGGCCATCGTCACCTGGGCATCATCACCCCCATCCACAACGAGCCCGGTTGCGACGAGGGCGGCTGCCACTTCCATCCGCCCGAGAAGAAGATCCTCGGGGCCATCGACGTGGTGGTCTCCCTGGACCAGGCCGACCGGGAGACGGCCTCGCTGCGCAAGCGTCTGCTGACCTTCTCCGGCTTCATCTTCGTCTGCACCAGCGCGGCCATCCTCATCTTCATGGTGCGCTTCATCCGCACGCCCATCATGCGGCTCATCCGCAGCACCCGGCAGATCGCCCGCGGCGAGCTGACCCCGGATATCGACGTGCACCAGGACGACGAGGTGGGGCAGCTCGCCTCGGCCATCTCCAAGATGGGCCGCGACATCGCCCAGAAGCAGGCCGAACTGAACCGCCAGCGCGACGAGTACCAGAACCTCTTCGCCCACGTGCCCTGCATCATCACCGTGCAGGACCGCAACTACCGCATCATCCGCTACAACCGGGAGTTCGCGGACAAGTTCAAGCCGCGGCCCGGGGACTACTGCTACCGCGCCTACAAGAACCGCTCGGAGAAGTGCCCCAACTGCCCCGTGGAGCTGACCTTCGCCAACAACCGCTCCTACTGCTCCGAGGAATCCGGTCCGGACAAGGACGGGAACATCCGGCACTGGTTCGTGACCACCTCGCCCATCACCAACGACGCGGGCGAGGTCGTGGCGGCCATGGAGATGTGTCTGGACATCACCCCGCGCAAGGAACTGGAACGCCAGCTCAAGAAGTCGGAGCAGAAGTACCAGGCCATCTTCAGCAACATCCCCAACCCCGTTTTCGTGCTCGATCACGACAGCCTGGAGATCCTCGACTGCAACGCCAGCGTGGCCTCCATCTACGGCTACGCCAAGGACGGGATCGTGGGGTGCAGCTTCCTCGACCTGTTCCGGCCGGGCGAGCGGGAGCGCTTCGCCGCGGACCTGCGCGAGAAGGAGGTCATCGACCGGGCCGTGCAGATCGCGCGCGACGGACGCCTGATGTTCGTGACCATCCGCATTTCGCCCACGGAGTACGGCGGCCAGAAGGTCTGGCTGGTGACCACCAGTGACATCACCAAGCGTCTGGAGACCGAGCAGCAGCTCATCCAGGCGGGCAAGATGACCACCCTGGGCGAGATGGCCACGGGTGTGGCGCACGAACTGAACCAGCCGCTCACGGTGATCAAGGCCGCCAGCGCCTTCTTCCTGCGCAAGCTGAAGCGGGGCGAGTGCGTGGAGCCGGCCGTGCTGGCCGATCTCGCCGGGGAGATAGACGGCCACGTGGACAGGGCCACCAGGATCATCAACCACCTGCGCGAGTTCGGCCGCAAGCCGGACATGCAGCTCAGCCTGACCCAGGTGGGCGACGTGCTGCGCCGCGCCTTCGACATTTTCCACCAGCAGCTCAAGCTCAGGGAGATCGAGGTGGAGTGGGACCTGCATCCCGATCTGCCCGCGGTCATGGCCGACGCCGGTCGCCTGGAGCAGGTCTTCGTCAATCTGCTCATCAACGCCCGCGACGCCATCGAGGAGCGCTGGGCCGTCTCCCCGCCCCCGGCCGGGACCGGCAAGCTCATCCGCCTTGCCAGCGGCGTGGACGGCGGGCGCGTCTTCGTGCGCGTGGCGGACAACGGCGCGGGCATCCCCAAGGGGCTCATGGAACGCATCTTCGAACCCTTCTTCACCACCAAGAAGGTGGGCAAGGGCACGGGGCTCGGCTTGTCCATCAGTTACGGCATCGTCCAGGACATGGGCGGGACCATCGGGGTCGAGTCCCGCGAGGGGGAGGGGACCGCCTTCACCGTCAACCTGCCCCGTCTGGAGGTGGCGCATGGCTGAGCGCATCCTGCTCGTGGACGACGAGGAGGGCATCCGCAAGGTGCTCGGCCTTTCCCTGCGCGACGCGGGCCACACGGTCTTCACCGCGGGCTGCGGCGAGGAGGCCGTGGCGGTCTTTGCGCGCGAGCGGCCGTCCATCGTGCTGACGGACATCAAGATGCCGGGCATGGACGGCATCGAGGTCCTGGGCCGGGTCAAGGCCGCGGACCCGGATGCCGAGGTGATCATGATCACCGGCCATGGCGACCTCGATTTGGCCATAGAGAGCATCAAGCGGCAGGCGGCGGATTTCGTGACCAAGCCCATCAACCAGGACGTGCTGGAGATCGCCCTGGCCCGGGCGGCCGAGCGCAGCGCCCTGCGCCGCCAAGTCAGGGAGCATACCCGGAACCTGGAGCGGCTGGTGGAGGAGAAGACGCGCGAGCTGCTCGCGGCCGAGCGTTTCGCCGCCGTGGGCCGCACTGCGGCCGGGCTTTCGCACGCCATCAAGAACATCGCCTCGGGCCTTGAGGGCGCGATCTTCCTGCTGGAGCGGGGACGCGAGCCCGCCATGCGGGAATACCTCGACGAGGGATGGAGCATGCTCAAGTCCAGCGTGGAGCGCATCAAGGGCCTGTCCCTGGAGCTGCTCAGGCTCTCCGGCCGGACCATGCTCTGCATCGGCGCGCACGATCCCGACCGGCCCGCGCGCGAAGCCGTGGAGCTGTTCCTGCCCAGAGCGCAGGAGCTGGGCGTGCGGCTCACCCTGTCCTGCGGCGCGGGATTCGGGAACTGCCTCTTCGATCTGGAGGCCATGCACCGCTGCCTCGTGAACCTCGTGGCCAACGCCCTGGACGCCTGCGGCGAGCTGGAGGAGGGGGGCGGCGCGGTGAGCGTGGCCTCGGCCCGCGTCGGCGGACGGCTGGAATACCGCGTGGCGGACACGGGGCCGGGCATGAGCGAGGCCGTGCGCAGCCGCGTCTTCACCGAACTGTTCAGCACCAAGGGCGGCAGGGGCACGGGGCTCGGGCTGCTCACGGCCAAGCAGACGGCCGAGGCGCACGGCGGGAGCATCGCCGTGTCCAGCGAACCGGGCGGGGGCGCGCTCTTCGTGGTCGCCATCCCGGCCCGCGACGCTCCGCCGGACGCGGTCTGACACGCACGACGAGAGGACGGAGGACGGAATGGACGGCGTGATGCTCAGGCGCGACGGGAGCCTCGGGACCGAGGGCAGGCTGGCGGACGATCCGCTTCCCTGGCTCGGGGCCGCCCTGCGCCTGGAGGAGGGCATGACCCTGCGCGGTTTCTTCCGGATGCTTGAGCGCCATCCGGTGCTCGTGCGGCTCTCGGCGTTCCTCCCCGGACTCATGGAGCAGTATGCCGGATGGCCTTCGCGGACACCCGAGCCGCTCGGCATAACCGGCATGGAAGTGATAAAGATCATGGAGATGATCGGGTTTCCCGGGCCGCCGCGCCTGGAGGCCTACACGGCCCTGATCGGGCTTGACCGCGGCGAGGAGGTGGAACTGAAGGCCCATCCGGTGCGGACCATCGTGGACCTGCCGGTGCGGCTGGGCCGACTGAGGCACAAGGTGTTCGGCGACAAGCTCGAGGAGATGACCTTCGAGACGAAGCACACGCTCTTCGAGTTCATCGACGGCGTGGCGTGGCAGCTCGGTTTTCACGGAACCCCTATGGAATGCGCCCTGAGGAGGTAGGTATGTTTGAGAAGATCCTGTTCGCGACGACGGCTTCCCCCACGTGCGACGACGCGGCCCGCGTCGCTTTCGAACTCTCCAAGAAGAACAAGTCCCGGCTTTCGGTGTTCCACGTCTACGGCATCCCGACGCGCGGCTTCAGCACCTTCGTGCGCGACATCCGCACCGGCGACATCGAGGAGCCGGACGAGAACTACAAGTCCCTGGTCGTCGAGGAAATGAAGCAGACCTACGCCAAGTTCCTGCCCACCTACGACGGCATCGACCTGCAGGCCGTGACCGGCGAACCGGCCACGGAGATTCTGCGCAAGGCGCGCAAGGACGACGTGAACATGATCATCATGGGCGCGCACGCCCGCGCCGACGACGTGGGCGCCTCGCGCCACCGCGCCATCGCGGGCAGCACCATGCAGCGGGTGGCCAAGGCCGCGCGCTGTCCGGTGCTCATCGTCAGCCGTCCCTGCGTGACCTGCTGGTCCTACTTCGCCAACATCGTGGTCGGCGTGGACTTCTCCAAGGCCAGCGACTCGGCCTTCCAGTTCGCGCTCAACGTGGCCAAGGAGATCGGCTGCAAGCTGCACGTCTTCCACTGCATGGACCTCTCCGTGGACCCGGCCATCAACCCGCCCTCGCAGGCCGAGGTCGAGGCGCGCCTGGCCAAGGCCAAGCAGAAGATGCAGGACAAGTACATCGCCAAGATGGGCGACTTCGACAACTACACCGCGGACATCTGGGAGGGCACGCCCTACGTGGAGATCCTCAAGTTCGCCCGTGAGAACAAGGCCGACCTCATCGTGCTGGCCCACCACACGCGCGAGGTCGATCCCGAGCAGGCGGAGCTGGGCAGCACCGTGGAGCAGGTCGTCCTGCGTTCGGCCTGCCCGGTGTGCAGCGTGAACCACCCGGACAAGGTGGACGTGAGCCCCTACGGCGTGCGTCCGGCCGGGGAACAGGAATAGGGGCCGGGATGGCCGCGCCGAAGGTCCTGGTGGTGGATGACGAGCCGCATCTGCGCGTCTTCATCGCCGCCGTGTTCCGCTCGGCGGGCTGCGAGACGGCCACCGCCGCAAACGGCTCCCAGGGGCTCGAAAAGGCCAGGGAGATGAGGCCCGACCTCGTCTCCCTGGACCTGATGATGCCCGGCGAGGGGGGGCTGAAAATGTACCGGGGACTGCGCGAGGACGACGTGCTTCGCGCGGTCCCGGTGCTCATCGTCTCGGCCGTCTCGCCCGGGGCCTTCGCGCACTCGCTGGCCATGCTCCGGGCCTCGCTGCCCGAGGGGCTGGCCGCGCCGGAAGGTTTCGTGGAGAAGCCTCCGGAACCGGAGCGGCTCCTGGCCGAGGCGCGCCGCCTGCTGGGCGGGGCGCTGCACGGGGACTGAAGCGGTCCGGCCCTTTTCCCGGCCGGGCCGATGGGGTATGACGGCTCACGGGGCTGTGGCGGCCCCTCACCGACGACAACAAGGAATCGCATGCGCCGGACAGTGCTGCTCGCCGACGACGAGGACGGCATCCGCAAGGTTCTCGGCCTGATCATCGCCGATCTGGGCTACGAGGTGATCCAGGCGCGGGACGGCCGCGAGGCCCTGGACCTGTTCAGGACCCATGCCCCGCGCATCGTGATCACCGACGTGCGCATGCCGCGCATGGACGGCCTGGATCTGCTCAAGGCCATCAAGGCCGAGTCCCCGGAGACCGAGGTGGTGATCATCACCGGCCACGCCGACATCGAGCTGGCCATCGAAGGGCTGAAGCACGACGCGGGCGACTTCATCCACAAGCCCATCCAGCCGGAAACCTTGGAGATCGCGCTCAAGCGCGCCGAACGCAAGATCGCCATGCGCGAGGAACTGCTGCACCACACCACGGACCTGGAGCGCCGGGTGAACGAGCAGGCCGCGCGCATCGTGGACATGGAGCGGCAGGCCGCGGCCTGCCAGGTGGCCGACGGGCTGGCCCAGGCCGTGGCGGGCATGTTCGGCGGGCTCGGTTCGGGCATCCCACTTCTGGGCGAAATGCCCTGCTTCGTGGCCGTGCACGGTCCGGACGGCACGGTGCGGGCCGTCAACGCCCGCTACCGGGAGCGCCTCGGGGACCGCGTGGGGCAGCCGAGTTGCGGCATCTACACCGGCGAGGCGGGGCGGCCGGCCGGCTGTCCCGTGGCCCGGACCCTGGCCACGGGCAAGGGCGTGAGCAGTCTGCAGACCGTGCGCTGCCTCGACGGCTCGGAACTGCACGTCTCGGTGCACACCGCGCCCATCCGCGGCATCGGCGGCCGGGTCGATCTGGTGGTGGAGATCGCCGCGGACACGGACGAGGTGCGGCGGCTGCGCGAGGAACTCTCCGCCGCGCAGCAGCGCTTCCAACTGCTCTTCGACGAGGCGCCCTGCGCCATCGCCGTGGTGGACCGCGACCGGAACATCGTGGCCGCCAACCACCGCTTCAAGGAGGACCTGGGCGGGGAGCGGGGCGGGCTCTACGGCCGGGCGCTGCGCCGTAGCGACACCTCGAACAAGGACTGTCCGGTGCGCAAGACCTTCGCCGACGGCTGCGCCCACAGCGTTGAGGCCCAGATCCTGTCCCGGCACGGCAGGCTCATGCACCTGCTCATCCGCACCGCGCCTATCATGGGACCGGACGGGACGGTGGAGCAGGTCATGGAACTGGCCGCGGACCTCACGGAGATGCGCCAGCTGCAGGACCATGTGACCCAGCTCGGCATGCTCATGGCCTCGCTCTCGCACGGCATCAAGGGGCTGCTCACGGCGCTGGACGGGGCGGTCTACAAGGTCGATTCCGGCATCCAGCGCGACGACCGCGAGCGGCTGCTCGGCGGCTGGGAACAGGTGCGCGAACTGCTCGGCCGGGTCAAGGGCATGATCCTGGACATCCTCTACTGCGCCAAGAAGCGCGAGCCCACCCTGGACGTGGCGGACGCGGCCGCGTTCGTGCGCAAGGTGGCGGACGTGGTGGCGGCCAAGGCCGAGACCCAGGGCGTGGCCTTCGAGTGCGATTTCGGCGAGGACCTGGGCATGTTCAGCCTGGACGCGGGCGCGCTCTCCGCGGCCCTGGTGAATCTCCTGGAGAACGCGGTGGAGGCCTGCCGCGCGGACGCCTCCAAAAAGGAGCACCAGGTGACGTTCCGCGCCCACCGGCACGGCAACCGGCTGGAACTGGCCATCTCGGACAACGGCATCGGCATGACCCCCGAGGTGCGGGACCGGCTTTTCCAGGTCTTCTTCTCCACCAAGGGCTCCAAGGGCACGGGGCTTGGGCTCTTCATCGCCCGCCAGACCATCGAGGCCCACGGCGGCACCATCGGCGTGGAGTCCGAACCGGGCCAGGGCAGCACCTTCACCATCTACCTCGTTGAGGGAGCGGCCACGGGCATCCGTCCCCAGGCCTCGCCGGAGCAGCCGCCAGCCGGTTAGCCCGCGCCGTCTTCCGGCCGCCCTCCTCTCCCGTGCCCGGCCGGGCATCCGGCCTGTCCGCCTGCCATGTCCGGTTTGCGCCGGAAAGTCCTGTTTGCAGGTGGGAATCAGCCTGTAATCATATGAATTACTTGTTTTATTGAATATTTTCTCCGTCGACGGACTGGTACGCCGCTTGCTCAAGTCCCTGTCGTACATGGCGGGAAACCGTACACCTATCGACATGGAGGCAGAGATGAACGGCATGAATCGACGGACGGCACTCGGCATCATCGGCGGAGCGCTCGTGAGCGGGGCCGTGTTGGGCGGTCCCCTGGCGCGGGCGTCGGCGTCCTCTCTCCCGGCGGCGCGATTCGCGCAGCAGGGCGGAGCGTTTTCCTGGAAACCGCACGTGCTGGACCCCGCGGCGTGCGCCCCGGTGGCGTACGACGGCTACTGGCACAACGGATACGGCTGCGGCTACGGCGCGTTCTACAGCATCGTGGGGACCATGGCCGAGAAGTTCGGGGCGCCTTACGACCAGTTCCCCTTCACCATGCTGGAGGTCGGCAAGAGCGGCATTTCCGACTGGGGCACCATCTGCGGCGCGCTGCTCGGCGCCGCCAGCGCCATGGCGCTGTTCTGGGGGCGCAAGGAGCGCGACCCCATGGTTTCGGAGCTGTTCCGCTGGTACGAGCAGACCGCCTTTCCCATCTATGATCCCGGCGCCGGGGCGAAGGGCGTGGCCGGAACGCTGCCGGTCAGCACCAGCATGTCGCCGCTGTGCCACGTCTCCGTGGGCAAGTGGTGCATGGTTTCGGGTTTTGCGGAAAAGAGCAAGGAACGCGGCGAGCGCTGCGCCCGCATCACCGCGGACGTGGCCATGAAGGCCATCGAGATCATGAACGCCAAGCAGAAGGGGACCTTCGCCGCGGCCGCCAAGGAGCCGGACTCCGTGGCCTACTGCGGCGACTGCCACAATCCGGGCAAGCAGTCCCCCATGCTCAAGGGCAAGATGGACTGCACGCCCTGCCATTCGGGCAGCCCGCACACGGCGGACAAGTTCAAGAACCACCCGTAGCCGCCAAAGACCCACGGTCTTGAGCCGGGAGCGCCGCCCGGGGGGACGCTCCCGGCTCATCACCGCGGGTCGAGTCTTCATGGCGCGGGGCATCCACACTGTCTTCGCGCCTTGCGCCGGGGCCGCGCCGGGAGCACTGGGTGAACACCAACAAAGGACAGCAGGCCGCACGGCCGTTCCCGTTTCCGCAACCTCCTCCGCCTTCCTCCCGCCGTCTCCCTTCACCCGCCCCTGCTCCCGGCACGGCCCCGGCCCTCTTCCCGCCAGGAAGAGGGCCGGAGGCGTCTTTTCTTCCGGCTGGGTTTTGCGTATCCAGTCGCCATGGTCCGAAATATCCCGATCCGCCGGATCGCGACCCCAAGGAGCCTTCCATGAAGTCGTTCCGCAAAGAGCTTTGGTTCGAGGTGCCCAAGCGCCGGGCCTTCGTCCACATCACCCCGCAGGTCGAGGAGGCGCTACGCGAGTCCGGCATCACGGACGGGCTGCTGCTGTGCAACGCCATGCACATCACCGCCTCGGTCTTCATCAACGACAACGAGTCCGGCCTGCACCACGACTACGAGGAATGGCTGGAGGAACTGGCCCCGCACGAGCCGGTGTCCAGATACCGCCACAACCGCACCGGCGAGGACAATGGCGACGCCCACCTCAAGCGCCAGATCATGGGCCGCGAGGTGGTGGTGGCCGTGACCGACGGGCGGCTCGACCTGGGCACCTGGGAGCGTATCTTCTACGGCGAGTTCGACGGGCGGCGCAGGAAGCGCGTGCTGGTCAAGATCATCGGGAGCTGACTGCGCGCGAACGTCAGCCCTCTTCTCCGTCCCGGCGTCGCGCCCACTCCCTGCGGATGCGCTCCACGCGGCGGCGGTTGACGCCGAGGTCCCACCAGCCCATGCGCGAGGCCGAACGGATGTGGATGGCGCGGGTCGGGCCGTGGAAAAGCATCGCCACGTCGTCCACGAAGCCGAGGAAGGTGCGGAACTCGGCCGTCAGCCAGTCCTCGCCGCTGTCCGTGACCCGGCCGCCCAGCCTCTCCACCACCTGGGCCATGCCCCGCACCGCCACGTCCGGCCGGGCCGGGAGGCCGAGCGG
Source organism: Desulfovibrio sp. (assembly GCA_022839785.1). Classification (GTDB taxonomy): domain Bacteria; phylum Desulfobacterota; class Desulfovibrionia; order Desulfovibrionales; family Desulfovibrionaceae; genus Alkalidesulfovibrio. Next base: position 439,616 of record JALHJW010000001.1, on the reverse strand, counting down.
CTCCACGCGTCGCGCCGGATCGGCGGCGAGGCTCGACACGCAGTTGGGGCGGGCAGGGCAGGGCGGCAGTTCAGGCGGCATGATCGACGCTTTTGGGGCGCGGCTTCCGCGCCAGGCATCCCGGCGGCAAGGCCGGAAGGTTCAGGGCTTTTTCAACAAAATGGCCGAAATTCACGGCAAGTGGTTTCTAGGCCAGCAGCCGATGTGCTAGGGGAATCCCAGAAAATGCGTTCGGGTGCAAGGAGGCAGGCATGAAGGTGGGATTCATGGGGCTCGGGATCATGGGGCAGGCCATGAGCGTCAACGTGGCGCGCAAGGGCTATCCCCTGACCGTCTACAACCGGACGCCGCGCGAGGTGCCCGATCTGGCGCGCCTGGGAGCCGCCATGGCGGGCACGGCGCGCGGATGCGCCGAGGCCTCGGATGTGATCATCCTCATGCTTACCGGCCCCGAGGCCTGCGACGCCGTGCTTTTCGGCCCGCAGGGCGCGGGCGAGGCCGCCCTGCGTGGCAAGACGGTGATCAACATGAGCACCGTCTCCCCCGCCTACACCACCGGCCTGGCCGCCCGCCTGGCGTCCCTGGGCTGCTCCTTTCTCGACGCCCCGGTCTCCGGCTCCAAGAAGCCCGCCCAGGACGGCTCCCTGGTCATCCTGGCGGGCGGCGAGACCGACGTGGTGGAGCGCTGCGAACCGCTGCTCCTGACCATGGGCTGGAAGGTGGTGCACTGCGGCCCGGCCGGGGCGGGCACGATGATGAAGCTGGCCGCGAACCAGCTTCTGGGCATCATGATGGAAGGGCTGGCCGAGGCCGTGGCCTTTGGCCAGCGGGGAGGCCTGGACCCCGAGACCATCCTCGACGTCATCCTCTCCGGTCCCATGTCCTGCCTCTTCTTCCAACTCAAGCGCGACATCCTGGTGCGCGGCGACGCCACCGTGCAGTTCCCGCTCAAGCACATGGTCAAGGACCTCACCTTCGCCCGCGAGAAGGCCGATGACGCGGGCGAGTCCGCCCCGGGCCTGCGCGCGGCGCGCGACGCCTTTGCCCGCGCCCTGGAGGCGGGCCACGGCGACGAGGATTTCGCCGCCGTGCGCAAGGTGCTGTAGCCGGGCGCGGGGCAGGGACTCCCCGCCGCCAGCCTGTGTCGTTCGGCGGCTGAGCCGCAATCGTCATCAACTTGGGGCGGCCGCGCGTGCGCGGCCGCCGTTTTTTGGGGATGCGCCCACCCGGCGCGGCACGACGGTATGTTTTGGGTAAGTATATACCCTTTTTGTACGTTCTTGTCGTTAGCGTTGTTTTGTTTCAGATTGCATGCGCCCGCCAGGGGCGACACATCGGAGGAGAACGACCATGAACGTCATCGCCGTCAACGGCAGCCCGAGAAAAAAGTGGAACACCGCGATGCTGCTCGAAAAAGCCCTGGAAGGAGCGGCGTCCAAAGGCGCGCACGGAGAACTCGTGCACCTTTACGATCTTTCCTACAGCGGCTGCACGAGCTGCTTCGCCTGCAAGAAGATCGGCGGCAGGAGCCATGGCCGGTGCGCGGTCAAGGACGGCCTCGCCCCCCTGCTTGAGCGCATCGCAGAGGCCGACGGCCTGATCCTGGGCACGCCCGTCTATTTCGGCGCGGAAACCGGAGAGATGCGCTCGTTCCTCGAACGCCTCCTCTTTCCCTACCTGACCTACACCCCGGGCTACCGCAGCCTCTTCCCCGGCAAGCTGCGCACCGCCCTGGTCTACACCATGAACATCAAGGAATCGGACATGCCGGCCTACGGCTACGACGCGCGCATCGCGGCCATGCGCGGCGCCGTGGAGCGCGTCTTCGGCAACTGCGGACTCCTGCTGTGCACGGACACGCTGCAGTTCGAGGACTACTCCAGGTACCTCTCCACCTGTTGGGACCCGGAGGCCAAGGCCAGGCGGCGCGCGGAAGTCTTTCCGAGGGATTTGGAGGCGGCTTTCGGCCTCGGCGCGGAGGTGGCCGCAGGCCGCTGAAAACGCGCCGTCCGCAGTGTCGCCGCGGAACCGTCCCCCCCGCAGCTCAGCGCGCGAGGGGGGGGGACGGTCCGCAGGCCTTTCTATCTGTCCTCGATGGACACGTAGCGGCGCGGGGCCGGGCCGGTATAAATCTGGCGGGGGCGGTGGATTTTGGAGTTGTTCTTGGACTCCTCGTACCAGTGCGCGATCCAGCCCGGCATGCGGCCGATGGCGAACATCACCGGGAACATGCTCACCGGGATGCCCAGGGTGCGCAGGATGATGCCGGAGTAGAAGTCCACGTTGGGGTAGAGCCTGCGTTCGACGAAGAAATCGTCGGACATGGCCGCCGCCTCCAACTCCTGCGCGATCTCGATGAGCGGGTCGCCGGTCATGTCCTGGTCGTGCAGCAGCTTGTGCGCGGCCTTCTTCAGGATCTTGGCGCGCGGGTCGAAGCTCTTGTAGATGCGATGGCCGAAGCCCATGAGCCGCATCTCGCGCCGTTTCACCTTCTCGATGTAGTCCTTCACGGTCATGCGGCCCGCGTTGATGTTCTCCAGCATCTCGATGACCGCGGCGTTGGCCCCGCCGTGCAGGCGGCCCCAGAGGGCGCAGATGCCCGCGGCCACGGAGGCGAAGAGGTTGGCCTGCGAGGAGCCGACCATGCGCACCGTGGAGCAGGAGCAGTTCTGCTCGTGGTCCGCGTGCATGACCAGAAAGAGCGAGAGCGCCTTGATCTGGGCGCGGGTGGGTTCGAATTCCTTGTAGGGCACGGAGAACATCATGTGCAGGAAGTTCGAGCAGTAACTGCGGTTGGGGTCGGGATACATGAATGGCCGCCCCACGGACTTGCGGTAGGAGAAGGCCGCGATGGTGCGCACTTTCGAGATGATCTTGGCCACCGCGAGGCGGAACTCCTCGTCCGTCTGGATGTCCAGCAGGTCCGGATGGTAGGAGGCGAAGGAGTTGATCACCGCCGAGAGGATGGACATGGGCTGGCCGTAGGGCGGAAAGCCCTCGAAATGGTGCAGCAGGTCCTCGTGCAGCAGTTCCTGGGCCGAGAGCATGTCGCGGAAGACGGCGCGTTCGGCCTGGGTGGGCAGCTCGCCGAAGATGAGCAGCATGGCCGTCTCGATGAAGGAACTCTGCTCCGCCAGCTCCTCGATGGGATAACCGCGGTAGCGCAGGATGCCCTTCTCGCCGTCCACGAAGGTGATGGCGCTCTGACAGGAGCCGGTGTTGGCGTAGCCCGGGTCCAGGGTGATGTAGCCGGTCTTCTGGCGCAGGCTGCTGATGTCGATGGCCTTCTCGCCCTCGGCGCCCATGACGACGGGCAGTTCAAAGGTGGTTCCGTCAAGCGTCAGCAGGGCCGTCTTTGCGTCCATGTTCGTCGTCCTTGTCCGTGCGCGGAATTTTGTTCGGCAGGCGTCGGGCGGAGAAGACGGTTCTTTCCCGGCAATCCGCAGCCTGCGCGAAACCTGATTACCTAAACGATATCCGCCGCGAAGTCCAATCCGGCCCGGCGGCCCGGGGCGGAGGGCCCCCGGCCTTGCACAGGCGCGGCCCATGCGGTAGCACCATCTGGCGCACGGACCCGGAGGGGGGCGTGCCCATGGAGCGTACACGCATGGCCGAATACGCGCGGGCCTCGGAGGAGGGGCTGTTCCGCGAGATCGTCGAGGCGCAGAGCGAGCCTGTCTGCCGGTTTCTGCCCGGCGGAGGGCTGACCTTCGCCAACGCCGCCTTTGTCCAGGCCTTTGCAAGCGAGGGCCTGCCCCAGAATTTCTACGACCTCGCCCCCCAGGCGGAGCGGCCGCGCATCCGTCTTTCCCTGGGCGGTCTCTCGGCGCGGTCCCCGGCCGGGAGCTTCGAGCACCGCGTCATGGGTCAGGGCGGCCGCGTGCGCTGGTTCCAGTGGAACGTCCGCGCCTTTTTCGGCCCGGACGGGACGGCTGCGGAGCATCAGGCCGTGGGCCGCGACATCACCACGCGCAAGATCGCCGAGGAGGCCCTGCTGCAGGTGACTTCCGAAAAGGAGAGCCTGCGGCTCAACCTCGAAGCGGTCTTCGAGAGCATCCCGGACGGCATCGTCATCGTGGACCGGGATTTTCGCATCGTGCGCACCAACAGGCACGGGGCGGACGTGCTGGGCGGCGCGGAGCACGCCGCGCAGGGCCGCAGGCTGGAGGACGGGGGCGAGCCCTGGCGCGCGGCCCTGCTGGAGGTGGTGCGCCAGACCCTGCGCACGAGCCAGGGCGTGCGGGAGTTCCGCATCGACTGCCGCCAGGACGACCCGCCCCGCGTGCTGGTGGTCAACTCCGCACCGCTGCGCGACCACCTGGGCGCGTTCGTGGGCGCGGTCACGGTGCTGCGCGACATCACCCGCCTGGACGACCTGGAGCGCAAGCTGTCGGAGCGCCACCGCTTCCAGAACATCGTGGGCAAGAGCCCCCAGATGCGGCAGGTCTTCGACCTCATGGAGCAGCTCGCGGCCGTGGACACCACGGTGCTGGTGCTGGGCGAGTCCGGCACGGGCAAGGAGCTTGTGGTGGACGCCCTGCACTACGGCGGGCCGCGCGCCAAGGGGCCGCTGGTCAAGGTCAACTGCTCAGCGCTCTCCGAGAGCCTCCTGGAGAGCGAACTCTTCGGCCACGTCAAGGGCGCGTTCACCGGCGCGGTATCGGACAAGATGGGGCGCTTTCAAGCGGCCGAGGGCGGGACCATTTTCCTCGACGAGATCGGCGACATCTCGCCGCGCATCCAGCTCAAGCTCCTGCGCGGCCTGGAACGCAAGGAGTTCGAGCGGGTGGGCGACAACCGCACCTACCGCGCCGACGTGCGCGTGGTGGCGGCGACCAACGTCGACCTGCTGGACAAGGTGCGGCAGGGGCAGTTCCGCGAGGATCTCTACTACCGCCTCAAGGTCGTGGTGGTCCGGCTGCCCGCCCTGCGTGAACGCAAGGAGGACGTGCCGCTGCTGGTGGACCATTTCCTGCCCCATTTCTGCCAGTCCTTCGGAAAGGACGTGGCCGGGCTCGACCAGGAGACTTTGTCCGGCTTCATGCGCTACGGGTGGCCTGGCAACGTGCGCGAACTCAAGCACGCCCTGGAGCACGCCTGCCTGCTCTGCCGCGGCGACCGCGTGGGCGTGGCCGACCTGCCCGCCGAGTTGGCCGACTTCATCCGCGGCCTTGCCGCGCCCGCCGCCTGCGAGCCGCTCCCGGCCGTGCCGTCGGGCCGTCCCGCCGTTCCCGGCGCGCCGGTCCCGTCCCCGGACGCTCCCGCGGCATTCCCGCCCGCGGCCGCCCGGCCTGGCGGGGTCCGTCGCCCGGCCGACCTCACGCGCGAGGACATCCTTGGCGGCCTGTCCCAGACCGGCTGGAACAAGGCCGAGGCCGCCCGGCTGCTGGGCATCTCCCGGCGCACCATCTACCGAAAGATCGAGGAACTGGGTATCGACCGCGCCTGACACAGGCGCGGGAAAATGTGCCGCATGCCTGGCACATATGTGTCATGGCACACGTGTGTGGCGCTATGTGCCATCGTGTCACATGTGCCAATGCGTGTGGCGCATTGATTAGGCGCTTTTTGGCACCAGTTCGAAATTTTACATCTCTCTGTAATAATTCAGCTATTTTGAATATTCGCATTTCAGCCGAGTTGGCCCGTCCTTTGCTAATAGGGAAACCGAGGGGGGGATGACTTTTATGCCCGATGTCATGGGGGGAATTGACATCAGCGCCGCAATCCGCAGTCAGGAGCCGACTCTGGTCGCCTGCCTGCAGAGCAAGGCGCGGGACGGGCGGCTGATCGAGGCCTTGGGCACGGTCGCCGCCCGGTTCGGGGAGCGGCTCGCGGTCTATGTCATCGAGGAGGGGGAGAACCCCGGTCTGCGCAGCAGGCTGAACATCCTCGGGACCCCGACCATCCTGCTTTTCCATGGGGGGAAAGAGCGGGACCGTTTCCTGGGGGAGGCCGAGCCCGGCGCGCTCTGCAGCTTCGTGCAGCAGGGGCTGGGCCCGGCGACCTCCTGACCCGGGCAGAGGCTCATTGACCCGCGCGCTCCGCGCGCACGCAGAAATTACGCTGCCGGACCGGTATCGATGGCATAGTTGGACCGCCGGAACGGCCGCGCGGTCCCCTGATCGCCCGACGCCCAGCGTCGCAGCATCGGCATATGACAGCGAGGGGGAAACACCGGTGCGGCAGCGTATATTTCCTCGCAACGCGGGCCGTCGCTCTGGATTCCGGGGGGAATCTTCCAGGGCGGCGGCCCGCACCTTTTTCGGGATGCGCCGCCTGGGGGGGCGTTCGCCCTGAATACCCCCCTTCACAGGGTTTTCCACACAGAGGACAAAAAAAGCCTGCCAGTGTGTAGATTTTTCTGGCTTTTTTTCGTGGACAGGGGTAGAGAAGAAAGTACCCCCTCCTGTCATGCGCCCATGCTGGCGCATCACAGCCCCTTCGCCCGGTCGGCCGCCCGGCGGGCCGGGCGAAGGTTTTCACGCTCCGCTTCCGCCCGCTCCCGCCAATCCGTCATTCCTCGGTGATCACCAAGGAAATCCGCGCGTACGGCTCGTTTTTCACGGGCTTCTTGTCAGGGCCCAGGCGGTAGATGACGATCTCGCCCTTGCCCGGGTCGCGGGTGATGAAGGAGAAGGTGAACTTGCCGTTCCGCCCCAGGGAAAGCTCCCGCTTTGAGGCGGGCGTGTGGCGGAAACCCGCGTAGTGCATGAGCCTCGGGCTGTAATCCAGATCTTCTGAGACCGGCTCGTCCAGGCGTAGCGGCAGGATGAGCGTCAGGTAGTCGCCGGCGGGCAGGGAGACGGTCTTGGCCGTCTGGCCCGGCTCCAGTTCGACGGTGTGCTCCTGAGGCTCCCACCACGGTCCGCCGCGGTCGGACATGCCGCAGCCGGCAAGCGCCAGGATCAGGCACAACGGAACTGCGAGCCGAAACGGAGTGGGGATTCGCATGGCATGCCTCCTCATGGGAAAAGGCGCTCAGGGCGCCGGGCGCAGGCCCTCGCAGTCGCCGAGCAGAACCAGCTCGACCCACTGCAGGGCGAAGTCCAGGGCCGCCTCTTCGTCAGCCAGCACCGCGGCCTGCCGCTCCTCGGAAACGTCCAGTCGCCGGAACAGGTTCATATCCTTCACGAAACCCTGGAAGCTGTCCAGCTGGTAGAGCGCCATGAGGACCATGGTCGCCCGGCGGTTGTCGATGGCCCGTCCGGTCTTTTTCTGCCGCGCAAGCAACCGCACGTACCGGTCGTTCCAGGCGTTGTACGCGGCCAGACCCTGGTCCGAGAGCCAGGCGTCCAGGTCCCAGTGCCGGTCCTCCAAAAAGCCCACGCAGTGCCGCTCCTTGACCAGGAAGAACTGCTCCACGATGCCGCCGTCCTGCCCCAGCTTCGACGCCCGGCCGATGGGATACGTGCGGCACGCCCCCGGACGGTGCGCGTAGACCGAACAGCCGTCGTGACGCACGAACGGGCACGGCTTGCCCGCGCCCTCGGCCATGACCAGGGCCAGGGCCGGAAAACCCGTATCCGGTGCCTGCCCCACGTGCGCATGCGCCGTCATGAAGTCGCGGCTGGACATGGGCTGTCCGAAACGCGCCAGGCCCTGCCTGAGCCGCAGCACGTCGTACGGCGTGAGCATCAGGTTCAGGTCCGCGCAGCAGGCGTTGAAACACTTCACTTCCGGGTGGCAGGCGAACTGGAACCGCTCGCCCGGCTTCACCTCCGGCAGGCTCTCCAGAAAAGCTTGGGATGCATCGTTCTCGGACATGGCGCTCCTCGTGCCGGGCGGTCATACCTGCTCGGTTGCGGGATGGCAAGGCGACCGCCAGGCCGGGAGGACAGGAGGATGGGAGAAGAAGAAGTGAAGAGGCCTTCGGCGACGAAGGGGCTTAAAGCCCCTTCGATCCCTTGTCTCTGCGTCATGCGCGGCGCGACGTGACCGGCCTGGGCACGACGGCGCAATGCCGCCGGTGCGGAGGGCGACGGGCCGGTCGTGCGCGGCGGGAAGGCCGGGAAGAATCAAAACGTTTTTTTCCGCTCCCGCCGGGGACGGCGGGAGCGGAAAACTCCGCCTTGCCCCCTCTTCCGCGCCAGAGGCAAGGGAGACGTGCGCCACGGAAGTCCATTGGCGCGGGGGATGTGAAGAGAACCTGCCTGCGTCTCGAAAATATCGCGTCTGAATCTTGGAAGAACGCACCCCCTGCGGTGCGCCGTTGCGCTGTCGTGGCTGCGCGGGTCTCGTCGCACCTGAGCCGGACGCAGCAGTCGGGGTTCCAAGGGGCTTTGGCCCCTTGGCGCGAGAGGGTCCAGGGAGGGCGCGCGTAGCGCCCTCCCTGGCCGCCGGAGGCCTTCATTACAGACGTTCCAGCCCCTGGGCCAGGGCGTCGAGCCGTTCGGCGTCGGCCACGCCGATGTCGTTGCCGTCCACGGTGATGTATCCGGCCTCGGTCATCTTTTTGAGCACGCGGGAGAGGGTTTCGGGGATGGTGCCGAGGAGGCTGGCGAGCTGTCCTTTGGGCAGGTCGAGGCGCAGGACGTCCTTGCCCTGCTGGGCGCGCAGCAGGAGCAGGTGCGCGGCCAGGCGTTCGGGCACTTCCTTGAGGGAGAGGGCCTCGATCTTGCGGGTGAATTCGCGCAGCCGGATGGAGAGGATGGCGAGCATGCCCATGGCCAGGTCCGGATCGCTCGCCAGCATGTCGCGAAAGGCCCGGCGCGGGATGAAGAGCAGGCGCGAGTCCTCCATGGCCACGGCGTTGGCCGGGTAGTTCCTGCCCGCGAAGACCGGGACTTCGGCGAACAGTTCGCCGGGCCCGAGGATGTGGAGGATCTGCTCCTTGCCCAGGGGGGAGAGCTTGGCGATCTTGATCTTGCCCTCGATGATCCCGAAGAGTCCGGCCGCCTCCTCGCCCTCGTGGAAGATCTCCTTGCCGCGCTGCGCGGGCAGGGTGTTGGCGATGCTGCCCAAAGCCGCGGCCTGCGCGTCGGAGAGTCCGGCGAAGAATTGGATGGCGCGGACGGTGTCGGGTCGTGTCATTTCATGACCTCTGAAATTTTTTTTGAAAGAACCCTGCAAGTTGATCTAAGTCAAGGTCTGAATCCCCGATCCTCGGCAGTGTGCGTTCAACGACACACGGAAAACCACGCCAACCGTCAAGGAGGATACATCATGTTCTGTTACCAGTGCGAGCAGACCGCGGCCGGCACCGGCTGCACCAAGGTCGGCGTCTGCGGCAAGCAGCCCGACGTGGCGGCCCTGCAGGACCTTCTCGTCTACCTTCAGAAAGGTCTGGCCCAAGTGGCCCTGGCCGCGCGCGAGAAGGGCGCGTACGACGCCGCGCTCGGCCATTACATGGGCAAGGCCGTCTTCTCCACCCTGACCAACGTGGACTTCGATCCCGCGCGTCTGGTGGCCCTGTGCAAGGAGACGGTGCAAAAGCGCGACGCCCTGGCCGCCAAGGTCAAGGCCGCGGGCGGCGCGATCCCGGCGGGTCCGGCCACGCTGGTGCTGGCCTCCGACACCGCGGGCATGGTGGCCCAGGGCGAGGCCCACGGCATCGAGAACGATCCCGAACTGAACGCGGACATCAAGTCCCTGAAGCAGACCCTGATTTACGGCCTCAAAGGCGTGGCCGCCTATGCCGATCATGCCGCGATCCTGGGCCAGGAGGACGACGAGGTCTGGAAGTTCATGCAGGAAGGGCTTGCGGCCACCGAGCGCCAGGACCTTCCGCTGGATAAGTGGGTCGGCCTGGTCCTGGAGTGCGGTCGCATCAACCTGCGCGCCATGGAGCTGCTGGACGCGGGCAACACCGGCACGTACGGCCACCCGACGCCCACGCCGGTGCCGCTCGGTCACCGCAAGGGCAAGGCTATCCTGGTCTCGGGCCACGACCTCAAGGACCTGCACATGCTCCTGGATCAGACCGCGGGCAAGGGCATCGACATCTACACCCACGGCGAGATGATCCCCACCCACGCCTATCCCGCGCTGAAGAAGCACCCGCACTTCTACGGCCATTTCGGCACGGCTTGGCAGAATCAGCAGAAAGAGTTCGGCGAGTTCCCCGGCGCGATCATCATGACCACCAACTGCATCCAGCGTCCGCGCGGCGAGTACCTGGACAATATCTTCACCACCGGCCTGGTGGCCTGGCCCGGCGCGGCGCACATCGAGGAGAAGGCCGACGGGACCAAGGACTTCGGTCCGGCCATCGCCAAGGCCCTGGCCATGCCCGGCTTCACGGACGACCAGGACAAGGGGTCGGTGCTCACGGGCTTCGCGCGCAACACCGTCATGTCCGTGGCCCCGCAGGTCATCGACGCGGTCAAGGCCGGGGCCATCAGGCACTTCTTCCTGGTGGGCGGTTGCGACGGCGCCAAGCCCGGCCGCAACTACTACACCGAGTTCGTGGAGAAGACGCCCAAGGACACCGTGGTCCTGACCCTGGCCTGCGGCAAGTTCCGCTTCTTCGACAAGCAGCTCGGCGACATCGGCGGCATTCCGCGCCTGCTGGACGTGGGCCAGTGCAACGACGCCTACTCGGCCATCCAGATCGCCGTGGCCCTGGCGGGCGCGTTTGGCTGCGGGGTCAACGACCTGCCGCTCTCCCTGGTGCTCTCCTGGTACGAGCAGAAGGCCGTGGCCATCCTGCTCACCCTGCTGCACCTCGGGGTCAAGAACATCCGCATCGGGCCCTCCCTGCCCGCGTTCCTGACGCCCAACGTAGTGAACGTGCTGGTGCAGAACTACAACATCATGCCCATCACCACGCCGGACGAGGACCTGAAGGCCATTCTCGGCTAGAAAGACCGTAACCGTTCCGTTCCATACACCTCCGTCTCATGCCGCCAGCCCGCCCCCCGAAAGGGGGGCGGGCAATTGTATTTGAAAAAAACGGGAGTCTTGACTTGGATCAATGTTCCCCGCGTCTTGCGGGCTTAAAAGGAAGGCGTAGGATGACCAACCCAAGGAGAGAAACGCCATGACCGTGACGACGAAGATAGTCCGCAAGATCGTTGAGATCGACGAGGAGAAGTGCGACGGCTGCGGGGCCTGCATCCCGTCCTGCGCCGAGGGCGCGCTGGCCATTGTGGAGGGCAAGGCCCGCATCGTGAAGGACCTGTACTGCGACGGCCTGGGCGCGTGCCTGGGCGCGTGCCCGCGCGACGCGCTGAAGATCGTCGAGCGCGAGGCGGAGGATTTCGACGAGACGGCGGCCCACGCCCACGTGGCCCGCATGAAGGCCGAGGCCGAGATGAGGGCCGCCCGGCCCGCCACGCTGGGCTGCGGCTGCCCCGGTTCGGCCATGATGTCCATGCAGCCGCGCGCGGCCAAGGCTCCGGCGGCCAAGACGTCCAGCCCCTGCGCCTGCATGGGCGGCGACGAGGAGGCCGCGCCCGAGGCGCAGGCCTCGGCCCTGTCCCACTGGCCGGTGAAGATCAAGCTGGTGCCGCCGCACGCGCCCTTCCTGCGCGGCGCGGAGTTGGTGGTGGCCGCGGACTGCGCGCCGGTGGCCCTGGCCGGATTCAACCCGAACGTGCTGGCGGGCAAGGTGGTCATGATCGGCTGCCCCAAGTTCGACGACGTGGACGCGTATCTGGCCAAGTTCCAGGAGATGTTCGCCGTAAGCGGCGTGCGCAGCGTGACCGTGCTGCGCATGGAGGTGCCGTGCTGCACCGGGCTTTCCGGGCTGGTGCACGAGGCCGCGCGCCGGGCCGGTTCCGGCGTCCCGATCAAGGATGTTGTCATCACCAGAAATGGTGATATGGTGCGGCACAACGAAACACCGTTCGCCTGAGGGCGGCGCAAAACGGAGGGAGACCATGGGAAAGAACGTCGTGCTTGACGAGGACGCCTGCATCGGTTGCGAAACCTGTGTGGAACTGGCGCCCAACACCTTCGCCTTCAACCAGTCCACGGGCAAAGCCTCGGTGGTCAACCCCGACGGCAACTCCGAGGAGGAGATCCAGGAGGCCATCGACACCTGCCCCGCGCAGTGCATCTCCTGGGAATGACCTGACCCTTGCGCGAGACGTGTGAAACGGCCGGGAGGCGCGCCTCCCGGCCGTTTTCGTTTGCGCGGGGCGGAGCGGCCGAGCGGCCTCAGGCGCGGAGCCAGGCCTCGGCCGTGCGGGCGATGACCTCGGCGGCCAGGGGGATCTGCGCCACGGGGCAGGACTCGTCCAAGGTGTGGCAGGCCCCGGGCTCGCCCGGTCCGAAGAAGGCCACGGCCGCGCCGGGATAGATCTGGGCCAGCACCGAGCCGTCGGTGAAGTAGCTGGCCGCGGCGGGCGGATGTGCCGCGCCCGTGGCCTGGCGGGCGGCGTCCGCCGCGAGCCGGGCAAAGGGATGGGACGGATCGGTCCAGACCGGGGCGTGGGTGTCCAGGGCCGTGAAATGCACGAGATGCCCGGCCAGACGCGTGGCCAGATCGAGCACGCCCTCGCCGCTCATGCCCGGGACGGTGCGGCAGTCGATCTCCAGGCGCGCGTGGTCCGGGATGATGTTCAGCTTGCTCCCCGCGGTCATGCGGTTGACCGAGAGGGTGGGTCTGCCCATGACCGGGTGGCCGGGCAGGCCGTCGAAGGCGCCGCGCAGGAGCAGCGCCGCCTCGGCCGCGGCGTACAGGGCGTTCACCCCCTTCTCCGGCATGGAGCCGTGGGCCGCCTTGCCGTGCGCTTCGGCCGCCAGCCAGGCCACGCCCTTGTGCCCCAGCAGCAGGCGGCAGTCCGTGGGCTCGGCCACGAGCACGGCCGCGGCCTGCCCCATGAGCTGCGGTTGAGTACGTAGGAACTTTACTCCGTCAAGCCCCGTCTCCTCGCCCGCGCTCAGGACGACGCGCAGGCCGCGCGCGAGGCCGCCGGTCCTACCGTGCGCCTGCGCCACGCGCAGCGCCGCCACCGTGAGCGCGGCCAGTCCCGCCTTCATGTCCGCCGCGCCGCGGCCCCAAAGCCTGCCGTCCGCGATCTCGCCGGACAGGGGCGGGCGCTGCCAAGCGGCTTCGCCCACGGGAACCGTATCCAGGTGGCCGGAGAGGCAGAGGCAGCCCGTCATGTCCGGCGAGGCCAGTTCCGCCACCAGGCTGGGGCGGCCGGGCGCGAAGGCCGGATAGGCGACCGAGAAGCCCGCTCCGGCGAGCAGGCCGCCCAGCAGCCGCGCCGCGGGCTCCTCGCGGCCGGGCGGATTGGCGGTGTCGATGCGCACCAGGTCGCGCGCGAGGTCCATGGGATCGGGGATGACGACGTCCGGGGTCACGGTCACGTTTGTCCTTCTTTCGTTTGTGGTGCCGGGGACGCGGGCAGGGTACGAAAGTCCCGGCCAGGACTCAACCCTGCCCGCGTCCTGGATCAACCGGCCGGGGAGAGGCGGAGCAGGCGGTCTCCTCCGGTCCGTCCCGGCCCGTAGGCGTCGGTGTCCGAGGTCAGGACGTAGAGCGCGCCGTCCGGACCGCAGGCCACGTGCCGGAGACGTCCGAAACGCCCCTGCAGGAGAAATTCCTGCTCCACGGGCCGTTCGCCCGCGAATTTCACGCGGATCAGTTTCTCGCCGCGCAGGGTGGCGAAGAAAAAGTCGTGCTCCCAGGCGGGGAAGAGGCCGCCCGAGAGGAAGCAGGCCCCGGAGGGGGCCACGGCCGGGGTGTATTCGAGCACGGGCGGCGTCAGGCCCGGCCCGGTTTCGCGGTGGTGGACCAGGGGCCAGCCGTAGTTCGTGCCGGGCCTGACGATGTTGATCTCGTCGCCGCCGCCCGGCGCGTCGTTCCACGAGGGTCCGTGCTCGGTCTGCACGATCATGCCCGTGGCCGGATGCACGGCCATGCCTTGGGCGTTCCTGTTGCCGTAGGCGTATATCTCGGGCCGCGCTCCGGCCACGCCGGCGAACGGGTTGTCCTCCGGCGTGGTCCCGTCGTCGTTCAGGCGCAGGGTCTTGCCGTTCAGGTCCGCGAGGTCCTGGGCGCGGCGGGGATCGCCGCGCTCCCCCAGGGTGACGAGGAGCCTGCCGCCGGGGTCGAAGGCGAGGCGGCAGCCGAAGTGCTTGCTTTTGGCGCTGCCGGGGACCCCGGCGAAGACGATCCGTTCCTGCGTGAGCCGGTCCCTGTCCAGGACGTAGCGCGCGACGCGGGTCATCTCGCCCTGGGGCGTATCCACGGTGAAGGCGAGGTAGACCAGGCGGTTGGACGCGAAATCCGGGTGCAGCGCGATGTCCAGCAGACCCCCCTGGCCTTCCCGTCCCCTGTAGGCGACCTGCGGGACGTCCGCCAGAAGGATCCGGCCGCCGTTCACGGACAGGGCGACGATGCGGCCGGGCCGTTCCGTGACGAGGACCCTGCCGTCCGGCAGGAAGGCCAGGCCCCAGGGGCTGGCGAGTTCTTCGGCGACCACGTCCACGCGGAGTCGGCCCTGGCTGGAGTCGGTCACGGGCGCGCCGGGGCGGGCGGCAAGGGCCGTGAGCCACCCCCAGATGTCGTAGGCCCGGGCCGGCGCCGCCAGGGCGAGCAGCAGTAGCGGCAGAACCACGGCTTTGGACATGACGGCCTCCTCGCGGGGGAACGTTCCGCCGCGCGTCAGTTTTCCGGCTCGGCCACGAGCCTGAGGGCGATGCCCACATGGTCGTAGACGAGATGGTAGTCGAGACAGCGGTAGAGGCGGCCACAGCCGTAGTCCGCGCCCCACAGGGTGCGGTCCAGGTCGAAATGTGCCTCTGCCGCCAGCCGTTCGTCGGGCAATCGGGCCAGAGTGACCGGAAAGCACAGCGGCCGGGTCAGGCCACGCAACGTCAGGCGGCCATGGACATGGTGCGTGGGCATGCCGGGCGTGGCCCCGGGAATGGGCGTCGCGTCGTCCAGGACCATGGTCGCCGCGGGAAAGCGCGCGGCCGCGAAGAAATCCTCCGAGAGCAGGTGCGCCACGAGCAGGGCGTTCAGCCCCGCGTCCGCGAGATCGTGGTCCCTGATAGAGGCCACGTCGATGCGCACCTCGCCGCGCAGCCCGTCCTGCCGCAGTTCGATCCCCCCGCCGGCCACGGCCACGCTGCCCGTGTGGCGGCCGGTCTTGTTGCGGCCGGTCCACTCCAGGGAGCACTCCTGCGGAACGAGGACGTAGCGGCCCGGCGCGGGAGGCTGGGTCGCCGGGTCGGGCAGCGGGGCGCGGGGGGCGTCGCCCTCCAGGGGCAGCCCGGCGCATTCCCAGGCGGCGATGCCGCCTGCGAGCACGACCACGTCCGCATAGCCGAGGCCGGCCAGTCTGTGCGCGGCCACGTCCGCCTCGCGGGAGTGTGCGTCCGCCCCGTAGAGCGCCAGGGGCGTGGAGAGGTCCGGGACGAGTCGGGCCATGGTTTCCGGGAAGGCGACCTCGTAGATGCAGGCGCAGAGGGCCCCGGGGATGCGTTTGGCGGCATGGACCTCGGGGGGCAGCAGGCAGACGGGCCTGGGGCCGGAAGCCTCCGTCAGACGACGGGCGAGTTCCCGGGGCTGGATGCGGGCGGCGTGGCGCATGCGGACCTCCCTTGCCGGGTGCGTGGATGGTCTGCATCATACCCCGGTGGGCCGATCCGGCAAGAGAAAAAGCGCGGCGCGCAAGAGGCGTTTACTCGGCCCCGAATTGTGCTAGGGTTCCTGAAAGAGACGGACCCAAGATATCCAGGAGGATTCCGGATGGACGTGATGCGGACCAAGATCGTGGCCACCCTCGGCCCCTCTTCCACGGACACGAGGATCATGCGCGCCATGGTCGAGAACGGAGTGCGCATCTTCAGGCTCAACTTCTCCCACTCCACGGCGGAGAAGTTCATACCCGTGGTGCAGATGATCCGCCAGGTCGAGGACGACGTGGGTATCCCCCTGACCGTCATGGGCGACCTGTGCGGCCCCAAGATCCGCATCGGCGAGGTCCTGGGCTCCCCCAGGACCATCGAGAAGAGCTGCCTCATCGAACTGGGACTGGAGGGCGACGGCCAGAAGACGGACGCCTGCGCCTTCGTCAGCGTGGACCTGCCCGCCGTGCTGGCCGGACTGGACGTGGGCATGCCCGTGACCCTCTCGGACGGCATGTTGCAGTTCACCGTGGAGAAGGTGGTCGAGAAGGACCGCGCCTTCCTGCTGCGCGCGCACAACTCGGGCATCCTGACCTCCAACAAGGGCATCACCTTTCCGGGCAAGTCCCATCCGTTGCCCGCGCTCACGGACAAGGACAAGGTGGACCTGCGCGAGGGGCTGGAGATCGGCGTGGACGCCTTCGCCATCTCCTTCGTGCAGACCCGCCAGGACATCGAGGACGCCAAGGAGGAGATCCGCAGGCACGGACTGTGGGTGCCGGTGGTGGCCAAGATTGAGCGCCGCAACGCGGTGGACAACATCGAATCCATCGTGGACCTCGCGGACGCGGTCATGGTGGCGCGCGGCGACCTGGGCCTCGAATGTCCCCTGTCCGAGGTGCCGGTGATCCAAAAGCGCATCATCCGCGCCTGCCGCCATGCCCAGAAGGCCTGCATCGTGGCCACCCAGATGCTGCTGTCCATGGTCAACAACCCCGTGCCCACCCGGGCGGAAGCCACGGACGTGGCCAACGCCATCCTCGACGGCGCGGACTGCGTGATGCTCTCCGAGGAGACGGCCGTGGGCCAATATCCGGCAGAGGCCACGGCCTTCATCCGCGACATCGCCCAGAACACCGAGGACTACTACCTGGAGCGCACCCAGGGACCCTTCGCGCCGCGCAAGGAGAAGAACCTGGTCAAGTACATGGCCTATTCCGCCTGCATTCTGGCCGAGACCGCGGAGAGCAAGGCCCTGGTGGCGCACAGCACGAGCGGGGCCACGGCCCGGCTGCTCTCCAGCCGCCGCCCCTCGCATCCCATCTACGCCCTGACCACGAGCAAGCCCGTGCAGCGCTACCTCAACTACTTCTGGGGCGTCCGGCCCAGGCTCGCGGACACCGGCAGCGAGAGCCACCTGGAGCGGGCCCAGAACTGGGTGCAGAAGAGCGCGCTCTTCGCTCCGGGCGAGAACGTGATCATCACCTCCGGCCAGCCCACGCCGGGCCAGACGCGCATCCACACCAACGAACTCAAGGTCTACTACAAGTAGCCGTCCGGGCCCGCGCGGCCGTTCCCGAGCCTTCGGGAGCGGCCGCGCGGGCTTGACGCGGTCCTGTCTTTCGGTCCATGCGGACCTCAGCCATGCCTGCCGACGCCGTTCCCTCCTCCGGCCCGCCGCCGCGCGGCCGTTTCGCGCCCAGCCCCACGGGCGGGATGCACCTGGGCAACGCCTTCGCCGCGCTCCTGGCCTGGCTGGCCTGCAAGAGCCGGGGAGGGCGCATGGTCTTCCGCCTGGAGGACCTCGACCCGGCGCGCTCGCGGCCCGAGTTCGCCGAGGGGCTTCTGCGCGATCTCTCCTGGCTCGGCCTTTCCTGGGACGAGGGGCCGGACGTGGGCGGTCCGTACGGCCCCTACCGCCAGAGCGAGCGCCTCCATCTCTACCAGGAGGCGGCCGAGAGGCTGGCCGCGCGCGGCCTCGTCTATCCCTGCTTCTGCACGCGCAAGGATCTGCGCACCCTTGCCTCGGCCCCGCACGCCGGGGAAGCCGGACCGGCCTATCCCGGGACCTGCGCCGGGCTCACGCCCGGAGAATGCGCGGCGCGCGAGGCGGCCGGGCGGCGGCCCGCGCTCCGGCTGCGCTGTCCGGACGAGGGAGTGCGGTTCGTGGACCTGGCGCGCGGTGAACTCTGTCTCTCCCCGGCCGACCTCGGCGACGTGGCCATCCGCCGCTCGGACAGGATCTGGGCCTACCAGCTCGCCGTGGTGGCGGACGACGCGGCCATGCGCATCAGCCAGGTGGTGCGCGGCGACGATCTGCTCGACTCCACGCCGCGCCAGGTGCTGCTTTTTCATCTGCTCGGCGCGCCGACGCCGGAATTCCTGCACGTGCCGCTGCTCGTGGACGAGGAGGGGCAGCGTCTGGCCAAGCGCCACGCCGCCCTTTCCCTGGCCGCGTTGCGTGATGCGGGCGTCGCGGCCGCGGCCGCGACCGGCTGGCTGGGCTTCGCCGCCGGGCTGCTGCCGGAGCCCGCGCCCTGCCGCGCCGAGGACCTCCTGCCGCTGTTCGATCCCGCGCGCCTGCCGCGCGGGCCGGTCATGCTGCCTTCCGGTCTGGCCGACCGTCTGCGTCGTTTGTCGTGACCGATTGCAAAAAGATGCGCCCCCGGTTCCGGAAGGGAGCCGGGGGCGCGTGATCCGCAGCGGATACGTCGGGCCGCTACGACTTCTTTTCCTCGGGCTTGGCCGCCGGGGCGTCGGCGGGCTTGGCCGGAATCAGCCGCTTGTTGAGATTCCACATCATGGGGGCCTCGGGGAACTGCGGCAGGTAGCTGAGCCACTTGTGCGACTTCAGGTGCTCGGCGCTCTGCTGCAGCTTGCGGCTGTGGTGCAGGATCGGCGGCACGATCTGCTTGATGTCGCCCTCAAGCTTGGACGCGATGCCGTACCTGGTGGCCTGCATGGCCAGGTTCACGGCATCCTGGCTGTAGCGCTGCGAGCGGGCCAGGGTGTCGAGGGCCTTGGCCGGGTTGTGGAAGCCCACGCTGTTCTCGGCCGAGATCATGTCCCACAGGAACTGGCCGTGGCGCACGTTCTCCTTGGCCTGGGCCATGAGCTTGTCGTAGTCCGCCGACTTCTCGCCGGTCCATTCGTTCGCCAGGCGCACGGCCTCGTGGGCCTTGACCGAGACGTCCTGGGCCGCCAGGAGGTTCTCGAAGGTCTTCTTCTGCGTGTCCTCCACACGCTTCTTCAGGTACTCTGGCGACTTGTCCGTGTGGCAGGTGCGGCAGGCCTGGTTGATGCCGTCCGGAGTCTTGAGGGGCGAGGTCCAGTGGTGGTTGGAGATCTTCTTCTTGCCGTCGGTCCGGGTGTAGGCCATGTGGCAGTCGGCGCAGGCCACGCCGGCAGCGCCGTGCGGGCCGTCGATGAAGGTTTCGTACTCGGGATGCTGGGCCTTGAGCATGGGCGTCTTGGACACGGCGTGCGTCCAGTCCGTGAACCAGCCTTCCATGCCGGGCGCGGTGGTGGAGCCGAAGTCCTTGTAGTACTCGTAGATGTCCTCGAAGCCGAAGCCGCGCGTCCAAGGGAAGACCGGCTTGGCCTTGGGGCCGTGCTTGGGATCGGTGAAGTAGTACTCCACGTGGCACTGGGCGCAGACCAGGGAGCGCATCTCGTTGCGGGAGAGCTTCTTGGGGTCCTTGTCCACCTTCTTCAGGTAGTCGTTCAGCGGCACCGAGGTGATGCGCAGCTCCATGGTCTTGGGGTCGTGGCACTGGGCGCAGCCGATGGAGTGGTCCTTGAGGTCCAGCTCCTCGCGGAAGGAGTTGAACTCCTTGGCCCAGAACTCGTCCCCGTACTTGTCCACCCACTCCATCATCTTGGGCGTCTTGCAGTTGTAGCAGGTGGCGGGCAGGCCCGCCTGCTCGGCGTAACGGTTCAGGCGGTCGATCTGCAGGATGTCGGTGAGCGCGTACGTGTGGCCGCGGGTCTCGTTGTATTCGTAGCTGAAGGGGTAGCCCATCCAGAGGTTCTTCAGGTACGGCTGGGCGTGCTTGTAGCCCTTGGGCAGGGGGTCGACGTTGTTGTGCTTCTCGAAGGGGACCGAGCCCTTGTACTCGGTCATGATCTTGTCCTCGTCGTTGCGCAGATACGTGGCGTACTGCTGCGGGAACTCCTTCTCGAAGGGCTTGTTGGTGACGATCTTCTCGGGAAGATCGGTCTTGTAGACCTGCTGCTTGGGCTCGGGAATCTCCGTGCAGCCGAAGAAGGCGGCTCCGGCGGCGCACAGGACGACGAAAAGGGAGAGGATTTTCCTATTCATTTGCGGCGCTCCTGGTGGCTATGGGCTTCCTGCTCATGTGCGGGACATGGCGGTGGCAGTCGGTGCAGTATTCCTTGGCCTGCATGTTGACGTTGAGGGTCGTCACCTCGTGGCAGCGCCTGCAGTTGGCGTCCACCACGGCCTTGGTGTCCTTGGTGGCGTGGATCACGTCGTAGACCGTGCCGAGGGTGTTCTCGTAGACGTCCCGCGTGCCGCTCTTGGCCTTGAAGACCATCTTGGAGACGCCGCCCTCGGGGGCGTGGCACTCGTTGCAGGCCACCTTGGCGTGGGGCGAGGCCTGGTGCGAGCGCGTCTGCTCCCACATGACGTGGCAGGAGCCGCAAAAGCGCGCCTGATCCGTGGATTTCATGGAATAGGCCATGCCGGCGTAGATGACCACGCCGGCCACGGCGGCCAGGGCCACCGTCTTCAGTCCGAACATGCGCCGTTCATCCGCCATGGCCGCGCCTCCCCGGCGAAAAGGCGCCGCTTCGCGTGCAGTGCATCACCACTCCTCCTCTGTTGCGGAAAACCGATCAACGGGGCCGTCCTGCCGTCCGGCGGACGCTCCATCGCCCCATTGTCCTGCCAGTTACGGGAAACAGGGGGAGAGGGTGAGAAAAAAATCAGTCTTCGCGGTTTGACACCGGGCGGCCGGTTTCCCGCCGGGGCGGGCGGGGGGGCGACACCAGGCCGCAGAGGGCCTGCGCCAGGGCGGGGTAGAGGTGTACGTGGCGGTTGTTGTAGCGCAGCTCGATTTCCTTGAGGTAGGCCAGGGAGTTGGCCGGGGAGAGGCAGTGCCAGCGGGCGAACCAGCCTTCGGCGAAGCTGTGGAAGGATGTGTCGTCGAGATCCAGGGGCGAGCGCGTGAACTTGGCTTGAAAGAGGCTGCGCGCCGTGCGGCAGCAGCAGAAGAGCAGGCCGGAGAAATCCTGGAAGGCCTCGGTGTAGACCAGGGTGCGCCAGGTCTTGAGCGTGAGCGGCATGTGGAAGACGTCCTGGGCCGCCAGGCGGGAGAGGAGCCTGAGCTGCACGAAGCCGCCGAGCTGGCGCACGCCGATCACCGGGGAACGGCAGGTGGTGCACAGGGGGCGTTTCTCCTCCTCCTGGGCGATGTCCGGGCAGCGCTTGACCAGTTCGCCCCTGTCGTCCAGCAGGGGATGCCAGTCCTCGGCCAGGGCCACGAGCGAGAGACGGATGGTGGCGTAGGCCTTGAAGACCGTGGCGTAGGTCAGGCGGAGCCGGTCGGTCGCCTCCTGCGGGGCGAGGCCGTGCTCGAAGTAGTGCAGGATGGCGTGCCAGTACTCGGGCGGCAGACCGCCGCGGTTGATGAAGCGCAGGGAGAAGCGGTGGAAGGTGTAGCCGCAGCCGGGACAGCGCAGCCGCCCGCTGCTCAGGCTGTAGGCGTGCCCGGCGCCGCAGCGCGGACAGGCCGGGCCGCCGCACAGGGCGGCGAAACGGGCCTCGGCTTGGCGCGCGCCGAGCGGCGGAGGACAGGCAGTGCTTGCGTCCATCTCGTCAGGAAAGCCCGCAGGCGCTGCGCACGGCGTCGTCGCCGAGCCGCTGCGCAAAACGGGCGGTGCGTTCGTTCGTGCGGGAATTCTCCGAATATGTCTGCAACACCCTGGCGATGAGGTCAAGGGCTTCGTCGTCGGCTAGGCCGTCGGCCAGCACGCCGCCCGTGCGCGGCGCGATGCCCGCGCTGCCGCCGAAGACCACGGACCAGCCGTTCCTGCGGCCGATGAGGCCGATGTCGCGGACCATGCTCTCGGCGCAGCAGCGGGGGCAGCCCGAGATTCCCGCCTTGACCTTGGCGGGCAGGGCGAGACCCGTGAGCAGCGCCTCCAGATGTCGGGCCACGGCGAAGGTGTCGCGCAGCCCGTTGGGACAGCCTGCCGCGCCCGGGCAGGCGTGGACCGAGCAGGGACGGGGACGGGCCTGCTGTCCCAGCGCCACGCGGGCGGCCGGGGCGGCCTCGGGGTCCAGGCCGAGAAGCAGGAAGCGGCCGTCCGCCGTCATCTTGGCCGAGGGGAGCTTCATGGCGCGCATGGTCGCGGCCAGCCGCTCCAGTTCGGCCGGGGTGATGAAGCCCAGAGCGTCCGCGGGCCTGAAGGCCACGGGGCGTTCCCGGCGGCCTGCGCCGGGAGCGGGCGGGGAGTCGTGCTGCATGGTCCGTCTCCTTTGGGCGTCACCACCAGTATTCCGGATAGCGCCGCGCCGGGGCCAGATTGTTGCACAGAAGCGCCGCCGCGAGCATGACCAGCGCGCCCGTGGCCGCCGGGACGAGGGCGTAGAGAAATCCGAGTTCCGCGATGGACGGTCCGCCCATGACCGCGATGAGGGCCGTGGCCCCGCCGGGCGGATGCAGCGTGCCGGAAAGGTGCATGAGGGCGATGGCCGCGCCACTGCCAGGGCGGCGCAGAGCCAGCCCGGCTCGGGCAGGGTCAGGCGGACGGCCACGCCAACCAGGGCGGAGAGCGTGTGCCCGCCCAGCAGGTTGCGCGGCTGGGCCAGGGGGCTTTGGGGCGCGCCGTAAAGCAGCACGGCCGAGGCCCCGAAGGAGCCGATGAGCAGCGTGAGGTCGCGGGGCGCGAAGAGGCGCTCGTGCAGCAGGCCCACGGCCGCGATGCCCGCCAGCGCCCCGAGGAAGGACCAGAGGACCTCGGACGCCGGAACGCGCGGCGGGCTCGATCCTGCCCCGTGCATCTTGCGCAGGAGGGGCGTGGGCTGCTCCATGGCCGCGCCCACGGGCGGGAGACCCGGGGCGCGGTCAGGAAGCCGGCCGCCATGCGGCAGCCCTGTTTCCCGGCTTTGTGCGGTCATGGCCTACAGCGTGGGCGCGATGGTCACGACCACGCGCATGCGGGTCGCGGCGCGGATGCCGTGCGGCTCGGCGATGTCGGCGATGAGCATGTCGCCGGTCCTGGCGGGCAGGGTCGCGCCGTCGCCGCCCAGGAATTCGCCCTCGCCCTCCAGCACCAGGATGGAGAGCTGGCCCTCCACGTCGTGGTTGTGCACGGGCAGTTCCTGGTCAGGTTCGAAGTTGAAGTTCAGGATGCGGAAGTACGGCGAGTCGTGCACCAGCAGCTTGCCGAAGGCCTTTTGCGAGAAGGGGCCCTTTTCGAGGATGTTCGTGGTCTTCATGGGATGCCTCCCGGGTTGTCGTTCCTGTTCGCCATCACAATAGGACGGGATGGCGCAGGGGCCATTGACCCAAGTCAAGCCGGGCGGAAAAATCCGCGCTAAATCCGGGCGACGCCCAAAAAGACGGCGTGCAGGGCCGTGACCAGGGTCAGGAAGGCGGCCCGGGCCGCATCCGGGGAAAGGCCGGGCAGGCGGTAGCCGAGGTGCGCTTCCTTGCACGCAGGCAGGCAGTCCCCGCACAGGGTGCAGGAGAGGCCCGGCCTGCCTGCGGCCAGATCGGCCGGAGCGAGCGCGCCGTAGCGGCAGACGCGCGAGCAGGCCCCGCACCGCGTGCAGCCGGAGGCGATACCAAGCCGCCAGGGCGAGAGACGGCCGAGCAGGTTGCCCACGAGGCCCATGGGGCAGAAGCTGGTGCAGTGGACCATGTAGCCCAGGCGGCGGGAGAGGACGATCATGACGCCCACTCCGGCCAGACCGAAGACCTCGGCCGCGAGCACGGCGGCCAGGGGCTGGACCCCGGCTGCGCGCAGGGACAGGGCTGCGGCCACGGTCAGGATCAGGGCCCCGCCGCGCCCCAGCCAGAGCATGCGGCCGGGAGCGGCTTTGGGCATCCGGTGCAGCAGGCGCGAGGCCTGGTCGTCCCAGGCCCCGATGTAGCACAGCCAGGAGCACCAGGCCGGGCCGACGAGCAGCACCGAGGCCGCGAAGAGGATGGGCATGAACAGGCCGCCGCCCCGGTAAAGCGGTCCGCCGATGATCAGCGCGGGCACGGGCAGGTGCAGGTTGCCTGTCATGAGCATCTCGTGGATGCCGAGCAGGCCGAGGGCGAGCTGGGCGAAGAAGACGGCGGAGAAGGCGGCCCAGAGGCGCGGTCGCAGCCTGTGCGTGTCGGCCGGTTCGTGCAGCGCGCCCACGGCCCAGACGGCGTAGAGGGCGAGGCCGAGGATCAGGAGCCAGCCCGAGCCGGGCAGGAAACGGTCGGCCAGGAGCACGGGGAAGGGTGTCTTGGCCCGGGTCACGGCCAGCAGCGCGGCCGTGAGGACGAAGGCCGCGGCGCGGGGAGCGGCCCAGGCCGAGACGTTCCGGAACCAGGCGCGGGCCTTGTCCGTGTTGAGAAGACCTAGGGCCGCGAGATTGAGCGCCGTGACGCCGCCCATGATCAGAGCCAGCCGCAGCCAGGGCAGTCCGGCCATGAGACGGAAGTGCACCAGGGTGCGGGTGGTGTCGAACCAGACGAGGACGCCCCAGGCCAGGGCGGCCATGAGCACGGGCCTGAGCCAGTCGCGGCGCGTGAAAGTCAGCAGGCAGAGGGCGGCGAGGGCGGCCGTGAGTCCCCACTCTCCGCGGCGCAGGGCGCTGGCGGCGAGCAGGAGCAGCGAAAGGAGCGCGGGCAGGATGCGGATCATGCGGACTCCCTGGGCGTTTTCCCTCCTCATGCCTGTGCGTGGCGCGCTTTTCCTTGACTTGGGTCAATGCGGGCGCACTGGGCCGTCATCTGCCGCCTGAGCCAGGTCAGTCCGGCATCGCCGTCCAGGCGGCGCGGCCAGAGGGCCTCCACGGCAAAGGAGCGGATGGGGAAGGGCGGCGGCCGGTGGGCCAGACCGAAAGACCCGGCGAAGACCTCGATGACGCAGCGCGGTTCCGTGGCCACCAGGCCGCCCGCGGCCAGGAGCGGCGGGGCCACGAGGAAATGGCCCACGGTGACCGTGACCCGCCGCTCGCGGCCGATCTCGGCGAGCGCCTCGTCCGCCCAGCCGGAGGAGGAACCGCGCAACGAGACGTGCAGATGGTCCAGCGCCAGATAGGCGGCGAGGTCCAGTCCCCCCTCCGTGCCAGGCATGCCCGCCTTCCAGGCGCACGAAAATTCCTCCATGAACAACAGCTCACGGGAAAAGCGCGACGGCAGTTCATGGAAGTTGCCCACCGCCACCTCGATCTCTCCCCTGTCCAGCATGGCCGGGCCGAGTTCCCGGTTGGCGTGGCGCACCAGCAGCCGGACCCCCGGGGCCGCGGCCCTGACCCTGGCCAGGAGGCCGGGCAGCACGGCCAGGGCGGCGTAGTCCGACATCCCGATGACGAACGTGCGCGCACAGTCTCGGGGATCGAAGGGTTCGGGCGGCCTGAGCAGCGCCTCCACCCGGTCCAGGGCCTCGCGTACGCGCGGCGCCAGGGATTCGGCCAGGGGGGTGGGGGCGAGCCCGGCGGGCGTGCGCACGAACAGCTGGTCGCCGAACAGCGTTCGCAGCCTGGAGAGGGCATGGCTCACCGCGGGCTGGGTCAGGTTCAGCCGAACCGCGGCCCGGGTGGCGTTGCCCTCGCGCGCCACGGCGTCGAAGACCGTGAGTAGGTTCAGATCCACACCTGATAAATTCGTTTCATTCATGATCATGTTGCTAAAGATGAATTTGATTGATTGCAAGGCCGGACGTACACTGTGAGGAAACCAAGGAGGCGTCCATGGATCAAAAGAGGTACGAACGCGGACTCAAGATGCTCGGTCGCATCGACGGACGGGCCGGAGAGGAGGTGCTGGACAGGGTGCGGGCCATCTCGCCTGATTTCGCGAGGCTGCTGGCCGAGTTTCCCTTTGGCGACGTGTATGCCCGGCCCGGATTGTCGCTGCGCGAACGCGAGATCGCCGTGGTCGGGGCTCTGGCGGCCCTGGGCTTCGCCGCGCCGCAGCTCAAGGTGCATGTGGCTGCGGGGCTCAACGTGGGGCTGACGCAGGAGGAGATCGTGGAGATCATCATCATGATGTCCGTGTATGCGGGATTTCCGGCGGCCCTGAACGCCCTGTTCGCGGCGGACGAGGTCTTCCGGGAGAGGGCGGCGCAGGCGGCCGGGGCCGATGGCGGGGAGGGGGCGCGATGAGACGCGCCGGGGGCGACGAGGCATAACGCCGCCCGTGGGGTGTGCGTCCGCCGGTCTCCTACGGGAAAACCCGCATAGCCCGGGATGAGGGATTGTGATAGAGGAGTTCCTGGGCTATACGGCAGAATCGGCTCGTCTCCGGGCGGGCCGATTGGGGGGATTCATGCAGACGACGCGCACGCGGTACGCCGGGGGGGACGCCGGCGCGGTCAGAGTCGTGCGCGCGATGGGGGCGACGGTTCATGGCAGACGAGAGCTATCCGGTAATCCTAGGGGTCTATTCGCTGCAGCGGGAGACCGACATCGGCATGGGCGGCACGGCTTCCCGGCAGAATCAAACGACCTACTGGTACGTGCGCAAAATGGCGGCGGACCGCTACGAGGTCCAGCCGCTCAACGTCCACCATGTCCCGTCCGGATTGCGACGGGAGATTGAGGAGTTGGAATTCCTCAAGCAGTACGTTCCCGAACCGGCCTACTACCGCACGAACACGGTGCCCGCCCTCAAGACCCTGGCGCGCAAGATCGCCGAGGGGGAGAGCTTCTTCGCCGACGGCAGGCTGGACGACGCCGAAAAACAGTTCCTCAAGGCGCTGATGATCGACGAACTCAACGTGCAGGCCAACTTCGGCCTGGGCGAGGTCTATTCCGAGAAGAAGGACTTCATCAAGCTGAAGAAGGTCATCGACACCTTGCTGGGCCTTGACGAGGCCTTCAAGGAGGAGCAACGCGGCCGCTTCAACCAGTTCGGCATCTGCCTGCGTAAGAACGGTCATTACGACGAATCCCTGCGTTTCTACAGCCGCTCCCTGGAGTTCAACGACCGCGACGAGCACGTCTACTTCAACATCGCCCGGGTCCATTTCGACAAGGGCGACAAGGACTCCTGCGTCGAGCACCTGCGCAAGGCCCTGCAGATCAATCCCGGCTTCAAGGAGGCCATGAAGTTCCTGCGCTTTTGCGGCGTGGGCTCCGCGCCCCAGGGCGCTCCGGCCTAGCCGCGGACGCGTCCGGTCAGAAACGGAATCGGCCGCCCGAACCGGAAGGTTCGGGCGGCCGTTGACGTTCATGGCTCCCCGGGGGTGACTCGAACACCCAACCTAATGATTAACAGTCATCCGCTCTGCCGATTGAGCTACCGGGGAACAGTGCTCCATGCGGAGGAGGCTCTTTAAGCAAAATGGCAGGCGGGAGTCAAGAGTGCGGGAGACTTTTTTCTCCGCAGGGCGCGCCGCGAGCGCCAATCTTGACGCCACGGTCAAATGCGCATACCGATTGCGGGTTCACCGACACACCATGGAGTTCCCAGCTTGAACGACAGCCCGGGCAAGTCGCCCAAACCCATTAAGCTCAAGATCAAGTCGCCCACGGCCGAGCGCTTTCAGCCCATGCTGCAGGCGCTTGCCGGCAAGGACGAACTCAACGAGGTCATCAAGAACCGGGTGGAGAAGGGCGTGCAGCTCCTCGACGAGGGCGTGCCGCTGTTTCCCAACGACCGGAAAAAGGATGCCGACGTCGCGGACATCGCCGCGGCCTTCGAGACGACGCCCGCCGAGGAGTTGGAGGCCCAGGACCGGACCTTTGCCGTGGCCGGGCGCATCGTCTCCCTGCGCTCCTTCGGCAAGGCGGCCTTCTTTCACATCCAGGACTCCACCGGCCGCATCCAGGCCTACGCGGCGCGCGACGAACTGGGCGAGGCGGCCTACAACGTCTTCAAGAAGTTCGACGTGGGCGACATCGTCTGGGTCCGCGGCGGCCTGTTCCGCACCAAGACGGACGAGCTGACCCTCAAGTCGGCCGAGGTCGCCCTGCTGACCAAGTCCATGCGGCCCCTGCCCGAGAAATACCACGGCCTGAAGGACGTGGAGATACGCTACCGCCAGCGCTACGTGGACCTCATCGTCACGCCGCGCGCGGCCGAGATTTTCCGCAAGCGCACGCGGATCATCTCCGAGATGCGCCGCTTCCTGGACGAGCGCGGCTTCATGGAAGTGGAGACGCCCATCCTGCAGTCCATCCCCGGCGGGGCCACTGCCCGGCCCTTCACCACCCACCACAACACCCTGGACATGCAGCTCTACATGCGCATCGCGCCCGAGCTGTACCTCAAACGGCTGCTGGTGGGCGGATTCGAGAAGGTCTACGAGATCGGCCGCCAGTTCCGCAACGAAGGCATCTCGACCCAGCACAATCCCGAATTCACCATGTGCGAATTCTACTGGGCCTACGCCACCTTCCACGACCTCATGGACCTCACCGAGGAGATGTACGGCCGCCTCGCCCAGAGCGTCTGCGGCTCCGCCCGCGTCACCTACCAGGGCCAGGAGATCGACCTGACCCCGGGCACATGGCGGCGTCTCACCTTCCACGAGTCGCTGGAGAAGATCGGAGGGCTGACGCCGGATTTCTACAACGACTTCGAGCAGGTCAAGAAGTACGTCAAGGAGAAGGGCGAGAAGGTCTTCGAGGGTGACCGTTTGGGCAAGGTCCAGGCAAAGCTCTTCGACATGCACGTGGAGAACAAGCTGGTCCAGCCGACCTTCATCTACGGCTACCCCACGGACATCTCCCCGCTGTCCAGGCGCAACGAGGCCGCGCCCGAGATCACGGACCGCTTCGAGTTGTTCATCTGCGGCCGCGAGATGTCCAATGCGTTCTCCGAACTCAACGATCCCGTGGACCAGCGGTGCCGGTTCATGGAGCAGGTGGCCGAGAAGGAGGCCGGGGACGACGAGGCGCATTACATGGACGAGGACTACGTGCGCGCCCTGGAGTACGGCATGCCTCCGGCGGCCGGACAGGGCATCGGCATCGACAGGTTGGTCATGCTGCTGACGGATTCCGCCTCCATACGCGAGGTCATCCTCTTCCCGCTGCTCAGGCCCGAGGCGTAGACGCATTTTTCCCGCCCGGAGACGTACTTTGCTCTGGCTCTTTCGTTGCCGCGGTGCTACAACGCATCGCAGCAACGGAACGTTCCAAGGATCATCGATTTGCAGTGCATGAATGAAGTGACGCCGCTGCGTGCGCGGACTTGGGCGGAAATCCCGGTCAACAGGGATTTTCGCCTTTTTTGCGGGGCGGCGGCTTGAGGTCCGGCAGCGTGGAACTGTTCGTCGCTCTGCGCTACCTCTTTGCGCTCAGGCGGCAGGCCTTCATCTCGCTGATCAGCCTCTTCGCGGTCTGCGGCGTGTGCCTCGGCGTGGCCTCCCTGATCGTGGTGATGGGAGTCATGAACGGCTTTTCGCACGACCTGCGCGAGAAGATCGTGGGCGTGACCTCGCATGTCATCGTGGGCAGCTTCAAGGGCGTCATGGGCGACTACCGGGAACTGGCGCAGCGCATCGGAGCGCTGCCCGGCGTGTCCGGCGTGACGCCCTTCATCTACTCCGAGGTCATGGCCTCGTCCCAGAGCGGGGTGAAGGGCGTGGTCCTGCGCGGCATCGAGCCCGTCAGCGCGGCCAGGGTCTTCACCCTGGAGAAGGACATGATCTCCGGCTCCCTGGCCGACCTGGACGTCGAGGGGCCGCTGCCCGGCGTCATCGTGGGCCGTGAGCTGGCCGAGCGGCTGGCCCTGCATCCCGGCGGCCGGGTGAGCCTGCTCTCGCCCACGGGCGAAAAATCCGCCGCGGGCTTCACGCCCAAGATCAAGTTCTTCACCGTGGTCGGCATCTTCCGCACCGGCATGTACGAATACGACTCCTCCTTCGCCTACGTCTCCCAGAAGGCCGCGCAGGAGTTGCTCGGCATCGAGGGCGACATGGTCACGGGCCTGGAAGTCCGCCTCGCGGACCTGGAGACGGCGGGCGAGGTCGGCGAGGCCATCCGCAAGGACGTGGCCTACCCCGTCTGGGTGCGCACCTGGATCGAGATGAACGCCAACCTCTTCGCGGCCATGAAGCTGGAGAAGGCGGCCATGTTCATCATCCTGGTGCTCATCGTGCTCGTGGGCTCCTTCAGCATTGTCACCACCCTGGTCATGCTCGTCATGAAGAAGACGCGCGACATCGCGGTGCTCATGTCCATGGGCATGAGCGAGGGGCGCATCCGCCGCATCTTCATGCTCCAGGGCACGATCATCGGGGCCGTGGGCACGGTTCTGGGCTTCTGTCTGGGCGTTCCGGTGGCCCTGCTCCTGCGCAGGTACCAGTTCATCGAGCTGCCCAAGAACGTCTATCCCGTGGACTACCTGCCCGTGCGGCTCGACACGCTCGATCTGGCCGTCATCGGTCTGGCCTCCTTCCTGCTCTGCTTCCTGGCCACGCTCTACCCGGCGCGCCGGGCCGCGGCCCTCAATCCGGCGGAGGCCCTGCGCTATGAGTAGCGCCGCGCCCATCTTCGCCATGCAGGGAGTGGCCAAGGACTTCGCGGGGCCGGGGGAGACCGTTCATGTGCTGCGGCGTATCGACATGTCGGTCGAGCCGGGGGAGTCGCTGGCCATTTTGGGCGCGTCCGGCTCGGGAAAAACGACGCTCTTGCATCTTTTGGGAACTCTCGATACCCCTTCCCGGGGAACGGTCCTCTTCGAGGGACGTGATCTGTCCGGCATGAACCCGGCGCAGCGCGCCGCGTTGCGCAACCGCGAGCTGGGGTTCGTTTTCCAGCAGCACCATCTGCTGCCGGAGTTCAGCGCCCTGGAGAACGTGGCCATGCCGGGCCTGATCGCCGGACTGTCGTGGAAGGAGGCGCTCGGACGCGCCGCCGCGGCCCTCAAGGTCGTGGGGCTCGCCGCCCGGGCGGAGTTCGCGGTGCCCACCCTGTCCGGCGGCGAACGCCAGCGGGCGGCCATCGCGCGGGCCATCCTGATGACGCCCAAGGCGCTGCTCGCCGACGAACCCACCGGCAGCCTCGACGAGGCCACCGGGCGTAGCGTCGGAGATATGCTTTTGCATCTTAATCGCGAACTGGGTATGACGCTGGTTGTGGTGACGCACAACCTGGAACTGGCCAGAAAAATGGACAGGCAAATGGAACTGCACTCCGGAGAGCTCTATGCCCACAGCCTCAGCCAAGCTTAGCCGCGTTCTTCCGCTCCTGCTCGCTCTCGCGCTGGCTTTGGCGGCGTCGCCGCTCTACGCGCAGGGGGCCGCCCCGCGCGTTCTCGTGCTGCCTTTCGACGTCAACGCCGGACCGGATCTCGCCTACATGCGCGACAGTCTGCCTGGCCTGCTCGGCGACAAGCTCAAGGAGCAGGG
The DNA here is from genome assembly GCA_022839785.1 of Desulfovibrio sp. Taxonomy (GTDB): domain Bacteria; phylum Desulfobacterota; class Desulfovibrionia; order Desulfovibrionales; family Desulfovibrionaceae; genus Alkalidesulfovibrio. Next base: position 408,557 of record JALHJW010000001.1, on the reverse strand, counting down.
CTTCGACGTGGTGCCCCAGGCCGAGGTCCAGGGACTCATGAAATCCCACGGGGTGAAGACCGTCGACGCCAAGTCCGTGCGCGAACTGACGCTCCTGGCCAAGACCCAGAGCGCGGTCTACGGTTCCCTCACCCAGCTCGGCGACGCCATCTCCCTGGACGCCCGCATCGCGGACGCCTTCGGGAACAAGCCGGAACGCTCGGTCTTCGTGACCAAGCAGGGGCTGATCAACATCCTGCCCGCCGTGGAGGAAGTCGCCCAGCGCGTGCGCATGGACCTCATGCGCACCGAGGCGGTGGCCGAGGTCACTGTGGAGGGCCTGCGCTACCTCGACCCCGAGGTCGTGCTCATGCGCCTGAAGACCCAGAAGGGCGAAACCTTCGACCCGCAGGTGGCCAACGCCGACCTGCGCGAGGTCTTCGGCCTGGGCTACTTCGACGACGTGCGGGTCGAGGTCGACGAGGCCCCCGGCGGCAAGCGCGTGATCTTTCACGTGGTGGAGAAGCCGCGCATCGCGGCCATCAGCGCCGTGGGCACGGACGCCCTGGACGAGAGCGACCTGCTCGAAGTCATGAGCACCAAGACCGGCTCGGTCCTGAACCTCAAGATCCTCTCCGACGACCTGAACAAGATCCGCAACCTGTACAAAGGCAAGGGCTACTACCTAGCCGACGTGGCCTATCGCCTGGATACCACGGAAAAGGGCACGGCCCGTCTCGTGCTGGACGTCAAGGAAGGCGAGAAGCTCTACATCCGCAGCGTCGTGGTCAAGGGCGCGCGGCAGCTCGACGAGAGCGACCTCAAGGGCGAACTGGCCCTGTCCGAGCGCGGCCTCCTCTCCTGGTTCACCGGCTCGGGCATCCTCAAGGAGGAGTACCTGGAGCGCGACGTGGCCGTGCTGGAGGCGTATTACGCCAACCGCGGCTTCGTGGACGCCAAGGTGGCCCCGGCCGAGGTGGAGTACAAGGAGGACGGCATCTACATCACCTTCACCGTGGAGGAGGGCGACCGCTACAGGGTCGGCACGGTGGACATGAAGGGCGATCTCATCGAGCCCAAGGAAGACCTCCTGAAATTCACCGAGTTGGACGAACTGGCCAAGGACGACGACTACTTCGACCGTTCGGTGCTGCGCGACGACCTGCACAAGCTGGCCGAGCACTACGCCGAGTTCGGCTACGCCTTCGCCCAGACCGACGCCCAGTCGGACGTCGACCGCGAGGCCAAGCGCATCAACATCGTCTTCACCATCGCCAAGCAGCAGAAGGTCTTCATCCGCCGCGTGCTGGTGGAAGGCAACACCAAGACGCGCGACAACGTCATCCGCCGCGAGATGCGGCTGGGCGACGGCGACAAGTTCTCCGGGGCCAAGCTCGCCCGCTCCTCGGAGCGCCTCAACAAGCTCGACTACTTCAAGTCCGTGGACGTGGAGACCGTGCCCACGGGCGATCCCTCCCAGATGGACCTCAAGGTCAAGGTCGAGGAGAAGCCCACCGGCAACGTCAGCGCAGGCATCGGCTATTCGAGCCTGGACAACGTTTTCGCCGGCGGCCAGATTCAGGAACGCAACCTCTTCGGCAAGGGCTACAACCTCGCCCTGGCGGGGCAGATCGGCGGCCGCAGCCGCGATTCGGGCCTGACCTTCACCAACCCGCGGCTCTACGACACCAAGTTCGCCTGGAGCAACAACCTCTACTGGCGCCGCTTCGACTACTCCGAGTACGAACGCAGCTCCATCGGCGGCCGCACCGGACTCGCCTACCCCATCGGCGAATACACCAAGGTGTTCAGCGGCTATACGCTGGAGCGCTTCGACGTCATGGACGTGGAAGACGACGCCGCGTCCACGATCAAGAAATGGAAGGGTGAGAACTGGTCGAGCACCCTGGACGTGGGCGCGACCCGCGACACCACGGACAACACCTTCATGCCCACCAGGGGTACGGTCAACACCCTGACCATCTACTACAGCGGCGGTCCCATCGGCGGTTCGACGGACTACATCCAGTACAATTACACCAGCCACTGGTTCAAGTCGCTCTTCGCGAGCACGGTCTTCCACGTCAAGGGGCAGGTCGGCTACGTGGCCAAGAACATGAGCGACTCGGACATCCCGCCCTGGGTGCGCTTCTACCTCGGCGGCATCGACACGGTGCGCGGCTATTCCGGCAACCGCATCTCGCCCAAGGACCCGGCCACCGGCGACCGCATCGGCGGCAACAAGATGTTCGCGGCCAACCTGGAGTACCTTGTGCCCGTGGCCAAGGAACTGAACATCTGGGCCATGACCTTCTTCGACGCTGGCAATGCCTGGGACGACGACCAGCCGTACTTCAAGGACACCAAGGACCGCGAGGGGAACTCCCTGGCATTGGGCCTGTACAAGAGCGTGGGCCTCGGACTGCGCTGGAACTCCCCCTTCGGCCCCTTGCGCGTGGAGTACGGCTATCCGCTGGACAAGCTGAGCGACAGTTCGGACAGCGGCCGCTTCGAATTCAAGATGGGCGGCGCGTTCTAGCCCGCCGTCATGCGTCAACACCAAGGAGACTACGTATGCGCAGGATCATCGGCTTGGCTCTCTTCCTGGTTCTTGCCCTGCAGGCGTCCGCGTTCGCGCAGGGCGTCAAGGTCGGCATCGTCAACCTGAAGATGGTCATCGAGAAGTCCGATCCGGGCCTGGACATCCAGAAGAATCTGCAGTCCAAGTTCGACAAGATGAAGGGCGACATCGAGCGCCAGAAGACGGAAATAGAGCGGCTGCGCGACGAGGTGCAGAAACAGAGCGTGGCCATGACCCCCGAGGCCAAGCAGGACAAGGAGTTGTCCTTCAAGCGCAAGGTCCGCGACTACCAGGACACCGTGATGGCCTACCAGCGCAAGATGAAGGCCGAGGAAGAGCAGGCCACCGCGCCTGTCTTCGAACTGCTGTCCACCGTGGTCAAGGAGTACGCCAAGAAGAACGGCTTCACCGTGCTCGTGGACGTGGCCGGCCCGCTGAACAACGTCATCTACTACGATGAGGCCGCCGACGTGACCAACGATGTCATGACCGAACTGAACAAGGCCTGGAAGAAGAAGTAGCCGCATGCATGTGAAGCTCTCCGAGCTGGCGGCTCGGTTCGGGCTCAGACTCGTCGGGGAGGATCGCGAGATCCGGGGCGTGAACACCCTGGACAACGCGGGCCCCGACGAGTTGAGCTTTCTGGCCAACCCCAAGTACGCCCCTGCCCTCGCCACGACGCGGGCCGGGGCGGTGATCGTTCCTGAACGGCATGCCGGGGACGTGGCCACGGCCCTGGTTTCGGACAATCCGTACCTGTGCCTGGCGCGCATCGCCACGCTCTTCGCCCCTCCGCAGGGGACGCAGGAGCAGGGCGTGAGTCCTCTGGCCTTCGTGCACGAGGCGGCCACGGTCGATCCCGCCGCCATCGTCTACCCCTTCGTCTACGTCGGCCCGCGCAGCCGCGTCGCCGCGGGCGCGCGTCTCTTTCCCCACGTGTACGTCGGCGAGGACTGCGAGGTCGGCCAGAACGCGACGCTGTATCCCGGCGTGACGCTGATGTCCGGCGTGCGGCTGGGGCGCGGCGTGATCTGCCACCCGGGCTGCGTGCTCGGCTCGGACGGTTTCGGCTACGCCCAGGGGCCGGAAGGCCTCGTCAAGGTGCCGCAGATCGGCCCGGTGGTCGTGGGCGACGGCGTGGAGATCGGGGCCAACTCCGCCGTGGACAGGGGCTCGCTCGGCACCACCGAGATCAGGAGCGGGGCCAAGGTGGACAACCTCTGTCAGGTCGCGCACAACGTGCGCATCGGCGAGCACTCCATCCTCGTCGCCCAGGTAGGCGTTTCGGGCAGCACCACCATCGGCCGGGGCGTGATCCTGGCGGGGCAGGCGGGCGTGGTGGGGCACCTTTCCATCGGCGACGGAGCCATGGTCGGCGCTCAGGCGGGCGTGGGCCAGGACCTTCCGCCCGGGGCCCGGGTCAGCGGCAGTCCGGCCTACGAGCATGGGCTCTTTCTGCGCAACTCGGTGCTGCTGCCCAAGCTTCCCGAGCTGTTCAAGCGCGTGAAGGAACTGGAAAAGGAACTTTTTGAGCTCCGCAAGCAAGGGACAAACGACGATGACGCATGACGACACGGTCAACATCGATGTCCGGCAGATCATGGACCACATCCCCCACCGCTATCCCTTCCTGCTGGTGGACAGGGTGGTCAGGCTGAAACCCGGAGAATATCTCGAAGGCATCAAGAACGTGACCATCAACGAGCCGTTCTTCCAGGGCCATTTTCCCGGCCTGCCCGTGATGCCCGGCGTGCTCATGGTGGAGGCCCTGGCACAGGCGGGCGGCATCCTGATCTTCAAGAGCTTCGATCTGGACATGAAGGACAAGATATTCATGTTCACCGGCATCGAGAAGGTCAAGTTCCGCCGTCCCGTGGTCCCCGGCGACCAGATTCTGCTCAGACTCGACGAACTCAAGAGCAAGTTCACGCTTTACAAGATGCGCGGCACGGCGCTGGTGGACGGCGAAATCGCCGTCGAGGCCCAGCTTTCGGCCGCCCTTGTCGGCAAGGGAGATTTTTAGTGGCATCACGCATCGATCCGACCGCCATGGTCCATCCCGGCGCCCGCCTCGGCGAGGGCGTCGTGATCGGCCCCCACTGCATCATCGAGGACAACGTCTCCATCGGCGACGGCACCGTCATCGAGGCCTTCGCCCAGGTGAAGTCCTTCACCCGCATGGGCGCGAACAACCACGTCCATTCCTACGCCATGATCGGCGGCATTCCCCAGCACCTCGGCTTCAAGGGCGAGGAAACCTGGGTGGAGATCGGCGACTCCAACATCATCCGCGAGTTCGCCACCGTGCACCGCGGCACGGTGCAGGGTTTCGGCAAGACGGCCCTGGGATCGCGCTGCATGCTCATGGCGTACGTGCACGTCGCCCACGACTGTCTGCTCGGCGACAACGTGATCATGGCCAACGCCGCGAGCCTGGCCGGGCACGTGACCATCGGCGACTTCGCCGTGGTCAGCGGCATGAGCGGCGTGCATCAGTTCGTGCGCATCGGCGAGTACGCCTTTCTGGGCGCCATGGGCGGCTTCGGCCAGGACGTGCCGCCCTTCACCATCGCCACCGGCGTGCGCGCCAAACTGCACGGCCTGAACACCATCGGCCTCCGGCGCAAGGGGTTCGACCGCGAGACCATCTCGGCCCTCAAGAAGGCCTACCAGATGATCTTCCGCTCGGAGATGATCCGTGACGAGGCGCTTGCCGAAGTCGAGGCGGGGCTTGGACAATTCGCCCCGGTCATGCGGCTGGTGGAGTTCGTCAAGACCAGTTCGCGCGGCGTGACCCCCGCCTCCAACATCAACGGCACTGGCGGGAACGGCGACTCGGGCGGGGCGTTGGGCGAAGACTAGGCCTGCGGGGACCCATGGCGGAGACGGTCGGCATCATAGCGGGCGGCGGCCAATTCCCCTTCCTGGTGGCCCGGGGCGTCCGGGATCAGGGGGGGCGTGTGGCCGCCGTGGGGTTCGCGCGCAACACCGATCCCGCCCTGGCCGGGCACGTCGACGCCTACGTCGAACTGAAGCTCGGCCAGCTCGGCAAGGTCATCGACTTCTTCCGCACGCATCAGGTCGGCCGCGTGATCATGGCCGGCGCCATCAACAAGGCCCGGGCCCTGGACATCCGGCCGGATCTCCGCGCCGCCAAGCTTCTCTTCCGCCTGCGCGGCAAGGGCGACGACGCTCTTCTGCGCGCCGTGGCCGAGGAGCTTGAGTCCGAGGGCTTTTCGGTCGTGCGCGCGCACGAGGCCTGCCCCTCCCTGCTCACCCCGCGCGGCGTGCTCACGCGCCGCTCCCCCAGCCCCGAGGAGTGGGAGGACATCCGCTTCGGCTGGCCCCTGGCCAAACGCATCGGGGAACTGGACATCGGCCAGACCGTCGTGGTGCGCAAGCAGGTGGTGGCTGCCGTGGAGGCCCTGGAAGGCACGGACGCGGCCATGGAGCGCGGCCTCTCCCTGACGGGCAAGGGCGGCGTGGTGATCAAGGTCTTCAAGCCAGGGCAGGAGGAGCGCATCGACCTGCCTTCCGTGGGATTGCGCACCGTCGAGCTTCTGGCCCGGCACGGCGCGGGCTGCCTAGCCGTGGAGGCCGGACGCAGCCTCTTCTTCGACCGCGAAAAAGCCCTGGAACTCGCCGACCGCTCCGGCATCGCCATCGTCGGCATGGACGCCGCCCTGCTCGGCTGAACGTCCGGGGCCGGGCCTGCGGCCTTCGCCGCCGGAGGCCTTCCCCCTCCTGATTTCCTACTGAACCCGTTCCGTTCCGGGCGTCCCGGCGGCTGCGCCGTTGTCGAGCGCTGCGGAGAGTGCGGGCGGTCTGACGCCCGAGCCCGCTCCCCGCACGGCGTCGCCCACGGCGTCGGCCTGGGCGGTGATGTGGCCGATGCGGCTGCAGAAGAGTTCGACCAGGGCCGGGTCGATGCGTCCGGCCGCGGCCTCGTCGCGCAGCACCTTGAGCGCCTCGTCCCGGGGCAGGGCGGGCTTGTAGTGGCGTTCCTGGGTGATGGCGTCGTAGATGTCGGTCACGGCCAGGATGCGCGCCTGGATGCAGATGGCTTCGGCCGTGAGTCCCTGAGGGTAGCCGCTGCCGTCCAGCCGTTCGTGATGCTGCTGGATGATGGCGAGAAGCTGGCGGTATTCCTCGGTGAAGGGGATGTGCTGCAGGATGCGGAAGCTTTCGTCCGGGTGGCGCTCGATCTCGCGGCGTTCCTCACGGGTGAGGTTGCCGCTGGGGATGAGCAGGGCCTCGGCCTCCACCGGGGCGAGCAGGGGCACGCTGCAGCCGTTGAGGCCCATGTTGGTGGCGGCCAGTTCCCGCACGTAGGCGGCGTCCTCGTCGGCCAGGAGCGGCGCGGCGTTGACCTGTTCCAGACGCTGCATGTCGTCGCGCCAGTCCCGGCCGCTCATGGCCCCGTGCAGCGCCAGGCGGATGGCGATGATGTCCATGTTGCGCTGCGTGAGGCGGGTCTTCTTGGTCAGGACTTCCTCGCGGATGCCGATCTTGCCCACGTCGTGCAGGAGTCCGGCGTAGAAAATCTCGTGCAGCTCGCTCTCGCTGAAGGTGAAGTCGGCGAAGGTGCCGAAGTCCGCGTTGACGTGTCGCGCCAGGGCCACGGAGAGCCCGGCCACACGCAGGGAATGCCCAGCGGTCATGGGGTCGCGGGCGTCGATGGCCGCGGCCAGGGCCTGGAGCAGGGCGTCCATGAGCACGCGGGTGCGCTCGTAGTGGTAGGCGTTGCCCATGGCCGTGGCGGCGGTGGCGGCGATGGTCGAGATGCGTTTGAGGTGCTCCGCGGTGAAGGCTCCCGGTTCGGCGGAGGCCAGGACCAGGGAACCCACGAGCAGGTTGGGCGAGATGAGCGGGATGATCAGGAGGGAGTGGATGGCCGGGACTTCGCGGTTCCAGCGGGGGTCGGTGGACAGTTCGTTGACGATTTCACCCACGCTGCGGGCCATGGCCTCGCGGTAGAGGCGGCTTGCGCGCACGCCGTCCAGCCCCACGGCCGGGGCCGGGCCGAAGGAATCGACGTGCTGCCCGCTGCCCGCGCCTTTTTCCTTGAGAAAGACGATGCCCATCTGGGCGGGGATGGCGCTGCGGCGGCACTCGGCGATCAGCGCCCGGGTCACGTCGCGCAGCCGGAGCGAGGTGTTCAGGCTCTGCGTGGCCTGGTGCAGCAGTTCGATCTCGCGGTACTTGTCCAGGGTTTCGGCGGCCACGCTGCGTCTGCCCAGTTCCGAGGCGATGAGCGCGTCCAGGCTCTGGCGCAGGACTTCGGCCAGATCCTCGGCGCGGGCGGTAAGGAAGGCGTCCGTTCCTTCCGGGAGGTAGACGCACAGCCTGCCGCGGACGTGATTCTGGCAGCGCAGCGCGACGCAGAAGGCAGGGCTTTTTGCGGGCGGCTCGTCGCCGGTCCAGAGCAGGGGGCGGTCCTCTTCGAGCACGGCCAAGTGCGAACCTGCCGGGGCCAGGGCCAGGGCGCTCGCGAGCAGTGGCCGCACGCAGGCGGGCCGCAAAAGTCGCTTCAGTGTCTGCACCGGTGCTCCGTGCTCAGACCTGCAGCAGTTCCTTGGCCACCTGCAGCACCTTGTCGGGATCGAACGGCTTGGTGAGGTACATGTGCGCGCCCGCGTCCAGGCCGTGCTTCCTGTCCGCTTCCTGCCCCTTGGCCGTGAGCAGGACGATCTTCACGTCCTGCATGGCCGGGTCGTCCTTGACGCGCCTGCAGACCTCGTAGCCGTTCATCTTGGGCATCATGATGTCCAGGAAGACCACGGCGGGATGCTCGCGGGCGATGATCTCCATGCCCTCCATGCCGTCCCCGGCGGTGAGGATCTCCACGCCGTGGTCGTCTTCGAGTTCTTCGAGCGTCTGTTCGAGCAGCATCCGGATATGGACTTCGTCATCGACGACGAGGATTTTGCCGGGCATCAAACTCCTCCCTCAGGCACGGCGCGGAACCCCGGAGCGAATCCGCGCGGAAAGTGGAACCGTGGGCCGACGTTAGCCGCAACCGGGGCCGCGGTAAAGGGGGGAATCACGCCTCTTCCGCCTGTGGGGCAAGGCGCGCGGCGGGCAGGACCACACTGATGGTCGTCCCCTCGCCCGGGCGGGATGCCGCGCTGATCCGGCCCCCGTAGCGCAGCACGATCTGGCGGCAGATGGCCAGCCCCAGGCCGGTGCCGGGCGGCTTGTCACGCAGGGTGTCGCGGCGCGAGGTCTGGTGGAACTTGTCGAAGACCTTGGCCAGTTCGTCGGCCGCGATGCCCATGCCGGTGTCGCCCACCTCCACGCACAGCTGGCCGTCCCGTTCCCGGGCCTGCAGCCGCACCTCGCCGGCGGCGGTGAACTTGAAGGCGTTGTCCAGGAGGTTGATCATGACCTGGGTGAACCTGTCGCGGTCGGCCACGACCCGGGGCAGGCCGTCCGGAACCTGGACGTTCAGCTCCACCCCGGACTCCACCGAACGGGAACGGAAGGTTTCGGCGACGGACAGGAGCAGGGGACTCATGTCGACGGTCTCGTCGTTCCAGTCCATGCGGCCGGATTCGATCTTGGCGAGGTCGAGGACGTCGTTGATCAGACGGGTCAGACGCTCGCCTTCGCTGATGATGATTTCGAGGTTCCGGAGCAGCCGTCCGCTGCGTTCGAAAAGGTTCAGGTCGTCCTTGGCGAAGGCGGCGAAGTGTTTCTGGAAATCCTTGTGGATGAGCTTGGCGAAGCCGAGCACCGCGGTCAGCGGAGTGCGCAGTTCGTGCGAGACGTTCTGCAGGAAGTTGGTCTTGAGCAGGTCCATTTCCTGCAGCCGCCGGTTGGCCTCCTCAAGCTCCCTGGCCTTGTTGGCCAGGGCCTCGGTGCGCAGCCGGACCTGGTTCTCCAGGGTCTTGTTGACTTCGTCCAACTCCACCTGCCGCAATTGTTCGGTCTGCAGCAGCTCTTGCAGCGAGCGGGCCATGGCGTTGAACTGACGGCACAGGTCGCCGATCTCGCCGGGAATGTTCTCGTCGGCCCGCACGGTGAAGTCGCCGGACATGACCCGGCGGTAGGCGTCGGTCAGGGCCGTGACCGGGCCGAGCAGCCCTGCCAGGAGCAGGGTCAGGGCCAGACCGAGCACCACCACGGCGCTCAGACCGGTGATGACCAGGGTATCCACGAACTCCCTGGCCGAGGCGGCCAGGAGGGAGCCGGGGATGACGAAACCTGCGTACAGGCTCTCGCCCGGGATGCGCATGCTCCAGAAGACCTCCCGGGGGCCTTTGTTCGCGGGTTGGGCGAGGCTGCCCTGGGCGGGTTGCCGGTCCTCCCCGTTCTTTCCGGCTGCGGCGATCATGGCCCGGCACCTGTCCGTCCAGACGCCGCCGAGCCTGTGGTGCTCCATGGCCGGGGCCGAGGTCGCCGCCACCTCGCACTGCTCGCCGAAGACGACCAGCTCTCCTCCCATGTCCGAGGCGACCTGCACGAGGTACGCGCCGAAACCGCGCAGCGCGGCGCTTTCCTTTTCCGCCACGGCGAGCTTGTAGGCGTTCATGGAGAGACCCGCGACAAGGAGCCAGTTCCACGGTTCGAAACGCACGGCCGTGGCCAGGTGCGGACTCATGCCCGTGCGTTCGGAGAAGACGGAGGTGGCGAAGAGGAAGGGCGGTTCGGCCAGGCCGTCTCCGGACGCCGCCGCGCGCGCGGCCTCCAGATCGCGCAGGAGCTGGGACGGGGCGTCCGCCATGGGGCGGTTGACGGCCAGGAGGCGGTAGCCGCCGTTGCCGTCCGGCGCGGCGGCCAGGATGGCGGGCTCGCTCTGGCCGCTTGCGGGAGAGGCGCGCAGCCAGGCCAGGGCGAGGCGCTGCGCCTCGTCGTCGCCCAGGCGGCCGGAGGCGGCCAGTCCCCTGTACAGGGAGCAGACGGCGGCGACGTCGGAGAGGGCCTCGCGCAGCTTGGCGCGCTGCAGCGCGAGGTGGTGCCTGCGGAACTCGTCGATGTCCGAGACGGCGTGGCGGTAGCCGGAGGCGGCGCTGGCGAGCAGGGCGCCCGCGCTTCTGGCGTGGTTGGCGGTGAAGATGGAGAGGCCGGTGAAATACGTGATCGCCGTGGCCGCCACGAAGGCCGCGGCGACCACGCAGAGCGTGGGCAGGAAGAAGCGCCAGAAGGTCCTGGGCAGCAGCGGCCGGGCGTGCCTGAACATCGTTCGTGCCTCGAAATGCGTGCGGCGCAATGGCCAAGCCCAGGCCGCGGACCGGGGAACGTCTGACGGAGAATCGTTTTGCGTGTACAGTCCGCAGGGCGGAAAAGCAAGGAGCCGCCCCGGGTGGCGCGAATTGAAGTTTTTCGGTGTTTTGGCTAAGGTAACGCCCTTGCGTTCCGGCCAGACCGGGACGACACCGCCGCAAGGATGCTCGATGAACCGCACGGTCGGGATCAAATTCAAGGATTACGGGCAGGTCTACTATTTCGACAGCGCGGGCCACGAGCTTGCGCCGGGCGACTGGGCCGTGGTCGAGACCGACCAGGGGCGGGGGCTGGGCCGCGTCTTCTCGCTGCACGACGAGTTGCCGCAGGGCGTTTCTGCCGACCAGGTCAAGCCCATCGTGGCCCCGGGCACGGACGCCGACTTCGCTCAACAGGAGGAGAACGACGCCCTGGCCCGCCAGGCGCACCGTTTCTGCCGGACGCGCATCAACGAACGCGGCCTGGACATGAAGCTGGTCGAGGTCGAGGTCTTTTTCGACAAGAGCAAGATCATCTTCTACTTCACCGCGCCTGGCCGGGTGGATTTTCGCGAACTGGTCAAGGATCTCGTGCGCGAGTACCGCACCCGCATCGAGCTGCGGCAGATCGGCGTGCGCCACGAGACGCAGATGATCGGCGCGGTGGGCAACTGCGGCCAGCTCTGCTGCTGCCGCCGTTTTCTGCGCAAATTCGACCCCGTGACCATCAAGATGGCCAAGGAGCAGAACCTTTTCCTCAATCCGACCAAGATTTCGGGCATCTGCGGCCGCCTGCTCTGCTGCCTGGGCTACGAGCAGCACAACTACGAGGAGTTCCAGCGCCGCTGCCCGCGCATCGGCCGCCGCGTGCGTACCGCAATAGGCAGCGTCAAGGTGCTGCGCTCCAATTTCTTCCGCGAAACCCTGACCGTGCTCACCGAGCAGAACGAGGAGCGGGAGTTCTCCCTGGACGAGTGGCTGGAGGTCGTCTCCGGCGTCGAGGGGAGCGCGCCCGTCGAGGCGGAGACGCCGCGCCGGGGCGACCCGGCCGCCGGGGGGGGACGCGGCGCGGGCGGAGCGCATGGCGGCCGCCGGGCAGGCGGCGCGCCCGGCGTTTCCGAAGCGTCCGGAACGTTTGAGGCCTCCGGGCCATCCGGGGCTCTTGCGGCGACGGGAGCCGCCGATACGCCGGAGGCCGCCGAGGCGTCCGCCCCTGATGCGTCCGCCGCCGGTATGCCCGGCGGGACCGGCGCGCCGGAGGAGTCCGGCGCGCCCGCGGCCGGGACTCCCGCCTCCGAAGCGGCCCCGGCCGAGGAAGGCGGGGAGCTGCGTCCGGAACGCCCGGCCGGGGAGGGCCAGGGCCGGAGCCAGGGACGCGGCGGCAGGGGCCGCAGGCCGCGCCGCAGGGGCGGCCGCCGTCCGGACGGCGGAGCCAAGTCCGAATCCTGAACGAACGGCCGCGCTGTCCGCGAGGCCACCGCATATCCAATCCGGCGAGAGCCGAGGAGCATCCGTGGACCGTTTCTACATCACCACGCCCATCTACTACGTCAACGCCACGCCCCATCTGGGCCACGCCTACACCACCATCGTGGCCGACAGCATGGCCCGCTACAGCCGGGCCATGGGACGGGATACCTACTTCCTCACCGGCACGGACGAACACGGCGACAAGATCGTGCAGGCGGCCGAGAAGGGCGGGCTCACGCCCAGGGCCTACGCCGACGAGATCAGCGGCCACTTCAAGGCCCTGTGGCCCGAGCTGCAGATCACCAACGACGATTTCATCCGCACCACCGAGCCGCGGCACGTCCGTGTGGTGCAGAAGCTGCTGCAGCGCATCTTCGACCAGGGCGACATCTACTTCGGCGAGTACGGCGGCCATTACTGCACCGGCTGCGAGCGCTTCCTGACCGAGAAGGAGCTGGCGGACGGCCTCTGCCCGGACCACAAGACCGCGCCGGAGTACATCGCGGAGAAGAACTACTTCTTCCGCATGTCCAAGTACCAGCAATGGCTGCTCGACCACATCGCGGTCAATCCGGACTTCATCCGGCCCGAGCGCTACCGCTCCGAAGTGGTGAGCATGCTGGAGATGGGCGTGCTTGAGGACCTGTGCATCTCCCGTCCCAAGAGCCGCCTGACCTGGGGCATCGAGCTGCCCTTCGACACGGATTACGTCTGCTACGTCTGGTTCGACGCCCTGGCCAACTACCTCACGGCCCTGGACTGGCCCGACGGCGAGAAGTTCCGGCGCTACTGGCCGGTTACGCAGCATCTCGTGGCCAAGGACATCCTGAAGCCTCACGCCGTGTTCTGGCCGACCATGCTCAAGGCGGCGGGCATCGAGCCGTACCGCCACCTCAACGTGCACGGGTACTGGCTGGTCAAGGAGACCAAGATGTCCAAGTCCCTGGGCAACGTGATCAAGCCCCTGGACATGTCTTGGAAGTACGGGCTGGACACCTTCCGCTATTTCCTGCTGCGCGAGATGAAGTTCGGCAACGACGCCTCCTTCTCCGAGGAGGCGCTGGTCGCGCGCCGCAATTCCGACTTGGCCAACGACCTGGGCAACCTCTTCAACCGCGTCCTGGCCATGTGCCAGAAGTACTTCTCCGGCGTCGTGCCCGCGCCCTCTGCGTCCGATGAGGACCTGAAGGAGCTGGCTGCCAACGCCGTGGCCAACTTCGTGCGTCTTTTCGGCAACTGTCAGTTCTCCCAGGCCCTGGAGAGCCTCTGGGAGCTGGTGCGCGGCCTGAACAAGCACGTGGACTCCCAGGCCCCCTGGGCGCTCTTCAGGGACGGCCGCATGGACCGCCTGGCCGACGTCATGTACGGGGTGCTCGAATGCCTGCGCAAGGTGGCGGTCTGCCTTGTGCCGGTCATGCCGCACGCGGCCTCGGAGATGCTCGCACAGCTCGGCGTGGTCGGCTCCCCGGCCCTGGACGGCGAGGCCGGGGCCTGGGGGCTGCTGACCCCCGGCAACCAGCTTGCGGCCTCCTCCACGCTCTTTCCGCGCATCGACCCGCCCGTCCAGGCCGGGGCCGCGTGCCCCGGGCCGAAGAAGGACAAGGCCGCCAAGCCCGCGGCCGCGACTGAGGCGGGACCCGCCAGGACCGAAACGCCGTGCGGCCCGGGTCTCGTCGAGTTCGCGGATTTTCAGAAGCTCGACCTGCGCGTGGGCGTGGTGCGCGAGGTGGTGCGCCACCCGGACGCCGACCGCCTGCTCCTGGTCCAGGTCGACCTTGGCGAGGAGAAGCCGCGTCAGGTGGTGGCCGGGCTGGCCGAATTCTTCGCGCCCGAGGACCTTGCCGGACGCCAGGTGGTCATTGTCGCCAACCTCGCGCCGCGAAAGCTTCGGGGCTACGAATCGCAAGGCATGATCCTGGTGGTGCGCACGGAACAGGGCATGGAACTGCTCACGGCCTCCGGCCCCGTGGCCTCCGGCGCCAAGGTCTCGTAGTCCGGGGCGCGCATGCCGGGCTACCGCACCCATCTCGCGGGCGGCGTTGTCCTAGCCGCGGGCGGCCTGGCCTTCCTCTTCTGGGTGGGGCTCTACCGTCCCGGCTGGGAGAAGGCCGCCGTGCTCCTGGCCATAGCCGCCCTGGCCGCGCTCTTTCCGGATGTGGACACGGACTCGCGCGGCCAGCACCTTTTCTATTCCGGGCTCTTCATCCTGGACGTCGGGCTCATCGCCACGGAGCGCTACGTCTGGGCCGCGCTGCTCGGCCTCTTCGCCATGCTTCCGGCCATCGGCCGCCACCGCGGCTGGACCCACACCTGGTGGGCCTCCCTGGCCGTGCCCCTGCCCCTGCTGCTCCTGCCGCCCTACCTCTTCGGCGCGGACTGGCAAGGCTTCGCGCCCCACTACCTGGCCGCCGTGGGCGGCTACGTCTCGCACCTGCTCATGGACGGCACCGTGAAGAGTTGACCCTCCGGCGGACGCCGCCCGCGCGGGGACGGCGCGCCGGAGACCGGGCTATTCGTCGCAGCCGCACTCGTCGGGCGGGGGCGGAGCGGGCAGGGTCACGCTTTCGCCCGGCGCGAGCAGCACAAGGCGGGTGTCCGGGGCCAGCGTTTCCAGGTGGCGGCCGAACTCCTCCGTGCTCTGGGCCAGGATGGGGAAGGTGCCCCAGTGCATGGGCGTCACCTGGGCCGGGCGGAGCAGCTTGCAGGCGTAGGCGGCCTCGCGCGCGTCCATGTTGAAGCGGCCGTCGATGGGCAGGAGCGCCACATGGATGGGGTCGAAGAGGCGGAACAGCTCCATGGAGGCGAACAGGCCGGTGTCGCCCGAGTGGTAGACGCGCAGGCCGTCCGGCAGGGTGATGATGAAGCCCGCCGACGCGCCGCTCCTGGAGGAGTGCATGGCCTGAACCATCTTGATGCGGCAGCCCCTGATCGTTACCGTGCCGCCGATGTTCATGCCCACGGCCTGTTCGCCGGGCAGGCCCTTGGCCTGCAGGGTCATGCACACGTCGAACATGGCCACGAGCTGCGCGCCCGTGGCGCGGCAGATGTCCAGGGCCGAGCCCACATGGTCGTCGTGGTCGTGGGTCACGCAGACGATGTCCGTGGGGCCGGCCTGGGCCGCGCTGCCCGGGGCGTTGGGGTTGCCCTCGAAAAAGGGGTCGATGAGGATTCGCGCCTCGGGGCAGGCGAGGCGGAAGTTGGAGTGGCCGTTCCAGGTCAGGGTGCTCGGCATGGCGTCCTCCTTTACGTGTCCTGTTGCGCGGGCTGCCCGCCGTTCCAGGGCCGCAGCAGGTCCTGGGCCAGGCCGAGCCGGTCCAGGGCGCGCGCGACCATGAAGTCCACGAGGCCCCGCAGCGACGGCTCGCCCGCATAGAAGCCGGGGCAGGCGGGCATGATCACGGCCCCGGCCCGCGTGGCCGCGGCCATGTTCTCGATGTGGATCAGGGAGAGCGGCGTCTCCCGCGTCATCAGGACCAGCGTGCGCCGTTCCTTGAGGGAGACGTCCGCGGCGCGGTGGATGAGGTTCGAGCCCAGGCCCGTGGCGATGGCCGCCAGGGTTTTCATGGAGCAGGGGCAGACGATCATGCCGTGGTGCGGCCAGGAGCCGCTGGCCGGGGGGGCGGAGAAGTCGTTCTCGGCGTGAAGGGCGTGGGCCGCCGCCTCGATGGCCGCCGCGCCGCCGGGCTGCTCCAGTTCGAGCACGCGCCGCGCCGCGTCCGAGACGATGACGTGCAGGGCGACGTCCGCCCGCCCGCCCAGGACCTCGGCCAGGCGCACGGCATAGGGCATGCCGCTGGCTCCGCTCACGGCGAGGAGAATGGTGCGCTGCTCAACCATGAAGGCTCCTTCAGGCGTTTGTGTACGCGAAAAAAAGGATTCAGGAAACGGGCTTGCGGAAGATCGTCGTCTCCCACACGCCGTTGGCGAAGGCGCGGGCGAACCAGCCCCGGGTCATCTTCCGGATGGGGTCGTATTTGGGCCACTCGCTGTTGTCGAGCACGAGCAGGCCGCCGGGCGCGAGGCGGGGCAGGGCGTTCACGGCGCAGTCCACGCGGGCCCGGCCGTCGATGCAGACGAGGTCGAAGGCGCTTTCGGGAAATGCGAGCACCTCGCCGGCGTAGGCCGCGAACTCGGGCCGCACGCGCTGGGTCTGCCCGGCGGCCGGGGATTCCTGCATGGGCGCGAGGCGCAAATCCACGTTGCACAGCCCCAGTTCCGCAAGGCGGGCAGCCACCCGGCGGAGCCACTTGGCCTTGTGCTCGATGGTCGTGACCGCTGCGCAGCGCCGTGCGAAGAAGACCGTGCTGCGGCCCGCCCCCCACTCGAAGACGCGCATGCGGGGGCGAAGAAAACGCTCGATTTCGGCGATGGCCCCGTCCGCCAGCCAGGGCAGGTCCTGGTCCATCTCCATGCGCAGCCGCACGGGCAGGTGGAAGGCCCCGCGCGCGAGGCGCTTGAGGCCGCGCAGCAGGAGCGCGTCGTCCGGACGCGGATGGATGGGGGGGATGTACATGGCGCGGGGCTCCGGGTATGCTGTGGAACGCCTGTCTGTGCCACAGGCCGCGCGTCTTGCCAAGCGCGCCGCGCGTGCGCCCGCCGGGCGCGGCTTGACATCCCGGCCCCCAGGCCATAGAAGTGCTTCCCTTCGGGCAATTAGCTCAGGTGGATAGAGCGTCAGCCTCCGGAGCTGAAGGCCGCAGGTTCGAGTCCTGCATTGCCCGCCACGATTTCAAGGGGTTGCGGTCCAGATGGGCCGCAACCCCTTTTCCGTCTTTCCCGGCCGTGGCGTTCAGAAACGGTAGGTCAGATCAAGGGTGCAGGAGGTCTGTTCCGACCATGCCCGCACGCCGTGGCTCCAGCGCTTCGACCCCCAGCTGTCATACAGCGTGTGCGTGCCGGTGGTTTCGATGCGCAGGTATTCGGCCTCGACGCCCAGGTCGAAATTCTCCGTCAGGCCCAGGATCACCCCCAGCGCGACGTGCCGCACGTCTCCCTCGGTGCTTTCGTCGGTCCGGCGGCTTCCGCGCAGGAGGTGCCGGTCGCGGTTCTTGCCCACCGCGTAGCCCCAGTCGAACTGCGAGGTGAGTTTGAGGCGGTGCAGGAGAGGGACATCGTCCCACGCATACCCCAGGCGCACTCCCAGGAACGGCTGGAACCAGTCCTGCCTGAAGGAAAGCACGTCGCCCGGCAGCGGAGTGACGGACAGGACCGCTCCGGATGTATCGTATTCGTACTGGTAGCCGTCGTGCGCGACGAACGAGAACCGCTGCCAGCGGAAGCCCAGCACCGGACGCAACTCGACAGCCGCCGGGAGGTCGAGCACGTCCGCCATCTCGACGTCGATGTCCGCTGTCACCTGATAGCTGGGGTGCATGCGGCAATCCGTCTCGCCGTATATTGTAAGAGTGTTTGGCGCGGCGTCGTCATCCCAGTCGGAATCCTTGAAACGGCCGCTCTCCTGGCCGGTCAGGCTGGTCAGGAATTCAACGCCGATCGAGACGCGGTTCAGCTGTCCGCGCACCCCGCCGCCGGTCCAGACGGAGTCGACGGGGAATTCCAGGCGGCTGAGCGGGGTCTGGTAGGGAGGGAGGGGATTGCCGAACTCGTAGGAGGTGTGGCTGTTGACCATGAGCTTGGTTTTGGCCGTCGCCTGCCAGACGATGTCTTCGGCGCGGCAAACGGTTGCCGGCAGCGTCGCCGTCCACAGCCAGCACGCGACGAGGAGCGCGGAGAATCGAAACGGCGTGCGGAGCATGGAAAACCCACCGGTTCAGCGTGTTGCGGGGAAAACCCGTGCGGATTCGACGCGTCGAGCCATACGCGGCGGATGCGGTCGCGTCAAAGTCCGGCCGCCCGTCAGCCCTGCGCGCCGGAGCCGAAGCGCTCCATGAAGCATTTTTCCGCGGCCGAGTCGCCGATGAGGATGAGTTCGTCCTCCTTGTCCAGGGGGCGGGCCGGGTCGGGGTTGACCACCATCCCGTCCCTGGAGCGCACGGCCACCACGCTGCAGCCCGTGCCGTCGCGGATGCCGCTCGTCAGGAGCGGCTGTCCGGCGAGCGCCCTGGGCAGCGGGGCGCGGAAGATGTTCAGCCCCTCGGTGAGCATCAGCACCTTGCCCGGGCTGAGCAGATTGACCAGGGTGTTGACCACCAGCGAGGCGTGCGACAGCACGAGGTCCGCCCCGGCCGTGTGCAGGATGCCGATGTTGCGGTCCAGGGTGGCGCGGCTGATGATCTGGATGTCCGGCCGCAACCTGCGGCAGTAGATGGTCAGGTAGATGTTCATGTCGTCGTCGTGGGTGGTGATGAAGACCGAGGGGGCCGTGCGTATCCCGGCCCGCTCCAGCACCTCCAGATCCGCCGCGCTCCCGGCCACGATGTGCGCGTCGTCCTGTGTGAGCTTGGGGTTCTTCTCCACGATGCGGTAGGCCATGCCCTGCGCCGCGAGCTGCTCGGCCGCGGCCTTGCCCACCCGTCCGCCGCCCAGGATGAGCACGGGTGAGCCCTCGGCTGCGTCCGGGACGTCTTGCCCGCCCGCGGCGAAGTGTTCGAAGGCCTCTATCTGCGCTTCCGACCCCGCCAGCACGAGCACCGTGGAGGCGGACAGGGGCGCGTCCGGGCTGGGCAGCCTGAACTGCCCGCGCTCCCACACGCCCACCACGTTCACGCCCACCGCGCCGCGCAGACCGGACTCGCGCAGGGTGCGTCCCGCTAGGCTGGTGCGCATCACCGGGGCCTCGGCCACGAGCAGGTTGTCGAAGCGGCCGATGATTCCGGAGCGCACGCTGGCCCCCAGGGCGCGCCGCGCCAGGGCGTGGCCGAGCAGGCGCGTGAACTGGAAGACGTGCGTGCTCCCGGCCAGGGAGAGGATATCCACGGACTCGTCCTGGTCCGCCTTGCTGACCACGGGCACCTCCGCGCTCACCTCGCGCACGGTGAAGGAGATGTTGGTGTTGCGCACGTCGCTGTCCAGGGCCACGATCATGGCCGCCTGTCGGGTCCTGAGGCGGCGGTATGTTTCGGGGTCGTCGTGGTCGCCCACCGCGGCCGTGTAGCCCTGGTCGTGCAGCTCCAGGGTGCGCTGCACGTCCGGGCAGAGCAGCACGCAGGAATGGCCGTAGCGGGTCAGTTTGTCCGCCAGGTTCAGGGCCGTGGGGTCGCTGCCCGCGATGATCACGTGGTTCCTGGTCCCGGGCGGCAGTTCGCGGGGGGCGCGGGCGCGGGCCTGGGCCTCCAGCCAGGGGGCGTAGAAGAACTGGATGAAGGTGAAGGGCAGCATGACCAGCAGGAAGATGATGCCCGAGAGCAGCACCACGATGGAGAAGAGACGGCCCAGGTCGCTCTGGAAGGTGATGTCGCCGAAGCCGAGCGTGGACATGACCGTGAGCGTCCAATAAAAGCCGGTGATCCACGAGTGGTCCCGTCCCTCCTGGGCCATGATGAAGTGGAAGACCACGCTGTAGAGCGCGATCACCACCAGCAGCATGCCGATGAACTTGAGCAGGAAGCGCATGTTGCGCCGAGCCGCTCCGCTCTGGAAGAGATAGGCGATCTGGGAGGGCAGAAACTTCACCGGGACTCCTCGTCGCGGCTGGGCGGAGTCTGGGCGTGCCCGGCCGTTCGTCCGCATACCATGCGCCGCACCGTTCCGTCACCCGGCGGCGGCCGCCCGCCCCAGGCGGGCCGCACGGATGCCCCGGTCGGCGGGCGTCTCTCGCCAGCTCAGCCCGGAATCGGCCTGCCGTCCGCGAAGCGCGGCTCGTGCAACGGCAGCAGTATGTCCGCGCTCTCCTTGATCCGTTTCATGACGTCGTAGGCCTGGTAGGGGTTCACGCAAGTGCCCGGAGGGATGACCTCCATCTCCATGGCGCGCACCTCCTTGGGCGGATTGAGGTTGTCCATGATCACGCAAAAGCCCGTGATCGCGGCCGTGCCCTTCGCCGTCTCCACCAGCACGGAAAGCCCGCCCTCGGTGTGGGCGGGGGAGTGGACCACGCGCACGCCGGGCGCGATTTCCCTGTCCTCCGTCACCACCTCGATCTGGCCGTTCTCCTCGACCTCCTCGATGTATTCCTCGTTGTAGCGGAAATCGAGCGGGTGCGGGTCGTGGACGTGCTCCAGCTCCTTTTCGTGCACGTAGATGCGGGCGTTCACGCACTTGGCGTCGTTCTCGCAGTGGTCGTTGTGCAGGTGGGTGTGGATGACGACGTCGATGTCCTCCGGCGTCAGACCGAAGCGCGTCAGCCCTTCCTCGAAGGTGTAGATCTTTCCGCCCAGGGCCTTTTCCCGGTCCTCGGAGCGGATGGGCTGCATCTCGCCCGTGTCCACGAGAATCTTTTTGTCCCCGCCCTCCAGGTACCAGACGTAGATGGGAATGGCGTAGGGCTGGCCGTAGCCGTGCTGGTAGGTCATCATGCTTTTGTCGAAGAGCTTGCTGCCGACCACGATGGGATGGATGGTGTAGGTTGTCATTTTATTGAATTCCTTGGATTTATTTTACTTGTGAAAAAAGTGCGCATGCATGTTACAGGATTCTCGCCGGAACCGGCGTCATGCGCCGGATATATTCCCCGGAGCCGTGCGGCGCAAGCCGTTCGCGTCCCGGGCGGGCGGCCCCGGCCATGGGTCCGGGGCGCGCCGCGGGGCGGACCGTTTTCCGCCTCCGCTTTCTTGTTGATAAGCACGCATGGCGCATATGGATAGCCCCGCATGACCCCTTCCCGCGAATCCGGCGGCCAGCGCGCACGCCACGCTTCCCTCGGAACCGACAGGGCCTCCCGCTTGTTCTTCGACGACCGGGACTACGAGCTTTTGCGCATCGTGGACGACATCACGCAGCGCGAGGACATCCCGGACCACCGCCGTCTGCTCGCCCCCTACCTGCATCCGCACGGCATCAAGGAGATGGCGGCGCAGCGTCCGCTGCGCATCGCCTACGCCGTGGCCCACCTGCTCGGTTCCCTGGAGGTGGGCAAGTCCGCGGACCGCCTCGCCGCGCTGCAGGGGCTGCGCGACGAGGTGCTGTACACCGCCCAGGGGCCGCTCAGGCTCAACGCGGCCCGCGTGCTCGTCGAGATCATGAAGAACCTGATCCGCAAACGCGACGCGGACATCGCGGAGCGGCTCATGCTGGCGCGCGATTTCCGCGCCGTGACCACGGGGCGGCCGCGCATCGTGCGCGCCCAGCTCGCCCGGTATCATCTCGTCGAGATGCCCGAGGAGTGGAACCAGATCGCCTTCGACGACCACGTGCACGACGTCAACACCAAGGGCCGCAAGTCCGCCACGCACATGGTCATGGACGCCTGGATCAAGGGCATCCGCAGCCTGACCGTGATCTCCTACAACCACGCGCCCCTGGCCGCGGCCGAGGAACTCCTGGAAGCCGCCGCGATCATGGAGATGCAGGTCTACATCGGCATCGAGTTCTTCGCCCGGTTCCGGGACAGCTACGTCAAGCTCATCTGGGTCCCGCGCGGCCTGTCCGACGCGCGCGGCTTTCTCGACTTCCTGTCCTCCCCGCCGGTGCAGCGTCTCATGGACCTGGGGCGCGAGGTCTCGCAGCACTACGAACAGTATGTTCTCGACGTGCTCCGGTTCTTCAACGAATACCGCGTCGGCTCCATCAACGAGGAATTCGGCATCAGCCTGCCGCCGCTCTCGAAAGAGGAGTTCCTGGCCTTTGTGGGCGCGGGGCAGGCCTCGGTCCACCATCTCGCCCGTTTCGTCCTCGACAAGATGACCCCCCTGTTGCGCGCCCGGGTGGCGGCCATGCGCGAGTCCTTCGCCGTCGCCGCCCCCGACGAGGCGGCGCGGATGGAGGCGCTGGTCGCCCGCATGAACGGGCTCGACGTCTACGGGATCATCGAGCAGTGGTTTCGGGGCAGGGACGGGGAGAACGGACCGGCGACGCCCGCGGAAAAGCCGGAACTGCTGCGTCTTTCCGCGCCGCAGCTTCTCGACCGTCTCCAGAATTTGCACCCCAAGCGGCAGGTCGTGCTCAACCTCAGCGACCTGCGCGTGGCGGACGTGCTGGAGCTGCTCTACGACTGCCGGGGCCGCATCACGCATCTCGAAGTCCTGAACCTCAAGAACCGCGCCTTCGGCCGCGAGTACGACCACGAGCGGGTCATGGAGCTTCAGGCGGCCGTCAATACCGGCAACGTCATCCGCCTCAAGCGTTTGATCAACGCCATCATCGCCGAAATGGTCTGCGCGGGGACGGACTGCGACGCCCGCCGCGAGAAGCTCGTGGAGATTCTCTACGACATTCCAGCCTTCCAGAAATTCTACGCGGACAAACCCCTGCGCTCCAGCATCGGCACGGATTCCACCGGACAATCGGGCCGCGTGCAGGGCATGGGGCTGGTGATCAAGGAGACGCTCCCGCCCTGGGTGCAGAGCCGGTTCGAGCGGAACTGCGAGAAATGCCGCCTGCCCATCCGGGTGGACGCCTTTGAACGCGAGACCAGGCTGCCGCGTTCCGACGCCAGTCCGGTCATGGACGGCCTATACGAGATCATCAGGCGCGTCCCGCTGCTGCGCGTCCTGGGTTTTGATCGCAAGACCGACTGGGTGCTGCGGAGCTACGCGCCGTCCGAACACCACGGCAACATCCTCGCCCTGGGCGGGATGCAGCTCGACGAGGGGCTCGGCCTCAGTCTGGGCGAGAAGCGGAGCGAGGAGAAAGGCGGCCGCATCCCCATCGGCTACATGAACACCAAGCTGGCCATCGGGCTCAAGGTGCTCTGCGGCTTCATCCCCGCCTTCCTGACCTTCTTCCTGACCAAGGACTGGTGGCTGCTGGCCTGGTTCGGAGCGGTGATCTGGTTCGGCATCACGGGCCTGCGCAATATCATCCAGTCGGTGCTCGGCTGCGGGGGATTCCACCGCTCCTCCCTGGTGCGATGGAACAGTCTGGTGAGCTGGAACCGGCTGGCCGACTCGCTCTTCTTCACCGGCTTCTCCGTGCCGCTGCTCGACTGGCTGGTGAAGACCATGTTCCTGGACCAGGGCTTCGGCGTGACCGTGGGCAGCAACCCGCTGCTGCTCTACGCGGTCATGTCCCTGGTCAACGGCCTCTATCTTTCCGGCCACAACCTGCTGCGCGGCCTGCCGCGCACCGCGGTGGTGGGCAACCTCTTCCGCAGCCTCTTCGCCATTCCCCTGGCCTTCGCCTTCAGCGAGGCGGCCGGGGAGCTGCTGCTTCTGGCCGGGGTCCCTGGCGTGGCCGACGTCCTGCAGAAGTGGGCGGCCATCATCTCCAAGCTTGCCTCGGACTGCGTGGCCGCGGCCATCGAGGGCTTCGCGGACCGCGTCGTGTATCTGCGCATGCGGTTGCAGGACTACCGCGTCAAGCTGCGCCAGATGTTCGACCTCTACGCCCGGCTCGAACTGCTGTATCCGCTGGAGGACGTGCTCTCGCTGCTCGAATCGGGCAAGGACTTCATGCAGACCGTGGAGTTCGAGCGGCGCGACCTGGTGCACATCGCCATCGTCAACGCCCTGGACCTGCAGTACTTCTGGATGTTCCAGCCGCGCGCCCGGGGCGTGCTGCGCCGCATTCTGGGCGAGATGACGCGCGAGGAGCGCCGCGTCTTCCTGCTCTCGCACATGGTCCTGTTCCGGGAGCGCGAGATCAGCCAGATCTTCCTGGACGGTCTGGTGGGACGCAACTTCGCCCGCGCCCTGGCCTTCTATCTCGACTACTGGGAACACTACCTCGAAGCCGTGGAGCGTTTGGCCGACCGCTTTCCACCCCTGCAGAGCGGTCACGGCGGAACGGGGGTCTAGGCGTCCCGGGTGCTGCGTCTCAGCCCCGGCGCACGGGCAGGCGGATGGAGAAGGTCGCGCCGCCGTCCCTGTTGTTGATGACGTGGATGGTCCCGCCGCAGTCCTTGACGATGCCGTAGCTGATGGACAGGCCGAGGCCGGTGCCCTTGCCCGGCTGCTTGGTGGTGAAGAAGGGCTCGAAGATCTTGTCGCGGATCGCCTCGGGCACGCCCGTGCCCGTGTCCGAGATGCGCACCGTGACGTGCCCCTGGTTGTGCATGGTCTTGATGTCGATGCGGCGCGGCCCCTTGCCGCCTTTTTCGGCGCGCTCCTCGATGGCGTCGCGGGCGTTGATCAGGAAGTTGATGAAGACCTGCTCCATGCGGTTGGGCTCGCAGAGCACCAGAGGCAGCCGCTCGGCCAGGTCCCAGGCGACCTCGATGCTGCGCAGGGCGAGTTGCTGGCTGAAGAACTCGAAGGCCCGGCGCAGCACCACGGTCAGGTCCACGGGCTCCGTCTGGATGTCGGGCTTGCGGCCGAACTCGCGCATGTGGCCGATGATCTTGGTGGCCCGCTCCACGCTGGCCGAGGCCAGGTCCGCGATGCGGGCGATCTCGGCCTCGGGCACGGCCTCGCCGCGGCCGGTCTTGCGTTTCAGAAGGTCCACGCTGGTCTGGATGACGGCCAGCGGCTGGTTCAACTCGTGGGCCACGCCCGTGGCCATCTCGCCCAGGGTGGCCATCTTGCTGGCCTGGATGAGTTGCTGCTCGGTCTCCAGGCGGCGCGTGATGTCGCTGGTGGTGATCAGCCAGACCTTGCGCCGCCCGAACTCCGAGGGCGAGGCGTGGATGGCGACGTAGAACTCGCGGCCGTCCCGGGTGACGTGCTTGGCCTGGTTGATGACCTCGCCCGCGCGCACCACGCGCACGCATTCGTCGGCCTGGTCCTCGGCGCACAACTCCAGGAAGGAGCGGGCCGTCAGGTCGCTCCTGGTGTAGCCGTACAGGGACAGGGCGCTGCGGTTGCAGTCCAGGATGGAGAAGTCGTCCCGGTCCACCACGAACAGGGCGTTGGGAATGTTGTTGAAGATATCGTGGTACTTGCGTTCGGAGCCGCGCAGCTCCTCCTCCAGTTCCTTGCGCGGGGTGATGTCCAGGCACATCTCCATGGCCGCCACCACGTTGCCGTCGGCGTCGCAGATGGGGGCCGTGGTCACGATCCAGTGCGCCTTGCGGCCGTCCTTGTAGAAACCCGATTCCTCGGTGACGTGGGAGCGGCCGTCCTCGATGGTGCGCAGCACCGGACAGGAGGGGCAGGGCTCGCTGCGGTTCTTGTAGGCCTTGTAGCAGTACTCGCCCACGCGCGCCGAGAACTTCTCCTCGAAGGTCCGGTTGAAGGAGAGGAGTCTGAGGTCCTTGTTCTGCACCGTGATCAGGCAGGGCACGCCCTCGAAGAGGTCCTGGTAGCGGTTGCGCTGCAGCAGGAGCTGGTTCTGCTTGTTGATCAGGTCGTTGCCCATCTCGAAGATGGCCGCGGAGAGCTGGCCGATCTCGTCCGGCTGCTCCACCGTGGCCCGCGCCGCCTTCCGCCCTGTGGCCAGCTGCCGCGCGCCCTCGATGATCTTGGCGATGGGCCGTTTGATGAGCACGAAGAAAAGCACGAAGAGGGTCACGAAAATGGCCAGAAACAGCCCCACGGCCAGGAACAGGGTGTGGCGCTTGGTGTCCTTGATGAGCTGGTCGCTCTCCGATATGGAGACGGCGATGTCCAGCACGCCGAGGATGGCGTCGTCCGGCGCGTGGTAGTGGCAGGGGGCCGCGGAGCAGCCGTCCTCGTTGGGGATGGGGCTGACCATGCGCAGCACCCGCTCCCCGGCCGTTTCCATCTCCTCGTAGATGCTCTGCTGCAGCGAGGGCTGGAGCAGGGGAGGGGCGCTGGCGTGGCAGGCCTGGCAGAGGGCGGCGCTTTGGTCCAGCCTGTCGCCCGTCTCCTCCTGGCGGCTGGAGAACATGATCTCGCCCTGCTTGTTCAGGATGCGGATGCCGCGGATTTCCTGGGACCGGCCGTAGCTCTGGACGATGGCCTCGATGTCGTCGCGCGAGTTGAGCATCATGGCGTAGTGCAGCCCCAGGCGCACCGTGTTGCTCATGCGCTCCGCGCCGGTGATGATGTTCTGGGTGACGATGCGTTTTTGCACGCCCAGATGGAAGTAGGCCCAGACCGAGATGCAGACCATGAGCACCGCGGCCACGGGGATGTTGATCTTGAGGATCAGCCTGCGCCGGATGTAGTCGAGCAGGGCGCGCACGGCAGGACCTTCGGCCGCGCGAGGCGGATCAGCCCCGGTCCCGGCCGGGGCGGCGCAGGGGGACGGTGACGGTGAAGAGCGCGCCCGCGCCCGGTTCGGACGCCACCTCGATGCGGCCGCCGTGCAGGGCCACGACCTGGTTGGAGATGAACAGTCCGAGCCCGGTGCCTTTGCGGCCCTTGGACGAGAAGAAGAGGGTGAACATCTTCTCGCGCGTCTCCCGGTCCATGCCCATGCCGTTGTCGCGGATGGTGAAGACGAGGTTCCCGGACTCCTCGCGCACCGCGAAAAGGACCTCGTGCGAGTCCTTGGCGGAATCGTCGGCGCAGGCGTCCACCGCGTTCTCCAGGAAGTTGACCAGGGCCGAGGAGAGCGCTGTTTCGTCGATTTCCGCCTCGCCCAGCCCCTCCTGCGCCTCGAAGCGCCAGGCCACGCCCTTCTGCTCCGCCCTGGGCCGCACGATGGCCGCTACGTCGCGGGCGAAGGCGGCCGCGTCGCAGGCCTCGAACGCCATCTCGCGCGACTTGGCGTAGTAGAGGATGTCCAGGACCATTTTCTTGATGCGCTCCACCTTGTCCTTGACGATGGCCCAGCCCTCGTCGACGCGCGCCTGGTCGCCGCGCGTCCGGCCCGCCTCGACTTTGAAGACCCCGCCGTCCAGGGCCGTGATCATGCCCTTCACGCCGTGGGACATGGAGCCGAGCATCAGCCCCAGAGAGGAGAGGTGGTCCTGCAGCGCCCTGATCTGGGTGATGTCCGTGGATATTTCGAGGACCTGCGCGACCTCGCCGGACTCGCCCCGCACCGGCGCGGTCTGGATGAGCACGTTGCGCTGCCTGCCGTCCAGGGTGGTGACCACGGTCTCGTGGGAATGGGGCTGCCCGTCCATGAACGTGTCCAGGACCGGGCACGGCTCGCACGGCTCCTCGCGGTGGGCGAAGTGCCGGTGGCAGGGCTGCCTGCGGCATTCGCCGAAGTCGCTGCGCATGCGGCGGTTGCACTCCGTGACCGCGAAGGTCTGCGGATCGACCACGGATATCCAGCAGGGCACGGCGTCGAAGAGGCGCTGGTAGCGCTCGCGCGCGGCCTTCAGTTCGGTCTGCAGGCGCTGGACCTCGGTGACGTCCACGGAGATTTCGAGCACCAGCTCCACGCCGCCGTCCGTGCCCGCGATGGGCGCGGTGTGCACGATGACCGGAATCTCCCGGCCTTCGGCGTCGAGCAGGGTCTCGCGGCTGCGCTGGCCCTTGCCGGTCTCCACGGTCTGCCAGACAGGGCAGGCGTTGCCGCTGCCCTGGCGGTCGGCGTAGACCTCCCAGGAGTTGCGGCCCACCATGTCGCCCAGCCGCTCTCGGAAGAGCTGGTTGACGGCCACGATCTCCAGGTAGCGGTTGTGAATGGAGGTGAAGCAGGGCATCTCGTTGAAGTAGCTCGGCCCCTCGTCGAAGGACTCCACCAGGCTCTTCATGGCCGTGGACAGTCCCTCCACCACCTGGCCCACGGCCAGACGCCGCTCCAGCTCCACGAGCCGGGCGGACTTCTCGCGCACGATTTGCTCCAGGTTGCGGGTGTGCTCCCTGATCTGGCGACGCATGAGGATTTTCTCCATGGTCCGGGTCAGGGACTTCTGGAGGAGTTCGTCGCGGATGGGTTTGGTGATGAAGTCCGCGGCGTCGAGCTGCAGGGACCGGATGGCTAGGTCCATGTCGCCGTGGCCCGAAATCATGATCACCTCGACGTCCGGGTACAGCCCCTTGATGCGCTTGAGCAGCTCGATGCCGTCGATGCCGGGCATCTTGATGTCCGTGAGCACGATGGCCGGGGCGACCGCCTCGATGACGGCCAGGGCCTCCTCGCCGCTGGCCGCGGCCGCCACGGCGTAGCCGAGGTCTTCGAGCGAGAGGGTGAGGATCTGGCGCAGGGCCTCCTCGTCGTCAACCAGGAGGATGGTCTCTTTGTGCATCGCGCGGTTCCCGGGATGCGCCGCGCCCGGCAGGGACCGCGGGCGCGGCGCTGGTTCGCCCAAGGCGCTGAGGGTTATTCGCCCAGCGCCTGCTTGGCCATTTCGAGCAGCTTCTCGGGGTTGATGGGCTTTTGCATCACCGGCACGGACTTGTTCAGCGCCGGGGGACGGGGGCCCACGCCGCTGACCACGATGACCGGGATCTCGGCGAGATAGGGCTCCTGGCGCAGCTTTACGTAGAAGAGCGTGCCGCCGCGACCCGGCATGTCCATGTCCAGGGTGATCAGGTCGGGCTTGCGCGTCTGGGCCATCTCGATGCCCTCCACGCCGTTGGTCGCGGTCACGGTCTCGTAGTTCGCGCCCTCGAAGAGGTCCTTGAGGTAGCTCACGATTTCGGGATCGTCGTCGATGATCAGGACTCGGGTCTTTTTCTCTGCCATGGCTGCATCCTCTCACGTCCCCGCCGCCGGGCGGCGGGAGGTTTCAGGATCGCGGCCGCGCGGCTTTCCGCGCGGCCGCGGGGTTGTCGGTCAGGTCCCCTTGGGGTCCTGCAGCTTGCCCAGGGCCTTGGTCATCTGCAGGACCACGCCCAGGGACTTCTTCATTTCCGGATCGCCGAGCGCGCCCACGAGGCCGAACATGCCCACGGGCTTGGCCTCCTCGATCTTCATCTGCATGGGCAGATCGGAGAGGCGGTCGAGCATGGCCAGCATCTCGGGCGTGGTGGCCTTCTTGAGCAGGCCGATGAGCTGGACGAAGCCGTCGCCCATGGCCTGGATGTCCTCGGGGCCGTAGTGCTGGGCCACCTTGCCGCGGACCTCCAGCATGGCTTCGTAGGTGCGGAACACGCCCTTCTGCTCCAGCGTGCCCAGGTAGCGGATGATCTGGTGCATGGTGGACTTGAGCATGGGCTCGGCCGTGTGCCACATCTCGATCATGTTTTCGAGCTGGTCCAGGGCGTAGGCCAGGTTCCTGATGTTGCGCAAAAAGCGCTTGATGAGCAGGAAGATGTCCTCAAGCTGAAAGCCCGCCTCGACCTCGCCAAGCTCCTTGAGCATGATCTTGAAGGCCTGTTTGGTCAGGGGCTCTATGTCGTGCTTGAGATCCTCCCACCCCTCGCGGGCCTTGCGGGCCTCGACGAGTTCGGTCTCGATGCGCTCGAGCCGTTCGAGGATCTGCTGTTCGGTGCTCATGTGCATCCTCCCTACATGCTGCAGGCGCCGACGATCTTCTTGCCGGCCATGAACATCTGGGCCTCAAGCGGCAGTTCCTTCCCCTTGAGCATGAGGTTGAAGTAGACCCACTTGAACATCATCTTGCCCCAGTAGTTCATGAAGGTTTCGCCCAGCAGGTCGAAGGGACCGACGCCGGGGAAGGGGTATTTGCCCGGCAGCGGCTCGACCTTGTAGTTGAAGTCGATGAGCGTGGACTTTTCGTAGCCGGTGACGATGAAGCAGGTGGAGTGGCCGTCGAAGTCCGGGCGGGGTGCCAGGCCCTCGATCTCGCGCTCCAGGTTCTCGCAGACGATGTCGGACTCGTAGTGGGCCACGGAGCCGGCCTTGGAGGTGGGCACGTTGGTGGCGTCGCCGATCACGTACACATTCTCGAAGTCCTTGGCCTTCAGCGTGTGGTTGTCGGTGTTCACGTAGCCCATGATGTCGCCGATCTCGCTGTCCATGATGACCTTGGAGCCCATGTTGGGCGGAATGGCGATGAGCAGGTCGTAATTGACCTCCTCGCCCTTGTGCGACTCGATGACCTTGCGGCCCGCGTCCACCGAGCCGATCTCGAAGCTCGGCGTGATCTTGATGTTCTTCTCCTCGCAGAGCTTGCCGAGAATGCCCGCGGCCACCGGCTTGGTGAACGCGCCGGTGAGCGGGGTGACCAGCTCGATCTCGATGTTGCAGCGGGTGTCGTTGATCGAGAAGAACCAGTCGGCCAGGAAGACGAACTCCAGCGGCGCGACCGGACACTTGATGGGCATCTCGGCGATGTTCAGGACCAGCTTGCCCTTCTCGAAGTGCTTGAGCTTCTTGGCCAGGGCCACCGCGCCGGTGGGGGTGTAGAAGTTGTGGATGTCGTCGCCCCAGCCGTCCTCCATGCCCTCGACTTCCTCGGGCGCGATGCGGCAGCCGGTGGCGATGACCAGCCAGTCGTAGTCGTACTTGCCGTTGGCGGTCGTCACGACCTTGCCGGCGGGATCGACGTTGGTGATCTCGTCCTTCACGAAGGTCACGCCCTTGGGCACGAAATCGGCCTGGGGCTTGATGCAGTCGTCGATGGAGTAGATCCCGAAGGGGACGAAGAGCCAACCGGCCTGGTAGTGATGCTGCCAGTTCCGGTCGATGATGGTGATGCTCCATTCCTTTTCGTCGAGCTTCTTGCGCATCTTGGTCGCAACCATGACGCCGCCCGCGCCGGACCCCAGAATGAGAAGTTTCTTCATGGTCTTACAGGCTCCTTCTGCATGATGATTCAGGAAAGCGTTCCTGGCGTCCGCCCTGACCGCAATGAGGCGGAACGGCCGCCGCCTGGCTGACCGGCCGGGATCGCGACTTCCCGGAAGGAGAACCGGCGACGGCCCTCTTCTATACCTGGAGGGTGGGTTTTGGCAAGAATTTTGGAGTAAAAAAATATACTTTTTAAAAAAGTATATTTAAAAAAGGTATTATTGAAAATACTAGTTTTGAGAGAACTAGTTCGTGCTGGTCGGAAGGTATTGGGAAAAAAAGCACGTTGTCAAGACGGAAATGGCGGGAAACGGGAAAAAGTCGGCAGCGGGCCTGAAGACATTGCGGCGCAGGAGTCCGCCGGAGATGAAAAGCGCGGACGGCCGGGAGCCGCCCGCGCGCATGGGCGGGGAACGGGCGGTCAGCGCGCCCGGGGCTTCTTGGCGTCCTCCAGGAGGCAGACCGCCAGACCGTTGCAGTAGTGGTCGAACTTGCTGCCTTCCCGGGCGTGCTTGGCCAGGTCGGCAAAGGTGATGGAGTTGAGCTTCTCGAACATGGCCTGGCTCGCCTCTATCCAGACCTTGCGCGTGATGCAGCCGCCCGCCAGATCGCAGTGGGGATTGGACGCGCCGCACTCCACCAGGAGGCTGTCGCCCTCCAGGAGTTTGATGACCTCGCCCACGGAGATATGGTCGAGCGGTTTGGCGATCTGATGGCCGCCCTTCTTGCCGCGGCGGCTCATGAGAAAGCCGGCCTTGCGCAGGATCTGCGCGATGCGCTCCAGGTATTTCACCGAGATGTTCTGGCGCTCGGCCGTATCCTGGATGCGGACCGGGCCGCCCTGGCTGTTCAGGGCGATGTCCAGAAGCAGGCGCGTCCCGTACCGGCTTTTGGTGGATAATCTCATAACGACCTCAGTGTGGTGATTCAGGACGCCGCAGCCGCTGCCGCGCCCCGGTTCCGCCGCGGGCCATGTCGCGATGCCCGGACGAAGGAAAACTACCGGCCGTATGACGAAGCCGCCAGGAACGCCGAACCCTAGCCCAAGGCGGAGGCAAAATCAACATCCCCCAGGTAGGAAATTAAGGATGCCGACGCGAAGCGCCTGTCCCGCCTCCGGTCTAGTCGATGATCCCGTGCAGCGGGCCGCCCGGCGCGGCCAGGGCGTCCACCCGCTTCTCCACCTCGGGATCGGGCTCCAGGGCCGGGGCGTGGTAGGTTTTCAGGCGCGCGTCGATGACCAGGGGGCCTTTGCAGCCCCAATGCTTGCAGTGGGTGGACGAGCCGCCGCCGTAGATGTCCGTGGCCGGGTCGGAGCGGGTGAAGGCGACCCAGAGGAAGTTGTCCCAGTTGGCGGCGGCGAAGTCGGCGTCGTCGCAGACCACGACGAGCGGCAGGCCGTCCATGTCGCCGCGCTCGCCAAGGGCCTTGGCCAGGGACTGCATGCGCGGGTCGTGGCGGTCGCGGGAGACGCCGTGGGGCGGCCCCTGCACGACCGCGATGCCCGCCTGGAAGACCTGGGCCTTGCCGAAGGGCGCGGGCACGGCGAAGCCGTCCGGCAGGGCGCTGGCGAGGTCGCGCCTGCGCTCGCCCGCGGCGGCGATGACGACCTTGGAGCCCTGGTTCAGGCTGATGCCGGAGTAGTCCAGGGTGTCCATGGTGGTGCGGGTGATGAAGTGCAGGTCGCGCGAGAGGTCGACGCGTTCGAGCACATGCCAGAGGAAATTCGGGATGTCGTGGGCGCTGAGGAGCCCGGAGTCCTCGGCCGCGGCGATGATCACGTACTTGGAGAGCGAGGTCTGGGTGGTGCCGAGCAGGGCCATGGCGCAGGTGAGCAGTTCCTGCGGCTGGCGTTTGGCGGCGTAGGGCACGTAGCGTTCGCTGCCCACGGCCAGGAGCAGGGGGTGCACCCCGGCGGCGTCCACGGCATGCACCTCGCGCACGCCGGAGAAGACCGTGGGCACGAGCGCGCCGGTGAGTTCGTGGATGAACTCGCCGAAGACGGTGTCTTCCTGCGGCGGGCGGCCCACGGTGGTGAAGGGCCAGACCGCGCCTGAGCGGTGCAGCACGCGGGTGACGGTCATGACCGGGAAGTCGTGCGCCAGGCTGTAGTAGCCCAGGTGGTCGCCGAAGGGGCCTTCGGGCTTGACGCGGCCGGGCTCGATGTACCCCTGGATAACGAAGTCGGCCTCGGCCGGGAAGGGCAGTTCGCCGGGCCGCCGCACCATGCGGATGCGCGCGCCGCCGAGCAGGCCCGCGAAATAGATCTCGGGCAGCCCCTCGGGCAGGGGCATGACAGCGGCCAGAGTCATGGCGGGCGGGCCGCCCACGAAGACCGAAACGGGCAGCCTCTCCCCGCGCCGGATGGCGGCGGCGTGGTGCGGCCCGATGCCGCGATGAATCTGGTAGTGCAGCCCCACTTCGCGGTCCGGGGCGAAGCCGTCGCCCGAGAGCTGGACGCGGTACATGCCCAGGTTCGAGCGCGGGTAGCCGGGCCGGTCCGGGTCCTCGGTGTAGACCTGGGGCAGGGTCACGTAGCCGCCGCCGTCCTTGGGCCAGGAGACGAGCCGCGGCAGGGCGCTGATGGTGGTCTCATGGGTGGCGGCTGGGCCGTCGGCGACGTCCTTGGGAAAGACGTTCAGCAGCGCGGCGGGCAGGCCGAGATAGCGCCAGGGCTTTTTCAGGGCGGGCATGGGATCGGCCTTGAGGCGCATGACGGCCTCCACGGCGGGCAGCGCGTCGCGGAAGATGTGGCGGATGCGCTGGCGCGTGCCGAAGAGGTTGCCGACCATGGGGAAGGCGCAGCCCGTCACGTTCTCGAAGAGGATGGCCGGGCCGCCCTTCCGGTAGGCGCGGCGCTGGATCACGCCCGCTTCGATGCGCGCGTCCACGGGCGCCCGCAACCGCACCAGCCAGCCCTTGGCCTCCAGGTCGCGCAGGCACTCCTGCATGTTGCCGTGTCCCATCTCTCTCCTCCTGGCGCGGGTGCGCTCAAGCAGGTTAGCAACCGGCGGCGGCGCGGGTCAACCCGCGCCGTCCGGCGGAAGGGAGGGTGGAGCTAGCCGTGCTGCGCCAGGAGCTTTCGGACGGCCGCGCCCAGCGCCAGCAGTTCGGGATCGCGGCCGAAGCGGCCCACGAGCTGCAGGCCCAAGGGCAGGCCGCAGGGGCCGGTTCCGGCGGGGATGGAGAGGGCCGGGAGTCCGGCATGGGTCCAGGGCAGGTTCATGGCCGGACTGCCCGTGCCCAGGAGGCCCTTGTCCGCCTCGCCCAGGGCCGAGGGGCAGACCCAGGCGTCGATGCCCGCGGCGTCCATGGCGGCGTGCAGCCGGGCGCGCAGGTCGGCGCAGGAGGCCCGGCCCTCGGCCAGGACCTCGCCGGAGAGGCCGCGCCCCTGGCGGAGGAGCGCCGCGGTGCGCGGCCTGTACAGGGCCTCGTAGCGCTCGAACCAGGCTGCGTGCTCCCCGTGGAACTCGCGGGCGATGAGGTCGCCGTGGCGGGCGGCGATGGCCGCGATGTCGTCCAGGCAGGGCGCGTCGCGCACGGTGAGGGCGGGCGCGTCCCCGTCCGCGCGGCCGAGCGCGGCCAGGGCGGCGGAAAAGGCCTGCAGCGCCTCGGGCGAGGTCTGGTCGAGATAGGGGCCGGAGGGGACGCCCAGGCGCGGGCGCTGCGGCGCGGGCGCGGGCGTCCAGGCGTCGGCGACGGCGGCCATGGTCAGGGCTGCGTCCTCGGGGGAGGCGCAGAACAGGCCCGCGTGGTCCACGCTGCGCGAGAAGAAGACGAGGCCCTCGACGGGCAGGCGGCCGTGGGACGGCTTGAAGCCGGTGACGCCGCAGTAGGCTGCGGGGCGGATGACCGAACCCACGGTCTGGGTGCCCAGGGCCAGGGGGAAGAACCCGGCGGCCACTCCGGCGGCCGAGCCGCTGCTCGATCCGCCCGGGGTGCGGTCCGGGGCGTGGGGGTTGCAGGTGGGGCCGGGCTCGAAATAGGCGAACTCGGTGGTCACGGTGCGGCCCAGAATGACGGCCCCGGCCCGGCGCAGACGGGAGACCAGCTCCGCTTCCGGCCCGGCGAAGAGGCGCGGGGGCAGGAGCGCTCCGCACCGGATGGCCTCGCCCGCGATGCGGAAGATGTCCTTGACGCCCACGGGAACGCCGAACAGGAGCGGCCGGTCCGCGGGGTCCGGATGCAGGGCGCACAGTTCGCGCACCCGGGCCATGACCCGTTCCGCGTCCGGGCTGCCGTGCTCGAAGACGTTCAGGGCCGGGTCCTGTCCGGCGATGCGTCCGAGCAGCGCCTCGTAGCGGGCCATGAGGTC
This sequence comes from Desulfovibrio sp., assembly GCA_022839785.1. Taxonomy (GTDB): domain Bacteria; phylum Desulfobacterota; class Desulfovibrionia; order Desulfovibrionales; family Desulfovibrionaceae; genus Alkalidesulfovibrio. The sequence goes on along the minus strand of JALHJW010000001.1, from coordinate 373,516 downwards.
CGCCGGGGCGGCCCGGGTGAAGACGTCCAGGGACAGGGGCGTCGGAAGTGAGGGGGTCATGCCGCGTCTCCTGTGCGGGCGCGGTCGACGCCGCACCAGTCCGCGATGACGTCGAGATAGAACGAAACGGCCTCGAAGAGCTGGGACACCGGGCAGAACTCGTCCGTGCGGTGGGCCATGGCCGGGTCCCCGGGACCGTAGATGAGGATCGGCACGGAGGGAAGGGCCGAGCGGATGGCGGCCGCGTCCGTGAAGAACTGGACCGTTCCCGGAGCCGCGTTGCGTCTGCCGTGCCGCGCGGCCCACAGTCCGGTGACGCGGCTGATCCAGGGATCGTCCGGCGAGGACCAGACCGGGGGCACGTCCAGCAGCGTGGTGAAACGCGTCTCGTCCCCGGCGAGCGCCGCCACGGCGGCGGCCAGGGCGGCGTTGCCCGGCTCGGGCACGGTCCTGAGGTCGAGGGTGAAGACGGCGCTGTCGGGCACGGAGTTGATGTTCAACCCCGCGTGCATGGTGGTGGCCGTCAGGGTGGTGGGGCCGAGGTGCGGGTGGGCTTGCCGCGTGAAGTCGTGGGCCAGGATGCGGCCCGCGGCCCGCATGGCTGTGAGCAGCGCGTTGTCGCCCTGTTCGGGCATGGAGGCGTGGGCCGTGCGCCCCGTCGTCTCGCCGCGCAGCCAGAGCGCGCCCTTGTGGCCCACCAGGGGGAGGTTGTCCGTGGGCTCGCCCACCACGACAGCGGCCGGATGGCCGAGCAGCGAGGGATCGGCGACGAGATGGAACGAGCCTTCGCAGCCGGTCTCCTCCCCGCCATACATGTGCACGCAAAGGTCCCTGTCCGGCGGGACGAACGGCGCGGCCCGCACGGCGGCGCAGACGAGGGCGGCCATGCCGCCCTTCATGTCGCACGCCCCCCGGCCGAAGAGGCGGCCGTCCCTGACCTCGCCCGCGAAGGGGTCCACGCTCCAGGCCGCGCTGCCCAGGGGCACGGTGTCGATGTGCCCGGCCAGGCACAGGGAGGGCGCGCCGGAATCGGGCCGGAGCTGCGCGCACAGGTTGCTCCGGCCCGGGCCGTAGTCGTCGAAGCGGACACGGAAGCCTGCCGTCCGCAGCAGCGGGGCTGCGGCTTCGAGGCAGGCGCGTTCCCCCGACGAGGGGGAAATGGTGTCGTATCCCACCAGAAGGCGGGCCAGGGAAAGCACGTCCATGGTCATGGCCGCGCCTATCCGAAGTAGGCCCGCCGGACTTCGGCGTCGTTGCTCAGTTCGTTCGGGGTTCCGCCAGCCAGCAGCTTGCCTTGGGAGAGCACGTAGCCGTAGTGGGCGATGCTCAGGGTTTGGCGCACGTTCTGCTCCACGAGGAAGACGGCGGTCCCGGCCTCGTTGATGCGCCGGATGATCCGGAAGTTTTCGCTGACCAGGGCCGGGGAGAGCCCCAGGGACGGCTCGTCGATGATCAGCAGGCGGGGCGAGCCCATGAGGCCGCGGCCGATGGAGACCATGGCCTGTTCGCCGCCGGACATGGTCCCGGCGAGCTGATCTCGCCGTTCCTTGAGACGGGGGAATATCTCGTAGACCCGGGCCATGTTCTCCCGGGTCCTGGAGGCGGACGCGTTCTGGTAGGCGCCCATGCGCAGGTTTTCCTCCACGGTCATCTTGGGGAAAACCTTGCGCCCCTCGGGGATGCAGGCGATGCCGCGGGCCACGACCTTGTGCGGGGGCAGCCCGGAGATCTCCAGCCCGTCGAAGACGATGCTGCCCCCGCAGGGCGGGGTGAGGCCCAGGATGGCGCGGATCAGGGTGCTCTTGCCCGAGCCGTTGGCCCCGAGCAGACAGGTGATCCGGCCCGGATGGATCTCCATGTCCACGCCGAAGAGGACCTCGGCCTTGCCGTAGGCCACGTGCAGATTCTCTATGAGCAGCGGTCTGAACATCACTCCACATCCTTTCCGAGGTACGCTTCCTGGACCACGGGGTTGGCGACCACGTCGTCGTAGACGCCCTCGAAGAGCTTCTGTCCGAAGTTGAGGACCACGCAACGGTCGGTGACGCGCCGGATGACGTTCATCTCGTGCTCGATGAGCACGATGGTCAGACCGTCGGAGTAGCTGCCCATGTTCAGGATTTCGTCCATGAGCTGGCGCGTCTCATCGTGCGTCATGCCCGCCGAGGGCTCGTCCAGGAGCAGCAGGCTCGGTCTGCCCACCAGGGCGCGGCAGATCTCGATGCGCCTGCGGTCGATCATGGGCAGGTCGCCCACCGGCCTGAACATGCGCGCGACCAGGTCCGGATTGAGTGCCGAGAGCAGGCGGGCGGCCCGCTCCATCCCCTCCTCGTACTGGGCCTCGAACCTGGAGCGCCGGAAGATGTTGTTCCACAGGCCGAGATCGAGGCGCTTGTGGTTGCCGATCATGATGTTGTCGAAGATGGACAGTTCCAGGCACAGGCGCGAACGCTGGAACGTGCGGGCGATGCCCGAGTGATAGACGCGCTGCGGCGGCAGCCCGGAGATGTCCCTGCCCTGGAAGGTCACGACGCCGCTCGTGGGCCTGTAGATGCCGGTGATGACGTTGAAGAAGGTGGTCTTGCCGGAGCCGTTGGGTCCCACCAGTCCCAGCACCTCGCCGCGGTCCACGTGGATGTCCAGGGCGTTGAGGGCGGCCAGGCCGCCGAAGCGCTTGGTCAGCGCGGTGCAGTCCAGAATGCGTTCGCTCATGCCGCTTCTCCCGGGCGGTAGATCCGCGTCTTGCGGGGCAGGATGCCGTGGGGCCTGAAGACGATCATCAACAGCACCAGGGCGGAGTAGATGAGGTAGCGGTATTCCTGGATGACCTGGAACTTCTCCGGCACCAGGACGACCACGGCCGTGGCCATGACCACGCCCCAGGAATTGCCCACGCCGCCGAGCAGGAGGATGGACAGGAAGATCAGGGAGTCGCCGAAGGTGAAGTTGGCCGGGCTGATGTAGGCCAGCATCATGGCGTAGAGCGCCCCGGCCACGCCGGAGAGGAAGTTGCCGATGGTGAAGGCCGTGATCTTCCAGCGCGCGACGTCGACCCCGAAGCAGGCCGAGGCGGTCTCGTCCACGCGCACGGCGTCCAGGGAAAGGCCGATCCAGGAGCGCTCGATGCGGCGCACGAAGGAGAAGGCCAGGCAGAGCAGGACCAGACCGAGCAGGACGTAGGAGACGTAGAAGGACATCTGCAGGTCCCCGATGACGAGGTCGCTGCCGAAATCCCATCCGGCCAGGGACATGCTGCGCACGGGAACGCCCTGCGGCCCGCCCAGGGCGTCGTTGACCTCAAGGAAGATTCTGAAGAGCAGGGCGAAGGCCATGGTCACCAGGGCGGCGTAGTGGCCGGAGGTGCGCAGCACCGGCAGGAGCAGGATGGAGCCGACGACCGCGGCGCAGACGCCGCCCAGGGGCAGGGCCAGGAGCGGGGGCAGGGAGGTCTTCGACAGGAGCATGGCCGAGGTGTAGCCGCCGATGCCGAAGAACGAGGCGCAGCTGAAGTTGATGACGCCGGTGAAGCCGAGCTGCACGTTCAGCCCCAGGACCACCACGATGTAGAGCAGGATGGTCCCGATGAGGAAGAGGGTGTAGTGGTCGGCGTGGAAGGCCGCGGTCAGGGCCAGGACCACGGCCACGGCCAGACGGTTGCACAGGCGTTCGTTGCCTTTGATGGCCTCGGAGAGGCGGGGCTTGAGTTCGCTCATGTTGTTGAGCAGCAGGACCATGCCTCCGGCGGCCATGTAGACCAGGATGGCGGCCTGCGATTCCGAGCTGAGGAAGAGGGCGAGGTAGATGGCGGCGAAGACCGCCAGGCCGATGCAGAACACCGGGCCGGGGATGACGAAGTCGCGTGGCTGGTTCATGGCTACACCCGCTCGCTTGTCTTTTCGGCGATGAGGCCGGTGGGCCGCCAGGCCATGAGGGCGATGATCACCGCGAAGGCGAAGACGTCCTTGTAGGCGCTGGCGAAGGGCAGGGCCACGGCGCCGATGGTCTGGAGGAAGGCGAAGATGAAGCCGCCCAGGATCGCGCCGTAGATGTTGCCCAGGCCGCCGATGACCGCGGCGCTGAAGCCGATGGCCCCGAGCAGCAGGCCCATGCTGAAGTTGATCTCGTTGTAGTACAAGCCGTTCATGAGCCCCGCGAAGGCGGCCACGGCCGAGCCGATGGCGAAGGTCACGAGGACGATGAGGGTGAAGTTGACGCCCATGATCCGGGCCGTCTCCTCGTCCTGGGCCACCGCGCGGATGGCCAGGCCGAGCCTGGTGCGGTTGATGAGCAGGTGCACGGAGACGATGAGCAGCGCGCCGATGCAGAAAAGGATCAGGTTGTCGAGCCGCAGGGTCAGGCCCGAGTATTCCACCGACCACTTGGGCAGCAGGGCGGGGAAAGGCTTGGGGTTGGCCCCGTCGGGGTAGAAGAGGCGGATGGACTCGCGCAGCACCGTGCCCAGCATCATGGTCGCCAGCAGGGTGTTCAGCGAGGGGGCGGCGCGCAGCCGCAGGATGACGCTGCGGGCCACGGCCGCGCCGAGCAGGGCGATGACGGTCATGCTCACCAGGGCCATGCACAGGAGCTTCGGGCCGGGGGAGAGGTGCGGGTACATTCGCTCCAGCCAGAAGTACATGGAGAGGCCGGTGAAGCCGCCGACCATGACCACGTCGCCGTGCGAGAAGACGATCACGTCGAGCACGCCGAAGAAGAGCGTGAAGCCCACCGCCACCAGGGCGTACATCATGCCGAGCATCAGGCCGTTGATGACGAATTGAGCGAAAAAACCGACATCCATGGGGTCCCCTCGCGGGTTCTGCGGCCGGACGGGCTGTCCCGTCCGGCCGCCGGTTCTCTTACTGGGGCTTCTTCAGGGAGCGCTTGCCGGAGGCGTATTCGCTGTCCTCCCAGAGCACCCACTTGCCGTCCTGGACGACGTACTTGGAGATGGCCGCGACGGTGTTCTGGCCGTGGTCGTCGAAGGAGATGGGGCCGACGATGGAGTCGGCGTCCTTGGTGGCGCGGATGGCCGGGATGAGCTTGGCGCGGGTGGGGCCGAGCTTCTCGATGTTGTCGAGGAGCAGGCTCATGGCCGCGAAGGCGAAGGGGCCGTAGGCCTCGGGCGGCTGGGTGTAGCCGTGGTTGTCGTAGGCCGCGGAGAAGAAGGCCCCGCGCGGCAGCTTTTCGAGGGGCATGCCCTCGATGAAGCTGAGCGAGCCTTCGGCCAGTTCCTTGCCCAGGCCCTCGATGAAGGCGTCGGACTTGATGCCCGAGGTGCCCTCGAACTGGGCCGGAATGCCGAGCTTCTCCATCTGGGAGCGGATGCGCACGCCCAGCGGGGTCAGGCCGCCGAAGTAGATGACGTCGGGGGCCAGGGACTTGATCTTGGTCAGCTCGGCGTTGAAATCCTGCTGGTCGGCGGTCACGCCGAAGACGCCCAGGACCTTGCCGCCGTTCTCGGTGATGAATTTGTTGAAGTATTCCTTGTGCGACTTGCCGTAGTCCGTGGTGTCGTGGATGATGGCGAAGGTCTTGTAGCCCCTGGAGCGCATGAATTTGGCCGCGGTCTCGTTCTGGTTGATCATGGTCCCGTTGACGCGGGTGATCTCCTTGAAGTCGTGGCCGTAGGTGATGTCCGGATGCACCGCGCCCCAGACGATAACGGGCAGGTTGAAACGGTGGTAGATTTCCACCGCGCTCAGCGCCACGGCCGAGCAGTAGTGGGCCACCGCGCCCGCGATCTTGCGGTCGGCGGCGAGCTTGGTGGCGACCTGGACACCGATGTTGGGCTTGCACTCGTCGTCGAGGGCGACGAAATCGTACTCGTACTTGGCGGACGGGTCCTCGTTGCGCAGCTTCACGGCCAGTTCGGCGGAGTTGCGGCCGCCCAGGCCGTTGGCGCTCACGCCGCCGGTGAGGGGGCCGATGTAGCCCACCGCGACCTTCTGCTTGGCCATGGCGGGGAAGGCCGCGAGCGCGACCAGCAGGCATGCGGCCGCCCAGCGCCGGACCCAGTTCTTCCCCCCTGTCGTGTGCCTGATCATGGTGCCTCCTTGTGCGGCCGCATGCAGCGCGACCGGTTTCGGGTTCAGCAAACGGATTCTTCAAATTCAAGAAATTGAATAAAAATTGAATGGCAATAAAGCAACTCCCGTGCCACGCGGCGGATTGAGTGAAAAGTCTTTTGTATCAGTGGTTTGCCTGGATATTGCGAGGTGCCGTGAAAATCTTATTTCACTTTTATGTAGAATTTGCAATGTGCCTGCTCGGGCACCGAGAATGGAGCAGTAGCATTTTTAGAAGACATATTCGTATTATTTCAGTCTATTATATGTATTTTTTTGGTGCTTCGCAGCAGATGGCGGGGCTGTGCTCGAACGTGCCTGGTTGTGGCCTGAAAATACAATTATGTTGATTCCGCCGCAGTATCCTCGGATGAGGGCCGCGGCCGTTGCCGGAACCGGTGGGCTAAAAACTTGATTTTTGTTCAAACGGGCGTAGTCTGGGGGCGAAAACCGCAGGCTGGTGATCCATGAAGAACGACACGGAATTTCTCGGCGGGCGCATCCGCAAGCTGCGCAAGCTGGCCGGGCTCCGGCTCAAGGTGCTGGCGGAGCGCGTGGGGTGCTCCGAAAGCATGCTCTCCAAGATAGAGAACGGCAAGGGCAACCCCTCCCTCAACCTGCTCCATCGCATCACCGGCGAACTCGGCATCTCCATCGGCCATCTCTTCTCGGCCGAGGAGTCCGGCGGGCCGGTCATGCGCCAGGGGGAGCGGCCGCTCATCGTCCTCACCGGGCCGAGGAGGGGCGTCACCCTGGAGGCCCTCATGCCGCGCCAGGGCGGGCACATCCTGCAGGCGCACATCCACATCGTGGCCCCGGGCGGCGGCGTGGACGCCACCATCTCGCACGAGGGCGAGGAGGTCGGCTACGTCCTCACCGGCAGCCTGATCCTTGAAATCGACGGCGTGCAGCACACCCTGCGCCAGGGGGACGCCTTCTTCTTCAGTTCCCCGCTGCCGCACCGCTACACCAACCCCGGCCAGGAGACCACGCAGGTGCTCTGGGTGAACACCCCGCCCACCTTCTGACCGCTCCCTGCGCCGGTCGTCCCGGGCGCGACCGGCCGGTCCGTCGGCGGGACCCCTCCGTTCCTGGGCGCTGCGGTCCGTTTTCCGTCCTTCCCGCCTCTTGCCAATCCAGGCCCAGTGCCCATATCCCTTTTTTCAGGGTTGCCCGCCGGGGCGCGACAGGGTATCGCCTCGGGACTTCCCCGTTTCGGCACACAGAGAGGGACCCATGCTGCACATCGAAAACCTTCACGTGAAGATAGGCGAGCGGGAGGTGCTCAAGGGCATCGACCTGCACATCAATCCCGGCGAGACCTTCATCCTTTTCGGTCCCAACGGCTCGGGCAAGACGAGCCTGCTCATGACCCTCATGGGACTGGGCGACTACGCCGTGACCAAGGGCCGCATCATTTTCAAGGGCACGGACATCACCTACGCGCCCACCTATGAGCGCGCCCGTCTGGGCGTGGGCATGTCCTTCCAGCGCCCGCCCACCATTCACGGCCTGCCCGTACGCCATCTGGTGCGGATGTGCGGCCGCGAGCGCGAGGTGCCGGTGGAGCGTCTGGCGCGCCGCGTGAATTTCGACCAGTTCCTGGAGCGCGACGTGAACGCTGGGTTCTCCGGCGGCGAGATCAAGCGCAGCGAGTTGTTGCAGCTCATGGCGCAGCAGCCCTCCCTGGTGCTCTTCGACGAGCCCGAATCCGGCGTGGACCTGGAGAACATGGCCCTCATCGGCCGCGAGGTCCGCTCCCTGCTGCAGGGAGAGGACACCCCCCGCCCGGACAAGAGCCTTGAGGAGCTGAAGCGCGCCCGCGCCACCTCGGGCCTGATCATCACCCACACGGGCTACATCCTCGACTACATCAACGCGGACCGGGGCCAGGTACTCTACAACGGCCACCTCTGCTGCGAGGCCAGGCCGCGCGACATCCTCGAACACATCCGCAAGTTCGGCTACCAGGAGTGCGTGCGCTGCCTGGACAACGCCCTGGCCTAAAGGAGCACGGCATGAAGCCCATCAGTCTGGACAATTTCGAATTCACCGGCCACGAGGCCGCCAAGCTCGGCGACCTGCACGCCCTGGACGCACACGACCGCGAGCAGCTGCTCATGTCCGGCGTGGACGTGGAGGAGCAGGGCCGCAGCGGCAGCTTCCTGCACATGGACCACTCCGGGGCCTACTGCAAGACCAACCGGCCCGGCGTGGAGATCCTGAACATCAAGGACGCGCTCAAAAAGTACGACGGCCTGCCCGAATACTTCTGGAAGCTCGTGGACCCCGAAAAGGACGAGGCCACGCGCAAGGCGCGCGACGTGCTGCACGGCGGCTACTTCATCCGCGCCGAGAAGGGCGCGAAGATCGAGGAGCCGGTGCAGTCCTGCCTCTTCATCAAGGCCAACAAGGCCGGGCAGTCCGTGCACAACATCGTCATCGTGGAGGAAGGCGCGGAACTGCACATCATCACCGGCTGCGCCGTCTCCCACCAGACGCAGGAGAGCGCCCACGTCGGCATCTCCGAGTTCTACGTCAAGAAGGGCGGCAAGCTGACCTTCACCATGATCCACAACTGGGGCGAGAACGTGGCCGTGGTGCCGCGCTCGGCGGGCTACGTGGAGGAGGGCGGCCAGTTCCTGAACAACTACGTGCTGCTGAGGCCCGTGAAGTACCTGCAGATGTACCCGACCATCACCCTGGGCGGCACGGGCGCCGTGGCGCGCTTCAACTCCGTGGTGGTCGCGCCCAAGGGGTCCTACCTGGACATGGGCAACCGCGTGATCATGAACGCGCCCGACACCCGCTGCGAGATCATCGCCCGCACCATCGCCTCGGGCGGCACTATCATCAACCGTGGCCACATCAAGGCCGGCCAAGTTCCGGCCAAGGGCCACCTCGAATGCAAGGGTCTGATCCTGGGCGGCGGCGTGATTCACGCCATCCCCGAACTCGAGGCCACCGTGGAGGGTGTGGAGCTCTCGCACGAGGCCGCGGTGGGCAAGATCGCCCGGCGCGAGATCGAATACCTCATGGCGCGAGGCCTGGACGAGGACGAGGCGACCTCGACCATCGTGCGCGGTTTTCTCAACGTGGACATCATGGGCCTGCCCGACAAGCTCAAGCAGGTCATCGACAAGACCATCGCCGAGTCCCAGAAGGATATGTTCTAGCTGGCCTTCTTCTGTTGTCCCTGATCGGGCCGGGTGGCATCCGCCATCCGGCCCGTTTTGTTTTTGTTGTTGACGCGAGGGCTGCCTATCGTTTATCGTCGAATAACGATGAACGAGTTGCTGCCACCATTTGCATCTGTCGCGGCCCCCGGGCCGCTTTCGGACGACGAATTCGCCGATCTGGCCAAGGCGCTGGGCCATCCCGCGCGGGTGGCCATAGTGCGGCAGCTGGTGGCCGAGGGGCGTTGCGTCTGCGGACGCATCGTGGAGTGCATGTCCCTGGCCCAGTCCACGGTCAGCCAGCATCTGAAGGTGCTGAAGGATGCCGGGCTGCTGCTCGGCGAAGTGGATGGGCCGCGTGTCTGCTATTGCGTGGATCAGGAAAAACTGGCCCGGTTCGCCGCGCATGCGGCGGGTCTGGGCATTCCCATTCAGAGTCCAGGGGAGAACGGATGAAACCTCTCGATCCATTTGCCGCACCGGAAAGGACCGGGGATTCCTGCTGGCCCTCCCCGGGCGCGAGCCGCTTCACCTGAGCGCCCTCTTCTCCGCCGGTGGCGGAGAGTGATGCGACCCCCTGCGAGGTGCTTTCCCTGGCGGACTTGCGGCCCGACGCGTCCCAGCTTGACGCCTGCAAGGCGGACATGCCCTGCGACGACACCTGTTGTCCCCCGGTCCTGAGCCTCGTGCCCAAGGCGGCGGACGACGCTCCCTGCTGAGGCCCCAAGATGGAGCTGCCGCCGGAGGCGGCAGGAGAGCGTGCGGGCGTGCGGGCCTGGCCCTTTGTCACCGGGTGGCTGCGCACGCAGGCCGGGCTGGTGCCCAAGGTGCGCGCGGCCTGGGGACGCGGCGACCATCTGGGCGCATTGGCCGTGCGTTTGGGCATCGGCCGGGACAAGTACCGCCTCGCGCCGGGACTGTATGCCCTGGGCGAGCCCACCCGTTCGTGCCCGGTCATCGTCACGGCCAACTACAAGCTCACCTTCGATACGCTGCGCCGAGAGCTGGCGGGCCGCTCATGCTGGATACTGGTGGTCGAGACCTATGGCATCAACGTCTGGTGCGCGGCGGGCAAACGCAGCTTCTCCACCGACGAGGTCGCGGCGCGCGTCAAGGCGGCGCACCTGGACAAGGTCGTCACGCACCGCACCCTGATCCTGCCCCAGCTCGCCATGCCCGGTGTGGCCGCCTTCAATCTGCGCAAGCTGTGCGGTTTCAAGGCCGTGGTCGGGCCGGTGCGGGCCGCGGACCTTCCGGCCTTTCTCGACGCCGGGATGAAGGCCGACGCGGCCATGCGCCGCGTGACCTTCTCCCTGGCCGAGCGGCTGACGGTTGCCTTCGTTGAGATCAGGGCCAACCGCCTGCTGACCCTGAATGTGGCCGTGGCCGCGCTCATCCTGGCCGCCGTGGGACCCGGCGGGTTCACGTTTGGCGGCACATTGGCCGCTGCTGCCGGGGCTTTCGGTGTCTACCTGCTGGGCTTCACGGCGGGCTGCATGGGTGTGCCCGCGCTGTTGCCGCATTTGCCCTTCAGGCCCTTCGCGGCCAAGGGGCTAACCTTGGGTGCGGCCGTGGGATTCCTCGCGGCCTGCGGCCTGGCCCGCTCGCTGCCCGAGGGCCTGGCCGTGGTTCTGGCCTGCACCGCCTGGGCCTCGTGGTTCGCCATGCACTACACAGGCTCCTCCACCTTCACTTCGCTCTCGGGCGTGGATCGTGAGATGCGGCGCTACATCCCGGTTCAAGGAGGGCTGCTTCTGGCGGCCATCCTGACTTGGCTCATATCGTCCTGGATGGGAGGCGCGTCATGATCGGACTTCGCTACATCGAGGATGTCGTCACCCTGGCCTATGACCGGGAAAAGTGCGTGGGCTGCGGGGCCTGCGGCGAGGTCTGTCCGCACGGCGTCTTCAGGGCGGAGCGGGGGAGCAAGGCCGAGCTTCTGGACCGGGGCGGCTGCATGGAGTGCGGCGCCTGCGCCGTCAACTGCCCCAGCGGGGCCATCACCGTGAAGGCCGGAGTCGGCTGCGCCCAGGCCATCCTGGCCTCCTGGGTTTCCCGGGTGCCTTTCCTGAAGAAGACCGTGAATCCGGATTCGTGCGAGTGTTGACGGTGCGTTGGGAGTAGGAGGATAGAGCATAGCGCCGTGCGCCCGTGAACCAGTAGTAAGATTGTTTTGTATCTTGATAAGTTAATCCACTTCAGTTCGCCCCCAATGAATTCTGTTATAACTATTGCATATAGCAGTCATGAGTATGATGCTGTCAACATTCTGAGTATGTTGATTATAAATGAAGTGGAGGATTTTTCATGAGCGGTGACCATAGCGAAACGACGAGATTTAATGAAGATGTATTGCTGGAAAAAGGATATCGTAGACATGCTAATTAATCAATTTTTATCAAAAATGATATATGTTTATACTCTCCTGCTGTTAGGAGAAATACCGGTATTATGTAGCATTCGCACAAGCGTCATCTTGAAATTTTCCTGCCGTGCGTCATAGCATGGCTGCATGAATGAGAAAACCCACCCACATACTACGGCGGCATTGGCGGTACGCAGAGCGCAACTACTGGCGGACAACCGTCTGCTTCGTGAACGCATCCGGCAGAACGAGGGCTACATCAAGTCCTTGGACACGGCTATCGGGCTGATGAACCCAGCCTTCGACCCCGGTACAGTCCTGCCCAAGCGGCGCTACACAAGAACGTTCGAACGCGGCGAGCTGAAGTCCCTGGTCATACGGATACTGAAAGCAGCGAACGGCCCCCTGTCAACCGAGGACATCACCGCCCAGGTCATGGCGCGCAAGGTCCTTGCCGAGGACTGCCGAGGAGAGGTCAGGCGAGCATTGATGAGCTACGGCTTCGTGAAAAGGGTGTCCCAGGATGATGACCACCGGGACTACTGGATTCTGGAACGCTATGCGGCCAAAGACGAAGCCAATGAAGGCGGAACGCCCATGCTGCGCTTACTGCGCGACCAGTAGCCACGGAATGGCGATTCGGCTTCAAGCGTCAGCATTCGTCCCAGCATGTCGTAGGCGATGTGGCGATTGTTCCATCGCCTTGTGTCCTCGCGGTAGGCTACCTCGTTTGCATACAGGTCCAAATATTTCCGGCTCGCCTTATGGATCTGCCCATGAAACATGCGCCTGAAACGGGCAAAGAACGACTCCGCCTGGTTGGTATTCTCGCCTAGCGGACCCACATAGCAGATGGAGTGGTTGACCACCACGCGTTCGAAACTGATTTCAAGGTCGCCGTATGCTGGGTGCTCATCGGAAACGATGGTGGAATTACCCCGCACATTGTCTTCGACATGGTAGCGGATGTCCTTGGCGTTCTCGGTATCGATGACGTAGGTAAGCGTCCTGATGCCGCCCTGCCCCGCGCCACCTTCCTGCCGGATGACCAGGATACAGGATTCCGGAGTGGACGATTTTTTGTTACCCTGCGGCCGGTCCTTGGCCCTGTTGGCGTCCCTGACGGACGGGGACAGGTACGCCCCGTCGACCTGGATTCTGCCGGACATGGCTGGCTTATCATAACGGGTCTTCAGCAGGGCGCTACGCATCTTGTGGTACAGGGTGAATGCGGTCTTGTATTGGACATCCAAATGCCTCATCAACTGTGATGCGGACAGCCCTTTCACCTCGTTGGCCATGATGACGATGGCGATCAGGATGGTGCGAAGCGGCAGATTGGTCGAGTGCAGCCACGTACCGCTGGTCACGGAGAACGTATGCCCACAGTCCTTGCACCGCCACTGCCTTCTTGTCCTGATGAAATAGTTGGTTACGCTGCCACACACCGTGCAATATGGCTCGCCGTTGTTTCTTGACCAGCGCAAATCGCAAAATGTCTTAAAGACTTCGTCGTCGTCCCATGCCGCGACTTGCGCCAGGGAGATATTTCGTGCTTCCGCAGAAAGCAGAAAGTGCATTTCGTGCATAGTTCAATCCAAAAACTATTGCATCCAGTATATGCCATGACATTAAATTTTTGTCAAACATTTCTTTATGTTGTATAACCATGCGCAATACCAGTGAAGAGTTTATCTTTGTCGGGGACAATAGTCCGCGCTACGTCTTTCGGGGGAAGGTCAGGACAACCTACGTCTCTACTGTGTGCAAATGCCAAGCTGCCCCGGGCGGATGGCGAGGAGGGGAGAATGTCTGATTTGAATGCACTTGAACGTCGCAACTTCGAAAAGCTGCTTCGCATGGGGGATGGGTATGTCTTGAACTTTTCAGACCGCACCTATGCCGATTTCTTCATCGACTATGGGGTCGAAATTGATGGGGAGCAGTTTCGTACAGACGGAAGCTCAAAGGCTAAGCGAATGCGCACCTTCTGGCGGATCGCCCCCAATCATACTGTTGGACGTGTGCTAGATGGGCTGATTGCGTATGGTGTCCAGGAGGATTGCCTTGGCGACAGCAACCCCTTGTTGATCGCCGAATGCCGCAAGATCGTCCAAAGACTCCTCAGTGACCAACCGGTTGCTGAACTGGATGCACTGACCGCCATCGCAGACGAGCGGGATTTCGAGGTAGTGGCAGCGCATGTCCGCGAAGCCATCGAAAAGAATCAGCCTGAGGGTGGGCTGGATCGCCTGCATACCTTCGTCAACAAATTCATCCGCGTGATCTGCGAACCACACGGCATCACAATCAGTCGTGACAAACCGCTACACGGTGTCTTTGGCGAATACGTAAAGGCGCTACGAAAGAAGGGACACCTAGATTCGGAGATGACAGAACGCATCTTGAAATCCAGCATCTCCCTGCTGGAGGCATTCAACGATGTGCGCAACAACAAAAGTCTCGCGCATGACAACCCAATCTTGAATTACGAAGAGAGTCTACTCATTTTCAACCATGTCGCCGCTTCTATACGTTTTCTCAAAGCTCTAGAGAAGAAAATAAAGACATAAGCTCACTGGTGATAAGCCCTTGAAGTCCCCCAGTCTGACCACAGGCACCCGTCGGGTGAAATGTAAGTCTCTATCCATATCATACTGAAATTATTCAATTTGTGCTAACACTACATAATACCGAGAAATACACAAGGATACTATTGGTTCGACATAAGAGAGATAAATTTGGAAAAAATATGGAATGGAAATTTTGAAAATCAATCTCTGCTTGTGAGAGTGGTGGATAATAGTGGATTCGTCTTAGCTAATCTTGGTTCTCTGGAAGAGATCATGCAAGAATCTAAAAAAGAGCCTTCTGGTAAGAAAGTATTCAGTTATCTTTTGGAGAAGAATTTTACCCTTCTTGTGAATAGGAAATCGCGTAAGTCTATCCCTGTAAAATTGTACACAAAAGAAGAAATTCACGGATTAATTTGATAATATATGGTTATCTGAGCAATCGCACGTCCGGATCGAGCGGCGCGGCTGCCAATGCCTTGCAGCGCGCCATGTCCGGATGGGCGGGGTTGATGAGGTAGTTGAACTCTCCCGGCACGACCACGCTCGGCACGGCCAGGGCCAGGGCGGTCCCGGCCGCGAGCCAAGCGTCGCCGAGGCCCGCCGTGACCGCCGGAGAGGCGGCGCGAACTCCATTCGGCAGGGTGGACGGGGGCAAACGTTCCAGGCAGGTCTCGGGAAAGCGCAACTCCGCGACTGACCAGTGGCTGCGCAGCGCCTGCCAGTTCTCCAAGTGAACCATGACCTCCAGCAGGGCCAGGGAGAGGGACTGGGCGGTGTAGGCCGCGCCGCGTCCAGGGCTGTTCCAGCGGCCGCCATAGAGGCGCGCGCCTTCCCCCGAGAGGGCGGCGGCCGCGAATCGTGTCTTGATGATGCGAAAGGCGTGGATCACACGGGGATTCCGTGTTCGAGACGGCCGATGACCTCAAGCACGTATTCCGCGCCGGGCGTGGTATCCGCGAATTCAAGCGGCGTGCGGCCTTCGAAGACGTCCTTGGGCGCGTTCATCCAGACACGCGCGGTCTCGGAATCCCCCTCGAAAAGTTCCACGGCGCGGGCCATGATCCGCCACAGCCGCCACACGCGGTCGCCCTCGTCAGGCGGCAGCACCCCGTCCTTCTTGCGGCGCAGCAGCGTGGTGCGCGGGATGGCCAGCAGCCTGCCCAAACGGTCCTCGGGCAACCCCGAGAGACGCTGCAGGTCCACGATGCAGGCGACGGACAGCCCGGCCCGGATCGCCCCCGAGGCCTCGGACGGCCCGTAGTGGGCCAGCGGGGCGCAGGCCCTGGTGGCGGTGTCCGGCATGGGGGAGTCGGAATATTTAGTGGGACGGGATGCGGTCACCGTCGTGCTCCTTTTGGCTATTATTTATGATTCAAACGGATCCGTGTCAAGGCCGAACGTATGGAGCCCCCGTCCCTTCAGTTCCTGAAAATGAAATACACCGCCCCGCACAGGCACAGGCCCGCCCAGACGAAGTCGAGCTTGAAGGGCTGGCCCATGTACCAGATGGAGAACGGGGCGAAGACCGCCAGGGTGATGACCTCCTGCATGATCTTGAGCTGCGGCAGGGAAAGCTGCGTGTAGCCGATGCGGTTGGCCGGGACCTGCAGCAGGTACTCGAAGAGCGCGATGCCCCAGGAGACCAGGGCCGCCACGTACCAGGGCCGCATGGCCAGGTTTTTCAGGTGCGCGTACCAGGCGAAGGTCATGAAGACGTTGGAGAGGACGAGCAACAGGACGGTCTTGAGCACGACGGGCATGGTGCGCTCCGGAGGTGGGGTTCTGCCCGCTCCATGCGGGCCGAGCCTCGTTAGGCCCGCGCCCGTCCGCTGTCAATGCGCCCGGCGATGCCCGCCCGGCAATGCCTTTGGAGTGCTTCCTAAAATAGCCAGATATGATCCAGGTCATCCCCGCTGCGGCCTTCGCTGCGGCGTTCGCGGATGACCTTGGCCGGGGTTCCCGCCACCACCATGCCCGGGGGCACATCCTCGTTGACCAGGGCGTTGGCGGCCACGATGGCCTCCTCGCCGATGGTCACGCCGGGCATGATCACCGCGCCGGAATAGACCTTGGCCCGCGCCCCGACGACCACTTCCCGGTAGGCGCGGTCGATGTGCGAGGCCTCGGAGTGGCTGTGGGTGAAGATGCGCACGAACTCCGCGATGCCCGCCGAATCGCCGATGCGCAGGCCGCCCTTAGTGTCCAGGAAGGCCCCGCGGTTGATGAAGACGTTGTCGCCCACAAAGAGCGTGCGCGCGAAGTTGAAGCGCACCTCCTCCTCGCAGAAGAATCCCGTGCCGCAGGCCCCGAAGATGCGCGTCGCGAGCATGCGGCGCAAGGGCACGGCGAAGTTGATCATCAGGCCCAGGGGCGCGCGGTCCAGCGCCTCCCAGAGGAACTGCATGACGCGGTGCCCGTGGGGCAGAGCGGGCTCGCGGCCCATGGGCAGGGTCTCGCAGTAGAGCCTGCCCTCGTCGAGCCAGTAGGGCTCGAAGCGGCCGATGCCCATGAGTTTCAGGATTTCGAGCGCGGCCTCGTTGTCCGGGCCGCGGTCCAGCCAGCCTTCGATCTCTTCCAGAAGCAGGGCGAACGAGCGCGCCATGTCGCCTCCCGCGCGGGGGTTTTCCATTCCGTAGCATCCTTCGCGCCGGACGGCGAGGGGAGAGGAGGCGGGGCCTTTCCCGTTGCGTCCCGGAGCTGTTTCGGATAGGGTGCCCGCGCCTTGCCCGGGAGCGAGGTATGTCTTGCGGACCGGGCGCGTCCGGTTTATGACGAGGGGCGCACGGCAGGAAGCCATGCTCCCCCGCGGCTGCGCCGCCACGTCCCGCCTGTGGCGGGGCGTACCGATATCCCGGAGCGGGAGAACATCGAGTTTCCGACTCCGGGTAAACATCCCTGACGGCGCATCCCGCCGACGTCCCTGAACCCTAACTCCTGCCAACCATGCCCAAAAGAACCGACATCAAGAAGATCATGCTCATCGGCTCCGGCCCCATCGTCATCGGTCAGGCCTGCGAGTTCGACTACTCGGGCACCCAGGCCATCAAGGCCCTGCGCGAGGAGGGCTACGAGGTCGTGCTGATCAACTCCAACCCGGCCACGATCATGACCGATCCGGAGTTGGCGGACAAAACCTACATCGAGCCCATCACGCCCGAGGCGGTGATCAAGATCCTGGAGAAGGAGCGGCCCGACGCGCTGCTGCCCACCCTGGGCGGCCAGACCGGGCTGAACACGGCCCTGGCCGTGGCCGAGTCCGGGGCGCTCGAACGTCTGGGCGTGGAGCTCATCGGCGCGTCGCAGGAGGCCATCCGCAAGGCCGAGTCGCGCGAGGAGTTCCGTCAGGCCATGGAGCACATCGGGCTCAAGGTGCCGCGCTCCGGCATCGCCCGCAACATGGACGACGTGCGTCGACTCTCCAAGGAGATAGATTTCCCCATCATCGTCCGCCCCGCCTACACCCTGGGCGGCACGGGCGGCGGCGTGGCCTACAACCAGGAGGACCTGGAGGAGATCGCCCAGCGCGGCCTCGACGCCTCCATGAAGACCGAGGTCATGCTGGAGCAGTCCGTGCTCGGCTGGAAGGAATTCGAGCTGGAGGTCATGCGCGACCGTCTGGGCAACTGCGTGATCATTTGCTCCATCGAGAACGTGGACGCCATGGGCGTGCACACGGGCGACTCCGTCACCGTGGCCCCGGCCCAGACTCTGACCGACGTCGAGTACCAGAAGATGCGCGACGCGGCCATCGCCATCATGAACGAGATCGGCGTGGACACGGGCGGCTCCAACGTGCAGTTCGCGGTGAACCCCGCGGACGGCGACATGGTCATCATCGAGATGAATCCGCGCGTCTCGCGCTCCTCGGCCCTGGCCTCCAAGGCCACGGGCTTCCCCATCGCCAAGATCGCGGCCAAGCTCGCCGTGGGCTACACCCTGGACGAGATTCCCAACGACATCACGCGCGAGACCATGGCCTCCTTCGAGCCGACCATCGACTACTGCGTGGTCAAGATCCCGCGCTTCACCTTCGAGAAGTTCCCCGGCTCGGTGGACTACCTGACCACGGCCATGAAGAGCGTGGGCGAGACCATGGCCATCGGCCGCACCTTCAAGGAGGCGCTGCAAAAGGGCCTGCGCGGCCTTGAGATCGGCATGCCGGGGCTGGGCAAGGACTTCGACGAGCCCGAGGGCGACCGCGAGGCCATTCTCAACTCCCTGCGCAAGCCCAACTCGCGCCGTCTCTTCGCGGTGCGCGCGGCCATGCGCGCGGGCTTCTCGGACGACGAGATCCACGCCGCCTCGTTCATCGACCCCTGGTTCCTGCGCCAGATGCGCGAGATCGTCCAGTTCGAGGACAGGCTGAAGGCCTTCGGGCTTTCCGAGTCCATCTCGCCCGACAACCCCGCCCTCGCCCCGATGCTGCGCGAGGCCAAGGCCCTGGGCTTCTCCGACCGCCAGTTGGCCACGCTCTGGAAGTGGTCCATGCACGACCTCCGGCGTCTGCGCAAAGGCCTGGGCGTGGAGCCGACCTACTACCTGGTGGACACCTGCGCCGCCGAGTTCGAGGCCTACACCCCGTACTACTACTCCACCTACGAGCCGGGCCGCGAGACCGCGCCGGACGAGGGACGCAAGGTGGTCATCCTAGGCGGCGGCCCCAACCGCATCGGCCAGGGCATCGAGTTCGACTACTGCTGCTGCCACTCGTCGTTCGCGCTCAGGGAGATGGGCATCCGCTCCATCATGGTCAACTCGAACCCGGAGACCGTGTCCACGGACTACGACACCTCGGACCGCCTCTACTTCGAGCCCCTGACCTTCGAGGACGTGCTCAACATCATCGAGTTCGAGCAGCCCGAGGGCGTCATCGTGCAGTTCGGCGGCCAGACGCCGCTCAACCTCGCCGTGCCGCTCATGCGCGCCGGCGTGCCCATCCTGGGCACCTCGCCCGACGCCATCGACCGCGCCGAGGACCGCGAGCGTTTCAAGGCCCTGCTGAACAAGCTGGACCTGCGGCAACCGGAGAACGGCACGGCCAAGTCCTTCGAGGAGGCCCTCGTCATCGCGCGCGCCATCGGCTATCCCGTGGTCGTCCGCCCCTCCTACGTGCTGGGCGGCCGGGCCATGGAGATCGTCTACGACGACGCCGCGCTGGAGAACTATTTCAAGGTGGCCGTGGTGGCCTCGCCCGACCATCCCATCCTGCTCGACAAGTTCCTGGAGAACGCCATCGAGGTCGACGTGGACGCCCTGTCCGACGGCGAGCAGACGTATGTGGCGGGCATCATGGAGCACATCGAGGAGGCGGGCATCCATTCGGGCGACTCGGCCTGCGTCATTCCCCCGCACACCATCAGCCCCGAGCTGCAGGCCGAGATCGAGCGCCAGACCGTGGCCCTGGCCGCGGAACTGGGCGTGGTGGGCCTGATGAACATCCAGTTCGCCATCAAGGACGGGATGGTCTTCATCCTCGAAGTCAACCCGCGCGCCTCGCGCACCGCGCCCTTCGTCTCCAAGGCCACGGGCGTGCCCCTGGCCAAGCTCGCCACCTGCGTGATGATGGGCAGGAAGCTGAAGGATTTGGACCCCTGGTCCATGCGCAAGACCGGCCATGTCTCGGTCAAGGAATCGGTCTTCCCCTTCAACCGCTTCCCCGGCGTGGACATCCTGCTCGGACCCGAGATGCGCTCCACCGGCGAGGTCATGGGCATCGACAGGGGCTTCGGCCTGGCCTTCATGAAGGCGCAGTACGCCGCGGGCCAGAAGCTGCCCACGGAAGGCGCGGTCTTCGTTTCGGTCAACGACCGCGACAAGGAAGCCGTGGTCAGGACCGTGCAGCTCTTCGTGGAGATGGGCTTCAAGATCACGGCCACCAGCGGCACGGCGGCCTTCCTTAGGGGCAAGGGCATCGAGTCCGAGGTGGTTTTCAAGGTCTACGAGAACCGGCCCAACATCTGCGACGAGATCAAGAACCGCCGCATCGACCTCGTGATCAACACCGCCAGCGGCAAGAGGACCATCAGCGACTCCAAGGAGCTTCGCCAGACCACGCTGCTCTACGGCATTCCGTACACCACCACCATCTCCGGCGCCTGGGCCATGGCCCAGGCGATCAAGGCCCTGCGCGACTCGGGACTCGCCGTGCAGAGCGTCCAGGAGTACTACAAGGGCTAGGCCCGAGGGCTGAGGACGGCCATGAGCAAGAAGGAATATTGCGGTCTCTTCGCCATCTACAACCACGACGAGGCGGCTCGTCTGGCCTATTTCGGCCTGTACGCGCAGCAGCATCGCGGCCAGGAGTCGGCGGGCATCGTCACCTGGGACGGCGAGAAGATCCGTGAGCACAAGGGCATGGGCCTGGTGCCGGACATCTTCACCGAACGCCACCTGGGCAAGGAGCTCAAGGGCCGCATCGCCGTGGGCCACGTCCGCTACTCCACCACGGGCGCGTCCCTGATCCGCAACGCCCAGCCCTTCCTCGTCCGCTTCGGCGACACCCAGATGGCCATCGCGCACAACGGCAACCTGGTGAACACCGTGGAGCTGCGGCGCGAACTGGAGAACGCGGGCTCGATCTTCCAGACCACCATGGACTCGGAGATTTTCGTCCACCTCATCGCCCGCAACCTCAAGAACGGCAGCGTCGAGCAGGCCGTGGAAAAGGCCTGCAGGCTGGTGCGCGGCTCCTATTCGCTGCTCATCCTGGTGAACAACAAGCTCATCGCCGTGCGCGACCCGCACGGTTTCCGTCCCCTGGCCCTGGGCCGCGTGCAGGACGCCCACGTCCTGGCCTCGGAGACCTGCGCCTTCGATCTTTTGGAGGCCGAGTTCATCCGCGCCGTGGAGCCGGGCGAGATGCTGGTCATCGAGAACAAGTGCGTGACCTCCATCCCGCCGCGCGAATCCGTGCCCACGCGCCAGTGCATCTTCGAGCACGTCTACTTCGCCCGGCCGGACTCCACGGTCTTCGGCGAGGTGGTCTACGAGAACCGCAAGCGCATGGGCCAGATCCTGGCGCAGGAGTCTTCCCCGGACGTGGACTACGTCATGCCCTTTCCGGATTCCGGCATTTACGCGGCCGTGGGCTTCAGCCAGGCCTCGGGGCTGCCCCTGGAGATGAGCATGATCCGCAACCACTACGTGGGCCGGACCTTCATCCAGCCCTCGCAGACCATGCGGGACTACTCCACGCGCATCAAGATCAATCCCGTGCGCAGCATGATCAAGGGCAAGCGCATCTGCATCGTGGACGACTCCATCGTGCGCGGCACCACCATCCGTTCGCGCGTCAAGAAGCTTCGGGAACTGGGCGCGGCCGAGGTGCACATGCGGGTCTGCTGCCCGCCCATCCGCTTTCCCTGCTTCTACGGCATCGACTTCTCCTCCAAGGGCGAACTCATCGCGGCCAACAGCACCGTGGACGAGATCGCGCGTTTCATCGGCATCGACTCGCTGCACTACCTGTCCATCGAGGGACTGCTGAACTCGGTGCAGGCCAAGGACGCGTGGTGTCTGGCCTGCTTCAACGGGGACTATCCCATCGACGTCTCGCCCGAGACCAACAAGACCTGCCTGGAAAACGAGATCGCTCTCTCCTGGTAGGACGCGGCCGGGCGGAGCAGGGCAGGGGAGGACGGCATGGACGGCGCGCGCGACTGGGGGGCCTTGGGCCGCGAGGTCATCGCCATCGAGATCGAGGGGCTTGCGGGCGTGGCCGCGCGCCTGGACGGGGCGTTCTCCGCGGCCGTGGAGACGCTCGCCGCCTGCCAGGGCCGCGTGGCGGTCACGGGCCTGGGCAAGTCCGGCCTGGTGGGCCGCAAGATCGCGGCCACCTTCTCCAGCACCGGCACCCCGGCCTACTTTCTCCATCCCGTGGAGGGCGCGCACGGCGACCTGGGGCTGATCCGGCCCGGCGACGTGGTCCTGGCCATCTCCAATTCCGGCGAGACCGACGAACTCAACGCCATCATTCCCCCGCTCAGAACCCTGGGCGCGGTGATCATCGCCGTCACCGGGCGGCCGGACTCCTCGCTGGCCTGCATGGCCGACGTGGTCCTCGACTCCGGCGTGCCGCGCGAGGCCTGCCCGCACAACCTCGCGCCCACGGCCTCGACCACGGCCCAGCTCGCCCTGGGCGACGCCCTGGCCGTCTGCCTCATCGAGCGCAAGGAGTTCCGCGAGGAGGACTTCCAGCGGTGCCATCCGGGCGGAGTCCTGGGCCGCCGCCTGGCGCAGAAGGTCACGGCCGTGATGCACAGCGAGGGCCTGCCCGTGGCCATAGAGACCACCCCGCTGTCCGAGGCCCTGCGCATCATGAGCAAGGGCAGGCTCGGCTTCCTGGCCGTGCTCGGCGACGGGCTGCTGGCTGGCGTGCTTTCGGACGGCGACGTGCGCAGGCTGGCCGTGGCCGGACAGCTCGACATGGCCGCGCCCGTGGCCCAGGTCATGACCCGGGGGGGGCTCAGGCTCACGCCCGAGCAGACCGCGGCCGAGGCCATGGACATCATGGAGGCGCGGCAGGTCACGGTGCTGCCCATCGTGGACGCGTCCGGGCGGCTCGTGGGCATGGTCCACCTGCACGACCTGTTGGGCAAGGGCCGCTTCAAATTCGCGCCCTGATTTCGCAATCTTCCGGAGCAACGCATGAGCGACGTGGCCGAACGCGCCATTGCCTATTGGAACGAGAAGTGGCTGTGCGCCGAGAGCGTCAGCCGCGCCCTGGCCGAGGACCTGGGGATCGAGGCGGGCTGCCTGCCGCGCGCGGCCACGGCCTTCTGTTCCGGCCTCTCGCGCACGGGGGGCATGTGCGGCGCGCTGGCGGGGGCCGTGCTGGTCATCGGTCTGGCGCGCGGGCGCGACGCCGCGACCGGCTCCCTGGAGGTCCCCTACGCCCTGGTCCAGGAACTCATGGCGGAGTTCAAGGCCGTTTTCGGCACGGACAACTGCGCCGCGCTGCTCGGCTGCCATCTGGGCACGCCCGAGGGGCAGAAATTCTTCGCGGAACAGGGCCTGCGCGACACGCATTGCCCGCGCTTCATCGCCTTCGCGGCCGAGAAGACCCGCTCCCTGCTCACGGAGGAGGGCTGATGGCCGTCTCGCGCCGCGACGCGGCCAAGAACGCGGTCATCACGGACTTTCTGCCGCAGGGCCGCCTGCGCCTCTTCGAAGCCAGCGCGGGCAAGGGCGATCTGGCCCTCGCCCTGGCCGCGGCCGGGCACGAGGTCGTGGTCTCCAACTGGAGCGCGGGGATCGCCGCGCCGGGCCTGAACGAGGTCGTCGCGGACCTGAACCTGCCCCTGCCGCTGCCCGAGGCCTCCTTCGACGCCGTCGTCTGCCGCGAGGTCATCGAGCACGTGGAGTCCGTGCCCCACACGCTGCGCGAGTTTCACCGCATCCTCAGGCCCGGGGGCACGCTGGTGCTCACCTTCCCCAACCGCCTCTTGCTGCGCTCGCGCCTCTACCATCTGCTCACGGGCTTCTACGAGGGCATGGAGTCGCCCATCAACCTCTCGGTGCGGCTGGGCGAGGCGCACATCAACCTCGTCGGCTACCCGGAGATGGATTGCTTCCTGCGCAAATGCGGCTTCGAGGTTCCGGCCGTCGCCACGAGCCTCATCAAGCCCTTGGACCGTTGCCTGCTGCTCCTGCAGCCGGTAGTCCGCCTCTACTCGCGCTACGCGCTGCTCACGCGCAACCCGGACCAGGAGGAGCACTCCAAGCGCTCCCCCGAGGACCGCGCCTACAACTGCCTCATCCTCGACCGCCTGACCTCCCCGGCCTTGCTCGCGGGCAAGGACGTCATCGTCAGGGCCGTGAAGGGCTGAAACGGAACGCGTCCACTCCGCCCTTGCCCAGCAACGGGTTCGGGCGTAAACCGCGTTCATGTTCGCGATTTACGTAAAGCTCGTGCTCTCCATGTTCATCTGGGGCGGCACCTGGGTGGCCGGGCGCATCGTGGCCCGCGAGATGGCCCCGTTCTCCGCCGCGCTGCTGCGCTTCCTCTTCGCCGCGCTCTTCCTCGTGGTCGTGCAGATGCGCGTGGAGAAACGCTTCCCGCTGCCCACGCGGGCGCAGGTGGGGCCGCTCCTGCTCCTCGGCCTCACCGGCATCTTCCTCTACAACGCCTGCTTCTTTTCGGCCTTGAGGACCGTGGAGGCCGGGCGCTCGGCCCTGGTCATCGCCTCCATCCCGGCCTGCGTGGCCCTGGGCGCGGCCCTGTTCATGGGCGAGCGCCTCGCGCCCTCGCGTCTGCTCGGCATCCCGGTCTCGCTCCTCGGCGTGGCCGTGATCCTCTCGGACTTCCGCCTGGACAGGCTCGTTTCCGGCGGCGTGGGCATGGGCGAGGCCTTCCTGCTCGGCTGCGTCCTCTCCTGGGCCGCCTATTCCCTGCTCGGCAAGCGGTTCATGGCCGCCATGACGCCGGTCTTCGCCGTGACCTGGTCCTGCCTCTTCGGCTGCGCCCTGCTCCTGCCCTTCGCCCTGCACGAAGGGTTGATCGGACGATTGCCGTCCGTGAGCCTCACGGCCTGGGGCAACCTGCTCTTCCTCGGCGTCATGGCCACGGGGCTGGCCTTTTGCTGGTATTACGAGGCCATCCGGGCCATCGGGGCCAGCCGGGCCGGGGTCTTCATCAACCTCGTGCCCGTGGCCGCCATCTCCCTCGGCGTGGTCATCCTCGGCGAGCATGTCTCCCTGGGGCTGGCCGTGGGCGGCGTCCTGGTCTTTTCCGGGGTCTTTTTGACCAACCGCCCGCAGAAGGCCGCCTCGGACGGCAACGAGGCGAGAAAGACCGCATGACCAGGGCCGTCCGCCTCCTTGCGCCGCTCCTCTTCCTGCTTGCCGCGGCCTGCGCCCGGCCCGTGCCCAACCTCTGGGAGACGCACGAGGCCATTTACGCCTACCACGACTCGGGCCGCTACGAAGCCGACGTGGCCGGAACCGCAGACGAGGCCAAAGCCTTTGTGGCGCGCAGGCTCGCGCAGGGCGTGCGGAAACCGGCCATCGTCCTGGACGTGGACGACACGGCCCTCTCCACCTTCGATTTCGCCCGGGCGCGCGGTTTTTGGTACCAGAAGGACGCCTACGAGGCGCACGAGGCCGAGGCCTCGCTCCCGGCCATCGGCCCGGTGCGCGACCTGGCCAACTGGGCGGCGCGCCAGGGCGTGGCCGTCTTCTTCGTCACCGGCAGGCCCCAGGCCCTGTGTCCGGCCACGCGCCTGAACCTGGAACGTCAGGGGTACGTCCGCATCGACGGCGTTGTCTGCCGTCCGGCGCGCAGGGAAGGGGAGCCCCGCGTTCCGGCCGCTGTCTGGAAGCCCGGGGCGCGCGCCGCCATCGAGGCGGAAGGCTACGACGTCCTCGTGACCATGGGCGACCAGGAGAGCGACATCTCGGGCGGCCACGCCGAGCGCGGCTTCAAGCTGCCCAACCACGTGTACAGAATCCCCTGACGCGCCGGGGCCGGGCGGTTGGACTTCCCCGGCCGCCTCGGCTACAACCGCCTCGCCATGCGCATCGTCATGTCCCCTTCCGATCCCGATTTCGCCCGCCGCTGCGACCGGCTCGCCCTGGCGCTCGTCCTGCTCAGCGTGGGCGTGCGTCTGCTCATCGTGGCCACGGGCCAGATCGGTCTGGTGCAGGACGAGGCCCAGTACTGGGACTGGACCCGCCGCCCGCAGTGGTCCTACTACTCCAAGGGGCCGCTCATCGCCTGGATCATCACCCTGGGCACGAGCCTCTTCGGCGACACGGAGCTGGGCGTGCGCGCCGGGGCGCTTTTCGGGTCCGCGCTGCTGCAGACCATCCTCTACCTCTGGCTGTCGCGGCTCTGGAAGCGGCCGGGGCTGGGACTCCTGGTCCTGGCCGTGGCCAACACCGCGCCCATGTTCCTGGCCTCGGGCGTGCTCATGACCACGGACAATCCGCTCCTGGTCTGCTGGACAGGGGCCATGTTCTGCCTGGACGCGGCCACCCGGCCCGAGGTTTCGCCCCGGCGTCGCGCCCTGGCCGCCTGGGCGCTCGCCCCGCTGGTGGCCCTCGGCGTGCTGGCCAAGTACATGATGCTCGTCTTTCCGGTGCTGGCGCTGCTCTACGCCTTCATCCTGCACCGGCGCGGAATCCTGCCCGCCGGGACTTGGGGGCGTCTCGTCGCGGCCCTGGCCCTGGGCGCCGCCTTCGGCTTTCTGCCAATCCTCGTCTGGAACGCGCAGAACGGCTTCGTGGGCTTCAAGCACGTGGGAACGCTGGCGGGAGTGCAGGGCAAGACGGCCGCGCGCCTGATCCGCTTCGACCGCTTCCCCGACTACGTGGGCAGCCAGATCGGCCTCATGACCCCGTGGTGGTTCGTCTTCATGCTCATGGGCGGCTGGCTCGCGGCGAAGCAGGCGCGCCTGGACGGAGCGGGCGCGCTCGGCGTCGAGTCCCGCGCCTCCGTGCTGCTTTCCCTCTTTTTCTGGCCCCTGTGGGGCTTCTTCATCCTCTGGAGCCTGCACACCAAGATCCAGCCCAACTGGTCGGCAGTGAGCTACGCCGCGGGCTTCGTGCTCTGCGCGCTGGGCTTTGCGCGCTACTGGCAGTCCCGGGGCAGACTCAGGAAACTCTGGGCGTCGCTCGCCGCGTGCATATTCCTCGTCGTGGCCCTGGAGCCGGTGCTGCCTCTTCCGGCCGCGCTCAACCCCGCGGGCCGTCTCAAGGGCTGGGACGACCTGGGCCGCGAGGTGGAGCGGCTGCGCCTCACGGCCTTTGACGATCCCGAGCGGGTCTTCATCTTCAGCGAGCAGTACGACATGACCGCGGCCCTGGCCTTCTACGCGCCGGGCCAGCCGCGCACCTACAACGCCTGGCTCTCCCGGCGCATGACGCAGTACGACCTCTGGCCCGGCCCCGAGGACAGGAAGGGCTGGGACGCCATATACGTGCGCAAGGACTTCAAATCCGGCGTGGAGCCCGGGGTGGAGCGCATGTGCGAGTCCTTGTCCGAACCCATCCACTACCAGACCGTGTTCAAGGGCGAACCCGCCCGCCGCTTCTCCATCTTCCTGTGCAGGGGCTACACCGGCTACTGGCCGCGCCAGACCGGGCAGTACTGAGCGCCTGGCCGCGTCCGCATGGCGGCTCCCGCGCCGGGCATATGCGGGTTTCTGCGCATTTTTCGCCGCCGCCTTGCCACAATGGCCAGGGGGGGCTAAGGTTGCGCACAGGCTTCATAGATGAATGCGTCCGGGGGGACGATGGGCACGGATTACGAGGAAAAGCGTCAGACGCCGCGCATCGCCATGGACGCGGACTTCTGCGAGGTGGCCCTGCCGGGGGGACAGGGGCATCTGGCCATCGTGCGGGACATCAGCCTTGGAGGCGTCCGGGTGGAGTTCTCCTCCTGCGACGAGACGAGCGCCCTGTGCACGGGCTGTCCGGTGCAGGTCCGGGATCTGCCCGAAGCCTGGGAAGGCTTGGCGGGAAAATCCTTTCCAGGACGCATGGTCTGGCGCGAGGGACTGTTCGCGGGCATCGCCTTCAGCCAGCCGCTTCCGGCCGAAACCAAGGATTTCTGGTACTTCCGCCTCTTGCAGCTCGACCTGCGGGCCTGAGCCGCCGGGGCTCCGGCGCGGAGCGCGTCCGGGACAGGCCCGGGCGCGCTTGCTTTTTTGGGGGCCTGCGCTATGCATGGGCCGTGCGGCCTGCGGCCGCGGAACCCGGAGGAAGCATGGGCAGCGAAAAACGGCGCGAAAAGCGCGTACCTCTCGAAGTCGATTTCTGCATCCTCAAGCACAAGAAAGCCCGCTACCCCGGAGTGCTGCGCAACGTCAGCCTGATGGGCATGAAGATCGAACTCGCCGCGGCCGACGACGCCGGGCTCCTGCGGCCCGGGGCGCGCATCGTGCTGGAGGATTTCCCCGAGCCCCTGACGCCTCACGCCAGGGAGAAGGAGGCCGAGATCGTCTGGGTGAGCGGCGCGGAACTCGGCGTGCGGTTCGAAAGCCCGCTCGACATCCCACCCGACGCCATCCTGGAGTTCCAGCGTCAGGCCCGGGTCGGCCCCTACCGGCCGGACGAGGCGTAGCCGTCCGCTTTCCCTGGACATCCGGGACGCGACGTCTTACCCTTCAGCCTCTTATGGTCACGGCAAAACCCTTCGCGGAGACGACGACACCATCGCCATGAACAGCGGCCCCGGCGGTCCGGACACCGGCAGCCCGGCAGTCTGCGTACGTTGCGCAGCCGTCACCGGCTCCTGCTGCCGCATCGCTCCGGGTCAGGAAGAAGCCTGCTTCCCCCTCTCCGACATCGAGATGGACCGCATCCGCGATTTCGCGGGGGCGCACGGCTGGTTCGCCCAGGAGGCCAACGCCGAGGCCTTCCTGGGCCACATGTGCCGTCTCTTCCCGGGCGAAGAGGAACTGGTGCGCCGCCTGTTCCATCCGCGCAAGCACCATTTCCGGCTGGCCACGCGCCCCGACGGCCGCTGCGCCCTGCTGGGCGACGCGGGCTGCACCCTGCCCGGCGAGGCCCGGCCCTACTACTGCCGCCTCTTTCCCGTCTGGTACTCGGCGGGCAGGCTGCACGTCCTGGCCGGGCTCTGTCTGGCGGTCAAGGAGGCCGGGGGCCGCGCCCGGCTGCTTGACAGCGTCGGACTTTCGTCCCAGAAGTCACGCGACCTGTTCGCCCGGCTGCGGCTGGCCTGGGGACTGCCCCCGGAACCCGGCATGCCCGGCGTGACCCTGCGCCTGCAACAAAACGACACCGCACCATGAAAAAACTGTTCATCGCCCTGGTCATCCTCGGTTCGCTCGGCGTACTCTTCGCCATCGGCGCGGGCCTCGGGATCTATCTCTGGGCGTCGCGCGACCTGCCCAACTTCAAGACCCTGTCCGACTACCGGCCGCCCCTAGTGACCACGGTCTACGCCCGCGACAACCGCGTGCTCGGCTACTTCTTTCGCGAGAAGCGCTTCCTCGCCACCATCCCCGAGATGTCGCCCTGGGTGCCCAAGGCCTTCCTGGCCGCCGAGGACGCGGGCTTCTACCAGCACGAGGGAGTGGACCCCTCGGCCATCTTCCGCGCCTTTTTGCGCAACCTCTCCGCGGGCGAGATCAAACAGGGCGGCTCGACCATCACGCAGCAGGTCATCAAGCGGCTGCTGCTCTCCTCGGAAAAGAGCTACCAGCGCAAGATCAAGGAGGCCATCCTGGCCTACCGCCTGGAGAAATATCTCCAGAAGGACGACATCCTCACCATCTACCTGAACCACATCTACCTGGGCGCGGGGGCCTACGGCGTGGAGGCCGCCGCCCGGACCTTCTTCGGCAAGCACGTGAACGAGCTTTCCCTGGCCGAGTCCGCGCTGCTGGCCGGTCTGCCCCAGGCTCCCACGCGCTACAATCCCTTCCAGAACTGGGAGGCGGCAAAGGGCCGCCAGCGGTACGTGCTCGACCAGATGCTGGACAAGGGCTGGATCACCCGCCAGGATATGGAGCTGGCCCTTGCCGAGACGCTCGTGCTCAAGAGCATGGATGACATCTCCTGGAAGCTCGGCTCCTGGTATCTCGAAGAGGTCCGGCGCTGGCTCGTGGAGCATTACGGCGAAACCCAGACCTACGAGGGCGGCTTGCACGTCTGGACCGCCTGCGACCTGGAGCACCAGGCCGCGGCCGAGGCGGCCATGCGCGACGGGCTCGTGGCCTCCACCCGGCGGCGTGGCTGGAACGGTCCGGCGGCGCACCTCGACGCCCGGCAGCAGGAAGCTTTTTTGCGCGACGGCGCGGAGGCGGCCGAGCACCTGAAGAAGGGCGACTGGACCAAGGTGCTGGTGGTCAAGGCCGTGCCCTCGGGCGCGCAGGTGCGCCTGGGCCGCTTCAGCGGCGACATCCCGGCGAGCACCATGCACTGGGCGCGCAAGCCCGACATCCGCCGCGCCACCGAGGAGGTGGCCGCGGTCAGGGACGCCACGCAGGTGGTCAAGCCCGGCGACGTGGTCTGGGTCGAGGTGACGGAGCGTCCGGCCGAGGGCCGGACGGGCTGGCAGCTCGCCTTGCAGCAGGAGCCGGACGTGGAGGGCGCGCTGGCCTCGGTGCTGCCCGAGACGGGCGAGCTGGTGGCGCTGGTGGGGGGCTATTCCTTCGAGCGTTCGCAATTCAACCGCGCCACCCAGGCCAGGCGTCAGCCCGGCTCGTCCTTCAAGCCCATCGTCTACTCCACGGCCCTGGACATGGGCTACACCCCGGCCTCCGTCGTCCTGGACTCGCCCATCGTCTTCACCGACTATTCCACTTCCCAGGTCTGGAAGCCCGAGAACTACGAGGAGAACTTCCTCGGCCCCACCCTGCTGCGCACGGCCCTGGCCAAGTCGCGCAACCTGGTGACCATCCGCGTGGCCCAGCGCATCGGCATCCGCAATGTGGCCGAACGCGCCAGGGCCCTGGGCCTGGAGGCCAATTTCCAGGGCAACCTCTCCGAATGCCTGGGCACGGCCGAGGTCACGCCGCTGATGATGGCCGGAGCCTACTCCGCCTTCGCGCGGGGCGGCACGACCGTCAAGCCGCGCGCCATCCTGCGCGTGGCCGACGCCTGGGGCCAGGAGATCTACACGAGCGAACCGGAGACCCGCGAGGCCATCAGCCCGCAGAACGCCTACCTCATCGCCTCCATGATGAAAGAGGTGGTGCGCGACGGCACGGGCCAGCGGGCCAAGGTCCTGAACCGTCCCTTGGCGGGGAAGACCGGCACCACCAACGACGAGCGCGACGCCTGGTTCGTGGGCTACACGCCGCACCTGGTCTCCGTGGTCTATGTGGGCTTCGACGACCACCGCCCCATGGGCAAGTACGAGACCGGCTCGCGCGTCGCCCTGTCCATCTGGGTGGACTACCGCAAGGAAGTGGAGAAGAATTTCCCGCCCGACGACTTCCCCCAGCCGCCCGGCGTGACCATGGTGCGCGTGGACGCCAAGAACGGCCTGCTGGCCGGTCCGGGCACGGACGAGAGCTATTTTCTGCCCTTTTACAGCGGCACCGAACCGACCCAGGTCTCCCAGGGCGCGTCTTCGCTGGAAGGCGAGAAGAGCCAGGGCGAGGATTTGTTCAAGCAGGTGTTCTAGGTTCTCCATGCGTACGCGATACAAGGACGCCCCGCCCTACGTCACCAAGGACGGCTCGGTCATCCGGGAGCTGATGCATCCGGCGCGCCATGCCGTGCGCAACCAGAGCCTGGCCGAGGCGCGGGTGGCCCCTGGCGGGAGCACGGCGCTGCACGTGCACCGCGTGAGCGAGGAGTTGTACCACGTGACGCAGGGCCAGGGGCGCATGACCCTGGGCCGCGAGGTCTTCGACGTGGCGGCGGGCGACACCGTGCTCATCCCGCCCGGCACGCCGCACGACATCGCGAACACCGGGAGCGGCGAGCTGGTCATTCTGTGCTGTTGCGCCCCGGCCTACGACCACGACGACACCGTCCTGCTGCCGCCTGAAGCGGCCGGGCAGGACGAGCGCGTATAATTCGTTCCAAGGAGGAAGCATCATGCCCTGCATCAAGATCGAAACCAACGTGTCCCTGGACGCCGCCGCCGCCAAAGCCAAGGCGCTCAAGCTCGCCAATGAGGCCGCCGCGGCCATCGGCAAGCCCGTGGAGCGCATCCTGACCGTGATCACGCCGGGTCTGGCCCTGGCCTACCGCGGCGTGGAGACCCCGGCCGCCTTCGTGGAGCTGAAGAGCATCGGCCTGACGGCCGACGACTGCCCGGCCCTGGCCAAGTGGCTGGGCGAGTTTCTGGAGCGCGAACTCGGCGTGCCCGCGAACATGGGCCTCATCGAGTTCAAGACCCTGGACCCCGAACTGACCGGCGTGAACAAGGGCACCGTGGCCAAGCCCGCGGCCTAGCCCCGCGACGTTCACGAGCAAAGAAAACGGCCGGGAGGTTCGCCTCCCGGCCGTTTCTCGTGCGCCTGTCCAGGCGGCTACAGCACGATGCGTTCGTCGCCGTCGTCGTCATCGGGCTTGGGCGTCCAGGCCTCGTGCGGGTCGAAGGCCTTTCTGGCCTCGGAGTAGCCGAGCTGGAAGGCCTTGAGGTTCAGTTCGTGCAGCTTGGGCGGCAGGCTGTCGCGCAGGGCCTGTTTCATGACCCGCGCCTCGGCGAAGGGCAGCAGCCAGGTCAGCGCGCCCAGCACGACCACGTTCATGGCCTGCGGGACCTTGAGCTTGCGCACCGTGAGGTCGGTGAAGGGCAGCCCCAGGAAGACGTTGGACGGGGTCTGCCTGACCAGTCCGGAGTCCACGAGCAGCACGCCGCCCGGCTTGATGAAGCGGTAGTAGGCGTAGCAGGCCTCCTGGGAGAGGGCCACGAGCAGGTCGATGCTTTCGGTCTTGGGGTAGCTGATGCGTCTGGAGCTGACCACGAGGTCGGAGCGGCTCGCGCCGCCGCGCGCTTCGGGGCCGTAGCTCTGGGTCTGGGTCACGTGGTAGCCCATGCCCAGGGCCAGGCCGCCGCCCAGGATGCGCCCCAGGGTGATGATGCCCTGTCCGCCCGTGCCGGAGAGCCGGATCTCGAAACGGTTCAGTTCCTGGGCCGTCTTCATTTCGGTTCCTTGTTCATGATGTTGCGGGATTCCTCCGCATGCTGCGCCGACGGCTGCTCCGGTTCGGCCACGGGCCTGCCGGGCCTGTTCAGCCGGGCCTGCAGTTCGCCGTAGAGCTGCTCCAGGCCCTTGTGGTCCTTCTCCACGAAGGTGCCGATGGGCATCTTCTCGCCCCGATCGGCCTCGGGCAGGGCGTCGAATTTTTCCTTGGGCACGCAGTTCTTCTTGATCCACTTGAACATGTCCACGGCGGACTTGTACTTGTTCTTGCGGCCGTACTGCGTGTGGCAGGGGGTGATGATCTCCACGAGGTTGAAGCCCGGCCGCTCGATGGCCGTGGCCACGAGGCGGTCGAGCATGTTCACGTGGAAGGTGCTGCCGCGGTACACGCCGTTGGCCCCGGCAGCCGCGGCCAGGGTGACGATGTCGAAGGCCTTCTCCATCTGGCCGAAGGGCGTGGTCTGGGTCGTGGCCCCCTGCGGCGTGGTGGCCGAGCACTGGCCGCCGGTCATGCCGTAGATGTTGTTGTTGAGCACCAGGGCGGTGACGCCGATGTTGCGGCGCGCGGCGTGGATGAGGTGGTTGCCGCCGATGGACATGGCGTCGCCGTCGCCCATGATGGTGATGACCTTGAGTTTCGGATTGGCCATCTTGATGCCCGTGGCGAAGGTCAGGGCGCGGCCGTGGGTGGTGTGCACGGTGTTGAAGTCCACGTAGGCCGCGATGCGGCCCGAGCAGCCGATGCCCGCCACGATGCAGACCTCGTCCTTGGACAGGCCCAGGGCGTGGATGGAGCGGATCAGCGCGCCGAGCACGATGCCGTGGCCGCAGCCCGCGCAGAAGACGTGGGGGAACTTCTTGTTGTGCCTGAGGTAGTCGTGGATGAGTTCGGTGATGTCGGCCATGCCTTACCCCTGGGTGATCGCCTTGCAGATCTGGGTCGGAGTGATGATCTGGCCGTCGATGCGGTTGACGGTGCGGATCGAGGTGGTGCGGGCCGCGACGCGTTTCACCTCGCGCGACATCTGGCCCATGTTCATCTCCGGGACCACGATGCGCGAGCAGCGGGCGGCCAGCCGGTTCACGAAGGGCTTGGGGAAGGGGAAGAGGGTCTTCAGCTTGATGAGCCCGGCCTTGTAGCCCTGCTCGCGCGCCATGTCGATGGCCAGCTCGGCCGAGCGCGCCACCGAGCCGTAGGCCACCACGCCGATGTCCGCGTCCTCGGTCATGTACTCCTCGACGAGCATGATGTCGGGGTAGAACTGGTCGATCTTGCGGAACAGCCGTTCCATGATCGCCTTGACCTCGTCGGGGCGCTGCGTGGGAAAGCCCAGCACGTCGTGGGTCAGGCCGGTGACGTGGTGGCGGTAGCCCGAGCCGATGGGGGGCATGGGCGAGACGCCGCGCATGGTGTCCTCGTAGGGCTTGTACCACTCGGGCGGCACGGTGGGGTAGGAGCGGCCGACGATCTCCAGCTCGCCCGGCTCGGGCAGTTCGATCTTCTCGCGCGTGTGGGCCGTGATCTCGTCGAGGAGCAGGATCACGGGGGTGCGGTACTTCTCCGCGAAATTGAAGGCCGTGATGGTCATCTCCAGGCATTCGCGCACGTCCGAGGCCGAGAGCACGATGACCGGGTGGTCGCCGTGCGTGCCCCAGCGGGCCTGCTGCACGTCGCCTTGCGCGGGCGAGGTGGGCAGGCCGGTGGAGGGGCCGCCGCGCATGACGTTGACCACCACCAGGGGAACCTCGGTCATGCAGGCGAAACCCAGGTTCTCCTGCATCAGGGAGAAACCGGGGCCGGAGGTCGCGGTCATGGCCTTGCGGCCCGCCAGCGAGGCGCCGATGATCGCGCCCATGGAGGCGATCTCGTCCTCCATCTGAATGAACACGCCGTCTTCGGAGCGGGGCAGGCGCGCGGCCATGACCTCCATGATCTCCGAGGAGGGGGTGATGGGGTAGCCCGCGTAGAAGCTGCATCCGGCCAGGAGCGCGCCCTCGACCACGGCCTCGTTGCCCAGGGCGAAGACGGCCTTGCGCTGTTTCGATTTCTTCTGCGCCATAACGCTATTCCTTGTCCACGGGCGTTTCGCCGTTCTCTGCGCAGGCGGGCGCGCGGCGCTTCCTGCCCTTGCCCCGGACCACGATGGCGAAGTCCGGGCAGTGCCGCTCGCAAAAGCCGCAGTTGATGCACTCGTCCAGCCTCGCCACCCGGGCCTTGCCGTCCCGGCCCAGAGCCAGGACCTTGGCCGGGCAGAACTCCACGCAGATGCCGCAGCCCTTGCACCAGTCCGGGTAGATGGTGATCTCGGTCTGCCCTTTTGCTTTCTTCGTCATTTTGCCACTTCTGCCGGTGATTTGTTGGCTGTCCACGCGCGGCATCGCACAGTGTGCGGGACCGAAAACGGGTTGCTGTCCGCCCGCCATACAGCAAGCGGCCGGGAATGGCAATCCGGGCCGGTTTTCCGGGGACTGGGGACGGGCATGTGACGAGCTTGACAAATCCGGCACACGGGATACAAACGTTGCACCCAATCCGGCGCGGCGGCTGAACAGGCCGCCGTTCCATTCTGACCGACATCCCGGGCCCCGTTGCCCTTCGTCCCCGCGTAAAGGAGCGCCATGGCACTCATAGAGATCAGGTCGCTGAACAAATGGTATGGCGAATTCCACGTCCTGAAGAACCTCTCCGAGTCGGTGGAGAAGGGCGAGGTTCTGGTCATCTGCGGCCCCTCGGGCTCGGGCAAGTCCACCTTCATCCGCTGCATCAACCGGTTGGAGGACTACCAGCAGGGCGAGATCGTCATCGAGGGCAAGAACATCAAGGACGCGGACGTGAACATCAACCGCCTGCGCTCCGACATCGGCATCGTGTTCCAGCAGTTCAACCTCTATCCGCATCTGACGGTTTTGAAAAACATCACCCTGGCCCCCACCAAGGTCCGGAGCGTCTCCCGCGACGAGGCCGAAACCGTGGCCCTGGAGCTGCTGGAACGGGTGGGCATCCACGACCAGGCCCTGAAGTATCCGGCCGAGCTGTCGGGCGGCCAGCAGCAGCGCGTGGCCATCGCCCGCGCCCTGGCCATGAAGCCCAAGATCATGCTCTTCGACGAGCCCACCTCGGCCCTCGATCCGGAGATGATCAACGAGGTGCTCAACGTCATGAAGGACCTGGCCCGCGACGGCATGACCATGCTCTGCGTGACCCACGAGATGGGCTTCGCGCGCGAGGTGGCGGACCGCGTGGTGTTCATGGACGGCGGCGAGGTCATCGAGCAGGCCCCGCCCGACGAGTTCTTCAGGAGCCCCAGGCACGAGCGGACTCGCGCCTTCCTCAAGGAGATCCTGTAGCCGGCGCGGCCGGCTGCATCACCAATTACCTCAAGGAGGACGGAACATGCGCAAGATCACCCTCATCGTCGCGGCGGCGCTCTGCCTCGCCCTCGCCCTCGGCGGCGCGGCCCAGGCGGGCAAGCTGGACGACATCAAGGCCAAGGGCGTCCTCGTCTGCGGCGTGAAGGACTCCCAGGTGCCCTTCGGCTACGTGGACGAGAAGACCAACCAGATCGTGGGCTTCGACATCGACATGTGCAAGTACGTGGCCGACAAGCTGGGCGTGAAGCTCGAAGTCAAGCCCGTGACCTCCGCCACCCGCATCCCCATGCTGACCCAGGGCTCGGTGGACATGGTCGCCGCGACCATGACCCACAAGTTCGAGCGTGACGAGGTCATCGACTTCTCCATCACCTACTTCATGGACGGCCAGAAGCTGCTCGTGAAGAAGGGCGGCGGCGTCAACTCCACCGCGGACCTCAAGGGCAAGAAGGTCGGTACGGCCAAGGGCTCCACCTCCGAGAAGAACATCAAGGACGCCCAGCCCGAGGCCCAGGTCATCTCCTTCGAGAACTATCCCCAGGCCTTCCTGGCCCTGAAGCAGGGCAAGGTCGCGGCCGTGACCACCGACTCCACCATCCTGCTCGGCATCAAGAACAGCGACGAGAACCCGGGTGACTGGGAGATCGTGGGCGACTTCTTCTCCGCCGAGCCGTACGGCCTCGGTCTGCCGGAGAACGACTCCAAGTTCCGCGACTTCGTGAACAAGTCCCTGGCCGAGATGTGGGTCTCCGGCGACTACCAGAAGATTTACGACAAGTGGTTCGGCAAGGACACCAAGTACTACCTGCCGCTCAACTGGAAGATGGAGATCTGGCCCTTCTAGGCGCCTGACGACCGGGCGGGGCGCGGGACCTTCCGCGCCCCGCCTTTCCATGCCCGCGCAAACAGACCGGATCAGACGTGGCCTATACTTTCGACTGGAACGTCGCCCTCACGGGGCAGTACGGCGGCTGGATCATCGACGGCATGTTCACCACGCTGCAGATATCCGCCGTCTCCATCCTCTTTTCCATGCTCCTGGGCACGGTGGTGGCGGTCTTCCGCCTGACCCACCTGCGGATCCTGCAGTGGTTCGCCCTGGCCTACACGGAATTCTTCCGCAACACGCCGCTTCTGGTCCAGATTTTCTTCTGGTACTTCGGCTCGCACGCCATCCTGCCGGAATTCGTCAACAAATGGCTCTACGAGCGCGACTTCGAGTTCGCCGCAGGGGTCATCGCGCTCACGGTCTACACCTCGGCCTTCATCGCCGAGGAGATACGCTCCGGCATCTTCTCCATTCCCAAGACCCAGCTGGAAGCCTCGCGCGCCTGCGGCCTGTCCTTCATCCAGGCCATGCGCTACGTCATCCTGCCGCAGGCCTTCCGCATCATCATTCCGCCGCTCATCTCGCAGTTCCTGAACCTGATCAAGAACTCCTCCCTGTGCATGACCATCGGCGTCATGGAGCTGACCTACATGGCGCGCCAGATTGAATCCTATTCGTTCAAGGGCTTCGAGGCCTTCACCGTGGCCACCCTGATCTACCTCGTCATCTCGCTCCTCGTGTCCTTCGTCATCACCCAGTACAACCGCCTCTTCCTCAGGCAGATCAAGTATTAGGGGGCAGGCGGTGAACTTCGACGTCGTCATCAAGAATTTCGATTACCTGCTCTGGGGGGCCTATCCCAATGGGCCGCTGGGCGG
The DNA here is from genome assembly GCA_022839785.1 of Desulfovibrio sp. GTDB lineage: Bacteria > Desulfobacterota > Desulfovibrionia > Desulfovibrionales > Desulfovibrionaceae > Alkalidesulfovibrio. The sequence goes on along the minus strand of JALHJW010000001.1, from coordinate 335,686 downwards.
TCTGGCCATGGCCATCCTGCTCGCCGCGGGCGGCATCTTCGGGGCCTTCTGGATCGGCCTCGTGGCGGGCCTGGGGCGGCTTTCCAAGAACCCCGTCTACCGTCTGCCCTCCATCCTCTACATCGAGATCATCCGCGGCATCCCGCTGCTGCTCCTGATCTTCTGGTTCTACTTCCTGGGGCCGGTGCTCTTCGGCCACGTGCTGCCCGAGACCACCAGCGCCCTGGCAGCCTTCATCGTCTTCACCGGGGCCTACATCGCGGAGATCGTGCGCGCGGGCGTGCAGGCCCTGCCGCGCGGCCAGATGGAGGCGGCCCGTTCCTCGGGCCTTTCGCACGTGCAGGCCATGCAGTACGTCATCCTGCCCCAGGCCCTGCGCAACATGATCCCGTCCTTCGTCAACCAGTTCGTCTCCCTGACCAAGGACACCTCCCTGGCCTCGATCATCGGCGTCATGGAACTCACGCGCGCGGCCGAACAGATCAACAACCGCGTCCTGACCTCGCCCACCGAGATCTATCTGACCATTCTCGTGCTCTACTTCCTCATCTGCTGGGTGCTCACCGCCACCTCCAGGCGGCTGGAGAGGCACATGGCGCGCTACCAGGCCAGGAACAGATAGGGACAGGGAAAGAGTCCTCCCGAAAGGAAAGAGGGCGGGCGCCGCGGCGCCCGCCCTCTTTCCTTTACGAGTCGCCTGTTTGTCCTAGCCGCGAATCCAGATCAGGCTCGCCTGCCTGCCGGTCTTTTCCCTGCGGCGGTAGGAGAAGAAGGTGTCGGCCAGGGAGTTGGTGCACAGGTCCAGACCGAAGATGTTGCCGGGCTTCAGGCCCGCGTCCAGGAGCTGCTGGCGGGTGAGTTGCCAGAGGTCCACGCGCTTGGTGTCCGGATTGTAGAAGGCCCCGAACTCGCTGCCGAACTCGTCGGCGAAGTTGACGAACTCCGAGGCCCAGGGCCCCAGGGAGGGGCCGCGCACGGCCAGGACGTCGGCCGGATCGAGGCCGTAGCGCTCGCAGAAGGCGCGCGCTCCGAGGGTGGGGAATTTCTGCACGTTGCCGCGCCAGCCCACGTGCAGGGCGGCCACGTACCCGCCGCTCCTGTGCGCCAGGAGGATGGGCTGGCAGTCAGCGGTCTTGATCACCAGCGCCTGCCCGGGCCGGGCCGTGGCCAGACCGTCGCCCTCGCCCGTGGGGCCGTCGGCGATGCCCGTGGGCTCGGGGTCGAAGGCCAGCGCCGTGCCATGCACCTGCTTGAGTTCCTGCCAGTATTCGAAGCCCATCTCCTGCTTGATGGCCTGCCGGTTGGACTTGACCTTGGCCGGGTCGTCGCCCACGTCCAAGGAGACGTTGCCCCGGTCGAAGGGGCTGCCGGAGTAGCCCCCGATGCGCGTGCCGAAGGCGCAGCGCACGTCCGGGATGCCGGGGAAGGCGAAGGGGATGCAGAACGGGGTTGGGATGTTTTTCATGGCGTGCCCTTTATCTCCAGGGTTTCTGATTCGGTGAGGATGATGTCCATGGGGCGGTCCCAGGCCTCGCGCGGCAGCCGCTCCACGACCTGGAAGCCGTAGGCCGGGGCGATCTTGAGGCAGGCCGCCATGTCCGGCTGGGCCAGCAGTCGGTCGTAGTAGCCGCCGCCCAGGCCCAGGCGCGCGCCCGCGCGGTCGAAGGCCACGCCCGGCACCACGGCGAGGTCGATGGCGCACCCCTCGAACAGGTCGCAGGCCGCCGGGTCCGGCTCGGGGATGCCCCATGCGCCGGGCTTCAACTCGGCCAGCCCGGCCACGCAGAAGAGATCCATCTCGCCGGGCCGCTCCGGGCGGCAGCGCGGCAGCAGCACCCGCGCCCCGCGCCGCCACAGGTGCTCCAGGAGCAGCGAGGTGTCCGCCTCGCCGCGCACCGGGGAGTAGAGCAGCACGGTCCGGGCCGCGGCGAAGGCGGGCAGGGCCAGGATGCGCTCCTGGATGCGCAGGGAAAGCCGGGAGCGCTCGGCCGGAGGCAGTTCGGCGCGCCGGGCGGTCATGGCGCTCCGAAGCGCCTGTTTCTGGTCCTGGATGGCGGTTTTCATGCGTAAGGAGTTACGCTATCAACTTCATGAAAGAACACAAGACCGCGCCGCGAACGAGCGTCACGGGTTTTCGGGAGTCACAGATGAGCGAATGGGCATATATCGGGTTCGGCGACGTGCATGGCCAGGCGACCGCCGCGGCGCGCATCCCAGGCATCCGCGAGGCGGCCGGGATCATCGTCTCCGGCGATCTCTCCAACCACGGCGGCAGGGCCGAGGCCGAGACGGCCCTGGCCGTCTTCAGGGGCCTGAATCCCGCCGTCTACGCCCAGATCGGCAACATGGACCGGGCGGCGGCGGAGCAGGCGCTTGAGGCTGCTGGCGCGAACATCAGCCGCAAGGCCCTGCAGCTTCCGGGCGGGGCCTGGCTCATGGGCGCGGGCTGGTCCACGCCCACGCCCTTCGGCACGCCTTCGGAGATTCCGGACGAGACCCTGGCCGGCTGGCTTGAGGAGACCTGGGCCAAGGTGGGCGACCCGGCGCGCCTGATCCTGGTCTGCCACACTCCGCCGCACGGCACGAAGACGGACGTGCTGCCCGGCGGCGCGCACGTGGGCAGCCCGGCCGTGCGCGACTTCATCCTGCGTCGCAAGCCCGCTGTCTGCCTCACCGGCCACATCCACGAATCCGCCGCCGAGGACACCCTCGGCGCGACGCGCATCGTCAATCCCGGCATGTTGGGGCAGGGCGGGTACGCTTCCATAACGGTCAGTGAAAAGTTGCTCGACATTCGCTTTTATCGTGTAGGGGTGTAACTCATCATAAGGGGGATGTATGCCTATTCCTGGAGTTCAAGATGCACTCTTGCCTATTCTTGAATATTGCATAGATGGAGAAATAAAGAACAGTGCACAGATATATTCTGCGATGTCTGAGCATTTCAATGCCACGGAAGAAGAATTGCGGAGATTGCTGCCAAGTGGAAAGCAACAGGTATTCAGAAATCGCATAGCGTGGGCAAAGGCATTTCTGAAACAGGCAAAGTTGATAGATTCTCCTGACAGGGGCATGTACATAATCACCGGCCGGGGGAAAGCCGTTCTTTCCGAGAATCCTCCAGCGTTGGATATAAAATATTTGTCAAAATTTGATGAATTTGCGGAATTCAGAAAGAAAGCGAAGAAGGAAAATGCTTCTCAGGCATGTGAGGAGCAGGGAGAAAAGACTCCGCGTGAGCTTGTCGAAGATGGAATCGCAAGTATCAGGGCTGAACTTGCCAATAATATACTTGATACGGTTAAAAAATGCTCTGCAGTTTTTTTTGAAAGACTTGTAGTCGATCTTTTGATCAAGATGGGGTATGGAGGTTCACGAAAAGAGGCTGGACTTGTAACATCATATACTGTTGATGAAGGTATTGACGGCATAATTAAGGAAGATAAGCTCGGGCTTGATGTCATATATATCCAGGCAAAGAAGTGGGAATCTGTAGTTTCTCGTCCTGAAATTCAAAAATTTGCAGGAGCGTTGCTTGGAAAGAGGGCGAAGAAAGGAGTATTTATTACAACATCGTCTTTTTCAAAAGAGGCTTGCATATTTACAAACTCAATTGAGTCGAACATAGTGCTGATAGATGGTAAAAAATTGGCTGATTACATGATAGAGTACAATGTCGGGGTAGCCGTGGCTGACATTTATGAAGTGAAAAAAATTGACTTTGAGTATTTCTCTGAAGAGAACACATAAATTGAGGCGCGTATTCTCATGATCCTCTATTCCTGGAACGTCAACGGCTTTCGCGCCGTGGCCAAGAAGAACTTCTGGGACTGGTTCCGGACCCGCGCGGCGGACGTGGTCTGCCTGCAGGAAACCAAGGCCGCGCCGGACCAGCTCGACGCCGCGGACCTGAATCCAGAGGGCTACCGCGGCTACTGGTGCGCGGCCACGGTGAAGAAGGGCTATTCCGGCACGGTCTGCCTCTGCCGCGTGCCGCCCGTGGGCGGCCGCCTGGAGTTGCCCGATCCGGCCTTTCAGGGCGAGGGGCGGCTGGTGCACGTGGAGTACCCGGCCTTCCACCTGCTCAACTGCTACTTCCCCAATTCCGGCCAGGGTCCGGCCCGGCTCGCCTACAAGCTCGGCTACTACCAGGCCTTCCTCGACTACTGCGAGGCCCTGCGGAAGGTGAAGCCCATCGTTTTTTGCGGCGACGTGAACACCGCGCACAGGGAGATCGACCTGCACGACCCCGTGGGCAACGCCAGGTCGGCCGGGTTCCTGCCCGAGGAGCGGGAGTGGATCGACCGTTTCGTGGCCGCCGGGTACGTGGACACCTTCCGCCTCTTCGAGCAGGGCGGCGGCCACTACTCCTGGTGGGACTACCGCACCCGCGCCCGGCCCAAAAATCTTGGCTGGCGCATCGACTATTTCTTCGTCAGCGAGGAGCTGCGCGGCGCGGTGAAACGCGCCTGGATCGAGGCCGACGTCGAGGGCTCGGATCACTGTCCCGTGGGGCTTGAGATAGACATTTAGGACGTTTCCACGCCTCTTTGGGCGACCATCCGCTACATTGGAGAGAGCATGTCAGGAACGTTCAGGGAGACCACGGACATCGTGCTCGCCTCGGGGTCGCCCAGGCGGCGTGAGATGCTGGCGGGCCTCGGCATCCGTTTTCGCGTGGAGCCGAGCCTGGCCGAGGAGCCTGCGCCTTTGCCCGGCGAGGAGCCGGAAGACTACGCGCTCCGCATGGCGGGGATGAAGGCCGCCGAGGTGGCGGCGCGTTTTCCGCAGAGCGTGGTCCTGGCCGCGGACACGGTGGTGGCCATCGACCACCACGTGCTCGGCAAGCCCGTGGACGCGGCCGACGCCCTGCGCATGCTCTCCCTGCTCGCGGGCCGCACCCACCTCGTGGTCACGGGCTGCGCCCTTTACGTGCCGGGGCGCGAGCCCCACCATTTCGCCGCGCACACCGACGTGACCATGCTCGACCCCGGCCCTGAGGCCCTGGCCGCGTACGCCGCCACCGGCGAGCCGGACGACAAGGCCGGGGCCTACGCCATCCAGGGCCAGGGAGCATTCCTGGTGCGCCACGTTGAGGGTTCCTACACCAACGTCGTGGGTCTCCCATTAGCTAGAGTTCTGGAAGTCTTGTTATCCTGGGGTGTTGTTGTTCCCAAGGATGGCTAGAAAACATACATTCGAGGTGTTTTCAGAGGCGGTTTGAGGCAAAGTCCCCACGGAGTTCCCACTTTCCAGTGGCGCGTTTGGGCTTAACGTTGTTGGGGAACACAGATGTCCAATGAAGAAGAAAGACAGCTCATCAAATTTTTTGAGCATCAAAGCATTCCGAAGGATGCCTACGACTTCCACCCCTGCGGAGAGAACCATCCTCCAGATGCTCAGGCACGGGTCGGGAACTATCTAATATCTATTGAACACACGAGGCTCGCCAAACAACAGCAGAAAGAATACTCAGCATTGCGAAAAAGGATTTTGGACGAATGCAAGCAGTTGTGCGATTGGAAGAGATACTCGGTGCAGATATTATTCAAGTCAGGAATGTTGCATTATCGCATGGTAAGGTCACTGGCAGGAGAAATATCCGATATTGTTAATAGTTATTCGGCGTCTATAAGCCAAGGTAGAGTAAGGATTGAAGGCGATAATGTAATCCTATCAGTGCGGACAAGCCCTGAATTTGAAAGAGATAAGTGGAAGTTCGTGGAAGACACATTAGGGTGGGTATCCCAGACAAATGGACCTCTGGCAGAACGTATTGCCACCAAAGAGAGGGATCTTCCAAGATATCAGCATATATATAACGCGTGTTGGCTATTGATTTATTATGACCGTTACAAAGCTCATGGTTTTTTCGAGCTAAATTTTGATGAGCCGATAGAGACATTATTCGATAAAATATTTGTTATGTCGGAAAGTAGTACTCATGAGATCAAGTGTCGGCATGGATGAACAATTTTTAGTCCCCACACAAGTCCCCACGCAACTGCGTCTTGTGGGGTAAATATTCATTGACTACAATGAGTTACAATTTTGCCATTCTGGCCAACGTCGTGGGCCTGCCCCTGGCGCGTGTGGTGGAGACGTTGCGCGAGTTTGGAGTGGTGGTGCCTGGGGGCGCTTGAATCGGGTTCGGGAGTAGCTCCATGCTGCGTGTTACATTGATAATGCTTCTGATGATGCTTGCTCCTCTGTCTTCCCTTTTCGCGGTCGAGTCCGTGATCATGGACAGCGCGTTGACACCTGAACAAGCCATCTACGAGAACCAGCCGCCGGGAACGCCCGAGGACGTGTTGTCCCAACTCGTGCTCATCGACGTGCGCTACTGGGGTTTGGACGGCAGGCTGCACCAAGGGCAGATCGTGGTGCACAAGGCCCTGGCGCGGGACGTGCGGAGGATCTTCGCCAAGATCGAGCAGAAGCGCTTTCCCGTGGAGAGCGTCCTGCCCATCGCCCACCCGCTGATTCAGCAGAAGGGGCCGTACGGCCTGTCCTCGGACACGAACAACACCTCGGGCTACGCCTGGCGGCCCATGGTCGGCGGGCGAAGCGTCTCCCTGCATGGCCTCGGGCTCGCCATCGACATCAATCCCCGGCTGAACCCCTACGTCAGAGGCGACACGGTCATCCCCGCCGGATCGGTCTACGATCCGGCCCGGCCGGGCGCGCTCGCCCGGAACGCGCGCGTGGTGCAATATTTCAAGACGCGCGGCTGGGAGTGGGGCGGCGACTGGACGGACAGGGCCGACTACATGCATTTTCAGAAGATTCCCGAGGGGCTGGACGCCTGGGTGAGGAGCTATAGATGACGGGCGGCCGGATCGCTCCGGCCGCCCTGTCGTTTTCATGGGAACGCTAGCCGCGCAGGCGCTCCAGCAGGGCCAGGGCCTCGGACGGCGGACGCTTCTCGATGCGGCGGTATTCGCGGCCGTCCGGGGTGCGCTCGACCATGCCGTTGTCCACGAGCCAGCGCCGTAGCAGCGCGGCGTCGCCGAAGCAGTGGCGCGTTTCCAGAAGCCGGCTGATCCCGCGCTCGTCCAGCGCCTCGCGGGCCGGGACGGCGGACCAGACGGCCCACATGCACAGCGCGCGGTGCGTGTGCTTGCCGGGCCAGCGGGTCAGGCGTCCCTCGTTGTCGAAATAGCCCGCGAGTTTCCTCACCAGTTTGCCATCGCCCTCGACAGGCGGGGATGCGGGCGTTTCAGGGGCCGCGTGCGCTTCGCCCCGGGCACGCAGGTGCTGGAAGTTGCGGAAACCGCCCGCCCGGGCGAGCAGGTTCAGCATCTCCACGTGGCCGGGCGTGCGGCCCAGCTCCTCGATGCCGCGGCACAGGCCGCGCGCCAGGACGGAGATGTCGTTCACGGCAAAGGCATAGGGAGTTCTGGACATGACGAATCCTCGCTCGCGCGCCTTCTCGATGGGAGTGTCGGTGGTCGCCGTCTTCCGACCCGGCACGCGGACAAGGTGTCGGGGGAAAGGGAGAAATGGCAGGTTTAGCGCCCCATCCGGGGCGGCGACGCCTGGGTGGACTGCCGACAGGGGCGCACCATACGCCGGTCGGCGGTGCGGGGCAAGTCCGCCCGGCGTCCGCCTCAGCGAACGTTCTGCACCCTGATGTAGAGAACCAGCCCGGCGATGGTCAGCCCGAGCCCGGCCCAGCCCGCGGCTCCGGGCAGCGCTCCGCCCAGCAGGAGCGCTTCCCCGGCCAGGCAGAAGACGACTTCCATGGACTGCGTGCAGTCCACGGCCGCCAGTTCCGCCGCGGAGCGGGCCAGGTTGCGCGCGTAGAGGAAGAGGCTGGTGGCGGCGATGCCTGAGAGCGCCGCGACGAGGGCCGTGTTGAGGAGCTGCCCCTGGGATGGCGGGGGCGGCGAGACGGTCAGGAGCAGCAGGAGCCAGAGCGGCAGCGAGCCCAGGGTCATGAGGAAGACCCGGCAGAAGGCGTCCGCCATGAGCGGGCTGGCGATGGCCGGGACCCGCCCCCGCCCGCCCTGGCCCGCCTCCCAGACGAGCTGGTTCCCGAAGGGGTAGGCGAAGGCCGCGGCCAGGACCGGGAGCGCGCCCAAAAGGATTTCCGTCCAGGACCGCGCCCCGCTCTGTTCGTAGTTGACCAGCAGCACGCCCAGGAAGATGACGCCGGTGAGGAGCATGGCCCGCAGCGGCACCTTGCGGCCGAAGAGCAGCAGGACCAGGGGGGTGGCCAGGATGGTGGTCTGCCAGGTGGTGGCCACGACCCAGCCGGGCGCATAGGACGCGCTGAAGGTGATCAGGGCGTAGAACGTGCCGAAGCCCACGCTGCCCGCGAGCAGCCAGAAGGCCCAGTGCGCCGCGAAGAGCCGCAGCATGCCGCCGAGCCGCCGCGGCCGCAGCGCGAGAAAGCCGCCGAGCATGAACAGCGTCATCCAGAAGTAGCGCAGGCTGGCGGACCATACCCAGTGCCCGCCCTCAAGGCTCATGGCCCGGTTGAGCACGAAGGTGGAGCTGAAGAACAACGCGGCGAGCATGCCGATCACGATGATGCGCATCCGGACCTCTTGAGCCGGGCAGGTAGGCCATGCGCCCTGTTTTGTCAAAGCGCGGGTGGCCGCGCCGGGGCTCCTTGTGATGGGCGGCGTTTTTTCCTACGAACGGGAAGCGCGCGCCGATCCCGCCGCGCGCTTCGGCTGCAAGGAGAGGGCAATGACGGCATTCGCGGACATCAAGGACGTGATCGAGAAGAAGATTCCCTTCGACCTGTTCCTGGGCATGGTCCTGGAGGAGGCGCGGCCCGGGCATGCGCGCATCCGGCTGCCCTACAGGCCGGAGTTCATCGGCGATCCCCGGCGGCCCGCGCTGCACGGCGGGATCATCTCCACGCTCATCGACACCTGCGGCGGCACCGCGGTCTGGGCCTCGTGCGAGGTCAACGACCGCGTGGCCACCATAGACCTGCGCGTGGACTACCTCCGGCCCGCGCCGCCCGCGGACCTCGTCGCCGTGGCCGAGGTCAAGCTGCTGGGCAACCGCGTGGGCAACAGCGCCGTGACCATCTTTTCGGTGGAGAACCCGGACGTGGCCGTGGCCGAGGGGCGGGGCGTCTACAACATCCGGAAGGCCTAGGCGGCCCCGCCGCCCCTCCGCGCCCGGCGGCCCAGCAACAGCATTAGGATCAGGGGCACGAGGCCGCCCAGGACGGCCATGCAGGCGATGACCAGGGGCTTGGACGCCCAGTCCAGGGAGATGAAGGCCATGGCCAGCGCGCCGCTCATGTACAGGCTGAAGGTCAGCACCGAGGAGGCCGCACCCACGTCCGTCTCCACCTGTTCGAGCACCAGATGGGTGCTCACCGGGCGGCTCATGCCCAAAAAGAAAGTCGAGGCCAGCATGGGCAGAGTGAACGACAGGGGCACGGGGCTGGCGGCCAGGAACATGACCGCGCCCGAAACCGCCAGGCCGAGCAGCGAGACGCGCAGGATGCCCGCCGGGGAATAGCCCACGCACAGCCGCGAGCAGAAGAGCGAGCCCGCCATCATGCCCAAGGCGTTGAGGCCGAAGTACAGGCCGTAGGACTGCTCGCTCACGCCAAAGCCCCGGATGTAGATGTCCGGCGAGCCCGCGATGAAGGCGAAGAAGCCGATGCCCATGAAGGAGAAGGCGAAGACGTAGGTCAGGAAACGCCGGTTCCGCGCCACCACCAGATAGCGGCCCGCCACGGCCCGCACTCCTCCCGAGGTCCGCTCCGCGGACGGCTCCTTCAGCCGTACCGAGCCGTACAGCGCGGCCAGGGCAGCCACGCCCTGGCAGATGAATATCCAGCGCCAGGAGGCGAAGGCCATCATCCAGCCGCCGAGCATGGGCGCGACCATGGGGCACAGCGGGATGAGCACGCCCATGTAGGCCAGCACCTTCTGCCGCTTCACGCCCTGGTAGAGGTCCTTGGCCAGGGCCATGGCCAGGGACGAGGCCGCGGCCGCGCCCGTGGCCTGCACGAGTCTGGCCCCCACCAACCAGCCGATGGAGCCGGACGCCGCGCAGAGCAGCGATCCCACGATGTACAGGGAGACGCCGCAGATGAGCACCGGCCTGCGGCCGATGCGGTCCGAGAGCGGACCGTGCACCAGCAGGAAGAAGCTGAAACAGGCGAAGAAGGCGGCCAGGGAGGCGTTGGCCTGGATCAGGCTGATTCCCCACGCCTCCTGCAGATGGGGCAGGGCGGGCAGGTACATGTCCGTGGACAGGGCCGGGAAGGCGGTCAGCAGGGTCAGCAGCAGAAAGTTGGGCATGGGGCGCTCGTGCGCCTGCAGAGAGTCGGCCGGGTCGCCCGGCGCGGGCAGGCAGGGAACCCTGGTAGACCTCTCGCCCCGGGGAGTCAAGGCGGACGGGAGCGGGGGCGCGCCGAGGCGGCGACTGTCCCGCGCCCGCCTCTTTTTCCGGCCGGGCCTGCCGCCGTCTTGCCATTGTCCGCGGGGAGGGGTACGGTATTCAGATGCCGCGAGGACGCGGCGCGGGGCCGCAGGGCCGCCGCGCGGTCCCAATCCTGCGGCGGGGTCCTGTGCCCGCAGATGTTCAGCGCGCTGCAAATCACCTGGCGGGAAATCCTCGACATCGGCCTCGTGGCCCTGGTTTACTATCGCCTGATCCTGCTCTTCAAGGGCACGCGGGCGGTGCCGGTGATCTCCGGCCTCATCCTCGTGCTCGGCCTCTACTGGCTCTCGGGCGAGGTGGGGCTCTACACGCTCAACTGGTTTCTGGCGAACTTCCTGGGCTCCATCTTCCTGGTGATCATCATCCTTTTCCAGGCGGACATCCGCAAAGCCCTCTCCAACATCGGCGAGCTGCGCTTCTGGTTCACCAAGCGGGTGGGCGAGGAGACGCTGAACGAGGTCCTGCAGGCCCTGACGGCCATGGCCAAGACGCGCACCGGCGCGCTGGTGGTCTTCGAAAAGAGGGTGCCACTGGGCGAGTTCATCGAGAAGGGCGTGTCCGTGAACGCGCAGGTTTCGGCGGAACTGCTGCAGACCATCTTCCACCACAACACGCCGCTGCACGACGGCGCGGTGATCATCAAGGGCGACCGTATCGCGGCGGCGAGCTGCATCCTGCCCCTGACGCACGACGCCAAGCTCTCCACGGCCTTCGGCACGCGCCACCGCGCGGCCATCGGCCTGTCCGAGGAGAGCGACGCGGTGGTCCTGGTGGTCAGCGAGGAGCGGGGCGAGATTTCGCTGGTGCGCGACGGGCGCATCTACTACGGCCTGACCGAGGCGGCGCTGTCCGGCAAGGTCAAGGAAGCGCTGGAGAGCTAGGCCGTGCGCAGCAACTGGCAGTACATGGCCCTGGCCCTGGTCCTGGCCCTGCTTTCCTGGCACCTCGTCACCGGCCGCGAGAGCGTGGAGGTGTGGGTGGAAGTGTACGTGGTCAGCACCAACACGCCCAAGGAACTGGTGGTCATGGACGGCCTGCAGGGCAAGCTGCAGGTGCGCATCCGGGGGCCGCAGGGGCTGATCCGCAATCTCAGGCCCACGGAGCTGGCCTACATGCTGGATATGTCCGGGCTGCGCGCGGGCGAGAACGTGCTCATCCTCGACGGCTCCAACATCCCCATCCCGCGCGCCATCACGGCCCTGGAGATCAGGCCCGCGCGTCTGATCATCCAGGCCGACACCCTGGTGGAGAAGACGCTGCCGGTGCGGCCCGCCGCACCCGCGGAGCTGCGGCCCGGCTGGGAGATCAAGGAGGTCCGGGCGCTGCCCGCCGAGGTGCGGGTCAAAGGACCGAGGAGCGCGCTCGACCGCCTGCGCCACGTGGAGGCCAAGCCCCTGTCCCTGGGCGGCGAGGCGCCGGAGGAGATCGAGGGCCGCACGTCCCTGCGTCTGCCCGAGAACACCGAGGCCGATCCGGCCCAGGTCTCGGTGCGCTACGTCATGGGGCCGCGTCTGGTGCGCGCCTGGCTGCGGGCCAAGGTACAGCCGCCCGAGGGGCCGGACCGGGTGAGCATCAAGCCCGCCGAGGTGCGGCTCGACATGGAGTTTCCCGAGTCCCTGTCCAGAAACGGCGGGATTTCGGACGCCGTGACCGTGCGGCTGGCCCCGGGCACGGACCTTTCCCCGGGCGAACGCGAGGCCGCCCTGGCCTTCGATCTGCCGCGCTGGGCGCGGGTCATCGAGGCGCGGCCGGACAAGGTGCGTATCACCGTGAAGAAGGGCGCGGAGTCCGATCGCGGCGTTTCGCTGTTTTCACTGCATCAATAAGGAGCAGGCTGCTTCATGACCAAGCGACTTTTCGGCACCGACGGCCTGCGCGGCCGGGTGAACGACTGGCCCATGACTCCGGAGATCGCGCTCAGGCTCGGCCTGGCCGCGGGCCGGGTCTTCAAGTCCATGACCGCGCAGAGCCGCGTCATCATCGGCAAGGACACCCGGCTCTCGGGCTACGTCTTCGAGACGGCCCTGACCTCGGGCCTGTGCGCCTCGGGCATGGAGGCCTTCCTGGTCGGCCCCCTGCCCACGCCCGCCATCTCGTTTCTCACGCGCAACATGCGCGCCGCCGCGGGCGTGGTCATCTCGGCCTCGCACAACCCGTACCACGACAACGGCATCAAATTCTTCGACCCCAAAGGCATGAAGCTGCCCGACGAGATGGAGGACCGCATCGCCCGGCTGGTCCTGGAGGACGGCTGCAGCCAGTGGGACTATCCGCCGCCCGAGTCCGTGGGCCGGGCGCACCGCATCGTGGACGCCTCGGGCCGCTACATCGTAGCCCTCAAGAACGCCTTCCCCCAGGAGCTTTCCCTGGAGGGGCTGACCATCGCCCTCGACTGCGCCAACGGCGCGGGATACCGCGTCGCGCCCCTGGTCTTCGAGGAACTCGGGGCCAAGGTGGTCAAGATCGCCTGCGAGCCCACGGGCAGGAACATCAACGAGCGCTGCGGCTCCACCTATCCCGAGGTGGTGGCGGCCAAGGTGCGCGAGATCGGGGCCGACATCGGCATCGCCCTGGACGGCGACGCGGACCGCGTGATCGTGGTGGACGAGAAGGGCGTGGTCCTGGACGGCGACCAGATCATGGCCCTGTGCGCGCAGGACCTCATGGAGCGCGGCGAGATGAACGGGGGCGTCCTGGTCTCCACGGTCATGAGCAACATGGCGCTCGAACTCTTCATGCAGGAGCGCGGCGGCAGGCTGGTGCGCACCAAGGTGGGCGACCGCTACGTGGCCGAGGCCATGCGGCGCGAAAAGGCGGTGCTGGGCGGCGAGCAGTCCGGCCACATCATCTTCATCAATTTCGCCACCACGGGGGATGGCATCCTTGCCGCCCTGCAGCTTCTGCGTATAATGGCTCTCAAGCAGAAGCCGCTCTCCGAGCTGTCGCATCTGCTGGAGCCCTTCCCCCAGGTGCTCGTCAACGTGGCCGTGGCCCGCAAGGTCCCCTTCGAAGAGGCCCCGCAGGTGCTCACGGCGGTGGACGAGGCCGAAAAGCGCCTTGGCGGCAAGGGCAGGGTGCTGCTCCGCTACTCCGGCACCGAGCCCAAGGTGCGGGTCATGGTGGAGGGCGAGGACGAGGAACTCGTGCGTCGGCTCGCGGGCGACATCGCCTGCGTCTGCGAGGCGCATCTGCGTTGATGAAGACTGCTCCGGACGCGCACGCGCCCGGCGGCGGAGCATACGAGACAACAGTCCGACACGAAACGAACCGCGAAAAAGGGGTTCACCATGCAGATCAACAAGGTCGTCATTCCCGTCGCGGGCTGGGGCACGCGCTCCCTGCCCGCCACCAAGAACATCCCCAAGGAGATGCTCCCGGTCTACAAGAAGCCCACGGTGCAGTACGTGGTCGAGGAGGCCATCACCTCGGGGCTGAACACCGTGGTCTTCATCAACAACAAGGACAAGAAGATCATCGAGGACCACTTCGACCACAACCTGGTCCTCGAAAATCTCCTCGCCCGCGCGGGCAAGACCAAGCTGCTGGAGGAGATCCAGGCCGTGGCCGAGATGGTGGACATCATCTCGGTGCGCCAGAAGGTGCAGCTCGGCCTCGGCCACGCCGTGCTCTGCGCGCGCGAGGTGGTCAAGAACGACAACTTCGCGGTGATGGTCGGCGACGACCTGATGTTCGGCGCGGAGCCGGGCATCAAGCAGCTCATCGACGTGGCCCGGGCCGAGAACCTGCCCGTGGTCGGCGTGATGGAGGTGCCCAGGAACAAGGTCTCCAACTACGGCATCATCGCCGGGGATGAGTTCGCGCCGGGCCTCTACCGCGTGCGCAACGTGGTGGAGAAGCCGCCCATGTCCGAGGCCCCCTCGCGCATGGCGGTCATCGGCCGCTACGTGCTCACGCCGGACATCTTCCCCTACCTCGATCAGGTCAAGCCCGGCGTGGGCGGCGAGATCCAGCTCACCGACGCGCTGCAGATGCTGGCCGCGGACAACCGTCTGCTGGCGGTGAAGATCAGGGGCCAGCGCTTCGACGTGGGCGACTGGGTGGACTATCTCACGGCCAACATCTACTTCGCCCTGCACGACGAGGACCTGCGCGACGATCTGGTGCATCGCCTGCGGGAACTGCTCCCGTGGTCGTCCTAGACCGCGCGGAAGCGATCCTTGCCCCCGCCCCCGCGGAGCTTCGGCCCGCGCGGGCGGGGGCGTCCGTTTTCAGCCCCGGAGTCCGCTGAGCCATGCCCGTCTACGTCCGGGTCGCCCTACCCAGCCCGCCCTTCGCCGTCCTGACCTACGAGCTGCCGCCGTACCTGCCCGCCGCGGCCTTCGCGCCCGGCTGCCGGGCCGTGGCCCCGCTGTCCGGGGGCTTTCGCGCCGTGGTGGTGCTGGGACCCGAGGAACGGCCGCCCGAGGGCGTGCAGACCCGGCCGCTGCTCTGGCCCCTGGAGCGCGAGCCGCTGCTCGGCCCGGGCTGGATGCGGATGGCCGTGAGCCTTGCGGCGCGCCTGGCCGAACCTGTGGGGCAGGTGCTCTACGGACTGTTGCCCAAGGGGCTGCGCAGCGCCCAGGTGCGGTTCGTCGCGCGTCTGGCCGTGCCGGGCGCGGGCCGCCGCCGCACGTTCACGCCGCGCGACCTGGCCGAGGCCGGACCGCAGATGCTGGCCGCGCTGGCCGCGGCCTGGGAGGAGGGGCGGCTTGCGACGGCCGCGCGCAGCGAACCGGACGTCTGCGTGCGTCTGCTGGCCGACCCGCCCTGGCCCCTGCGGCCCGGTGCGGTGCGTCAGGCCCGCATCCTCGACTATCTCTACGACTCCGGCCCCTGCTCCCGGGAACACCTTGCCGCCGCCCTGGGCCCGGGCCACGAACCCGCCCTGCGCACCCTGGAGGAGCGGGGTTTGGCCGCCGTGGGGCCGTGGCCGGACGACGCGGCGCACAGGACGCTGGAGCCGGAGGCGTCCTGGCTCGACAGCCTCACGCCCACCCCGGAGCAGTCCGAGGCCCTGGCGGGGCTGACCGAGGCCCTGGCCGCGCGCCAAGGCGGGACGCGGCTGCTTTACGGCGTCACGGGCAGCGGCAAGACCTACGTGTACCTCCGGCTCGTGCGCGAGTGCCTGGCCCAGGGCCGGTCGGCCCTGCTTCTCGCACCCGAGGTGGCCCTGTCCCTGGCCCTGTTCCGCGCGGCGCGCGGCGCGCTGCCCGGGGCGCAGGTGGAGCTGTCCCACGGCTACCTGCCGCCGGGCAGGCGCGAGACGGTCTTCCGCGAGGCGGGCGGACCCGGCCCGCGCCTCGTGGTGGGCACGCGCTCGGCGCTCTTCCTGCCCCTGCGCGACCCTGGGCTGATCATCCTCGACGAGGAGCACGACGAGTCCTTCAAGCAGGACGAGCGGCTGGTCTATCAGGCCAAGGAGGTGGCCTGGTTCCGGGCGCAGGAGGCGGGGGGGATGCTGCTCCTCGGCTCGGCCACGCCGGACGTGAAGACCTTTCATGCCGCATCCTCGGGGGGCATGCCCCTGCACCGCCTGGGCCGCCGCGTGGGCGCGGGGGGAATGCCCGCCATGGAGCTCGTGGACGTCTCGGGCCTTGCGCCCTCGGACGGCCCCTTCGCCCCGGCCGTGGTGGAGCGGCTGCACGAGACGGTGGCCGCCGGGGACCAGGCCGTGATCATGCTCAACCGGCGCGGCTGGGCGCCGGTCATGTACTGCCTGTCCTGCGAGGCGGCCGTCTCCTGTCCGGAATGCCGCGTGGCCTTCACCTGGCACAAGGCGCGCGGACGGCTGGTCTGCCACTACTGCGGCCTGTCCGTGCCCTTTCCCTCGCCCTGCGCCGCCTGCGGCCAGACCGGATTTTTGCCGCTCGGCGAGGGCACGGAGCAGCTTGAGGAGAGGCTCGCCGATCTCCTGCCCCCGGACACCGCGGTCGTGCGTCTGGACCGCGACGCGGCCCGCCGCCGCGAACGCATGGAGGCGATCCTGTCCGACTTCGCGGCCGGGCGCGCCCAGGTCATGGTGGGCACGCAGATGCTCTCCAAGGGGCACCATTTTCCCGGCGTGACCCTGGTGGTGGTGGCCGAGGCCGACCGGGGGCTGAACCTGCCCGACTACCGCGCCACGGAGCGGACCTTCCAACTCCTCACGCAGGTGGCGGGCCGCGCCGGACGCGGCGAGCGGCCCGGCTCGGTGCTCGTGCAGACGCGCAGCCCCGCCCATCCGTTCTGGAAATTCGTGCTTGAGGGAGACTACGAGGGCTTTTACGCCCGCGAGGTGGAGTTGCGGCGACGCTACGGCTATCCGCCGTTCGCGCGTCTGGGGCTGCTGCGCTTCTCCTTCCCGGCGGAGGACGCGGACGGTCCCGAACTGATGGCCGGATTCTCCCGCGCCCTGGCCGAGCTGGCGCGGGAAAAAGGACTGCGGCTGCTCGGCCCGGCCCCGGCCCCCCTGGCCCAACTGCACGGCCGCAAGCGCTTCCAGTGCCTGGTCAAGGCGCAGTCCTGGCTGCCCATTCGGGAACTTTACGTGCGCGCGCGCGGGCTCGTGCCGCGCGGGGCGGATCTGCGCGTGGCCTTGGATCTCGATCCGGTGAGCATGCTCTGAGGGGGGCGACGCCCGCTTCAGCTTCCGGGAGCGTCCTCGGCGGGCTTTTTGCGCGGTCTGCCCGGCCCGTTGCCCGGCGCGGGGAGGAGTTCCGGAGGCATGCCCAGCTTGAGGAGCCGCTGGTGGATGCGGCGCGACTTGCGCTTGCCCTGGATGAAGTAGGTGATGAAGGACGGGTCCACGTCCACCTGGCGCGCGAGGTCGGCTTTGGAGATTCCGTGGTAGGCGAGCCATGCGCCGATGGCGCGTTCCCGGCTGGTGCGCGTGAGGTCGAGGCAGATGTTCATGGGCGGAAAGTATGACAACAAAACCCATTGAAAGGAAGAGAAAAATCATGCCGCCCCGTAATGGGGTGGCGGGTTATTTGCGCGGGGGGCGGCCGGGGCCGGGGCCGGGAGCGGGCAGCAGCGCCTCCGGAACGCCAGCCTCGACAAGCCGGGAGACGAGTCCCCTGGAGGCGCGTTCCCCGGTGATGATGCGGGTGATGGCCGAGGGCGAGACGCCTATGCGCAGGGCGAGCTGCTTTTCGCCGATGTCGTTGTAGGCCAGCCAGGCGCGTAGGGCTGTCTCGCGGTCCACCTTGGTGAGGTCGAGAACCAGATCCATGCCACCAGTATGGCAAAGATTCCGGTTTGGTTGAAGAGCGGGCCGGACAAAAATAACCTTGCGGAAAAAATGGTCAGTCTTCTTCGCCCAGGAGGCAGCGGGGAATGCCGAGTTCCGTGAGCCGGGCGATGAGTTCAGGATTGCGCCGTTCGCCCGAGAGCAGCCGGGTCACGGTGGAGGCGCTGACCTTGA
This sequence comes from Desulfovibrio sp., assembly GCA_022839785.1. Taxonomy (GTDB): domain Bacteria; phylum Desulfobacterota; class Desulfovibrionia; order Desulfovibrionales; family Desulfovibrionaceae; genus Alkalidesulfovibrio. The sequence continues at coordinate 317,862 of JALHJW010000001.1, read as the reverse complement.
GCCGGGCGCCGATCTCCTTTTCCGTGATGCCGTGGTAGATGAGCCACGTGCGCAGGGCCACGCGGCGCTCCACCAGGCAGAGGTCGAGGAGCAGGGGCCGGGATGGTGCAGCCGGGCTGTCGGGAGCCGGGGAAGGCTGGAGGGGAGTGTCGTGCTGTTTCTTCATGCCCTGGGTGCGCGTTGGATGGCCGTACCCATAAATGAATATGCAAGTCGTGGCAATAAGATAGGTATCGGTCAAGGCGGCGTCAGGAGAGGCGCTCCGGGCCGCGCGGACCTCGCGGACAGCGGCCTGCGGGGCGGTTCTTCCGGAACGTCCGGAAGCGCCTCCAGACGTCGGGAAAGCGGCGGCCGATCTCCACGAGGCGGCGGCGGGCCAGGGGCGAGCCCGCCGCCACCAGGAGCGCGCCCGGCACGATCAGGGGCAACCCCAGGGGCAGTGGGAGAATCCATAGCGGGATGCCCGCGATGATCATGGTCCAGCCGACGATGCGCCGCATCCGTGGCGAGAGGTGAAACAGCGGACCGGGGACGCCGCTCATACGCGGCCTCTGGATTGCATGGAGGGAAGGATGGACGGACAATGTTGCCGTTTCGTGACGCGGGCCGGGAGCGGCGCGTGAAGACCCTGATCGTCAATGCGGACGACTTCGGGCTTTCGGACGGCATCTGCCTGGGCGTCGTCCGGCTGCTCGACGCGGGGGCCGTGACCTCGACCACGGTCATGGCCTGCGCGGCCGGGGCTGAGGAGCGCGTGCGACGCCATGCGGCGAGCCTGCGCGGCCTGGCCGGGGCGCATTTGCAGCTCACGGCCGGGCGGCCGCGCCTGCCGCCGGAGCGGGTGGGCAGCCTGACGGGGACGGACGGGAATTTTCCACGCCGCCTGCCCGCGTCCCATGCGCCTGACCCGGACGAAGTCGTTGCGGAGTGGACCGCCCAGGTGGAGGCGCTGCTCTCCTGGGGCGTGACGCCCACGCACCTGGACGGGCACCACCACGTCCATCTCCTGCCTGCCTGCCGCCCGGCCCTGCTGGCCGTGGCCCGCCGCTTCGGCCTGCCGGTGCGGGCCGTGAGCGCGGCGGACGCGGCCGCGCTGCGCGGCGCGGGCATCGCCTGCCCGGACGTCTTCGTTCGCGATTTCGACGAGGGGGACCGCACGGCCCGGCGCTTTCTCGCCCTGGCGGCCCGGGCCCTGGCCGCCTGCCCGGCGGGCGGCGCGGCCGAAATCATGGTCCACCCCGGCCTTGCCGAACCGGGCCTGGAGGCGCTCACGAGCTATGCCGCCGGGCGCGCCGAGGAGCTGGCTGCGCTTGCCGCTTCGGGCGCGGCCGCGGCCGTGGCGCAGGGCGGCGCGCTGCCCGGTTCTTTTTCCGTCCTGGTGCGGGATATTGTTGACAACGCCGCGCGGGCCAAGGGATAACGCCAGCATGGAGCATGCCACGCGAGAGGACCGGAGGCGCGGTCCGTGAACGGCCAGGACGCCGAGCGCAAGGGCCGGGTCCCCGGTCTGCCCCTTCTGGGTTCGGAAACCTTCGAGGCCTGCATGGCCAAGATCGACGCCTTCGTGGCCGAAGGGGGCGTCTTCGTGGTCTTCGAGAACTCCAAGTTCCAGGCCGTGCTCGGGAATCTGCTGGCGGGCGTCATGGTCACCCGGGGCCGGAAGGTGGAGTTCTTCGGCGACGCCCGCAGCGGCATCTTCGCCCTGCAGCGCATGGTGGGCGACGGCCTCTCCCCCTTTCTCTTCATCAACCACGACGACCAGCAGGACATCGTCGTCCTGCAGAAGCTGAAGGCCGACGAGCGCGTCAAGGCGGTGCGGGTCATCGTGGTTTCCGGTCAGATGTACGAGGAGAAGGTCGCCCACTTCATCGAGAAGGGGGCGGACGACATCATCGTCCTGCCCTACGCCCAGAGCACCATCGTGGCCAAGATCGCGGAGACCATCAGTCCGCCGGAGAACAAACGCCTCTATGACGAGGCCAGGCGCAACCTGGCGCGCGGCCGTGTGGCCGAGGCCATGCAGGGCGCGCGCCGCCTGCTGGAACTGTATCCGTCCCTGCCGCGCGCCCACGAACTGCTCGGCGCGGTGCACGACGCGCGCGGCGAGCTGCACGAGGCCATCTCGGCCTTCGAGGCGGCCCTTGCCCTGGAGCGGGCCCAGATGTTCCTGGAGCCGCGCATCCGTCTGGCCCGGCTCTACGGGGTGCTGGCCGAGTCCAGCCCGGACGAGGGGCTGGCCGACATCTACTGGCGCAAGCAGCTCGTCTTCCTGGAGGAACTGGACCGCATCAGCCCCATCAGCATGGAGCGCCGGGTGCAGCGAGGCCGCCTCTACCTGCGCTTCGGCAGGACGGAGACGGCGGGCCGCGTGCTGCGCGAGGCCTACGAGGACTTCGTCAAGGGCCGCAAGAGCCGTACCGAGGAACAGCGCGAGGAGGCCCTGAGGAGCGGGCGCATGCTCATCGAGGCCGCGAGCGGCGATTTTCCGGAAATCGCCCAGGACGTGCTGGTGGAGCTGATCAACGACCCCATGTTTTTTCCGCTTCTGCCCGCGTCCGATCAGATCGGCCTGCTCTGGGAATACAGCTCGGCCCTGGAGGGCATGGCGGCCTACGTGGAGGACGACCAAGCCTACGAGGACATCTTCCAGGACTGCAAGAAGGTCTACGAGGACATCCTGGCCATGCGGCCGGACGAGGCCACGGCCTCGCGCACCTACCTTCGGCTGGGACAGCTGTTTCGCGAGAAGGGCAGGCGGCTGCAGGGCCGCCCGGCGAAGCGCGGCGCGGCCATGACCTGGCGGGAGGCCATGGGCGCGGCCTACGGTTTTTATCGCCGCGCCGCGGAGTTGGACGAGATGAACCTGGACGCCTACGAGGGGCTGGACGCCCTGGGCGAGTTCGGCAGCGAAACCAGGGCCGGGTTCGACCTTCGCCTGGACGGGCGGGAGGCGAAGGCCGGGACGGACGCGCCCGCGCCCAGGCAGGAAGGCACGGTGGCCGACAAGTACATGCTTTACCTGGACAAACGCAGCATTCCGGGGTGGCTGCGCAAGAAGGACTGACGCTCAGTCCGCGTCCTCGGACCAGAAGCCCGAACGGTCGAAGGCCACTTTTCCCGCGCCCTTCCGGTACTTCCTGAGCATGACGTAGAGCGCGCCCGCGCCGCCGTGGCGGGGCAGGGCCGTGCACCAGGCCAGGATGACGCGCCTGAGCGGTTCCTTGGTCATCCAGTGCTGCACCTCGCGCTTGAGCAGCGAGAGGCCGTGCGGCGACCCGAGCCCCCGGCCCGTGATGAGCAGCGCCACCCGCTTGCCCGAATAATAGCTCTCGCGCAGGAAGAAGAGTAGTGCGTCGTGGGCCTGCTCCACAGTCATGCCGTGCATGTCCAGGTGCGCCTCCACGGCGTACTGCCCGGCCTTGAGACGGCGGAAGAGCTTGCCGTCCAGGCCGCGCACCTGGCCGTGCATGAATTCGTCCGTGAATTCCAGTTCGAAGTCGAGTTCACCGGCCAGGATCTTGTCCAGGGCCGTGGCCTCGTCCTGATCATCCACAGGCGCGGCGGCCTTGGGCGGCGGGGGCGCGGCGGCCACGGTGCGGCCGCCGCCCGCGATGGGCCTGACCCCGCCCATGGCCGAGGCGAAGGCCGCGTCGTCGTCCGGCTCGGGCGGGGGCGTCGCGGATTTCTTCGGCGCAGGGGGCTTGGGGGCCTCCTGGGGCTTCACCTTGAGTTTTTTGAGCTTGTCGAAGGGAGTGTTCATGGTCGAGCCTTGGAAAACAGGATAGGGCGCGACGGGTCGCAGGCAAGCCCGCGCGGCCACGCCGGGCGGACGTCAGGCGCGCAGTCGTCCGTAAAGCCCGGCCAGCCAGGGCCGGGAATAGATCGTCAGGCGCGAGCGCAGCCAGAACCCGGCTTTGGGCCGGGCTTTGAAGCGGTGCACGTGGCCTGCCGAGCCTGCCGGATTGGCCCCGGCCGTGGTGCAGAAGAAGACCTCGATGCCCAGTTCGCGGGCGAGCCGCCGCGCCGTGTCGGAATACGCCCCCCAGGGCCAGGCCAGGGTCCGTGGGGACCTGCCGCAGTTCTTTTGTATCGCCTGGATTGACGATTCCAGGTCGCGACGTACTCTTTCCTCGTACTGCGGCTCGCTTTCCAGCGTCCCCCAGCGGTCTTTCGGAACGGCGAGAACCTTGGCCATCAGGCGCGTCTCGTTGGCCGGATCGGCGAAGAAAGCCAGCGCCTCGCGGTCGTCCTGGGGCACTTCGCGCAGCGCCAGCCCGTAGAGTTCGTCCGAGGGAATGAAGGCCCGCGCGGCCAGGGCCGGGGCCTCGGCGAAGCGGGGCAGGCCCCAGACCGGGCGGCCGTCCCTGGTCTCGCCCTCGATGGCGTCGAAGGTCCGCTTCTTTTTGCGGGGCTTGAAAAAGGTATGGAACTGGGGTTTATGGAATACGGATGCGTGGGTGTGTCCGTGCGGCTCCAGGCGCATCACCCCGGAGGCCTCCATGGCCCGCGCCTCGTCCCAGGTCAGGAAGAGGTCGCGGCGTTCCTCTAGGCCGAGTTCGTTGACCTGAAAGGGCGCGTCCACGCCCGGCAGATCGGCCTCGGCCGCGTGCCCGGCCCGGACGTCGCCGAGGGTCGGCCGCACCGGTCCCTCCTCCAGACGCGCCGTGACCGCGAAGATCACGCCCGCGTGGCCGTGGGCTTCGAGCAGGGGCCAGGCGTAGGTGGCGTTGTCCAGGTAGCCGTCGTCGAAGGTGATGAGGCAGCTCCTGCCCGGCAGGGGCCTGCCGCGAGCCAGGAAATCAGCGGCCTCGTCCAGGGATATGCCGCGGAAGCCCGCGGCCGAGATATCGCGCAGCTGCTCCTCGAAAATCTCCGGGTTCACGGCGATGGGGTTGGGCAGCCGCGAGACGTAATGATGGGTGAGGACCGGCAGGCTCTGGGGCATCGGTGTTTCGCCGTGAAATTCGTGCGCGTCAGTTTGTTGACAGACGCTGAAACGGTCTTACCAGAAAGTCTTGTGCGAGGACGCAGAGGGCACACGCGCCCCAGGGAGTGCTAGCGGACATGAGCGTGAAATACAAGGACTACTACGAGATCCTCGGCGTCAAGCGGAGCGCGGCCCAGGAGGACATCTCCAAGGCTTTCAAGAAGCTGGCGCGCAAGTACCATCCGGACCTGAACCCGAACGACAAGTCGGCCGAGGAGAAGTTCAAAGAGGCCAACGAGGCCTACGAGGTCCTCAAGGACCCCGAGAAGCGCAAACTCTACGACTCGCTCGGACCCAACTGGCAGCAGGGCCAGGATTTCCGGCCGCCTCCGGGCTACGAGAACGTCCACTTCCAGTTCCGGGGCGGCCCCGGCGGCGGAGCGGACGCGGGCGGCTTCTCCGACTTCTTCGAGTTCATCTTCGGCGGCGGGGCCGGACGAGGTGGGGCCCGCGCCGCGGGCTTCGAGGATGTCTTCGGCCAGATGGGAGGCCGCCCGGGCGGCTTCTCCGGCTTTTCCGGCGGCGGCCCCCGCGCCCGGCGCGGCGCGGACGCCGAGGCGGACCTCGACCTGACCCTGGAGGAGGCCTGCCAGGGCGGGCAGAAATCCATCTCGCTGCAGGTGCAGGAGGCCGGCCCCGACGGCATGCCGCGTCTGGCCTCCAAGACCCTTTCCGTGCGCATTCCCTCCGGCGTGCGCCAGGGGCAGCGCATCCGCCTGGCGGGCCAGGGCAACCCGGGCTTTTCCGGCGGCGCGGCAGGGGATCTCTATCTCAGGGTCAACCTCCTGCCGCACGCCCGCTTCGCGGTGGAGGACGTGAATCTGGTGCACGACCTGCCCCTGGCCCCCTGGGAGGCGGCGCTCGGCGCGACCGTGCGCGTACCCACCCTGGACGGGGCGCTGGAGATGCGCATCCCGGCCGGAACCGGCAGCGGCCAGAAGCTCAGGGTGCGCGGCAAGGGCCTGCCCGGCCCGCACGGCCGCGGCGACCTCTTCGTGCGTATCATGATCAAGGTTCCCGCCTCGGTTTCGGCCGAGGAGAAGGAGCTGTGGGAAAAGCTGCGCGCGGCCTCGAACTTCAATCCGCGCAACGACTAGGAGGGGGACATGAGCATGCTCGTGCGCGAACCGACCCTGCCCGCCCCTTCCGCCCTGGTGGCCTGGGCACAGGTGGTGGAGATCGCCCGCATCGGCCCGGACCGGGTGGCCGAGGTCATCGAACTGGGCTGGGTGGAGCCGGTCAGGAGCGGCGCGGACTTCCTCTTCCGCATGGACGACGTGCTGCGCATGCGCAGGCTTTCGCGTCTGTGCGCGGACATCGGCCTGTCCACCATCGCCGGAACCATCGTGGTCGACCTCATCGAGCGCGTGGAGCGGCTGGAAAACGAGATCACGGAACTCAAGCGGCTTTTGTAGCCGATCTTTCCCCTGACGGAGGACGCACATGGATTTGAACAAGTTCACGCAGAAATCCCAGGAAGCCGTGCAGGAGGCCCAGAACGTCGCGGTGCGCTACGGCCACCAGCAGATCGACGCGCCCCACCTGCTGCTCGCCCTGGTGGAGCAGGAGAACGGGCTGGTGCAGTCCATCCTGCGAAAGGCGGGTTTCGAGCCCAAGGCTTACGCCAACGCCGTGGAGGCCGAGCTCGGCAGGCTGCCGAAGGTGACCGGCCCCGGCGCGCAGCCCGGCCAGGTCTACATCACGCCAGGCCTGCAGGAGGTGCTGGTCAAGGCCGAGCAGACCGCGCGCAAGATGACCGACGAATACACCTCGGTGGAGCACCTCTTCCTGGCCCTGACCGAGCTGCCCGCCTCCTCGCCCGTGGGCCGGGTGAACGCGTCCTTCGGCCTGGACGCCAACAAGGTCCTCTCGGTGCTCACCGAGGTGCGCGGCAAGCAGCGCGTGACCTCGGCCAATCCCGAGGAGACCTACGACGCGCTCAAGAAATACGGCCGCGACCTCGTGGAGGAGGCCAGGAAGGGCAAGCTCGACCCGGTCATCGGCCGCGACGCCGAGATCAGGCGCTGCATCCGCATCCTCTCGCGCCGCACCAAGAACAACCCCGTGCTCATCGGCGAGGCGGGCGTGGGCAAGACGGCCATCGTGGAGGGGCTGGCGCAGCGCATCCTGAAGGCCGACGTGCCCGAGGGGCTGAAGGAGAAGACCATCTTCTCGCTGGACATGGGCGCGCTCATCGCCGGGGCCAAATACCGGGGCGAGTTCGAGGAGCGCCTGAAGGCCGTGTTGAAGGAGGTGCAGGGCTCGGAAGGGCGCATCATCCTCTTCATCGACGAGATCCACACCATCGTGGGCGCGGGCAAGGCCGAAGGGGCCATGGACGCGGGCAACCTGCTCAAACCCATGCTGGCGCGCGGCGAGCTGCACTGCATCGGCGCCACCACCATCGACGAGTACCGCAAGAACATCGAGAAGGACCCGGCCCTGGAGCGCCGTTTCCAGCCCGTGCTGGTGGACGAGCCGGGCGTGGAGGACACCATCTCCATCCTGCGCGGCCTGCGCGAGCGTTTCGAGGTCCACCACGGCGTGCGCATCGCCGACGCCGCGCTGGTGGAGGCCTCTGTGCTCTCGCACCGCTACATCACGGACCGCCAGCTTCCGGACAAGGCCATCGACCTCATCGACGAGGCCGCAGCCATGATCCGCACCGAGATCGACTCCATGCCCACGGAGCTGGACGAGCTGAACCGCCGCGTGCTGCAGCTCGAAATCGAGCGCGAGGCGCTGAAACGGGAGACCGACGAGAAGTCGCGCGACCGCCTGGCCAAGCTGGAAAAGGAGCTGGCCGACCAGAAGGAGGAGCGCGACACGTTGATGCGCCAGTGGGAGTCCGAGAAGGCGGGCATCGAGGGCGTGCGCAGGATCAAGGAGGCCATCGAGAAAACCCGCCTGGAGGTCGAGGAGGCCGAGCGCGCCCTGGACTACAACAAGGCCGCCGAGTTGCGCTATTCCAAGCTGCATGCGCTGGAGAAGCAGCTTGAGGCCGCGCAGGGCTGCGAGGGCGAGGGCCAGCCCTGCCGCCGCCTGCTGCGCGAGGAGGTGGGGCCGGACGACATCGCCCAGATCATCGCCCGCTGGACCGGCATCCCGGTCTCCCGCCTCATGGAGGGCGAGCGCGAGAAGCTGCTCCGGCTGCCCGACCAGCTGCACGAGCGGGTCATCGGCCAGCAGGAGGCCGTGCAGGCCGTGGCCGACGCGGTGCTGCGCGCCCGCGCGGGCCTCAAGGACCCCCGGCGGCCCATCGGCTCCTTCATCTTCCTCGGTCCCACGGGCGTGGGCAAGACCGAGTTGTGCAAGACCCTGGCCGAGGCGCTCTTCGACTCCGAGGACAACATGGTGCGCCTGGACATGAGCGAGTACATGGAAAAGCACACCGTGGCCCGGCTCATCGGCGCGCCTCCGGGGTACATCGGCCACGACGAGGGCGGCCAGCTCACCGAGGCCGTGCGCCGCAAGCCGTATGCCGTGGTGCTCTTCGACGAGATCGAGAAGGCCCACCCGGACGTCTTCAACGCGCTGCTGCAGATCCTGGACGACGGCCGTCTGACCGACTCCAAGGGCCGCACCGTGGACTTCAAGAACACGATCATCATCATGACCTCGAACATCGGCTCGAACCACATGCTGGAGGGCATCACGCCGGGGGGCGACTTCCGGGACGGCGTGCGCGAGCAGGTGCTGGGCGAGCTCAGGCGCGGCTTCCGGCCGGAGTTCCTGAACCGCGTGGACGAGATCGTCCTCTTCAAGCCCCTGCTGCCCGAACAGCTCAAGGCCATCGTGGACCTGCAGGTGCAGAGCCTGCGGAACCGCTTGGCCGAGCGCAAGATCGACCTGGTGCTCACTGACGAGGCCAGGAGTTTCATCGCCGAGGCGGCCTACGATCCCATCTACGGCGCGCGTCCGCTCAAGCGCTACGTGGCCATGCACCTGGAGACCCCGCTCGCCCGGCGCATCATCGCCGGCGAGCTTCACGACGGCCAGACCGTGACCATCGGGGCCAGCGAGCAGGAAGGGCTGACCTTCGGCGCGCAGTAGGCGCGTCCAGCCCATGCCCGGTGCGGCGGCCGGACCTTCCTTGGGAGGGGCCGGCCGCCGCGGTTCGCGGGCCGCCCCCGGTTCCTCGCGGCCCGTTTGCGCGCGCGGCGTTTCATGCTACGTGCAGCAAAAACGGAGGCACTCCATGCGCACCCTCGTATCCGTCCTGGCGCTTCTCGCCGTCCTGCTGTCCGGCGTCCCGGCCTTTGCCGGGAAGGCCTACGTGCATTTCTTCGTGGTCGACGCCGCGCTTTCCAAGGAGAAGACCCTGGCCTTGCAGGAGTTCCTGGCGCGCACCGCCGGGGGCTACACCCTGGCGAAAACAGAGGGCGCGGCCATGGGCAAGGACGGCGTGAAGCCACCCGAGGCCAGCCATTCCTACCTTGTGTCCGCATCGCGGCCCTTGGGCGGGGAGATCGTGGACTACCTGAAGAGGAATTGCGGCGAGAAGACCGTTTTTCTCCTGACCTGGGAAGCCGAGCGTTTCGAGGACGGCAAGTAGTCCGTCGCTCCCGCTTTCGCGCCGGGCCGGATCAGCGCATGGTCAGGCCCGGCGTCTCTTTCGCCGCGCCCGCCACGGCCGTGCCCCCCAGCGGCTGGAGGCCGCAGGCCCGTTCGCAACGCGCCCGGCAGGCTGCATAGTCTTCCCGCTCCTCCGCGCAGATCTGGGTGCAGGCGAAGCAGAGCGACGGGCCGTAGTCGGCCATCATCCGGTAGTTGCGCGCCTTGTGAAACTGCAGGCAGAAGAGCTGCTCCGTCGCTCCGGATGCAAAGCCGCGCTCCTCGCAGATGTTCTCGATGCTGGACTGCACGTCAGCGGAGAATGCATCGGCGGCGATGAGGAACAGGAACAGCGGAATGGCGATGAACATGGCGATGGAGAACCGCAGCATGGCGTTCATGTCGTCTTCTTCCGGCTTCTTGCGTGGCATTGTTTGGGTCACAAATATTGTGATGCAGACAATGTCGCGGCGTGGAACATCACCGGCCTCTTGACGCGGAATCTACACGCAACTAGAAAACCGAATCCAACGGCAAGTTCCGAACGGACCGTTCGGTTTTTTCGATAGGGAGGAGGCGCAGTGGAACTGTACCAGCTCAGATCCTTCGTGGCCGTGGCCGAGGAGGGGCATCTGACGCGGGCGGGCGAGCGGCTGCACCTCTCGCAGTCCGCCCTGTCCGGTCAGATCAAGGCCCTGGAGGACGAACTCGGGGTGGCGCTCTTCTCGCGCACGCCGCGCGGCATGGCCCTGACCGATGCGGGCAGGCGGCTGAAGGTCCGCGCCGACGCGGTGCTGGAGGCCTCGCGCGGGGTGCTGGAGGAGGCCGCGAGCCTTCGCGGAGACATCACCGGCGTGGTGCGCATCGGCCTGAACACCGACCCCGTGTTCCTGCGCGTGCCCCGCTACCGCGACGAGCTGGCATGCCGCCATCCGGGCCTTTCGCCCTACTTCACGCAGAGCCAGTCCACCAGCACGCCGGAATGGCTGCGGCGCGGCGATCTGGACGCGGGCTTCCTCTTCGGCGTGCAGCAGGCCGAAGGCATCGTCGTGGAGGAACTGGCGCGCATCGGTATCCTGGCCTGCGGCCCGTCCGCCTGGCGCGAGCGCATCGTGGGGGCCACGGTGGAGGAGCTGGCCCAAATGCCCTGGCTGTGGACCTCGGCCGACTGTCCCTGCTTTGCCGACGGCCACGACATGTTCTGCCGCATCGGCGTCACGCCCCGCAAGGTGCTCTTCTCGGACAGCGAGGACGTGATGCGCGAGTTGATCATGGCCGGGACGGGCATGGCCTTTTTGCGCCAGGACATGGCCGAGGACCTGGAGGCCTGCGGGGCCGGGACCATCTGGAAGGCCGGGCCGCCCCTGTCCATGCCCCTGTCCATCGCCTGCCTGGCCCGCCGCCGCTCCGATCCCGCGGTGAACGCGGTTATCGAGACGGCGCGGGCGGTCTGGCAGCCCTAAATGTTTCCTGACCGGCGGCCGATAAGAGCTGACACGGAGGCTCGCCATGATCATCGGTGGTCACGGAACCGGCGACGGTCTGTACTCCTTCAGGGGACTGAACAACGACCCCGGCTACCAGCCCGAGGGGCCGACCGCCGCGCGCGAGGTGGTCAACGCCGATTCGCTGCAGGGGTTCTTCGAGAAGTTCGCGCCTGCGGTGGACCCGTCCGGCAAGAACGCCATGCTTCAGCTTCTGGACGACCTCAAGGGCGATCTCTCGCAGGAGAGCATCGACAAATGGATCGCCGCGCACAAACGTGAATTGCAGGAGATCGGCCAGGGCCAGGGACTCGCGGGCGAGGCCGCGGCCTTGGTACGCAACAGCGACGGCACCTGGACGGTCTCGTCCGCCGAGGGCGAATCGAGCACATTTTCGCTGCTGAACGTGGCGGCCTGAGATTTCTTCGGCGGCACGGCCGGAGGGGAATGACGTGGGCGGCGCGGCGCGCGCCGCCGCCGGGGATGGGAAAGGCGCGGAGGGCCATGCCCTCCGCGCCTTCAGGCTGCTGAAAAAGCCCCGTCTGCCGCGTTGCTGCAAAAAGCTCAAACCCTCGCGTATGTGCGATACGCGTCGGTCTTGAGCTTTTTTTGCGCCTTGCATCCGGCTCTTTTTGAGCAGCCTGAAAAATGGACGTTGTCACCAACCGAAGGCGCGGAGGGCCATGCCCTCCGCGCCTTCGGATTGTTGGGGATTTCCGGGATCAGGCTCCGAAGGCGTACCTGGCGATGGACAGGACCGCGCCCTGGGGGTCCTGGAACACGGCCAGGCGGCCCACGCCAGGCACGTCGAAGGCCGGGACCAGGATGCGGCCGCCAAGTTTCTCGACCTGGGCCAGGGTGGCGTCCACGTCGTCGACCGTGACGTAGCAGCCCCAGTGCGGCGGCGCGCCCTGGACGCCGGGGGGGAAGGGCATCATGCCGCCCGCCCAGGTTTCGCCCACCTTGGCCGAGGTGTAGGTCATGCCGGTGCTCGGGCCCTCGCCCTCCACGGTCATGGCCTCGTAGGTCCAGCCGAAGAGGGCGGCGTAGAAGGTCTTGGCCGCCTCCACGTCCGTGGTCATCAGTTCGTTCCAGGAAAACGCGCCGTGCGTGGTCATGGGGTCCATCAGGCACCTCCGGGGCGGTCTGCGGTCGTTCGGGCGGCATGCCCATGGTGCGTTCTACGCAGGCCGCGTGACGAACGCAAGGCGGGAAAGCCGGGGAGGGCGAAGGACAGGCCTACGAGACCGTGATGGTCATGGTTTCCGGATCGAAGCCGATGGTGGCGAAGGACAGCGGCTCCTCCACGTGCAGGGTGCGGCCCAGGACGGTGACCGAGACGCCGGGGTGGATGGTGCCGCGGACGCGCAGCTTGACCTCGCCGCACTGCCGGGCGCAGTCGCGCTCCTGGGTGAGCAGGCAGTCGAGTTCCGTGAGCTGGGCCTCGGCCGAGATGCGGATCTTGAGCAGTTGTGCCACGCGCTGCCGGTCGACCGGCGCGGTGCGCTCCAGGATGGAGCGCGGGTCGCCCGGGCCCAGCACCCGCTCGATCTTGCCCAGGGTGACCTTGACGTCCGCCTTCTGGCGGAGCACCTCGTCGCGCTCGATGGCCGCGAGACGGGGGCCGAGGTTGATCTGCGTCTTCACGCCGTATTCCGAGCCCAGTTCGCGCGCCTCGACGCCGCGCAGGGCCTCGATCTCGCCGCCGAGAATCACGCCCTTGCCGCGCGTGCAGACGACCTTGCCCCCGGCGCGCACGGTGCAGTTGGTGATGTTCTGGGCCACGGTCACGTCGCCGCCCGCGAACACCCGCGAATTCTCCATGAACTGGGCCGTCACCGCGCCCGCCGCCGCGACTTCGCCGTTCTCCCCGGTGAGGACGCCCAGGGCGACCAGCACGTCGCCGCCCGCGCGCACCGTGGCCGCGTTGATGGTGTCCCCCACGGCCACGTTGCCCGGCACGTCCACGGTGAAGCCATCCTTGATCGAGCCTCGGATGACCACGCTGCCGCGCTCCAGGTGGACGTTGCCGGTGGAGAAGTCCACGTCGCCCGGGATGTCCACGCCGTCCAGCACGGTCAGGCGGTCGCCGGAGGTGGAGAGCAGTCCTGCCTGGGTGGCCACGATCTGCAGGCCGTCCTCGCTGATGACCACGCCGTCGCCCAGGCTCGGCTGCACGGTCTTGGGCTCGGGGCAGGGAATCACGTTGCCGAAGACGTCCATGCCCCCTTCGCCGGGCACGGGCGGAATGATCCGGCCGATGACCTCGCCTTCGCTCACCTTGTGGAACGTGCTGCGCTGCCTGTAATCGATGCGCTGATCATGCTCATGCACGGCGCCTTTGGCCTCGAAGATTTCGTAGCCCCCATCGGTGCCCGGCCTGGGCGGGACGCCTCGCGCGATGATCACGTCGCGCACGGGCTTGCCGGTCTCGCGCGCCTGCTCCAGGGAATGGCGGATTTCGTCCAGGGCCGGTTCGGCGCAGACGCCCATGCGCAGGAGCACCTCGGCCAGGCGGCGCGGGATCACCGGGCGGCCGAGGAAATCGGCGGCATGCACCACGGCCCGGATGGCCGTGCGTTCGTCCACGATCCTGAGCTGGGGGCGGATGCGCAACTCGCCGTCGGCCAGCTCGATCAGGCCGTACCCCTTGGCGAGAACCTCGCCGCTGCCCGGGTTGACGTGGAAATGCTTCTCCGAAACGGTGATGGGAAGGGAGGCGAGGGTCTCGGGAGCGGGCGCGGCCACCACGTCGCCCTTGAACACGGGATGACGGGGGTCGCCCAGGGGGCGCAGCCCCATGGCGGAGAGTTGTTCGGCCAGGCTCGGCTGGTTCTGTGCGTCGGGTTTGCCGCTCATGCAGTCCTGTCCGGGGCATCCGTCCCCGGGGCAACTCCGCGTCCGCCGCACTGCGGGGACACGGGAAAAATGCGGCCGGTGCCGGGCAGCGACCGTGGTTACGCATGTTGTCCTGATTTCTATGTGGCTGCAGGCAACCGGGAGGTCAACCCCCCAAGGCCAGAAAAAACGATTTTTCTCTTTGAAAATGCCCTATTACCGGGCCGGAGCGGGTGTGGCCGATGCGGCGTCGCCGTGGAGCGGGGGAGGGTGGCGCTTCGGGCGAAGGGCCGCTTGACTCCCTTGAACAACTCACGTAACCATCGCTCTCTTTCCGACGCAGGGGTGACGCGCGCCCTGCGTCCGCCGCACGGCACGAGGCCGTCCGGCGCGATCCGCGCGCAATGCAGGGGGCGCAGGCGAGAGGAGCAGACCTCTTCCGGCGCCTTCGGAGTGCAGGACGGTGTTCGAAAGTCTCGGCGAACGGCTCGAAGGAGTCTTCAAGAAGTTCCGCGGCCAGGGCAAGCTGACCGAGGAGAACGTGGGCGAGGGGCTGCGCGAGGTGCGCCTCGCGCTGCTCGAAGCCGACGTCAACTTCAAGGTCGTCAAGGACTTCGTGGACCGGGTGCGCGAGCAGGCCCTGGGCCAGGAGGTCATGAAGAGCCTCACCCCGGGCCAGCAGGTGGTCAAGATCGTCCACGACGAGCTTGTCGAACTCCTGGGCGGGGCGACCACTGAACTCGACCTGCGCGGCAAGGTCCCGGCGGGCATCATGATGGTCGGCCTGCAGGGCTCGGGCAAGACCACCTCCGCGGGCAAACTCGCGCTCTGGCTCAGGCGCGAGAAGAAGATGAAGCCCTATCTCGTGCCCGCCGACGTCTACCGCCCCGCGGCCATCGACCAGCTCACCAAGCTGGCGGCCCAGATCGCGGTGCCGGTCTTCCCGTCCACGCCGGACATGGACCCGGTGGACATCTGCAGGCAGGCGCTGGAGCGCGCGCGCGAGGAAGGCTGCAACGTCGTCCTCTTCGACACCGCGGGCCGTCTGCACATTGACGAGCCGCTGATGGAGGAGCTGGCGCGCATCAAGGCCGCCTGCTCCCCGGGCGAGATTCTGTTCGTGGCCGACGCCATGACCGGCCAGGACGCGGTCAACGTGGCCAAGAGCTTCGACGACCGCCTGGGCGTCTCCGGCGTGGTCCTGACCAAGATGGACGGCGACGCCCGCGGCGGCGCGGCCCTGTCCATCAAGTCCGTGACCGGCAAGTCGGTGAAGTTCGTGGGCATGGGCGAGGCGCTCTCCGAGATGGAGGTCTTCCATCCGGACCGCATCGCCTCGCGCATCCTGGGCATGGGCGACGTGCTCACCCTGATCGAGAAGGCGCAGGGCTCGATCAACGAGGAAGAGGCGAAGAACCTTGAGGAGAAGCTCAAGAAGGCCTCCTTCAATTTCGAGGATTTCCGCGTCCAGATGCGGCGCATTAAGAAGCTCGGTTCCCTGGAGGGCCTGCTCAAGCTGATTCCGGGCATGGGCAAGCTGTCCGAAAAGCTCGGCGACATGGGCATGCCGGAAAAGGAGCTGGCCCGCGTGGAGGCCATGATCGGCTCCATGACCCGGCAGGAGCGCGAGAACCCCGACGTGCTCGACAAGAGCCGCAAGGCGCGCATCGCCAAGGGGTCCGGCGTCAAGGTCGGCGAGGTCGAGCAACTCTGCCGGAACTTCGAGCAGATGCGCAAGATGATGCAGCAGATGATGGGCGGCGGCAAGAAAGGCAAGGGGGGCATGCCCCAGATGCCGCAGATGCCCCAGGGCAGGACGTCCAGGGGCCGTGTGCCGCCCGGCATGAACCTGCCGCGTGGTCTGATGGGCCGCATGGGCGGAATGCCCGGCATGGGCGGCATGCCCGGAATGCCGGGGATGCCCGGAATGGGCGGGCTGTCTGGCCTGCCCGGCATGGGCATGGGACAGGAGGGAGGTTCCTCCGGCTCCGCGACCAAGAAGAAGAAAAAGGACCGCAAGAAGAAGAAAAAGCGCCGCTAAGCCGCGCCGCCCTTTTCCCTTGCATTTTTTGGCAACACCAATAGTATTGTAGAAGGAGTAGAAAAATGGCTCTGAAGTTGCGCCTGACCCGCCTGGGTTCCAAGAAGCGCCCGTTCTACCGCATCGTCGCCGTGAACAGCGAGACCCGCCGTGACGGCCGCGCCCTCGACTACGTGGGGCACTACAACCCCATGGTCCAGCCCGAGGAAATCGCGGTGGACAAGGACAAGGTGAAGATGTGGCTGGAGCGCGGCGCTCAGCCCTCGGACACCGTCCGTTCGCTGCTCAAGAAAGCCGGCGCCTAGGACGCCGGGACCGCGAGGTCCCGGCCCCCGCGCCGTCCGCGCCCGGCGGAACGTGCTTCCACCTGATCGCGCCCGTGACGGCGCCGTTCGACCGCGGAGGTTCCGATGCTGAAGGATCTGGTCCAGTACATCGCCAAGGCGCTGGTTGACCGTCCCGACGACGTGCATGTTTCCGAGATCGAGGGAGAGCAGACCTCGGTCATCGAACTCAAGGTCGCCAAGGAGGACCTGGGCAAGGTGATAGGCAAGCAGGGCCGCACGGCGCGCGCCATGCGGACCATCCTCGGCGCGGCCTCGACCAAGGCGCGCAAGCGCTCGGTTCTCGAAATCCTGGAATAGACGCATCCCACATGGCGAAAACCGACCGCGTCCTCATCGGCGAGGTGGTCAAGCCGCACGGTCTTCGGGGGGAACTCTGCGTGAACTGGTACGCGGACTCCCCGGAATTGTGCGGCGAACTGCCGCGCGTCTGGCTTGAGCCCCCGGGCGGCACGGCCAGGGCCTTCGCGGTGCAGGCCTGGCGCATGCATCAGAAGCGGCTGCTGCTCACCCTGCAGGGCATTTCCGGGCGCGATCAGGCAGAGGCCTGGCGCGGGGCCGCCATCCTCGCCCGCGCCGAAGACCTGCCCGCGCCCGGCGAGGGCGAAATCTTCCTGCACGACCTGATCGGCCTTCGGGTGGTGGACGCCGGGGGCCGCGAGATCGGCCGCATCGAGTCGATCATGACCGAGCCGCAGGAGGTCTGGGCCATCCGGGGCGTCGGGGGCGAGGAGATTCTCTTTCCGGCCCGGCCGGAGTTCGTGGAGCGCTTCGACCTTGCGGCCGGAGTCGTGGCCGTGGCTCCGCCGCCCGGACTGCTCGATCTCTACCTGGAGCCGGAGGCGGACGCCGCTGCGCCGGACGACGGTTCCGGGCCCGCGGCCTAACCTCTGTCCGCCATGCGCATCGTTATCCTGACGCTTTTCCCCGAGTTCTTCGACTCGCCGCTCCGCGCCGGGCTCATGGGCAAGGCGCGGGAACGAGGCGTGCTGGACGTCTCCTGCGTCAACCCGCGCGACTTCGCGGCGGGCCGCCACCGCTCCGTGGACGACGGACCCTACGGCGGCGGCCCCGGCATGGTCATGCAGCTCGATCCCCTGGTGAAGGCCGTGGAGTCGCTGCCAGAGCCCGGCCGCATCCTCATGCTTTCGCCGAAAGGCAGGCCCCTGACGCAGGTCCTGGCCCGCGAACTGGCCGCCGAGCCTGCCCTGACCCTGGTCTGCGGCCGCTACGAGGGCATCGACGCCCGTTTCGAGGAATTGCTGCCCGTGCAGTCCGTCTCCGTGGGCGACGTCGTGCTCAACGGCGGCGAGGCCGGGGCGCTCTGCCTCATCGAGGCCGTGGCCCGGCTGCTGCCGGACTACATGGGCAAGGAGGCCTCGGGCGAGGAGGAGAGCTTCAGCCGTGGCCTGCTGGAGTATCCGCACTATTCGCGGCCCGAGGAGTACCGGGGGCTGCGCGTGCCCGAGGCGCTGCTCTCCGGGGATCACGCGCGCATCGCGGCCTGGCGGCGGGAGCGCTCCCTGGCCGCCACCCTGGCCGGGCGGCCCGAGCTGCTGACAGAAGCCCCGCTGGACAAGAAAGACCTGGCCGTGCTGCGCGCCCTGCCGCGCCGCACCCTGGGGCGCAATCTCGGCCTGGCGCTGCTTCACCATCCCGTGCTGACCGGCGAGCGGAAGGTGGGCACGACCTCCTTGACCAATCTCGACTTGCACGATATAAGCCGCGTTTCCCGCTCGTATGGGGTGAGGTGCGTCTTTGCGGCCACCCCCCTGGACGACCAGCGGGCGCTCGGGGAGCGCCTCGTGGCCCACTGGACCGCGGGCGCGGGCGCGGCGTCCAACCCCGACCGGGCCGAGGCCCTGGGCCTGCTCGGCATCGTGCCGGACCTCGCGTCCGCGCGCGAGGAGATGGCCCGGCGGACCGGGCGGCAGCCCCTGGTGGTCGCCACCACGGCCCGCGGTCCGGGCACGGCCACGCCCGCCGCGATCCGCGCGCGGCTGGCCGAGGGGCCGGTGCTCCTGGTCTTCGGCACGGGCCACGGCCTCGCCCCGGAAGTCCTGGAGCAGGCCGACATGGTGCTTCGGCCCGTGCGGCCCTACGCGGACTACAACCACCTGCCCGTGCGCGCGGCGGTGGCGGTCTGCCTGGACAGGATACTGGCCGACCACGGCTGAGCGGCCGCAGGCCCGGATTTTTTGCTAGCAAACGACGCATGCGTCACGAAGATAAGTGAGGTTTCGGCCATGAGCATCATCGAACGTATCGAGCGCGAACAGATGCGCCTGGACATGCCCGCGTTCAACTCGGGCGACACCCTGAAGGTCCACTTCAGGATCATCGAAGGCGACAAGGAACGCATCCAGATCTTCCAGGGCGTGTGCATCCGCCAGCACCGCGGCACCACGAACGCCACCTTCACGGTGCGCAAGGTCTCCGACGGCGTGGGCGTGGAGCGCATCTTCCCGCTGCACTCGCCGTTCATCGAGAAGGTCGAGATCATGACCCAGGGCAAGGTGCGCCGCAGCCGCCTGTACTACCTGCGCGATCTCAAGGGCAAGGCCGCCCGCATCAAGACCAAGAAGGACTTCTAGTCCGCGGGGCGGAACGGGCCCGCGCCCTTCCGCTTCCGGCCGTCCTTCACGGGTACGGGCATGGCCCGACGCCGCGCCGGCCCTGCGGTCGGCAATCTCTTCGACCACTCCCCCGCGGCTGAGCCGCGGGCGGAGGGTCATTTTTTTTGTCCCGCGCCGCACGACGCCGGGCGCGCCGCTCCCGGCGTTCCGGCAGGCGGTTTCGTCTGCGGGATCGACGAGGCCGGGCGCGGCTGCCTGGCCGGGCCCGTGGTGGCCGCGGCCGTGATCCTGCCCGCCGTTTTCGACCTGCCCGGCCTCGACGACTCCAAGAAACTCTCCGCGGCACGGCGCGAGACCCTGGCCCCGGCCATCAAGGCCCAGGCTGTGGCCTGGCGCGTGGGGCTCGTCTGGCCGGGCGAGATCGACCGCATCAACATCCTGCAGGCCACCTTCCACGCCATGGCCGCGGCGGTGCGACGCCTGCCCCTGACGCCGGACCGGCTGCTCATCGACGGCGACAAGACCGTGCCGCCCCACGTTCTCGGGCGTGCCATCGCGCAGGAGGCCGTGGTCGGCGGGGACGCCCTTGCGCCCGCCATCTCCGCCGCCTCCATCCTGGCCAAGACCTTCCGCGACCGGCTCATGCGCGTGCTCGACCGCCGCCATCCCGGCTACGGGCTGGCGGACCACAAGGGCTACGGCACCGCCGTCCATCTGGCCGCCCTGCGCCGCCTCGGCCCCAGCCCCTGCCACCGCCTGACCTTCCGGGGCGTGACGGAGGACCAGTGCCGCCTGCTGTGAGGCGGGGCGCGGCCCACCTCGCCCTCGGCGCGGCCGGGGAGGAAGCCGCGGCCGCGTGCCTGCGGCACAAGGGCTTTACGATCATCGAGCGCAACTGGCGCGTGGGCCGGTTGGAACTGGATCTGATCTGCCGCACGAAGAAGCTCATCGTCTTCGTGGAGGTCAAGGCGCGCGGCGCGGGCAGCCTGGGCAGCCCGGCCGACGGGCTGACTCCGGCCAAGCGCGAGCGCCTGGCCCGCGCCGCGGCGCAGTGGCTCTCGGCCAACGACGCCTGGGGCGCGCCCTGCCGCTTCGACCTCGTGGCCGTGCGCGAGGAGGGCGGACAACTCGCCTGCGAGCACGTCGAGGACATCCTCGACATGGCCGCGGCCTTAGGCAGCAAGGGAACTTGGCAGCCGTGGTAATGACAGAAGATTTTCCCTTGACGGAAAAGCGCTGCGGCGACTAGGGTCAGGGCAACGGAAAAAGGAACCGATCCCATGCAGCACCACGCCACGCGCACCACCCCGCCGATGACCGCCGTCTGCTCCCTGCAGACCGTAGCGGTCGTCGTCGTTGTCGTCGTTGGCGAGGGTGCGCCGTAGCAGGGACCGGATCGAGGTTACGAACCGAAACCCCCTGCCGGCGCACCCCGGCAGGGGGTTCGCCGTTTCAGGGGGCCCCGGCCGGACCCGGCAGGCATGGAGGAGAGACCATGCCCACCCTCACCGGAGCCGAGATCATCGTGCGCCTTCTCGAACGCCAGGGCATCGAGTTCCTGGCGGGCATCCCCGGCGGCGCGAACCTGCCGCTCTACGACGCCCTCTCCCACAGCCGCATCCGGCACGTCCTGGCCCGCCACGAGCAGGGCGCGGGCTTCATCGCCCAGGGCGCGGCCCGCGCCACCGGCCGTCCTGCCGTGTGTCTGGCCACCTCCGGCCCCGGGGCCACCAACCTGCTCACGGCCATCGCCGACGCCCGCCTCGATTCCGTGCCCATCGTCTGCCTCACCGGCCAGGTGCCCAGCCCCATGCTCGGCGTGGACGCCTTCCAGGAGGTGGACACCTACGGCCTGGCCATCCCCGTGACCAAGCACTGCTTTTTGGCGCGCAGCCCGGAGGAACTTCTGCGCATCATCCCCGAGGCCTTCCGCATCGCCGCCTCGGGTCGTCCCGGTCCCGTGCTCGTGGACCTGCCGCGCGACGTGCAGACGGGCCTCGCCTCTTTCGACGCCTGGCCCGAGCCCGGCCTGCCCGACGCCCCCCCGGTCCCGGACCCGCTTGCCGTGGCGCGCGCCGCGTCCCTCATCGGGCAGAGCCGCCGCCCGCTCCTCCTGCTCGGCGGCGGGGCGGCCCGTTCCGGCGCGCACCGCGCGGCGCGGCTGCTCATGGAACGCTGCGGCCTGCCCGCGGTCTCGACCCTGCACGGGCTGGGCTGTGCGCCCGCAGACCACCCCCTGAACCTCGGCATGCTCGGCATGCACGCCGCACGGGCCGCCAACGCGGCCCTGGAGGAGTGCGACTTGCTCCTGGCTGTGGGTTGCCGCCTGGACGACCGCGCCACCGGCCGCATGGACCGCTTCTGTCCGGACGCCGCGCTCGTTCACATCGACATCGACGCCGCCGAGATCGGCAAGCGCCGCGCGACCCAGGCCGCCGTGGCCGCGGATGCCCGCCTCGCCCTCGAAGCCTTGGCGGAGAGCCTCGAACCAGCGCCCCGTCTCGCCTGGCGGGTGCGCGTCACCACCCTCGGCGAGCAATGGGGCCTCAGGCCCCCGGGGCTCGACGATCCGCGCTCGGCCTACGGCGTCATCGCCGCAGCGGCCCGGGCCGCCGCCCGCACGGACGGTCCCGATGTCCTCGTGGCCACGGACGTGGGCCGCCACCAGATGCGCACGGCCCAGGTCTGGCCGCAGGTCCGGCCCAACCGCCTGCTCACGTCGGGCGGGCTCGGGACCATGGGCTTCGGCCTGCCCGCGGCCATCGGCGCGGCCCTGGCCGAGCCGGGACGGCCGGTGCTCTGCGTCTCGGGCGACGGCAGCCTGCTGATGAACGTGCAAGAGCTGGCCACGGCCGTGGAGCAGGGCGCGCGGGTCAAGATCCTGCTCATGGACAACGGCTGTCTCGGCCTCGTGCGCCAGCAGCAGGAGCTGTTCATGGGCGGCCGCACCTTCGGCTCCGGCTTTTCGGCCCGCGCCGACTACGTGGCCCTGGCCCGCGCCTTCGGCATGCCCGCCTTCGACCTCGCGGCCGCCGCGGACCCCGAGACGGCCATGGCCGAGGCCTTTGCCGCGCCCGGTCCCTGCCTCATCCGCTGCGCCGTGGAGGACGAGCCGCACGTGCTGCCCATGGTGCCGCCCGGCGGGGCCAACTGCGAGATGATCTGCCAGGAGGCAGGAACCGTCGAAACCATCACCGCCAAGGAGGCCGCCCATGCCTGCGCCTGATGCGAATGCGCCCGCCCCGGCCGGGACCGTGCTCGAACTCACCGTCAGCAACCATCCCGGCGTCATGTCCCAGGTCTGCGGCCTCTTCGCCCGCCGCGCCTTCAACGTGGAGGGCGTGGCCTGTCTGCCGTTGCCGGACGCGGCAGGCGAAGATGGAGGCGGCGGGCTTTCGCGCATCTGGCTGCTGTTGCGCGAGGACCAACGGCTGGTCCAGATCGTGCGGCAGGTGGAGAAGCTGCACGACGTGCGCGCCACGCGGCTGCTGCCCGGCGGACACCCGGTCTTCAGCGCCCTGGCGGCGCATCTCGCCTGACCGGGGCCGTCGGGAACGTCGCGCGCCTCCGGCCTTCCTGCCCGGGCGCTTGTGTGCTAGGCAGGAGGGCCTGGGCGCGGCGGCGTCCCGGCGACCATCCGCAAGGGGAAAAAGGTGGCGGAAACGGTTCCAGCGGGCCTTTACATCGTGGCCACGCCCATCGGAAACGCGGCCGATCTGGGGCCTAGGGCGGCGGCCGTGCTGGCGGGCGCGGATGCGGTGCTGGCCGAGGACACGCGGCGTTCGGGGCAGCTTCTTGCGCGGCTGGGCATTCAGGCGAGGCGGTTCGTGTCGTTTCACGAACACAACGAGGCCGAGCGTCTGGGTCAGGTGCTGGACGTGCTGCGCGGCGGCGGGACGGTCGCCCTGGTTTCGGACGCGGGCACGCCGCTCCTGTCCGATCCGGGATATCGTCTGGTGGCGGCCTGCCGGGCCGAGGGCCTCCGGGTCTCGCCGGTGCCTGGTCCGTGCAGCTTCGTGGCGGCGCTTTCGGCCGCGGGCCTGCCGCCGCAGCCGTTCGTCTTCCTGGGATTCCTGCCGCGGGGGGCGGGCGCGGTCAGGAGCCTGCTCGCGCCGTATGCGGCCCTGCCCGCGACCCTGGCCTTTTTCGAGCGCAAGTCGCGGCTGCGGGCCTCGCTGGGACTGGCGCGCGAGGTCCTGGGCGAGCGCCGGGCGTGCATCGCGCGCGAATTGACCAAGGTGCACGAGGAGTTTATTCTCGGGAGCCTGGACGGGCTGTCCCGCGATTGTCCGGAGCTTCTGGGCGAGATCACGGTGCTCGTGGGACCGCCCGAGGCCCCGGCCCCGGCGGGCGAGGCCGACGTGGACGCCGTGCTGGCCGAGGAGTCGGCGCGCGGCGGCAAGCCCCGCGAGGTGGCCCGCCGCGCCGCCGCCCGGCTGCCCGGCGTCTCGGCCAAGGACCTGTACGAGCGCCTCGCGCGCAAACCCTAGCCGCACCGGACGCCCATGCACTCGGCCGCCGCCACGCCCCCCCGCCTGCCGGACACCCGGACCCTGATGACCTGCTTTTTCAGGACGTATCTGGTGATGTCCGCCTTCAACACACGGGGCATGCAGAACATCGGCCTGATGACGGCCATGGAGCCGGGACTGGCGGCCATTCACCGCGATCCGGGCGAGCTGGTCAAGGCGCGGCGGCGTTATCTCAAGCACTACAACAGCCACCCGTTCTGGACGCCGCTGCTGGTGGGGCTTTTTCTGGCCCTGGAGCGGGACATCGCGCGCGGGCTGCTTCCGGCGGGCACGCTGGAGCAGGTCAAGAAGACCACGGTGTACACCCTCTCGGCCATCGGCGATTCGCTCTTCGGCGGCACGGCGCAGGCCACCTGGGCCTTGGCCACGGCCTGTCTCCTGGCCTCTGGTCATCGTGCCGGAGCCGTGTTATTTGGTGCCGTTTTGTTCGCCGGGTTGCAGCTTTTCAAGCTCGGGGGATTCTGGCTCGGCTGGCGGGATGCGTTCAAGATTCTGCCGAAACTGAAAAAACTCGACCTCATCAACTGGGGACGGCGGCTCAAGTATGTCAATGCCTTGCTGCTCGTCCTCTTCTGGGCCATCGTCTGGCCGGGCGAGGTCGTATGGTGGAGCTGGCTGGCCACGGCCGGACTGATCTCCGCCGCTGCCTGGCTGGTCTCCCGGTTGCTGGTGATCCGGGAGTTGGTGGTCGCCGGGGTCCTCGGAGCCATGCTCTTCTGGCCCTGGTTCGTTCGCGCCGTGGGACACTGACCCGGCGTTCGAGGAAAATGAAGCGTGCGCATGGACAGCCATACAAGCGAGAGCAAGGGGAGCGGAGGCGCGCCGGACGAGGAGGGGCTTTTGCGCCACGTCTGCGTGCTGGACGAGTCCGGGCTGCATGCCCGTCCGGCGGCCAGACTGGCGCAGGAGGCCCAGAAGTTCGGGGCGGACATCCGCCTCGTGGCCGGAGGGCAGGAGGTGGACGCCAAGAGCATCCTCGACATCCTGACCCTGGCCGTGGGCGCCGGGACCAGGGTGGCGCTGCGGGCCACGGGCGAGGATGCCGCGGCGGCGCTGGACCATCTGGAAAACCTTTTCCGCAACAAGTTCCAAGAGGGGAAGCGTGGCGCGTGAAGTGATCAAGGGCATCCCGGTGGCGGCGGGCGTCGCCATCGGCAAGGCCCTGTTCCTCAACCGCAGCCGTTTCGAGAACGTGCCGCGCCGCGTGCTTCCCGAGGAGTTCGTGCCGCAGGAGCTGGAGCGCCTGAGCCAGGCCTTCGCGGACACGGGCCGCGACCTGGAGATCGCGCGCGACAAGATTCCGGCCGAACTGCGCGACCACGCCCTGATCATCGACTCGCACCTCATGATCCTGCGCGACCCCAAGCTCAAGGGCGCGGCCGAGCGCTACGTGCGCGAGCAGGCCGTGTGCGCCGAATGGGCGCTGGAAAAGGCCGTGGACGATCTGCGCCAGGTCTTTTCGGCCCTGGAGGACCCCTACATCCGCGAGCGTATGGGCGACGTGCGCATGGTGGGCGAGCGGGTCCTGCTCCATCTGGCCGGGGACAAGCCCGACCTGACGGCCATCGAGGGGCGCGTGGTGCTCATGGCCCACGATCTGGCCCCCGCCGACACGGTGGAGATGCAGATCGACAAGATCATGAGCTTCGCCACCACGCAGGGGGCCAAGACCTCGCACACCGGCATCCTGGCCCGGTCGCTGCAGATTCCGGCCGTGGTCGGCGTGGCCGACCTGGAACGGGCCGTGCGCGACGGCGACCTGGTCATCGTGGACGGTCTGCGCGGCCGCATCCTCATCGACCCGGACGAGGAGGAGCTGGCGCACTACGAGGAACTGGGCGAACAGTTCCAGACCTACCAGAAGAGCATCATCCGCTTCTGCCATCTGCCCGGCGAGACGCGCGACGGCTACTCCATCTCGGTCATGGCCAACATCGAGCTCTTCGAGGAGGTTGCCCAGGTCCTGGACAACGGGGCCGAGGGCGTGGGCCTGCTGCGCACCGAGTACCGCTACATGAACCGGCGCGAGCTGCCCACGGAGAACGAACTCTACGAAGAGTACTCGGACCTCGCCTCGATCCTCTCGCCGCGCTCGCTGACCATCCGTACGCTGGACATCGGCGCGGACAAGATGTTCTCGCATTTCGGCCATCTGGAGGAGACGAACCCGGCCATGGGGCTGCGCGCCATCCGCTTCTGCATGCGCTACCCCGAGGTCTTCAAGACCCAGATCAGGGCCATCCTGCGCGCCGCGGTCTGGGGCAACGTCAAGGTCATGTTCCCCATGATCTCGGGCCTGAAGGAGTTGCGCTACGCCAAGGCCCTGTTCCAGGAATGCCAGGCCGAACTCCGGCGCGAGGGCGTGGACTTCAACCCCGAGATTCCCTTCGGGATCATGGTCGAACTGCCTTCGGCCGTGATGGTCTCCGAGTTCCTGGCCCAGGAGGTGGACTTCTTCTCCATCGGGACCAACGACCTCATCCAGTACTCCATGGGCATCGACCGCACCAACCGCTACGTCTCCTATCTCTACCAGCCGCTGCATCCGGCCATCGTGCGCATGATCAAGCACACCGTGGACGCGGCGCACCAGGCGGGCATCGAGGTGGGGCTGTGCGGCGAGATGGCCGCAGACCCTTTCTGCGTGCCCATCCTGCTCGGCATGGGCATGGACTCCCTGTCCATGAACCCGCAGGCCGTGCCGGGCATCAAGCGCATCATCCGTCAGACCAAGATGGACGAATGCACGGACCTTCTGAAGCTGGTGCTCGAATCGCGCACCGTGAGCCGCACCAACCGCCTGGTGCGGGACATCATCTACCAGCGCTTCCCCGAGGAGCTGACGTTCTACACCTCGCTGCTCGACATGGAAGAGGCGCAATAGGCGGCATCACATGAGCACGGACGCGGGGCGCAAGCTCGTCTCGGCCAACCGCAAGGCGCGGCATGAATACGAGATCCTGGAGACCTTCGAGGCGGGCCTCGCGCTCACCGGTTCCGAGGTGAAAAGCCTGCGCGCGGGCCGCATCTCCTGGGGCGACGGGTACGTGGACTTCACGAACGGCGAGGCCTTTCTCGCCGGGGTGCACATCGCGCCCTACGAGAACGCGGGCTACGCCCAGCACGAGCCGGAGCGGCGCAGAAAGCTCCTGCTCAACGCCTGGGAACTGCGGCAGCTCGTGCAGAAGGTGGAGCAGAAGGGCCTTTCCGTGGTGCCCCTGGCGCTGTTTCTGAAGAACGGCCGCTTCAAGGTGGACGTCGCCCTGGCGCGCGGCAAGAAGCTGCACGACAAGCGCGACGCCCTGCGCAGCCGCGAAATGGAGCGCGACGCCCGCCGTGCCATGGGGCGGGACTAGGGCGTTTCCCTTCTTCCCGGTCCCGTCTTCCGGCTTTTCCATTTCCAAAACTTCTCGTGAAATACCTCCCCGGAGTTCCCCTTTTTCCCCGGCCGGTGTATAAAAGCGCATCGACGCGTTTCCCGGAAATTCCCTGCAACCGTTCAATAAAGGAGCACCGCCATGTCCAAGACCCAGGACAATCTCATGGAAGCCTTCGCGGGCGAGTCCCAGGCCAACCGCAAGTACCTGGCCTATGCCGAGCAGGCCGACAAGGAGGGCTATGCCTCCGTGGCCAGGCTCTTCCGCGCCGCGGCCGCGGCCGAGACCGTGCACGCCCATTCGCACCTGCGCACCGCGCACAAGGTCGGCTCCACCAGGGACAACCTCAAGGACGCCGTGGCCGGGGAGATTCACGAGTTCAAGAGCATGTACCCCAAGATGATCGAGGAGGCGAAGGCCGAGGGCGAAACCGCGGCCGTGCGCACCTTCACCTTCGCCAACGAGGTGGAGAAGATCCACGCCGGGCTCTACCAGAACGCCCTGGACACCCTGGAGGCGGGCGCGGTCGTGGAATACTACCACGTCTGCCGCGTCTGCGGCCACACCGTGGCGGGCGACGCCCCGGAGAAGTGCCCGGTCTGCAACTCCGGCCAGAAGGCCTACTTCAAGGTCGATTAGTCGGCGTGCTGAGATCGTCGGTGGGCCGGACGTCCTTCGGGACGCCCGGCCCCCTGTTTTCCGCCCGCGTCTTTGTGGGCCCGCCTCCCTTGCCCTTCCCGGCATTGATGACTACATTCCCGACGCCGCGGCCCCCGCGCGCGGCCCACAAACCATGCTGACGCCCGCCCAGAAAAAATTCCTCGCCAGCCTCTTTCCCGGCGAAGCCGCCTCCTTCGACGAGGCCGCCTGCTTCGTGCACGGCTCGGACGCCTCGCGCCTGCCGGGCATGCCCTGGGGCGTGGTGCGGCCGACTTCCGCCGAACAGGTCGCCGAACTGCTCGCCTGGGCGCAGCGCGAGCGCGTGCCGCTCCTCCCGCGCGGCCGGGCCACCGGCGTGGCGGGCGCGGCCGTGGCGGCGAACGGCGGACTCGTGGTCTCGCTGTTGCGCATGAACCGCATCCTGGAGATTTCGCCCGGCGATTTCCTGGCCCGCTGCGAACCGGGCGTGATCACCGCGGACCTGCAGAAGGCCTGCGCCGCCAAGGGCCGCTTCTACCCGCCGGACCCCGGCTCCGTGGGCATCTCCACCATCGGCGGCAACATCGCCACCTGCGCGGGCGGCATGCGCGCCGTGAAATACGGCGTGACCCGCGACTGGGTGCTGGGCCTCACGGCCGTGCTGCCCGGCGGCGCGGTGGTGCGCACGGGCGGCCGCTGCCACAAGGACGTCGCGGGGCTGGACCTGACGCGCCTCCTGGTCGGTTCCGAGGGCACCCTGGGCATCGTCGTCGAGGCCACGCTCCGCCTCATCCCCCTGCCCGAGGCCTCGGCCTCGCTGCTGGCCGGTTTCGCGGACATGGGCGCGCTCATGCGCGCGGCCCAGGCCGTGTTCGGCGGCGGGCTGCTGCCCACGGCCATGGAGTTCTTCGATCAGGGCACGCTGCGCGCGCTCTCGCTGACCGCCGAGTCCGTGCCCTGGCCCTCGGGCACGGCCGCCGCGCTGCTCCTCAGGCTCGACGGCTCGGCCGGGGCCGTGGCCGCGGAACTGGGGAAGCTCGACGCGCTGCTCACGCCCTGCGCCCCGACGTTCCGCGAACTCGCTCCGGACCCGGCCGCCGAGGAGCGCCTGTGGGAGCTGCGCCGCCTCGTCTCCCCGGCGCTCTACAAACTCGGCCCGGACAAGCTGGCCGACGACCTGGCCGTGCCGCGCGGGGTCATCGCCGAGGCCGTGGCCGCCTTCACGGCCATCGGCGAGCGGCGCGGCGTGACCGTGGTCTGCTTCGGCCACCTGGGCGACGGCAACGTGCATACGGACGTCATGTACGACGCCGCGGACCCGCGCCAGAACGAGGCCGCGCACGCGGCCAAGGACGAGATTCTGGCCGCGGCCCTGGGCCTCGGCGGCACGATCACCGGCGAACACGGCGTGGGGCTGGCCAAGCTGCCCCATCTGCCCGGCCAGATCGGCGCGGCCGAGCGCGGCCTCATGCGCCGCCTCAAGGCGGCCTTCGACCCGCTGGGCGTCATGAACCCCGGGAAGGCCTACTGATGACGCTGGCCTACCACTGCCTGCACGAGGGCGAACGGCCGAAGGAGTGCGTTCACTGCGGCCGCTGCCTGGCCGCGTGCCCGCTCTTTTCCGCCACGAATCTTGAGGAGCTGGCCCCGCGCGCCAAGTTCCAGCTCGCCCGCGCCCTGGAGAGCGGCGCGGGCGGGCTTTCCGCCGGGCAGGTCACGGAGCTGGCCTCGCGCTGCCTGTCCTGCGGCCGCTGCGAGAAGGCCTGCCCCGAGGGGCTGTGCGCCCCGGACCTCATCGCCCGCCTGCGCTCGGCCAGCCCCGGCTGGCAGGCCCTGGTCTGGAAGAACTGGATCGGCCGCGCCGGGCTGCTCTGGCCCGCGGGCGGCATGCTGGCCAAGCTCGTGCCCCAGGCCCTGGAAAAGGCCCTGACCCGCGTCCTGCCCGCGCCCCTGGACGAACGGGCGGGACTCGCCCTGCACGCGCTGCGCGCCATGCGCGCCAAGAGTCCCGTCCGGCCCTGGCTGCGCGTCCGGCGCTTCGATCCTTGCGGGAAGGGGACAAAGGCCGTACTCTTCGCCGGTTGCACGGCCGAGCACGCGCGGCCGGAATGGACCCGCACGGCCGAGCGCCTCCTGCGCGGCGCGGAATACGACCTCGCGCCCGCGCCGGATTTCGGCTGCTGCGGCTGCACCCTGGGCCACGCGGGCTGCAAGGCCGAGCAGCGCGCCGCGCAGGAGCGCAACCTGGCGGCCTGGCGCGCAGCCGGTCGGCCGCTGCTGGCCACCTTCTGCGCCACCTGCCGCTGCGGCCTGCGCTCCTACGCCTCGGTGGACCTCGGCTGGGAACCGTTCGAGGCCGAGGCCTGGATGAAGGCCGTGCAGCCGCTCTCGTCCCTGATCGGCGAGACGGAGTTTTCGGTGATCGAGGAAGCCGCGCCCGCGCGCGTCCACTACCACCGCCCCTGCCACGGCGCGGGCGGCGGCCAGGACGAGGACCTTCTGCGCCGCATGGCGGGCCAGCGCATCGGCCGCGCCTCGCGCGACGTCTGCTGCGGCCTGGGCGGCGTGCTGCAGGTGGCCGCGCCGGAACTGGGCGCGCGCGTGGCCGCGGACGCCTGGAATTTTTTCGCGGCCCTCCCGGGCGAGCAGGTGCTCACCGGATGCAGCGGCTGCGTGCTGCAACTCGCGTCCACACGCCCCGAGGGCGTGGACGTCGGCCACTGGCTGGACGCCGTGGCCCGCAACTGATCCCTTTTTGGAGACGCACATGTTCGGATTCATCGCCAAGAAGATCTTCGGTTCCGCCGCCGAGCGCTACGTCAAGCGCGCGCGGCCCCTGGTCGAGAAGGTCGGCGCTCTTGAAGAGCGCTTCACGTCCATGCAGGACGCGGACTTTCCCGCCCAGATGGCGGCCTGGCGCGAGGAGGCGGCGAACGGCCGCTCCCTGGACGACCTCATGCCCGAGGTCTTCGCCTGCGTGCGCGAGGCGGGCCGCCGCGCGCTGGACATGCGCCACTTCGACGTGCAGCTCATCGGCGGCATGGTGCTGCACGAGGGCAAGATCGCGGAGATGAAGACCGGCGAGGGCAAGACCCTCGTCGCCACCCTGCCCGTGGTGCTCAACGCGCTCTCGGGCAAGGGCGTGCACGTGGTCACGGTCAACGACTACCTCGCCCGCCGCGACGCCGAATGGATGGGCAGGCTCTACGGCTTCCTCGGCCTCTCGGTCGGCGTCATCGTGCACGGCATCAGCCAGGAGGAGCGCCGCGCCGCCTACGCCGCGGACATCACCTACGGCACCAACAACGAGTTCGGCTTCGACTACCTGCGCGACAACATGGCCTTCTCCAAGGAGGCGCTGGTGCAGCGCGGCCACAACTTCGCCATCGTGGACGAGGTGGACTCCATCCTCGTCGACGAGGCGCGCACCCCGCTGATCATCTCCGGCCCCTCGGAAGTCTCCACGGGCCTCTACGTGCGCGTGGACGCCCTGGTGCCGAGGCTCACGCGCGACAAGGACTTCGCCATCGACGAGAAGGCCCGCTCCGTGGCCCTCACCGAGGAGGGCGTGGCCACGGTCGAGGAACTCATGGGCATCGAGAACCTCTACGACCCGGCCAACATCACCCTGCAGCACCACACCCTGCAGTCGCTGAAAGCCCACCACATCTTCCAGCGCGACGTGGACTACATCGTCAAGGACGGCGAAGTGGTCATCGTGGACGAGTTCACCGGCCGCCTCATGCCCGGCCGCCGCTACTCCGACGGCCTGCACCAGGCCCTGGAGGCCAAGGAGAAGGTCAAGGTCAAGGCCGAGAACCAGACCTACGCCTCCATCACCTTCCAGAACTACTTCCGCATGTACGCCAAGCTTGCGGGCATGACCGGCACCGCCGACACCGAGGCCATCGAGTTCAAGCAGATCTACGGCCTGGACGTCATGGTCATCCCCACCCACCGCGACATGATCCGCGACGACCACCCGGACGTCATCTACCGCACGCAGAAAGAGAAGTTCGAGGCCATCGCCCAGGACATCCGGACCCTGCACAAGAAGGGACAGCCCGTGCTCGTGGGCACCGTGTCCATCGAGAAGTCCGAACTCGTCTCGGCCATGCTCAAGAAACTCGGCGTGCCGCACAACGTGCTGAACGCCAAGAACCACGAGCAGGAAGCCCAGATCGTGGCCGAGGCGGGCCAAAAGGCCAAGGTGACCATCGCCACCAACATGGCGGGCCGCGGCACGGACATCAAGCTCGGCGAGGGCGTCACCGACCTCGGCGGCCTCTTCATCCTGGGCACCGAACGCCACGAGTCGCGCCGCATCGACAACCAGCTCCGCGGCCGCTCAGGCCGCCAGGGCGATCCGGGCGAATCCCGCTTCTACCTCGCGCTCGACGACGACCTCATGCGTCTCTTCGGCTCCGAACGCATCTCCGGGCTCATGGAGCGCCTGGGCATGAAGGAGGGCGAGGCCATCGAGAACAAGCTCGTCACCAAGGCCATCGAGAACGCCCAGAAACGCGTGGAAGGCCACAACTTCGAGATACGCAAGAACCTGCTCGAATTCGACAACGTCATGAACCAGCAGCGCGAGGTCATCTACAACCAGCGCCGCGAGATCATGACCGAACCCGACCTCTCGCACATGGTCGACGCCTTTGTCGAAGACCTGGTGGACGACATCCTCGCCCCGGCCACCGGCGCCAAGGAGGGCCTGGACGAGGAGACCGTGAACGCCGTGCGCACGCGCCTTGAGGAGGTCTTCGACTTCCGCCGCGTGCCCGAGTTCCAACAGGGCGGCGTCCCCACCCGCGAACAGGCCGTCGCCTGGTTCTCCGGCCTCCTGGACGAACTGAAGACCCAGGCCCCGCAGCACTACGGCGAGATCGTGCGCTACTTCCTGCTGGAATCCTTGGACCGCAACTGGAAGGAACACCTCCTGAACATGGACCACCTGCGCGACGGCATCGGCCTGCGCGGCTACGGCCAGAAGGACCCCAAACAGGAATACAAGCGCGAAGGCTTCGAGCTGTTCCAGGAGATGCTCTACCGCATCAAGGAGAACACCGTCTTCGCCCTCTCCCGCCTGCGCATCAAGACCGAAGTGCGCGAAGAGGACTTCCAGCACGACGAAGCCAAGAACGTGAACTACTCCGGCAGCTCCGAAACCCAGCCCAAAACCAAACAACCCATCAAACGCGAAACCCCCAAAGTCACCCGCAACTCCCCCTGCCCCTGCGGTTCCGGCCAGAAGTACAAGAAGTGCTGCGGCAGGAACGCGTAGGCGGGCGGACAGCAGAGAATAAAAAACTCTAGAAGCGCCGAGGCGTTAAGACGCGGGAAGGGGGAGCGGGGAAACTTTAAAAAAGTTTCCCCGCTCCCCCTTCCCGCACCCTTCCCCCTCACCCCTTCCAAACTTTTTGGCTCCGCTTCGCGGGGGGAGGGCTGCCGTCATCCACGCCACGTCCGTGGACAGGAAGGCGGTGCACGACGAGCACTTCAAGCTCCCCCTGCCGGACAACCCCACCATCCGAAAGCAGCTCCAGGCGGCCATGGCCTGGCAGGTCACCGTCGCCTCGCCGTCGTGCCCAGGGTGGCCCGGCCAGAAGCCGTGCGGCGCAGAGAGCGGGGATGCAAGGGGCCTCGGTCCCTTGCGCCGTTTCTTTCGCCGCTGTCCGTCCTCGTCTCCCCTCCCGGTCAGAACACGGGCATGGCTTGGCGGTCGGGCCGGGTGTCGGCGGAGGGGCCGAGGAGCAGGTTGCGGATGGTGGTCAGGCCCCGGGCGAGGTCGTCGGCGGTTTCGGGCGCGGAGAGGGCGATGCGCGCGGCCGGGGGCACGGGATCGTGTCCCACGGCGAATTTTTCCGCGGCGAAGACGTTGACGCCCGCCTCGCGCGCGGCGGCCTCGAAGGCGGCTCCGGTCCAGCCGGGCGGCAGGCGGAGCCAGCGGAAGTAGGCGGTGTCGTGTCCCTGGGCGGTGAGCGGGCCGAGGAGTTCGCGCGTCAGGGCGTTGCGCCGGGCGGACTCGGCCAGGCGCTGGGCGCGGATGCGGTCGGCCGTGCCGTCCTCGATCCACATGGCGGCGAGTTCGGCCATGAGCGGCGGGGCCATCCAGACGGTGTTGAAGAGCGCCTGGGAGAGGGGTCTGCGCCAGCCTTCCGGGGTGACGAGGAAGCAGATGCGCAGCCCCGCGCTGAGCACCTTGGAGAGTCCGGCCACGAAGACGGTGCGTTCCGGCGCGAAGGCGGACAGGGGCGGTGTGGGCGGGCCGGTGCGGGTGAGGCCGTAGACGTCGTCCTCAATGATGATCAGGCCGCGTCGGCGCGCGACCTCGGCGAGGGCGGCGCGGCGTTCGGCCGGCAGGTGTCCGGCCGTGGGGTTGTGGACGCCGGGCATGAGGTAGAGGGCGGCGATCTCGTCGCGGCGGCAGGCGGTGTCCAGGGCGTCGGGCCGCATGCCGCCGTTTCCGTCCTCGCCGGTGTCGCCGGGCACGGCGGTGAGGATGAGGCCGAGTTGCGAGGCCAGGGTCTTGAGCCCGGGGTAGGTGAGGGTGTCGCAGGCGATGCGTTGTCCGGGCCGGAGCAGTCCGAGCAGGGTGACGGTGAGCGCGTGCTGCGCGCCGGTGCAGACGAGGACGTCCTCGGGCCGGGGCGAGAGGCCGCAGCGCTGCGCCCAGGCGGCTCCGGCCGCGCGGTGGCGGGGCAGGCCGGGCAGGGCATGGTAGCGCATGAGGCGGTCTATGCCGGGCTGCCGGGCGAGGCGGCGCAGGGCCTCGGAGAGGTCCGGCTCGGCGGGCGGCGGGGTGACCAGGGCCAGCTCCACCGTGCCGGGCGCGAGGGGTTGTCCGGCGCTCATGGACGGGTCGGCGGCCACGGCCTGGGCCACGAAGGTGCCGCGCCCCACGGTGCCGGTGACGAGCCCGCGCCGTTGCGCCTCGGCGTAGGCGCGGGTCACTGTGCCCACGGTGACGCGCAGCGCGTCGGCCAGGTCGCGGTGCGTGGGCAGCCGTGCGCCGGGCGGCAGTTCGCCCGCCTCCACGGCTTCGGCCAGGGCCAGGGCCAGGGCTAGGTACTTGGGGCCGGGCCGGTTGTCCAGGCGCGGTAGCCAGGATGTCGTGTTTATTGTCATATCCACAATGAATACATTGACGAGGACAATTCGTCAAGAATAAGGAGACAATCAACGCAAGAGCAGGTGCGCGCCGCGTTGCGCGCCAGGAGGTTGCATGCTGCTGGACGCCATGATCCCGTTTGTGCTGTTCGTGATCCTGATGGTGGTGACGCCCGGTCCGGGCAACCTGACGCTGCTGGCCATCGGCCAGAGCACGGGGTTCCGTAGCGGGCTGCCGTTTCTGGGCGGCTGTCTGGCGGGCATGGGGCTGCTGAACGCGCTCACGGGGTTCGGGCTGGGGCGTCTGGTGGCGGCCTCGCCCGTGCTGGGCGCGGGGCTGAAGGCCGTGGGCACGGCCTACATCCTGTATCTGGGCTGGAAGATCCTGCACATGCAGATCGGCGCGGCGCGGGACCCGCGGCGTTTCAGCTTCTGGGAGGGTTGCGTGCTGCATCCGCTCTCGCCCAAGAGCTGGGCCATGTCGCTCACGGGCGCGGTGCAGTTCCTCAATCCCGCGCGACCGCTGGGGCTTCAGGTGGCGGTCTTCGTCCTCAGCTTCACCGTGGCGCAGATTCTGTTCCACGGCATGTGGCTGGGCGCGGGCTCGTCCGTGCTCGGGATGCTCGGGCGCGGCCGGGTGCTGCAGGCCTGCAACGTGGGCGCGGCCGGGCTGATGGTGGGGGCCACGGTCTGGGCGTTGTTCGTCTGAGCGGGGAGGGCGGCCGGGGCGTTCAGGCCAGGGCGGCGAGGGCGGCGTCCAGGTCCGGGTGCAGGTTGAGGAAGGAATCCAGCGCGGTTAGGTGCAGCACGCCGATGACGGCCTTGGACTGGCCGCACAGCGCCAGGGAGCGGCCCTTGGCCGCCAGGCGCGACTTGGCCGCGATGAAGGCCGAGAGCGCCGTGGAGTCCACGAACTCGATCCCGGAGATGTCCAGCACGAGATGGCCCGGCCGCTCCTCGATGAGGTCGATGATGGCCTGCTTGAACTCGTTGCTCACGTCGAAGCGCAGGTCCGTCGCCCGGGGCGTGACCACGAGGCAGCCGTTTTGTTCCGACACGTCCAGTTGGATGCTCATCGCCTGTCCGATCCCCGCGTCATGGCGCGCGGGGGCGCTTGGCCGTTCGTGCGCGGCCCTGTGCCGCGTCCGGCCGCGAAAGACGGCCCGGACTGCACGCTTCCTACCACACACAGGGGCGGAGCGCCAAGCGCGGCCGCGTTACTTTTCCATGTGCGCGCGAAACGCCTGCACCGTGTTGCGCATGAGCAGGGCGATGGTCATGGGGCCGATGCCGCCGGGCACGGGCGTGATGGCCGCCACCTTGTCCTTCATGCCCTCGAAGTCGCAGTCGCCCACCAGTCCGGTCTCGGTGCGGTTGATGCCCACGTCCACCACCACCGCGCCGTCCTTGACCATGTCCGCGGTGATGAACCGGGGTCGCCCGATGGCCGCGAAGACGAAGTCGGCCTGTCTGACCTCGTCGGCCAGATTCCTCGTGCGCGAGTGGCAGACCGTGACCGTGGCGTCGCCGTAGTCGCCGGACAGCATGAGCAGGGAGGCCAGCGGCTTGCCCACGATGTTGGAGCGGCCCACGACCACGGCCTTCTTTCCCCTGGTGGACAGGTTGTAGCGGCGCAGCAGCTCGATGCAGCCCGCGGGCGTGCAGGGCTTGAAGCCGGGCAGCCCGGCCGAGAGGCGGCCCACGTTCACCGGATGGAAGCCGTCCACGTCCTTGCACGGGTCGATGAGGTCGAGGATGCTCTGGCTCTCCAGCCCCAGCGGCAGCGGGAGCTGCACCAGGATGCCGTCCACGTCCGAGTCGGCGTCCAGCTCGCGGATCAGGGCCTCCAGGTCCTCCTGGCGGATGTCGGCGGGCGGCGTGATCTTGCGCGAGACGATGCCGGTCTCCTCGCAGGCCTTCACCTTCATCCGCACGTAGACCTGCGAGGCAGGGTCCTCGCCCACCAGGACCACGGCCAGGCCCGGCGCGCGGCCGTGCGCGGCGCGCAGCGCCGCGACCTCGTCCTTCAGTTCCGCCCGGATCGCCGCCGCCGTGGCCTTGCCGTCCAGAAGTATCATCGCAGCCTCCTTGGGGGTGGGAGAGGGGAGGGAAGGGAGCGAAGATGCGGGGAGGGGAGGCAGGAAAGCTTTTGAAAAAGTTTCCCTGCCTCCCCGCCCCCTCCCCTCCATCCCTCCAAAACATTTTGTCGCCGCTTCTCGGGGCCGGGTGCGTGGAAACAGGCCCGTTTTCAGTGAGAAGGCGGGGTTCGTCAAGGCATAACCGAAAGAAAAAGGCGCGGCCGTCTCCGGCCGCGCCCGGGATGCGCACGCTTTTGCGGCGGCCGCCTACTCCTCGTCCTCGCCGTCCTCGTACCACTGCGAGGCCATGGACGGGCCGTAGTAGATGCCCTCGTCCTCCAGGTTCTCCTCGATGCGCAGGAGCTGGTTGTACTTGGCCAGGCGGTCGGAGCGGCAGAGCGAGCCGGACTTGATCTGGCCGGAGTTCACGGCCACGGCCAGGTCGGCGATGAAACTGTCCTCGGTCTCGCCCGAGCGGTGCGAGATCACCGTGGTGTAGGCCGCCTCCTTGGCGATCTCGATGGTGTCCAGGGTCTCGGTCACGGTGCCGATCTGGTTCAGCTTGATGAGGATCGAGTTGCAGATGCCGTTCTCGATGCCCTCGGCCAGGATCGCGGGGTTGGTCACGAAGATGTCGTCGCCCACGATCTGGATGTGGCCGCCCAGTTCCTCGGTGTGGTGCGCCCAGCCCTCCCAGTCGGACTCGGCCAGGCCGTCCTCGATGGAGATGATGGGGAAGCGGGTGCACAGGTCCTTGTAGAAGTCGGTCAGTTCGGCCGCGGTGAAGATCTTCTTCTCGCCCTTGAGGTTGTAGCGGCCGTCCTTGAAGAACTCGGAGGCCGCGGCGTCCATGGCCAGGGAGATCTGGCGGCCCGGCTCGTAGCCCGCCTCGCCGATGGCGCGCACGATGTACTCCAGGGCCTCGGAGTGGGACTTGAGGTTGGGCGCGAAGCCGCCTTCGTCACCCACGGAGGTGACGTGCTTGTCCTTGGCCAGGATCTTCTTCAGGGCGTGGAAGGTCTCCGATCCCATGCGCAGGGCCTCGGCGAAGGTTTCGGCACCCAGCGGCATGATCATGAACTCCTGGATGTCCAGGTTGTTGGGCGCGTGCGCGCCGCCGTTGATGATGTTCATCAGCGGCACGGGCAGGACCTTGGAGTTCACGCCGCCCAGGTAGCGGTACAGGGGCAGGCCGAGGAAGCTGGCGGCGGCGCGGGCGGTGGCCATGGACACGCCGAGGATGGCGTTGGCGCCCAGCTTGGACTTGTTCTCCGTGCCGTCCAGCTCGATGAGGGTGTTGTCCAGGGCGGTCTGGTTCAGGGCCTCCATGCCGATGACCTCTTCGGCGATGACGTCCATGACGTTGGCCACCGCCTGGGTCACGCCCTTGCCCTGGTACCGGGTCTTGTCGCCGTCGCGCAGTTCCAGGGCCTCGCGCGAGCCG
This sequence comes from Desulfovibrio sp., assembly GCA_022839785.1. Classification (GTDB taxonomy): domain Bacteria; phylum Desulfobacterota; class Desulfovibrionia; order Desulfovibrionales; family Desulfovibrionaceae; genus Alkalidesulfovibrio. The sequence continues at coordinate 279,855 of JALHJW010000001.1, read as the reverse complement.
GTGGACGCGCCAGAGGGCACCGCCGCCGTGCCGCTGTGACCCGAATCCAGGGTGACTTCGACCTCCAGGGTGGGATTGCCGCGCGAATCCAGGATTTCGCGGGCCCAGACGGACATGATGGCGCTCATTTCGTGCTCCTTGGCGTATGTTGTTTAGGGTGTTTTCGCTGTGTACGACGGATTATCGAGATATGCCAGCCGCAGCCCCTCCATGAGGAGGTCGGGCCGCACGTGGCCGATGGCCGGGCAGACGCGGGCCACGATCTCGGCGAAGCCGCCCGTGGCCACCACGGGCGCGCCCGCGGGAAGCTTGGGCAGCAGGCGCGCGGCCAGCCCCTCGACCATGGCCGCGAAGCCGAAGACCAGACCGTGGTTCAGGCTTTTGGCCGTGGACGTGCCCACGTCCGCCTCGTCGCCTTCCACGTGGAAGTCGGCCTGGGGCAGCTTTGCCGTGCCGCCCGCCAGGGCCTGGGCCGAGGAGAGCAGGCCCGGGCAGATCAGGCCGCCCAGGTAGGCCCCGCGCGCCACGCAGTCGAAGGTGGTGGCGGTGCCGAAGTCGATAACCAGCTGGCCGTGCGCCGGAAAGAGGCGCGTCGTCGCGAAGGCCGCCACCAGGCGGTCCGCGCCGACCTCGGCCGGGCGCTGGTAGCGGTTCTCCAAAGGCAGGGGGATGTCGTCCGGGACGAAGAGGGCCTCGCATCGCCCGTAGCGCCGGGCCGCGGTGCGCAGGAGCGGATGCAGCCGGGGCACCACAGAGGAGACCACCCAGGCCTCCACCGCCGCCGTCTCGACGCCCGCGTGGCGGCACAGGCCGTCCACGCACAGGCCGAGGGCGTCGGCCGTGGCGAGGTGCGCCGTGGGCAGGGAATAGCACGCGATCTCCCCCGCCTGTCCGGCCAGGCCGAACTTGACGTTGGTGTTCCCGGCGTCGACCAGGAGCAGGCGGCGTTCCATGGCGGAAGGAGGCATGGGCGGCGGGGCGGCTACTCGGCCGTGCAGCGGCCTTCGCACTCGGCGAAGCGCTGGTTGCACTGCGCGTCCCAGTCCGTGTCCCGCTTGGCGTCCTCGCAGGGCGAGCAGCACAGGAGGCCGCACTGCCCCTGGTTCAGACGGATGGAGCCCATGTAGTCGCCGCTCTTCTCCCCGAAGGACAGCAGAAAGAACGTGGGGTTCGCCTTGGGCTGCCTGTAGCAGCCCATGCCGTAGCTGGGGCAGAAGCCGTCCGCCAGGGCGGCCGCGGGGGCGGCCAGGGCAAGCAGCGCCAGGATCAGCAGGGTCTTTTTCATGGTTCGCTCCTTGGACCGCTCGGGTCCACTCGATTGCATAACAGCCAAGGCGGGATGAAGGCAAGACGCGCCATGGCGCGCCGCCAAAGCGTCACACGGTCCCCCGCGCCGGATCAGAGCCACTTCTTCCGCTTGAAGTAGACGTAGGGCAGGATCGCCGAGACGATCATCAGCCCGATGGCCAGGGGGTAGCCGTATTCGTGGGTCAGCTCGGGCATGTGCAGGAAGTTCATGCCGTAGATGCTGGCGATGAGCGTGGGCGGCAGAAAGACCACGGCGGCCACGGAGAAGATCTTGATGATGTTGTTCTGGGCGATGCTCAGCATGCCCAGGGTGGCGTCGAGCAGGAAGGTGATCTTGTTGGCCAGGAAGGTGGCGTGGTCGGCCAGGGAGGTCACGTCGCGGGAGAGCGAGAGCAGCCGTTCGCGGAAGTCCGCGCAGGTGGTGTAGCCGCTCACCGCCTGGGTCAGGAACATGGCCATGCGCGAGATGCTGACCAGCGATTCCCGTATCTTGGAGGCGTGGTCGCCCTCGATGCCGATGTCGAGGAGCAGCTCCTGCAGGTGCGGCTCGGGCACGCCCTTGTCCCTGTCCGGCCTGAAGACCCGGCGCGAGATGTCGTTCACCGCGTTGCCGCTCATCTCCAGGATGTCGGCCAGGCGGTCGATGATGGTCTCCAGAAGGCCGAGCAGGATGTCCGGGCTGGAGCTGCACTGCGAGCCGGCGCGCACCAGCCGGGCGGGGTAGATCTGGAAGGGGCGCGGCTCGGAGTAGCGCACCGTGACCAGGCGTTGTCCCGCGAGGATGAAGGTGATGGCCGAGGAGTCGATGTGGTCGTGCTCGATGCGGGTGAGGATGTTGGCGGTCATGAAAAACGCCCCGTCCTCCTGGTAGAGGCGGCTGGAAACCTCGATCTCCTGCATCTCGGCCCGGGTCGGGATGTCGATGCCGAGCATCCGGCCCACCAGCCACTTCTCCTCCTCGCTGGGGCTGAGGAGGTCGATCCAGGCCGGGCCTTCCGGGGCGGGAAAGCCGCGGCCCGCGTCCGCCGCCTCGCCTGTCCACCTGCCGTCGCGTTCCGTGTAGAGCGTGATCATCGCCGCCTGCCTCCGCCTTGTGCGCCGCGTCGGGCGCATCGCCGTCCGCCGCAGGAACGATACCCGCTTTCGCCGTCCGCCTCACCAGGTTTTTTCGCCGCGCGGGCCGGGGCGTTCAGGCCTCGCCCATGAGACGTTCGAGGATCAGGTTGGAGACCAGCATGCCGCCGCGCGAGAGGCGCACGCCGTCGCGCGTCATGCGCACCAGCCCGTGCTGCCGCAGGCCCTTCAGGAGCGTGGCGTGCTGCTCGGCGAAGTTCCTGCCGGTCAGGGCGCGGTAGGCCTTGTAGGAGAGGCCGCGCGAGGTGCGCAGGGAGAGCATGACCATCTCCCGCGCCCGGGTGGCGGGGGAGAGTTCCTCGGCCGTCTCGCCGGCGCGTCCGGCCAGGGCCTCTTCGGCCCAGGCGGCGAGGTCGCGCGGGTTCTCCCAGCGCCGCCCGGCCACGGTGGACACGGCCGAGGGACCGAGCCCGAGGTAGTCGCGGCCTTCCCAGTAGCCCGTGTTGTGGCGGCAGTGAAAGCCCATGCGCGCGAAGTTGGATATCTCGTAGTGCAGGTAGCCGTGCGCCTCCAGATGTTCGGCCCCATAGACGAAGATGCGGGACTGCTCGTTCTCGTCCGGCAGGGTCAGCTCGCCGCTGTCCAGGCGTTCGGCCAGGGGAGCGCCCGGCTCGCGGGTCAGGGCGTAGCAGGAGACGTGCTCGGGCCTGAGGTCGCGCGTGACCATGCGCAGTTGCCGCAGCCAGGTGGCCACGCGCTGCCCCGGCAGGCCCCACATCAGGTCCAGGCTGATGTTGCGGAAGCCCGCCATGCGCGCCGCCTCGAAGGCGGACAGGGCCTGGGAGGCGGTGTGCGGCCGTCCCAGCACCTTCAGGTCGTTGTCGTCCAGGCTCTGCACCCCGAGGGAGAGACGGTTGACGCCGAGGGAGAGCAGGTCGCGCAGCCCCCAGGAGTCCACGGAGTCGGGATTGGCCTCGATGCTGAACTCCGCGCCCGGAGCGATGTCGAAGCAGCGGCGCAGCAGCCCCGCCACGCGCTCCATGAGCCAGGCGGGCAGCAGGCTGGGCGTGCCGCCGCCCATGTACACCGTCTCCACGCGGGGCCTACCGTGGCGCCTGGAGAGCGTTTCGGCCTCGGCGGTCAGGGCGCGTTCCCACAGTCCCATGTCGTCGCCTTCCGGGACCTTGGAGTAGAAGGCGCAGTAGCTGCATTTTCTGCGGCAGAAGGGGACGTGGATGTAGAGCAGCATGGATCGGCATTGTGTCCGGCCGGAGAGCGGATGGCAAGGGTCTGATTTTTTTTCTGGCGCGGGAAAAAAATCCTTGCCACGAGCCATCCCGGGGGCTAAGCGGATAAATAGGAAAAGGCCTATGCAGGCCTCTTCCTCCTGGAATGGTCCGATTACACGGAGGGGTTGCGATGCAGACGATCCAGGTGCAGCAGGCCGCGAGCGTGGGGACGTTCTTCGGATTCACCCTGGACGAACTGGCGCTTCGGGGGCCGATCCTGGTCAGCCTGCCCGAGCGTGGCGTGGTCGTGGTCTGGGAGGATCACGAGGATTTCGCGTTGTACACCAGATGGCAGGACTACACCGGCTCGGGCGACGAGACTTGGCCCGTGTACGCCTATGCCGACACCATTCCCGCCCGGGGCATCACCATCAGTCAGATGACCGCCGCCGCCCGGGAGTGGCTGGACAACTGGCTGGACGAACTTTAGCGGGCCGCGGGCAGCGCCGCTCCCCGGCCCCGTAGCGGGCAAGGGCCCCTTCGCCGCCGGGCGGGGGGAGGCTCCCTTGCCCGCGCTGTTTTTGCGGCCCCGGGGCGACGGCGGCCCGCCCGCGCTCCCTTTGTAACGACGGCGCGGCGCGGACCGGTGGTTCCGGTCCGCGCCGCGCCTCGGTTTCGTCCGTGGGGCGGGGGATTCAGGTTCGGGCCAGAGCCTCGCGCGCCTTCGTGAAGCCCGGCAGGCTCTTGCGGATGATGGCCTCGTCCACGCAGAAGGCCAGGCGGAAATAGCCCGGTTTGCCGAAGCCCGAGCCGGGCACGGCTAGGACGAGATTCTGGGCCAGGGTCCGGCAGAAGGCCACGTCGTCGCCGCCCGGGGCCTTGGGGAAGAAGTAGAACGCGCCGCCGGGCATGGCGTACTCGTACCCGGCCGCGTCCAGCACCTCGGCCATGGCCGTCCTGCGGGCCGCGTAGATCGAGGCGTCCACGGACGAGCCCAGGGCTTTCAGCAGCACCTTCTGGGCGATGGCCGGGGCGTTGACGAAGCCCAGGATGCGGTTGGTCAGGGTAAGCCCGGCGAGGAGCTTCGCCTTTTCCGGCATGAGCGGATTCACGGCCACGTAGCCGATGCGCTCTCCGGCCAGGGAGAGGTTCTTGGAAAAGGAGCTGACGGCCACGGAGTAGGGGTAGAGCGGCAGGAGGGCGGGGACCTCGGCTCCGTCGTAGGCCAGGAAGCGGTAGGGCTCGTCGGCCAGGAGATAGATGGGGCGGCCGTACTGCGCGCTCCGCGAGACGAGCAGGGCGGCCAGGGCTTCGAGGTCTCCGCGCGCGTAGATCGCGCCCGTGGGGTTGTTGGGCGAGTTGACGAGCACGACGCGGGTTTTGGGGCCGATGGCCTTCTCGAAGGCCGCCACGTCCAGGCCGAAGTCCGCCTCGCGGCTGGGCACGGGTTTGAACACGCCGCCGAAGTTCTGGGTGTAGAAGCCGTACTCCACGAAGAAGGGCGAGGGCGCGAGCAGCTCGTCGCCCGGCTCCAGCACGGCGCGCAGGAAGGCGTTGATGCCGCCCGCCGCGCCGCAGGTGATGATCAGGTCGTCGGCCGTGACCGCGCACTGCTGCTCGGCCGCGACTTCCACGGCCAGCCGGGCGCGCACGTCCGGGTATCCGGCGTTGTGCATGTAGCCCACGCTGAAGGGCTGGGCGATGGACTCGGCGATCTCGCACAGGGCTTCGCGCACGGCGTCCGGCGGCGGCAGATCCGGATTGCCCAGGGAAAAGTCGCAGACCTTGTCCGCGCCGTGCTCGGCCTTCAGGCGCGCGCCCTCCTCGAACATCTTGCGGATCCACGAGGACTTGCCGATGTATTCCGTGACCTGGGACGAAAGCATGCTCATATGCGCTCCTTGCGGGATGATCTTTGGGCGATGAAAAACGCCCGCGCTAGGCGGGCGGAAAATCTGCGGCGGACGGCCCCTTCCGCTACGGAATATCCATGCCCAGCTTGCGGTATTCCGCCAGCTTGTTGCGCAGCGTGCGCACGGAGATGCCCAGGAGGTCCGCGGCCTGGGTGCGGTTGCCCTGGGTCTTGTCCAGACTTTTCAGGATCATGCGCCGCTCCATCTCCTCCAGCGGCATGACCTCGGCCTCGAAGCCCGGAGATTCCGCCGCGCCCGCCGCGCCGCCCTGGGACGTGCCCGCGCCGGGGGGCTGGCATGCGCCCGCCTCCATGAACTCCTCGGGAATCTCGTAGCTGTCCGGGTCGAGCAGAAAGTGGCGCGGCTCGATGGGACCCTGTCCGGCCAGGAGCACGGCGCGCTCCATGAGGTTCTGCAGTTCGCGCACGTTGCCCGGCCAGCCGTAGCCGCGCATCCACTCCGTGGCCTCGGCAGAGAAGGCCAGACGGGGCAGGCCGTAGGCCTTGCAGAAACCGGAGACGAACCACTCGGCCAGGAGCAGCACGTCGTCGCCCCGGTCGCGCAGGGCAGGGAGCTTGAGCGGGATGACGTTGAGCCGGAAATAGAGGTCCTGGCGGAACTTGCCCTGTTCGACGTGCTCCTCGATGCGCCGGTTGGTGGTGGCCAGCACGCGCACGTCCACGCGCACGGTCTCCACGCCGCCCACGCGGTCGATCTCGCCCTCCTGCAGCACGCGCAGGAGCTTGGCCTGCAGCCCCAGGTCCATTTCGGAAATCTCGTCGAGCAGGATGGTGCCGCCCGCGGCCAGCTCGAACTTACCGAGCTTGCGCGCGATGGCCCCGGTGAATGCGCCCTTTTCGTGGCCGAAAAGTTCGGATTCGAGCAGGTGCTCGGGCAGGGCCGCGCAGTTGATGGCCACGAAGGGCCCCCCCGCGCGGTCGGAATGGGTGTGCAAAAAGCGCGCGAAGCGCTCCTTGCCCGTGCCGGACTCGCCCGAGATGAGCACCGAGGCCTTGGAGGCGGCCACTTGTTTGGCCAGGCCGAGGACGCGCAGGAGGGACGCGTGGCGGCCGATGATGTCGCCTCCGCCGCCGCGCTGCTGCGCGCCCGGCTGCGCCGGGACGGAGGCGGCGGGGGAGGGCGCGGCGGCCGGGGCCTGGGCCTCGCGCGGCAGCACGGCCTCGATCTTGTCCCAGGGCACGGGGTCGATCCAGTAGTCCTGCGCCCCCAGTTCCATGAGCTTGTTGGCCTCCTCGGCCGAGCCCTGCTCGGTGAAGACCACGATGGGCGGGAACGCGCCCATGGCCGAGGCGGACTCGGCCAGCAGGTTCTCCACGCGGTAGCCGGGCAGGCGGGCGCGGGAGAAGATCACGGCGGGCGGAGATTTCTTGATGAAGGCCAGCGCCCCGGACAGGCTTTCGGCAAGCCCCACCTCGTGCCCCGCCTCCTTGAGCCGGGCGTGGTGGGCGAGGACCGCGGCGGGCGGTGCGACGAAAAGCACGCTAGAGGCCACGGGCCTTGCTCGCAGGGGCGCGGTGCGCCGGTCGGGGGGGTGTGTGCGGCGTCGTATTTCGCATCGGTGCGTCGTCTGCCATGCTCCTCTTACAGGCATTTCCCCGCAAGGACAATGCCCGGCGGGCTTTTTCGGGCGGCGCCGGGAAAGTCCGCCCGGTTTTTCCGCCGCGCCGCGCCCGCCCGCCTCCCGGTTGACCTGACCGCCCGGCGCGGATAGCTTCCCCGGCGATGGACAGACAGCGACTGCGCGAACTCATGGACGCCGTGGCGGCCGGACTCGTCTCGCCCGAAGAGGCCTGCGGGACCGTGGCCGAGGGCGTTTTGGCCCCCTACGCCCGGCTGGCCGAGGGCGTCTGCCTGGACACGGCGCGCGGGCTGCGCATCGGGCAGCCCGAGGTGATCTTCGGCCAGGGCAAGGACGAGGTTCAGCTCCGCACCGCGGCGGAGGGACTGGCCGGGGCCGGGCAGCCCGTCCTGGTCACGCGTTGCGAGGAGCGGGCCGGGGCCATGCTCCTCGCCGCCCTTCCGGACGGCGAATACTGGGCCCGGGCCAGACTGTTCTGCCACGGCCGCCGCCTCGGCCTGGACGATCCGGCCCGGCTGTCCGGCGAGGTGGTCGTGGTGGCCGCGGGCGCGGCCGACGCCCCGGTGGCCCTGGAGGCCCTCGGCGCGGCGCGTTTTCTCGGGCTCGACGCCGGATTCGTCTCCGACGTGGGCGTGGCTGGGCTGCACCGGCTGCTGCCGCACCGCGCGGCGCTCGGCGCGGCGCGTCTGCTCATCGTGGTCGCGGGCATGGAGGGCGCGCTGCCCGGGGTGATCGCGGGCATGTTCCCCGCCCCGGTCATCGGCGTGCCCACCTCCGTGGGCTACGGCACGGGACTGAACGGCCTGGCCGCGCTCCTCTCCATGCTCAACTCCTGCTCGCCGGGGCTGGGCGTGGTGAACATCGACAACGGCTACGGGGCGGCGGCCCTGGCCGCCAAATTCCTCGCCGCGTCCCCGGCCGCATGAACATCCTGTTCGTCAACGCCACCCGCCGCTGGGGCGGGGTCAAGACCTGGACCCTGGACGCGGCCGTGCGCCTGCGGGCTATGGGGCACGGCGCGTTCATCGCCTGCCGCCCCGGCGCCTTCGCCGACCGGGCGCGCGAACTCGGCGTGCCGTGCGCGGCGCAGCGCTTCGGCCTGGACTACAGCCCGCTGATGGTGCTCTGGTTCCGGCGGCTCTTCGCGGTCTGGAAGATCGACGCCGTGGTCTGCAACGTGGGCAAGGACCTGCGCACCGCGGGCGTGGCGGCGCGGCTCTCGGGCCTGCCCGTGATCCACCGCGTGGGCCTGCCGCGCGACATGCGCGACACCCTGCAGGTGCGGCTCACGCACCGTTTCGTGCGGCCCGCGCTGCTCTCGCCCTGCGAGTACATCAAGCGCGAGATGCTCACCGAGGTCTCCTTCCTGCGTGCGGACGACATCACCGTCATCCGCACCGGCAAGGCGTGCGCGGCCGAGCCTCCGGCCCTGCCCGCGCCGCCCGGGGCGGGCAGGGCGCGCCGTCTGGTCTCGACCTCGCAACTCAACCCGGACAAGGGCCACGCCGACCTCTTCCGCGCCCTGGCCCGGCTCGCCGCCGAAGGACTGGACTTCCGCCTGGACATGGCGGGCGAAGGCAGCGCGGCTGCGGATCTGCGCGCCCTGGCCGAGGCGTTGGGCATCGCCGGGCGGTTGACCTTTCACGGTTTTGCGGCCAGTGTGCGGCCCGTCCTGCGGGCGGCCGAGGTTTTTGTCCTGCCGTCGCGCTCCGAGGGGCTGCCCAACACCCTGTTGGAGGCCATGGCCGAGGGACTTGCGCCCGTGGCCCGGGCCGTGGGCGGAGTGGCCGAGGTCTGGCCGGAGGAGTTGGCCTCGTTGCTGTCGATCCCCGGTCCCGGCGAGGAGGACCTCGTCGCGCCGCTGCGCCGCGTCCTGACCGCGTCGCCGGAGGAACTGCACGGCTGGCGTCTGGCCGCCTGGAACGCCTGCCGGGAGAATTTCGAGATCGCCGCCCAGACCGGGCGTCTGGCCGCATGGCTGCAGCGCCTCGTCCGCCGGGACGGGGCCGGAACGGACCCGACCGCATGAACGTCTCCCTGCGTCTTCCCGAAGATCGCCGCGCCTGGAGCGAGGCCATGCTCCTCCTGGCCCGCCTGGGGCTGGGATTCTATCTTCTGCTTGCGCCGTTCGGCATCTCCTTCCGCGAGATCGGCGGGACCACGGCCACCGTGGCGGTCGCCCTCTACTACGTGCTGGACTGGAGGAACTCGGTGCTGCGCCGCCATCCGCTACGCTGGGTCTTCGCGGCGTTCCTCGGTCTTGTCGTGCTCAAGTCCGCCCACTCCATGCATCCTTCCCTCGGCTGGTACACCCTGGGGCACAGCCTGCACGCCACCTTCTTCCTCGGCGTGGCCGGGCTGGAGGCGGTGCGCGAGTGGCGGCACGCGCGCGGCCTCTTCTGGTGCGCCGCGCTCATGGCCTGCGCCCAGGGGTTGACGGGCGTGTGGCAACACCTCTCCGCCTGCGTCTTCCAAACGTCCGCCACGCCGTGCGCGGAACTGGGCCGCCTGACCGGCACCATGGACTCCCCGCGGGTCGGCAATCTCCTCTCCCTGGTCCTGCCCCTCGCCCTGGCCGCGCCCCTGGCCGTCCTCGGGACCGGTTCCGGACGCCCCGGCCAGGCGCGCAGGCTGGCCACGGCCGCCGCGCTCATCGCCCCGGCGCTTTATCTCCTGCTCTTCTCCATGACCCGCTCCGCCCTGGCGGGCCTTCTCGCCGCCCTGCTGGTCATGGCCGTGCTGCGCTTTCCCCCGCGGTACGCGCTGCCGCTGCTCCTGCTCGGCGCGGCCGGGATCGGGGCGCATTTCGGCCGTCTGGACGCCGTCATGAACGACCCGCGCTGGACCATCTGGCGGGCGGCCTGGGACGTTTTCCTGGCCTATCCGCTCCTTGGATCGGGCATCGAGACCTTCGGCGAAGCCTATCCGTCCCTGGGCATCCGCTTCGACTTCCCCCCCATGCCGCATCCGCACAACATCTACATGCAGTTCCTGTCCGAGACCGGCATCATGGGGTTTGCCGCGGCCATGGCCTTCCTCGTCGGCACGCTGCTGACCATGCTCCTGCCCTTGTGGCGACGGCGCGCGCAGCGCCGCGACCCGCGCTTCCTCCTGGCCCTGGCCCCGGCCGCGGCCTGGGCCGGATACATGGTGACCGCGCTTTCGGCCCACAGCTTCTTCCGCACCTGGTGGCTGGGGCTGGCTCTGGCCGTGCAGGGGCTGGGGCTGGCCTGCGCGCGGCTGCTCAAGGAGGACCGGCCCGCATGACCAGGCTCTGTCCGCGCCGTCTGCTCGGCCACTGGCTGCTCCTCTCGCTGCCCCTGCTGCTCCTGCTCCTCGGGCTGCTCCTGGTCTACGGGAACGAAGCGGCGCTGGACATGGCCTGCCGCATCCACCGCGACGTCCACCCCGGTACGAAGGCCTTTTTCCGCGCGCTCTCCGACTGGGGCAACCCGCTGCTCTACCTGCTGGCCGCGGCCGGGCTGGCGTTGGCCTGGCGGCGCGGCGACCGGCCGCGCCTGCGCTACTGGCTGACCTTCGCCGTGCTCCAGCTCCTGCTCTCCTTCCTGCTGGTGCGCCTCCTCAAGACCGCCCTGGGCGCGCCCAGGCCCGACGCCCCGGACCGTCTGCCCCGGCCCTGGACCTTCGACCCGGCCTACCACGCCCTGCCCTCGGGTCACACCACCGAGATCACGGCCACGGCCACGGCCCTGGCCCTGGCCGCCCTGTCCCGCGTCAGGACCGTCGCCCTGGGCTGCTTCGCCGCTCTGGTGGCCTTTTCGCGCATCTACCTTTCCTGGCATTCGCCCACGGACGTCTTCTGCGGATGGCTGGTGGGCAGTCTGGCCGGGCTCGCCGTCCCCTTCCTGGCGGACGTGGATTGGCGCGGCGTCTGGCGGCGGCAGCGGGGGGGGGCGTGAGGGTCCTCTTCCTGACCTCCTCGGAGACCTCCAGCGGCGGGTCCCGTCAGGCGCTCTACGTGGCGCGGGGCCTTGCGGACCGGGGACACGACGTGACCCTGCTCGTGCCCCGGGGCTCGCCCCTGCCCGGCATGGACGAAGCGGTGCCTTCCGCCGTCCTGCCCGCGCGCCGCAAGGACTGGCGCGGCTTCGTGGAAGGGCTGCTGCCCGGGGCGGGCGCTCCCGCCGTGCTGCACGCCTACCACAACAAGGCCTGCAAACTGGCCTCGTTCTGGGGCCTGCTCTGGCGGCTCGCGGGCCGCCGGACCGTGATCCTGCTCAACCGCGGCGTCTGCTACCGGCCGGGCAATCCGCTCCCCTGGTGGTCGCCGGGGGTGGACGCCGTGACCGTGAACTCCCGGGCCTGCGCCGACGTGCTCCGGCGCATCGGCGCGCCGCGCGCCAAGCTGCGCGTGATCTACAACGGCGTGCCCCCCGGCCGCGTGGCCGCGGCGCGGTCCGCGGAAGAGGTGCGCGCCGCGCTCGATCTGGCCCCGGACGACCTCGTCATCGGCTCGATCACGGGCGACAAGCCGGTCAAGGGCGTGGACGTGCTGCTCCAGGCCGCGGCCAGGGCGCGCCGGGCGGGCTTTACGGCACGCCTCGTGCTCGTGGGCGCGGCTCCGGGGAAATGGACCGGGGAGGCCGAACGGCTCGGCGTCCTCGACCTCTTCCGCTTCGTGCCGCGCACGCCGCAGGTGGCGGACTACCTGCAGATTTTCGATGCCTTCGTCATCTCCTCGCGTTCCGAGTCCCTGCCCAACACCCTGCTGGAGGCCTGCCTCGCCGGGCTGCCCGTGCTTTCCACGGCCGTGGGGGGGATACCCGAACTCATCGAGGGCCGGGGCATCCTGGCGCGGCCGGACGATGCCGCCTCCCTGGCGGACGGGCTGGTGCGCATGGCCCGCGACGTCGAGGCCCGCGCCCGTTTCGCCCAGGCCAGCCTGGACTTGGCCCGGACCTTTACCATGGAGCGCAAGATCGCTATGACCGAGGCTCTGTACCGGGAACTCCTGACGCGACGCGGGCTCGGAGGCTAGCGCCGTTCCCGGCGCGCGCCGGGAATCCCCGCTCCACGATTCCACTTGCCTTTTCACGGAGGTTTCATGGCGGTCATCATGGGCACGGCGGGCCACATCGACCACGGCAAGACGTCGCTCGTGCGGGCCTTGACGGGCATCGACTGCGACCGGTTGGCCGAGGAGAAGAAGCGCGGCATCACCATCGAACTGGGGTTCGCCTATCTCGATCTGCCGGGCGGGCAGCGCGTGGGCGTGGTGGACGTGCCGGGCCACGAGCGCTTCGTGAAGAACATGGTGGCCGGCGCGGCGGGCATCGATTTCGTGCTGCTGGTCATCGCGGCGGACGAGGGCGTCATGCCGCAGACGCGCGAACATCTGGAGATTTGTTCCCTGCTCGGCACGCAGCGCGGCCTGGTGGCCCTGACCAAGGCCGACATGGTGGACGAGGAGTGGCTCGGGCTGGTCAGCGAGGACGTGCGGGAATTCCTGAAAGGGTCGTTCCTGGAGGCCGCGCCGCTGGTCCCGGTCTCGTCGACGACGGGGGCGGGGCTGGACGATCTCCGGGACGAGATCGGGAAGATCGTGGCCGCGCATGCGGCGCGGCGGCGTTCGGACCTGCTGCGCCTGCCCGTGGACCGCGTCTTCACCATGAAGGGCCACGGCACGGTGATAACCGGCACGCTCGTCTCGGGGAGCGTGGGCGTGGGCGAGGATATTCTGGCCTACCCGCGCGAGCTGCCGGTCAAGGTGCGCGGCCTGCAGTCGCACGGCGCGCCGGTGCAGCAGGTGGAGGCCGGCCGCCGCACGGCCGTGAATCTGGCGGGCGCGGAGGTCGAGGACCTGGCGCGCGGCGACGTGCTGGCCCGGCCGGGCGCGCTCTTCCCCTCCCTGGTCTGGGACGCGCGGGTCACGCTTCTGGCCTCGACGGGCAAGGCGCTCAAGCATCGCAAGGAACTGCATTTCCACCACGGCAGCCGGGAGGTCATGGCCCGGATCTACCTGCTGGACCGCGACGAACTGGCCCCGGGCGAGAGCGCGTCCGCGCAGATACGTTTCACCGAGCCCATGGTCGGCGTGTTCGGCGACCGGTTCGTGATGCGGTCGCATTCGCCGCTGCGGACCATCGGGGGCGGCGTGCTCCTCGGGCCGTGGCCGCGCCGCTTCAAGCGCCGTTCGGCCGAAGCCGCCGCGCTGCTGGAACTGCCGGACGCCTCCCCGGAGGACTTGGCGCTCTTCCAGCTCGGGCTGGCCGGAGCCGCCGGGCTCTCCTTCGCCCGGCTGCTGGCGGGCACGAACCTGGAGAGCAAGGCCCTGGAAAAGGTGCTGGGCGACCTGGGCGGCAGGCAGCAGGCCCTGCAGTTCGACCGCGAGGAGCGGACCTATGTCGCCGGGAGCGTGCTCGACGGCCTGTGCGCCGCGGCGTTGGCGCACCTGGCGGCCTACCACAGGCGGGAACCCATGAAGCTCGGCCTGTCGCGCGGCGAACTGGCCTCGGGCTGGGGCAAGGCGCTGCCGCCAAAGCTCTTTCATTATCTTGTGGAGCGGCTGCTCAAGAAGGGCGAGGTGGCGCAGGAGCAGGAGCTGTTCCGGCTGCCCGGCCACAAGGTCTCCCTGGCCTCGGACCAGGCGAAGCTGCGCGCCGCGATCATGACCGCCTACGAGTCGGGCGGCATCACCCCGCCTAACCTGAAGGACGTGCTCGACCCGCTGGGCGTGGACTTCAAGGCCGCGGCCCCGGTCTTCAAGCTGCTGCTGGAGCAGGGCGAGCTGTGCAAGATCAAGGAGGAGATGTACTTCGCGCGCACGGCCGTGGACAGACTGGTGGCCATGATCGGGGAATGGTTCGAGCGGAACGACGACCTGGGGCCGGGCGGTCTGCGCGATCTGGCCGGACTCTCGCGCAAGTACGCCATTCCGGTGCTGGAGTGGCTGGACAAGGAGAAGATAACCGTGCGCGTCGGCGACAAGCGCCTCCTGAGGAAGCGTTGAGTCCCGCGCGTCACGCCGCGGTCCTGGGGGCGGCGCTGCTCTGCGCGGCCGCGCTCGGGGGGCTCGCGGCCTGCGGGCCGCGGCATATCGATGCCTCGGGCCTTTCCTCGGGAAGCGAGATCGTGGGCGGCGTCTGCGGGCAGTGCCACGAGCCGGAGCGCATCTGTCCCCATCTGGGCGAGGACTACGCCGAGTGGCGCGACCGCATCGGGCGCATGGCCACGTGGGGCGCGCCGCTCTCGGAGGAGCAGCGCATGGCCGCGGCGGCGCATCTGGCGCTGCTGGAGCCGGGCGACCCTTCGGTTTGCGGCCAGGACGGCTGCGTGCCCTGCGAGGCGGCGCGCAGAAGCAGGCCGCGCCTGGGCGTGGAGGCGGGCAGCGGCGGTTCGGCGGTGATTTTGGGATTCTAGGTGCGGGGGGAGGAGAACATGCGCCGCCCGTCTCGTCGTCTCGCCGTCCTGTGCGGCCTGCTCATTGTCCTGTCCGTCGCCGCCTTTCCCGGTTTCGCCGAGGAGCCTCCGGTGCGGCTGGTCACGGGTGACTGGCCGCCCTACGTCTCGCAGTCGCTGCCGGGCCGGGGGCCGGTCACGGAGATCGTCGTGGCGGCTTTTGCCGCCGCGGGCCGCGGCACCGAGATCGAATTTCTGCCCTGGAAGCGGTGTGAGCTTAACCTCGCCGAAGGCGAGGCGTTCGGGGCCTTTCCGTATGTCAGGAGTCCTGCGCGCGAGCAGGCGTTCGATTTTTCCGACAGTTTCATGCTGTTCGAGGACAGGTTCTTTTATCTGAAGACGCGTCTTCCCGGATTCACCTACCGAAGTATCGAGGATTTGCGTCCCCTGCTCATCGGCGGGGCCATAGGCTACCACTACGAGGACTCCCTGCGCGGGTTGGGGCTCCGGCTGGACATGGCCAGCGACCCGGAGGCCTCGTTCAAGAAGCTCCTGGCCGGGCGGGTGGACGTGGTTCTTGAGGAGCGGCGCGTCGGCCTGGCCATTCTTGCCGAGCTGCTGGACGGGCGGACGGAGGCGGTCGGGATGACGCAGGGGCATTTCAGCCGACGCGAGAATTGTCTGATGGTTTCGCGCGCCTACCCGGGCGCGGCGGGCCTGCTGCGGCGCTTCAACCAGGGGCTTGCGCGCATCAGGGCCGACGGGACCTATGCCGGGATTCTGCGGCGGCACGGCCTCGCGCCCTGACCACGGACGGCGCGTCCGCGTCCGCCGCGCCGGCTGGTCGGCGGTAATGAAAAAGCCCCGCGCCGAGGCGCGGGGCTTGATCATTTACGTGGGGCGAACGATGGGGCTTGAACCCACGACCCCAAGGGCCACAACCTTGTGCTCTGCCAACTGAGCTACGTCCGCCGTAAAGGGAAAAGTCAGATACACATCGCCCTTTCGGATGTCAAGCGCCCTGGTCCGCGGGCGTTGCCCGGTCCGGGCCGCGCAGCAGCGCCTCCAGCGCGGCCGGGGAGACCAGGGGCTCCTCGCAGTGTCTGCCCGCGCGGCAGACGTAGGCCGCGGCGCGGCCGTCCCAGAGTTCCCGGCCCCGCGCGTGCGGGCACAGCTCCTCCACGGCCGCGCAGGCGACCGGATCGGAGATGTCCTTGAAGACCAACGTGGCGTCCGGGGCGCAGGCCCGGCCGTAGGCCGCGAGCAGGTCCTCGGTGGCCGCGTCGCCGCGTCTGCCGACGATGACCACGTCGGGGTTGGCGCGCCCGGTGTCCGGTCCGGCATCCACGAGCGCCAGGGCCGTGAGCGCGGCGCAGGCCGCGTCCGGACGTCCGGGGGCGGCGGCCGCGGCGCAGGCGGCCAGGGCGCGCACGCGGTCCTCCCAGTCGGTGCGGCCGGTGAGCCTGGCCAGGCGCGCCAGGGCGAACATGGCCATGGAGGATGCCGCAGGCATGGCCCCGTCCAGCAGCTCCTTCTGGCGCAGGGGAAGCTCCCGTCCGCCTGCCGGAGCCAGGAAATAGCCGCCCGTGGCCTCGTCCAGGAACTCCTCGTCCATGACCTGGGCCAGGGCCGCGGCCGTGCGCAGGTAGCGGACCTCGCCCACGGTCTCGAAGAGTTGGCCAAGGCCCCAGGCGAGGCAGGCGTAGTCTTCGAGCATGGCCGGGACCGTCGCCCGACCGTCCCGCCAGGAACGCAGCAGACGGCCGTCGGGCATGCGCAGCCGGGCCAGGAGGAAGTCCGCGGCGCGCACGGCCGCGACGGCCAGTTCGGGCTGGACGCAACGCGCAGCCAGGGAGAGCGCGCCGATCATCAGGCCGTTCCAGCCCGCCAGGACCTTGTCGTCCAGTCCGGGACGCGGCCTGCGCGCCCGGAAGAGAAGCAGGCGGGCGCGCGCGGATTCGAGCCGCTGCTCGAACTCCTCCCTGTCCATGCCCCGGCGTGCGGCCAGTTCCGGGGGCGGGGCCGCCAGATGCAGGACGTTGGCCCCGGTGAGGCGGTGCGCCGCTTCGTCCAGGAAATTGCCCTCGGGCCGCGCGTTCAGCACCTCGGCCGCCCACTCGGCGTCCCGGTCCAGGGCCGCGTCCAGTTCGTCCCTGGTCCAGATGTAGAACCTGCCCTCCGCGCCCTCGCTGTCCGCGTCCTCTGCCGCGGCGAAAGCGCCGCAGCCGTCGCCCCCGGCTCCCAGGTCCCGCAGCACGTAGGCCGCCGTCTCCCTGGCCGTGCGCGCGAACAGGGGGTCGCCCGTGGCGGCGTAGCCCTCGGTGTAGGCCCAGAGCTGCATGGCCTGGTCGTAGAGCATCTTCTCGAAGTGGGGCAGCAGCCAGCGCGCATCCGTGGAATAGCGGTGGAATCCGTGGCCCACGTGGTCCCAGATGCCGCCCAGGCGCATGGCCGTGAGGCTTTTTTCGGCCATGCGCAGGCTGTGGGCGTTGCCCGTGCGGCGGGCGTGGCGCAGGAGGAAGACGAGCTGGTGCGGCGAGGGAAACTTGGGGGCCGCGCCGAAGCCGCCGCGTTCCGCATCGAAGCGGGAGGCGAGCAGGGCCTGGGCACGGTCCGCCGCGTCAGGACCGAAGGCCGCGCCCGCGGCATCGCGCTCCAACCCGGCCAGATGCTCCAGCAGGCGTTGTCCGGCCTGCGCCGCCTCGGCTTTCTGCGTGCGCCAGACCTGCTCCAGGCGGGGGACCAGTTCGAGCATGCCCAGGCGGCCCATGCGCGATTCGCGGGGTACGTAGGTGGCGGCGAAGAACGGCTCGCCGTCCGGGGTCAGGACCACGTTCAGCGGCCAGCCTCCCGAACCGGTGAGCAGATGGCAGGCGGCCATGTACAGGGCGTCCACGTCGGGCCGCTCCTCGCGGTCCACCTTGACGTTGACGAAGGCCCTGTTCATCAGCTCCGCGACCCCGGGGTCGGCGAAGGATTCGTGGGCCATGACGTGGCACCAGTGGCAGGTGGAGTAACCGATGGAGACGAAGAGGGGCCTGTCCAGGCGGCGCGCCAGGGCCAAGGCCTCCTCACCCCAGGGCTGCCAGTGCACGGGGTTGCCCGCGTGCTGCCGCAGGTACGGGCTGGTGGCGTCGGCGAGGCGGTTGCTGGTCGGCATGGCGTCCCCTTTTCCGGCGAGTGTCCCAGAGATATGGGGCCGGAGGGGCGGTTGTCAAACGCGCGGGGACGAAAGCATCCGCCCGTCCCCGGTTGGCCATTTTTCGCCTACTCCGGGTATACGGCGGCCACGCGGGCCTTGAAGGCCTGGTAGGTTCCGGCCTCGATGGCGGTGCGCGCGCCCGCCGCGAGGTCGAGGAAATAACGCAGGTTGTGGATGGTGTTCAGGCGGAAGGAGAGGATCTCCTTGGCCATGTAGAGGTGGCGCAGGTAGGCGCGGGAGAAGGTGCGGCAGGTGTAGCAGGAGCAGGCCGGGTCCAGGGGCGCGTCGTCCTCGCGGAATTCGGCGCGCTTGATGTTGACCTTGCCCAGGCTCGTGTAGAGCGTGCCGTTGCGCGCGTTGCGCGTGGGCAGCACGCAGTCGAACATGTCGATGCCGTGCTCGATGCCCGTGAGGATGTCCATGGGGGTGCCCACGCCCATGAGGTAGCGGGGTCTGTCCTCGGGGAGCCTTGGTCCCATGTGGGCCATGATGCGGTACATGTCCTCCTTGGCCTCGCCCACGGACAGGCCGCCCAGGGCGTAGCCCTCGAAGCCGATGTCGCGAAGCTGCGCCAGGCTTTCCTCGCGCAGGTCCTCGAAGATGCCGCCCTGCACGATGCCGAAGAGGAGTTGGTCGCCGGAACCGGCCGGATAGGCCTCGCGGCAGCGCCGCGCCCAGCGCGTGGTCAGGCCCAGCGAGGCGGCCGCGTAGTCGTGGTCCGAGCCGCCCGGCGGGCATTCGTCCAGGACCATCATCACGTCCGAGCCGAGGTTCCTCTGGATGGAGACGACCTTTTCCGGGGTGAAGAGATGGCGCGAGCCGTCCAGGTGCGAGCGGAACTCCACGCCTTCCTCGCCCAGGCGGCGGAGGTCCGAGAGGCTGAAGACCTGAAAGCCGCCGGAATCCGTGAGGATCGGTCCGTCCCAGCGCATGAAGCGGTGCAGGCCGCCGCGCCGCGCCACCAGCTCGTCGCCGGGGCGCAGGTAGAGGTGGTAGGTGTTGCCCAGGATGATCTGTGCGCCCACCTCCCGCAGATCCTGCGGGCACACGGCCTTGACCGAACCCACCGTGCCCACGGGCATGAAGATGGGGGTCTGGACCGCGCCGTGCGCGGTGAGCAGACGGCCGCGCCGGGCATGGCCGTCGCGTGCGAGGATGGTGAAGGTGCCGGGCCGTTCCATGTCGCTGCAGTGCTCCCGAAAAAAGTCCGGCCCGGATACCCAAAGGCCGCGTCGCTGTAAAGTCCGGCCTCAGGCGTCCGGCGTCGTCGGCCGCAGGCGGGGCTCCACGACCTGCAGCGGCACCTCTTCCGCGATGCGCGCGAGGGCTTCGCGCACCGCGGCCTCCCGGTCCGGGGGGAAGGACAGGCGGACGGCCGCGCGGTGCCGGTCCAGCACCGTGAACAGGGCGAGGTTGTCGTGCGCCTCCAGAAGAAAGCGGAACAGCCCCACCTGGCCGGACGGCAGGTGGAGGTACAGCCGCGCCGCGCGGACGGCGACCGGGCCGCGTCCTAAAGAAGCTCGCAACCGTCTTCCGTCACGCACGCCAGATGCTCCCAGCGCACGCCGCCCCAGTCGGGGTAGTACAGGCCCGGCTCCACGCTGACCACCATGCCCGGCTCCAGCACGTCCTGCGAGACCGGCGAGAGGCTCGGCGCCTCGTGCGTCTCCAGGCCGATGCCGTGGCCCAGGGCGTGGGTGAAGAATTCCGCCTGGCCGTAGCGCTCGAAGACCGCCCGCGCGGCTGCGTAGGCCTCGCGCACCGGCAGGCCGGGCCGGATGATGCGCAGAGCCGCGGCCTGGGCCTCCTGCACCATGCCCAGCACATGGCGGAAGCGGTCGGACGGTTCGCCCCCGACCCAGAAGGTGCGCGTCTGGTCCGAGCAGTAGTCGGCAAGGCGGCAGCCCATGTCCACCAGCACGAGTCCTTCTTCCGGGATGCGCGTGTCGCCGGGGATGGCGTGGGGCAGGGCGGCGTTCTCGTTCACGCCCACGATGGTGTCGAAGGCCAGCTCCGAGGCCCCGCGCTCACGGTAGAACTTCTCCAGCTCCCAGGCCACCTCCCGTTCCGTGCGGCCGGGTACGAGGAATCCGGGCGCGGCCGCGAAGGCCTCGTGGTTCAGCCGCATGGAGGCGTGCATCAGCTCCATCTCCGCAGCGTCCTTGTGGCGGCGCAGGGATTCCACGAGTCCGCTCAGGGGCTCGGCCGTCAGCCCTTCGGTCAGCGCGGCGTAGGCCTTGTAGGACAGGGCGTCGGCCTCCACGCCCAGGCGGGCCATGCTCCGGCCGCGCAGGAAGGAGTTGACGTCCCCGTTCTTGGGCGCGCGGTAGATGTGGATGCGCTCCTCTGGCCAGATGCGGCGCGCCGCATCCAGGTAGCGCGCGTCCGTGAGCAGCCAGTCGCGGCCGTCGGGCCTGAGCAGGAGAAGTCCGGAGGATTCGTTGCACTGCACGTCGTGCAGCTCGAAGCCGGAAAGGTAGAACCGGTTGGCCGCGTGGCCCACCAGCAGGCCGTCCAGGCCCTTGGCGCGCATCTTCTCGCGGGCGCGTTCGCGCCTCGCCGCGCAGACGTCAGGGATCATGCGTCGTTGCTCCCGTGGCCGGGAGGCGTCGCCGTCCCGGCATCAGATGGTATAGGTCGTCTCGGCCTTGCCGAGCAGCATGCGCTCGGCCCATTCCACGCCCTGCATCACGGAGTGGTCCATGTTGGCCGCCTCGTACTTCCAGCCGCCGAAACGGCCGCGCGACCATACGCCGCGCTCAGCGAGCCAGGGCTGGATCATGCCCAGGCAGGCGTCGCGCTCCAGCGTGGGCACGGGGTAGCCGTACTCCACGTCGTGCCGCCATGTCGAGGCCACGCGCGTCTCGTCCCCGGCATCCATCAGAGTCGTGTGCAGCAGGCCCCGCACGGTATGGTCCACGATCCCGGCAGCGTCAACCGGCTTGTGGACCGAGGACGAGGTCTCGGCCATCAGGGCGCGCTGGCGGCCCGGCCGGGCCACGTTATTCGGCGAATAGTTGTGGAAGTTGGTCACGCGGTAGAAGGGACAGTCGTCCTCGGGGAAATACATCCAGCAGGCGGGGTCGCGCCGCGTCGCGTCCTGCGCGGCCGGCTCGTCCCCGTCCAGCCCCACGCCCACCACGTGCACGCTGTTGTGGGCGAGGCGCGCGGCCGCGTCGCGCACCGCGTCCGGCGCTTCCGCGCAGAGCCGTCCGGCCAGCAGGTCCAGGGGGAGGGTGGAGAGCAGGGCTTCGTAGGAGACGACCGTCCCGTCGGCCGTGCGCACCTCGCGCATGGCGGGGTCGACGGCCACGGCCTCGCGGCCGTAGAGCACGCGGTCGCCCAGGCGGGCCGCCAGCCTGCGGAAGATTTCTCCGGTGCCGCCGCGCAGGGGAAAGGTGAAGGTGCTGTTGGGCCCCCAGGCGTCGTCGTCGCGGCCCAGGATCACGTTCTTCAGCACCTGCTCCAGCGAAACCACGCTCACGCGCTCGCCGATCCAGCGGTAGCCCATGCGCTCGGCGGGCGTGGCCCAGACCTTGAAGTTGTAGGGCGCCATGAACAGCCGCGCGATGCCCGCGCCGAAGACGTGCTCGAACCACTCCCTGAAGTTCGTCGGCTCGCCATCGGGCCGCCTGCCGGGCAGCAGGCCGCGCACGCACTCCCAGCGCAACTCCGGCGGCAGGTGGCGGATGTTGTTCTGGAAGGGATAGGGCACCCAGCCGCCCGCCACGCGCACGGCGGAGACGCGGCGGTGGGCCAGGACGTCGTCGCCCAGCAGCGAGGCCAGCAGCTCGTCGAAGTAGGCGTAGTGCGAGAAGACCACATGTCCGCCGATGTCCCAGGTGAAGCCCTGCCGGTCCGTGAAGCTCGCGGCCAGGCCGCCTGCCCAGCCGTCGCGCTCCAGCACCACGAAGGATTCCTCGCCCAGCTCCAGCAGCCGGTGCGCCGCCGCCAGACCCGTCGGTCCCGCCCCTACGATGCAATACCTGACCCTCACGACGCCTCCGTCGGGAAAAAACGTTCACCGGGCGAATAATGCAAGGACCAAGCCAGGGAGGAGCGCAGGTGCCGGACGCCGGGCTATTTGGGCAGGAGGCGGAGGTAGAGGTCGCCTTTGAAGGGGCCGAGGTGGCGGCCGAGGTTCTTGAGGCGGATGGGTTTGCCGGGCACGAAGTCCACGGGCAGCTTGACCTCGATCTGCTTCTCCTCGCCCGACAGACCGAGGCGGATCTTGAGGCGCACGGTGCGGCCGGGCAGGAGGCTGGACGCGGGCAGATAGCCGGTGTGCTCGTCGTCGAGCTGGCCGCGCAGCCAGGACTTGATGCCGCCGACCACGCCCTGGGAAAGGTCGAAGGAGAGCTTCTTGCCGCCCAGGGCCAGTTCCAGGGACTGTCTGCTGAGCCGTTTGAGCGGCGTGCCCGCGCTCTGGCGGACCTGGGCGTAGATGTCCTCGAAGACCTTGCGCGCGAAGGGGTCGCGCAGGATGTCCTGCAGCACCTCCTCCTGGCGGAATTCAAAGGAGAAGCCGCCCCCCGGGCCGGACGACTTGCGACTGAAGACGGTGCGCGCGGCCTCCTCGGCGTAGGCCTCCTTGGCGCGTTTCCCCTCGCCGGGCTTGGGCTTGGCGGCCTGCTTGCGGCCGGGGCGGGGGGGCGTGTCCGTGGCGTCGGTGGCCTGACTCGTCCGGGTCAGGATCACGTACGCCTCGTTGAGGCGCTGGAACTTGCGCGCGGCCTGGGGATCGTCGGGGTTCAGGTCGGGATGGAGGGAGAAGGCGAGCTTGCGGTAGCTGGATTTGATGGCCTCGGGGGATGCGCCCTCCTCGATCTGCAGGAGGCGGTAGCATTCGGCCAGGGTCACGCGTCGTCCCCCTGGCCGTGGCGCTTCAGGATGCCGACGCGCAGCGCGCCGGGGACCTCGTCGCCGTCCTCGGGCGCGGGGCCGAGGCCGTGCTCCCGCACGTAGGCCAGACCAACGGCGCGAAAGGCCGCGTGGCCCGCGTCCTTCAGAATGCCCATGCAGTCCTCGGCGGCCATGGCGAAGCTGTCCGGGTCCAGCAGGTTGCCCGCGAAAAAGGGCCAGGCGCGGCAGACGTCGGGACGGGCGGGATGCACGCCGCAGCCCTTGATGGCGTGGTTGTAGAAGACGCAGTAGCCGTCCTGGCCGATGCGCAGACGGCGGCGGCCGGATTTCTCCTCGGCGTGGGCGGCCAGGAAGGCCGCGGGCGTGAGCCCGCAGTGCGCGGCCAGACGGCGCAGATCCTTGGCCGTGAGGATGATGCCGCCGCTGCCCCGGCAGCAGTGGCCGCAGCGCTTGCAGTCGAAGACCTCGGGCTGCCCGGCCATCAGCCGCAGAGCCTTCTGTGCTCGACCATCAGGCAGTGGTTCTCGATGACCAGGATGCCGACGGGGTCGAGGAGCGCGCGCGCCTCCGGGCTGGCGATGCCGGACTGCATCCAGAAGCAGCGGGGTCTGCGCGGCAGGGCGAGGGTTTCTCGGGCGTGGGCCGGGCAGTGCTCGGCCGCGCGGAAGAGGTTGACCATGTCCACCGGGCCGGGGAGGTCGGCGAGGCTGGGATGGGCGGGAAGCCCCCAGACCGTCTGCCGTTTGGGATGCACGGGCAGGACGGTGAAGCCCGCGTCCATCAGGTAGCGGCCGACCATGTCCACGGGACGGCCGGGCCGGTCGTTGGCCCCGACCACGGCAATCGTCTTGACGCCCGCAAAAAGGGCGGATAGCTCGGAGTCTTTCGGCAGAAACATGCTGCTTCCCTTACAATATCTTCGCCTGGAGCACTACACGATGTTCGAAGCCTTGGAAAGAATCCCCCTTGAGGAAATCCGCGGGCGCTGGGCCCGCTGCCGCGACCTCCTGAACATCCACCTGCCGCAGGCGGGCGGCCTGATGGTCTTCACCAAGGTGAACATCTACTGGCTGACCGGCACGCTGATCCAGGGCGTCTTCTGGCTGCCGCGCGACGGCGAGCCCGTGCTCTTCCTGCGGCGCGGCATCGACCGGGCCCGCCTGGAGTCGCCGCTGTCCGGCATCGTGGAGTTCCGTTCCTACCGCGACCTGCCCCGGCTGGCCGCGGAGGCGGGCTGCCCCCTGCCGCCTGTGGTGGCGGCGGAGAAGGGCGGCCTGCCCTGGAACCTCGCCGAGTCGCTGCAGAAGAATCTGGGCGAGATAGCCTTCCTCTCCGGGGACGGCGTGCTGGCCCGGGCGCGCGGCGTGAAGAGCGCCTGGGAGCTGGCCAAGATGCGGCTGTGCGGCGCGCGGCACGACGAGGCCCTGCACGGGCTCATGCCGAGCCGCCTCAGGCCCGGCATGAACGAGCGCGAAATCAGCCACCTGACCTGGCAGGTCTTCTTCGAGCTGGGGCACATGGGCCACATGCGCATGGGCGCGTTCGGCGAGGAAATATTCCTCGGCCACGTCTCGGCGGGCGATTCGGGCAACTACCCGAGCGCCTTCGACGGCCCGCTGGGGCTGCGCGGCGAGCATCCGTCCCTGCCCTTCATGGGGTATCGGGGCAAGACATGGAAGCAGGGCGAGCCGTTGGCGCTGGATTGCGGCTTTTGCCTGGAGGGCTACGCCACGGACAAGACCCAGGTCTACTGGGCCGGACCCCGGTCCTCAATCCCGGACGCGGCGCGGCGCGGCCACGACCTGTGCGTGGAGGTCCAAGCCTGGCTGGCCGATAATCTGCTGCCCGGAGCCACCCCGAGCGAACTCTATCGCCGCAGCCTGGACATGGCCGCGGCGGCGGGACTGTCCGAGGGGTTCATGGCCCTGGCGCCGAACACGGTGAAGTTCGTGGGCCACGGCATCGGTCTGGCCATCGACGGCTGGCCGGTGATCGCCGAGGGCTTTGACGAGCCTTTGGAGGAGAATCAGGTGGTGGCGCTGGAGCCCAAATTCGGCGTGCCCGGCCTGGGCATGGTCGGGGTGGAGAACACCTTCGTGGTCACGTCGCGCGGCGGCGAGTGCATCACCGGCTCGGATTACGCCATCATTTGTCTGGAGTGAGCGGGATAAGCTCCCGCTCCATGGCGGACTCCAGGGTCCGCAGGGTGAAGAGGTCGCGCAGCACCAGCGGCTCGCGCGACTTTTCCCCCGCGGGAAAGAGCGCCACAACGGGAATCGAGCGGCTGCCCATGGCTTCGAGCAGGGCCTGGGCGGCCGGGTTCTCGCGCGTCAGGTCCACCTTCACGAAACGCATGCCGTAGCGCCGCTTCCAGCGGGCCAGGTTCTCCTCGGTGAGCACCGAGAACTCCAGGAATTTGCAGTTCGGGCACCAGTCCGCCGTGAAGTCGGCCAGGACGGGCTGCGCTCCGACCGCCTCGGTGAAGGCGGCGGGCTCGAAGGGTTCCCAGGAGACGTCCGGCAGCGGCGGGTGCGCGGCCCAGGACCAGCCCGCCACGACCACGGCCAGGGCCGCGGCGCGGACGCCGAGACGGTGCCACAGGGGCCGCGAGAGCGAGGTCCAGCTTCCCCACACCCAGGCCGCGAAGGCGGTGAGCAGCAGCAGGACCATAGCCCGGCCGAGCGACCAGGCGGGCAGGGTGTTGAGGAGGTAGACCGCCGTGGCGGCCAGGAAGAATCCGGCCAGCCGCTCCACGAACAGGGTCCAGGAGCCGGGTAGGTTGAAGATGAAGAGCATCTGGGGCCGCACGCACATGACGAGGTAGGGCGAGGCCATGCCCAGGCCGATGCAGGCGAAGACCGCCGCGACCACGACGGCGGGCTGGGTCAGGGTCCAGGCCAGCACGCCGCCCAGGAAGGGGCCGGAGCAGGGCGTGGCCAGGAGCGTGGCCAGACAGCCCGAAAAGAAGGCCGCGCCGCGTGAACTCCTGCCCGAAACCGGGGCCTTGAGGTCGATGACCGGCAGGGTGAAGACGCCGAAGAGCGAAAGGGCCAGGGCGAAGACCAGCACGGCCAGGGCCAGGACCGTGCCCTGGCTCTGGAAGATCTGCCCCCAGGCCAGCTCCAGGGAGGCCAGGAGCACGGCCAGGGCCACGAACCAGGAGATGACGCCCAGGGCGAAGAAGAGGTTGAAGGTGCGGAAGCAGCCCACCGGGTCCGCGTGCCCGTCCATGCCGCAGCCCGAGAGCAGGCCCTTGAGCTTGAGGCTGGCCACGGGCAGCACGCAGGGCATGAGGTTGAGGAGCAGCCCAGCCAGGAAGGCTAGCATCGCGGCCTTGGCGAGTCCTGCCACCTCCAGCCCCTGCTGGTGGAAGCGGGGGGAGAAGTCCGGAGCGAAGGCGGCCTGCGTTTCCGTGCCGGCCTGGGGGACCGGCGCGGCCTCTTCGGCCGGAGCGGGCCGCCCGGGCAGGGCGCGGGCCACTTCCGGCCACCAGGGCGCGGAGCGGGCCGGGGGCAGGGAAGCGAGGTCGGCGGGCAGGGCCACGGCCGCGGTCAGACGCGCGGGCAGGCAGCTTTGCGCGGAGCAGAGCAGCAGCTCGGCGGCGAGGTCCACGCGGGATGCGCCCGGCGGCAGGGGCAGGAAGAGGCGCGCGGGGCCGTCGTAAACGCGCACCATCTCGCCCGAGCCGAAGGGATCGGGCTTTTCCCGCCCGGCGGGGTAGAGCGGGGCGAACGGCGCGGGCCCGCCCGCCAGGGAGGCGGCGAGCCGGGTGGGCTGGCCCATGGCGCCGGGGTCGTTGGCGTAGAAGTACCAGCCCGGCTCCGGGGTCAGGGTCACGACCAGAAGCGCGGCAGCATCCGGCGGGAGCGGCGGTTCGGGCGCGGCCAGGGCGAGCGGGGCGGCCTCCATGCGGACAGGGAGGGGCGTGGCTGGGTCGCCCGTCTGGGCGGCCGCGGGAACGGCGGCCAGGGCGCAAAACCAGAGCAGGGCTGCGACCAGCAGCCGTGAAGGAAAGCGGGAAGCCGGTGTCCAGTGCATGCGGTCAACCTCGGAAAGCGCGCCGGGCGTGGATTTTCGACTCCTAGCAGAAGCCGGGGGCGGCGTAAATGCGAAGGAGAAAAATCGTCCCGTCGATTCTTTGCAACATTGCCGAGATTTCGTCTTGACACCCGAGGCTCGTTTCATTAGACAACGGCTCTCGCGTCGAGCGAAGGGCTACTAGCTCAATAGGTAGAGCAGCTGACTCTTAATCAGTTGGTTCGGTGTTCGAGTCACCGGTAGCCCACCAGAGAATCCCCAAGGGGTTGCGTCAGCAACCCCTTTTTCTTTTTCCGGCAGCGCCGGACCCCCCGGTGGGGAAATATAATTGCCGGGGTTGCGGCGCGGCGTAGGCTCGTGCAGAAGTGTGCATGGGCGAGGCGGCGGGGCATATGCGCAAGGCGTCGGAAACATCGGCCGGGGACGGCGGCGCGGGCGGGAGCTGGGACGAGCGTGCGGTCTACCGCGATCTCACCCGGACCACGAGCCGGGTTTTCGGGCGCGCGTACGCCGAACGTCTGACGGAATGGCTGTGCGCCGCCTTCGGAGCCGACACCGCCGTCATCGGCGAGCTGGCCGACGGCGATGCGGTCCGCGTCGTGGCCGCGCACGGCGGCGCATCAGGCGCGGCGTTGATCCGCGAACTCGTCCGGACGCCCTGCGCGGCCTCTGCGGCCTCCGGGTTCCTGCACGTCCGTAGCGGAGCCGCCGGACGCTTCCCGCAGGCCCCGATTCTTCGCGGGAACGGCATCGAAGGCTGCGCCGGGTTTCCGCTCGGCGACGAGGCGGGCCGGACGATAGGCCTGGTCTGCCTCTTTTCCCGCCGGGAACTCGTCCTGCCCGACTGGGCCCCGGACTTCTTCACGCACGTCGCCGCGCGCGCCGGCGCGGAACTGGAGCGCACGCGGAGCCTCGACCTGCTGCGGGCCAGGGAGGAGCAGCATCGCCGCCTGGTGGAGGGCTCTCCCGACGGCATCCTGATCCACGCCGACGGCGTGATTCTCTACGCCAATCCCGCGGCCCTGCGCCTCGTCGGGGCCACGCGGAGCGAACAGGTGGAGGGCCGCGGCATCCTCGATTTCGTGCCGGAGGCGCACCGCGAGACGGTGCGCGCCCGCATCGCGGAATTCACCGCCTCGGAGCGGACAGCCCCGCCCGCCGAGGCGCAGGTCCTGCGGCTGGATGGCGGCGTTTTCGATGCGGAGGTCTATGCCGTGCCGGTCAGGTTCGGCGGCAGACTGGCCCGCCAAGTGTCCTTGCGCGACATCACCTCCCGCGTCCGGGCCGAGGCGGCGGTGCGCGAGAACGAGGAGCGCTTCCGCCTGCTCTTCGAGAACGCGCCGCTGGCCTATCAGTCGCTGGACGAGACGGGGCATTTTCTGGACGTGAACCGGAAGTGGCTGGACACGCTGGGATACGCCAAGGACGAGGTGGCGGGCCGGTGGTTCGGCGATTTTCTCGGCCCGGGCTACGCGGAGCATTTCGACCGCAATTTCCCTTTGTTCAAGCACGCCTGCGCCATTGACGGGGTCGAGTTCGAGATGCGCCGCAAGGACGGCGGCTCGGTGCTCGTCTCTTTCAACGGCCGTGTGCAGCTTGACGGCAGGGGGCGGTTCCAGCGGACGCACTGCATCTTCACCGACATCACGGAGCGCTCCAAGGCCGAAGTCGCCGTGCGCGAGAGCGAGGAGCGCTTCCGCAGCCTCTTCGACGCCATGGGCGACGGCGTGATGATCCTCCAGCCGACGGATGACGGCGGAGCGTTCCGCATCCGGGACATCAACCGGGCGGGCGAGCGCATCGCCCAGGTCAACCGGCTGGACGTGGTCGGCCGGGATGCGGAGGAGGTCTTCCCCGGCGTGCGATCCCTGGGGTTGCTCGACGTCCTGCTGCGGGTGCATGGCTCCGGGCGGCCGGAGCAGTACGCCCTGTCGCGCAGCCGGGACGACAGGATCGGTCTGTGGGTGGAGAACTCCGTCTTCCGGCTGCCCAGCGGCGAGGTGGCCGTGGTCTTCGCCGACGAGACGCCGCGCAAGCAGGCCGAGGAGGAGATGCTGCGGGCCAAGGAGGCCGCGGAAAAGGCCAACCGCAGCAAGAGCGAGTTCCTGGCCAACATGAGTCACGAACTGCGCACCCCGCTCAACGGCGTCATGGGCATGCTCCAGCTCCTGAAAGGATCGCGGCTCGATCCCGACCAGGCCGAGTGGGTCAGCCTCGCCCTGGTTTCCAGCCGCAACCTCCTGACCATTCTCAGCGATCTGCTCAATCTTTCGGTCATCGAGGCCGGAGGGTTCACCCTGAATCCGGCGCGTTTCGCTCCCCGGGATCTCGTGACCTCCGTGGCCAGACTCTTCGAGCAGCCGGCGCGGAGCAAGGGGCTCGTCCTGCGCGTGGACGCGGACCCCGGACTGCCTCCGGAGGTGGTGGGCGACGAGGTCAGGCTCAGGCAGATCCTCTTCAACCTGCTGGGCAACGCCATCAAGTTCACGGACAGCGGCGGCATCCGCATCGCGGCCTGGAGCCTGCCCCGCATGCCGGGCCGGAGCGGCCGCGGGCTCGCTTTCAGCGTGGCGGACAGCGGGGCCGGCATTCCCGAAGACAGGGTGGAGGAGATGTTCCAACCCTTTTCGCAGCTCGACGGCTCCCTCACCAGGAGCAGGGGCGGAGCGGGGCTCGGCCTGGCCATCGTCAAGCGGCTGGTGGGCCTCATGGGCGGCACGGCGGTCGTGGACAGCCTGCCCGGGGAGGGCACGGAGATCACCTTCACCGTGAGCGTGGAAGATGCGCATCCCGAGGCGCCGGAGGGGGATGCCGACGGGAGCGGGACCGGGGCCGGGCAGGCGTTCGGCCGCGGCAGACGCGTCCTGGTCGTGGAGGACGAGGCCATCAACCGGTTGCTGCTCCGCCGTTCGCTGGAGAAGATGGGCTTCGTCGCGGACTGCGCGCAGAACGGGGAGGAGGCGCTCGGTCTTCTTCAGGAGACGGCGTTCGCCTGCGTCCTCATGGACATCCAGATGCCCGAACTGGACGGCGAGGCGGCCATGCGCCGCATCCGCTCCGATCCCGTGTTCCGGGCCAGGGCGGAGGTGCCCGTGGTGGCCCTCACGTCCTACGCCATGGACGGAGACCGGGAGCGTTTTCTCGGCGCGGGGGCGGACGACTACCTGGCCAAGCCCGTGGACATGCAGGAACTCGCCCGGGTCCTGCGCCGCCTGGCCGTCGGACGGTAGGCCGGACGCGAGGCCGTCCGGGCGCGCGAGACGACAGAGAAAAATCATATCTATTTGGTATGAAAACACTTGACGCGGCCCTGCCGAAACTCCACCATGTCCCCGGGGGAAAGGTTCCGGCCATGCGGCCGGAAGGCGCGCCAGCCGCCGTGGTGCGGCGCGCGGCAACGGATTTCCCCCGCATGCGGCCGCGTTCCCGCGACTCCGGCGCGGCTGCCGGGAGAAAAGCCTATCCATGCCGTTCCGTGACAGAACCATCCTCATCGCCGACACCGACCACGCCAACGCCACGATCTCGCAGATCCTCTTCGAGCGGGAAGGGGCGCGGGTCGAGGTCACGGATGACGCACGAAAAGCGCTGGCCCTCGTGCGCCAAGGGCGCTTCGATCTCGTCGTCCTGGAAAATCGCCTCCTGGGCATGTCCGGCGTGGCGCTGGCGCACCGCATCCGGGAGCTGCCCGGTCCCGCCGGGGAGACGCCCATCCTCTTCGTCTCGTCCGACGTGTTCCGGCTGCGGGCCACGGCCTGCATGGACCACGGCGTCGATGGGTTCGTGGCCAAGCCGTTCGAATTCCGGGAGCTGCTCGCCAAGGCGGGCGGGATCATGGAGCAGTACCGCGGCCAGGAACGCGCCGCCCCGGGCGACTCAGGGGCCCGCCGCGCCCCGTCGTCCTCTCCGGCTGCCTGAGTGGCGCGCGCCTACAGCTTCAGGCCGTAGGCGCTGACCTTGTGGCGCAGCGTGCGCGGGCTGATCTGCAGGATGCGCGCGGTTTCGTTGCGGCTGCCTCCGGCCGCGCGGAAGGCCCGGCGGATAGCCCTGATTTCGGCCTCCTTGACCGCCGCGTCCAGGGAGAGGCTGGCCGGACCGTCCAGCAGGGCCGAGGCCGCCACCTCCATGTCCATCTCCAGGGGCAGGTCCGTGGGCCTGATCACGCCCCCCTCGGACATCAACACCAGCCGCTCGATGAGGTTCTTCAGTTCGCGCACGTTGCCCGGCCAGGAGTAGCTGCCCAGCACCTTGAGCGTGTCCGGGGCCAGGGTCAGGTCCTTCTTGTGATAGCGGTGGCCGAATATCTCCAGGAAGTGTTCGGCCAGGGGCGGAATCTCCTCGCGCCGTTCGCGCAGCGGCGGCACGGAGATGGGAATGACGTTGAGACGGTAGAAGAGGTCGGCCCGGAACGAGCCCTCGCGCACCATGTCCTGCAGGCGGCGGTTGGTGGCGGCCACGATGCGCGCCCGGAAGGGCAGGTCCTTCTCCCCGCCCAGCCGCCTGAATTTCCTCTCCTCCAGCACGCGCAGAAAATCCACCTGGTTCTGGGGCGGTATCTCGCCCACCTCGTCCAGAAAAAGCGTGCCGTCCTCGGCCAGTTCGAAGCTGCCCTTCTGCAGGCGGTTGGCGCCGGTGAAGGCGCCGGGCTCGTGGCCGAAGAACTTGTCCGCGAAAAGCTCGCCCTTGAGCACGCCGCAGTTGACCGGGGCATAGGGCTTGCCGCGTCTGCCCGAGAGGGCGTGGATGAAGCGGGCGAACAATTCCTTGCCCGTGCCCGATTCGCCCACGATGAGCACGGGCGCGTCCGAGGCCGCCACCTGGGCGGCCACGCGCCGTAGCGCCCGCATACCCACGGAACGGAAGAGAAAGGCGGTTCCGCCCGGGAGCTGCTCTTCCAGGTGGGCGTCGAGATCGTCGAGCGGCAAATTTTTGCCGCTCTCTCCGGCCGTGTCGTGCGTGCGCAATTCCATCGTATATTCCTGCGGCTGTCCTGCCCTCTGCTGTGCCGCCGGGGATGACGGCCGCCGGGTGCGGGGGCGCTTTTCCCCCGTATCCGGGCGGGGCTAGGAGGCGACGTCGCAGTCGCAGCCCGGGGATAGCACGCCCTCCTGTGGGCGGCAAGAGATTGCCGCTGTGCGGCAAAAAATTGCCGCATAGAAGCCCGTTGAATATAAATTTATTCAATTATTTAAGCATATTGCAACTTGGTACGAGATTTGTTTGTGCATTTGTGAACAAGTTGCGGTCCCCGGTTGGTTCGCAGCGACGCGGGTTCGGCGGGAGGGACAGCGCCCGTTGGGGACGCAACCGCGCCGCCGCGAGGACCTGAACGACACATTCTTTCGAGGGAGTGCTCACGCGATGAAACTGACGACTCACATGGCAAAAACCGTAGGCGTCGCCGCCGTGATCCTGGCCCTGGCGGCCCTGGCGGCCTTCCTTCCCGACCTTGTCCACGCATCCGCGGACGCCGCCGCCCAGGCCGCCGAGGCGGCCACGGCGGAGGCCATCGCGGACAAGCCCTGGTGGTTCTGGCCCTCGGTGCTCTCCGTGTTCTGCTTCATCCTCGGCATCATCGCCGTGCTCGCCGGCGTGGGCGGCGGCGTGCTCTACGTGCCGCTGGTCAGCGGCTTCTTCCCCTTCCACCTCGACTTCGTGCGCGGCGCGGGTCTGCTCGTGGCTCTGGCCGGAGCGCTGGCCGCCGGTCCCGGCCTGCTGCGCCGCAACCTGGCCAGCCTGCGTCTGGCCCTGCCCGTGGCCCTCATCGCCTCGTCCTGCGCCATCGTCGGGGCGCTTATGGGCCTGGCCCTGCCGACCAACGTCGTGCAGCTCTGTCTGGGCGGCACCATCCTCTTCATCGCCATCCTGCTTCTGACCTCCAAGAACGTGGCCCGCCCCGTGGTCACCAAGCAGGACGCCATCGGCCTGGCGCTCGGCATGAACGGCGTGTACCGCGACGAATCCACCGGCGAGGACATCGAATGGAAGACCCACCGCACCCTGCCCGGCCTGCTGTTGTTCATCGTCATCGGCGTCATGGCGGGCATGTTCGGTCTGGGAGCTGGCTGGGCCAACGTGCCCGTGCTCAACCTGCTCATGGGCGCGCCGTTGAAGGTCGCCGTGGGCACCTCCAAGTTCCTCCTCTCCATCACCGACACCTCAGCGGCCTGGGTCTACCTCAACCAGGGCTGCGTCATCCCCCTGATGGCCATCCCCTCGATCATCGGCCTGATGCTCGGCTCCTTCGTGGGCGTGCGGCTGCTGGCCAAGGCCAAGCCCAAGTTCATCCGCTACATGGTCATCGGCGTGCTGCTCTTCGCGGGCGGCAAGGCCCTGCTCAAGGGACTCGGCATCTAGCCGTCGGAACCTCAAGAAGACACAGGGAGAGAACGATATGCCCACCCGGACCCCTCAGGAACAAGTCAACTACGCCAACCTGCTCTTCTACGGCTCCTGGGCCGCTCTGGCCATCATGGCCGTGACCTATCTCGTCTACGTCTCCGGGCTTCTCGCCCCGCACGTGCCGCTCAACGATCTGGTGCTTCTCTGGAAGCAGCCCGTGGGCGTCTACCTGGGCAAGGGCAACGTGCCCCAAGGCTGGGGCTGGGTCGTCCTCCTGGGCAGCGGCGACTTCCTCAACTTCATCGGCATCGTGCTGCTCGCGGGCATGACCGTGATCTGCTTCGTGCCGCTGATCCCGGCCTATCTGGCGAAGAAGGAGCCCATCTTCGCCCTCATCGCCCTGGCCGAGGTGGTGGTTCTGCTCCTGGCGGCCTCCGGCATCTTCGGCGCCGGGGCGCATTAGGCGCGGGCCGCGCCGCCGGGTTGCAGGACGGGGAACGACGTCGTAGGACGGAAGGCAAGGAGCCATCATGACCAGCCATTCCGACATCGCAGGCCATGGGACCGTCTCGGGCGCGGCGGACATCGCCGCCGCCCTGAGCGGACCGGTGGTGCTCGCGGCCTTCGACCTCTTTCCCCACGCCATGCTCGTCGTGGACGGCGCACAGCGCGTGCGCTGGATCAACAAGCGCATGGAGGCCCTGTGCGGCATTCCGCGCGAACGGGCCGTGGGCCTGCCCTGCGCCCAGGTCCTGCGCAGCGGGCTGTGCGTGCACGGCTGCCCGGCCCATGCCGGGACGCCCTCCCTGCGCCGCGAGACGGACCTGCTCTCCGCGGCGCGGCGCAAAATCCCCGTGGCCGTCACCTCCCTGCGCCTGGGCGACGGGGAGGAGGCGGACCTGCGCCTCGTGGTGGTCGAGGACCTGGGGCGGGTGAAGGACTTGGAAAAATCCCTCTCCGCCTCCTCGTCCCTGCCCGGCGGCCGTCTGCTCGGCCGCTCGCGCGAGATGGAGCGCCTGCTCGACGTCCTGCCGGTCATCGCCCAGGCCGAGGCGCCGGTGCTGATCACCGGCGAGACCGGCACCGGCAAGGACCTCGTGGCCGAGGCTCTGCACGCGGGATCGGCGCGGTCGCGCGAATCCTTCGTGCGCCTCAATCCGAGCCCCATGCCCGAGGAACTGCTCGATTCCGAACTCTTCGGCCACGTCAAGGGGGCCTTTCCCTGGGCCGCGTCCGACAAGGTCGGGCGCATCCAGGCCGCGGCCGGGGGCACGATCTACGTGGCCGAACTGGCCGACCTGCCCATGCCACAGCAGGTGGGGCTTCTGCGCCTGCTGGACGAGAAGGTCATCGCACCCGTGGGTTCGCAGTCCTCGGTGCGGGTGGATGTGCGGCTCATGGCCGCCACCCACCGCGCGCCCGAGGAACTGGTGCGCCAGGGCCGCCTGCGCGAGGATCTGCTGCACCGTCTGGCCGCGGTCCGCGTCCACCTGCCGCCGCTGCGCGACCGGGCGGGCGACGTGGAGTTCCTGCTGCACCACTTCCTGGCCGCCTACGCCGGGATGCTCAAGAAGAGCGTCACGGGCTTCTCGCCCAAGGCCCTGCGCATCCTGGCGGACTACTCCTGGCCCGGAAACGTGCGCGAACTCAAGAACGTGGTGGAATACGCGGTCATGGTCTGCCAGGAGGCGCGCGTCCTGCCCGCCCATCTGCCCATGCACGTGCTTGAGGAGGCCCAGCGCCGCAGGCGCAGGCCGCGCGGCCAGGCCGCGGGGGAGGCGCGCCATGGCTAGGACCGTGCTCGTTCCCCTGCTGCGCAACGAGGTCGCGCCGCGTTTCGATCTGGCCCTGGAAGTGCTGCTGGCGCGCATCTCGGACGAGGGCGAGGAGATTTCCCGCGACATCATCCTGCTCGACCACGCCTCGGCGGACGGGCTGTGCGACTTCGTGCTCAAGAACGACGTCGCCGCCGTGCTCGTGGGCGGCATCGAGGAGGAGTACTACCACTACCTGCGCTGGAAACGCGTGGAGGTGGTGGATCAGGTCATGGGGCCGGTGGACGCCGTGCTGGAGCGCTTCCGCGCGGGCAGACTGGCCCCCGGGGACATCCTCTACGGCGAGGAGGCGTGGTCATGAGCGGCGAAGAGACCAGGATCATGCACGACCTGCCCGGCGAGGTGGACGTGGTGGTTTCGCCCGCGCGCTACCGCGTGCTCAGGCGCAAGATCGTGGCCCTGATGGTCATGGTTTCGGTCATCCCGCTGCTGGCCATGGCCGTGATCAACCTGCAGCAGTACCACGCCACCCTGGACCGCGAGGTGCAGGCCCCGCTGCGCGCCCTGCTCAGCAAGACCCGCAACTCCTTCGAGTTGCTCCTGGCCGAGCGCACGTCCACCGTGAGCTTCATCGCCTCGGCCTATTCCTTCAGGGATCTGGCCGACGACAAGGCGCTGAACCGCATCTTCCAGGTCATGAAGCAGAAGTTCACGGGCTTCGTGGACCTCGGACTCATCGACACAAGCGGCGTCCAGGTCACCTATGCCGGACCGTACAGCCTCAAGGGCCGCGACTACACGGAGCAGCCCTGGTTCAACGAGGTCCTGTTCAAGGGCCGGTACATCTCCGACATCTTTCTCGGCTTCCGCAAGATGCCGCACTTCGTCATCGCCGTGCAGCACCTCACGGACGACGGCTCCTCCTGGGTCCTGCGCGCCACCATCGACACCGGGCAGTTCGACCGGCTCATCGCCTCCATGGGGCTGGACCCCGAGTCCGACGCCTTCCTGGTCAATCGCAAGGGCGTGCTGCAGACCAGCACCAAGTACTACGGCAACGTCCTGGACCAGCTGCCCTTCGAGATGCCGCCCATGAGCTTCGAGACCACGGTGCGGACCCTCAAGGACCACATGGGCAGGGAGATTTATCTGGCCTACGCCTACTTTCCGGACACCGACTACGTGCTCATGGCCGTGAAGCCGCGCAGCGTGATCATGCGCACCTGGAACTCCCTGCGCACGGACATGGTCGCGGTCTTCCTCGCGGGCGTCTTCCTGATCATGGCCGTGGCCTACCGCATCACGGCCGCGTTGGTGGACCGGCTGCGCGAGAGCGACGAGCGCCGCGAACTGGCCTTCCGGCAGGTGGAGCACTCCCAGAAGCTTTCGTCCATCGGCCGGCTGGCCGCGGGCGTGGCGCACGAGGTCAACAACCCCCTGGCGATCATCAACGAGAAGGCGGGGTTGATGAAGGACGTCCTGGGCATGGGCGCGGATTTTCCCGAAAAGAGCCGCTTCGAGGGCCTCATCGAGGCCATCCTGCGTTCCGTGGACCGCTGCCGCACCATCACCCATCGCATGCTCGGCTTCGCGCGGCAGATGGACGTCAAGATCGAGGACCTGGACGTCAACGAGATCATCAGGGAGACGACCGGGTTCCTGGAGCGGGAGGCGGCCTACCGCAACATCGGGCTGCATCTGCATCTGGGCGAGGAGATGGCCCGCATCGCCTCGGACCGCGGCCAGCTGCAGCAGGTCTTCCTGAACAT
This sequence comes from Desulfovibrio sp., assembly GCA_022839785.1. Classification (GTDB taxonomy): domain Bacteria; phylum Desulfobacterota; class Desulfovibrionia; order Desulfovibrionales; family Desulfovibrionaceae; genus Alkalidesulfovibrio. The sequence goes on along the minus strand of JALHJW010000001.1, from coordinate 243,383 downwards.
CATGAACAACGCCTTCGCCGCGGTCAACGACGGCGGCACGATCTCCGTGACCACCTGGCAAAAGGACGACGCGACCGTGGGCATCACCATCCAGGATGACGGCTGCGGCATGAGCGACGAGACCCAGAAGCACATCTTCGAACCCTTCTTCACCACCAAGAAGGGGACCGGCACCGGGCTCGGACTCTCCATCACCTACGGCATCGTGAAGCGGCTCGGCGGCGAGATCGCCATGCAGAGCAAGGTGGGGCAGGGAACGACCTTCAGCATCTTCCTGCCCGTGACCCCGCCCGAGGGAGCAAGCATATGACATTGCCCATGTACGAATGGAAGGTCCTGCTCGTGGACGACGAGGAGGAGTTCATCACCACCCTTGCCGAGCGCCTCTCCCTGCGGGGGCTCTCCGCCCGCGTGGCGCTGGACGGCGAGGAGGCGTTGCGCCTGGTCGAGGAGAATCCGCCCCACGTCATGATCCTGGACGTGCTCATGCCGGGCATGAAGGGGCTGGACGTGCTCAAGGCGGTGAAGGCCAAACGGCCCCAGGTGCAGGTCATCCTGCTCACCGGCCACGGCTCGACCCGGGACGGCATGGAAGGCATGCGCCACGGCGCTTTCGACTACATGATGAAGCCCCTGTCCATCGACGCCCTGCTGGCCAAGCTCGGCGAGGCCATGGAGAAGGCGGGGTAGGGCATGGGCGGCGAGACCGTGACAGGACGCCTGACGGCCATGGCCATGCACGACATGCTCAACGTGCTGGCCGTGCTCAAGGAGAACGCGGGGCTGCTCGAAGACCTCATCGGTCTGGAGCCCGCCATCCCCGCGGCCCAGAAGGCGCGTTTCGGCGGATTGTTCAGGATCATGCAGGAGCAGTTCGGGGTGGGCAGCGATCTGGCCGAGGCCCTGAAGCGCTTCGGAAGCGAGGCGGCGCAGCCTCATGCCGACGTGGCCCCGCTGCTCAGAACCCTGCTGGCCGTGCTGCGACGCAAGGCCAGAGGGCGCAAGGTCTCGTTCGTCGTGGACGAGGGTGGGGGGCGCGGGCTGCGCGCCGCGCTGCCGCCCGCGCCGCTCGCCGCGGCGTTGTTCGCGGCCCTGGAGCGCGCCGTGGACGGCCTGGCTGCGGGCAGCGTGGTGCGCCTGCTGCTGGCGGCCCGGGACGGCCGGGGCATGGTCCGGTTCATTGCGGAGCCGGGCGGAGCAAGCGGCTGGACGGACGGGCTTCAGACCGGCCCGGCCGAGGACATAGCATGCGAGATCAAGGACGGCGGGGCCGAGTGCAGGGTCTGTTTCCCCTGCCTCTGAGGCCCGGCGATCAGGACGTCAACCGTTAAGGAGAGATGATAATGAAGAAGATCAAGCTCTTGCTCGTGGACGACGAAGAGAACTTCGTGCGCACCCTTGCCGAGCGCCTGCAGATCCGCGAACTCGGCTCCCAGGTGGCCCTGTCCGGCGAGGAGGCTCTGGACTTCCTGGCCAAGGACACCCCCGACGTCATCGTGCTCGACCTGCGCATGCCCGGCATCGACGGCATGGAGGTTCTGCGCCGCGTGAAGCGGAGCAAGAAGCCGATCCAGGTCATCATCCTGACCGGCCACGGCACGGACAAGGACAAGGAAGAGGCCATGCGCATCGGGGCTTTCGAGTACCACAAGAAGCCCGTGGACATCGACTCCCTGGTCTTCAGCATCAAGAACGCCTACCGCAAGAAGATGGAGGACATGATGGTCGCCGCCACCTTTGCGCAGGCGGGCGACTTCGAGAGCGCCGAGCAGATCCTCATCGACGACGGCATGAAGGACAAGGCCGGGGAGTAGGGCATGGCCGCGCGGGTCCTGTGCGTCGACGACGAACAGGGGTTCGTCGACGCCCTGGCCGAGCGGCTGGGGCTGCGCGGCTACCACGCCCAGGCCTGCCTCGACGGCGAGGCCGCGCTGGCCCGGGTGCGGGCGGAGCCCTTCGACGTGGTGGTCCTCGACGTCCAGATGCCGGGCCGCACCGGGCTTGAACTGATCGAGGACCTTCAGGCGGCCCGGCCCCAGATGCAGATCCTCCTGCTCACGGGGCAGGGCAGCGTGGAGTCGGCGGTCACGGGCATGAAGCTCGGGGCTGCCGACTACCTGCAAAAACCCGTGGACATGGCGGCTCTGGACCGCGCCATCCGCCACGCCCTCTCGCGCAAGGCGGGACTTGAACAGAGCCGCCGCATGATGGAGACCGCCCGCCTGGCCGGACTGGGCGTGCTGGCGCGCGGCGTGGCCCACGAGATCAACAACCCGGTCAACGTCATGGTCAACAACGCGGGCTGGATCATGGAACTGATCGAGGACGAGCCTCCCGGCGGCTGCGCCAGCGCCGGGGAGATACTGACCTCGGCCCGCCGCATCCACGACCACGGCCTGCGCTGCAAGAACATCACCCTGGGGCTGCTCAAGTTCTGCGGAGCCCTGGACACGCGCAAGCGGGACGTGGCCCCGGCCGAGGCCCTGGCCCGCGTCGCGGAGGGGCTGGCCGACAAGGCCGCGCGGCTCGGCGCGGTCCTGCGGCTCGAAGCGGAGCCGGGGCTGCCCCCGGTGCGCATCTCCCCCGCCGAGATCGAGGAGATTTTTTCCGTGCTCCTGGACAACGCCCTGGACGCCGTGGAGGCGCAGGGCGGCGAGGTCGTGGTCCGCCTGGGCCGGGAAGGGGAGATGCTGCGCATCGAGGTCGAGGACGCGGGCGTGGGCATCGCCGAGGAGAATCTCGGGCGCATCTTCGATCCCTTTTTCTCCACAAAGGACCCCGGCAAGGGCGCGGGCCTCGGGCTGGCCATCTGCCGCCGCATCGTGGACGACCTCGCGGGGAGCATCCACGTCTCCTCCGCGCCGGGCCGCGGCTCCGTCTTCCGCGCGCTCCTGCCCCTTTCCCCGGCCGAGCCCGCGCGTCAGGGCGCTGGCTGAGGCGGCTGCGCCGTTCCGGTCTGCGGGTCTTGCCGGACGTCTTGCCGCGCTCCGCGATTTCACGTATCCGCGGGCAGGAGCGGGTTTCAGGCGCCGTGCCGGGATGTGGCGGTTTTTCCCCGGCCCGGACGCCGTGCGCGCTTCCGGCGGCAGAATCCTGATCTGTTCCGCGCGCAGCGAGCCGCGCGGCACTGGAGACCATGCGACCGTTCATGCCCGGCCCGGCCCTCTGCCTGGCCCTGTTTCTCGCCTTCGCCGCCCCGGCCGGGGCGGGAGTCGTATCCGCCGACCATGACCTCTCGGTGCGTCTGCTGCCGGACCCCAGACGGCTGGAAGGGGTGGACGACATCCGTCTGGAGATCACCGACGAATCCTCCCTCTTCCTTTCCCTGGCCGACGACGCGCGTATCGAGGCGGTGCAGCTCGACGGCCGCAGGGTCCACACCTCCTTCACCGGCGGCATGCTCTACGTGCACGTTCCTCCGGAACGGCGCACCGGCCGCGTGCGGCTGGTGGTGCGCTGGTCCGCCCCCTTCGACGACGAGTTCGAGGAACGGCCCCTGAGCCTGGACAACCCGGGGCACGGCGTGGACGGCACGATCACGTCCGCCGGCGCCTTCCTGCTGCCCGGTTCGGGCTGGTATCCGGAGATCGAGGCGGACAAACGGATGTTCAGGCTCACGGTGCGCGCCCCCCGCGGCATCTACGCCGTGACCCAGGGGGCGCTGCTCGGCCACGAGGACCAGGGACCCGAGAGCATCTCGCGCTGGCGCATGGAGAAACCCGTGGGACGCCTGGCCCTGGCCGCGGGCCGTTTCGTGGTCGGACGCACGCGCAGCGGCTCCACGGACGTCTACGTCTACTTCACCCTGGCCAACCGCGGCCTCATGGACCGTTACCTCGAAGCCGCGGCGCGGCACATCGACTTCTACGAGGAACTGCTCGGCCCCTATCCCTTTGAGAAGTTCGCCGTGGTGGAGAACTTCTTCCCCACGGGCTACGGCTTTCCCTCTTTCACCTCCCTGGGCGGGGCGGTCCTGCGCCTGCCGTTCATCCCGGACACCAGCCTGATGCATGAGATCGCCCACTGCTGGTGGGGCAACGGCGTGCTCGTGGACGAGGAGCAGGGCAACTGGAGCGAGGGGCTGACCACCTACCTCTCCGACTACCTCTCCCAGGAGCGTCTCTCGCCCAAGGCCGGGGCCGAATACCGCCTGGGCGTGCTGCGCGACTACGCGAGCCTGGCCTCCGGCGAACGGGATTTCCCCCTCTCGTCCTTCGGCTCGCGCTTTTCCCCCGCCTCCCAGGTCATCGGCTACGGCAAGGGCATGTTCGTCTTCCACATGATCCGTCGCCGCATCGGCGACGAGGCCTTTTGGAAGGGCCTGCGGCTGGTGCTCAAGGAGCGCATGTTCCAGGCCGTCTCCTGGGAGGATTTCCGCGAGGCCTTCGTGCGCGTTTCGGGCTGGGACGAGGTGGAGAGCCAGATGTTCTTCGCGCAGTGGATCGACAGGGCGGGCGCGCCGGTGCTGGGCGTCTCCTCGTCCGCGGCGCGCGCCAGGGACGGCGGGGCCGTGGTGAGCGCCGTCCTGACCCAGGCCAGGCCGCTCTATCGCCTCGATCTGCCCGTGCTCGTGGAGACGTCCAAGGGTCCGCGCGGCAAGGTTTTCGCCCTGGAGGACGAGGAGGTGCAGATCGAACTGCGCGTGCCCGGCGAGCCTAGGCGTCTCGTGGTGGACCCCGAGGCCGACGTCTTCAAGCTCCTCTCGCCCGAGGAGGTGCCGCCCGCGGTCAACAGCCTGCGCGGCGCGGGCCGCCTGGTGGTGGTCGCGGCCCATTCGCTTTTGCCGGAACAGCGCGAGGCCTGCTCCATGCTGCTCGCGGCTCTGGGGCGACGGGGCGACGTGCCCGTGGACGAGGCGCGCACCGACGACTGGGTCGGACGGGGCGAGAACGTGCTCTTCTGCGGCCAGCCCGAGACTCCGGCCTGGCGGGCGCGGCTCGCCTCCCTGCCCGCCGGGCTCAGGCTGTCGCCGGGGGACTTTTCCGCGCCCGGCCAGACCGGGGCGCAGGACGCGGACACGCTCTTTGCCGTCTTCCCCGCCCCGGGCCGGGACGGAACCTTCACCGCGATCCTCTTCCCGGCCAGGGACGCCTCGCCCCAGGCGGTGGCCGAGGCGGTGCGCCGCGTGCCGCACTACGGCAAGTCGAGCTGGCTGACCTTCAAGGACGGCCGCATCGTGCGTAAAGGCTCCTTCGATCCCGCCTCCTCGCCGCTCAGCGTGCGTATGGGGCCTGCCCGCTGAGTCTCTTGCCCTCTTTTCCGTCTTCTTTCCGTGCCTGCGAAAAAAAACCGGAATCCCCGCCGCCCGTATCTTGCCAAAGGCCCGCTTGTAGGGTATCCGGGTGCTCCCTTTTGGAGAGGTGGCCGAGCGGCCGAAGGCGCACGATTGGAAATCGTGTACACCTTAACGGGTGTCGAGGGTTCAAATCCCTCCCTCTCCGCCAGAGAACGACCGGAGGCCGCGGCTTGCGCCGCGGCCTCCTTGCGTTTGCGCCGCCCACGGGAGAGGACCATGGAACCGTCGACCATCGCCCGCCTTCGCGCCACCTGCCCGGACAAGCCGGGCATCGTCGCGGCCATCACCAATTTCCTCTATTCCCACAACGCCAACATCACCGCCCTGGACCAGCACTCCACGGACGCCTTCGGCGGCACGCTCTACCTGCGTCTCGAATTCCAGACGCCGCACCTGGACATCGCCCGTCCGGCCCTGGAGAACGCCTTCGCCTCGGTCATCGCCGAGCGCTTCGACATGGAGTTCCAGCTGACCTATGCGGCCGACGTGAAGCAGGTCGCCATCTTCGTCTCCGGCTCGGACCACTGCCTGCTGGAGCTGCTTTGGCGCTGGGCGCGGGGCGAACTGCCCTGCCGGGTGGCCATGGTCGTCTCCAACCATCCCGACCACCGCGAGAACGTCGAACGCTTCGGCATCCCCTACCACTATCTGCCCGTGGACGCGGCGGACAAGGCCGGACGCGAGGCCCGCATCCTGGAGTTGATGGACGGCGTCGATCTGGCCGTGCTCGCCCGCTACATGCAGATTCTCCCGCCCGAATTCGTGGGCCGCATGGAGAACCGGATCATCAACATCCACCACTCCTTCCTGCCCGCCTTCGTGGGCGCGGACCCCTACCGCCAGGCCTGGGAGCGGGGCGTGAAGATCATCGGGGCCACGGCCCACTACGTGACCGCGGAGCTGGACGCCGGACCGATCATCGAGCAGGACGTGCTGCGCGTCAGCCACCGCCACCTGGTGCCCGAGCTGGCCCGTGCCGGACGCGACCTGGAGCGTCAGGTCCTGGCCCGCGCCGTGGCCTGGCATCTGGAGGACAGGGTCATCGTCAACGGCAACAAGACCATCGTGTTCTAGTTCGTGGAAGGATCGTCCCCTCTTCCGGCGGCATTGACAAGGCGGAGTGGGGTGCGTATGCAGACTCTCCCGCGACGCTTGCGGCGCGGGCGGCGTTCTTTGCAGCGATATTTCCGAGGGAGCCAGGCGGCGGTGGCGCCATGAACCCCGTCAGGCCCGAAAGGGAGCAGCGGTAGTTGGATTCTGCCGGGTGCCTGGTTCCTTCAAAAAAAGCGCGGACGAAAGTCCGCGCTTTTTTCGTTTCCGGGCTCCGCCGCGGGAGTCCCGCGCTGGGCCGCTATTTATGGTCGTGATCGTGGTCGTGGTGGTGATGGCCGTGATCGTGCAGGTGGTCGTGGTGGTGCTGGTGGTCGTCGTGGTCGTGGTCGTGCGCGTGGTGATGGGCGTGCTCGTGCGTATGGCCGTCGTGGCTGTGGGCGTGGCTGTGTTCGTGATCGTGCTCATGGCTGTGCGTATGAGGATGGTCGTGCTGGAACTTCTCGAAGCGGGTCTCCTTCTTGGGACCGCAGCCGCATTTCGTGCACATGGCCTACTCCTTGTGGTTGTCTGCTCGTCCCTGCCTACCCCCTTGCCCCCGGGCTGTAAAGATCATTCCCCGCCGGGACGGTCCGTGCGTCCGGCCGCGCCGCGCCCGTCCGGTTCGTGTTCCGCCCGGGCCTGCCCGCCGCTCTCCTCGCCGTCCGCGTCGTCGTGATCGCTTTTGCGGCGTTCCAGGTGTTCCTGCACGGCCAGCATGCGGATGAACACGGTCACGTGTTCTCCGGGCAGGCCCCCCAGGAGGCTGCCGACGGCCGTGCCCACGCCCGTGTAGAAGGTGGCGGCCTCCAGGTTCCAGGTGAGCAGGGCGAGCAGCAGGCCCAGGAAGGCGCCGCCGAAGCCGCCGATGACCGGCCCTTCGCCGCCGCCCTCCTGATCCAGGGAAAGGAGGCCGCGGTGGCGGGCCACGAGGCTGCGCAGCACGGAGGCGCAAAAACCCCCGGCAAAGCCCGCGACCATGACCATGACCACGCCGCCCACGCCGCTGTAGAGCACGGCCATGATGCTCTCCATGCCGTGCCACGCCTTGAGCATGCCCGCCGCCGCGCCCACGGCCGCCGCGCCGTAGAAGCACTCGTGGCGCAGGCTCGTCAGGGCGCGGTACTGCGCCGCCTCGCGCTCGCGCTGCTCTTCGTAGTCCGGCTCCGCGCCGTGTTGCCGGTCCGGGTCGTCCATGGCATGCCGCTGTAACACGATCCTGTTCATGGCAAAAGCGTCCGTGGCTTGAGGGTGCAGATTCTGCCCTGGCCAGGGATCATTGCGATTTTTGTGCCGCGGGGGGCGCTACCGCCTCCAGCCCAGGTCCAGACGCAGGTCCGCCGGGGCGGTGAGGTCGATGTCCCAGGAGACGTCCTGCCTGGCAGCGGGCGGGACCTCCAGTTCCCAGATCGCCAGCCCGTTCTCGCGCCGGGTCGTTCCGGGCGTCGCGGTCAGCTTCAGCTCGATGCGCTGGTCGCGCGCCTGGGGCAGCGGCTCCTCGATCCGCGCCCGCACCGGCACGGTGCGGTTGTTGGCCAGTTCGAAGGTCCAGGCCCAGCGGTAGGTCTGGCTTCTGGAAAAGACGCCGCCCTGGCCCGAGCCCGTGCTCCGGGTGCGGGCGGTGCAGCGCACCAGGGGGTCCGCGCCGAAGAAGACTTCGGCCTCCCGGCCCGCAAGGCCGAACGCGCCTTCGCCCGCCAGCGCCCCGTCCACCAGGAAGACGGCCGGCCCCTGGGGCAGGTCCAGGGACTCGTCCAGGGACAGCGCGCCCCTGAGCCAGGTCTCCGGTCCGCGCGAGGGCCGCACGAGGTGGGTGAACTCGGCCCTGGCCGTGTGCGTGAGCACGGGCAGCCGCACCGGGCGGCCCGGCTCCAGGCTGCGGCGGCCAAGATCGTAGACCGCGTAAGCGCCGTAGTCGGCCCGGACGGCGTTGTCCGCCGCCACGGCGGCCAGGGGGGCGGCTTCGCCCATGGCTTTCATGGCGCGGGGCGCGGGAAGGGGCGCGGCTTCGGGCTGGGGCTGGATGATCCATTCCGGCAAGCCGGGCGGGGCAATGCGCGTCACGGGCGGGAGCGTGGCTAGCCTGAGCGGCGCGTCCCAGGCGCGGCCGCTGGACTGGGCGATCTCGGCCTCCAGGGTCAGGGCCACCTGCCCCTTGGCGGGCAGGGCCTCAACGCGATAGGCCGGGGTCCAGCCGCAGTTGGCGACCTCGTAGATCAGGGCCGCCTCGGCCCGTTCGGAGCGGGCGTTGAACGCGAGGTTGACCTCCCAGGCCATGCCGTCCTCGGCCTCGGCCTGGGCAAGTTCGTTCCGGGCCAGTTCGAGGGCCTTGCCCGTCTTTTCTCTCTCCACCTGCGCCGCGGCCTGGCGGGAGAGGGCGGTCTCCAGCCCCTCCGCCAGGCGGGCGGCCAGCTTGCCCGCGGCCTCGGGCGTGGGCGCGCCGTCCATGCGCAGGCTTTTCCAGAATCCGGCCTGCCCGGCCAGGGCCTCGGCCTTGGCCGTGGCCGCGTCGAAGGCCGTCCGGGCGGTCTCCACGCGGCGGCGCAGTTCGGCAACGCGCGCCTGGGCCGGGCTGGGGACCTCGCGCCAGGAGACGCCGGTGACGGCAAGGCCCGGCGTCAGGGCGCGGGCCCTGAGTCCGGCCGGATCGGCGCTGCGGGGCAGGGTCAGGACGAGGGCCGGGCCGGACGGGGAATCGGCCGTGGGACCCTGCACCCGTTCCTCGACCACGGCCGAGGCCGGGTGCAGCGTGACCTGGACGACCACGGCCGCGACCGGGGCCGGGAGGGCGAGGAGCAGGACGAAAAGGAGGAGACTGGGTGACAATCGCATGCGGACTCCTTGCGCTGTTTGGCTGATGCGGGCAGTGTAACATGATGTGCCGGACCGTTGGCAACCGTGCGGCCCAGGGAGAGGCGATGCGCGTTCAAAACGAGGAACCCGCCGAGATCGTGCGCGAACAGGCAGGGCTGCTGCGCCGCAATCCCGTGGCCGGACCGGTGCTCGATCTGGCCTGCGGCGGCGGACGCAACGCCGTCTTCCTGGCCGGGCTCGGCTGCGCCGTGGAGGGGCTGGACCGCTCGGCCGAGACCCTGGCCGGGGCCGCCGCCCTGGCGGCGCGGCGCGGCGTGTCCGTGCGCTGGCGGCAGGGCGACCTGGAGGCCCCGGACGCCCTGCTGGCGGAACTGCTGCCCGCCGGCGCCTACGCCGCCGTGGTGGTGGTCAAGTATCTGCACCGGCCGCTCATTCCCTGGATCAAGGAGGCGCTGCGGCCCGGCGGCCTCGTGGTCTACGAGACCTTCACCGTGCGCCAGCGCGAGATTTCCGGCGCGCCGTCCAACCCCGCTTTCCTGCTGGAGCCGGGCGAGCTGCGCAGACTGTTCGCGGACTTCGAATTCATCACGGGTTTCGAGGGACTGCGCGAAAATCCTCCCCGCCACGTCGAGGCCTACGTGGGCCGCAAGCCGCCGCAGCCCTCCGCGCCGGACGTCAGCGGCCCGCGGTGAAGCCGAAAGCGGCCGCGTAGAGCAGCCGTTCGTCAGGAGCGAGGCCGAGCAGCTTCGCCGACTGCGCATCGAAGAACGCTCCCACGCCGCATGCGCCCAATCGTCGCCCCGCGTCCTTCTGGGCGGCGCTGAGGGCTTCCGCCGTCAGATAGGCGCGCTGCCCCAGGCGTCCGGCCTGGGTCAGGAGCAGGCCGAGCGCGCCCGGGCCGTGCGCGGCCTCGGCCGCCCGAAGGTCGGCGGTGAAGCAGAGGAGCGCCCCGGCCTTGGCCATCCAGGCCTGGCCCAGGCAGGCGTCGGCCAGGGCCTGGGGGGAGGGCGCCGTGTCCAGGCGCTGCAGCGCGCCCGCGCGCCGGTCCAGGGCGAAGCAGCCCGAGGGGAGGCCGTGTTCCTCCTGCAGCAGCAGGCGCACGCCGAGTCCCGCCTCCTCGCCCGCGGGGCCGCGGAGGGCCTGGACCAGCGCCTCCAGAACGGCCCCGGGCAGGGGCGCGGCCACGTAGGCGCGGCGGCTGCGGCGGGCGATGGCCGCCTGGGCGAAGGGCATGGCGAGGGACGCGGCCGGGGCCGGGGGAAGCGCGCTTCCGGGCAGGGAAGGGCGGGACAGGGCGGTCTCGATCAGGGGATACGCCGTCTCGCGCGGCGAAACCGCGGAGGCGCGGGCCAGGTCGCCGTGGACCGGCGCGGGCGGGTCCGGGCGCAGGGCCGCATCGCCCCAGAGGCTGACGCGAAAAAGGCAGCGCTCCCGTGCCGGGTCCAGGCAGAGCAGGGCCGCGGCGTTGTCCGCGTCCGGCCGGGGATCGACGGCGCAGCGAAGCCCGAGGCTCCTGGCCGCGCAGTCGAGATTTTCCAGCAGATGCCCGGCGTCGAGGAAGAGGTAGCGCAGGGCGCGTTCCCGGTACTTCCAGGCGCTGCGGAAGGGGATGACCGTGAGGAAGGCGGAGAGGCCGGGGCCGTCGGCGGGGGGACCGGCGCGCAGCAGGCGCAGCGCGTGGCGCTCGGGCGCGAAGTTGTACAGACCGTCCGGCAGGCCGGGGATGCCGGAGGCGGCGAGGTGGAGTTCGCACGGGTAGAGCGCCCCGGCCGAGGCGTTGGCGCGCAGGAAGTATTCGTCCACGGCCCGGCGCACAGAGGCGGTCACGCCGCAGGCGAGCTGGAGCAGGGCCGAGACGTCGGCCGCGTCCGGGGATTTCTCCGGGGCCGATTCCCCGGCCATGGCCCGGCCGCAGGACAGTTCGGGCCAGGCGGCCGGGCGCGGCAACGGGTGCAGCGGCGCGCCGGGCGGATAGGTCTTGAAGGGCGCTGGCATGGCGGGCCAGTCCAGGGCGCGGCCCTCCATGTCCAGGGGGGCGTGGGCCGTGGCGTCCAGCATGTCCAGGGCGGAGCGGTCCGCGAGGGGCGGAAGGGGCGGCATCGGGTCTCCTTGCCTTGCGGGGCGAAAGCCGCTAGGTCAGGCTCCCCACGGGGAGGACGCATGCGGCTCGACGACATCTATCAGATCGCCCTGACAGGGCAAGCTCCCGGGCCTTCGGCCGCGCCGGAGCTGTGCCGGGCCGCGCGCGAGGAGCCCCAGCGCCTCCGCGCCCTGGCCCGCGACGTGCGCGACCGCCACCGTGGCCGCAGGGTGGAGTTGTGCGCCATCGTCAACGCCAAGAGCGGCCGCTGCTCCGAGGACTGCGCCTTTTGCGCCCAGTCCGCGCACCACCGCACGGATGCTCCGGTCCATCCTTTCATCGGCCCCGAGGCCGTGGCGGCCGCGGCGGCGGAGGCGCGCGACGCGGGCGTGCGGCGTTTCGGCATCGTGGCCAGCGGTCTTGCGCCCACGCGCGAGGAGTTCGCCGGGCTGTGCGGGGCCGTGGCCCGCGTCGCCGCCCTGGGGCTGGAGCCGGACGTCTCCGTGGGGCTACTTACGCCCGTGCGGCTCGACGCCCTGGTTACGGCCGGGATGCGGCGGCTGCACCACAACCTGGAGACGTCGGCCTCGTTCTTCCCGAAGATATGCTCCACGCACGCCTACGACGAGGACGTGGATATGGTGCGCGAGGCCCTGGCCCGGGGCGTCGAGGTCTGCTGCGGCGGACTCTTCGGGCTGGGCGAGTCCTTCGAGGACCGCGCGGAGCTTGGATTGCTGCTGGCCGAACTCGGCGTGCGCTCCGTGCCCGTCAACTGTCTCACCCCCATCCCCGGCACCCGGCTCGAAGGCAGACCCGTGCTGTCCCCCGGGGAGGCGACGGCCAGCGTGGCCCTGTTGCGCCTGCTTCTGCCCACGGCGACCATTCGCATCTGCGGCGGACGGGAGACGGTCTTCGGTCCGGATCCCGCGCCGCTGCTGGAGGCGGGCGCGGACGGCCTGATGACGGGCAACTACCTGACCACGCCGGGCAGCCCGGCGGCCAGCATGGCCGAAGCCCTCGCGCGCCTGGGGTACGTCGCGGTCTGAGCCGGTATTGTCCGATGCCCCCGCGCGGTGTACCATGCCTGCGTAAAAAAGAGGGCCGCATGATCACACCCCTCGCCTCCCTGCACCGCCTCGTCTGGAGCGCCCTGCTGGCCGCCCTGGTGGCCTTGGGCGCGTTCCTGCAGATACCTCTCGGTCCGGTGCCGTTCACCCTGCAGCCCTACTTCGTCATGCTCGCCGGGTATCTCCTCGGTCCGCTGCACGGGGCCGGGGCCGTGACTCTTTACGTCTGCGCGGGTCTGCTGGGTCTGCCTGTTTTCGCGGGCGGCAAGGCCGGATTGGCCGTGCTCCTCGGCCCCACCGGCGGCTTCCTGGCCGGATTCGTCCTGGCCGCCTGGGTCACGGGTCAGGCGCAGCGCCTGGACGACCCGGCCTGGGGGCGCGGCATGGCCCTAGGCGTCGCCGCGCTGATCTGCATCTACGGGCTCGGCGTGCTCCGGCTCATGGCCGTGCTGGACGTGGGGGCGGGCCGGGCGCTGGCCCTGGGGGCCGCGCCGTTCGTGCTTCAGGACCTGGCCAAGGCGGTCCTGGCCGTGGCCACCTGGCGCTGGATGCTGGCACGGGGGCTCGCGCCGCGGTGATCGAGGCCAGGGACGTCTCCTTCGTCCACGCCGGGGGCGGACAGCGGCTTTCGGGCGTCTCCTTCGCCTTGGAGCCCGGACGGCTGCTCGGCGTGGCCGGGGCCAACGGCGCGGGAAAGTCCACGTTGCTCTCCCTGCTGGCGGGCATCCACGCGCCCCTGGACGGGGCTATCCTGGCGGACGGCGAGCGGGCTGACCCGGCGGCGCTCAGACGTCTGGCCGCCCTGGTCCTGCAGGAGGCGGACCTGTCCGTCATCGGCTCCACGGTGGAGGAGGACCTGCTCCTCGGCCTCGCCCCCGGGCGTCGCGGCGAGGCCCTGGAGCTGGCCGCGCGTCTGGGACTGCGCGCGCCCGGACAACCGGTGCAGACCCTCTCCTTCGGCCAGAAGCGCAAGCTCTGCCTGGCCGCGGCCCTGTTGCGGCGGCCGCGTCTGCTCCTGCTGGACGAACCCTTCGCCGGGCTGGACTATCCGGGCGTGCGCGAGATGCGCGGCCTGCTGGCCGAGGGCAGGGCGTCCGGGCTGACCCAGGTGGTGGCCCTGCACGACCTGGAGCCTCTGGCCGACCTGGCCGACGGATGGCTCGTGCTGCGCGCTGGACGCCAGGAGGTCCTGGGCGCGGCGGACGAGGTCTTCCCCCGGCTGCACGGGCTGGACGTGCGGCCGCCCTGCTCCTGGCAGGCGGGCCTGGGGCTCAGGCCCTGGGACTGGGAGGCCTGAGTGGCCGCCCTGGCCGGACTCCTGCCCCAGCCCCTGGGGCGCGTCGGACGCGCCTTGCTGGACTGGGACGCGCGGCCCAAGATAGCGTTCGCCCTGCTCCTCGGCTGCGTCTTCTGGCGGCTGCCCGGGCAGGCGCTGTGGGCCGTGCTTCCGGCAGGGGCGGCCGCCTGCGCCGCCCTTGGCGGCTTTCGCGGGCCGAACCTGCGGCTGTGGCCCGGCGGGGCGGCCTTCGTCGCGCTCTGGGCCGCGGTCAAGGCCGGGCTCGACCTGGCGGCCGGGGCGATGCCCGCGGCCGCCCTGGCCGGGGCCGGGCTGCTGGCCGCGCGGCTCCTCGTGCTGCTTCTGCTCGGCCTTTCCCTTGCCCTGGCCGCCTCGCCTCTGCGCATGGGCCGGGCCTTCGCCTGGTATCTCTCCCCGGTGCTGCGGAGCCGGGCCTGGGAAGCTGCTCTGGCCCTGACGCTCATGGTCCATTTCCTGCCCCTGGCCTGGGCGCGCGCCGCGGGGCTCGCCCGCGTCCTTTCCCTGCGCTGGCCGGACTGCCCCTGGTCCAGGCGTGTCCTGCTCCTGCCCCAGGCCTTGCTGCGCACCCTGGCCGCCGACACCTGGGCGCAGACCCTGGCCGTGGCCGCGCGCGGTCTGGACGGTCCCGGGGCGTGGCGCGAGACGCGCGCGGCAAGCCCGGCGGCATGGGCGGCCGGGCTGGTCCCGGCGGCGCTTCTCGCCTGGGCCACCTTTTTCTGAAGGGATATGGGAACGCTAGGGGAGCCGGGTGTTGGATCTGGCCCGGATGGCTTCGCAGCGGAAGACCGTGAAGGCGAGGAGCAGGATGCCCGCGTCGCGTCCCAGGGACCAGAGGCCCGGAGCGCCCGCGGCGTCCGTGGAGAAGCAGCCGCAGGCCACGTCCAGGCCGCGCAGGGCGTTGAGGCCGAGGGCGGTCATGAAGACGCACATCAGGCCGAGGGCGATGCCCGCCGCTCCCAGGGTGAGCATGTCGAAGATCAGGCACAGCCCGGTGAGCAACTCCAGCCACGGCAGGACCAGGGCCACGACGTTGATCATGTGGTCCGGCAGCAGGTTGAAGTTGAAGACGATGGCAGCGAAGGCCGACGCGTTCAGAGCCTTGTCCAGGCTGGCGACCACGAAGACGAGGCCCAGCGCGATACGCAGGACGGCGCGCAGGGTCATTTCGCCTCCCCGGTGGGGCCGCCCGCCTTCCGCCAGCCCTCGAAGCCCTCGGCCATGATCAGGACCTTGTCGTAGCCGTTGAAGGTCAGGGCCTCGGCCATCTGCTTGGCCAGCGGACAGGAGATCGAGGAGCAGTAGAGGACCAGCCAGCGGTCCTTGGGCAGGCTCAGGATGCGCTGCTCGCTTTGCGGGTTGAAGGGGTCGTAGGGCAGGTTCACCGCCCCGGCCACGTGCCCGGCGGCATAGCTCTCGGCCTCGCGCGCATCCACGAAGAGGATGCCCGCGGTGGCATGCAGGGCCTTGGCCCGGCTCAGGTCCAGGGCCTTGTCGCCCAGGGCGCGCAGGGTCTTGTCGGTCCAGTTCTCGCTCAGGGGGATGCCATCCGTGCGCAGGGCGTTGATGCCCAGGGAGAGGACCACGGAGAGGAAGATCAGCAGGGCGGCCTCGCGCAGCCCGAGCTTGAGGAGCGGCCGGGGCCTCATGACAGGCTGCCCCTGCCGGAAATTTTGTGTAGAATCGCGTCCATGCGAGGCGCTCGATACCACGGGACCACGCCCGACCGCAACCGAGGAGAGATGGCGATATGACGAGGCCCAAGGACGTCACTCCCGCCGAGGCCGAGACCTTCATGCAGAATCGTACGTCCGATTCGTACACACTGCTCGACGTGCGTCAAGACTGGGAATACGCCGAGGGTCATGTGCCAGGGGCGCGCCTGCTCCCCCTGCCCGAATTGCCGGACAAGCTGGCCGATCTGCCGCGGGACCGGCCGGTCCTGGCCTACTGCCGGTCGGGCAGGCGCAGCGCGGCCGCGGCCGGGTTGTTGGCCGGGCAGGGGTACGAGGTCATGAACATCCTGGGCGGCTTCTCGGCTTGGCAGGGCGCGGCGGCCGAGGGCCCCGCGGACCAAGGCCTGGCCCGCCTGCCCGAGGCCGCGTCCCTGCTCGACGTGCTGTCCCTGGCCTACGCCATGGAGGCGAACCTTGGCGTGTTTTACGCGGCCTGCGCCGCGCGGGCCGCGGACCCGGAGCAGCGCCGGATTTTTCTCGGACTGGCCCGCTTCGAGGAGGGGCATAAGGCCATGGTGCTGCATCTGGCGCGCGGGCTCGGACTGGGCGAGACGGAACTCACGGCCCGGGCTGAGGGGATCGGCGAGGTGGAAGGAGGGTTTTCCGCCAAGGAGGCGGAGGTCCGTTTCGCGGCCGCGGGCGTCGAGCAGCGCGAGATACTGGAGACCGCCCTGGCCTTCGAGGCCCAGGCCTTGGACCTTTATCTGCGGGCCGCGCCGCGTGCCGCGGGGCAGGAGGAGGAACAGGCCCTGCGCGCCCTGGCCGGGGAGGAACAGAAGCACCTCGCGGCGGTGGGGCGGATGCTGACCAGGGCCGGGGACTGAGCCCCGGCCCGCGCCGCGCGCCTGTTTATTCCGAGAAGCCCGGCGGCAGCCCGCCCGCGCCCGGCGTGTCCTCGTAGGCCGGGCCGGGGCGCTCTCCGGGCTTTTTCGACTTGAACTCCAGCCGCAACCCCCGCGCCCCGGCCGCCTCGCGCACGCTGCCCGCGCGCAGCCGCACCGCGTCCGTGGGTCTGACCACGATGGCCTTGTCCTGCACCGGGCAGTGCTTTTCGCAAAATCCGCAGCCCGCGCAACGCTTTTCGTCCACATGCGGCACGGCCACTGGATTGCCCGGTTCGGGCTTGAGGTTCACGGCGTCGTAGGGGCAGACTTCGTCGCAGACCAGACATTTCTTCCGTTTTTCCCAGGCCAGACAGGTCTTGCGCACGACCTCGGCCGTGCCGATCTTGGCGAAGGTCCGCTCCCCGGCGAGGGGGCGGATGGCGGCCGTGGGGCAGGCCGGGGCGCAGGCGTGGCAGGCCGGGTCGCAGAAGCCGCGCGAGGGGGTGACCACGGGGCTGAAGAGGCCCAGGCTACCGGCCGCCAGCCAGGCGGGCTGCAGGGTGTTCGTGGGGCAGGCCGCGGCGCACAGGCCGCAGCGCACGCAGCGGGCGAGAAAGTCGGGTTCGGGCAGCGCGCCCGGAGGGCGCAGCACGCCGTGCGGCCGTCCGAGCGCCGGACCGGCATGGCCCAGGAGCGCCGCGCCCGCGCCCGCCCCGATCCCCAGGAGCAGGGCGCGGCGCAGCAAAGAGGGCGCGGCCTTCGGCCTGCCCCGCGCCAGGGGAAAGCTGACGGCCCTTTCGGGGCAGACGTCCCGGCAGCGCAGGCATTTCAGGCACTCGGCATGGTCCGTGGCGCGCGGGGAGGCGGCGGGGATGGCCCCGGCCGGGCAGAGCCGCGCGCAGAGCCCACAGCCCGTGCACATCGCGCAGACCTCGCGCCGCCAGGGCGCGGCGCGGCCCGCGAGTCCGAGCGCCGCCCCGGCCGGGCAGAGCATCCGGCACCACAGGCGTGGCGAGAGGAGGCCGAGGCCGAGGAAGAGGGCGAAGAAGAGCACGATGAACCAGACGGCGTCGTAGTCCGGCACGCGCACCTCGGCGAAGGCCAGCCCCGTGGCGTCCAGCCGTCTGGCCATGGGACCGAGCAGGGCCAGCGCCGCATCCGCCAGCCGCGCCGCGGGCGGCCAGGCGGCCAGGGACCAGAAGCGGCCTGCCAGCGGCAGGGGCGCGGCCCAGAAAACCAGGTTCACCCCCGCCAGGGCGGCCGTGAGCATGGCCGCGAGCACGCCGTACTTCACGCCGCGTGGAGGCGTCCGCGTCGTCCGTCTTTTCCTGAAGAGGCCGTCGGAAAGGTCCAGCATGGCGCCGAAGGGACAGGCCCAGCCGCAAAAGGCGCGGCCGAGGACCAGGGCCGAGGCGAGCAGCGCGAGGCCCGGCGCGATTCTGGCGGTCAGCGAGCGGTCCGCCAGGAGCACTGCCAGGGCCGCGGCCGGGTCCAGGCGCACGAAGAGGTCGCGGCCGGGGCCGCCGGTCAGGGCCTCGGCCCCGCCCCAGGCGAGCAGGACGAAGAGCGTGAGGCAGGCGATCTGCACGGCCCGCCGCGGGCGCTGCGCGGCCATCGCGCTAGAGCGTCACGCGCCTGACGTCGAGGTTCGCCACGTCCATGCGGCCCAGGCCGCGCTCTGCGGCCAGCCGGATGTGGTTCACCTGTCTGGCCTCGAAGCGGCGGCCGTACCACTCGAAGGACTCCACGGCCGCGGCGTCCGCGGCCACGGGGTCGGCCGAGGCGATGACCGTGTTCTCCCGCAGCACCTTGCCCGGGCCGAAGGGGCCGCCGGTGGAGAGCACGTAGGTCCCGTCCACCACGGTGAGCGCGGCGCGCAGCCGGGTGTTCAGGTCCACGATGGCGGCGTCGAGGTCGTGGCGCGAGTGCATCACGCCCCGGTTCCTGATCAGTCCCATCATGCCCTTGAGGCCCAGCGAGACGCCGGTGGAGCCGTGCGACTTGGCCGTGGGCGCGGCGATGAGCACGTCGGCCGCGAGCGCCTCACGCAGGAAGGCGTTGGCCTTCATCTGCTGCGCCTGGGGGATGTCCGCCTCCTGGAAGAAGCGGTCCCCGGCCGGGGCCTGGACGATGTCGCCGAACTCCTTGCAGGCCGCGCGGATGCCCGAGCGTTCGAGACACTGCTCGGCCGGGGCCAGGGGGTTGTCGAAGACGAGGACCGAGGCCGCGCCCGCCTCGCGGCACATGCGGGCCAGGGCCGCGACCACCTCGGGGTGGGTGTTGGCCCCGTAGCTGGCCTCGGAGGCGAAGGACATGTTGGGCTTGATGACCACCCTGGCTCCGCGCGGCACGAAACGGCCCATGCCGCCCAGCATCTCCACGCAGGTCCGCGCGGCCGCGCCGGGCCCGCCCGTGGCCACGGCCACGTCGGGGTGCGGGGAGGCGGCCTCCAGCACGCCGGGCAGGGCCGCCCCGGCCGCCAGCCAGAGCGTCCCGGACAATTGCCATTTGAGGAAGTCCCTGCGGCGCATGCTGTCCTCCCTGCGCCGGAATCGGCGCTAGCCCGCCAGGGTCACGGCCACGGCTCCGAGGCACATGAGGACCGCGCCCATAAGCCGGAGACTGACGTTTTTCTCGTCGAAGAGCAACCCCCCGTAGAGCACGCCGAAGACTCCGGAAAGGCGTTTGACCGAGATCATGTAGGCCACGGGGGCGCGGGCCACCGCGGCCATGTGGGCCAGGTTGTGGAGCAGGGCCATGAGGCCCAGCGCCCCGCCCCACAGCGGCCGCGCCGCCAGGGCGCGCAGCAGGACGCGGTCCAGGCGGCGGGCGAGGGCCAGACCGCCGAGCGCCAGGAGCGAGAGGCAGAGGAAGAAAGCCACGCCGGCGAAGGCGGGGGAGGCGTAGCGCAGGAGCTGCTTGCCCAGCACCGAGGTCAGGCCGAAGAGCAGGGCCGTGCCGAGCATGCAGCGCGTCCCGCGCTCCGTGACCAGGGCGGAGAAGGGCGCGAGGAGACGCTCCGCGACGGACTGCCGCCGCCCGTTTCCCCCCAGGTTGAGCACCCAGGACCCGGCCACGGTGATGCCGATGCCCGCCCAGCCCAGGGGATCGATCCGTTCCCCGAGCAGCGGCCAGGCGGCCAGGGCGGCGAAGACCGGGGTGAAGGAGAGGTAGGGCATGGTCAGGGAGAGCGGCGCCACGTTGATGGCGATCATGTTCAGGAAATAGGCCAGGATGTTGAGCGGCAGGAGCAGGGCCATGAGGGGCCAGAAGCCGTCGGCCGGGACCTGCCAGACGAAGGGCAGGGCGAGGAGGAAGAAGGGCGCGGCGAAGAGGAGCATGACCGCGGACATGGCGAAGGGCGGAAGGTCGCCGAAATGCTTCTTCAGGAGCGCGGCCTCGCTTGCCTGGAAGAAGGCCGTGGCCAGGGCCAGCCAGAACCAGAGCATCTCAGCCGCGCGCGTGGGCGGCGCGGTAGAAGGCGAGCTTGTCCGCGTGCGGCCTGAAGGCGGCGAGCAGTTCCTCCTGCGCCTCGGGCGACATGGGGGAGAAGCCCCGCGCCACGCGCGTCGCGGTGCGCACGTGGTCCGGGATGGCGCAGCCGGCGAGGCAGACGTCCACGGGCTGGGACAGGGCGAAGCGCAGCAGCAGTTCCGGCGTGACGTGGCCCTGCGGGAAGATGAAATGCCCCCCGCCGAAAACCTTCATGCCCGCCACGGCCATGCCGCGCGCCCGGGCCTCGGGCGCGACCCGGTCCAGGAAGCCGGGCAGCGCGGCCTCGGCCACGTTCACGGGCAGCAGCACACTGTCCAGGGGCCAGTGGCGCACGCAGTGCAGCAGCACGTTGGGATCGTGGTGGCCGGTGACGCCGATGAGGCGCGTCAGCCCCTGTTCGCGGGCCGCGACGAAGGCTTCGAGAGCCCCGTCCGGTCCCTCGACGGCGGCCACGTCGTCCATGGTGCGCACGTCGTGGATCTGCCACAGGTCGAGATGATCCGTGCCCAGCACGCGCAGGGTGTTCGTGAGGTCCTCGCGCGCGCCGGCCGCGCTGCGCCGGGCCGACTTGCTGGTCTGGAAGATGCGTTCCCGCGAGCCGGGCAGACGCCGCCAGGCCGCGCCCAGATAGGCCTCGCTGCCCGCGTAGGCGGGCGCGGTGTCGAAGTAGACGATGCCCGAGGCCAGGGCCTCCTCGATCACGGCGGCGGCCCCGGCGTCCTCGCCGAAGGTGCGCAGGATGCCCTCGCCGCCCAGCCCCAGGCGGGTGACGAGGGGGCCGCGGCTGCCGAAGGGGATGACGGGGATGGGAGCTGACTGGTCGTTCACGGGGCCTCCGGATGTTCGCGCGGGGCAGGGGTCAGGCGTGGTTGCGCAGCTTGAGTTCCACGGGATGCGGATTGAGCCAGACCTGCCCGGCCAGGTAGTCCTCGCCGTACTTGCGCACGTAATGGTTGACGATGGTCATGGGCACGACGAGCGGCGCGAGGCCGTCCGCGTAGCGCTGGAAGATGTCGGCCAGTTCCGCCTTCTCGTCGGCCGAAAGGACGCGCTTGAAGTACCCGGCCGCGTGCTGCAGCACGTTGAGCTGCTTGCGCGGGGTCGATTTCACGGCCAGGGCGGCCATGAGCAGTCTCTGGTAGTCGTACAGGAGCTGGGGGAATGGCAGGTCGCGGCCCTGCGCCACCATGCGGCCCATCTCCCTGTAATGCTTCTGGGAATGGCCGAGCAGGAGCAGCTTGTGGGCGGTGTGGAAGGCGATCAGGCGGCGCAGGTCCGGGCCTTCGTCCAGCATGGTCCGCCAGCGCTGCATGGTGAAGACGCGCTCGATGAAGTTCTCGCGCAGCCCCGGGTCGTTCAGGCGGCCGTCGTCCTCGCAGGGCAGGAGCGGCAGGCGCTTCATGAATTCGCGGGCGAAGACGCCCACGCCGGTCTGCGTGGGCATGCCCCTGTCGTCGTAGACCTTGACTCGTTCCATGCCGCTGGACGGGCTCTTGGCCTTGAAGATGAAGCCGCAGAGGTTCTCCTGCTCCAGTTCCGGGATGCGGCGGACGCAGAAGTCCTGCAGTATCTGGGTGTAGTCGCGGCCGGTCCGGCTGCCGACGAGGCGCGGCCAGGCCGGGTCGCCGTTCAGGCGCATGGCCTCGCGCGGCACGGGCAGGCCCGCCTCCACCTCCGGACAGACCGGCACGAAGGTGACGAAACGGCCGAGCACGTCCCTGATCCAGCGGTCGAGTTGATGGCCGCCGTCGTAGCGCACGTTGCGGCCGAGCAGGCAGGTGCTGACGCCGAGTTTCAGAACCATGGAGGTCTCACGGCCTGACGAAGAGGCCGGTGGGGTCCACCGCGCCCGGGCCGGGCAGGGTCAGTTCCGCGGCCACGCCCTCGCCGGGCGCGTCGCCGATGGTCAGGGTGCCAAAGTTCTTGCGCGCCACCAGCCGGGCGATGGGCAGGCCGAAGCCCGTGCCGTAGGGCTTGGAGGAGTGGAAGGGCAGGAACAGGTTCTCGCGGGGCGTGTCCGTCGGCAGCGAGCCGCTGTTCACCACGTGGATGTCCACGAAGCCGGGCATGTCGGCGGAAGGCCGGGCCGTGACGGACAGACGGGGCGTCGCCGTGTCGGCCGCCGCGGCCTCGGCCGCGTTCTGCACAAGATGGTAGAAGAGCGCGGCCAGCATCTCGCGGTCGCCTTCCACCTCGGCGGCTTCCGGCGCGACCTCCAGGCGCGTTTCGCAGGCCCGTACGGCCGTGTCTCCGGCCAGGAGGGCGAATGTCTCGTCCAGCAAGGCGGGGAGAGGCACGCGGGCAAAGACGGGGTCGCGCGACAAGGTGGCGACGTAGACGCCCACGTTCCTGACCATGCGTTCCAGGCGGCGGGCCTCGTCGATGATCGCCTCGCCCGCCGCGCGCGCGCGGCCGTCGTCGTCCGCCGTGCGCAGCAGGAGCGCGGCGTTGCCGCCGATGATGGTCAGGGGGTTCCTGATCTGGTGGGCCACTCCGGCCATGACGTCCAGTTCGCAGCGGCTGGCCGAGGAGAGAAAAGCGTCGGTCTCCACCAGCAGGCAGAGGTCGAAGATGCGGCCCAGCTCCAGGTTCACGGCCGCGCACTGGCTCTCGGGGACCATGGCCGCGGCCTTCAGTTCGCAGAAGCGGCGCACGTGGGAGTAGGCCAGGCTGATGAAGCGGTGGTCTATGCCGTACTGCACGTGACGGGCCCCGCTGCGCCAGACCGAGGCCATGAATCCGTCCGCGTCCGGATCGTCCCAGAGCCTGCGGTACCATCCCTGCCAGTTGTGCTTGAGCCGTTGCTCCGAGGTCTGGTGGTGGAGCACGATGCGCGTCTGGGCGTAGCCGGAGATGAGGCCGAAGAGAAAGCGGCCCATCTCCTCCTCGGCGTCGAGGAAGGCCCCGCGCCAGGGGGCCAGGGTCTGCGCCGTCTCCGGGGTGATGCCGATCTGGCGCTTGAAGAAGCGCAGCCGTTCGAGGGGAGGGAGCGCGGTATCGAGCATGCGTGTACCTTCCACGGGTGTTTCTAGCAGCCGTATCGAAAAAAGCAACGCATTCGCGTTGACGTTGCCGCACGCGGCGGCTACTTCTGTGGCTCCTGCGCGGCCCTGCCGCCGGAACAACGCCCATGCCCGTCACGCACGTCTTTTTCGACTACGGCGGCGTCATCGCCGAGGAAGGATTCCTGCACGGCCTGTTCGCCATCGCGGCGCAGGAGGGCAGGGACCCGCACGCATTCTTCCAGGCCGTGCGCGACATCGTCTTTGCCGAGGGGTACGTCACGGGCCGCATCGGCGAGACGGACTTCTGGACCCTGGTACGCGAACGCCTGGGCGTGCGGCGAAGCGGCGACGAACTGCGGCGCGAGATCCTGGAGCGCTTCCGTCTCAGGCCCGTCATGCTGGCCCTGGTGCGCGCGCTCAGGGCGCGGGGCGTCCGGGCGGCGCTGCTCTCGGACCAGACCAACTGGCTCGACGAACTGGACGCCCGCGACGGATTTTTCGGAGAGTTCGACCACGTCTTCAACAGTTTCCATTACGGCCGCCACAAGGGGCAGCGGGAGTTCTTCGAGATCGCCCTGCGCGCCATGACGGCCGTCCCCGGCGCCTCGCTCTTCGTGGACGACGCGGCGCACAACGTGCGGACGGCGCGCGAGGCCGGGATGGCGGCCATCCACTTCACCGGCCCGGCAGACTTCGCCGGAACCTTCGCCGCATATTTCCCGGACATTCCCTTCCCGTCCGGCCGGGACGGACCGGCCGGACGGGCCGCAGCGCAGGAGGACCGCGCCGTATGAAACGACCCCACGCCCAGCTCTGCCCCGAAGGCTACAAGTACATCGGCCTCTTCGCCTTCGCGGCGTTTTTGGCCGCGTTGCTGGACCACTCCGTCCTCGCGCTGCTCGGCCTCGTGCTCACGGCTCTGGCCGTGAACTTCTTCCGCGACCCCGAGCGCGTGCCGCCGCACGATCCTGCCTTGGCCGTGGCCCCGGCCGACGGCAAGGTGGTGCGCGTGGGCGAGGCCCTGGACCCCCTGACGCGCGAGACCCGCACCGTGGTCTGCATCTTCATGAACGTCTTCGACGTGCACGTGAACCGCGCGCCCCTCTCCGGCACGGTGACGCGCATCGAATACGTGCCCGGAAAGTTCTTCAACGCCTCCCTGGACAAGGCCAGCGAGGACAACGAGCGCTGCCTGTACCGCGTGGAGGACGGGGAGAGGTCGTTCACCGTGGTGCAGATCGCCGGGCTGCTGGCGCGGCGCATCGTGCCCTGGGCGGAGAGCGGAGATGCATTGACGCGGGGCCAACGCTTCGGCATGATCAAATTCGGTTCGCGGGTTGACGTCTTTCTCCCGCATGACTATGAGCCGTGTGTCGCCGTGGGCGAGCGGACCCTGGCCGGGCAGACCGCCCTGGCCCGCCCCCGCCGCGCGGGAGCCTAGCCGCGAGGCTGGCCCGGAAGGTTTTTCGTGGACGAGAAGAGCGCGAGGCCCCGCATGCGGGGCGTCTACATCCTGCCCAACCTGATGACCACGGCGAGCATGTTCGCCGGGTTTCTGGGCATGACCTTGGCCATCAAGGGTCAGTTCGAGACGTGCGCCTGGGCCATTTTCATCTCCGCCCTGCTCGACGGTCTGGACGGCAAGATCGCCCGCCTGACGAACACCAGCAGCGAATTCGGCGTCCAGCTCGACTCCCTGGCCGACCTCGTGGCCTTCGGCGTCACCCCCGCCCTGATGATGTACCTCTGGAAGCTCTCGGCCTACGGCCGCCTGGGCCTCATGGCCTGCTTCCTGTTCATGGCCTGCGCGGCCCTGCGCCTGGCCCGCTTCAACGTCCAGACCCCGTCCGCGGGCAAGCTGCTCTTCACCGGCCTGCCCACCCCGGCCGCAGGCTGCCTGGTGGCCTCGCTGGTCCTCTTCCAGGAGCACCTTCCGCCCGTGGCCCTGGAAAAACTCCTCCCCGCTCTCTGCCTCGTGCTGGCCTACGTGCTTTCCTTCCTCATGGTCAGCAAGATACGCTACTACGCCTTCAAGGAATACGGCTGGTTCAAGGCCCACGCCCTCGGTTCCCTGGTCACGGCGGTGCTGCTCTTCGCGCTCATCGCCTCCGAGCCCACGCTGCTCTTCTTCCCGTTGGGCATGTGCTACATGCTCTCGGGCATCGTCTACACCTTCGTCATTCTTCCCCGCCGCCGTCCCCTGCTCCTAGGCGACCAGCACCAGGGGCTATCCTAGCCCCGCCGCGCGCCGTGCGCGCGCGTCCGGTCCCATGGTCCAGGAGTCCCCGGCGTCCCAGGCAGATCGACGCCGGCCACACGGTTGCCAGACCCCCACGGAGGAAGACATGAGCGAACATATCCACATCTTCGACACCACCCTGCGCGACGGCGAACAGTCCCCCGGCGCGACCATGAACCAGCGCGAGAAGGTCCGTCTCGCCCGTCAGCTCGAACGCCTGGGCGTGGACATCATCGAGGCGGGATTCCCGGCCGCCAGCCCCGGCGATTTCGAGGCCGTGCAGGCCATCGCTGGCGCGGTCTCGAATTGCCGCGTGGCGGGCCTGTGCCGTAGCGTGAAGAGCGACATCGAGCGCTGCTGGGAGGCCATCAAGGGCGCGCAGAGCCCCCGCATTCACACCTTCATCGCCACCAGCCCGCTGCATATGCAGTACAAGCTGCGCAAGGAGCCGCATCAGGTCCTGGAGATGGCCCGCGAGGCCGTGCGGCTGGCCAAATCCTTCTGCGCCGACGTGGAGTTCTCGGCCGAGGACGCCTCGCGCTCCGAGTGGGAGTTCCTGGGCCGGGTGGTCGAGACGGCCATCGACGCCGGGGCCACGGTGATCAACATCCCCGACACCGTGGGCTACGCCCAGCCCGACGAGTTCGGCGCGCTCATCGCCTGGCTCCTGGAGCACGTGCCAAACGCCCACAAGGCCGTGTTCAGCGTGCATTGCCACAACGACCTGGGTCTGGCCGCGGCCAATACCCTGGCCGCCCTGAAGGCGGGCGCGCGTCAGGCCGAGGTCACGCTCTCGGGCATCGGCGAGCGCGCGGGCAACTGCGCCCTTGAGGAAGTGGTCATGGCGCTGAGGGTCCGCCAGGACCGCTACGATCTCTCCACGAACATCGACACCGAGCAGCTCTACCCCTCCTGCCGCCTGCTCTCGCGCATCATCGGCATGCCCATCCCGCCCTACAAGGCCATCGTGGGCCGCAACGCCTTCGCCCACGAGTCCGGCATCCACCAGGACGGCATGCTGAAGAACCGTCAGACCTACGAGATCATGACCCCGCAGAGCATCGGCCGCACCGGCACGGACATCGTGCTGGGCAAGCACTCGGGCCGCAACGCGCTCACGGCCAAGCTCACGGAGCTGGGCTTCAAGCTCTCGGACGAGCAGACCGCCGTGGTCTTCGACGCGGTCAAACGGCTGGCGGACAAGAAGAAGCAGATCTTCGACGAGGACGTGGAGGCCCTGGTGCTGGAAGAAATCTTCCGCATCCCGGACAAGTTCGCGCTCAAGACGCTCTCCGTGCTCGCGGGCAACATGGGCGTGCCGCCCACCGCCGCCGTGATCCTGCTGGTGGACGGCGAGGAGAAGAAGCTTTCTGGCTTCGGCATGGGACCGGTGGACGCGGTCTTCAACACCATTTCGGAACTGGTCGGGCAGAAGCCCAAGTTGTTGGAATACCTGGTCAGCGCCGTGACCGGCGGCACCGACGCGCAGGGCGAAGTCACCGTGCGCATCGAGCTTTCCGGCCAGAACGCCGTGGGCCGGGGCTCGGACGGAGACATCATCGTGGCCAGCGCCAAGGCCTACCTGAACGCGCTGAACCGTTTGGCCAAGAAAGAGGAGAAGAAGGAATGGGCCGTACTTTAGCCGAGAAGATCCTGCAGCGGCACACGGACGAGACCATCACCGGCGCGGGCCAGATCGCCCGCTGCAAGGTCTCTCTCGTGCTCGCCAACGACATCACCGCGCCGCTGGCCATCAAGTCGTTCAGGGCCATGGGCGCGACGAAGGTCTTCGATCGGGACCGCGTGGCCCTGGTCATGGATCACTTCACCCCGAACAAGGACATCGACTCCGCCGAGCAGGTGCGCGGCGTGCGCGAGTTCGCGGCCGAGATGGGCGTGACCCGCTACTTCGAGGGCGGCGACTGCGGCGTGGAGCACGCCCTGTTGCCCGAACTGGGGCTGGTCGGTCCCGGCGACGTGGTCGTGGGCGCGGACAGCCACACCTGCACCTACGGCGGTCTGGGCGCCTTCGCCACGGGCATGGGCTCCACGGACATCGCCGCGGCCATGGCCATGGGCGAGACCTGGTTCAAGGTGCCGCCCACCATCCGCGTGGACATCGAAGGGACCATGCCCCTGTGGCTCTCGGCCAAGGACCTGGTGCTGAAGACCATCGGCGAGACCGGCGTGTCCGGCGCGCTCTACAAGGCCCTGGAGTTCGGCGGGCCGGTGGTGGACGCCATGGACGCCGAGTCGCGCATGACCATCGCCAACATGGCCATCGAGGCGGGCGGCAAGGTCGGCCTTTTCCCGGTGGACACGGTCGCCCTGGACTTCGCGAAGGCCCACGGCCACGCGGGCTGCGCGCCCCTGGCCGCCGACGCCGACGCGGTCTACGAGCGCCGCATCCGTATCGACGTGACGACCATGTCCCCCCAGGTGGCCTGCCCGCACCTGCCGGACAACGTCAAGCCGGTGGAAGAGGTGAAGGACGTGGTCATCCACCAGTCGGTCATCGGCTCGTGCACCAACGGCCGTATCAGCGACCTTCGGGCCGCGGCCGAGGTGCTGAGGGGCCGCAAGGCCGCCAAGGGCGTGCGTCTCATCGTGCTCCCCGCCACGCCGCGCATCTGGCGTCAGGCCATGGACGAGGGGCTGTTCACCGTCTTCCTGGACGCGGGCGCGGTCATCGGGCCGCCCACCTGCGGTCCGTGCCTGGGCGGCCACATGGGCATCCTGGCGAAAGGGGAGCGCTCCATCGCCACCACCAACCGCAACTTCAAGGGCCGCATGGGCAGCCTCGAATCCGAGGTCTACCTGTCCAGCCCGGCGGTGGCCGCCGCCTCGGCCGTGGCGGGCCGCATCATCCACCCGCAGGACCTGTAGGAAGGGGGACGACGATGAAATTCACCGGCAAGGCGCACACCATGGGCGCGCACATCGATACGGACGCCATCATCCCGGCCCGCTTTCTGGTCACCACGGATACGGCGGAGCTTGGCAAGAACTGCATGGAAGGGCTTGAGCCCGGCTGGATCGCCAAGGTCCGCCCCGGCGACATCTTCGTGGCCGACGAGAACTTCGGCTGCGGCTCCTCGCGCGAGCACGCGCCGCTGGCCATCCTGGGCGCGGGGGTGAAGGTCGTGGTGGCGCACAGCTTCGCCCGCATCTTCTACCGCAACGGTTTCAACATGGGCCTCACGCTCGTGGAGATCGGCGACGCGGTGAAGGACATCAAGGACGGCGACCAGCTTGAGGTGGACACCACGGCGGGCGTGATCAGGAACCTGACCACGGGCAAGGAGATCGTCTGCCAGCCAGTGCCGCCGTCCATGCAGGAGATCCTTGACGCCGGGGGCCTCGTGCCCTTTGTCAAGAAGCGCATCGGCGCGGGAGCGTAACGCGATGAAACTGAACATCTGCCTCATCCCCGGCGACGGCATCGGCCCGGAGGTCATGGTCCAGGCCGTGGCCGTGCTGGAGAAGACCGCACAGGTCTTCGGCTTCGACCTCGCCACCACCACCGCGTTGCTCGGCGGCGCGGCCATCGACGCCACGGGCGGCCCGCTGCCCCAGGCCACCATCGACGCCTGCAAGGTCTCGGACGCGGTGCTCCTGGGCGCGGTGGGCGGCCCCAAGTGGGACAACCTGGAGAAATCCATCCGTCCCGAACGCGGCCTGCTCGGCATTCGCAAGGCCCTCGGCCTCTTCGCCAACTTGCGTCCGGCCACCCTCTTCGAGGAGCTGCAGCACGCCTGCCTGCTGCGCGCCGACATCGCGGCACAGGGCATCGACGTGCTCATCGTGCGCGAGCTGACCGGCGGCGCGTACTTCGGCGAGCCCAAGGGCGAGGAGGTGCGCGGCGGCGAGCGCGTGGCCTTCAACAACATGATCTACGCCGAGCACGAGATCGAACGCATCGCCCGCGTGGGCTTCGAGGCGGCGCAGAGGCGCGGCAAGCGCCTGTGCTCCGTGGACAAGGCCAACGTGCTCGACGTCTCGCAGCTCTGGCGCGAGGTGGTGATCCGCGTTTCCAGGGACTACCCGGACGTGGAGCTGTCCCACATGTACGTGGACAACGCGGCAATGCAGCTCGTGCGGGCACCCTCGCAGTTCGACGTCATCGTCACCGAGAACCTCTTCGGCGACATCCTCTCGGACGAGGCCTCGGTGATCACCGGCTCCATCGGCATGCTGCCCTCGGCCTCCCTGGGCGCGTCCGGCCCGGGCCTGTACGAGCCCATCCACGGCTCGGCCCCGGACATCGCGGGAAAGGACCTCGCCAACCCGTTGGCCACCATCCTCTCCGTGGCCATGATGCTCAGGCATTCCCTGAACATGCCCGAGGCCGCGCAGGCCATCGAGAACGCGGTGAAGGGCGTGCTCAAGGCGGGCTACCGCACCGGCGACATCATGCAGGACGGCGCGACCCGCGTCGGGTGCAAGGAAATGGGCAGGCTGGTGGCGGAGCGCATCGCGAAGTAGCGCGCCGTACCGGAATACGAGAGCAAGGGGCCGCAGCCACGCTGCGGCCCCTTTTTCATTGTCCGGAAAACGCCGTGCGCAGGGCGGCGCAGTATTCGTCCAGGCCGTTGTCGCGCGCGCCTAAGGGGGCGAGGCCGAAGAAACCGTGGATCATGCCGGGATGGACCGTGCGCGCGCAGGGGATGCCCGCGGCGCGCAGGCGCTCGGCGTATCTGCTCCCGTCGTCGAGGAGCAGGTCGTGCTCGGCCGCCAGCAGCAGGCAGGGCGGCAGGCCGGCGAGGTTTTCGGCCAGCAGGGGGGAGGCCAGCGGATCGGTCCGGTCCTCGGGGCGGGGCAGCCAGCAGTCCCGGAAGAACGTCATGACCTCGGTGGTCAGGAAGAGGCCCTGGCCGTACCGCGCATAGGAATCCGAGGCAAAGGACGAGAAGTCGCAGGCCGGATAGGCCAGGGCCTGCAGCCCGATGCGCGGTCCGCCGCGTTCGCGCGCCAGCAGGCAGGCCGCGATGGCCAGGGTCGCGCCCGCGCTGTCGCCGCCCACGGCCAGGGGGCCGGGAAAGGCCCGCGCGGTCCAGGCGGTGGCGGCGTAGGCGTCGTTCAGCGCGGCCGGGAACGGGTGTTCCGGGGCCAGGCGGTAGTCCGCGCTGACCACACGGCAGCCCGCGCCTCGCGCGATGTTGCGGCAAAGGCTGTCCCAGGTCGCAACGTCTCCGACCACGAAGCCGCCGCCGTGAAAATAGACCAGCGTGCCGGGGATGCTCCCTGTGTCCGGCTCGTAGACCCGTACCGGCACGCAAAGGCCGCCGTGCTCCGCCGTCCTGTCCCCGGCCAGGGCCACGGCGGCGGGCGGCCCGAACAACTCCTTCGTGGCGAGGTTGTTGGCCTCCCGGATGGCGGCCGCGTCCAGGGAGGCGAAAGGGTTGGCGTCCAGGGCCGCGTCCAGCAGGGAGCGGATGAAGGGATGGAAGGCGTGCCGCGCGTGCGTCTTTTCGGGCATCGTCCGGTCCTGGTTGGCGGTTGCGGGGCGTGCCTGGGCAGTGTACATGCCTTGCGGCGCAGCGGTCCAGCCCCCGGCCGCGCGCCGCCGCCAAAGAGAATCGTCGCACGAGGTTTTTCGTCCATGCCCGGCCTTTCCGTCCACAGTCTCAGCAAGTCCTACGGCGGACGCGACCTGTTCCTGGACGTCTCCTTCGACGTGCCCGAGGGGTGCCGTCTGGCGCTCGTCGGCCCCAACGGCTGCGGCAAGTCCACCCTGGTGCGCATCCTGGCCGGGGAGGGCGGCGCGGACCGGGGCGAGATCAAGATCGCGGACCCGGCGGGCGTGGGCTACGTGGCCCAGGAGCTGGCCCAGGCTGACCTGGCGCAGGGGCTCTTGAGCTTCGTGCTCGCGGTTTTCCCGTCCTGGGCCGATTTCTGGCTGCGCTGGGAGGCGGCGCTGGCCGCTGGTGACGGGGCAGGAGACCAGGTCGCGCTGACCCGCCTCGCCGCCGAGCAGGCCGAGCTGGAGGCCCGCTTCGGCTACAACCCGGAGCACAAGGCCGAGAGCGTGCTCATGGGCCTTGGGTTCAAGGAGAGGGATTTCCACAAGAACGTGGGGCAGTTCAGCGGCGGCTGGCGCGAACGGGCCAAGCTGGCCCGCGTGCTGGTGCAGGGCACCAGCGTGCTTCTGCTCGACGAGCCCACCAACCACCTCGACCTCGAAGCCGTGGAGTGGCTGGAGGACTACCTCCTGAACTTCGCCGGGGCCGTGGTCTTCGTGGCGCACGACCGCATCTTCCTGGACAAGGTGGCCACGCACGTGCTGCCGCTGGGCAGCGCACGGCCCGTGCCGCGCAAGGGCAACTTCGCGCAGTACGTGGCCTGGCTGGAGGAGCAGGAGACCGTGCGCGCCCGTCAGGCCGAGAAGATCGAGGCCAACATCGGGCGGCAGATGGACTACATCCGCCGCTTTCGGGTCAAGGCGCGCAAGGCGGCCCAGGCGCAGAGCAAATTGAAGGCCGTGGAGAAGATGAAGGAGGAGCTGTCCGGGCTGACGCCGCAGCGCAGGGCCAAGTCCCTCTCCTTCTCCCTGCCCGATCCCGAACCCGCCGAGAAGGTGGTCATGCAGGCCGTGGAGCTCGGCGGCGGCTACAGCGACCGGCCTCCGCTCTGGAAGCCGCTGAACTTCACCATCTACCGTGGCCAGAAGATCGCCCTGGTCGCGCCCAACGGCGCGGGCAAATCGACCCTCATCAAGCTGCTCACCGGCGGCATGAAGCCCACCTGCGGTGCGGTGCTGCCCGGGGCCAAGACTCGGCTCGGCTATTTCTCGCAGCACCAGACCGAACTGCTCAATCTCTCGGGCACCGTCCTCTCGGAGATGCGCCGCCTCTCGGACCCGCGCTGCACCGAGGAGCAGCTCATGTCCACCCTCGGCCTCTTCCTGCTCGGCGAGGAATATCACGACCGCCCCGTGGAGCGCCTCTCGGGCGGCGAAAAGAGCCGCCTCGTGCTGGCCCAGCTCTTTCTCAGGCGCTGCAACTTCTTGGTCCTGGACGAGCCCACCAACCATTTGGATCTCGAAAGCCGCGAGGCGCTCATCGAGGCCCTGGCCGCCTTCGAGGGGACCATCTTCGTGGTGGCCCATGACCGCTGGCTGATGCAGGAGGTGGCCGAGGAGGCCTGGGCGCTCACGCCGGAAGGCCTCGTGCAGCACCTGGGGGGTTTCGAGGAGTATGAGCGCTGCCGCCGCCAGGCCCTGGCCGAGACCCCGAGGAACTGCCCCGCGCCCCAGACGCAGTTGAAGAGGAAGCTCGATAAGGACGAGAAGCGCCGTCAGGCCGAACTGCGCAACACGCTCTCGCGCGAACTGAAGCCGAAGAAGGACGCCTACGAGCGCCTCGAACGCGAACTGGACGAGGTGGCCGCGGCCCAGGCCGGGATGGAGCGCGTGCTGGCCCTGCCCGAGACCTATTCCGACACCGCCCGTTTCATGCAGTTGACGAGCGACTACAAGCGGCTCAAGGAACGGGAGGAGGAGCTGTTCCTGGAGCTTTCGGGCCTTGAGGCCGAAATCGCGGCTATCGAGGCGAGACGTGCGCAGCTCGGAGTGTAACCTTTTCTGGGAGCCCGCCATGCAGCATGCCTACCGCATCTACGGGACCGTGCGCGGCATCCCCGCCGCCCGCGCCGAGCGCCTCAAGGCCGAGTTGCCTTTTGAGGGAGTGAGCTATACAAACGGCGTCCTGGACATCGACCACGAAGGCGTATGGGTCGATGTGGAGGCGGCCCTGGATCTGCTCGTCAACTGCATGGGCGAGGACGGCAGGGGCGGGGTGGACGTGATCGACAACCTGGAATGGCAGATCACGCGCTACACCCTGCGGCCCGGAGGCTACTCCTCGAAAACCATGGACCTGGACAACGTCCTGGACGGGGTCCGGCCCAACTAGGCCTTGCAGGACGGTCGGCGGTGGGCAGGCGCAGGATCATCGAGGTCGCGGCGGGCGTCCTGTGGCGGGACGGCCGTTTTCTGGCCGTGCGCAGGCCCCCGGGCGCGAGCATGGCCGGGTACTGGGAATTTCCCGGCGGCAAGATCGAACCCGGCGAGACCCCGGCCGGAGCCCTGGTGCGCGAACTGCAGGAAGAGCTGGGCGTGCGCTGCCACGCGTTGGAGTACTGGCGCGACTTGGTCCACGAGTACCCGCACGCCGCGGTGCGGCTCTATTTTTTCCACGTGCGCGGGATCGACGGCGAACCCTACCCGCGCGAGGGCCAGGAACTGGCCTGGCTGACCCCGGGCGGGGACTGCGAGCTGGCGTTCCTGCCCGCGGACAAGGACATCCTGGCCGCGCTCATGCGGCCCCGCGGCCCCGAATCCGACGACCCGGAAGGAGAACCGGCGTGCGCATCTGCGAACTGATCCAGGGCAAGACGCCCTTCATCTCCCTGGAATTCTACCCGCCCAAGGAGCGCGAGCAGTGGGGCGCGTTCTTCGAGGAGGCGCAGAAGCTCAAGGCGGCGGGACCGCTTTTCGTCTCCGTGACCTACGGCGCGGGCGGCGGCACCCAGGACAACACCCTGGAGATCGCGAGCAGGCTCAAGAACGAAACCGGTTTCGAGCCCCTGGTCCACCTGACCACGGTGGGCGCGTCCGAGCAGCGCATCGCGGACTTTCTCCTGGATCTCAAGGCCGCGGGCATCGAGAACGTGCTGGCCCTGCGCGGCGATCCGCCCCGCGGCGTCTGCGATTTCGTGCCGGACAACGAGCACTTCCGCCACGCCTCGGACCTGGTGGCCTTCGCGCGTCGCCGCTTTCCGGAATTCTGCGTGGGCGTGGCGGGCTACCCGCAGCCCCACCCCGAGTCCCCCAGCGTGGCCGAGGACCTCGCCTGGACCCGCTTCAAGGTGGAGCAGGGCGCGGAGTTTCTGGTCACGCAGCTCTTCTTCGACGTGCGCCAGTACTTCGATTTCGTGGACCGTCTGCGCGCCCTGGGCGTGACCCGGCCCGTGATCCCCGGCATCCTGCCGATCATGAGCCTGGCCTCCATCCGTTTCATCCTCTCCCTGTGCGGGGCCAGCATCCCGGGCAGGCTTTACCTGGAGTTGGAGGAGGCGGACAAGAAGGGCGGCAGCGAGGCCGTGCGCGAGATCGGCCTCGCCTTCGCCACGGACATGTGCCGTCGCCTCATCGACGGCGGCGCGCCGGGC
This sequence comes from Desulfovibrio sp., assembly GCA_022839785.1. GTDB lineage: Bacteria > Desulfobacterota > Desulfovibrionia > Desulfovibrionales > Desulfovibrionaceae > Alkalidesulfovibrio. Next base: position 209,252 of record JALHJW010000001.1, on the reverse strand, counting down.
GTGCATCTCTATACGCTGAACAAGGCCGAGGCCTGCCTGCAGATCGCGGGCGACCTGGGCATATAGAATTTCCAAGGCATTTGGACCAGAGGGCTTTGTAACCAGGTTTTCCCGGAGGAACCGGAAAATGGCCAAGCAGATCAAGGTTGCGGTCGCGGGCGCCACGGGCGCCGTGGGCCGGGAGATGCTGAAAGTGCTCGAACAGCGCGACTTCCCCGCCTCGGAAGTCGTCCCCTTCGCCTCCGCCCGCTCGGCCGGGCAGAAAGTGCCCTTCAAGGGCGGCGAGCTGACCGTGCGCGAACTCACCGAAGACTCCTTCGCGGGCTTCGACATCGCCCTCTTTTCCGCGGGCGGCGGCACTTCCGAGAAATTCGCCCCGCTGGCGGCCAAGGCGGGCTGCGTGGTCATCGACAACTCCAGCGCCTGGCGCATGGATGACGCCTGCCCCCTGGTGGTGCCCGAAGTCAACGCGCACGACCTTGAGTGGCACAAGGGCATCATCGCCAACCCCAACTGCTCGACCATCCAGATGGTGGTGGCCCTCAAGCCCCTGCACGACGCCGCGGGCATCAGGCGCGTCATCGTCTCCACCTACCAGGCCGTGTCCGGCACGGGGCAGAAGGCCATCGTGGAACTGGAGAACCAGGTCCGCCGCCTCATGTCCGGCCAGGAGGCCAACCCCGAGGTCTATCCGCACCAGATCGCCTTCAACTGCCTGCCGCACATCGACGTCTTCCTGGACAACGACTACACCAAGGAAGAGATGAAGATGGTCAAGGAGACGGTGAAGATCATGGGCGACCCGGGCATCAAGGTCACGGCGACCACGGTGCGCGTGCCGGTCTTCTACGGCCACTCCGAGTCCGTGAACGTGGAGTTCGAGCGCCCCCTCAGCCCGCAGCAGGCCCGCGTCGTGCTTTCCCAGGCCCCGGGAGTCACGGTGCTGGATAACCCGCGCGAGAAGATCTATCCCATGCCCATCGACGCCGCGGGCGAGGACGCCACCTTCGTGGGCCGCATCCGGAAGGACGAAACCATCGAGAACGGCCTGAACATGTGGATCGTGGCCGACAACATCCGCAAGGGCGCGGCGCTCAACGCCGTGCAGATCGCCGAGGCGCTGATCGAGCAGGGCCTGCTGGGCGTGCCGGGGGTGAACAGATAATGCCGAACATCCCCATCGTCGGCAGCGACGAGTACATCGCCCGCCTGAGGAGCGCCCCCCGTCCCGGCGGCGAGAAGATGCTGGCCTTCTACGAGCATCGCCTGGGGGTCATCGGCACGGACCCCAAACTCATGCTCATGCTCTGGGACGACCATCTCGTGCATCGCGGCGACGGCGTCTTCGAGACCATGAAGTGGGTGAACGGCAAGCTCTACCAACTCGATCCGCACCTGAACCGCATGAAGTGCTCGGCCGGGGCCATCCACCTCGCGCCGCCCTGTCCCATGGACGACATCCGGGACATCTGCATCGAGGTGGCCAGGGCCGCGAACCGGCCGCACGGCATGCTCAGGCTGCTGCTCGGCCGCGGCCCCGGCGGTTTCGGCATCGACCCGCTGGAGTGCCCGCTCCCCGCGCTCTACGTGGTGGCCTACACCTTCTCGCCCAAGCCGGAAGAGGCCTACGCCACGGGCGTCACGGCGTTCCGCACCTCCATCCCGGCCAAGCAGAGCTATATGGCCACCATCAAGAGCACGGACTACCTGCCCAACATGCTCATGAAGCGCGAGGCCGTGGAAAAGGGCTACGACTACCCCATCTGCTTCGATCACCTGGATTTCCTGGCCGAGGGCGCGGTGGAAAACGTCTGCATCGTGGACGCTGGCGGGACCATCCGCGTGCCGGCCTTCGACAACTGTCTCGCGGGCACGACCATGCGCCGGGCCATCGAACTCATCGGCGGCGAGGTCCCGGTGGACTTCGGCAAGATCAGGGAGTCCGAGATCTACGACGCGCGTGAGTTCATCATCGTCGGCACCACGGCCGACGCGGTGAGCGTGGTGCGCTACAACGACAAGCCTATCCACGACGCCCGGCCCGGTCCGGTGGCGAAGCGGATGCGCGAGTTGCTGCAAAAGGATCTGGAAGACACCGGCATCCCGGTGTACGGGGCCTAGAACGAGATTCCGAACGGGCGCCTGAGCGCCCGTTCTTTTTTGAGGCGCGGATGAAGGCCATCCAACTCGATCTCGGCCGCGAGTGGCGCGGCGGCCAGCGGCAGGTGCTCTACCTGGCGCGGCATCTTTTGCGCGCCGGGCCGTTCCTGCCCGTGGTGGCCGCGCCGCGCGGCGCGCCGCTCATCGAGCGGGCGCGGGCCGAGGGCATCGAGACCGTGGAATTGCCGGGCCGGGCCGAATGGCGGCCGGGCAACTTTGCGGCCGTGAACCGGCTGCTGCGCGAGGGGCGGGAGGTCCACATCCTGCACACCCACTGCGCGCGTTCGGCCGCGCTCGGCGCGCTGCTCCGGCTGCTCTCGCGCGTGCGCTTCCGCCTCGTGCATACCCGCCGCGTCTCGTATCCGCTCTCGGGCTGGTGGAGCACGGAGAAATACCGCCTCGCCGACCGCGTGGTCGGCGTCAGCGCGGAGATACGCGACGTGCTGGAGCAGGGCGGCGTCGAGAGCGGCAAGCTCTCGGTCGTCCATTCGGGCATCGACCCCACCCGCTACCCCGTGCGTGAGCGGGACGAGGCGGCCGGGCCGCGGATCGTCGGCTTCGTGGGGGCGCTCACACGGCAGAAGGGCTGCGCCGTGCTGCTCGACGCCCTGGCCCTGCTGGCGCAAAACAACGCGTTGGCCTGGAGGGCGCTCATCGTGGGCGACGGGCCGTTGCGCGTGGAACTTGAACGCCGGGCCGCGTCCCTGGGACTGGCGGAGACAGGGGCGGAGCGCGTGCGCTTCCTCGGCTGGCGCGAGAGCCGCGAGGTCATGCCCGGCATGGACGTGCTGGCCGTGCCGAGCGTGGACGGCGAGGGCTCCAGCGGCGTGATCAAGGAGGCCTGGGTCACGGGCCTGCCCGTGGCGGCCTCGGATCTTCCCTCGAACCTCGAACTCGTCGAGCCGGACGTCTCCGGGCTGACCGCGCCAGCGGGCGACGCCGCCGCGTTGGCCGGGACCCTCTCCCGCCTTCTGGCCGATCCCGTCCTCTGCCGCCGCCTGCGCGCGGGCGGCGTTGAGCGCGTGCGTCTCTTCACCGACACGGCCATGGCCGAGCGCTATCTGACGCTGTACTGGGAACTCGTGGAGATGAAGAGGGCGTAGCGCGGAAAGACGCGAACGCGGTGTGGACGCTGGCGGCCGCGCCAACACAAAAGCGGAAAGGCGGCCGTTTTCGTGGCCGCCTTTCCGTTTCTTTTCGTGCAGGGATCATTGTCGGTCGCCGCCCGTCCCTGCCCCGGGCCGCGGCGCATTCTCTTCGTTGTTCCGTCACTGCTCGATCTGTTGGATGCCGTCGAGCTTCCACATCTCCTCGCCCTCGCGGATGAAGGTCCAGACCTCGCGCACCTGTTCGGTGGCGGCCAGGGCGCGGTCCTCGCGCATGGTCACCTCGTAGTAGACCGTGGCCGTGGTCACGCGGCCCTGCACCTTGGTTTCCATGAGCCGGGCGTTGATGACCAGCACGTCTGTGGGGGAGGGCTCGGGGTCCTCGCGCGCCTGACGCTGGATCTCGCCGAACATGCCCGGCGTGGTGAATGCGCGGATGTCGTCCATGTCACGGCGGCTCCAGGCCTCCTGCAGGCGGGCGTAGACGATCTTCGCGCCCTTCATGAACTCCTCGATGTCGAACCCCGGAGGAACCTCGACGCCCGGAGCCACGTCCGCCGCGCCCTCGGGAGCGCCAGGGGTGTCCACGCGGCGGCTTGCGGGGCCGCGCAGGGCGTCCCAGGCCTGCTCGGCGGCCCGGTAGCGGGCGTCGCGGCCGTAGGTGGGGCTGTCCGTATCGTCGTCATCCAGGCCGCCGGGCGCGTTGTTGCCCCAGCGGGAATCCTGCCCCCCGCCGCGCCGGGCGTTGATGAGGCGGAAGACGATCCAGACGCCCAGGCCGATGAGCACGATGTCGAACAGACCCGCGCCGCCGAAGGGGTGGCCGAAGAACATGGAGCCGATCAGGCCGCCGAAGAGCAGCCCGCCGAAGGGGCTGACGCCGGGACGTCCCATGGGGCCGGGCGCGGCCTGTCCGGGCGCGGCCGACTGCCGGGAGCCCGCGCCGCCGGGCGCAAGGCCGGGCGAGGAGGGCGGAGGAGAGGCGGGGCGGCTGTAACCGGGACTGCCGCCGAAGGACTGCCCGCCGCCCAGGCGTTTGGCCTCGCCCTGACCGCAGAGGAGGAAAAGAACGGCGGCGGCCAGGGCGGCGCACAGGAAGATGATGGTGGCGTAGCGCATGTCGTGTCCGGTGGGCCGCCGGGGCTCGGCCCGGCCGGCCTCTGGTCTGGGGCGGGCCGGAGCCCGGCTGGTTAGTCGATGAGGCCGAGGTTGCGCAGGAGGTGCAGGAACATGTGCTTGTCGATGGGCTTGGGGATGTAGGAGGTGGCCCCGCCCTTGTAGTAGGCCTCGACCACGTTCTTGGGGTCGTCCAGGGCGGTGGTCATCACCACCTTGACCTCGTCGGCCCCACGGCGTCCCTGCTCCTTCTCGATCTGGCGGATGTGCTTCAGGGCCTGCTGGCCGTCCATCTCGGGCATCATGATGTCCATGGTCACGAGATCGTAGGGCCGTCCCTCGGCCAGGGCCATGCGGAAGGCCTGCACGGCCTCCTGCCCGTTGACGGCGATGTCGCACTCCGCATGGGGCGAGAGTATCTTCTGGAGCAGCTTGCGGCTGGTGAAATCGTCTTCCACGATGAGCGCGCGCATGGGCAACCTCTTTCCTGACAGTACTGATGATGGATTGTAGGGCCTTTTCAGATTAAATCAAGGGTACGGCCTGCAATTATAACGCGTGCGCGGGTTTGCGGGCATATGGGGTTGCGCGCGCCGCACCTTTTCTGTAGCCCTGTCTGGCAGGACAAGGAGAGGCGTGGTGGACCCAGGCGACATGCAGCCCTTCATGGACAGTTTCCTCCGCTATGCCGCCGCATATCTGGGCGGCGAGGACGACTACGCCCACCGCGTCAAGCTGGACCATTCGCTGCGTGTCCACGCCGAGGCCGAAACCCTGGCCCGGGAGCACGCGGCCGACCTCGCGCGCGCCGGAGTCCCGCCGCGCGCGCCGCTCCTGGCCGCGCTCTTTCACGACGTGGGCCGCTTCGAGCAGTACGCCCGCTGGAAGACCTTCAACGACCGCGCCTCCGCCAACCACGCCCTGCTCTCGGTGCGCCGCTGCCTGCGGGAGGGATTCCTGGCCCCGGCCACGGCCCTGGAGCGCCGTCTGGCCTGCGGCGCGATCATGCTCCACAACCGGCGCAGCGTAAGGCTTCCCGCGCACACGGCCCTGGGCCTGCTGGCGCGGCTGGTGCGCGACGCGGACAAGCTCGACATCTACCGGGTCATGCTCGACTACTTCGCGCCCGGCGGCGAGAAGCCCGCCTTCATGCGTCTGGAGGCCGAGGAGCACCCGGAACGCTACAGCCCGCAACTGCGGGACTGCCTGCTGCAGGGGCGCATGGGCTCCTACGGCGTCCTGCGCTGGAGCAACGACTTCAAGCTGCTCATGCTCTCCTGGGTCCACGATCTGAACCTTCCGGCCGCGGCCAGGGCCTTCCTGGAACGCGGCTACGTGGAGCGCATGGCCGCCTTGCTGCCTGAAAGCCCCGAGCTGCGGCCGCTCCCCGGGCTCCTGCGCGCGGAACTGATCCGGCGCGCGCAAAGCCTCGCGGAATGACGCGGAGGCGTCCTACGCGATCCAGACGCTCTGTATGTTGGCCAGCTCCCGGACGCCGTAGTGTGACAGCTCGCGGCCGAAGCCCGAGTCCTTGACGCCGCCGAAGGGCAGGCGCGGGTCGCTCTTCACCAGCCCGTTGACGAAGACGCAGCCAGCCTCGATGCGCGCGGCCAGGCGCTCGCCGCGTTCCGCGTCCCGCGTCCAGACCGAGCCGCCCAGGCCGAAGCGCGTGTCGTTGGCCACACGCACGGCCTCCTCCTCGTCCGCCACCCGGATTACCGAGGCCACGGGACCGAACAGCTCCTCGTCGTAGGCAGGCATGCCGGGCCGTACATCCGTGAGGATCGTGGGGGTGTAGAAGGCCCCGTTGCCGGGCTGGGGCTCGGCGCCCAGGGCGATGCGCGCGCCTTTGGCCACGGAGTCCGTGACTTGGCCGTGCAACTCAAGCTTGAAGTCGAGGTGCGCCAGGGGACCGATCTGCGTGGCCTCGTCCAACGGGTCGCCCACCTTGAGCGCTGCCATGCGCGCGGCGAAGCGTTCGAGAAAGGCGTCATGCGCCGCGTCCGCCACTATGAAGCGTTTGGCCGCGATGCAGGCCTGGCCCGAATTGAGGCAGCGGGACATGGCGGCGATTTCGGCCGCCTTGTCCAGGTCGGCGTCCGCAAGCACGATGAAGGGGTCCGAACCGCCCAGTTCGATGACGCACTTCTTGAGCAGCGACCCCGCCTTGGCGGCCACGGCGCGGCCGGCCGCGTCGCTCCCCGTGAGGCTCACGGCGCGCACGGCATGGTGTTCGAGCACCGCGCCCACCTGGCGCGAGCCGATGAGCAGGGTGCGGAAGACGCCTTCGGGCAGGCCCGCCCTGCGGAAGACCTTCGCGATGTTCAGGGCGCAGCGGGGCACGTTGGAGGCGTGCTTGAGCAGCAGGGCGTTGCCCGCCATGAGTCCGGGCGCGGCCTGGCGGAAGACTTGCCAGTAGGGATAGTTCCAGGGCATGACCAGGAGCACGCAGCCCAGCGGCCGGAAGGCCACGTAGGAGCGCGAGGCGTCGCTCGGGGCCGGTTCCGGGGAGAGATAGGCGGCCGCCTGGGCCGCATAGTGCTCACAGACCAGGGCGCATTTTTCGATCTCGGCGCGGGCCTCGCGGATGGGTTTGCCCATTTCCAGGCTGGCCGTGCGCGCCAAATGTTCGCAATCCTCACGCAGCACGCGGGCCACGGCGCGCAGATGCGCGGCGCGTTCGTCGAGCGTCGTGCCGCGCCAGAGCTGTTGCGCCAGATGCGTCTGCTCGACGGCGCGCAACGTCTCTTCCGGGGACGTCTCCTCGAAACGCTCCAGCACTTCTCCGGTGGCGGGATTGACTGATTGCATCGCCATGTCTGTCCTCTGATAAGGTTGAAAGTGGATGGAGAAAAAACGCGTCCTCCCCCCTGACCGTCCGGCCGGGGCAGAGGCTAGGGGTGTCGCTCGGAGGCGGGAGCGCCCTGTTCGTCCCAGCCGCGCAGACGGTAGTAGTCGGCGAGCATGAACGCCATCTCCTCCTCGCTCAGGGCATGGCCCGAGGGCAGCGGATTCTTGAGCAGGAGCGGGGGCAGCCTGTCCGCCTCGGCGGTCATGCCCTCGCGCAGGTTGAAGCGCCGGGTCATGTCCGCCACGTGTCCGGCCACGGCCGCGAGGGCGGCCTTGTCCGAGGGCAGGCCGGTGACCAGCCCGATGGACTCGGAGAGCTTCTCCCAGGTGTACATGTCGCGGTAGAAGCGGCAGAGGATCAGACAGTCGAAGAGGGTCAGCCGGTCCTCGAAGTCGATGAGCATGGCGGCCTTGCCTTCCACGGCGTCGGCCGGGATCATGCGCGCCAGCTCGGGCTTGTAGAAGGTCGTGCGCAGATGGCAGGCCCCCCGGTCCGAGGTGGCGTAGGCCAGCCCCATGCCCTTGAGCACGCGCGGGTCATAGCCCGCTGGCTCCAGTCCCTTGACGTGCACGGCCAGATCCTCCAGGCCGAAATGGCGCGCCGCCGGGACGATGCCGTCGGCCAGGATCGCGCCCAGGCCCTCGCGCCGCGCGATCTTCTCCACCAGCGCGGCCACCGCGTCGGCGTCGCCGTAGTCGATGGGGTAGTCCAGCCTGCCGCGCCTGACGGCCTCGATGGCGAAGGCGCAGAGATTGCCCGCGGTGATGGTGTCCATGCCCAGACGGTCGCAGAGGTCGTTGAGATGGACGACCTCCTCCATCTCCTCGATCATGCACAGCCCGCCGAAGGCGTAGATGGTTTCGTATTCCGGGCCTTCCAGCTTCAGCCCTGCGTGGCGTCCCGTCCTCAGGGTGGCCATGCGGCCGCAGGCCATGAAGCACTTGAGGCAGGCGTGGGGCTGAACGTCGTGCTCCTTGTGATAGGTCTCGCCGCTCAGCCGCTCCCAGTGGTCGCAGGTGCCCTGGGACCAGTAGCGGGCCGGAAAGGCCCCGGCCGTGTTCATGATCGCGACCATCATGGTCGTGCCGAAGGCCTTGTAGGCCTTGACGCCCGGATTGTCCTTGCCCGCGGCGGCAAAGGCCTTGGCGAAGGCGGACACCCCCTCGGGGTTGGCCATCCGCCGTTTGCGGTCGCCCTGGAAGACCACGGCCTTGATGCGCTTGGAGCCCATCACCGCGCCCGCTCCGGCGCGGCCCGCGCAGCGCCAGTAGTCGTTGCTGATGATGGAGAAGCGGACCAGATTCTCGGCCGCCGGACCGATGACCGCCGCGCCGCGCCTGGCGTAGGGGGCGGGCGCTGCGAAACGCTTGAGGGCCTCGTCCTCGGCCGTGAAGTTGTCCATGCCCCACAGGTCCGAGGCGTCGTGGAACACGCAGCCCTCCGGATGCACCGAGAGGGCCATGGGCCGCGAGGCCTGGCCGTGGATGACCACGGCGTCGAAGCCCGCGGCGTCCAGGGCCTCGGGCATCTTTCCGCCGGAATAGGACTCGCAGTACAGGTGCGTGAGCGGGGACTTGGTGAAGACGCCGTAGCGGCTGCCGCCCCACAGACGCGTGCCGCAGAACGGGCCGGTGGCGAAGATCAGGCGGTTCTCCGGCCCCAGCGGGTCGACGCCCGGGGGATTCATCTCCAGCAGCAGCCGCGTGGCCAGCCCCTTGCCGCCCAGACACTCGGCCAGAGGCTCCTCGGGCAGGGGGCGTATCTCGAACGTCTCGTTGGAGACATCGATGATCAGGATGCGGCCGTAGAATCCGAACATTGCGTACTCCTAGGCTAGATGCCGAGATAGGCGGTCTTGATGTGCGGATTGTCCATCAGTTCCTTGGCCGAGCCCTCCATGGCGATGCGGCCGTGCTCCAGCACGTAGCCCCGGTTCGACAACTCCAGGGAGTGGCGCACATCCTGCTCCACGAGCAGCACCGTGGTGCCGGACTCGGCGATCTTGCGCACGTTCCTGAAGATTTCCTTGATCAGGATGGGGGCGAGGCCCAGGGACGGCTCGTCGAGCATCAGGAGCCTGGGCATGGCCATTAGGCCGCGGCCGATGGCCACCATCTGCTGCTCGCCGCCGGACAGGGTCATGGCCAGCTGGTCGCTGCGTTCGAGCAGGCGCGGGAACATGGCGTGGACCTCGCGCAGGGTGCGTTCCCTGTGCGCCCGGGCGCGTCTGCTGTGCGCCCCGACCTCCAGGTTGTCGCGCACGGACATGAGCGAGAAGAGCCTGCGGCCCTCGGGCACGTGGATCAGGCCCCGTTCCACGATGTCCTCGGGGGCCGCGCCCTGCACGTCCTCGTCCTGGAAGCGGATGCGCCCGGCCGAGGGCTTGAGCAGGCCCGAGATGGTCTTGAGCAGGCTGGACTTGCCCGCGCCGTTGCCGCCGATGATGGAGACGACTTCGCCCTCGTTCACGTTCAGGGAGAGGTCGTAGATGACCTGCACGTCGCCATAGGACACGTCGATGTTGCTGATCTCAAGAAGCGGCATAGTCCTCTCCCAGGTAGGCCTTGATCACGTTTTCGTCGCAGGCCACGGCCTCGGGCTCGCCCTCGCAGATCTTGCGGCCGAACTGGATGACCACGAGGCGGTCGGACAGGGCCATGATGGCGCGCATGATGTGCTCGATGACGAAGATGGTCATGCCCCGCCCCTTGAGTTCGCGGATGATGGCGATGACCTCGTCCACCTCGGTGGGACGGAGGCCCGCCATGACCTCGTCGAGCAGCAGGAGCTTGGGGCCCGTGGCCAGGGCGCGGGCGATCTCCAGGCGTTTGCGGTCCGCGATGGTCAGGTTGCCCGCGCGCATGTCCATGCGTTTCTTCAGGTGCAGGAAATCGAGCACCTCGATGGCGCGTTCGCGCGCCTCGTCCGTGTTGTCCGTGACCGCGAAGGCCCCGACCATGACGTTGAAGAGCACGGACTTGGTGGCGAAGGGCTTGACGATCTGGAAGGTCCGGGCGAGGCCCGCCTTGCACAGGTTCCAGGGCTTCACGCCGTTGATGCGGCGGCCGTCGAAGGTGATCTCGCCCGAGCTTGGCGGGAAGAGGCCGGCCACGCAGTTGAAGACCGTGGACTTGCCCGCGCCGTTGGGACCGATGAGCCCCAGAATCTCGCCCGTGCCGATGGACAGGTCCAGCGAGTCCACGGCGCGCAGGCCGCCGAAGTCCTTGGTCAGGTCCTTTATTTCGAGCATGTTCATGCCTTTTCCTCCGTGCCGCCGTTGCCGTTGCCGAAGCGCGCGGCCAGCCGGTCGAAGAATCTGGTGATGGGCTCCTGCAGGCCGCGCGGCTGGTAGAGCATGACCAGGATGAGGATGGCGCCCAGGATGATCAGGTGCAGTCCGGGCAGCGTGGCCGAGAGATAGATGCGCGAGAATTCGGAGACCGGCCGGAGCAGCAGCGCGCCCAGGATGGGACCGGCGATGGAGCCGCGCCCGCCGATGAGGGCGATGAAGGCCAGTTCGAAGGAGAGGTCCAGGGTGAGCACGCTCTTGGGATAGATGAACAGGGTGAGCTGGGCGATGAAGGTCCCGGCCAGGGCCGTGAGGAAGGAACTCAGCGCCATGGCCATGACCTTGTAGCGGGTCACGTTGACGCCCAGGGCCTGGGCCGCGTCGGGCTCCTCGCCTCCGGCCATGAGCAGGTAGCCCATCTTGGAGCGCGAGATGCGCCAGGTGAGACCCACCACCAGGAGCAGCATGATCAGGATGATGTAGTAGTACGGCTCCTTGCTCGCGAACTGGAAGGCCGCCAGGCTGCCCTCGGGCAGGGGCGGGATGTTCAGGCCGCGCGGGCCGTTGAGCACGAAGGGGCCGAGTTTGTCGATGTTCTCGACCATGACCCGGATGCCTTCCACGAAGGCCATGGTCGCGAGGGCGAAGTAGGCTCCGCGCATCTTCAGCGTGGGCAGGCCGATGAGCGTGCCCACGGCTGCGGCGATGAGTCCGCCCACGATCATGCCGATCCAGGGACTGATGCCCCACTGCAGCCAGAGCATGGTGGAGGTATAGGCCCCGATGCCCACGAAGACCGAGTGGCCCAGGGGTAGCACGCCCGCGAAGCCGCCCACCAGATTCCAGGTGGTGGTCATGTAGGCGAAGAGAAAGAGCATGATGAGGATGTGCAGATAGGTCGGGCTGCGCAACACCAGGGGCAGCCCGAAGGCCAGGACCACCGCCAGGATGAGGAGAATTTTCTTGAACCTGCTGGGCGTCATGCGTCACTCCGTGTCTGGCTACCAGTCGTATTTGACCCCGAACAGGCCGGATGGTTTCACGAAAAGGAAGAGCAGGAAGAGGCCGTAGACGATGGCCTCGGTCCAGGTGGCGGTCATGAACACGGGCCCCAGGGACTCGACGAGCCCGATGATCACGCCGCCGAGCATGGCGCCGGGGATGCTGCCCAGGCCGCCGAGCACCACGATGACGAAGCATTTCACGTCGAAGGGCACGCCCACCGTGGGATAGACGTTGTAGAAGGGCGTGAGCGCCACGCCGGAGATGCCCGCGATGCTGGTGCCGATGCCCATGGCCACGGCGAAGATGCGCCACTGGCTGATGCCCATCAGGCTCGCGGCCTCGCGGTCCAGGCTCACGGCGCGGATGGCGCGGCCGGTGCGCGTGGCGCGCAGGAACCAGGTCAGCGCGCCCGCGGTGACGAGGGCGGAGATGCAGCCGTAGAGCTTGGGCAGGGAGATGAATATCTCGCCCAGTTCCAGCATCTTGCCCTTGAGCGGGTTGGGCGTGAGGGCGCGGTAGTCCGGGCCGAAGAGGAGCAGGGCGAGGTTGTCCAGGATGTACCAGACGCCCGTGGTCACGATGATGACCGTGATGGGCTCGCGCACGTCGCTCTCGGCCTTGAAGATGGGCTGCACCAGCGCCTTCTGGAAGCCGTAGCCGAAGAGGAACATGGCCGGCACGACCAGGATCAGGGAAAGATAGGGGTGCAGTCCCGTGAGGGACACGGTCCAGTAGGCCACGTACATGCCGAGCATGAGGAACGAGCCATGGGCGAAATTGATGACCTTGAGCACCCCGAAGATGAGGGTCAGGCCGAGGGCCAAAAGCCCGTAGATGGAGCCCATGAGGACGCCGTCTATCACGTCCTGGAGGTAGTAGAGCATGCGGGTCTCCTCGGGAAAATGGGGACGGGAGGCTGCTGCCCCCCGTCCCTTCGTGTCGTCGTTACTTCTGGGGCATGGGGAAGACCGGGGTGTAGCCGGCGCGGCGGGCGGCCTTGGGCCACACGGTGACGCGTTCCAGGCCCTTGCCCAGGTCGTTGATCTGGACGATGGACAGGGCGGCGTTCTTGTTCTGGCCGGACTCGTCGAACTCGATGGAGTCGTAGGCGATGATGGAGGCCGGTCCCTTGGAAAGCTTGGTGGCGGCCATGGCGTCGCGCAGCTTCTTGGGATCGGTGGAGGCGGCGCGCTCCAGGGCGTCGGCCAGGGCGTACATGGCCACGTAAGCGTCCACGGCCTCGCCGGTCATGTTGTAGCCGAAGAGCTTCTTGTACTTCTCGTTGGTTTCCTTGGCGCCGGGCTTGTTGACGTCCGTCTCCCACTCCACGATGTCGAAGACGAAGCGGGCGTTCTGGCCGGTGCCGCTGATGAAGGTCGGGTCGGCGTGGCCGCCGCCGGAGCCGATGATGGCCTTGGGACGGACCTTGTACTCGGCCAGGGAGTTGGTCAGCAGAATGGCGTCGGCGGCGTTGGAGGTGAGCAGCAGGATGTCGGGGTTGGCGCGGCGGATCTTGTTGACCACCGGGGTCAGGTCCGTGGCGGTGGAGGGGTAGGGCTCGTCGAGCACGACCTTCAGGCCCGCCTGCTCGGCCAGCTTCTTCCATTGGGCGGCGAAGCCGGTGCCCCAGTCGCCGTTCTCATACACGAAGGCGACCGTGGCGAGCTTGACGCCGAATTCCTTCTCCATGTCCTTCAGGAAGGCGAACTGGTCGCGGGTCCACCAGGAGTCCTTGGCCGCGATGCGGAAGACGTACTTGAAGCCGCGCTCGGTGATGGTGTCGCGCACCGAAACCTCGACCAGGTAGGGCACGCCGTAGCGCTCGGCCACCGCGGTGGTGGGGTAGGTCACGGAGGAGTTCCAGGCGCCGGTGATGACGTGGACCTTTTCCGTGTTGATGAAGCGCTCGGTTTCGGTCACGCCGACGTTGGGGTCGGACTTGGTGTCGGCGAAGAGCAACTCCATCTTCGCGCCGCCCAGGGATTTGATGCCGCCCGCGGCGTTGATTTCCTCCACGGCCATTTCGCGGGCCTGCTTGCCCTGCAGGCCCACCGAGGCGGAGGGGCCGGAGAGGGGCAGCAGGTTGCCGACCTTGACCACCTTGTCCGCCGCAAAAGCCGCGCCCGGGATGAGGGAGGACGCCACCAGGCCGATGGCCAGGGCGGCGCCCAGAATGCTCTTGAACATGCCTTCTCTCATGTCGCTCCTCCGTGCTGCTCAGGTTGTTGGTTCGTTTCTGGCCGATGAAAGAACGGCCGGGCCACGTGCGTGGCCCGGCCGCTGTTCGCTAGAGTCCGGAGGACGCCTCGCGCAGGCTTTGCTCCAGGATGGACAGGCCGCGTTCGAGCTGCTCGTCCGTGATCACCAGGGGCATGAGCGTGCGCAGGACGTTGCCGAAGTTGCCGCAGGAGAGGAGCAGCAGGCCCTTCTCCGCGCAGCGGCGGGCGACGTCCTTGGCCTGGGCCGTGGCCGGGGTCCTGGCCGTGCGGTCCGTGACCAGCTCCAGGGCCAGCATGGGCCCCTTGCCGCGCACGTCGCCGACCAGGGGGATGCTCTTCCGCCAGGATTCGAAGCGGGCGCGGACCTTCGCGCCCAGGGCGTTGGAGACGTCGAGGAGCTTCTCCTCCTCGAAGGCCTTGAGCACCGCCAGGGCGGCCGCGGCGCTGACCGGGTTGCCGCCGTAGGTGCCGCCCAGGCCGCCGGGGTGGACCGTGTCCATGATCTCGGCCTTGCCGACCACGGCGGAGATGGGCATGCCGCCGCCCAGGGACTTGGCCGTGGTCACCAGGTCGGGCTCCACGCCCCAGTGCTCCATGGCGTACATGGTCCCGGTGCGGCCCACGCCGGTCTGGACCTCGTCGGCGATGAAGACGATGCCGAACTCCTCGCAGATGGCCTTCAGGCGCGGGAAGTATTCGGGCGGCGGGGTGATGAAGCCGCCCTCGCCGCAGATGGGCTCGACGATGAGGCAGGCCACGTTCTCCGAGGCCACGTTGCCGATGAAGAAGTCGCGCAGGTGCTCGGCGCACTGGATACCGCACGAGGGATACTCGCGGCCGAAGGGGCAGCGGTAGCAGTAGGCGTAGGGCATGCGGTAGATTTCAGGGGCGAAGGGGCCGAAGCCGAACTTGTAGGGCTTGACCTTGCTGGTCAGGCTCATGGTCAGCAGGGTGCGGCCGTGGAAGCCCGTCTCGAAGGCGACGACGCCCTGGCGCTTCGTGGCGTAGCGGGAGATCTTGATGGCGTTCTCCACGGCCTCGGCGCCGCTGTTGAGGAGCACGGCCTTCTTGGCGAAAGCGCCCGGGGTCAGGGCGCAGAGCTTCTCGCAGAGTTCCACGTAGGGCTCGTACATGGTGATATGGAAGCAGCCGTGCATGAGCTTCTCGGCCTGCTCCTTGACCGCGGCCACGACCGTGGGATGGCAGTGGCCCGCGTTGTTCACGCCGATGCCGCCGACGAAGTCGATGTATTCACGGCCCTCGACGTCGGTGATCAGCGCGCCGTTGGCGCTTTTGGCGAAAATCGGGGCAAGATTGGACACGCCTTTCGCCACGGCGCGTTCGCGTCTGGCGACGAGGGAAGCGTTGGTAGTGGCCATGAGCGACGCATTCTCCTGTTGTAGTGCTCGGGGATAGGGCAAAAAGGACTTGAGCAAGAGCCGATCCCCAGGGGAAACTCCCAGTTATTCCAGGGAGAAAGGCCTGACAAGTCGGGATTGTCGATTCGTTTTTTGATCGGCATGTTTGGATAACTACTCGAAATTAAATGATAAACCCACCGATCCGATTATGGATCAATGGAAAATATTACTTTTTTTGTTAATTAAGATGGGGGCGTCGCAGGCTCGCCGCCCGGGGGAAGCGCCCCGGCAGGACCGGACCGGCCGCCTGGGCGCATGGCGCAAGGGAAAAAATCCGAGGGGCTTTGTTTACGAAAATGTCATCGACGGGGCCGTTTTTTAGGCTTGCGATTCAATCATGAATCAGTCTGGGACAGGCCGTGCAGTTTCAGCTTGCGCACCACCGAGGGCTGGCTGATGCCCAGAAAGGCGGCCATCTCGCGCGTGGTGGCGCAGGCCGCGCGGGCCTTGCGCAGCATTTCGCGCTCCACGCGGGCCAGCTCGTCGGACAGGCTGCTGCGGCTCCCGGCCGTGCCGGAGCGGGGCGCGCCGCCGCGCAGCATCTGCTCCAGGAAGGCGTCCAGCACCTGCTCCTCGCAGATGGCCACGGCCTTCTTCATGATGCCGATGAGTTCGCGCACGTTGCCGGGGAAGGGGTAGGCGGTGAGCAGCTCCACGGCGCGGTGGGTGAAACGCTTGTTGGTCTGGAACTGCTCGTTGAAGCGTCTGAGGTAGAGATTGGCCAGCTCGAAGATGTCGTCCTGGCGTTCGCGCAAGGGCGGGATGCGCACCAGGAAGGTGTTCAGGCGGTAGTAGAGGTCCTTGCGGAAGCGGCCCTGCGCCACCAGTTCGTCCAGGTCGCGGTTGGTGGCGGCCACGATGCGGCAGGTGACCTTCTTGGGCTCCTTGCCGCCCAGCGGGATGAATTCCCGGTCGTCCAGGCACTTGAGCAGCTTGGCCTGCATGTCCATGGGGATCTCGCCCACCTCGTCGAAAAAAAAGGTCCCGCCGTGGGCCAATTCGAGCAGGCCCGCCTTGCCAGTCTCGCTCGCGCCGGTGAACGCGCCGCGCTCGTAGCCGAAGAGTTCCGCCTCGAAGAGGTTGGCGGGCAGGGCCGCGCAGTTGATCTGCAAAAACGGACGGTCGCGGCGCGGGCTGCTCTGGTGCAGGTACTTGGCCAGCAGCCCCTTGCCCGTGCCGGATTCGCCCAGGAGCAGTATCTCCGAGGCGTCCAGGCCCGCCAGCTTGAGGATCATGGTCATGAGCTTGCGCATGGCCGGGCTCTCGGCCACGATGTCCGACTCCATGAGTTCGCGCATGGTCATCTCGACCAGTTCGCTCTGCACGCGCTCCTGGGCGCGCCGCACCTTTTCCAGGGACGAGCGCAGGTTGTTCAGCTCGGTGATGTCGCGTTCGTTGACCACCACCAAGTCGATGTTCCCGGCCGCGTCGAAGATGGGCGTGCCCGTGACCAGGAGCTGCTTGCGGGTGCGCTTGATGTGCTGGATGAGGCTGATCTGACGTTTCTTGCGCAGGACCTCCATGGTCACGGAACGGTCCACCAGTCCCTCGCGGACCACGCTGATGACCTTCTTGCCCTTGAACTGCGCGGCGGAGATGGCGTTGTTCTGCTCCGAGGCGCGGTTGATGCTGATGATCGTGCCCGCGCCGTCGGTCACCCAGATGCCGTCGCTGGAGTGGTCGAAGATGGTCTGCAGCTGCCGGAGGAGCTTGCCGCCGCCCTCGCCCTCGTCCGGCGGCCGCACGGGGCCGACGCGCAGCACGGTCAGGGGTTCACCCTGGGGGCCGGTCAGGGGGACGGCGCGGAAGACGCAGGCCGGGCGTTCGCTGCGCAGCGGGGCGGAGGGCTGGCCCTGCTCCAGCCAGCGCCCCATGTTCAGGGCCAGTTCGGCCGCGGGCCTTCCGGCCAGGGCGCCCGCCTCCAGGCCGAGCAGCCGTCCGGCCATGGGGTTGGCCTGGATCACGCGCTGCGCGCCGTCGAGAATGATGAAGCCCTCGTCGAGCAGATCGAAGAAGTCCGGCCAGGGGATGGGCGTGTTCATGCGTCGGGTCGTCCTCGGCGCGGGGGCCGCCGCTGTTTGCGCAACCCTGGCCGCTCGTCCGCGGCGCGTCAAGGGGCGGAGGAGGAAAGGGCGGGGCCGGACAAGTGAAAAGGCTTGCGGGTCATGCCCGCAAGCCTTGAACTCTCGTGGTGGAGACGAAGAGATTTGAACTCTCGACCTACGCGTTGCGAACGCGCCGCTCTCCCAGCTGAGCTACGTCCCCGTGAGAAGAGAGGCTTTTAGTCAGAATCCGCGGCAAGGTCAAGGGGCGCGTGCGGTTCTTTGCGACGGCGGCTAGCGCTGGTCCACCCAGTCGAGCACGCTGCGCACGCGGTGGCCGTAGGTGTGCTCCTTCAGGATCACGTCGCGCCAGGCCGAGACGACGCCCTCGCGCAGGCCAGGCCGCTCCCGGAAGCGCGCGAAGAGTCCGGGGATGTCCTCGGCGCGGGTAAAGCGCACCTCGCGCACCAGCTCTTTGGGAAAGATGTCCAGGCCCGGGGTGGCGTCGCTGAGCAGGAGCCCGCCCGCCGCCCAGACGTCGAAGTGGCGTTGCGTGAGGCCCGCGGGGAGGAGCAGGCTGGTCATGCCGAGCACGGCCCCGGCCTGGCGGTAGATGGCCGCCAGGGGGCCGTAGTAGTCCACGGGGGCGCGGCGGTCGGCGAGGCCCGCCGCCAGACGGTTCCAGCCCGCGTCGCCGTAGACCGTGAGCGGAACCGCGGCCGCGGCGGCCGAGAGGCAGCGGCTGCGCCAGGCCTGGGCCGACTGCTCGGCTCCCAGCCCCGGCTCGCGCGCGGCCCGGCCGGGCCAGAGGGGCCCTTCCGGCCGCGCGGACGCCAGGGCCCGCGTCCACCAGTGGTAGTCCGGCCGCTCGCCGCGCTCCAGCATGCCCAGGGCCGTGGCCATGATCTCCCGGGGCGTCTTCAGTCCGGCGAAGAAGCCCGCCTTGTCCGGGAATTCCGACCGGCCCACGAAGACCAGGCGGTCCGCCAGCCCCCGTTCCTCGGCGTCCGCCCCGGCCAGGGCGGCGAAACCGTCCCAGGCGGCCAGGGGCAGGTGCAGCACGGCGCGCGCCCCGAGGTCCATGAGCGGCTCCGTGAAGCTCGCGTCCGTGACGCAGAGCAGCGGCCGTCTCCAAAACGGTCCGCGCAGGCCCGAGAGCAGGTGCAGGGGGTTGTCCACGCACCACACGGCCACGGCCACGCCCGCCGCCTCCAGGAGATTGCAGGTTTCGCCCCAGGAGTCGAGTCCGGCGAAGTTCACGGAGAAGACCAGGGCGGGCGGCCCTTCGCGCAGTGCCGCGGGCAGCTCCTGGCCGAAGTCCGAGGGCTCGAAGCGGCGCACGGCCAGCCCCTCGGCCGCGAAGGCCTCCTGCAGCTCACGCACCAGCAGGCCGCCGGGGTGGGCGGGCATCCAGACTTCGCGGCGGCGCGGCGCGGCGTCCCCGCCCATGCCCAGGGCCGCGGCCTGGCCGCGCGCCCAGAGCGGCCCCCAGAAGGAGGGGAAGAGCCTGAGGTTCGGGCGGTAGAGCGCGGCGCGCACCCCGCCCGCGCCCGCGCGGTCCAGCATCCTCTCGGCCTCGGCCGGGGGGATGCGCTTCCAGCCGCGCGGGATGGCGGCGCGCCACCCCTGCGGCATCCGCTCCGCGAAGGCGTCGTGCTCCACGTAGCGCACGCCCTCGCCGGGCAGGATCTCGGCCAACGCTCCGGGTTCGGGGCCCAGGCCCAGGACCACGATCTCGGCTCCGGCGCCCAGGACCTGGAACTGCTCCACTCCCGACGCCAGGGTCTGGGACGTGCCGTTCTCGGCCACGATGCGCAGCCGTTCCGGGCGCTCGGCCATGCTGTACTCCCCCCGGCGTTTGAGCTAGGATGCGGGCCGCACGCCGGACGGATCGCGCACCATGAAGAAATACCAGGACCACTACTTCAAGAAGGCCAAGCAGGAGAACTATCCTGCCCGCTCCATATACAAACTCAAGGAAATCAACAACCGATTCGGGGTGTTGAAGCCGGGCATGAAGGTCCTCGACCTGGGGGCCGCGCCCGGCTCGTGGACGCTTTTCGCGGCGGAAAAGGTGGGGCCGTCTGGCCTGGTGCTTTCCTGCGACCTTTCCGAGCCGAACGCCTCCTTTCCGCGCAACGTGACCTTTCTCGTAGAGGACGTGTTCACCCGCAGCCCGGCCTTCGAGGCCCTGCTGGCCGAGAAGGGGCCGTTCGACGCCGTGGTTTCGGACATGGCCCCCAGGACCACGGGGGTCAAGTTCACGGACCAGGCCAGGTCCATGAACCTCTGCGAGGAGGCCCTTGCCTTGGCGCGGCAGGTCCTGCTAAAGGGCGGCAGCTTCGTCGTGAAGAATTTCGAGGGGCCGGACACCAAGGCCTACACCGACGGGCTGCGCCGCTTCTTCGACACGGTCAAGGTCTTCAAGCCGAAAAGCACCCGCGAGGAAAGCAAGGAAATCTTCATCATCGGCATGGGATTCACGGGACGCGAGGCGTCCTGATCCAGGCCGGGAATTTCGCACACAGGAGACGTGAGAGCATGGCCGGACACAGCAAATGGGCCAACATCAGGATCAGGAAGGGCGCGCAGGACGCCAAGCGCGGCAAGCTGTTCACCAAGGCGGCCAAGGAGCTGATGCTCGCCGCCAAGATGGGCGGCGGCGACCCCGCGGCCAACAACCGCCTGCGCCAGGCCATCACCTACGCCAAGTCCATCAACCTGCCGAAAGACAAAATCGAGACGGCCATCAAGAAGGGCACGGGCGAACTGCAGGCCGAGGCCCTGGACGAGATCCTGTACGAGGGCTACGCGCCCGGCGGCGTGGCCGTGCTCGTGGAGGTGGCCACGGACAACAAGAACCGCACCGTGGCCGACATCCGCCACATCTTCTCCAAGCGCGGCGGCAACCTGGGCGAGTCCGGCTCCGTGGCCTGGATGTTCGAGCGCAAGGGCATCTTCACCTTCCCGAAAGAGGGCTTCACCGAGGAGCAGCTCATGGAGGCGGCGCTGGAGGCCGGAGCCGACGACGTGAAGGACGAGGGCGAGGTCTTCGAGATGCACTGCGCCTTCGAGGATTTCGGCGCGGTGTCGCAGGCCCTGGACGCGGCCGGACTGGCCTACGCCGAGGCCAAGACCGCCATGCTGCCCAAGAACCTCGTGCCCGTGGACGTGGAGGCCGGACGCAAGCTCATGGCCCTGCTCGACATGCTTGAGGACTACGACGACGTGCAGAACGTCTACGCCAACTGCGACCTGCCCGACGAACTCATGGCCGAGATGGGCGGGTAGCATGCTGCCCGGCCCGGCGGACCTCCTGGTGCTCGGCCTCGACCCCGGCTCCCGCACGACGGGCTGGGGACTCGTGGCCGAGCGCGGCGGGACGCTCGCCCTGGTGGACGCCGGAACCATCTCGCTGGGGAGCACGGACGACATGGCCGTGCGCTGCGGCCGCATCTTCAGCGAACTCAGCGCGCTCATAACGGACTTCTCCCCGGTCGAGGCGGCCGTGGAGAACGTCTTCGTGAACCGCAACGTCATGTCCGCGCTCAAGCTCGGCCAGGCGCGCGGCGCGGCGCTGGCCGCGTGCGCCACAGCGGGATTGTCCGTGGCCTCCTACGAGCCCACCCTGGTCAAGCGCGCCGTGGTCGGCACGGGCCGGGCCGAGAAGGAGCAGGTGGCCTTCATGGTCGGACGCCTGCTGGGCACCACGCGCACGTTTGCGGCCGACGCCTCCGATGCCCTGGCCGTGGCCGTCTGCCACCTGAACGAACGGCGCATGCGCCGTCTGGCCGGAGAGGCGCGATGATCGCCCATCTGCGCGGCACGCTGCTGCATTTCGACGACAAATGCGCCACGGTGCTCACGCCGGGAGGCGTGGGCTACGAGGTCCACCTCGCGCCCAAGGCCCTCTCCTCCCTGCCCCAGAAGGGCGGCGACGTCGCCTTTCACGTCCACCTCGTCGTGCGCGAGGACGCCCAGGAGCTCTACGGTTTCGAGAGCCTGGAGGAGCGCGAGGTCTTCCGAACCCTGATCTCCATCTCCGGCTTCGGGCCGCGTCGCGCTCAGTCCGTGCTCAACCAGTACGCGCCGGAGGAACTGACGCGCATCGTGGTGGAGGAGGACGTGACGGCGCTGACGCGCATCTCGGGCATCGGCAAGAAGACCGCCCAGGGCATGCTTCTGGAACTGCGCTACAAGCTGGACAGGAAGGGCGTGGAGAGCCACGCGGCCAAGGCCCCGGCGCAGTCGCGCGGGGTCTTTCGCGACGCCCTTGCCGGTCTGTGCAACCTGGGCTACAGCGAGGAGGAGGCCGCGCCGGTCCTGCGCGGGGTTCTGGAGAAGGAACCGGACCTCGACGTCTCCGGCGCGCTGCGCAAGGCCCTGCAGACCATCGCCAAATCGCGCGCCTAGCAAATCACCAGCGGAAGACGGATGCAGCTCGACGATTCCCGCCCAGCCTCGACGTGCGCCGACGACACCGTCCGGCCCCACCGGCTCGACGACTTCATCGGACAGGACGATCTGCGCGCCAACCTGAAGGTCTTCCTGCAGTCCGCGCGCGAGCGGGGGAGGCCGCTGGACCATACGCTGTTCTACGGCAACCCCGGGCTCGGCAAGACCACCCTGTGCCGCATCATGGCCTCGGAAATGGGCGTGAACCTCGTCTCCACCTCCGGGCCCGTGCTGGAGCGCACCGGCGACCTCGCGGCCATCCTGACCAACCTCGGCCGGGGCGACATCCTCTTCGTGGACGAGATCCACCGCATGCCCGCCAGCGTGGAGGAGGTCCTTTATCCGGCCATGGAGGACTTCAAGATCGACCTCATCGTGGGCCAGGGGCCCGGCGCGCGCACGGTGAAGATCGACCTCGAACCCTTCACCCTGGTGGGCGCGACCACGCGTCTGGGGCTCCTGACCTCGCCCCTGCGCGACCGCTTCGGCGTCATCTTCCGTCTCGAATTCTACACCTCCGAGGAACTTTCCCGGATCATCCTGCGCGCCGCGCGGATCATGGGCGTGGACGTCACCGAGGGCGGGGCGCGGGCCATCGGCCGCCGCGCCCGGGGCACGCCGCGCATCGCGGGCCGCCTTTTGCGCCGCGTGCGCGACTTCGCCGTGGTGCACGGGCAGGGCCGCGTGGACGAGTCCGTGGCCGTGCAGGCTCTGGACCGGTTGGATGTGGACCCGCACGGTCTGGACCAGATGGACCGGGCCATCCTCACCGTGCTCATCGAGCAGTTCCAGGGCGGCCCGGTGGGCGTGAAGACGCTGGCCGTGGCGCTGTCCGAAGAGGTGCGGACCATCGAGGAGATATATGAACCGTACCTCATACAATGCGGCTTCATGAAGCGCACCCCGCGCGGCCGCGTGGCCACGGCCAGGGCCTACAGCCATCTCAAGATCATCTGAACGACAGGGAACCCGGAGAACGCGTGCGCATCATCGATCCTTCCTTCGAAATCCTGCACATGGCCGGGCCGGACGAGGTCCTGCGGCTGCTCGAACTGGCGGGCCGCGTCTGCTACAAGTCCGAGGACCGCATCGGCGAGGGCACGGCCGAGGCCTTCATCGGCCGCATCGTCAAGTCCGGCCACGAGTCGGTCATCGAGCACGCCTCGGCCTCGGTGCGCATCATCTGCGACCGCGGCGTGACGCACGAGCTGGTGCGCCACCGCCTCGCCTCCTACAGCCAGGAATCCACCCGCTACGCCAACTACGCGCGCGAGAAATTCGGCCGCGAGATCACGGTCATCCGGCCGCCCTTCTGGGACGAGGACGACGCCCGCCACGCGGCGTGGCTGCAGGCCATGGCCGACGCCGAACGCGCCTACCTTGCGCTCATCGACGCCGGGGCCACGGCCCAGGAGGCGCGCAGCGTGCTGCCCAACTCGCTCAAGACCGAGATCGTCATGACCGCCAACCTGCGCGAGTGGCGTCACGTTTTCCGCCTGCGTTGCGACACCCCGGCCCACCCGCAGATCCGGCAGGTGATGCTGCCGTTGCTGGCCGAATTCGCCCGCCGCCTGCCCGTGCTCTTCGCCGATCTGGCCGCACGGTTTTCCGTCTGACGCCCTGACGTCGGCTCACGCCCTGCGTTGAGACGCATTCAGGGCGGACCGGGCGTGTCTGGCCGCTCCGGTACGGCACAGGGCCATTCCTATCCGATTGCCGGTTGTCCCCGGCTAAAACCGTTGAAAACCTGCATTTGCCGGTTTGTTCTTTTTATTCAGTATGTTGTGAGCAAGTCCAGGCATTCTGCGGGGCTGGTGGAGTCAAATCGTGTCAAGCCACAGTTTTGTGCCTAAGTTTAAAAATGAAATTTAGAGTAAGAAATTGAGCGAAAATATGAAAATTGACTGTGGAAAATTGTCGAGACGAGCTGCTTGAGGCAGCGGACAGGGCAGGGAAAGATGCAGTCCGGACGCCGCTTTCGCCGTCTTTTTTCGAAGGCGCGCAATCCCCCTGGAAAGAAAATTATCAATAATTTGCAGATGGTTGCGCTGTAGATAAAACAAATGCCGACAGGGCCTCATTGGCCTGGAAACGGTCGTTGCTCCTCCGGGGCAAAAGTGGTTTAGACTGCCCCCCATGAAGCACGGTTGGGACCACATTCTCGAAATTCTCGAAAAAAGACTGAATCCCGGACTCTACAGGGTCTGGATCAAACCGCTCTCCGCCACCTACGAGGACGGACTGCTCACTCTGGTGGCCCCGAACGATTTCGTCGCCTCCTGGGTGCGAGACCGGCTGCTCGACGCCGTGAGCGAGGCCGCGGATCAGGTGTTGGGCGGCAAGCCGCGCATCGTGGTCACGGCCCAGGCGCAGCGCGCCGCCGCGCCCAAAGCGCAGCTCGTCACCTCCACCGTGCGCAGTCTCCCCGCGCGTGAGACTCCGGCCCTGCCGCACGGGACGGCGACCCCGTCCCTTCTCTGCGCGCAGGCCGCGAACGCCATGCCCGGATTCCCCTGGCGATTCTCCTTCGACGACTTCGTGGTCGGACCGGGCAACGCCCTGGCCCATGCCGCCTCGCAGAGCGTCTGCCGCTCCTCCCTGGGCAGCGACAAACTCTTCCTCTGCTCCGGCCCCGGTCTCGGGAAGACGCACCTCCTGCAGGCCATCGGCAGCCAGATCGCCGAGGCCGCCAACGTACGACGCATCCGGCTGCGCTACCTCACGGCGGAGGAGTTCGCCACGCGCATGGTCGTCTCCCTGAAGATGGGCGAGATCGAGCGCTTCAAGGCCGAGTTCCGCGAGAGCGTGGATCTGCTGCTCCTCGAAGACATCCATTTCCTGCAGGGCAAGGAGAAGATTCAGGACGAGCTGCTGGCCACGCTCAAGGCGCTGCAGAGCCGCGGCAGCAAGGTGGTATTCACCAGCTCCTTCCTGCCGCACGAGCTTTCCGGCGTGGACAGCCAGCTCGCCTCGCGCTTCGGAGCCGGGTTCCTGGCGGTCATCGAACGCCCCGACTTCGAGACTAGGCGGCGCATCGTGGAGCACAAGGCCATGCGGCTGCACACCGTGCGCCTGCCCGAGGACGTCTCCGCGCTCATGGCCGAGCGCATCACCACCGACATCCGCCAGCTTGAAAGCTGTCTGCAGAACCTCATCCTCAAGGCGAAGCTGCTCAGGGAGAACATCAGCCTGGAACTGGCCATGCAGGTGCTCTCCAACTACGCCGTGGATCTTTCCAATCCGGACCTGGACCGGATCATCAGCGCGGTCTGCCGCACCTTCCACCTGGAGCCGCCCGAACTGGCCTCCAAAAGCCGCAAGCAGGGCGTGGTCATGGCCCGCAACACGGCCTTCTTCCTGGCCCGGAAATACACCGACCTCTCCCTCAAGGACATCGGTCAGCGCTTCAACCGCAAACACTCCACCGTCATCAAGGGCATCACCAAGGTTGAACGCGACATCTCCAAGCGTACCCCCCTCGGCCGCCAGTTCGAGCGCGCCCTCAACCTGCTGGATATCTGACCCCCCGCGCGGCGCGAGGCCGTCGCGACCCGTCGCCCGGCCGGGGCCGCTGCGGCCGGACACCCGGCGGCCAAAGGACTTTTGTCCCTTGGCCGCCGGGGGCCCTGTTCTCCTCCCGCTCCGCTGTCTCTGACGGCTACCCGACAGCCAGCGCGGTCAACTCCATCCTGCCCCAGACCGCCAGGGTTTCGTCCATCTGGGCGAAGACGCCTTGGACCCCCAGCGCTTCCCAAGCTTTGGCCTGCTCCGTGACGCGGCCGACGTCCTGCCTGGAGTGCAGGAGGTTGGCCAGGGCCGTGGCCGCGGCGTCGGCCAGGCAGGCGTCGGCCGCGCGCACGGCCACGAGATCGCCGTGGCCGAAGGAGAGGGAGTGGCCGATGCGGCCGGAGGAGGCGCAGAAGCTGACCGGGAATTCGGCGGTGGGCACGGTCACACCGATGGCGATGCCCTGGGCCGGGTCGGCCAGCAGTCCGATGGTGCGCGTCCGGGTGGAGATGCAGTAGAGGTCGCCTCCGTTTTCCACGAGCAGTTCCGGGGAGAAGGGGGCGAGGGCCTCGGCGGTCATCATGGCCACGGCTCCGGCCACGGCGGCCATGGGACCCACGCCCGCCGCGGCGGCGGCCGCGCACATGCGGCGCACGATCTCGGGCGCGCCGGGGGGGGCGGGCAGGGGGACGAGGCTCGGATAGAATCCGGGGTTGAGGGCGGCGTGTGTCTGTATGTCGCCGCGCAGACGGCGGAGCACGTCCCCTGCCTGGGCGGAGAGGTCGCTGCAGGCGGTGATGAGCAGGTCGCTTTCGCCGACGACGACCTGAAAGGACGTCTCGCCGGGGCGTCTGGACAGTCCGGCCCGGTAGGTGCGGGCGGGGTCGAGGTGCGCGCGCTCCATGTCCCCTCGGCCTAGCGCCCGGAGCGCGGGACTATGACCACGGTCTCGCCCTCGATGCGCGCCACGCCGAAGTCGCCGCACAGACGCCCCACTCCGTTCAGGCGCAGGTCCTGGTCGAGGAAGGCCGGGTCCGCACGGTAGTCGAGGCGGTAGGCGGCCACGGGCGAAAGGTAGTGCAGGAACTTGGCGGAGGCCGCGCCGGGCAGATGTGCGCCCAGGCAATGGGCGACCTGCCGTCCGCGGTCCTCGGAAACCACGTTCTGGTGCTGCACGGTCAGGCTCGTCGGCCCTTCGAACCGGTTTCGCCACAGAGCGGGGAAGGAGGCGGCGAGAGCGGCGCGAAAATTCTCGACGCACGGGGCCTGGGCCGAGCGGAGGGCGCTTTCCGGACAGGTGGCGGCGAGCAGCCGTTCCTCGCGAAAGCCGAGCAGTTCCATGACGACGGCGTCGCCCTTGCCGTTCGTCTCGGCGGGCGTGGCGGGGCGGAGCGTCAGGCGCAGGGGGACGGCGGGCGGCGGCGTCCCGGCGGGGAGCGTCTCGGTCGCGCCCAGGTCCGTGAGATCCTGGCGGAGGGCCTTCGCCAGCCGTTCCAGTTGGGGCCGCAGAGGCGGCTCCCCCTGGACCTCGACGCGGACGGCCGGGAGGTTGCGTAGGTGTTGGCGGGGGGCCAGGCTCTGCGCGTCGGCGACCATGTCCGCAACACGCACGGCGCTACTGACGGTCAGTCTGAGCGCGCCTAGATCGTCGGTTTCCTCGTGCGTGACCTGCACGGCTTCGAGATAGGCGTCCTCCATGCGTTCGAGCCACGGCCGGACGAGTAGGAACGCGGCGCGGGCCGGTCCCGGCGGGACGACGGCGAAGACTGCGGCGCTCAAGGCCTCGCGTCTGGCCTGGGCCAGGGCTTCGCGCCGCGCCGCCCGTTCGGGCGGGGGGGTGCGGAGTTGCGAGGGGGAGACGGACATATCCGGGGGCCGGGGAAAGGCCGTGCCGATGGTGATGACCGGCACGGATGCCGGGAGGGCGACCGGGGCATCGCCGGATGTCGGGGCGAATGCCGGGGCGGCGGCCTGGGCGGAGCCGGCGGCCGTGGCGGAACCGAAGGTTTCCGCGGCCGGGCAGGGCGCGGCGAGGAGCGTGAGGCAGGCGAGAACGGCCAGGAGGGCCGTGAGGCGTGGGGTCACTGGGGGCCTCCGGACGTGTGCAGCAGTTCTTCCACCATGCGCACGAACGGCTCCACGCCCGCAGCCGCGTCCGGAGGCCAGACGAAGGGTTCGCGGGCCGCCTCGCCCTCGGCCATGACCGAGCGGATGATCCGCGCCAGGGCCCGATGGTCCGCGGGATCGGACAGGATGCGGTGCGGCGGCAGGAAGAAGGCCGCGCCGTTGTCGGCCGTGGTCACGGCCGGGATGCCGCAGGCCCGGGCCTCCAGCACGGCATTGGCGCAGGTGTCGTAGAAGGTGGGCAGGACGAAGAGGTCCGAGGCCCGGTAGAGGCCGGGCATGTCCGTGACCCGGCCCAGGAAACGGACGCGTTCGGCCACGCCCAGGCTGCGGGCGAGGCGCAGGAAGCGGCCGGGATTCCTGCCTCCGGCCACGAGCAGCCGGACGTTTGGGGGCAGCAGGGGCAGGGCGGCGATGGCCGTGCCCACGCCCTTGAGCATGAAATTGGTTCCGGCGAGGCTGACGGCGTAGTCGCCGGGTGCGATGCCCAACCCGGAGCGCGCCGCGGCCCGCGCGTCCTCGTCCGCGGGGGAGAAGCGCGAGAGGTCGGGCAGATTGTAGACCACGTCCAGGCGCCGGTTTGCGAGCGCGGGAAAGGAGGCGGCCATCCAGTCGCGCACCAGGTGCGAGACGCAGACGATGCGGCCGGTCCCCGCGAATTGGCGGGCCTGGATGGCCCGGACCGCGGCGTTGGCCGGGGAGAGGGCGCGGGAGAGGCGCTTGAGCAGGCGGGGCAGGCCAGCACGCCAGGCCCGGATGGACTTGGCGTGGAACACGGGCAGCGGCCCGCCGCTGACGCGCGCGATGTCCTGGACCAGGGTGTTGGCGCAGGACACGGTGACGGCGTAGCCGCCGCGTCGCCGCGCGCGCTCCGCGGCATGGGCGAACCAGACCGTCTTCAACCAGCGCAGGACGGGGGGGCGGCCCACCCGGACGACGCCCACGCCGGGCGGCGGGTCGGTTTCCTGACGGCCGCAGATCATGTCCACGGCGATGCCGCGGCCGGACAGGGCCTGGGCCAGCCGTCGCGCGAAGCCCTCGGTGCCGCCGTAGGTCCCCAGGCGTTCCACCAGAATGGCGACGCGGCGGGCGTCCCGGGGCGGAGCCGGGCGTCCGGGCGGGGAAAGCTCCGGCGTTTCTGACACGGGTGGTCCGCTATTTGCTTACGCTTTGCACGGGCAGGGGTCTTCGGGCCTGCTCATGTGCTCTTTCTTGCGCACGGCCTCGGCCTTGACCCGGTCGAGGAGATCGGACAAGGCGGGCTTGACGTTTTCGCGCACGTCCCCGGCCACGACGAGGAAGAGCACGTCGTCACCGGGGAAGAGCAGGCCGTCGCGGGCGTCGGCCACCACGCGCCAGATGCCGGGGCGCTGTTCGAATTCGCGGCAGATGGCGGCCAGGCTGTCGCGGTCCACGGTGATGTCCACGGCATCGACATTCTTGTGGCCGTCGCGGGACCAGCCGCGGACCACGCCGTTGTGGACCAGGACCATGCCCACATTTTTCTGGAATTCCGGGTCTTTCTTGAGTTCGGCGATGGTTTTTGAGATATCCATTTCTGTGTCCAGGGTTGCAGGCCAGCGCAGAGTCGGGATCATAACGCCGGGACGGAGCGATGTATAGCTTTTCAGACCTCATGCAGAACCTGCAGGGCGTGCGCCAGTCGCGTCTGGTGGCCAGCGGGTTCGGCCTGTGGATGGTCTGGTCCGGCCAGCTCACCAAGGGCATGGCCCAGACCCTGGAGGAGCACGGCGGCGTGAAGATGTCCGGCGCGCCCTCCCAGGCGCTCTGGTTCTTCTCCAACAAGGAGGTCTTCAAGGCCCTCGCCCGCCTGCAGATATGGTCCCGCCTCAATCCCATGTCGCTCTTCGCCCAGGTCATCCCGGCGTCCCTGCTGGTGGGCTGGAGCAACGAGGTTTCGCTGTCAATCTCCGCCGAGCTGACCGGGCAGGACGTCATGAGCCCGGGCGTCTTCGAAGTCCTGGTCCATCCCCGCTGCGCCGAGGCCGTGACGTCCGTTCCGGGTCTGGATCTGCGCCAGGCCGCGCCTATGACGGGGCTGGCCCAGCAGGAGTGGAAGTATCTCGAATCCGATCCGAGCTATTCCTACGAATCCTCCCTGGCCTGGTATTTCGTGATCAAGCCCCTGGGCAGCCCCACGGATCGCGACTACCTCACGGGCTGGCGGCACTTCTTCAACAATGCCGAAGTGTTGCTCAGGCGCATGGGGCTCAAGTTCATCTACAACGAAAGCGGCCTCATCCTGCCCCTGGAGAATCTGCGCCTGCTGCGCACCTGGGCCAAGGAGATGCTGAACATGGTGCGCGGCATCAAGGCCAACCCCGAGGGCCACTACTGGCCCTGCGTGATGCTGGCCGCGGGCAAGGAAGGCCTCAATTTCAACGAGGATCTGCCCAAGAAGCTGAACATCGAATGGAACCGCCTGACCCCGGATTTCCCGCACCTCACTTACCGCACCGCCTTCCTCATGGGCGATGAATTCACCGTCAACTCGGTGGGCTACTTCAACGAGCGCCTGGGCCTGGACAACTGGTGCTACGTGAACCTCTCCCAGGGGGCCGAGGGCGGCGGCGGGAGCGGCAGCGTGCAGGTGGACCTGCCCCGCAGGCTGACCGCGGGAGTGGAGCGCGAGTGCTACTACTGCGGCCTCAAGAATCACCAGCCCGCGGAATGCCCCTCGCGTCATCTCCCCATCGGCCGGCCCGAGATATGGGAGAAGATGGCCGCGGTGAATCTCGAGGACTATTCCGAGATGGCCCGCGAGGTGGACGACGCCCTGCAGAAGGACCCGGTGGAGTCCATCACCCGGCTCCTGGAGAGCAAGAACAGGGCCGGGCTGCTCATGCAGGCCATCTTCGAGAACACCCTGCCGTTCCAGTTGCGTATGATGCGCATGGTCTGGCGCAGCCGGTCCAAGGACTGGCAGGGGGCCTTCGAGTCCCTGGGGCCGGAGGAGGGCGAGTTCATCTGGGCGGCCATGGACAGCCTGCGCGGCGGCAATCCCCAGAACGCGGAGCACCTCCTGGGCAGCGCCATGGTGCGCTACCCGCGCAGCTACCAGCCGCGCGGCCTGGTCGGTCTGCTGCACATGGAGAACGAGGACTTCCAGCAGGCGGCCTTCTTCCTGCAGGAGGCGGAGCGCCTTTCCTACACCCCGGTGCAGCGCGCCTCGACCTGCGTCATGCAGGGGCGGCTGTGGGAATATCAGTTCGAGTTCGACAAGGCCATCAGCCAGTACAAGAGGGCGGAAAGCCACGCCAAGGGCTGGCTGGACCCGCTCTACCGGCAGGCGGTCTGCTTCGTGAAGATGGGCTTCACCGAGCACGCCATCGCGCTCCTGCTCCAAATCATCGAGCAGGACCCGCACATGTTCAACCGCATCCTCATCGATCCGGAGCTGGAGCGCGGACGCTACAACATCCTTTCCGCGCTCTGGGAGCCCTGGAGCGACGCCCAGGAGGAGGCCAAGAAGGCCTCCAAGCAGGCCGAGGAGCTTGCCGGAAAGCTGGAGCAGTGGTTCTCCCCGGAGCACGAATACATGGAGGCGGCCACCCTGCGGACGCAGCGGCTCCTGGCCCTGACCAAGATCAACAACTTCGTGGCCTTCCAGCGTCTCATCGTGGGCGTGCGCGCCTTTGCGCGCGACTTGCAGGAGAAGGTGGACAGCGAGATCAGGGTCCTTGAGAAGCGCGTGGACATGCTCCTAGAGCGGTTGGCCGACGTGCAGCGCGAGGCCTCCTGGTTCCCGTTCCCCAAGCTGCTGCACGAGTTCAACCGCGATTTCAACTTCTGCGCGGAAAAGCTCAACTGGATGAAGACCCAGCACCTGCAGGTGGCGGAAAACTTCCGCAAGTCGCAGACCTACCTCTCCGAGGTGGAGGACCGCATCGTCCAATTGCAGGGCCGCCTGGTGACCCTGCGCGTGATCCGGGACGCGACCTTCTTCATCCTCCTGCTCGGCCGCAACTTCATCTGGATGGAGCTGGTCGGCCTGGGGCTGGCCCTGGTCCTGGTGCCGCTGATAATCTACCTCGCGCAGCTCTACATGACCGACTGGGCAGCCGATCTTCTGCTGAAACAGAAGTGGCAGCTGCAAAAGGGGTTGATCCTCATCCTCTCCATCGTGGCCATGACCGCGGCGGCCCTCAAGACGGCCATCGTCTTCGAGCGCAAGAAGGAGCAGCTCTTCAACGAGGAATACGAGCGTGAGGTCTCCTCGGCGCGTTCGCGCAAGAAGAAGGGCAAGGGACCCGCCAAGGGAGCGGCGGCCGGGGGCGGCGCGGCCCGGACCAGGGCGGCGAAACGGCCGGCGGCCAGAGCCGGGGGCGCGAAAGGCGCGGGGAAGCCGGGCGCGGGCAAGTCCCGGAAGTGAGCCGGGCTCTTGCGCCCGGCAGCCGTGGGAAACAAAAAAGCGGGACCCGAAGGTCCCGCTTTGGAATGCCGGAATCGCGTGGTTGTTACACGCAGCCGGTGGGCTTGGGCAGGCCGGCCATCTTGCAGGCGCCCTTGCCGGGGCCGGACGGGAACAGCTCGTAGATGTGCTTCAGCTTGTAGCCGGTCACCTTGGAGAGGATGCGCACCATCGGGGCGATGCCGTTCTTCTTGTAGTAGTCCTGCAGGAACTCGATGACCTTCTGGTGCTCGTCGGTGAGCTCCTTGATGCCTTCCTGCTCCTTGACGTAGTCGACCCACACCGGGGTCCAGTCCTCAAACTTCTGCAGGAAGCCGTCCTCGTCAACCTCGAAGGTTTTGCCCTGGAATTCGACAGTCGCCATTGTTCTCCTCCTTGAAGAGTTGAGTTGCCGGGTAGTAGCACCCTGTCACCGACCTGTCAAAGCAACGCCGGACACGTCGGCATCCTGTATCGAATGCGGCCCCAAAGGCCGACAGTCGTCTTGTCTGCGATAGGCCTTCTAAAATGGGCGACGCGACTTCGTCAATAGTTGCGTTTTTTTTCACAAGTCCGCGACGCCCGCGCGCCCCTCAACCGTCCCGGATCTGCTCCAGGTGCCTCTTGGCCCAGTCCAGGGAGGGGTCGATGTCCAGGGCCTTGGTCAGGTACTCTCGGGCCGGGCCGGGCTGTCCCATGAACTTGTGGCACAGGCCGAGGTTGGCCAGGTCCACGGCCGAGCCCGCGTCGAGGTTCAGGGCCGCGCCGAAGTTCTCGGCCGCGGCCGGGTACTCCACCTGCTTGAAGTGGCAGATGCCGCGCAGGTTGAAGAACTCCTTCGCGCCCGGCTCCAGAGCGATGGCCTGGTCGAGATAGGGCATCGCGCCCGCGAAGTCGCCGAGCTGGTAGAGGCTGTAGGCGCAGTAGAAGGCGGTCAGGGCGGTGTCCTCGTCGCCTTTCTGCAGGGGCAAGGCCTTCTCGAACTTGACGAAGGCGAGTTGGGCGTCCCCCGCGTTGAGCGCGGCCAGTCCCTCGAAGAAGGGCAGGAAGTGGGCGTCCGGATAGACCTCCGCCAGGATCTTGATGCCGCGTACGGCGGTCTCGTGATCCGTCTCCTCGCACAGCCTGCGGCCCACGTAGAGGCCCAGGCAGGCGTGGCGGCTGCGCTCGCGGAAGAGCAGGCCGGGCGCGACGTTGTAGTTGGCCGGGATGCCCAGTTCCGGGTGGCGGGTGTCGATGGTGTAGAGCGGGTAGCCCATGGCCGAAAGGCCCTGCGCCAGGGCGTCGACCTCATCGCGGATGTTGGCGCGCTCCACGCCGGGAAGCGCGTCCAGGGCGACCGCGGGGCCGCGCGTCAGCCAGGCGGCGTCGTCCATGTCCGCGGGCTTGTAGAGGCCCGAGGGTTCGTAGCGGGCCGCGGTCTCGAAGTCGCCCGCGAGCTGGGCCACCTCGGTCAGGGCGCGCACCGCGGCCTTGACCGGCGAACTGGCCGTGCCCGCGGTGAAGACGATCTCCGAGAGGGCCGGGAAGGTGCTCGGGTCATGGGCCACGGCGCCCACGGTGGGCACGGGGAAGCCCAGGGAGAAGTCCTTGAGCCAGACCTCTATGCCCTTGTCCGCGAAGCAGGTCAGCAGGCGCTGCAGCACCGGGTCCGTGGTTTCGGGGCGGATGGTGGGCAGCTCGGGCCGCCCCTCGTCGATGACGGCGCTGACATGGCGCTCCACCAACTCGCAGCCGCCCTGCAGGAGCGACTCCTCCAGGGTGTTGCCCGCGCTCGATCCGTTGAATTCGTTGAGCAGCTTGAACCAGTTGGCCGGGACCCAGCGCATGCGGCCCGAGGCCACGTGCAGCGCCTGACAGAAGCGCCAGGGCAGGAGGTCCATGATGCCCCGCGCCTGCTCCTCGGGCAGGCGTTCGCCCACGGAGAGCAGGATCTCGGAGAGCGGCATGAGGTCCTGGCCGAATTGCGTCTCCGCCTCGCTCCAGGTCATCTCGCGAAAGTTCTCCGGCGTTCCGAAAAAGCGGAAGAAGCTGTAGCGCTCCACCAGTTCCATGAGGGCCGAGGCCTCGGCCTGCTCCGGGGAGGCGCCCTTGCCCATCTGCTTGTGCGTGGGCGTGATAGCCCGCGCCTTGGGGCCGTAGGTGCTGATGAAGACGGGGATGCCCAGGCGGCCGGTGTCGATGCGCTTGACGCCCGCGAGCACGCCCTCGCCCTTCTCGGCGAGGAGCGCCTTCACGCGGGCCACGGTCTCGGCAGGAGCCACGGCCTTGTCCTGGTCGGCGGTGTAGGCCTTGATGCAGTCGTTAAGCTTGAGCATGGCGTTTCGGCTTGATCCTGTGGATGGTGGTCAGGTGTCTGTCGCCGCCCGCAGTCCCGCCCGTCCCGCATTCCTCCGGCGTTCCCGCCCGGGGGCCGCCCTGGTAGCCGATGGACAGGCACTGGTGGGCGTAGTCCTTGTCGATGAGCTTGAAGAATTTCTTGGCCTTGCGCGTGTACTCCCTGGCCAGGACGATCTCGGCCGCGGGGTCGTCCCTCAGGTGCGCCCCGAGGAATTTCACCAGGGCGCGGGCTTGGTCGTCCTTGTACAGGACCTCGGAGCCGAGGATGATGTCGAAGCGTTCGTCCAGGCGGTCCCGGGTGAAGTCCAGACGGCGCACGCGGACGCGGTCGGCGAGGTCGTTCCGGAGGACCGCGATGCGCGAGAAGAGCACGGCGTCGGGGTGCATGTCCGTGATCGTGACCTGAAAGCCCCTGGCCGCGGCGAAGAGGCCGCACACGCCCACCCCGGCTCCGATTTCAAGCATGGTCCGTCCCGCGGGCTCCAATTTCTGCACGAAGTAGGAGGCGAGCAGGGCGGTGCGCCAGACCTTGGCCCAGAACGGCAGCTCGGGCGGCGTGTCCTCGGGCAGGTCTTTGGTCAGTTCCTGGACGTAGGCGTCCATGTCCTCGATCTGGAGGAGTTCGAGCGTCACCCCGTTCACGGTCAGGGGCTCGAAGCGCACGCCGTAGCGCGACCGAGCAAGGGCGAGCAGATCGTCCAGGCTCGCGTCCGGCGGGGGCGTCTGGGTCAACGTGCATCCTCCTGGGGGCGTGGGAAGCCTGGGAGTAGCCCATTTGACGCCCCTGGTCAACGCGGCCGGGGGATGAAATCATACTCTTTTCGTATAAATTATGTGCGCGCTGGAACGCCGGGCGCGTGCGGGCCTCAGGCGCGGAGCGCGGCGTACTGGCCCGGGGTCGCGCCCACGAACTGGCGGAAGGTGGTGGTGAAGTGGCTCTGGTCCACGAAACCCGTGGCCGCGGCCACTTCGGCGAAGGGCAGGCCCTGGCGCACCAGGACCCTGGCGCGGTCGATGCGCATCTGGATGTGGAAGGCGTGCGGGGTGAGCCCCGTGGCCCGCTTGAAGACGCGCAGCAGGTGGTAGCGCGAGAGTCCGGCCAGTCCGGCCAGTTCCTCCAGGGAGACCTTCTCCTCGACCCGCTCGGCTAGGTACGACTGCACCAGACGCATTGCGCGGTGCTCGCGGCCGGGCCGGGCGAGGCGGGCAGGGGCGTTGCCGTGGCGGGCGAGCATGAGGGTGAAGGCCTCGATCATGCACGATTCCTTCTCCAGGCGGTCGCCGCCCTGCTCCAGGAGGAACGAGAGGCGCATGAGGCTGCGGACGGCCTCGGGCTGGGCCGCGACGAGCCGGACGAATTCAGGCGTCCCGACGTCCCGGCCTGCGGTCTCGGCGGCCACAGCCCGCATCCAGTCCGGGCCGACGTAGAAATTGCGGTAGCTGGGCGCGCCGCCCCGGGGCGGCACGCCGCTGTGCACCTGTCCGGGATTGATCAGGCAGAGATGGCCCGGCCGCACGAAGGAGGCCTCCTTCCGCGGTCCCTGGCTGTAGCAGCCGCAGTCCTCCATGACCACGATGGTGAAGTGGTTGTGGGTGTGATTGGGGAAGGCGTGCGGATTCTTCCGGGCCACGGAGAGTTCGAGGCCGGGAAGGCAGTGGTCGCTGAAGAAGCGGATGTCGTTTTGCGGACGCATGGGCACCGATCCTCGCATCCACCCTAGCCGGACGGCGCGGGGAAGTATTGTACGAAATTGAGCGGAAGAAAAGCGCCCGTCCGCTTGGCTCATGCCATCCGGCAGTCGAGTTTCCGGTTGCGCGCGGGGGGCTTCCTGCGGAATCGGCGGTTCCGGAGCCGGTCATCCCATCCTGTGTGAATCTGACGACGCGCATGGGCGCACGGCGGAGCCGGAATCGCCCGCCGCGTCGCGCCCAGCGCCGCAACGCCTCCCGGTAGTCGTTCGCTGCGTCCAGGTCGAAGGGCGCGCCCGCGTCCGCCACGGGCCGCGCGGCGGTCCGTCTGCAAATTCGGCGGCCGCGCATGGGGCGGCCAGAGCGCGGCGCAGCAGCGTGCTCCCGGCGGTGCGCGGCGTGGACCCTTCTCTGGTGGCGATGGTCGCCGCCGCCACGGCCTCTCCGGACGCAAGCCAGGCGTTCAGGGTCGAAAGAAGATCGCGCACGGTTCCTGCTCCTTGTTCGGGCTGCGCCACGACGAGTCGCTCACGATCCCGTCGACGTGGCCGGCCTCGACGCGGGCACGACGCGGCGGCAGCGCAAACTCCGGACGTTTCGGCTGAAAAGGAGGGCGTTTCCGCCCCGCGTTGGCCCTTCCCTCTTTTTCCCGGAGCTATTTCGGCGCTTCCGGCTCGGCGAGGCAGGCTTCCCTGAGCGCCTCGTCGAGAGAGGGGTGGGGGAAGATGAAGTGCTCGACCTGCTCGCGCGTCCAGCCCTGGGAGACCATGACCGCGGCCAGGGAGACCAGGTGCGAGACGTGGTGGCCGATGGCCGTGAGTCCCCTGATCCTGCCGCGCGACCAGACGGTCTTGACGAAGCCGCCCGTGGCGGCGCTCGCTTGGGCGATGGGGTTGGCGGCCAGGGGGAATCGCGAAATCTGCGTGGGCTCGCCCGCGTCCGCGAATTCGTGCGCCATGCGGCCCACGCGCATGACCTCGGGCGCGCCGTAGATGCAGGAGGGCAGGCCGAGGTCGGCGTAGGGCTTGTCCGTGCGGCCCAGGATATGGTCAACGGCGTAGGCGGCCTGGTGCTCCGCGGCGTGGGCCAGCATGGCCCGGCCGTTGACGTCGCCCACGGCGTGGATGCGTTCGGCCGCTTTCAGGTGCGCGTCCACGACGATGAAACCGCGCGCGTCCAGGGCGATGCCCGCTCTGGTGGGCGTGAGCGGCGCGGTGGCGGGCCTGCGGCCGATGCAGACCAGGGCTTTGGCCGCGTCCAGGACCTCGCCGGATTCCAGGGTCAGTTCGGCCCGGCCGTTCGTACTGACCAGGGTCCTGACACGCGCCCCGAGCTTCAGGGTCCATTTGCGGCGCTTGAGGGTGCGCGCCATCTCCTCGGAAACCTCGGGGTCCTCCCAGGGGATGAGCCGGTCCAGGGCCTCGACCACGGTGATCCGCGCGCCCAGACGTTCGAATATCTGCCCCATCTCCAGGCCGATGACCCCGCCGCCCACGATGAGGAGCGAGTCGGGAGCCTCGGTCAGCGCCAGAATCTGGTCCGAGTCCAGCACGGAGACGCCGTCGGGCTTCATGGACGGGACCTGCGTGGTCACGGACCCGGCGGCCAGGATGCAATGCCCGAAGGCGAGTACGGCGATGCCGTCCTCCTCCAGGACTTCCACGGACCGGGGACCGTCGAAGCGGGCCAGGCCCCGGCGCACGACCACGCCGGCCTTTTCCAGGCGCTGCTGCATGGCCTTGCGCGTGGCCGCGAGGAGGCGGTCCTTGCGGCCCTGCAGCGCGGCGAGGTCGATGCGCACCTCGCCCGCGGCGGCCTTCATGCGTGCCTGGGCCTCCAGGGCCTCCACGGGCGCGGTGCCGCCCAGCAGGAACTTGGTGGGGATGCAGCCCCAGTTGAGGCAGGTTCCTCCCAGATCGGCCTTCTCCACGAGACAGACGGAGCGCCCGGCGGACGCGGCCCGAAGGGCCGCATTGTACCCCGCCGGGCCGCCGCCGATGACGATCAGGTCGTACGACACGATGGCAACTCCGCTATGCGCCCAGGTCCGCGATGTCCATGTCGCGGGCGGCCTTGGTCTCGTCCAGGCGGCGCACCGGCATCCTCACCGGGGCGGCCTGCACGGCCTCGGGCTCGCGCGCGGCGCGGTCGAGGATCTCCAGCAGGTCGTCCACGAAGCCGTCCAGGGTTTCCAGGGACTCGGTCTCCGTGGGCTCGACCATGATGCATTCCTTGACGATGAGCGGGAAGTAGACCGTGGGCGCGTGATGCCCCTTGTCCAGAAGCGCCTTGGCGATGTCCAGGGCGCGCACGCCGGTCTTGGCCTGTTGTACGGCCGAGGCCACGAACTCGTGCATGCAGACCCGGTTGTAGGGGATCTCCAGCACGGCTTCGAGCCGTTTGCGCAGGTAGTTGGCGGCCAGCACGGCGTTTTCCGAGACGCGGACCAGTCCCTCGCGGCCCAGACGCAGCACGTAGGCGTAGGCTTTGAGCACCACGCCGAAGTTGCCGTAGAAGGGGGCGACGTAGCCGATGGATTTCGGATGGTTGTAGTCGAGGACGAAGAGGCCGTCCTCCAGCTTCTTGACCCGCGAGACGGGTAGGAATTCGACGAGCTTCTCGGACACGCCCACCGGGCCGGAGCCGGGGCCGCCGCCGCCGTGGGGCGTGCCGAAGGTCTTGTGCAGGTTGAGGTGGACCACGTCGAAACCCGCGTCGCCCACGCGCATCTTGCCCAGGATGGCGTTGAGGTTCGCGCCGTCGTAGTAGAGCAGGGCGTCCTTCTCGCGCAGCAGGCGCACGATCTCGGGCAGGTTGCGCTCGAAGAGCCCCAGGGTGTTGGGGCAGGTCATCATCAGCGCCGCGACCTCGTCGTCGAGCACCTCGGCCAGCTTGGCCGGGTCCACGATGCCGTCCACGGACTCGATGTTCACCACCTCGTAGCCCGCCAGCGCGGCCGAGGCCGGGTTGGTGCCGTGGGCCGAGTCGGGGCAGATGACCTTGGTCTTCCTGTTGCCCTTGGCCTTGTGGTAGGCGGCGATGAGCATGCAGCCCGTGAGTTCGCCGTGCGCCCCGGCCATGGGGTGCAGGGTGAAGCCCGCCATGCCGGTGATTTCCGAGAGCAGGCGCTCCATCTCGTACATGACCTCAAGCGCGCCCTGGCAGTGACGCCCCGCGCCCTGCAGCTGCGGCAGCACCGGGTGCAGCCCGGCGAAGCCCGGCAGCGCGGCCGCCTTTTCGGTGAACTTGGGATTGTACTTCATGGTGCAGGAGCCCAGGGGGTAGAAATTGGTGTCCACCCCGAAGTTCTTGCGCGACAGTTCGGAGAAGTGGCGCACCACGTCCAGCTCCGAGAGTTCGGGCAGGCGGGCCGGGCCGCCGCGCAGCAGCGCGGCGGGGATGTAGGCCTGTGGGCCCTTCTGCGGCGCGTCGGGCCAGACGCCCTCGCGTCCCGGCCGGGATTTGGCGAAGATCGTCTTCATGCCAGCAGCCCTCCCAGCATCTCGGCCATGACGCCGATGTCTTCCATGGAATTCTTCTCGGTGCAGGCCACGAGCAGGCAGTTTTCCAGCCCCGGGTAGTAGCGGCCCAGGGGGAAGCCGGGCACCACGCCCTTGGCCGTGAGCTTGTCGATGGCCTCGTAGGCGCTGACCGGCAGGCGCACGGCGAACTCGTTGCCGAAGGGCGCGCCGGAGAGCAGCGAGACCCCCGGGATGGCCGTGAGGCGGGCCGCGGCGTAGTGGGCGCGTTCGATGCACAGGCCCGCGGTGCGCTTCAGCCCCTCCTCGCCCAGGCAGCAGACGTGGAGCAGGGCGCGCAGGGCGCACAGGGCCTGGTTGGAGCAGATGTTGGAGGTGGCCTTGGCGCGGCGGATGTGCTGCTCGCGCGCCTGCAGGGTGAGCACGAAGCCCGTCCGGCCCTCCAGGTCCACGGTGCGGCCCACCATGCGGCCGGGCATCTGGCGGACCAAGTCCTTGGAGCAGGTCATGACGCCCAGGTACGGCCCGCCGAAGGAGAGCGGCAGGCCGAGGCTCTGGCCCTCGGCCACGGCCACGTCCGCGCCCATGGCGCCGGGGCTTTTGAGCACGCTTTGCAGCACCGGGTAGACGCTGATCACCGAAACCGCGCCCGCGGCCCGGGCCGCGGCGAAGAGGTCCGTGAAGTCCGCCACCGTGCCGAAGAAGCTCGGGTTCTGCACCAGCACCGCGGCGGTGCGCTCGTCGATGGCCGCCTTCAGCGCCTCGATGTCGGCCGCGCCGCCCGCGTGGGGTACCGTGACCAGTTCGAGGTTCAGGTTGATGGTGTAGGAGGTGAGCATGATCCGGTAGATCGGGCTCACGCTCTCGGAGATCACGAAGCGGCGGCGCCTGGTCTTGCGCGCGGCCATCATCATGGCCTCGAAGATGGCCGAGCCGCCGTCGTAGACCGAGGCGTTGGCGCACTCCATGTCCATCAGGCGGCACATGGCGCTCTGGAACTCGTAGATGGCCTGCAGTGTGCCCTGGGACGCCTCGGGCTGGTACGGCGTGTAGGCCGTGTAGAACTCGCCGCGCGAGGTGACGGCGTCGACCACGGAGGGAATGTGGTGGTCGTAGAACCCGGCCCCCAGGAACGACTTGAGGCCCGAGGCGTTCTTCTGCGCCAGGGCCTCCAGGCGGGAAAGCACGGCCTGCTCGGAGAGGCCGCGGGGCAGATCGAAACTCTTGGGACGCAGCCCGGGCGCGATCTCGGCGAAGAGATCCTCCACCGAGTCCGCGCCGATGGCGGCAAGCATTTTTCGGACGTCGTCGTCCGTATGCGGGATGTAGGGCATGGCGGCTCCTGGCCGCCGTGGACGAAGGCCGCGGCGGCGAACGCGCGGTTTAGTGGGACTCTTCCTCGAGCAGGCGCTCGTAGTCCGGGGCCTCCAGCAGATCCTCGGGGTCGCCCGCGAGGCGGACGCGGACCATCCAGCCCTCGCCGTAGGGATCTTCGTTGATCAGCCCCGGGTTGTCGGCCAGTTCCTCGTTCACGGCGATGACCTCGCCCGTGACCGGGGAGTATATCTCGCTTGCGGCCTTGACCGATTCCACGCTGCCCATTTCCTCGCCCTGGGCCAGCTTCTGGCCGACCTCGGGGAGTTCCACGTAGGTCAGGTCGCCGAGTTGCTCCTGAGCGAAGTGCGTGATGCCGATAACGGCTTCGCCGTCCTCGACGCGGGCCCATTCGTGGGTCCGGGCATAGAGAAGATCGTCGGGAATCATTCGGTCCTCCTCGAAAAAGTGGGATTCCGTGCCGTCCGAAGGCGGCAGGCGTAGCCCCAAACGCACCCTATGTAAAGTGACTTCCGGCCTTGGGCAAGCGCTTTCCTCGGCCCTTCCCGCGTCCCCGGCAACGCTTGATTGTCGGTCGCGGGCGGGCTATAGCCGGGCAATGCCGCACGCCGCTTCCTCGTCCGCCCCTGCCCGTCCCGGCCGCGAGGCCCTGACCCTTGAGCTTGCCGGGCGCACTTGGCGCATCGAGCGCGAGGGCGACCTGGAGACGCTCTGGAACTCCATTTCCGACGACTCCAGCGAGGACCTGATCCCCTACTGGGTGGAGATGTGGCCCGCGGGCGTGGCCCTGGCCGACCACATCGCCGCGCATAGGGAGGACATCGCGGGCCGTCTCTGCCTGGACGTGGGCTGCGGCCTGGCGCTTACGGCCCTGGCCGCGTCCTTCGTGGGCGGAAAGGTGGCGGCCTTCGACATCGTGCACGAGGCCCTCGTCTACGCGCGCGACAACGCGGCCCTGAACGCGGTGCCCCAGCCCCTGTGGCTGCGCATGGACTGGCGCGCCCCGGCCATCCGGCCGCGCTCCTTCCCGTACATCTTCGGCGGCGACGTGATCTACGAGCGCCGCTTCTTCGAGCCGCTGGAGGCGCTCTTCCGCTACGCCCTGGCCCCCGGCGGCCGGGTCTGGCTGGGCGAGGCCAGGCGCGACGTGTCCAAGCC
Organism: Desulfovibrio sp.; assembly: GCA_022839785.1. Taxonomy (GTDB): domain Bacteria; phylum Desulfobacterota; class Desulfovibrionia; order Desulfovibrionales; family Desulfovibrionaceae; genus Alkalidesulfovibrio. The sequence continues at coordinate 167,545 of JALHJW010000001.1, read as the reverse complement.
CTTCCCGGACCGTTTCCGCGAGTGCGGCTGGAACGTGGCCCATCTGGGCGTGCAGAAGCGCGTCTCGCCCACCTCGGCCATGACCGTGAATCTTTGGGAACTCACCCTACCGGACGCATAGGAGGGCTTTATCATGGGACAGACCATCCGTTTCGGCGTGTCGCTCGATTCCGACCTGCTCGAAAAGTTCGACGCGCTGTGCGAGGAGAAGAGCTACCAGACGCGTAGCGAGGCCATCCGTGATCTCATCCGCAATACCCTGGTGCAGAAGGAGTGGGAGGACGCCGAGGGCGAACTCGCCGGGACGCTCTCCCTGGTCTACGACCACCACCACTCGGACCTGGCCCAGAAGCTGACCGAGATCCAGCACGACGCCCACGACCTCATCCAGTGCGCCATGCACGTCCACCTGGACCACCACAACTGCCTGGAGGTCCTGGTGCTGCGCGGCGACGGCCGCCGCATCCGCGACCTGGCGCAGCGCCTGATGGCCACCAAGGGCGTGAAGCACGGCAAGCTGGGACTGACCACCACCGGCCACGATCTGGCCTGAGACGCGGGACGCCGGAACGCGCATGGCCAGAATCCCGAGGATGTCCGAGACCTTTTCCGAACCCGCCGCGCCGCAGATGCAGGACGTGCAGAGCGGCCCGTCGGCCGTGGCCCTGGCCATCGACCGGGTGGGCGTCAAGGGGCTCAAGCTGCCCCTGGCGGTGCGCGACCGCGCGGGCGGACGCCAGCACACCGTGGCCGCCGTGGATCTGACCGTGGACCTCCCGGCCGAGTTCAAGGGCACGCACATGAGCCGCTTCGTGGAGGCCCTGGGCCACTGGCAGGGCGACCTGGACTACGCCACCTGCAAGAACCTGCTCGCCGACCTCTGCGAACGGCTGCAGGCCACCTCGGCCCACGCCCGTTTCGCCTTCCCCTATTTCGTCACGCGCGCCGCGCCGGTCTCGGGCATCGAAGGCCCCATGCACTTCGACTGCACCCTGGACGGCGAACTGGCCGGGGACCGGCTGATCTTCACCCTGCGCGTGGAGGTCCCGGTGATGACCGTCTGCCCCTGCTCCAAGGCCATCAGCGACGAGGGCGCGCATTCGCAGCGAGCCGTGGTGCGCATCGCCTGCCGCGCCCGCGGCTTCGTCTGGATCGAGGAACTGGTGGAGGTGGCGGAGCAGGCGGCCTCCTCGCGGGTCTACAGCCTGCTCAAGCGCGAGGACGAGAAGTTCGTCACCGAGACGTCTTTCGCCAACCCCTGCTTCGTGGAGGACGTGGTCCGCGCCGCAGCCAAAAAACTCCTCTCCGATCCGCGCATCACCTGGTTCCGGGTCGAGGTGGAGAGCCAGGAATCCATCCACAACCACGCCGCTTCCGCCTCCATCGAACTGCCGCGCCGTCCCTGATCCGGGCCGCCGGGGGCGGGCACGCAACAGGTGCGTTCGCCTTGAATGCGCGTGCGAAGATGGGGTAAGGGAAGAGCCGTGGCGAACGCCTTGCTTCCGCCCGGCCCGGCCGGACGGACGAACCCGAACGGAAGGAGAACGAAGATGAAGGCCAAGAGCGTGAAGACGGACAGGACGGCGCGCAAGACCAAGGTCATCGAGGTGCTGAACAAGGCCCGGGCCATGGAGCTGCAGGCCATCAGCCAGTACATGAACCAGCATTACGGCCTGGACGACAAGGACTACGGCGAGCTGGCGGCGAACATGAAACTCATCGCCATCGACGAGATGCGCCACGCCGAGATGTTCGCCGAGCGCGTCAAGGAACTGGGCGGCGAACCGGTCACGGAGCCTTCGGCCAAGACCGCCAAGGGCCAGGACGTGCGGGCCATCTTCCCCTTCGACGCGGACCTCGAGGACCACACCATCGACGTCTACAACCAGTTTCTCGACGTCTGCCGCGCCAACGGCGACAGCATCAGCGCCAAGCTCTTCGAGCAGATCATCGAGGAGGAGCAGGAGCACTACAGCTATTTCGACAACGTCGACGGCCACATCAAGGACCTCGGCGACGTCTACCTTTCCAAGATCGCGGGCACCTCGGCCAGCACCGGGGGCTTCTCCAAGGGCTTCGTGCTGAACGCGGGCGGCGAGTAGCGGCCCGCTGGGACGCGCCGGGCGGGACGGGTCCTGTCCGGCGCGTTTGACCGCGCCCGCTGGGGCGCGTATCAGGGAGCGGGGGAGGAAGAGGAGGACGCCATGTCCATCGACGTCAACCTCCAGGCGCTGCACGGGTTTTCCGTGGCCGCCGCGGTCACGGCCAACAACGTGGCCAACGTGAACACGCCGGGATTCAAGGCCTCGACCACGGTGCTCACATCGGGCCCGTCCGACCAGGGCGTGCGCGTGGGCGCCATCGAACGCGACTCTTCGCCCGGCCCCCTTCTGTCCGTGCCGCCGGACCCCCGGCTCGAACAGCCCCTGACGGGCATGATCGAGGGCTCCAACGTGGACGTCGGGCGGCAGATGATGGACCTCATCCTCACCCAGCGCGCCTACGAGGCCAACGTGGCCGCGGCCTCGATCCAGGACGAGACGCTCGGCGCGGTGCTCGACATCAGGGCCTGAGCCGCAGACGACACGCGCGAAAGGGCCGCGTCCGGCACGGACGCGGCCCTTTCGCGCGTGCGTCGCCCGGCGGCTACTGCCCGGCGGCCTGAAACTCGGCCAGGGGCAGGGTCTCCCTGAAGAGGTAGAGGCGCTGGCCGGTCACGACCATGGTGTCGGCCTGCCCCAGGGCTTCGAGGAACTTGGCCTCCCAGGGCATGCCGGGACCGGACATGCGGGTCGCGGCCAGCGGGCCGAAGGCGACCTTGGTGTCTCCGCTCCGCTCGTACGGACCGTGGAATTTGTTGATCCCGGCGAAGCCGTCCACGCGTGGCTCCAGGTCGTCGAAACGAAGGTGCGGCTCCAGGCCGAGGGCGTAGGGCTTGGCGACCTTTTCCGCGCCGCGCACCCACCGCGGGGTCCAGCGCGTGCCGCGCAGCGACCCCGGCGCGCCCGCGGCCAGGTAGACCGCGTGCGTCCCGCCCCGTTGCGGGGTCAGGGTCAGGCGGCCGCCGCCCGGTGCGGCCGTGTAGATGTGCGGTTTGCCCGGCTGCACGCCGTCCGGGCTGATGGTCAGCACCAGGCTGGCGTCCGTCAGCTTCCAGGTCTGCCCGACCTGCTCGGCATCGCCCAGAAGCAGGAGGCGGCCATCTCGTTCCAGATAGAAGCCCTTGGCGTCCTGTGCGCCCGACTGGACGAGCCAGGCGATTCCGGCGATGTTCCCCCCGCCTCCCTGCCTGGCGGCGCAGGACTGGAGCAGGAGCAGGGCCGCGAGCAGCGGCAGGACGGACAAAAGGCGAAGGCGCATGGCGTCACTCCTCGGTGCGGGTTCATTCGCGGGCGGCAACGGCCCCCCCTGGCGGTTCGGAGCCGTGATACGCCCCGCGCGGCCCGCGGTAAAGCGCCCCACCGGGCGAGCGTCCGGGCTAGCGTCCGGGCAGGACCACGTATTCCAGACGGCGGTTGAGACGGCGTCCGCCCGCCGTGTCGTTGTCCGCGGCCGGGGCGCTCTCACCGAACCAGCGGACCACGATGCGCTCCGGGGCGATGCCGCGCGTTTGCACGAGGTAGTCCTTGGCCGCCAGGGCGCGGCGCATCGAGAGGCCGACGTTGTAGGCCTCCTTGCCCACGGCGCAGGTGAAGCCCGCGCCGTAGAAGACCGCCCGGGGATCGTTCTTCATCTCGGCCGCGGCCTGATCCAGCATCTGCCTGGCCCAGGCCTTCAGGTCGGCCTTGCCGAAGTCGAACCACACGGCCTGCACCGGAATGTAGCGGTCTTCCTCCTCCACGACGATGATCTCGGTGAAGGGGGTCAGGGCGCAGAGCTGGCCGGTGCAGACCTCGGGGTTGCGCACGGCGTAGTCGAAATCCATGCTCACGGAGCAGGGCGTGGCCGAGGCGATGCCGTCCAGGGTGGCCTGGCCGTCGCGGGAACGGGCCATGCTCACGACCATGAAGCAGACGTCGTGCTTCGCGCCCAGTTCGCGGGCGATCTTCACGGGATTCCAACGGTCGCTGTTGCGGCCGTCCGAGAAGAGGAAGACCACGGTGCGGCCGGACAGCCCCTTGAGCATTTCGCCCACGCCGCGCAGGGCCTCGCCCAGCGGGGTGGGATGGCCGAAGGTCTCGCCGCCCGGAATGCGCGTGGGCAGGGACTCGATGGCCCGGGAGAAGGACGCCTTGTCGTAGGTCCCGAGCGGGTAGTACTCCTTCCAAGGGGTGAAGGTGTAGAGCGCGGCAGTGTACGCGAATTCCGGTATGTCCGCGTTCACCGCCCGCAGGAGGTCGGTGGCCGCGTAGAGCTTGCTGGTCCGGGAGGGCGGGTAGTCCCCGGCCATGGAGCCGGAGGTGTCGAAGAGGATGATGAAGTTGTCCGCGGTCTGGATGTATTTGCTCAGGACGGCCGCCTGCGCCTGGACGGCGGGGAGCAGCAGCGCCAGCGCCAGGAGGAGGGCGAAAAGGAGGCGGCAGCGGGGCCGGGCGATCATGGGGAGGCTCCTTGGTTGCGGTTGGGGCCGGTAAGGAATCCCGGTATCTTGGATGTTAAAGGGGAAACCCGTCCCGAAGTCAAGACGGGGAAATGAACCCGCCGGTGCTGCGGCGGGCGGATATCGCTTGACATCATGTCAGATCATTGACACCAGGATCACAATGCGCATGGGAGAGCGTGCGCGCCATCACCGCCTGGAGGCGTCCGGCATGGAGTTGAACGTCGAGGGGATCATCGGGTCGAGCCCGGCCTTGAAGGAGGTCTTCAAGGTCCTGGCCAAAGTCGCTCCCACGGATTCCACGGTCCTGGTGACCGGCGAATCCGGCACGGGCAAGGAGCTGCTGGTGCGCGCCCTGCACATGAGCAGCCGCCGCCGCGACAAGCCCTTCGTGCCCATCAACTGCGGCGCGATCCCCAGGGAGCTGCTGGAGTCCGAGCTGTTCGGCCACGAGAAGGGTGCCTTCACCCACGCCGTGCGCACGCGGCCCGGCCGGTTCGAGCTGGCCCAGGGCGGCACGGTCTTTTTGGACGAGATCGGCGAGATGGATCTCTCATTGCAGGTCAAGATCCTGCGCGTGCTGCAGGAAAAGGAATTCGAGAAGGTCGGCGGGACCAAGACCCAGAAGGCGGACGTGCGCGTGGTGGCGGCCACCAACCGCGACCTGGAGCGCGAGGTGGCCGAGGGCCGCTTCCGCGAGGACCTCTTCTACCGCCTCAACGTCATCCCGCTGCATCTGCCTCCCCTGCGCGAGCGCGGCCCGGACGTTCTGCTCCTGGCCGACTACTTCCTGAAGAGGTTCTGCGCCCTCAAGGAGCGGGCCTGTCTGGCCTTTCATCCCCAGGCGCGGGAGATGCTGCAGAGCTACACCTGGCCCGGAAACGTGCGCGAACTTGAAAATTTCATGGAGCGCATGGCCATCCTGTGCGACGGCAAGGAGATTTCGCCGGACGACCTGCCCGAGAAAATATGGCGCGACGCCGGGCGCGAACGGCCCGTGCCCGCGCCGCTGCAGGAGGTGCTGCAGGGCTTCGTCTGGCCCACGCTGGAGCATCTGAAGGAGCAGGGACTCGGGCTCAAGGAGTTCCTGGACTCGGTGGAGGAGCGGCTGTTGCAGGAGGCGCTGGAACTGGCGGGCGGCGTCAAGAACCAGGCCGCCGAACTTTTGGGCATCAAGCGCACCACGCTCATCGAGAAGCTCAAGAAGCGCAAGCTGGACGGCAACTGAGCCGCCCTCGCCGGGAGCCCCGCATGGTCGGCGCAGACAGAGGCAGGAAGGAACGCGCGGCGAGGCCGCTTGCGTCAGCACGGTTCTTGCTTCGCATCCCGCTCGTGGGAATCCTCTCCTCGGCCGGACGTTTCCGGCTTCTCGCCGCGCTGCTCCTGGCGCGGCTGCTCCTGCCCGCGGAGGCCCTGGCCTTCGAGGTCACGCACGCCGTTTCGGCGAACACCGAAACCCTGACCCTGTCCTTCGACGGGGCCGCTCCCCAGGTGGATGTGCAGCGCGTGGGCGTGGACCGTGTGGCCGTGGTGACGCCGGGCGGCGGAGCGCCCGGGGCGCGGCAGTTCCCCGGCTCCCGGCTGATCGAGAGCCTGACGCCCAATGAGCGCGGTTTCACCGTGCGCCTGCGGACCAATGAGTTCGGCTTCATCCGCATCCCCGGACAGGGCGGCAAGGTCCTGGTGCAATTTTTTCGCGACCCCATCGGCGCGCGCTGGCAGCCCGCCGGGGCCAAGCCCGCGGCGGCGAAAGCCGAGCCGCCCAGACCCGAGGCCAGGAAACCTGAACCCAGGAAGCCCGAGGTCAAACCGGAGGCCAAGGCCGCATCCGCGGCCGATCCCAAGGCTGCGGCGAAGAGGCCCGAGCCCAAACCCGAAGCCAGACCCGAGGCCAAAAAGGCCGAGCCTGCCAAACCCGATCTCAAGGTGAAGAACGGCAAGCAGGCCAAACAGCCGTCCCCGCCTGTCCAGCCCACGCAGCCGATTCCACCCGCCCAGCCGCGGGCGTTGCGCTCCTCCTCGCCCGAGCCCTTCGCCATGCGCGCCCCGGTGCAGCAGGCAGGACCCGAGGCCGCGCCCTCCTGGAGCACCAGCCTGACCCCGGCCCAGACCGGGGAGGGGCAGCCCGCCCTGCCGTCCGCCGGCGGCAGTCCCGAGGTGCGCATGCGCGCGGTCAAGAAGACCCTGGCGGAGCTGCTGGCCGAGGCCAAGGACATGGAGAAGCGGGCCGAGGGCGCGGTGGAGGCCGTGGCCGAGGCGGTCCGGGACGAGGCCGTGCATCTGCACCGCGACACTCCCCTCGCGCAGCAGATCAACAGGGATTTCGCCGCCATGGAGGGCGTGCCCAGCCTGCCCGGCAGCGTGACCCCGGAACCCGTCGAGCCGTCCCAGGCCAACGCCACCGGCCAGCTTTCCCTTTCCGAGGAGGAGCGGCGCGCCCAGTTCGATCTCCAGCTCCAGGAGGGGCTGGGCCTCCTGCAGGCGGCCAAGTACAAGGACGCCGCGGACAAGCTGCGCGCCCTCTCCCTGACCCCGGGCGTGCCGGACGACATCAAGGACGAGGCGCTCTACAACCTGGCCCAGGCGCTCTTCACCTGGCACAGGGACAACCTCCTGCCGCATTTCGGCGAGATCACCGGCGCGTTCGAGCGGGCCATGAACTTCAGGCCGAATGGCGAGAAGGTGCCCGGCATCCTGCTTTCCCTGGGCCTGGTGAACATGAAGGCCGGAAACATCCCCGAGGCCACGGCCTACTTCAACCTGCTCAAGAAGCGCTATCCCCAGGACGAGAACATTCCGCTCATCGACTACTACTGGGGCCAGCACTACTTCGCCCACGGCGACTACCAACAGGCCGCGGACCGCTATCAAAATCTGGTGCAGAACTATCCCGACAGCAGCGTGGTGCGCGAGGCCTCGGTGGGGCTGGCCCAGGCCCTGGACAAGCTCGGCTACTACAAGCAGGCCGCGCAGATCGTGGACTACATCGACAAGCGCTTCCCGCGCTACTACGTGGATTCGCCGGAATTCCTGCGCCTGTCCGGCTCCATCGCCAACAATCTCAATAACTTCGAGAAGGCCAAGAGCGACTACTGGGCCTTCTACAACCTCGATCCCGAAGCCCCGGACATGGACGTGGTCCTGGCCCGCGTGGGCGACATCTACCTGCGCGAGGGCAGGAAGGAGGCAGCCAAGGACGTCTACACCTTCGTCGTCAACACCTACGGCGACAAGCAGGGCGGCCTGGTGGCCAAGATGCGCATGGCCGAGGAGGGCATCTATGACGATCCCTCGGTGGGGCAGATGTTCGCCGTCTTCGACAGGCCCTTCACGCTCCGTCCCGTGGAGGTCTACACCCAGATCGTGCAGAAGTACCCGGACAGCGCCCTGGCGCCCCTGGCCCAGGCCAAGTTGGCCATGTGGAATCTCTTCAACAACCGGCCGGACGACGCCTTGAGCGCGGTGGAGGAGTTCTTCAGGAAGTATCCGAAGAACCCGCTGGCCGAGCGCGTGGAGGAGACAGGGCTGGCGGCCTTCGAACGCTCGGCCAAGGACTCCCTGGAGCAGGAGAACTGGCCCCGCATCGTGGGCATGTGGGAGCGTTTTCCGTTCCTCGGGCGCATGCTCGACAAACTGACCCCGGACACGCGCATGGCCGTGGCCATGGCCTACTGGAAGATGGACAGGCCCACCGAGGCTCTGGTCATGGCCGGGCCGTTCCTGGCCGGGGAACGGCAGGGCGCCCTCTCGGACATGGCCCTCAGCCTCGCCTTGGACGTGCACGTCGGCCGCAACGCCTGGCAGCACGTGGTGGACCTTTCCAAGAAGGTGCAGGACTGGCAACTCCCCGAACAGCTCAAGCGCCAGATCGACTACGCCACGGCGCTTTCCCTCTCCCACCTCGGCCGCGTCAAGGACGCAGAGTCCCTGTGGGCCAAGCTGGCCGGAGATCCCAAGATGCCCCTGGACCAGAGGGGTCTGGCGCTCTTCCACCTGGCGGACGGGGCCAGACGCGAGAACAACATGGAGCGGGAATTCCTCTACGCGCAGGAGTCCGTGACCATGCTCGTGGCCTCGGGCACGCACGCGGAGCGGGTCAAGGACCTGATGATGATGCTCATGGACGTGACCGAGCGCGCCCAGCGTTACGATGACGCCCTGCGCTGGGGGCTTGAGTACGACAAGCTGATCACCGTGGATTCCCCGGACTGGGGGCCGTTCAGGCTGCGCATGGCCAACCTCTACCGGCGGCTGGGCGACCGGCAGACCTGGCGGAAGGTGCTTGAGGACGTGGCCAAACGCAAGCCCGGCACCCTGGCCGCGCGCAGCGCCCAGGCCGCCCTGGCCACGGAGAGCCTGGAAGGCCAGGCCAGCCAGTACACCGCCCCGCCTCTGTAGCGGGCCGTCCCTAGGGCGTCAGTCTTCGTGGCGTTCCGTGGGCATGTTCCGCCTGAGATAATTCCTTTCGTAGTCCGTCCAGCGGTAGCCCAGCAGGGCCATGGCCAGCTCCACGCAGAGTTCGGCGGTCTGGTTGCGTTTGTCCATGAGCGGGTTGACCTCGATGACGTCCAGCCCGGCAATGGTCAGCCGTTCGCCCAGGGTGCGGCAGATGTAGCTGATCTCGCGGTAGGTCAGGCCGCCTTTTGTGGTGATGCCCGTGCCGGGCGCGAGGCGCACGTCCATGACGTCGGCGTCGAAGCTGACGTAGACCGCGTTCGTGTGCTGCGCCACGCGCGCCACCGCCTCGTCCATGACCCGGGCCAGTCCCAGGTGCATGATGTCGAAGGTGGAGTAGAGGGCGATGCCCTGGGCGCGCACGAAGTCCAACTCCTCCGGGTCCACGTCCTTGGCCCCCAGGATGACCACGTCCTCGGGCCGGACTTTCGGCGCGAAGCCGAGGCAGTTCACCAGCTCCGGATAGCCATGGCCCAGGGAGATGGCCAGGGGCATGCCGTGGATGTTGCCCGAGGGGCTGGTGTCCGGGGTGTTGGCGTCGGCGTGGGCGTCGATCCAGACCACGCCGACGCGGCCCCTGGCCCTGGCCAGCCCGGCGATGCCGCCGATGGCCGTGGAGTGGTCGCCGCCAAGGGTCAGCGGCGTCTCGCCCCGCGCCGCGGCCTCGAAAACGTGCCGGGCGAGATTCTCGGACACGCGGGCGATCTCCGCCCGTTTGGCCGGGCCGCGCTTCTCTGGGGGCAGGCGGTCCAGGGCGAAGTTGTGGGCCACTGGGATGTCCCCCGCGTCCACGAAGGGAAACCCCCCGTGCTCCAGGGCCTCGAAGATTCCGGCGTAGCGCAGGGCGGTGGGGCCCATGTCCACGCCGAGTTTGGAGACGCCGAGGTCCATGGGCACGCCCACGACGTTGACGGTGCTGTTGTGCGCGATCATCCGGGCTCCGGGTTGCGGTTCGGGAACGGCGGGATTTTAGGCGGGGCCGGGGAAAAAGCAAGCCGCCTCGCGTCCGCTTCGCGTTTGCACAAGACCGTGATTGTGGTAGATGAGGGGCGCGGCCGGTCGTTTCGGCCGTTCGCCGCGGCCGGTTCGGACGCGGCGTCGAGGCTTCCCGGAAAAGGGGGTGCGCATGAACAGACAGGCCATCGTGGCCGGACAGTTCTACCCCGGCGACGTGCGGGAGATGGAGCGGATGATCGCGGCCTGCGCCACGGGCGCGGGGGAGGCGCGCATGGAGCCCACGCTGCTGGCCATGACGCCGCACGCGGGCTGGATATATTCCGGCCCGGTCTGCGGCCGCACCCTGGCCCAGGCCAACCTGCCGGACACGCTGCTTCTTCTCGGCCCCAACCACACGGGCCAGGGCCATCCCCTGGCCGTCTGGCCAGAGGGGCTCTGGGAGCTGCCCGGCGGCGGCCTGGCCGTGGACGCCTTCCTCGCGGCCCGGCTGATCGCCGACGCGCCCGGCTTCACGGCCGACACCGAAGCGCACGCGGGCGAGCATTCCCTTGAGGTCGTGCTGCCCTTCCTGCGGCACTTCAACAACAACGCGCGCATCGTGCCCGTGGCCGTGTCCCTGCGCGACCCGGAGGCGCTGCTGGCCGCGGGCGAGGCCGTGGCCTCGGTCCTGCGCGCGTGGAAGGAGCCGGTGGCCATGGTCGTGAGTTCGGACATGAGCCACTACCTGCCCGAGGACCGGGCCAAGGAACGCGATTCCCTGGCCCTGCAGCGCATCCTTGAACTCGACGCGGCCGGATTGTACGAGACAGTGGTCCGGCACCGCATCTCCATGTGCGGGGTGCTGCCCATGACCCTGGCGCTGGCCGCAGCCCGGGCGCTGGGCGCGACCGAGGCGAGCCTCGTCGCCTACGCCACCTCGGGCGATGCGTCCGGAGACCACACCAGCGTGGTCGGCTACGCCGGCGTGCTGGTGCAATGACCCATCAGGAGCGGATTACGATGAAGTCTTTCAGCAAACGTCTGATGCGGGCCACGGCTCTGCTGGCCATTTTCGCCCTTGTCGCCGCGCCCGTGGGCTGCGCCTCGCGCCAGCCGCTGCCGCAGCCGCGCAAGGTGGCCGATCCGGACACCGTGCCCGGCTCGGTGAAGACCTCGGACTTCGGCATGGCGGCCGTGGCCTACGCCTATTTCGGGGAAGGGCTCGACTACCGCAAGGCCAATCTGGAACCGGTCTTCCTGGTCTTCAAGAACACCTCGGACCGGCAGTTCGTGGTGGACTACTCCCAGGTGCGCGGCGTGGGGGCGGACGGCGAATACCTGCCCTACAGCCTGGACGAGGCCACCGAGCTGGTGACGCGCTCCGAGGCCTTCTCCAACACCGCGGGCAACGCGGCGCGCACCGGCGCGCTGGGCGCGGTGCTGGGCGCGGGCATCGGCGCGCTGCTCGGGACCATCGGCGGCGGCGACAACATCTGGAAGGGCGCGGCCATCGGCGCGGCGGGCGGGGCCATGGCGGGCGGCGTGGCCGGAGGCTGGGGCTCGGAGACGGACCTGAAGAACCACGTGCTGCGCGAACTCTCGCGCTACGCCTGGACCTCGGAACCGGTGCCGCAGAGCTACACCAAGGTCGGTTACCTCTATTTTCCCGGCAACCTGGGCATTCGCGAGGTCAAGGTGGTGGTGCGCTCGGGCGAGCAGGTCACAGGCTACACCCTGCCGGTTTCCCAGGTCTTTGACCAGAACGGCGGCGCGGCTCCGGCTCCACGGCAAGACCCGCCGCCCCCGCCCTCTCCGGCTCCCAGGCGCGCGCTCGAACCGGCTCCCGCGCCTACTCCCGCGCCCGCGCCGAGTCCCAAGGGCGGGCCGCAACCCGCCCCGGGACCAGGAGCAGCCTCGACGCCCGCACGGTCGGCCGGAAGCTAGGAGGCCCCGGGTGGTCATGCGGGAGAAGCCCGTCGTGCTGGTGGCGGACGACGAACATTTGAACCGTTTCACCCTGGAGCGGCTGCTGCACGGCGAGGGCTTCGAGCCGGTTCTGACGGTCAACGGCCCGGAATGCCGGGCCGCGGCCCGCGAACGGCGGCCGGACATCGTGCTCCTCGACATCATGATGCCGGGCGAGTCCGGCCTGCAGACCCTGGAGAAGCTCAAGGCCGAGCCGGAGACGGCGGACATCCCCGTGATTCTGCTCTCCGCGCTTTCGGACGTGGAGACCAAGGTGCGGGGCTTCGACCTCGGAGCGGTGGACTACGTGACCAAGCCCTTTCAGATGCGCGAGGTCATGGCCCGCATCCGCGGCCAGCTCAAGCTGGCCGAGGCCTACGAAACGGTGATCCGGACCCAGGCCGAACGCCTGCGCCAGGTGCGCGACGCGCAAAAGGCCATCCTGCCGTCCCCGGCCGACCTCCCGGAGGCCGGATTCGCCGTGGCCTACCAGCCGGTTCTGGAGGCGGGGGGGGATTTCTACGACGTCTTCGGGCTGGGCGGCGGCTTCGGCTATTTCGTGGCCGACATCAGCGGCCACGATCTCAAGGCCTCCTTCGTCACCGCCGGGCTCAAGGCCGTGCTCCGGCAGAACGCCGGCCCGCTCTACACCCCCGCGGAAACCCTGAAGAACGTCAACGGGGTGCTGCGGCACGTGCTCGCGCCAGGACAGTTCCTGACCGCCTGCTACGCCCTGCTGAACCCCAGGCGCACGACCCTGACCCTCCTGTCCTGCGGTCACCCCGCCCCGGTCCTGGTCCCGGCCGGGGATGGCCCGGCGCGCCTGCTGGAGGCGCAGGGCGACATCCTGGGGGCCTTCGAGTCCATCTCCCTGGCCCCGCTCTGCCTGAACCTGCATCCTGGCGACCGCATCTATCTCTATACCGACGGTCTGGTCGAATCCGCCGAGTGGGACCTGGCCGCGGGCACGGCCCGTCTGCTCGCGGCCTGCGCCTCCTGCCGGGGGCAGTCCTTGGCCGAGAGCGTGCAGACCGTGCGCGAGGCCATGTGCGACGGCAGGGTCATGAGCGACGACGCCGTGCTGCTCGGCCTGGAGGCATGAGATGCTGGTCTCCTTGCGACGTCCCGGGATCATCGCCTTTCAGGCCGCGCCGGACCTGGGGAACATCGACCACATTTGCGGCATGGCCGAGCGCTTCCTGGTCGAGGAATGCGGGGAGGGGGACTATTTTCATTTCCAGCTCGGCCTGCGCGAGGCCCTGTCCAACGCCATGCTCCACGGCTGCGCCGGGCGCGCCGGGGACAAGGTCTTCTGCGAGATGGAGCTGACCGGAGCGCGGTTGGCCGTGACCGTGCGGGATTCCGGCACGGGCTTCGACTGGCGGGCCGCGGCCGATCGCCTCGCCCCGCCGGAGAGCGAACGGGGACGGGGATTGTCCATCATCCGCACCTGTTTCGACGCGGTCTCCTTCAACGAGAGCGGCAACGAGATCATCCTGGGCAAGAACGTGACCTGCAAGGGGGGGAGCATGTCCGATGTCGTCAAGTCGCAGCACGGCGCAATCCTGCGTCCGGGGCGCGACCTCGTGGCCTCCAGCGTGGAGGAGGTTCGGGCCGACCTCGCGGCCCTGGTGGGCGAGGGCATCGCCAGTCTGACCATCGACCTGGAAGGCGTCGGCATGGTGGATTCCCTGGGCATGGGGCTGCTCGTGGCCACCCACAACTCGCTTTGCGCCAAGGGGGGGCAGTTGCGGCTGGTCAACGTGGCGGCGCGCATCTACGATATCCTGTCGATCATGCGCCTGACCCGGCACTTCGAGGTGCACAAGGCGGGGGAATAGCCATGGCAGGGACCGACGACGCACTCCTCGCCGCCTTTGCCGCGGGCAGCCGCGCCCGCCTTGCGGGCATTGCCCGGGACAAGGCCCTCCTGCTGTCGGGAGAGGCCGACGCCGGGAGCGTGGGCCGCCTGCTGCGCGCTGTCCATTGCATCGCGGAAAGCGCCGCCTTCCTCGGGCTCGACTCCCTTCGAGACCTGGGACGGGGGCTGCGTCAAGCCCTCTGTGCGGTGCGCGACGGGCGCGTCGGGCCTGATCGGGAGGCCGCCGGACCCCTGGCACGCGGCTTCGACATCCTGGCCGCCGCGCTCCAGGCTCTGCCGGAGGCGTGGCAGGGGGACATGGCCGAGGCCGCGGGGCGACTGACCGGCCTGCTGGACACGCCCGACCGGGCGGCTGCCGGGCAGTTCGTCGCCGTGGCCTGCGGGCAGGGTCTCGATCCCTTTTCCGTGGACGCGTTGCGTCTGGCCGAGGCGCTGGGCAGGGGCAACCGCCTCTACTGCCTGACGTTCGATCTGTTGGCCGACATCCAGCGTCAGGGGCGCACTCCCCTGGACGTCCTGGCCGCGCTCGCGGAATCCGGGCTGATCCTGGACTGCAGGCTCGGCTTCGAGGCCGCGGGGGACCTTGCCGCCGGGCCTGGTCGTTCGCTTCCGCTGGCGGTGCTCTACGCCACGATCATCGACGCGGAGATCGCCGGACTGCTCTTCGGCCTTGCGCAGGACCGGATCAGGCCCGTGGAGGGGACGGAGCTTCTGTGCGCCTGCGACGAGGGCGTCGCGGCGGAGCAGAGCGGGAGCGCGGACTGCGGAGGGGCGGGCTGCGCATGTGCGGACTGCGCCGGATACGCGGTGGAGCAGGGAGAGGGGCGGGCCGTGCTCCGGCTCACGGAGCGCGAGACCGTGGAGCGCATGGCGGGCCTCAAGACCGCCTTGCTGGCCTGTTTCGCCGGGGCGCAGGAGATCCTCCTGGACGCCTCGGCGCTGCGCGAGGCGGACATAACGTTCTTTCAGCTCGTGTCCGCGGCAGGGAAAACCGCCCAGGCCCAGGGCAAGAGCTTCGGTCTTCTCGGCCCCCTCGCGCCCGAGGTGCGGGCGAGGCTGCTGCTCCTGGGCATTTCCCCGCCCCGGGAGCTGGAACGGGAAGAGGGCTAGCGGTCCATTTTCGGCTGTTTCGGCTGTGTAAACGAAAAGAGCGGGCGCATGCGCCCGCTCTTTTATATGGCGCGGCCCCTCTGGGCCGCGCCTTGTCCGCTGAGGTTCCTCTGCTACCGGCGTCCGCCGCGGTCGCCGCCACGCCGGTCGCCGCCGCGTCCGCCGCGGTCGCAACGGTCGCCGCCGCGGTCACGGCCGCCCCTGGGCGCGCCGAAGGAGGCGAGATCGACCTCCTGTCCGGCCTGCTCCATGAGCCATGCCTTGCGGGAGAGACGCACCTTGCCCGAGGACTGGACCTCCACGACCTTGACCGTGACTTCCTGGCCCACGGAGAGCAGATCGCCGACGTTCTCCACGCGTTCCACGTCGAGCTGGGAGACGTGCAGCAGGCCTTCCAGGCCGGGCAGAATCTCCACGATGGCGCCGCACTCGATGATCTTGATGACCTTGCCCACGTAGTTCTTTCCGAGTTCCGCGGTCTGGTCGTAGTAGAGGATCATCTGCTCGGCCTTCTGCAGGGATTCGAGAGTCGGCGCGAAGATCTTGATGTGGCCGGTGTCCTCGATGTCGATGTCGGCCTCGGTGGCCGCGGTGATGGCCTTGATGTTCTTGCCGCCCGAGCCGATGACGTCGCGGATCTTCTCGGGGTTGATGACCACGGTCTTGTACTGCGGCGCGAGATCGGACAATTCCTCGCGCGGCGCGGCCATGATGGTGGCCATCTCGGAAAGGATGTGCAGACGGGCGTCGCGGCTCTGCAGCAGGGCCTTGCGCAGGACCTCCTGGGGAATGCCGGAGATCTTGATGTCCATCTGCACGGCGCTGATGCCCTCTGCCGTGCCCGCCAGCTTGAAGTCCATGTCGCCCAGGGCGTCCTCGTCGCCGAGGATGTCCGTGAGCACGAAGTACTCCTCGCCGACCTTGCACAGGCCCATGGCGATGCCCGCCACCGGGGCCTTGATGGGCACGCCCGCATCCATGAGCGAGAGGCAGCCGCCGCAGACCGAGGCCATGGAGGAGGAGCCGTTGGACTCCATGATCTCCGAAACCACGCGCACGGTGAAGGGGAAGTCGCCGTTCTCGGGCATCACCGCGAGCAGGGCGCGCTCGGCCAGGTTGCCGTGGCCCACTTCGCGGCGGGAGGGGGCGCGCAGCATGCGCGCCTCGCCCACGCAGTACGGCGGGAAGTTGTAGTGCAGCATGAAGCCCTTGGTCTTCTCGCCGACCAGGGTCTCGATGCGCTGCTCGTCACGCGAGGATCCCAGGGTGGCGACGCACAGGGCGCTCGTCTCGCCGCGGCGGAAGAGCGCGGAGCCGTGCGCCTGGGGCAGCACGCCGACCTCGATGGAGAGCGGGCGCACCGTGGTCAGGTCGCGGCCGTCGATGCGGCGGCCGGTGGTGCGGATCTTCTCGCGCACGATCTGCTTCTCAAGGGCGTCCAGGGCCTCGGAAAGGTGCTTGTCGAAGAGCAGGTCGTCAACGAAGCGCTCGGCCAGGGCCTCGCGGGCCTTGGCGCGCACGGCCTGCATGGCGGCGCGGCGCGGCATCTTCTCGGTCACGGCGAGGGCTTCGGTCATGGAGCCGCGGGCGAAGTCGAAGACCGCCTCGACCAACTCCTTGTTCTCCAGGGGCGGGGTGAAGAGGCGCTTGGGCTTGCCCACCTTGGCGCGCAGCTCCTCCTGCATGTCGATGAGCGGCAGCACCTGCTTGTGGCCCCAGGCGATGGCCTCGGCGATGAGGTCCTCGGGCAGGAACTTGGCCGCGCCCTCGACCATGACCACGGCGTCGCGCGTGGCGGCCAGCACGAGGTTCAGGTCGGTGTTCTCGCTCATGCCCTTGTAGGACGGGTAGAGGACGAACTGGCCGTCCACGTAGCCGACCCGGGCGCAGGCCACCGGGCCGCCCCAGGGGATGGAGGAGATGTGCAGCGCGGCCGAGGCGCCGGTCAGGGCCAGCACGTCGGGGCTGGTGTGGCGGTCGGCCGAGAGCACCGTGGCGATGATCTGCGTCTCGTCCTTGAAGCCCTTGGGGAAGAGCGGACGCAGCGGACGGTCGATGAGGCGGGAGATGAGCGTCTCGCGCTCGGACGGGCGGCCCACTTCGCGGCGGAAGTAGGAGCCGGGGATGCGGCCCGCGGCGTAGAACATCTCCTGGTAGTTGCAGGTCAGGGGGAAGAAGCCCCGGTCGATCTCCAGGGTCTGGCTGCAAGCGGTCACGAGGACCACGGTGCCGCCGGACTGTATCCAGACGGCGCCGTCGGCCTGGTTGGCCAGGCGGCCGGTCTCCATGGTGATGCCGATGCCGCCGACCGTGGCGGTCAGACTGGTCTTCTGAAAGGGAACGGGCATGTCATGCTCCTTGTTGGGGTGGGGCCCCGGAGCTTTAGCTGGGCTGTGGAGAGGGCTTTGCGCAAAAGCGCCCGCCACAGCCAACTACGTGGCTCCGAGGGGGGTGATGGGCCGGAGTCCCGCGGACTCCGGCCCGTGCGTGCCTACTTGCGCAGACCGAGCCGGTTGATCAGCTCGCGGTAGCGCGCAATGTCCTTGTTCTTCAGGTAGTTGAGCAGCTTGCGGCGCTGGCCGACCAGCTTCAGCAGACCCGTGCGGGAGTGGAAGTCCTTGGCGTGGGACTTGAAGTGCTCCGTCAGGTAACTGATGCGGTTGGTCAGCAGCGCCACCTGCACTTCGGGGGAACCCGTGTCTCCCTCGTGCTTGGCGTACTCCTTGATAACCTTGTCCTTGTCCTCGGGCGTCATGACCACAGCGGCTCTCCTTTTTATAGTTGTGTTGGATGGTTCGGGCGCTACCAGAGGCCGCGCAGGATGGACCAGCGGACATCGCCGGCCTCGGGCACGGATTCGGCCAGGGCCAGGGGAACGCCGTCCTCGTCGAGGAAAAGCGCCCTGGCGCCCGGTCCTGCCTGGCCGTGCGTGGAAAGCCTGATCCCGTTCTTCACCTTGCGCACATCCCCGGCCGTCAGGCGGGCCTGCGGCCAGTCCGGCAGAGCCTCGGCAATGCCGATGAGCCGTCCGGCCAGCAGGTCCGGCTCATCGAGCACGGCCTGCAGGGGAACGGCCCTGTCCAGGGTGAACGGGCGGCTTTCCTCGCGTCTCAGCGCAGTCAGGATGGCGCCGCAGTCAAACCGCGTCCCCAGGCTGTGGACCAGGGAGCGGACATAGGTGCCTGCAGAGCAGGACACCCGAAAATCGGCCTCGGGCAGGGCAATGTCAAGGGCCTCTGCCGCGAAGACCGTTATTTCCTTGCTCTTGACGGGAATCTCCTCTCCCGCGCGCGCCAGGGCATAGAGCGGTTTGCCCTGGTGTTTGGCCGCAGAATAGGCAGGGACTTCCTGCACTGTTGTTCCCTTCCAGTCAAGTATGGCTCCGCGCAGGGCCTCGGCCGTGACGTGGGACCAATCCTTTTCGGCCAGGACGCGGCCTTGCACGTCGTACGTGTCCGTGGTCGCGCCCAGGCGCAGGCGGCCGCGGTAGGTCTTGACCGCGCCGGTGAGATACGTCGCCAGCTTGGTGGCCTGGCCCAGCAGGACCACGAGCACGCCGGAGGCCAGCGGGTCGAGGGTGCCGGAATGGCCGATCTTCTTCTGGCCGAGCCGCTTGATGGCGCTCAGGCAGGCGGCCGAGGTCGGCCCCTCGGGCTTGTCCAGCACGAGTACGCCGTCGAGCTGGGGAAGACGGGGCGCGGGCCGCGCGGCTCCCGGCATCAGTTCTCCAGCCCCGTGGGCAGGACCGCGGCGCAGGCCGCCACCAGGGCCTCGGCCGCCTCCTGCATGGACGCGGCCACGGAGCCGCCGCTGGCGTTCTTGTGTCCGCCGCCGCCGAAACCGGCGGCCACGGCCTGCACGTTCACGTCGCCCACGCTGCGCAGCGAGAACTTGATGGAGCCGTCCTCCTCCTCGCGCAGGGCGATGGCGATCTCGACCCCGCGCACGCGGCGGATCATGTTGATCAGCCCGTCGGTGTCCGCCACCTCGGCCCCGCAGCGTCCGAGCACGGCGCGCGGGATGCGCACCATGCCGATGCGGCCCCCGGCCACGAATTCCGCTCCGGCCAGGACCTCCTTGGTCAGGCAGATGCGCTCGGGCGACCACTGGTTCTGGATTCTGGCGTTGACCAGACCGGGCCTGAGGCCCAGTTCCATGATCCGGGAGGCCACGGCCATGGTCCGGGTGGTGGTGCTGTCGTAGGAGAACCAGCCGGTGTCCGTGACGATGGCCATGTACACGGCCTCGCCCAGCGGACCCGAGAGGGGGATGTCCAGGTCGTCGGCCAGGCGGGCGATCATTTCGCCCGTGCTGGAGTACGAGGTGCGGACCCAGTTGAGGGTTCCGAAGTCAGGGTTGCCCAGGTGGTGGTCGATGTTGATGGTCTTCTTTCCCGGCCAGACAGAGGCCACCTCGGGCCCCACGCGGGCCAGATCGCCGCAGTCCACGGAGATGATCCACTCGAAGTCCTCGACGACGGGCAGGGCGGTCTGCAGTGGCCGGGGCAGGGCGACCCAGTCGAAGGGCCGGGGCAGCCCGGTGCGGTTGTAGAGGAAAAAGCGCTTGCCCAGGGCCTGGAGAATCCAGCCCATGGCCGCCGTGGCGCCGATGGCGTCGCCGTCCGGGTTGGTATGGGACACGACCAGGAAGCCGTCCTGCGTGGACAGCACCCCGGCCAGCTCACGTCTCGTGGCGCTCATAGACCATGTCCTCAAGGAAATCGTCGTAGCGGAACCTGAGTTCGGGCACCTTCTTCACGTCCAGGGCCTTGCCCAGACGGGAGCGCAGGAAGCCGCCGGCCTTGGCCAGGGCGGCCTGGACCTCCTTGTGCCGCTGCTCGCCGCCGGAATAGGTCAGCAGGATCTCGGCCACGGAGAAGTCGGCGTTGAGCCGGACGCCGCTCACCGAAACCAGTTCGAGACGCGGGTCTGCGATCTCTTCGATCAGGAGCCGGGCGATCTCGCGCATGATCACGTCGCCCATGCGCTCGCTACGGCGTGAAGTGGAGCGTTTCATCGTGCCTCGTCGTTGAATATCTCGATGTCCGAATCGGCCAACTCTTCGTCGGTGGCCGCCTCGACCATGTTCAGCGCCTTCTGCAGCCGCCCCTCGATGGTCCGGTAGTCCGGCCCGCAGGTCACGGCGGCCAGGACCAGCCTGCCGTGCTCGTCCTGCGCGTCCACCTCGGATACGGCCACGTTGAACTTGCCGCGCAGCTTCTGCTTCAGGCTCTGCGCCACGCGGCGCTTGCCCTTGAGGCTCTCGTTCCCGTGGAGCCGGAACTCCAGACGCAGCACGCCGATGTACATGTTTCGATGAGGGGAGGAGGGGCGGGGCCTCGTCCGGAACGGACAGGGCCGCCCGGAGTCCGCCCCTTCACATGTCCTTGTACGCTCTTTCGTCGGCAGCGGGCAATACAAAATGCCGGACCGCGGCCGGGCGTCCCTTCGGAACGCCCGGCCTGGCGGCAGCGGCTACAGGGTCGCTGCGGTCTCCACGAACTCGAAGGCCTCGATGACGTCGCCGACCTTGACGTCGTTGAAGTTCTCCAGGGTGATGCCGCACTCGTAGCCCTTGGAGACTTCCTTGGCGTCGTCCTTGAAGCGCTTGAGCGAGCTGAGCTGGCCCGTGTGCACCACCACGCCGCCGCGCAGGAGCCTGATCTTGGCGTCACGTTTGATCTTGCCGTCGATGACGCCGCAGCCCGCGATGGTGCCCACGCGGGAGATGTGGAAGAGGTCGCGCACCTCGGCCTGGCCCAGGTAGTTCTCGCTGATCACCGGGGCGAGCATGCCCGCCATGGCGTCGCGGATCTCGCTGACCAGCTTGTAGATGATGTCGTAGAAGCGGATCTCCACTTTCTGCTGGTCGGCAACGTCCTTGACCTTGGCCGTGGGGCGCACGTTGAAGCCGATGATGATGGCTTCGGAGGCCGAGGCCAGCAGGATGTCGGATTCGGTGATGGCGCCAGCGCCGGTGTGGATGAGGTTGATCTTGACCTTGTCGGTCCCGGCCTTGTTGAGGGCGTCAGCGATGGCCTCCAGGGAGCCCTGCACGTCGGTCTTGACCACCAGGTTGAGGGTTTTGACCTCCTGGTCCGGCTTGGACTTGAGGAAGGACTCCAGGGTGACCTTGGATTCCTTGGCCAGTTCGCGCTCGCGCTGCTTCATCTGGCGCTCGTCCGCGATGCGGCGGGCCACCTTCTCGTCGCCCACGCAGACGAACTCGTCGCCCGCCTCGGGCAGGCCGTCGAAGCCCTGCACCTCCACCGGCATGGCCGGTCCGGCCTTCTTGATCTTCTTGCCCTGGTCGTTGAACATGGCCCGCACCTTGCCCCACTGCAGGCCGCAGACGAAGGCGTCGCCCTGGGTGAGGGTGCCCTCGGAGATCAGCAGCGTGCCCAGGGAGCCGCGGCCCTTGTCGAGCTTGGCCTCGACGATGTGGCCGCGCGCGGGCTTGTCCGGATTGGCCTTGAGTTCGAGGACTTCGGCCTGCAGCAGGATCAGTTCGAGCAGGTTGTCGAGTCCTTCGCGCTGCTTGGCCGAGACGTAGGCGAAGATGGTCTCGCCGCCCCATTCCTCGGGCATCAGGTTGAATTCGGAGAGTTCGCGCTTGACGCGGTCGGGGTTGGCCCCTTCCTTGTCCATCTTGTTCACGGCCACGACGATGGGCACGCCCGCCGCCTTGGAGTGGTTGATGGCCTCGCGGGTCTGCTCCATGACGCCGTCGTCCGCGGCCACGACCAGGACCACGATGTCCGTGACCTTTGCGCCGCGGGCGCGCATGGCGGTGAAGGCTTCGTGGCCCGGGGTGTCGAGGAAGACGATCTCGCCGCGCGGCGTCTGCACATGGTAGGCGCCGATGTGCTGCGTGATGCCGCCGGCTTCGCCCGCGGTCACGTTGGAGCTGCGGATGGCGTCGAGCAGCGAGGTCTTGCCGTGGTCGACGTGGCCCATGATGGTCACCACGGGCGGACGCGGGCGCAGATCCTCGGGCTTGTCGGCCTCGGCCGGGATCAGGAAGGTGTCCTCGGAGAAGCCGACCCTCTCGACCTCGTAGCCGAATTCGGCGGCCACCAGGGTGGCGGTCTCGATGTCCAGGGACTGGTTGATGGTCGCCAGCACGCCCAGGCCCATGAGCACGCGGATGATCTCCGGGGCCTTGACGCCCATCTGGTGGGCCATGTCGCCCACGCGGATGGCGTCCTCGACGCGCAGCTTGCGCTTGGCCTGCTTCATGGGCTGGGTGGTCTGCGGCTGAACGGGCTGGTGCCTGCCGCCGCCGGATCGGACGTGCGCGAAGAAGGCGGCGTCGTCCTCGCGGCGGCCGCCGGGACGTTCCTTCTTGCCTTTCTTGCCCTTCTTGCCCTTGGTGTCCGTGGGCCGCGGGGCGGCAGCGGGTTTGGGAGCCTCGGCGGGCTGGTCGCGGAACTCCACGACGCGGCGGTCGCGGCGCGGGGCGGAGCTGTCGCCTGCCGGAGCGCCCGCAGCGGGACGGGGGCCGCGATCGGCGAATCCGGGACCGCCGGGCCGCTGCGGGCGGTCGCCCGCAGGCCGGGCGGCCGCGGGCCGCTGCGGCTCGGGACGGGCCTGGGAAGGATCGGGACGCGAAATGACGCGGACCTGGGGGCCGGAGAATTTCTCCTTGCGCTTGTCCTTCTTCTTGTCGTGCGGACCTTCGGCCGTGGCCTGACCTTCCTCGGCGTCGGAAGCCGCCTCGGCGACCGCCTCGGGGGCCTCTTCCTCGACTCCGGGCAATTCTTCCGCAGTCTCGGGAGCGGCGCTCGCGGCCTCTTCCGGTTCGGGGACGGCGGGAGCCTGCGGCTCGGCCGGGGCCTCGTCGCCGGGCCTGTGCACGATGCGGGCGGAAATCTGCCGGGACTCGGGCTTGCGCCGCTCGGGGGCGGGAGCGGCGGCCGCCTCGGGCTCCTCGGGAGCAGAGGGGGCAAGGATCTGTTCCTTCGCGGGTGCGGGCGCGGCGGGCCTGACGTCCTCGGCCTTGGCCGTTTCAGCAGGCGCGGCAGACGCCTCTGCGGCCTCCATCGGTTCGGCGGCCGCTTCCGGCGCCTCGTCGGCCGCCTGGACAGTCTTGCGGCGACGCCGCACGACTCCGGGCTGGACCTCCTTGATGACCTCGGTCACGGTCACGCCCTGGGCGAGCCGCTGGCGGACCAGCTTGGCCTCGTCGTCCTCCAGGGTACTGACCTGGCTTTTGACCTGAATGTCCAGGTCACGCAGCACCTGGAGGATCTCCTTGTAGCTCACGCCGAGGTCGGCGGCGAGATCCCGCACCTTAATGCTACCCATCAAAAACCCCCTTGCATTTCTTCCGCCAGCTCTTCACGGCAGGCAGCCGCGCTTGGCAGGCCTCGGAGCGGCAGCAGTAGAAGCCGCGTCCGGGCAGCCGTTGGTCCGGGTCGGGAACGGGTGGTTGATCCGTC
This sequence comes from Desulfovibrio sp., assembly GCA_022839785.1. Taxonomy (GTDB): domain Bacteria; phylum Desulfobacterota; class Desulfovibrionia; order Desulfovibrionales; family Desulfovibrionaceae; genus Alkalidesulfovibrio. Next base: position 144,217 of record JALHJW010000001.1, on the reverse strand, counting down.
CGGCCAGGGCACACGTAGCGCATAAGGCTCAGTTTTTCAAAGCGTTCCCTGCAGACCACGCAGGTCCGGAGCGGAACGCGGCTATTCGTCACCAGCGCCTTCGGCAGGTTCCCCGGAGGCGGCGTTCTCGCCGCCGGGCTCGCCGTCAGCCTCGGACGCCGTCTCGGGCGCGGGACGGCTGGGCATGAGCAGGCGGACGGCGGCGCGCACGTCGTTGAGCTTCTGTTCGGTCATGCCGGGGATGGCCAGCATGGTCTCGTCCGAGGCCTCGGCCATCTGCTCCAGGCTCTCGAAGCCCGCGTCGAGGAAGCGCTCCACGCGCATCTCGGCCACCGAGGCGACCTGCTCCAGGACCTCGCGGGCGGCGTGCAGCTCGCCGTAGCGGGTCTCGGTGAAGATGTCGATCTTCCAGCCCAGCAGCTTGGAGGCGAGCTTGACGTTCTGTCCCTTGCGGCCGATGGCCAGGGTGAGCTGGTCGTCGGGCACCACCACCTCAAGGAGCTTGTCGTCCTCGTCCACGGTGATGCGCGTGATCAGGGCCGGGGACAGGGCGTTGCGGGCGTAGTCCGCGATGTCCGGCCGCCAGACCACGATGTCGATGCGCTCGCCGCGGAATTCCTGGACCACGGCCTGAATGCGGCTGCCGCGGATGCCCACGCACGCGCCCACGGGGTCCACGTCGCGGTCGCGGGACATGACCGCCACCTTGGCGCGGCTGCCCGGATCGCGGGCCACGCCCATGATCCGCACGGTGCTGTCCGCGACCTCGGGCACCTCGCGGCGGAAGAGGGCGGACATGTAGTCCGGGTGCGAGCGCGAGATGATGACCTGCGGTCCGCGGCCTTCCTTGAGGACGTTGATGACGTAGCCCTGCACGCGGTCGCCGCGCTTGTAGCGCTCCTTGGGGATCTGCTCCTCCTTGGGCAGGAGGGCCTCGGTGCGGCCGAGGTTGATGATCCAGCCGGTGCGGTCGCGGCGCTGGATGATGCCGGAGACGATCTCGCCCATCCGGTCCTTGTATTCCTCGTAGATGATTTCCTGTTCGGCGTCGCGCATGCGCTGGATGATCACCTGCTTGGCGCTCTGGGCGGCGATGCGGCCGAGATCGGTGACGTCGAGCCGGAAGCCCAGGTCGTCGCCGAGCACGACGTTGGGGTCGTGCTGCAGGGCGTCTTCCAAGGCGATCTCGGTCAGCGGGTCCTCGACCTCGTCCACCACGACCTTGAACTGGAAGACCTCCATCTCGCCGGTGTCGTCGTTGAACGTCACCTCGACGTCGATGGTCTCGCCGTACTTGCGGATGACCGACGAACGGACGGCTTCCTCCAGCGTGTCGACGAGCAGTTCGCGGTCGATGCCGCGATCCTTGCTGATCTGGTCGATGGCCTTTTTCAGTTCCGTGCTCATGACCCCTCCGGGGAAATCGAAATGACTGTGCTCTTCATCATTAAAATACAACGGGCGTCAGGCGGGCCGTCCCTTCTTGACCGCGTCCCAGTCCGTGACGCGCAGGCGGCAACGGGCCACCAGGCCCCAAGGGACGACATACTCGGCGTTGTCCACGCGCAGCCGGAGATTCTCGCCCTCCACGGCCAGGAGTTCGCCCTTGTAGTTGCGGCGGTTCGGGGCCTCGGGCGTGGAGGCCGTGAGCTTGGCCTCCAGCGTGCGGCCGATGAAGGCCGCGGCCTGCTGCGGCGAGAAAAGGGGACGTTCCAGGCCGGGCGAGGAGACTTCCAGGGCGTAGCGGCCCGGGATGGGGTCCTCGACGTCGAGGAGCAGCCCGAGGTGGCGGCTGGCCTCGGCGCAGGCGTCCACGTCCACGCCACCCTCGCGTTCGATGTAGACCCGCACGGCCATCTGCCCGTCGCCGCCGCCGGTTTCGATGCCCCACAGCTGCAGGCCCATGCCCGAAAGCACGGGAGCGAAAAGCTGCTCAAGGGTGCGGATGAGTTTCGTCGTATCCGTCATGATCGTCTCTGGCCGCCTCGCGCGCGGGACTCCCGTGCGCCGCGTCTTTTCCGCCGCGCCAAACAAAAAGGTGGCCTGAGCCACCTTCCAACGCGACGCCGAAGAAGGCCCGTCCCGTGGCCGGGACGGAGAGTTTGGAGCGGGCGACGGGGATCGAACCCGCGACACCAAGCTTGGGAAGCTTGTACTCTACCAGCTGAGCTACACCCGCTCGGGAACGAAAATCTCTATCACAAGCTTCCAGGATGTCAAGCGGCATCCCGGCCTCCTTTTCGCATCCTCAGCGAGGGAGGGAGAAAACGGGAAGGTTGGCACGCCCCCTGCATTCTCCCCGCCGAGGAGGACCGCTCGATGGACAGCAGTTTGTACAGCGCGCTTTTCGGAGCGCTTTCCAACGAGCACAAGCTCAACCTGGTCGCCAACAATCTGGCGAACGTCCAGACCGTGGGCTACAAGCAGGACAAGGTGACGTTCGAGGACACCTTCCTGCATTTCGCCCACGACTACATCCTGGACTCCAAGCCGTTCCTGCGCGGCGAGCCGCTCTGGCCCGATCCGGACGTCAAGGCCAAGCCGCGACTCGCGAAGCAGATCACGGACTATTCCCAGGGCGGCCTGCGCCTGACCGGCAACCCGCTCGATCTGGCGATCCAGGGGGAGGGCTTCTTCCGTGTGCAGGACCCGAACACCGGCGAGGTCTACCTGACCCGCAGCGGCAATTTCCTGCTCGACGCCGAGGGTCAGATCATTGACGGCAACGGCAATCTGCTGCTTGCGGGCGGCGGCCCCATCACCCTGCCTCCCTCCGCCGTGGTGACCATCGACAACGCGGGCAACGTCCGCGTCGGCGAGGAGGAACTGGGCACCCTCGATCTCGTCACGGTCGGCGATCCCCAGGCCCTGCGCCGCCTGGGCGGCAATCTCTATGCATCGCCGGGAGGCGAGGCCGGGGCCGAGGAGGAGTTGCAGCCCGGCGTGGCGGTCGAGGACGCCGCGGGCGAGGCCCAGACCATCCGGGCGACCATCAACCAGGGCTATCTCGAATCTTCCAACGTGGAGGTCGTCACCGAGATGGTCCGCATGATCGAGATCAACAGGTCCTTCGAGGCCTACAACAAGGTCATGCAGACGTCAGACACCGTCGACCGGCGGGTGATCGCCGTGGCGTCGAAGATTTAAGGAGAGAAGGCCATGATGCGTTCCCTGTGGACCGCGGCCACCGGCATGGTGGCCATGCAGACCCAGATCGACACCCTGTCCAACAACCTGGCCAACGTGAACACCGTGGGCTTCAAGAAGAGCCGGGCCGAGTTCGAGGACCTGATGTACCAGACGCTGCAGATCGCGGGCACCCTCAACGAGGGCGGCAACCGCATCCCCACGGGCCTGCAGGTCGGCATGGGCGTGCGCCCCGTGACCGTGCACAAGTACTTCAGCCAGGGCGACTTCCAGAACACCGGCAACCCCTTGGACATCGCCATCGAGGGCGACGGCTTCTTTCTGGTCGACTATAACGGCCAGGAGGCCTACACGCGCGCGGGCTCGTTCAAGCTCAACAACGACGGCATCGTGGTCACGGCCAACGGCTACGCGCTGCAGCCCGAATTCGCCGTGCCCGAGGACACCGTGAACCTTGTGGTCACGCCCAACGGCCGCATGAGCGCCCTGGACAAGCAGGGCAACGAACTGGCGGGCGCGGACCTGCAGATCTACCGTTTCATCAACCCTGCGGGGCTCAACGCCGTGGGCCGCAACCTCTACTTCGAAACCCAGGCCAGCGGCGCGGCCACGGCCGGAACCCCGGGCGACGACAACTTCGGCACCCTGGCCCAGGGCTTCCTGGAAGGCTCCAACGTGGAGTTGGTGGACGAGATGGTCGGACTGATCGTGGGCCAGCGCGCCTTCGAAATCAACTCCAAGGCCATCACCACGGCCGACGGCATGCTCCAGACCGCCATCCAGCTCAAGAGGTAGTCCGATGCGTCTCGTGTTCCTCCTTACGGCCATGCTGCTCGCGGGCGTCGTCCTGGCGGCGGCCTCCCCGGCGTCTGCGCCGGTCGCCGCGGACGCCGGGCTGCAGGGCAGGGGCTGGGCCGTGGTCACGAGGACCGCGGCGGTGGTCGGCGAGGCGCGGGTGACCCTGGGCGACGTGGCCGATCCCTACGGCGCGTTTCCCGCCCCGACCTGGGAGCGGATCAAGGGGCTCGAACTCTTCCCGGCGCCGGACAAGGGACGGCAGGTGGTGGTCAATCCCGAGCAGATGCGCGCCGCGCTGGTCCAGGTTTTGGGCGAGACGGGCGTGGACGTGGTTTCCATCCGCGGCAGCCTCACCCTGCAACGCGGGGGGTTCGTGATCCAGGGGGCGGATCTGCGCAGGCAGCTCGTCGCCTTTTTGACGGAACGCGCCCGGGCCGCGATGGAGCAGGAAGGGGAGCTGGCGGTGCGCGATCTGGCCGTGCCCGAGGCCCTGTTCCTGCCCGAGGACTTTTCGCGTCTGCACATCGAGGAGCCGAAGAGCCTGCAGCCCGGCAAAACGCATCTGCGCCTCAAGGCCGTGACCGCGGACGGTCGGGTGCTGCGCTCGGTCACCGCCTCGGCCTTTCTCGATTTCTGGGTCGCGGTGCCCTGCGCCGCCAGGCCCATCAATACGGGCGACACCGTGACCCCCGAGATGATCGCGCACGAGCGCAAGAACCTGGCCTACCTGCGCGGCGAGCCCGCCCGCATCCGGACCGGGGCGCGCGCCAAGCGTCCCATAGGCCAGGGCCAGCCGGTCTATGCCGACGACCTCGAAGCCCTGCCCGTGGTGGTCAAGGGATCGACGGTCCAGCTTTTCTACGAGGGCAGCAACGTGCGTCTCGTCATCGACGCACAGGCCCTTGCCGACGGCCGCTACGGCGACGTCATCCCGGTCCGCAACTTGCAGTCCGGGGCTCAGGTCCAGGCGACGGTCACGGGCGACGCCACCGTCGTCGTCAGGTAACGGAGGACAGGCACATGCGCACCGATTGGACGACACTCATTCTCATCGCCGTGCTGGCCGGGGGCTGCGCGCCGTCGAACAAACGGCCCGAGCAGATTCCCGTGGTCACCCCGCCGCCGAGCGCCCCCACCGTGGGGCAGGACAACCCCGGCTCCCTCTTCGCGCAGGGCCAGGCGGACAACCTCTTCGCCGACAACCGGGCGCGCCGCGTGGGCGACATCGTCACCGTGACCGTCAACGACGTCTCCAAGGGCAAGCACAAGGCCGACACCACGGCCTCGCGCCAGAGTTCGACCGACCTGTCCGTGAGCCACTTCCTGGGCAAGGGCAACGTCTCGGCCCTGCCGTTCGGGCTGCCCTCCTTCGGCCTCAACAGCAAGGTCGATGCGAACAACCCCGCGGTCCAGACCTCCACCGAGACGGACCACACGGGAACGGGCGAGACCAAGCGCGAGTCCAGCCTGTCCGCGGCGGTGGCCGCGCGCGTGGTTCAGGTGCTGCCCAACGGCCTCATGCAGGTCGAGGGCGCGCGCGAGATGCGCATCAACGACGAGACCCAGATCATCGTGGTGCGCGGCCTGGTGCGGCCCCAGGACATCGACGTGGACAACAGCGTGACCACGGACAAGCTGGCCGACGCCACCATCGAATACTACGGCCAGGGCATCCTGGCGGAAAAGCAGCGGCCGGGCTGGATGGCCAGGCTGCTGGACAACGTCTGGCCGTTCTAGGCCACTTCACGGGATCAGGGAGTGCATCATGCGTGACATCCAGGGACGGAGAAGCCTCACCCCCGCGCTGCTGGCAGCCGTGCTGTGCGCCCTTGCGGCGCTCACGTTCGCGGCCGGTCCGGCGGACGCGGCCAGGATCAAGGACATCGCCAGCTTCAAGGGCGTGCGGTCCAACCAGCTCGTGGGCTACGGCCTGATCGTGGGCCTCAACGGCACCGGCGACCAGCGCGGCAGCGACTTCACCATCCAGTCCATGGTCAACATGCTGGACAAGATGGGCGTGCGCGTGGACCGCTCCTCGCTCAGGCCCAAGAACGTGGCCGCGGTCATGGTCACGGGCAACATGCCGGTGTCGGCCTCGCCGGGCTCGCGCATGGACGTCACGGTCTCCAGCATCGGCGACGCCAAGAGCCTGCTCGGCGGCACCCTGCTGGTCACGCCCATGCGCGGCATCGACGGCAACATCTACGCCGTGGCCCAGGGCGCGCTGACCCTGGGCGGCTTCCTGGCCGAGGGCGCCGCCGCCCAGGCCCAGAAGAACACCACCACCGTGGGCATCGTTCCGAACGGGGCCATTGTGGAACGCGGCGTCCCCTTCAATTTCAACGACATGCAGAATGTGACCCTGAACCTTTCCATGCAGGACTTCACCACCACCATGCAGACGGTGAACTCCATCAACCGGTCTCTCGGCGGCAACTACGCCCGGGCCAAGGACGTCGCGACCATCGATGTGGCCGTGCCGCCGCAGTTCCGGGGCAATCTGGTGCCGCTCATGGCCTCCATCGAGAACATCGAGATCACTCCGGACAGCCGCGCCCGCGTGGTCGTGGACGAAAAGACCGGCACCGTGGTGCTCGGTCAGGACGTGCGGCTGGGCCGGGTGGCCGTGGCCCACGGCAACCTGCAGATCGTGATCTCCGAAACGGCCCAGGTCAGCCAGCCTCCCGCCTTCAGCGGCGGCCAGACGGCCGTCGTGCCCGAGACCGAACTGGGCGTGGTGGAGCAGAACAAGCGGCTGATCCTCATGGAAGGCTCCACGTTGCGCGAACTGGTGGACGGACTCAACGCCATCGGCGCCTCGCCGCGCGACCTGATCTCCATCCTGCGCACGCTCAGGGCCGCGGGCGCGCTGATGGCGGACCTGGAGGTGATCTAGCATGGCGGCAGGCGACATCCTCGGCGCTGGCGGCGTCGGCAGCGCGCCGCAGGACGCGGCGAACCGGGCCGAGATGGCGCGGCAGAAGCAGCGCCTGGACGACCTCAAGCACAGGCTCGGGGGTAAGAACTCGGAAAAGGAGCTGCGCGCGGTCTGCACGGACTTCGAGGCCATGTTCATGGGCAAGCTCTGGGAACAGATGCAGAATTCCATCCCCAAGGAGGGATACCTGCACAGCCGCTACGAGGAGCAGTACATGTCCATGTTCAACACCGAGCTGTCCAAGAAACTGGCCAACGCGGGCGGCATCGGCATCGCGGACATGATGTACAACCAGCTTTCGACCCAGCTCAAGGCCAAGGAGCAGGCCAAGGGCGAGCCGCTGCCGATCAGGCCGCTGCAGAGCCGCGACGTCCTGCCAGGACAGCCCGGAGTGCCCGAGACGCCTGTGGCCGCGGCCGCTCCGGCTGAGGAGGCGGCCCGCTACGCCGATCCCGCCGCCCTTTCCCAGGACGAGGCCGAGCGCCGCGCCGCGGGACTCGCCGCGCGCATCGTCTCCACCGAGGGAACGGCGTCCGTGCCTGCGGCTTCGGCCGAGGACGGCAAGGCTCTTGCAAATTCCCCGGGAAGAAACGGCGGACCCGGCAGAATCGTCCCAGCCGAGGAAACGGCCGCAGGACTGCGTCTGCGCCGGGACCAGGTCCGCCAGCTCAAGTCCGGCGCGGAGAAGACATCCGAAGGCTAGGCAAAGGGAGCGGGAAAATGAGCGAACGGATACGGGAGAACTTGACCAGGCAGGAAAAGGCCCTGGGGCTGCTCGTCGGCCTGTTGCAGGAAGAATTTTCCCTTTTGCGGGAGGGCAAGCCGCAGGAGGTCACCGGCCTGGAAATGTCCATCCAGGAGTTGATCCGCCAGATCGCCGAGGAGCGGGCGGAACTCAAGCGCCGGGTCCTGGCCGCCCGGGGCGAGGTTGTCCGGCTGGGCGTGTTCGTGGCCGATCTGCCCGAGGCCGAGGCCGCCCCGCTGCAGCGGAGCATGGCCGCCATCGACGGTCTGGAGCAGGCCTGCGCCAGACAGGCGGACAAGAACAGCCGTCTGGCCCTGGCGCTCTTCGACCAGAGCCGGGACATGCTGCAGTTCATCCACGACCAGATCGCCCCCAAGCGCACCGAGGTCTATTCCCGCACCGGCAAGTACGCCGGGGGCAAGACCCAGGCCGCCATCCTTCTCGGGAGCACGTAAATGGGCATCACGTCGCTGCTTTCTCTCGGCCAGTCGGGGCTCTTCGCCTCGCAGGCTTCCCTGCAGACCGTCGGCAACAACATCGCCAACGTCAACACCGAGGGATATCGCAGACGCACGGTCCGCCTCGAAGAGTCCATGTCCCTCAACTACGCCCCGGGCCAGATCGGCACGGGCGTGACCGCCGCCGAGGTGCAGCGCAGCTTCGACAAGTTCATCGAGAGCACCTATAACGACAAGGCCAGCCTGCGGGAGCGATGGGGCACGCTGTATGAAGAACTGCGGGCTCTGGACTCGCTCTTCAGCGAGGCCAACCAGGACGGCGTGAACAAGGCGCTGTCCCAGTTCTTCGCGGCCTGGAACGACCTGGCCGCCACGCCCGACAGCTATCCCGCGCGCGAGGCCCTGCTGGCCCAGACGCAGACCATCGTCAGCCTGCTCAACAGCGCGGACGCCCAGATGCAGGCCCTGCAGCAGCAGGCCGACAACTACATCCAGCAGGACGTGACCAGGGTCAACGAAATCGTCAAGTCCATCGCGGAGATCAATCGCCAGATCAACGAGCAGGACGTGCCGGGCGTGAACAACGCCAACGAGCTATACGACCGGCGTGATCTTTTGGTGCGCGAACTGGCCGAGAAGATGGACATCCGCTACATCGACAACGGGGGCGGGAACATCACCGTCCTGACCCAGGCGGGCCAGACCCTGGTGGACCGCGACGTGGCCTACGAGATCAGGTTCGAGAATCCTCGCTCCTTCACCGATCTGGTGCCCAACTCGACCTTCGACGGTCAGGTCTATTTCTCCGGCTCGGATGACTTCGAGTACACCTTCCAGGTCGTGCAGGGCGGAGGCGTGACCAGCGGCGCGGGCGCGGCGATGATGAAGGTTTCGCTGGACGGCGGCAAGACCTGGATGAAGAACGAGGACGGAACCGACTATCTCGTCTCCGCCCGTCCCGAGGACGGCAAGATCACCGTCGGCAACGTCAAGATCTGGTTCGGCACGGCGTCCGATCCGGCCAGCGCCCCGACCACCGGCATGGCGGTCGGCGACACCTTCACCGTGGTGCCCAAGAAGGGGCTGTACTGGTACCAGAACACGTCCACCTGCGAGAACATCACCCCGCAGATCAGCCTCAGCGGCCAGGACAACACCCGGCGGCTGGTGGGCGGCACGCTGACGGGCTATTTCAACTTTCGCGACGACTATATCGGCGACTACCGGGACAAGCTGGATTCTTTCGCCCAGGCCCTGATTTGGGAAACGAACCGCATCCACAGCCAGGGCGCGGGTCTGGCGCACCACGGCGGCATCACCGGCACCTACGCCGTGGACTCCGACGTGGTGGCCCTGGGCAGCGATGCTTCGGGCTTGGCCTACGGGAACAGGCTCGCCGCCGGTTCCGCCAAGCTGTACGTCTACGACGCCACCACCGGGGCTCTCGTGTCCAATGCCTCCCTCGACTTCTCGGCGGCTCCGGGACTGCAGGGCTTCGATCCGAGCCAGCATACCCTTGAGGACGTGCGGGACGCCATCAACCGCTCCTTCGGCGGCTCGCTCACGGCGAGCATCGTCAACCACAGGCTGCAGATTACGGCCAACAGCGGCTACACGTTCGAGATGGGCGAGGACACCACGGGCCTGTGGGCCGCGCTGGGCGTCAACACCTTCTTCGACGGCTCGGACGCCAGGAGTCTCTCCTTCAACAGCGGCATCCAGCAGAATCTTGCGCACATCAACGCGGGACACGTCAACGGCGCGGGAGAGGCCAACACGGGCGACAACACCTCGGCCCTGGCCATGACCCATCTGTCGTCCAAGAAGGTCAGCATCACGAGCGTCCATTCCGGGACGGTCAGCACGACCCTCTCCTCGTTCTATAATTCCCTGGTCGCCGAAGTGGGAGGCGACACGGAGCGGGCCAGTTTCAACTTCATCTACCAAAAAGCCCTGGCCGACGACCTCGACCGCAGGCAGCAGGAAGTCTCCGGCGTGAACCTGGACGAGGAGATGAGCGACATGATCAAGTTCCAGCATTCCTATACGGCCGCGGCCAAGCTCATCACCACCGCGGACCAGATGATGCAGACCCTCCTTGGGCTGAAGCAGTAGGAGAGGGATGATGCGCGTCAGTCAGCAGATGCTCTACCAGAACTTCATCACGCGGATGAACCGGAACCTCACGGACCTGGTGGAGTCGAACCTCCAGGCGTCGAGCCAGAAGCGCATCAACCGTCCGTCGGACGATCCGGTCGGCACCTCGCGCGTCCTCGATCTGCGCACGTCGCTTTCAGACATCAAGTCCTTCCAGAAGAACATCAGCACGGCCAAGGGCTGGCTCGGCCTGGCGGACGAAACGCTGCTGCAGGCCTCCAACCTCCTGACCCGGGCCAAGGGGTTGGCCCAGCAGGCCGCCACCGGCACCGTGACGGCGGAGAACCGGCTGCAGATCTCCTACGAGGCCCGGCAGATCTTCCAGCAGATGGTGGCGCTGTCCAACACCACCTACGACAACAAGTCCATCTTCGCGGGCCACAAGGTGGATGGAAACGCCTTCGAGGAGCGTCTCTGGGTCACGGACAGCGACGGCGCCCTGGACGGCGTGAACTGGACCGTGCAGGGAACCTCCTCGACCACGGTCCTGGTGCAGTTCTTCGATACCGCCAACGCCAGCGGCGGCGCGGCCACGAACCTTTTTTCCGGCACCGTGGGCTACCGCTACTCCACGGACGGGGGCTCCTCCTTCACCACGGTCAACGGCCCCATCGCCTCCTCGGGCGGAAACGCCGTGCTCTCCCTGGGCGGCTCGCAGGTCCAGATTCCCCAGGGAACCACGGTGACCACCACCGCCATGTCCGACACCAACGATTCGCGCGGCACCTGGCTCTGGGTGCGGCCCACGGCCGTGTACAAGGGCGACGACAAGGACCGGGCGGACGTGGACATGTACGGGACCCGGACATTCAACACCTCGGCCGTCGGCTCCTTTCCGAACAACGTGGCCGTGCGCATCGATTCGGGCGCGGGCAGCCTGCTCGGGCCGATCCTCTACTCCTACAGCGTGGACGGCGGCAGGTCCTGGGTCAGCGGCAACCTCACGGGCGTCAGTTCGAGTTCCAACGCCGCCCAGTTCGTGGTGCCCGGCGGCATCCTGACCCTGACCTCCAACGGCGGCAACGCCCTGCTTTCCGGCGACCAGTTCATCGTCCGGCCGCGCACCGCGGACATCAACCTGCGCATCTCCAGCAGCGAAGACGTGACGGTCAACAACATCGGCAAGGAAATCTTCGGCGGCATCTTCGTCGACCCCACCGCGCAGGGGGGCAACCGTCTCGCCTTCGAGTCGGCCCCCGACAAGAACATCTTCAACGTCCTCGGGGAACTGGTCGGGTATCTGGAAACCAACAACCAGAGCGGCGTGCAGCGCTGCCTGGCCGCCCTGGACGGCGCACACTCCCAGCTCCTCAACGAGGCCGCCAGCGTGGCCGGGCGGGAGAACCGGCTGGACATCTCCTCCACCATCCTCAAGGGCCTTGAAATCAACGAGAATGAAAGGCTCTCCAACGTCGAGGACATCGATGTCGGCGAGTTGATGACCAAGCTGGCGCAGCAGCAGATTTCCTACGAGGCGGTGCTCAAGACGTCGAGCCTGATCATGAAGATGACCTTGGTGAACTACGTCTAGCCCCCTGGATTGCGCTTGACTGGGCCTCCGGGGCCGGACATGATGCGCCTCTGCCGCGCGGCTGTGCGCGCGGGCACGACAACCGGGACCATGTGATGCTGATATTGACCCGTCGCCCAGGCGAATCCATCCACGTGGGCGAGACTATGAAGATCACCGTGCTGTCCGTGAAGGGCAAGCAGATCAAGATCGGTCTGGAGGTTCCGGAGGACGTGCCGGTCTATCGCGAGGAACTGTACGTCAAGGTCAAGGAGCAGAACCGCCTTGCCCTTGAATCCCTTGAGAACGACCTGATGGCGGCGGCGGAGCTATGGCCAGGAAAGAAGTAACCATCCTGACGCGTCTGGGCGAGCGGGTTGTCGATCAGAGCCGGATCATCACCTTTCCCAAGGGGCTGATCGGCTTTGAGAACCGTCGCGAGTTCGCGCTCCTGCAGATCAGGGACGATTCGCCGTTCATGCTCCTGCAGTGCCTCAAGGACTCCAAGCTGGGTCTGGTGGTCACGGACCCCTTCGCCTTCTTGGAGGACTACGAACTTCAGATCGGCGAAACCGAACAGAAGATCCTGCGCATCGAGAGCATCCGGCAACTGGCCATCCTGGTCACGGTGACCATCCCCCAGGGGCGGCCGGACGAAGCCGTGCTGAACCTGACCGGTCCCATCTGCGTCAACTCCAAGTCCCGCATAGGACTGCAGGTCCCCCAGACCGACCCGCGCTTCCCCGGGCATTACCGTCTTTCGCCCAGATCCGAGTCCGCCGAATCCGAAGATTCGTGACCGCCGTTGCCTTTTGTCTCGCCCGGGGATAGGTAACGGCCGTCGGCCCGCCGCGAAGCGGCGGGCGGTCCTTGAGGGCCGCGGGCCGCCATTCGTCACCATCCGAGGATCACATGAGCACACGGTCGCTGGCCCTCGTCGGCAGCGGGTATTGGGGCAAGAACCTGGCGCGCAACTTCGAGGCCCTGGGGGCGCTCGGCGTCATCTGCGACAAGAACGAGGCCGTGCTGGCCGCCTTTCGCGAGAAGTACCCGGCGGTCCGCACCTGCCTGGCCTTTTCCGACATCCTCGCCGATCCGGCCATACGCGCGGTGGCCCTGGCCACTCCGGCGGAGACGCACTTCCGCCTGGCGCGCGAGGCCATGCTGGCGGGCAAGCACGTCTACGTCGAAAAGCCGCTGGCCTTGGAGATGGCCGAGGCCGAGTCCCTGGCCGCACTGGCCGAGGAGCGCGGTCTGGTCCTCATGGTCGGCCACCTTCTGCAGTACCACCCGGCCTTCATCCGGCTCCTGGCCATGGCCCGCGCCGGGGAGCTGGGCAAGATCAACTACATCCAGTCCAGCCGTCTCAACCTGGGCAAGATCAGGCGCGAGGAGAACATCCTCTGGTCCTTCGCCCCGCACGACGTCTCCATGATCCTCGCCCTGGCGGACGAGGACCCCGAATCCGTGCTCGCCGTGGGCGGAAACTACCTGCACGAGAAGATCGCGGACGTGACCACCACGCACCTCAAGTTTCCCTCGGGGCTGCGCGCGCACATCCACGTCTCCTGGCTGCATCCGTTCAAGGAGCAGAAGCTCGTGGTCGTGGGCGACCGGAAGATGGCCGTGTTCGACGACACCCTGCCCTGGGAGCAGAAGCTCCTCGTCTACCCCCACGTCATCGAGTGGCAGGGAGGCGCGCCCGTGCCGGTCAAGGCCCAGCCCGAGGCCCCGGCCGTGGAGCCTGCCGAGCCGCTGCTGGCCGAATGCCGCCATTTCGTGGAGAGTTGCGCCGCGGGGCGCAGGCCCCTGACCGACGGCGCGGAGGGGGTGCGCGTCCTGCGCGTGCTCAAGGCCGCGCAGTCCTCCCTCGACGCCGAGGGCTGCGGCGTCACGCTGCGTCCCGGCGGGGCTGCGGCGCCCTTCGAGGCTCACGCCAGCGCGGTGGTCGATCCGGGCGCGCGCATCGGTTCGGGCTCCCGCATCTGGCACTTCAGCCACGTCTGCGGCCAGGCCGTGGTGGGCGAGGGCTGCAACATCGGCCAGAACGTCTTCATCGACAACGGAGCCGTGGTCGGCGACCGCTGCAAGATCCAGAACAACGTCTCGGTCTACAAACACGTCACCCTTGAGGACGAGGTTTTCTGCGGCCCGTCCATGGTCTTCACCAACGTCTACAACCCCCGCGCCCACATCCGGAAGATGGACGAGGCGCGGCCCACGCTCATCCGCGAGCGGGCCACCCTGGGGGCCAACTGCACCGTGGTCTGCGGCAACACCGTGGGCCGGTACGCCTTTGTCGGCGCGGGCGCGGTGGTCACGCGCAGCGTGCCCGACCATGCCCTGGTCGTGGGGTCCCCGGCCCGTCGCATCGGCTGGGTCTGCGCTTGCGGCGAGCGTCTGGGTGACGATCTCGTCTGCCCGGCCTGCGAGGAGCGATACGTCGAAGGGCCGGACGGGCTGACGGTCCTGCGGGCGTAGCGGACCCCGGGCGATCTCCTTCGCCTGGGGGCGCGGCCCTCCGGCGCTTCGCGACGCGGTCGCGACGTCGTGTCGTTTTTCCGTATTCATGCTGCGGCGTGCGGCCGCGCCGAGATCGCGCGCGGCGCTCCGCCGTCCGTGGCGTCAGTTTCGGACCGGAGGCGCGACGCGGCCGAGCCAGTCGATGGCCTGGGCGGCCACGGCCGGGTGGAAGAGCATCTGGACGTGGTCGCAGGGCACGGTCTGTCCGACCTCAAAGCCGGAAGGCCCGGGCGGGAGCAGATTGTCCGGCGGGATGACCATGGCGTCGGCAGGGGAGCAGAGGGCGAGGCCGGGGACCGGGGCGGCCGGAACGAGGCGCTCCATGGCTCGCATGTTCGCGGAGTCCGGAAGAATGTCCTCGACCAGCCTGCCGTAGCCGAAGGCGGCCAGACGGCTGCCGCGGTGGGGGCTGCCGAGGCTGACCGCGGCGGCGCAGGCCGCGGCGATGTCCGGTTCGGCCAGCAGCCGCCGGATGATGAGCCCGCCCAGGCTGTGTCCCATGAGGATCAGGGGACGGCCCGGGTGGCGCGTAATGACGTCGCGGACGTCGCGGGCGAGCTGTCCGGCCACGTCCTCGAAACCGCTTCGCCAGCTCTGGTAGCCGAGGCAATGCGGGGCGTCGTATCCGGCCCGGCGCAGGCGCAGAGCCATGAGGAGCCAGGCGGCCGGATTGTGGTAGAGGCCGTGGATGAGCACCGGGACGGGGCTCTTTGGCCGGACGCGGGCCGCCAGGAACCGCCTGGGGAAGGGCAGCCAGCCCAGGGGATAGGTGAGCAGTAGCAGGAACTGGCAGGCCGAGGCGGTGAGGGCGCGGCGGGCCAGCCAGAGGAGCGCGGCCCGCGGCCCGGCCAGGGCGCGCAGCCGCGCCTCGTGGGGCGTGCCGCGGCACTCGTACCAGAGCATGGCGTGGCTGACCGTGCCCACGAAGAGGGAGACGGCGGCCAGCAGGGCCAGCAGAACAGCAACCAGGGTCATGCGCGCTCCGGGCGGCCGGGCCGCCTTGTCAGTCTTCTTAGGGTATACTATATTCTTATGTTCGTACAACCGGCAAACGGCGACGTTCCAGGAGCGGATCATGGAGCAGGGAGCGACGGGAATCACGGCCGAGGATTTCTTCAGGGTGGAGATGCGCGTGGGCCGCGTCGTCTCCGCCGAACCTTTTCCCGAGGCGCGCACGCCCGCCTACCGGCTGGCCGTCGACTTCGGCGAACTGGGCGTGCGGCGGAGCAGCGCGCAACTGACCGCGCTCTACACGCCCGAGCAACTGGTCGGACGGCTGGTGGTGGCGGCCGTGAATCTGGGGCCGCGGCGCATCGCGGGCTTCAGCAGCGAGGTGCTGGTCCTGGGCTGCCTGACGGCCGAGGGCGGCGTGGCCCTGCTCGCGCCTGACCGCGACGTGCCGCTCGGCGCGCGCATTCATTGACGAGGGGAGGGGAGATGTCCGTATCCGGCGAACGCCTGCTCCTGCTCGACATCGGCTCCGGCACGCAGGACGTGCTTTACGTCCAGCCCGGCCTGGAGCCCTGCAACTGGCCCAAGTTCGTCCTGCCCGCGCCGGCGCGCGGCGTGGCCCGGCGCATCCGGCAGCTCACGGCGCAGGGGCGGGACATCTATCTTTCCGGCGTGAACATGGGCGGCGGCTTCGCCCAGGCGCTCAAGGAACACCTGGCGGCCGGACGCCGCGCCTCGGCCCATCCAGAGGCGGCCTACGCCCTGGCGGACGACCTCTCCCTGGTCGAGACCATGGGCGTGCGCCTGACCGAGCTGTGCCCTGCCCGGCATGCCGTGGTGCGCCTGGCCGACTACGAACCGGGCTTCTGGCAGGCTTTCCTGGCCGCGGCCGGGCTGGAGCAGCCCGACGTTGTCGCGGCCTGCGCCCAGGACCACGGCTTTCATCCGGGCAAAAGCAACAGGGAAGGGCGGTTCAGGCTCTGGGAGCGCTTCCTGGTGGAGGCCGAGGGCCGCCCCGAGGCGTTGGTCCACCGCGCGCCACCGCCCGAATTGACCCGGCTGGCCGCCCTGCAGCGCTCCATCGGCGGCGGGGCCGTGGCGGATTCCGGACCGGCCGCCGTGCTGGGGGTGCTCTGCGTGCCCGCCATCGCGGCCGAGGCGCGGGAGCGGGGGGCATGCATCGTCAACATCGGCAATTCCCACACCATAGCCTTCCTGGTGTACGCAGACCGCGTCTTCGGGGTCTACGAGCAGCATACCGGGCTGCTGGACGCGCCGCGTCTGTGGTCCGACCTGGAGCGTTTCCGGGCGGGAAGGCTGGACTTTGCCGAGGTTTTCGCGGCCCAGGGGCACGGCTGCATGACCCTGGACCTGCCAGCCGCGACTGACGGATTCGGGCGCACGTACGTGATCGGTCCGCGCCGCGATCTGCTGCGGGAATTCGCCGTGGAGTTCCCGCATCCGGGCGGGGACATGATGCTTGCCGGATGCTTCGGGTTGCTCAAGGGGCTCGGCGCGTCTTTCGCGGGCTGAGCACGGAGCCCGGAAGCTCTTGGTGGGCAAGGATCGCGAAAATTTTTTCGATTTCGTGGCGAAGTCCGTTGACAAGCAGGGGGGGCTTGGGTAAACACCGACTTCCCGTTGCACGGGCGGATAGCTCAGCTGGGAGAGCATCGGCCTTACAAGCCGAGGGTCGCAGGTTCGAACCCTGTTCCGCCTACCACCCGTGCCCTGAAAGTTTGCGATGAAGTCTTCGGAGCGGTAGTTCAGTTGGTCAGAACGCCGGCCTGTCACGCCGGAGGTCGCGGGTTCAAGTCCCGTCCGCTTCGCCATCGAATTGTGTAGTCTCGAAAGGGACTTGAAGGAAAGAGGTCATCGGTCACAGCCGGTGGCCTCTTTTTGTTGGTCAGGTTCTGGTAGGTTCCCTGGTAGGCTTTCTTCCTCCCGAGAGGATCGCCAAATGGGACCGCATCTGCTCCACCTTGCGATCCGCCGCTCCGTTGCTCTTCGATTCGTTCCGCCCCCCCCTCTTTCGTACTGTCGCCAGACCCTCCGGCGCGAGACCGCAGGGCGGAGCGGCCATAGCACAGTTCCTGACTGTAGAATTTTACGCTTCCAGCACAATTCCGGTTGCGTGGCCGGGCATTTTGTTCTACTTTGATACAAACACTGGTTGATTAATCAGCCAGTAGCGATTCTTCTGTGCTGAGGAGAACCGTATGCACGCAGCGACGTCGCTCTCTTTTCCGCCTCTCCTGTCCCTGGCGGGAGCCGTGCTGCTCCTGTGCGGCACGGCCCTGAGCCTTGCCAGCCGGCAGCGGCCGTCCGCGTTGATCCTCTGGGGAGGCCTAGTCGACGTCGGGCTTGTCTGCATGGGCGTCGGCTACGGCGGTCCGGCCGGTCAGACCGGAGCGTTGCTCTTCGCGCTCTTCCAGTCCGCCGCACGGCTCCTGGCCGTCGCCGCGCTCGGCCGTCTGTCCGGGGGGGCGGGCGGCCGCTCCACGCTCGACGATCTGCGCGGAGCAGGTCGCGGCCTGCCCGTGAGCGGGTCGCTCTTCGGCCTGGGCATGTTCGCCGCGCTGGGCGTTTCGCCCTTCCTCGTTCCCGAAGGACGTCTGTACGTCCTGCACGCGGTCCAGGCGGGCGGCGGCATGGGCCTCCTGCTGGCCGTGGCCTGCGCGGGCGTGGTCCAGGCTTGGCTGACGCTGGGCGCGGTGCAGGCCGTCTGCCTGGAGTCCCCGGCCGCTCCGTCCGGGACGGGTGCCTCTGTGGGGCGCGACCGTCCGGGGGGAGGGGCGGTTTTCGCCGCGGCCGTTGTCGTTGCCTTTGGACTGATTGCTCACGCACTCAGTTCTGGTGTCGCGCAATCGCTCGGTTTCGCCGCCGCCAGCCTGCCATATCTCGCGGACGGCTGGAACGCAGCGGCCCTGGTCCCCTACGTCGGGGCGTTCGCGGCGCTCGGCCTCGGCCTCCTCGGCAAGGATTCCGCGCGCAACCTGCTGGCCGTGCTTCTCAGCGCCGCCTCCCTGGGGCTGGCCTGGGCGGACATCGGGCTCGATCCCCTGTCCAGACTCTTCGCCGTGCTCACGGGCGGGATCGGGCTGGCGGTCACGGCGTATTCCACCGGCTACATCCGCTCCGGCCAGAGGAGCGCCGGGTACTTCTTTTTCCTGCTGCTCCTGCAGGGGGCGCTCATGGGCCTAGCCTGCACGCGGGCCTTCGGCTCCTTCTTCGGGTTCTGGGAGCTGATGACCTGGGCCTCCTACTTCCTGGTGACGCACGACCGCACGCCAAAGGCCCTGCGCGCGGGCATGAAGTATTTCGTGATGTGCGCGGGCGGCGCGTATTTCCTGCTGCCCGGCCTGCTGCTCCTTTCGGGCGGCGGAGATTCCCTGGACTTCGCCGCGCTGTCGGCCGCCTCGGCCCAGCTCGATCCGCACCACCTCTCGGCCGCGCTGCTTCTGGTCATCACCGGCTTCGCGGTCAAGGCGGGCCTCGTGCCCCTGCACGGCTGGCTGCCCGACGCCCACCCCGTTGCCCCGTCCTCCATCTCCGGCCCCCTCTCCGGCCTGCTGACCAAGACCGGCGTCTACGGCCTGGTGCGCATTCTGCTGGCCGTCTGCGGGACGGGCGTGCTGCTGCGCGCCGGAGAGGGCGCGGGCGGCCTCACCTGGCCCGGTCTCATCCTGACCGCGCTGGGCGTGCTGACCATGGTCTACGGCGAGGTCATGGCCCTGCGCCAGGACGACATCAAGCGCCTCCTGGCCTTCTCCACCATGGGGCAGATCGGCGAGATCGTTCTCGTTCTCGGCCTGGGCACGTGGCTGTCCACCACGGCGGCCCTGTCCCACGTGCTGAACCATGCCCTGATGAAGAACCTGCTGTTCCTGGGCGCGGGCGCGCTGCTCCTGCGCGCCGGAGGCAGGAAGCTGGCCGACCTGGCCGGTCTCGGCCGCGTCATGCCCTGGACTGCGGCCTGCATGGCCGTGGGGCTGCTGGCGATCATGGGGCTTCCGCCGTTCAACGGCTTCGCCAGCAAGTACCTGATGCTGCAGGCCTGCGTGGCCTCGGGCCGCATCGAGCTGGCCGCGGCGCTGCTCCTGGCGAGTCTGGCCGGAGCCGTCTACTACATGCGCATCCTGCGCGTCCTGCTCTTCATGCCCTACGCCGGACCGGCCGTGACCGAGGCCCCGTGGGCCATGCGCCTGCCGGTGCTGCTGCTGGCCGGAGCGTGCCTGCTTCTGGGCGTCGCTCCGCAGATGAATCTGGCCCTGGTCGCGCCGGTGGCGGACATGCTCGCCTCGGCCGGTCGGCTCGCCCCGCAGGCCCTGCCGTCCCTGTCCGTATCCTGGCCGCCCTTCGTGCTCATCCCCATGCTCGGCGCGGCGCTGCCCTGCCTGCTGCGCCGCAACGCCCGCGCCGCGGGCTGGTCCGCCGCGGGCGTCCTGCTGCTCGCGGCCCTGGCCGTGTACGCCTTCGGACAGGAACTGGACACGCTGTCCTTCGGCTTCGCCATGGTGGTCGCCGTGGTGGGCTGCCTGAACATGGTCTATTCCGTGGGCTACATGGAGCACAGCCACACGCAGTGGCGCTTTTACGCCTTCTTTCTGCTCATGGCCGGGGGACTGCTCGGCGTGGCCGCCAGCGCCGATCTCTTCGGCTTCTTTACCTTCTGGGAGATCATGAGTTCCTGGAGCCTCTACTTCGTCATCGCGCACGAGGAGTCGCCCCAGGCGCTGCGCGAGGGCTACAAGTACTTCTTCTTCAACGTCCTGGGCGCGGCCTTCCTCTTCCTGGGGGTGCTGCTCGTGGTGGACGCGGCCGGGAGTCCCTCCTTCGCCGCCGTGCGCCAGGCCCTGCCCTCCATGCCCGCGGGCCTCGCGGCCGTGGCCGTGGGGCTCATGGCCCTGGGCTTCGGCATGAAGGCCGCGCTGCTCCCTCTGCGCATCGACGTGCAGATGCACCCGGCCACGGCGCCCACGCCCGTTTCCGGCTACATCTCCTCGGTGCTGCTCAAGAGCGCCCTGTTCGGGCTGGTCAAGCTCTTCTTCGTGCTCGGCGGAGGCGGGGCGCTGGCGGCGGGACTCGCCGGGGTGTGGGGACAGGCCGCGATCATGCAGGCCCTGGCCTGGGCCGGAGGCCTGACCATCGTCCTGGCCGCGCTCCTGGCCGTGCTCCAGTCCGACCTCAAGCTGGTGCTCATCTACTCCACGGTCAGCCAGATAGGCTACATGGTCCTCGGCGTGTCCCTGGGCACCTCCCTGGGCGTGGCGGGCGGCCTCCTGCATCTGGTCAACCACGTGCTCTTCAAGGACCTGCTCTTCCTGGTGGCGGGCGCGCTGCTCTTGCAGACGCACAAGCACTCGCTGGACGAACTGGGGGGCATCGGCCGCCGCATGCCCGTGACCCTGGCCGTCTTCGCCGTGGGCGCGCTGTGCGTGGTGGGCGTGCCGCCGAGCAACGGCTTCACCTCCAAGTGGATCATCTACCACGCGCTGATGCAGCAGGGCGAGACAGTCCTGGCCATGCTCTCCCTCGTGGGCAGCCTGCTGACCCTGGCTTACTTCGCCAAGTACCTGCACGTCGCCTTTCTGGGCCAGCCCGGACGCGACCTCAGGCACGTCTCCGAAGCGCCGCGCGTCATGCTCGCGCCCATGATCCTCCTCGCGGCCGGTTGCGTGCTCACCGGCGTCTTCCCGGGGCTGGCGCTCACGCCCGTGGCCGCGGTTCTGGACGAGATCGGCCTCGCGACCCTCGACGTGGCCCCCTGGGGGCTGGCCGCCGGACCGGGCGCGTGGAACGCCACGGCGGTTTCCGTGCTGGCCGGAACGGCCTTCGGCATCGGCTGGCTGTCGCTCCGGGCGCTGATGCGCACGGCGCGCGTCAGCGACGTGCATACCTGCGGCGTGCGTCTGGACGTCGCCGCCACCCGCATGTCCGCGCGCAGCGTCTACGGCAGGCCAGCCGAGATGATGCGCGGCCTGGCGGCGACGATCATCCCTTCGGTCAAGGAGTGAGAGCGATGAACGATATCCTGCCCGCGCTCTTCCATATGCTGGTGTTCCCCGGCGGCCTCTTCGCCGTTGCCGCTGGGCTGCTGCTCAAGGGGCTGGACCGGCGCGTCGAGGCCCGGCTGCAGCGCCGCGTGGGGCCGCCCCTGCTGCAGCCCGTCTTCGATCTGATCAAGCTGGCGGGCAAGGAGACGCTCATCCCGGCCACGGCCAACCGGGCGGCCTTCCTGACGGCCCCCCTGATCGGCTTCACCGGCATGGCCGTCTGCGCCGCCCTCATTCCCGTGTCCGGGGCCTATTCCGGTCTTGCGGGCATGGGCGACATGCTCGTCCTCTTCTATCTGCTGCCGCTGCCCGCCATCGCGCTCATGGTCGGCGGCTCGGCCTCCAGTTCGCCCTTCGGCGCGCTCGGCTTCTCGCGCGAGATGTGCCTGATGCTGGCCTACGAGATTCCGCTCCTGGCCGTGCTTCTGGCCGTGGCCATGCGCGTCGGCGCGGCCGTCGGAGGCGGCGCGGAGCTTTCCCTGTCCGCCGTGGCCGCCCATCAGATCGCCCACGGGCAGTTCATCGCGGACCCGGTCATGTGGCCCGCGTTCATCGCCTATCTCCTCTTCCTGCCGGGGACCATGGGCGTGCCGCCTTTCGACGTGCCGGAGGCCGAAACCGAGATCATCGAAGGGCCGCTGCTCGAATACTCCGGGCCCGCCCTGGGCTTCTTCCATCTGACCTCGGCGCTCAAGTCCGTGGTCGTGCTGGGCCTGGGCGTGGCCATGTTCTTCCCCGCGCCCGTGCCGGGCGGGGCGTTCGTCAACGTGCTCTGGTTCCTGTGCAAGTGCGCGGGGCTGATGCTGGTCTCGCTGACCGTGGTCAAGTCGGCCACCGGCCGTTTCCGCGTGGACCAGGCCTTTACCTTCTATCTCAGGTATCCCGCGCCCCTGGCCCTGGCGAGCCTGATCCTGGTCTGGCAGGGCGCGTAGGGAGGTCCCATGAAGAAGCTCATCGCCACGCTCTCGGCCCGCTCTCCCTGGCTCTACCGGATCAACGCGGGCTCGTGCAACGGCTGCGACGTGGAGCTGCTGACCACGGCCTGCATCCCGCGCTACGACGTGGAGCGCCTGGGCTGCAAGTACTGCGGCAGCCCCCGGCATGCCGACATCGTGCTCATCACCGGCCCTCTCACGGCGCGGGTCAAGGACAAGGTCCTGCGCGTCTGGGACGAGATCCCCGAACCCAAGGTCACGGTCGCCGTGGGCATCTGCCCGGTGAGCGGCGGCGTCTTCCGGGGCGGGTACAGCATCGAGGGGCCGCTGGACAAGTATCTGCCCATCGACATCAACGTGCCGGGGTGTCCGCCCCGGCCGCAGGCCATCATCGAGGGCGTGATCAAGGCCCGCGACGTCTGGCGTGCGCGCATCGGAGGCTGACCATGTTCGGATTCCTGAAGATCCTCGCCGCCAACGTGGCCAAGGGGCCGAGCACCGACCCATTCCCCTTTGTCGAGTCCCCGGCTCCCAAGCGGTTTCGCGGCAAGGTGCGCCTCAATCCCGCTCTCTGCGTGGGCTGCGCCATCTGCCGCCACGTCTGCGCGGGCGGGGCCATCCACATCGCGGGGCGGCCGGACGGAAGCGGCTACGATTTCACGCTCTGGCACAACACCTGCGCCCTGTGCGGGCTGTGCGGGCACTACTGTCCCACCGGGGCCATCTCCATGAGCAGCGACTGGCACAGCGCCCATCCGCAGACCGAGAAGTACGACTGGTGCGAGCGCCACTTCGTGCCGTTCCTGGCCTGCGAGGGCTGCGGGGAGCACATCCGGCCCCTGCCCTCCGCGCTTACGGGCCGCATCTACGCGGACAACGACGTGGACGAGGCGCATCTGGCGCGGCTGTGTCCGCAGTGCCGCCAGCTCGAAACCGCCCTGCACCTGGGGAGGAACGGCCATGAAGACCACAAGCGGGCCTGATCCGAGGCTGCTGCACGGCCTGGAGACCCTGAGTCTGAAGGGGGGCTTCCACTGGACCGAGGACCGGACGGGAAACCGCTTTTACTGGTTCCGTCTGGACGCGTCCGAGGGCCTGACGCGGGCCGCCGAGCTGCTGGCCGCCTTCGAGGCCCGGATGTGCACCGTGACCGCCTACGATCCCGCGCGCGAGCACGGGCGGACGCGTCACGAGATCGCCTACCACTTCGCCTGCGCCGGGACCATGGTCACGGTCACCGTGCCGCTCTTCGAGGGCACGCGCAGCGTGCCCTCGATCACGCCGCACTTCCGCAACGCTGACTGGAACGAGCGTGAGTTCATGGAACTTTACGGCATCAACGTCGTCGGACACCCCAACCCGAGGCGCCTGTTCCTCGACGAGACCCTGGACCGGGGGATCATGAACCGGGTCATTCCGGTCTCCGTGCTCATGAGCGGCGCGTCGAGCACCGATCTGTGGGAGCGCATCCTGGGCGGGCGCGGCGCGGAGGCGGAAACGCCGGGCGCAGGGGAAACGGAGGAGAGGGCATGAGCAGTCTGGACAACCCGACCAGCACCCTGCCCATCGGGCCGGTGCATGTGGCTCTGGAGGAGCCCATGTACTTCCGCCTGGACGTGGAGGGAGAAACCGTGCGCGGCGTGGAGCTGACCGCCGGGCACGTGCATCGCGGCATGGAGGCCCTGGCCCTGCGCCGCACCCTGTTCCAGAACATCGTGCTCACCGAGCGCGTCTGTTCGCTGTGCTCCAACAGTCATCCCTTCACCTACTGCATGGCCGTGGAGAATCTCGCCGGAATCCCCGTGCCCGAGCGCGCCCTGTACCTGCGCGTGATGGCCGAGGAGATCAAGCGCGTCTCCTCGCATCTCTTCAACCTGGCCGTGCTGGCGCACATCATCGGCTTCAAGTCGCTGTTCATGCACGTCATGGAAGTGCGCGAGATCATGCAGGACGTGAAGGAGACGCTCTACGGCAACCGCATGGATCTCGCGGCGAACTGCATCGGCGGCGTGAAGTACGACATGGACGCCGAACTGACCCGTTTCCTGCTGTCGAGCCTGGACAGGGTCGAGGGGGCGGTGCGGAAGATCGCGAAGATCTACGGCAGCGACGTCATGATCCTGCGGCGCACCAGGGGCGTCGGGCTCTTCGGCCGCGAGGACGCGCGCGGCCTGGCCGTGGTCGGCCCCGTGGCCAGGGGCTCGGGCCTGCCCCTGGACGTCCGGCGGGAGGCCCCCTACGCCGCCTACCCGCGTCTGTCCTTCGAGGTCGTGACCGAACAGGACGGGGACGTGCATTCCCGGGCCATGGTGCGGATGCGCGAGATGGAGGTCTCCATCGACATCCTGCGGCAGTGCGCGCGCGACCTGCCCGCAGGGCCGCTGAGCGTCCTGCTGCCCGAGATTCCCGCGGGCGAGGCCCTGGCGCGCAGCGAGGCGCCGCGCGGCGAACTCGTCTACTACCTGCGGACCGACGGCACGGAGACGCCCAACCGCCTGAAGTGGCGCGTGCCCTCCTACATGAACTGGGACGCGCTGGGCGTGATGATGAAGGACTGCAAGGTTTCGGACATCCCCCTGATCGTCAACAGCATCGACCCCTGCATCTCCTGCACGGAGCGCTAGCAGGGAGGGGAACGCCATGCACGAATCCGCCGTCGCCGAAAGCCTCATCCGCATCCTCGCCGAGGAGGCCGCGCGTCACGGCGCGGCCCGCATCACGCGGGTCCGCCTGCAGGTGGGGGCGCTTGCCGGGGTGGAGCCCCGGACGCTGTCCGCCTGCTTCGAGTTGTTCGCCGAGGGCACGGCGGCCGAGGGGGCGCGGCTCGACTTCGAGACTATCCCCGTCCTTGGCAGATGCCGCGCCTGCGGCGCGGAGACGGAACTGCGGCGGCGCGGCTTCGCCTGCCCGGCCTGCGGTGCCGACGGGCTTGAACTTTCAGGCGGGCGCGGACTGACCGTCGCCGCCATCGACATCCAACCACGGCAAGGAGTCCAGCCATGAACGCCACAGGATACAAGATCGAGGCGGACGGCGAGAAGTGCAAGGCCTGCCGCAAGTGCGAACTGGCCTGCATCGCCTCGCACAACAACATGACCATCAAGGAGGCGGCCAAGAAGCGCGGGGTCTTCGCGCCCCGGGTGCGCGTGGTCAAGACCGACGCCGTGAAGATGCCGGTGCAGTGCCGCCAGTGCGAGCACGCGCCCTGCGCCCGCGTCTGCCCCACCAAGGCCCTCGTGCAGGAGAAGGGGAGGGTGAGGATGCGGACCCAGTTCTGCGCGGCCTGCAAGCTGTGCATCATGGCTTGTCCGTACGGCGCCATCAGTCTGTCCTTCATCGGACTGCCCGAGGAGGACGCGGAAGGACGCCTGCACGGCCGCGAAGTGGCGGTGAGGTGCGACCTGTGTTCCGACTGGCGCGAGCGCGAGGGCAAGGTCGAATGCGCCTGCGTCGAGGCCTGTCCGGTCAAGGCGCTGCACATGGTGTCCCGCGTGGATAGCGTCTCGCTGGGCGGCGCGCCTGGAGCGTGACGGGCGGATTGCGGCCCGGCGGCCACGCGGCGCAGCCGGGCCTGGAGAAATTTTTCGCCGGCTGCTTTCTGAACAGTGTTTACGATTCTCGGTGCATAGGGCTGATTGCGGAGGGAAGCAGGAGGATACGAGCCGAAAGAAAGTGTTGCCCTGGATTGCGGAGATAGTTATATCTTTCACATGACTGGTCGATTGATCAGTCAACGCATCCGGGTTCCCCGCCGCCAGGCGGGCGGAGGGGATGGCGGCCCGGAGCGCGGCACAGGACGCCAAATCAGGTCCGCCCCACATGCGGGGCAGGCCGCCCGAAACAAGGAGAAGGACCATGCAACTCGTGTTCGATACCAGAGGGCATTGTTGCGATCTGGCGCTTCATCCGGTTTCAGAGTCCACGGCGAACAGGATGCGCGATCTCGGCGCCGCGGCCTACAAGGAAAAGTACGTGAACTGGTGGCGCAAGGGGAACACCGCCACCTGCGGCATGCGTCTGGACGGCGACCTGCTGCTGCGGATCTCCCTGGACGGCAAGCCCGTGAACTTCGACAAGTCCGCCCTGCTGAAGGACTATGTGGAGATCCGGCGGCGCATGTACCTGGAGAGCAAGGCCAACCACCTGTGCGTCCTGGGCTACGATAACGAGCCGTGCGGGTGCATCTGGAAGTGGAACGAGGTGACGGCGTTCGATCCCGCCAAGCTCAGCTACCAGGTCCAGAAGTGGGACAGGATCATGGGCGAGCCCGACTACTACATCCTGGACAACGTGCTCTACGACGGCCGCTTTGCCGACGAGCACTCCTGGTGCGAGAGCAAGGGCTTCGATCTCATCGCCCCCATCGTCATCGATCTGGACGAGGTGCGCCGCGAGGTGGCCGCGGGTCGCTGACGACGGCGCGCTCCGGCGGCGCGGCGGGACAAGCGCCCTCCCGCCGCGCCGCCCGCGGCGTGATCAGGCGACAGGGAGCGCGGACATGCCGGACCGATCCCGCCGCGCATCCGGAAAACCGGACAGTCTGCCGGGCACGCTCCGCCTTCTCATCCAGAAACACGTGCGCGGCAAGAGTTTGCCGCCCGCCTTCAAGGCCGCTGTCGCGGCTTCCTCCGGCCCGCAGAAATCGGGAACAGTGTTCAATGTTTTGCTTGCCAAGGCGAAGGACTGTCGTTATTTGTTTCACATGACTGATCGTGTGATCAATCATTATGCGCTGGAAGGCGCACCGCAAGGAGGGACGCAGGTCCCTCCGGCGTGGACGGACCGCCCGCGCCGGGCATGCAGAACCGCCGCCACAGGCCGTCCCGGCCGCACCGGGAGCCCGGCGGGCACATAAGGAGGACAATCATGCAACTCGTATTCGATACCCGTGGACATTGCTGCGATCTGGCCCTGCACCCCATCTCCGACAGCACCGCCGCCAAGATGCGCCGACTCGGCCGCGCCGTGTACCGCCAGAAGTACCTGAACTGGTGGCGCAAGGGGAACACCGCCACCTGCGGCATGCGCATCGACGACGACCTCATGGTGCGCGTCACCCTGGACGGCAGGCCCACGGCCTACGACGCGCTGGACCTGACCCGCGACGCCTATGAGATCCGCCGCCGCATGTACCTGGAGAGCAAGGTGGAGCACGTCGCGGTCCTGGGCTACGACAACGAACCGTGCGGCTGCGTGTGGAAGTGGAACGGCGTGGAGGCCTTCGACCCCGCCCTCTTCACCTTCCAGACCCAGAAGTGGGACCGCATCATGGGCGAGAACGGCTATTTCATCCTGGACAACGTGCTGTACGACGGCCGCTTCGCCGACGAGCACTCCTGGTGCGACAGCAAGGGCTTCGACCTCATCGAGCCCAGGATCATCGACCTCGCCGAGATGCGGCGCGAAGTCCGCTCGGGCAGGTAGTGCCGGATACGGCACAGCCGGCGTCGAGGGCGCGGCCGCAGGGCCGCGCCCTTTCCTTTCGTCCCGCCGCGCCGCTTCCGGGGCTTGCAGAGCGGGCCGCCGAACGGCGTGCGGAATCGTCACCCGGGCGTTTTCGTTTTGCGGCCGAATCCGGACTACGGAACACGGGCACCAGGAGGAGACGCCATGAACGCCGCATACTCGCTTCGCAACGACGGCCTCTGCGCCGCCGGGGTCGGACTGGCCGCCGGGACCGCGCACTACCTGATCTGCATCGCCCTGACCTGGCTGATTCTGTTCTGCTGACCCTGTCCGCATGATCCGTCCGGGACGATCCCGGCCGGGACACCCGGCCGGGGGCGGACCGTGGCGTCGGGCGGCGCGGGCCTCGGCGCGCGGCCTTGTGCTTCGCCTTCCGGCGGGCTACACAGGCCGAGGCCCGGCGCTGCCGGGCGAAACCCCAACGCCCGGACGCCATGCGGAACTATTGGCGCGCATACGCCCGCTTTTTCGACCTCAGGACCGGCATCATCCTGCTGCTGGGCGCGCTGGTGGCCCTGACCCTGGCCTGGGCCGCGGCCACGCTCTGGCACGTGCAGCGCGACGGCCTGCTCGTGGAGCGCCTTGCCTTCCAGAGCACGCCGGGGCTCTCCGCCGCCCAAGAGATGCGCCGCGTGCTGGCCGCGTTGCGGACAGAGGCCTTTGAGCAGGGGCCGACCACGGTGCATCGTCTTGCGGAGCTCAAGGGCAAGTTCGAATACGCCCTGGCTTCCGTGCGGCCGGTGGCCGGGCAGGGGGAGCGCCGCGAGGTTCTGGCGCGCATCGACGCCGAGTGGGGCCGTTTCACCTACGCCATCGATCACCTCGCCGACCCCGACCCGGGGGGGGCCGAGCGCGCTCGGCGCGAGGCGCACATGCTCTTTGCGCGCCTGGACGAGTTGTGCCGGGCCATCGCCGCAGAGCTGACGCGCGAGGTGGAGGATGCGGGCGCGGCCTGGCGCGAACGGGCCGGCCTGGTGTCCGTCCTCGCCTGGACGGCCATCAGCGCCACCGTCATCCTTTCCCTGCTGCTCATCCACCTTCTTTTTCGCCATGTGCTCGCGCCCATCCGGGCCATCGCGCTGCAGTCCGGGGCCACGGACAAGGCGCTGCCCCTGGAGGACGAGATCACGGCCCTGGGGCACAGGCTGGCCGATCTGGCCGAGAGCGTGGACACCACGAGCAGCGAATTGCAGGAGAGTCGCGAACACCTCATGCAGACCGAGAAGCTGGCCCTGGTGGGCAAGCTGGCCGCCGGCGTGGCGCACAGCATCCGCAATCCCCTGACCTCGGTGAAGATGCGCCTTTTCTCCCTGGAACGCAGCCTGGTGCTCACCCCGCAGCAGCATGAGGACCTGGAGGTCATCTCCGAGGAGATTCGCCACCTCGACACCATCATCCGCAACTTTCTGGAGTTCTCGCGCAGGCCCAAGCTCAAATTTTCGGCGGTCAGCCCCTCGGACGTGGTGGACATGACCCTCGAACTGCTCCGGCACCGCCTGGAATCCAGCGGGGTGGGGGTCGGCGTGGAGCGCAGCCGCCGCCTGCCCGAAATAAACGGCGACCCGGACCAGCTCAAGGAGGCCCTGGTCAACCTGATCCTCAACGCCTGCGAGGCCATGACCGGAGGCGGAAGGATCGCCATCGCCGAGGAGACCGGCTACATCGAACCCGTGGGTGATGTGGCCATCGTGAGCCTGAGAGATTCCGGGCCGGGCATTCCCCCGAACCTGCGCGACAAGGTCTTCCAGCCTTTCTTCACCACCAAGGGAGAGGGCACCGGACTCGGCCTGCCGATCGCCAAGCGCATCTTCGAGGAGCACGGCGGCTGGCTGCACCTGAAGTCCGGCGACGGCAAGGGCGCGGGGTTCGTCATGGTCCTGCCGCTCAAGGAGAAAGAGGGATGGCGAAGATCCTGATCGTGGACGACGACGCGCAACTGCGCATCTCCTTCGAGAAGCTCCTCGCCGCCGAAGGGCACGAGGTGCGCGCCGCTTCCTCGGGCGAGGCGGGCATCGCCGCCGTGCGCGACGATCCGCCGGACGTGGCGGTCATGGACGTGCGCATGCCGGGCATGGACGGTCTGACCGCCTACCAGCGGATGCGGGAGATCGAGCCGCGCCTTCCGGTGATCATCATGACCGCCTACGGCACCACCGAGACGGCCATCGAAGCCATCAAGATGGGGGCCTTCGATTACATCCTCAAGCCCTTCGACATCCCGGACATCCTCAGGCTCATCGGCCAGGCCCTGGAGGCCGCCCAGCCGGCGCGCCGGAGCGGCGCGGCGGCCGTGGACGCGGGGGAAGGCGAGATGCTCGTCGGCCGCAGCCCGGCCATGCACGAGATCTACAAGGCCATCGGCCGCGTTGCGGCCACGGACGCCACGGTGCTCATCCGCGGCGAATCAGGCACGGGCAAGGAGTTGGTCGCACATGCCGTGCACCAGCACAGCCAGCGTGCCGAGCGGCCGTTCACGGTCATCAACTGCGTGGCCATTCCCGAAACCCTGCTCGAATCGGAATTGTTCGGCTACGAAAAGGGCGCATTCACCGGCGCCACGGCCCGGCGCGTGGGCAAGATAGAACTCTCGCAGCACGGCACGATCTTTCTGGACGAGATCGGCGACATGCCCGTGGGCATCCAGGCCAAGCTGCTCAGGCTCCTGCAGGAGCGCAGCATCGAGCGTCTGGGCGGCAGGCAGCCCATCGCCGTGGACGTGCGCATTCTCGCGGCCACCAACCGCGACCTGGAGCAGGCCGTGGCCGAGGGGCGTTTCCGCGAGGACCTTTACTACCGTCTCAAGGTCGTGACCCTGACCCTGCCTCCTTTGCGCGAACGGCAGGAGGACATCCGCCCCCTGGCCGACCATTTTCTGGCGCGTTTCAGCCGGGAACTGGGCATGGACAACCCCGGCCTGACCGGCGAGGCCCTGGCCCTGCTCACAGCCCACCCCTGGCCCGGCAATGTGCGCGAGCTGTCCAACACCCTGCAGAAGACCCTGATCTTCAACCGCGGCGCGGCCATAAGCCGGGAGGACGTGGCCGCGGCCCTGGGCGGCCCTGCAGGGGACGCCGGTCCGCAGGCGGGCTCCGGCGAGGATCTGCAGGCCTGGATCAGGGCCGGGCTGGCCCGCCATGCCGGAGACGGGGCTTTCGAGCGGCTCATGGACGCCGTGGCCCGCGAACTGGTGCGCGAGGCCCTGGACATGGCCGGGGGCAACCGCACCCGTGCGGCCAAGCTCCTGGGCGTGACGCGGCCGACCCTGCTGGCGCGCATGGACAAGTACGGCCTCAAGGTCAGGGCCACGGTGTCCTGATCCTCTTCGCCGGTCTTCAGGAGGCATCCGGCCGCGGATGCCCCTCCGGGTTTACAGACTGTAAAAGAACCTGACACCGGAATCCTCCCCTGGACATTTCCGATCCACTCCATCCCCTCCGCTAGGCCTTGTGCTCCCTGCATCGCCGTTTGTCCGGCCGCGACGGCGGCTTTGGCACGCCCCTTGCCCTAGGGCATGCACAAGACAAGGGGCAGCCGCGTGATCAGCATTCTCATCGTGGACCGCAATCCGCATGTGCGGGAATTTCTGCAGCGGGAGTTGCAGCATCAGGGCTACGCGGTCCTGGCCGCGGGCAGCGCGGGGGACATGCTCGCGTACCTGGCGGGGAGCGCGGCTCCCGGGATCGTGGTCCTCGACCCGGACCTGCCGGACCAGGGCGGTCTGCCTCTGATCAAGCGCCTGAGGCGGGAATTTCCCGACGTGTGCCTGGTGGTCCATGCCCACGGGGGCGAGGGCGGCCTCGACCGGTCCGGCGCTCCGGTCGTGGAAAAGGACGGCCGGACCGGCCCCCTGCTGGAA
Organism: Desulfovibrio sp.; assembly: GCA_022839785.1. GTDB lineage: Bacteria > Desulfobacterota > Desulfovibrionia > Desulfovibrionales > Desulfovibrionaceae > Alkalidesulfovibrio. Next base: position 112,677 of record JALHJW010000001.1, on the reverse strand, counting down.
GCGGTCCGGCTGGCCGCGCGGGACTGCGCCGGATTGGTCCGGGAGAACGGGACGGAGCCCCGATCCGGACGAGAAGGGAGGACGTGATGCAGGAGCAGCAGCCCAAGGTCCTTCTGGTGGACGACGAACAGGACTTTCGCGAGATCATCACCAAGCGTCTGGAGCGGCGCGGGGTCGCGGTGCGCACCGCCGAGGGCGGGCAGGCGGCCCTGGACGCCCTCGCGGCCGAGACGGCGGACGTGGTGGTCCTGGACGTGAAGATGCCGGGCATGGACGGCATGCAGGTCCTGGAGCGCATCAAAGGGAACTGGCCCGCGGTGGAGGTGATCATGCTCACCGGCCACGCCGAGATCGAGGCCGCCATGGACGGCCTTGAGAAGGGGGCCTTCGACTACCTCATGAAACCCGTGGAGATGGACCATCTTCTCTACAGGATACAGGACGCCTGGAAGCGCAAGATGCTTCACGAACAGGAGGAGCGGCAGAGGCGGATGAGGGAGGCAACCGGAAACGGAGGTGCGGGCGGCGGAACCTGACGGCGGAGTTTTTTCCCGGACCGCGCGTCCGGGAGAGGGTTGGGAATGCAGGAGTCATCCGGAACAACAATGTGAGGTACGGAAAATGAGCTTTCCGAGAAAAGTTTTCGAATTCCTGAAGGCGTCGAGCATCGCTCACGCGAAATGGGACATCGAGGTTTCGACCTCGATCATCAAGAACAGGAAGAAGCTGCTGATCCTGGCGGCGCTCTGTCTGCCCATCCTCGGCCTGTCCTTCGTTGAGGCGGCGGATATGCTGGGCGGCAAGACGGCGTACGCTCCGGCCTTCTACACCAACACCATCTTCCTCGTGTCCATCGCCGTCGGTCTGGCCGCGGGCCTGATCACCGGCTGCATCGGCGCGGGCGGCGGCTTCATCATCACCCCGGCGCTGATGGCCGCGGGCGTCAAGGGCATCCTGGCCGTGGGCACGGACCTTTTCCACATCTTCGCCAAGGCCATCATGGGCACCACGGTGCACAAGAAGCTCGGCAACGTTTCGGTCTCCCTGGCCGTGGCCTTCCTGGTCGGCGCGGGCGGCGGCACCATGATCGGCGGCTGGATCAACAAGACCCTGTACAACAAGGACCCGCTGCTCTCCGAATTGTTCATCAGCTCGATCTACGCGGTGCTCCTCGGCTTCCTGGGCTTCTACGCCCTCTTCGATTTCATCTCCGCCAGCAGGAAGGGCGACTCCGGCGACGCGCACGGCGGCGCTTCCGGCACCACCAAGCTGGCCTCCAACCTGCAGAACATGAACGTTCCCCCGATGATCACCTTCGACGAGGACTTGGTGCCCGGCGGCAAGCGCATCTCCGGCTGGGTCGTGGCCGCGGGCGGCGTCATCGTCGGTATGCTGGCCGCGATCATGGGCGTGGGCGGCGGTTTCGTGACCTTCCCCATGTTCGTGTACATCTTCGGCGTCTCCTCCATGACCACCGTGGGCACGGACATCCTGCAGATCATCTTCACCGCGGGCTTCGCCTCCATCGCCCAGTACGCCATCTACGGCTACGTCTTCTACACCCTGGCCATGGGCATGCTCATCGGCTCCCTGCTGGGCATCCAGGTCGGCGCGCTGACCACCAAAGTGGTCAAGGGCATCCACATCCGCGGCTTCTACGCCATCTCCATCATCGCGGGCTTCATCAACCGCCTCGCGGTGCTGCCCAAGAAGCTGGTGGAACTCGAATACCTCGATCTGCCCAAGGGTCTCGTGAACAACTTCGAGTTCGTGGGCAACATCGTCTTCTGGATCGTGGTCGCCATCTTCGGCATCTTTGTCTTCGGCAAGTTCTTCGGCAACATCGGCGCCCTGCGCCAGGAGGGCAAGTAACATGGCCGGCAGCATGACCCCCAAGGCAAAGGGCTTGGCCCTGCTGATCTCCTTCACCGTCATCTTCGTCATGATCTTCATGCCCTGGTTCGGAAAGGACCAGAAGGGGCATGACATGAACGGCCTGGAGTTCGCGGACGACCTCTTCAACAAGTTGTCCAAGGGCTCGTCCTACTTCATCCCCGGCATCCGCGAGAACGTGGCCAAGTTCGAGGGCACGGAAATCAGCGTGGAAGTGGCGCTGAAGAAGCCCGAGAGCGCGGCCAAGGCCGTGGACGTCCTGCAGAAGGCCGGACTCGCCGCCGAAGTCAAGGAAGGCAAGCTGGCCTACACGGGCAAGATGGGTGCCATCTTCTCCCGCGTACTGCAGGATTCCGACGACCTGTACAACAACGACGCGGCCAAGGTCGGCGCGTTCTACGGCATGGACGGCAAGGAGGCGGTCAAGCTCTGGCACGAGACGCTGTCCGCCTCCATCAAGGCCCTGCAGAGGCAGAAGAAGATCGAGGAAGCCAGCGCCGTCAACCTCGTGGTGCTCAAGGGCATCGAGCCGGGCTACAACTTCTACGGCATCCCGGCCGAGAGCGTCGGTTCCAAGGCCTTCACGCTCATTGGACTTCTGGCGTTTTATGTGATCTACACCCTCTGGTACGGCTTCGGCATATTCGAGCTTTTCGAGGGGATCGGCCTGTCCATGAAGAAGTCCAAGGCCAAGAAGGAAGTCTAGCGCCATGCCAAGCCCCATGATCACGTGAGGGCTTTGCGGAGGCTCATCGGGTTTCTGTTCCCCGGAAGCCGCCCCACGGCGGCTTCCGGGGACGAGCCCGACGATCTTCGAGCCGCGTTCAGGGCGCGGTACCACGATTTCAAGCTTCTCCTCACCGCGCACAGCGAATTCCTCGAATCCATGGCCGCCGTGGAAGCGGCCCTGCAAAGCCCCACGCCCTTCGGCATCGAGTTGGTCCGCACCCTTGGGGTCAACACGGCCACCGGCGTCTTCCGCATGATCCGCCTTTTCGCCGCGCTGGTCCCGGGCCGCTACGCCGCCCTGGAGACGCGCTTTCGCGAGATCAAGGAACAACTCGGCCCCATCCTCTCGCCCCGGCCGCCCCAAAGCGGGGGCGACCCCCTGGTCCTCGATCTCACGGAGCTGAACCGCAGGCTGTCCGGTCTGGCGGGCTTTCCCGCCGCCGCCCTCGGCGAGGTGGCCGTCCGGCTGCCGGGCGTGGTCCCGCCCGGATTCGTGGTCACGGCGGCGGGGTTCCGGGCCTTCATGGCCGAGAACGGCCTGCAGGAGGAGATCGACCGCCGCATTCAAGCCGCGGGCGCGACCCGGCCCGAGGAACTGGCCGCCCTGTCCGCGGGCCTGCGCGAGCTGATCGAGGCGGCCCCTCTGCCGTCCGGACTTGAGGAGGCCATTCTCCGGGCCTGCGCCCGCCTCACGGCGGCGGCCCCCGGCGCGCGTCTCGCGTTGCGCGGCGAGGCCGTGGTGGAGGCGGCGGCGGGCGCGGCGCTGGTGGGGCACGACCGCGCCCTGCTCAACGTCGATCCCGCCGAGGCGATCCGGGCCTACAGGGAACTGGCGGCGCGCAAGTACGGCCCGCTGGCCATGGCCGCCCGCCGCGTGCGCGGCCTGCGCAACCGCGACGTGTCCATGGTGGTCTCCTTCCAGGCCATGGCCGGAGCCCGGGCAGGCGGGGTGCTGCACACCAGGAGCCCCCGCCCGGGCGAGGAAGCCAAGCTGCTCCTGGCCGCGGCCCTGGGCCTGCCGGACTCGGTCAGCGAGGGAACTTCGGACGCGGATTCCTACCTCGTCTCACGCACCGAACCGCCGGACATCCTCATGCGGGTCGTGCGCCACAAGGCGGGCAAGTTCGTATGCGATCCGCAGGGCGGCGTCTGCCGTATGCAGACCACGGACGGCGAGGCCGGCATGCCCGCCCTGTCGGACGAGGAGATTCTGTCCCTCTCCCGTCTTGGCCGCACCGTCGAGGAGCTTCTGGGCGCGGCCGTGGAGATGGAATGGCTGCTGGACGAGTCCGGGGCCTTCCACGTCGTGCACTGCCGTCACCTGTCGCTGCCGCGCAAGTTCGCGGCGCGCAGGGAGTTTTCAGCCAAGGACTGCGCCGTCCTGGTGCGGGGCGCCGTGTCCGCGGCGCCAGGTCTGGCGAGCGGGCCGGCGCACGTCGTGACCAGCCCCGAGGGACTGCTCGACTTTCCGCGCGGCGGCGTGATCGTGGCGGCCTCGGCCGATCCCCGGCTGGCCGCGCTGCTTCCCCTGGCCGCCGCCGTGGTCAGCGAGTCCGGCACGGCCACCAGCCGTCTGGCGGGCATCTGCCGGGAATGGGGCATCCCGGCCCTGGTCGGCGCGGCAGGGGCGCTCACCGCCCTGGCGGACGGGAGCGAGGTGACCGTGGACGGGGAAGGCGGCGCTGTCTACTCCGGCCGTCCGGCGGGCTGCTCCGCCGACGCCGCGGCCTCCACGCGCAGTCCCCTGCTCGGCAGCCCGGTGCACGAGGCCTTGATCTGGGCCGCGGATCTGATCATTCCGCTGAACCTGATGGAGGTCGAGGCGGCCGAATTCAGGCCCGAGAACTGTCGGACTCTGCACGACATCGCCCGTTTCATCCACGAGCGCTCCGTGGAGGAGATGTTCGCCTTCTGCCAGTCCAAGGATTACGCCCTGGCCAAGAGCCGTCGTCTGGTCTGCCAAGTGCCCATGCAGTTCTGGGTTGTCAACCTGGACGACGGTTACTGGAAGGACGAGCCCGGCGACACCGTACGCCTCTCGAACATCGCCTCGACGCCCATGCTGGCCCTGTGGAAGGGCATGATGGCGGTGCCCTGGGGGGGGCCTCCCGGAGTCAACCCGCGCGGCTTCATGTCCGTGGTCTTCGAGGCCACGCGCAATCCGGAACTCGATCCCGTGGCCGGTTCGGCCTATACGGTGAAGAACTATTTCATGATCTCGCGGGGATTTTGTTCCCTGCAGTCCCGCTTCGGCTTCCACTTCTGCTCCGTGGAGGCCCTGGTGGGCGAGCGCGCCACGGAGAACTACGCGGTCTTCCGTTTCGAGGGCGGGGCCGCCAACATCGAGCGCCGCATGCGTCGCATCCACTTCATCGCAGGCATCCTGAAGGAATTCGGTTTCGACTCCGAGATCGTGGCCGACAGGCTGGCCGCACGCATCAAGGGGCAGCCCCAGACGGTCATGGAGGAGAAACTTTCCGTACTCGGCTACCTCATCACCCACACGCGCCAGCTCGACATGGTCATGACCGATACGGCCTCGGTCACGGCCCTGCGCGCCAAGATGATCACTGATCTTTCCCGCCTCTTCCCGCCCGAAGGCACGTGATCCCCGGGGGAAACGGGCCGGAGAAGGGGTTGGGGGCCTTTTCGGGACGTGCTTTCCCGGAAGTCCGGCTTTGCCGGTAGGGGAGTCCGTAGAGCGGCAACGGACGGAAAGCGTTTTTGGGCTGCACTGACGGGGAGAGGAACCGTATTGACGACGGCATGTTGGAGAGTGTTGCAGAGTTTTTTGCAGTGCATAACAATGGAGTCTAGGCGTGGCAAGGATTGCCGGTTATGATACTCTGGCGGTATACAATGGGGAGACGCCTGTTTTCGGGCTTGTGCAATTTTTCCTCTTGCACGGTATTGCAAATTCGGCTACGGCGAATGTGCTTGCCTTTGCGTAAGCCGTGGTAGGGGCCTTGGTATCGTGTGGCACTTTGAACGCTTTTTCATCTCGGACCAGGAGTCTGTTCATGTCCATGTCCATCTATGTCGGCAATCTGCCCTTCAGCGTTTCCGAGGAGGACGTCCGTAAGTACTTCTCCACCTACGGCGAAGTCTTCAACGTCAAATTCATCATGGACCGCGAGACTGGCAGGTTCCGCGGCTTCGGCTTCGTCGAGATGGACGAGACCGCCGCCAAGGCCGCCGTCGAGGCCCTTGACGGCAAGGAGTTCAACGGCCGCACCCTGCGCGTGAACGAGGCGAACCAGAAGAAGCCCGCCCGTCCGCCGCGCCGCGACTACTAACCCTCCCCAGAGACTTGTCTCGTCGCCCCCCGTCCCGCCCCGGCGGGACGGGGGTTTTCGTCTTTTTCCCGCCACACTCACAGGATACCCGAAAACAATGCGCAACGAAGCCATCAGAAACATCGCCATCATTGCCCACGTCGACCACGGAAAGACCACCCTCGTCGACGCCATGTTCCGTCAAAGCGGTCTGTTCCGCGAGAACCAGGAGGTCGAGGAGCGGGTCATGGACTCCATGGACCTGGAGCGCGAGCGCGGCATCACCATCGCCGCCAAGAACTGCTCCGTGGCCTTTCGGGGCACCAAGATCAACATTCTCGACACCCCGGGTCACGCCGACTTCGGCGGCGAGGTGGAGCGCGCCCTGTCCATGGTGGACGGCGCGATTCTGCTCGTGGACGCCTCGGAAGGTCCGCTGCCCCAGACCCGGTTCGTGCTCAAGAAGTGCCTGGAGAACCGCCACCGGGTCATCGTGGTCGTGAACAAGATCGACCGCAAGGACGCCCGGCCGCAGGAAGTCCTGAACGAGATATACGATCTTTTCATCGAGCTGGGGGCCAGCGACGAGCAGCTCGAATTCCCGCTGCTCTACGCCATCGGCCGCGACGGCGTGGCTATGCGGGAAATCGCCGATCCCCGGGTGGATCTGACGCCGCTCTTCGAGACCATCCTCGCCGAAATCCACGCCCCGGAATACAGCGAGGCCGAGCCGTTCCAGATGCTCGTCTCGGACCTCGGCTACTCCGAATTCCTGGGCCGGCTGGCCATCGGCAAGGTCTTCCACGGCCGCGCCGCCTCGGGCGAACGCCTGGTCTGCGTCGGGGACGGCGGCGCGGCCAAGGCGCTGCGCGTCACCCGGCTGCAGACCTACGAGGGCATCCGTCTGGGCGACGCCGCGTCGGCCGAACCGGGCGACATCGTGGTCCTCTCCGGCATCGAGGATGTGCACATCGGCGACACCATCACCGTGGCCGAGGGCGGCAAAGCCCTGCCCCGCATAACCGTGGACGATCCCACGGTGTCCATGAAGTTCTCCATCAACACCTCCCCTCTGGCGGGCCGGGAGGGCAAGCAGCTCACCTCCTCCAAGCTGCGCGACCGCTTGGTGCGCGAGGCGATGTCCAACGTGGCCATCCGCGTCGAGGAGTCCGAGGGGCGCGACAGCTTTCTGGTCAAGGGCCGCGGCGAGTTCCAGATGGCCATCCTCATCGAGACCATGCGCCGCGAGGGCTTCGAACTCTGCGTCGGCCGCCCCGAGGTGATCTACAAGTACGACGCCCACGGCCGCCGCCTGGAGCCGGTGGAGCGTTTCTACGTGGACTGCGGCGAGGAGTTCGTGGGCACGGTCACGGAGAAGCTCGCGCAGCGCAAGGGCCGTCTGACCAACCTCGTGAACCACGGCAACGGCCGCGTGCGCATGGAGTTCAGCGTGCCCTCGCGCGGGCTCATCGGCTACCGCGACGAGTTCCTCACGGACACCAAGGGCACGGGCATCATGACTTCCTATTTCGACGGCTACGAGGAATACCGCGGCGATTTCCCGACCCGCTACACCGGCTCCATCGTCTGCGACCGTTCGGGCGCCGCCGTGCCCTACGCCCTGTTCAACCTGGAGCCGCGCGGCCGCCTCTTCGTGGTGCCCGGGGACCCGGTCTACGAGGGCATGGTCGTGGGCGAGCACAACCGGGAAAACGACATCGACGTGAACCCGTGCAAGGAAAAGAAGCTGACCAACATGCGCGCCTCGGGCAAGGACGAGAACGTCATCCTGACCAGCGTGCTGCCCATGACCCTGGAGCGGGCCATCAACTTCATCCGCGAGGATGAACTGGTCGAGGTCACGCCCGCCTCCATCCGTCTGCGCAAGGCGGAACTGACGCAGATGAAGCGCCACCTGCTGCGGTCGGCCAAGAAGAAGGAAGCCGAGCAGGGGGCCTGAGCGATTCCCCAGATGGCGGGAAGGGGCCATTGAGCCCCTGCCCGCTTTGGGCTATGGACCGGGCATGGAGCAACCTGAAGTCGGAAGGACCGGCCGGCGTTTCCGTCAGGGCCTCGTGCTCGGACTGGGCGCGCCGCTGGGCTGGGCCGCCGTGTCCGCAGTTTTGGGCCTGTGGGGCATGGCGGACGCCGGCTTTCAGATCCTGCTCTTCGCCTACATGACCTGCGGCTCCCTGCTGGTCTTCGGGGCCTTCGGCTACATCATCGGCAGACAGGAACAGCGTTTCGCCGAGCTGTCGCTGGTGGATCACCTGACGCGGCTCTACAACACGCGCTACTTTCACGAGACGCTCAGGGCCGAGTTCGCCAACGCCAAGCGCTACGTACGGCCCTTGTGCCTGATCCTGCTGGACCTGGACCACTTCAAGAGCGTCAACGACACCTACGGCCATCCGGCCGGAGACGCCGTCCTGCGCACGGTGGCGGCCACTGTGGCGGCCCTGGTGCGCGAGGGCGACACCCTGGCCCGGGTGGGCGGCGAGGAGTTCGCGGTGATCATGCCGCAGACGGATTCCCATGGCGGCGAGATTCTGGCCGAGCGCATCCGTCAGGCCGTGCGTGAACGCGAGATACTTCTGCCCGAGGGGCAGCGCATCGGCGTGCGCGTCTCCCTGGGCGTGGCCGGGCTGGACAGGATAGAGGCGGATTCGGCCACCTCCCTCTTCGCCCGCGTGGACGAGGCGCTCTACGAGGCCAAGCAGAGCGGCCGTGACCGTGTGGTGGTGGCCGGGACCTCGGAGACGCCCTTTGCCTGCCCCCTGCCCGGGCAGAACGGCTCCTGCCCGGCCGACGCCGCCGCGGCGGACGAAATGGAAACCATGAAGCGCGTTTTCGGCGCGCACGACGAATGAAGGAGTAGACACATGAGCAATCCGATGGTGCTGCTTGAGACCTCGATGGGCGACATCCTGATCGAGCTGCTTGCCGACAAGGCCCCCAAGACAGTGGAGAACTTCCTGCAGTACGTGGACGACGGCTTCTACGACGGCCTCATTTTCCATCGCGTCATCCGCGATTTCATGAACCAGGGCGGCGGCATGGACATGATGATGAAGGAGAAGCCCACCCGCGGCCCCATCCCCAACGAGGCCTCGCCCGACACGCCCAACGCGCGCGGGACCATCGCCATGGCCCGGACCATGGAGCCGCACAGCGCCACGGCTCAGTTCTTCATCAACGCCAAGGACAACACCTTCCTCAACCGCCGCGGCGACACGCCCGAGACCTTCGGCTACTGCGTCTTCGGCCGCGTCGAGGACGGCATGGACGTGGTGGACAAGATCAACAAGGTGCGGACCAAGCGTTTCGGCTTCCACGACGACGTGCCCGCGGACCCCGTGACCATCATCTCCGCCCGTCGTTTCGAGGTGGAGTAGCCGGGGGAGGTTGTGCCGGTGCGGCGCTGGCGGCGGTGGATATACGGCGGCGCGGCGTTCCTGGTCGCGGGGGCGCTGCTCGCCGCGTGGCTGTTCCTGCGTCCGGAGCCGGTCCGGCCGCTGTCGCCTGTCGAAAGCGCGGTCTTCGAGCAGGCCTTCGGCGTTCCGCCCCCGCGCGCTGTGCAGCGCGGCGTGGCCGCCCGTCTCGAATCGCGCCTCCTCTCCCTGCGCGACGGCACGCCGCTGGCCATGGACGTCTGGCTCCCCGAGGGGCTTGCCCGGGACGAACGCGTGCCCGCGCTGGTCATGGTCACGCGCTACTGGCGGCGTACGGAGCTGAATCCGCCGTTCTCGCTGTTCTCCTTTCCGCCGGATGACGTGCGTTTCTTCACCGCCCACGGCTACGCCGTGGTGCGCGTGGACGCGCGCGGCTCCGGGGCCTCGGGCGGCTCACGGGCTTTTCCCTGGTCTCCGCCCGAGCGGGAGGACGGCCGCGAGGTGGTGGATTGGATCTTGGCCCAGCCGTGGTCGAATGGCCGCGTCGGCGCGCTGGGCGTCTCCTACGTGGGCACCGCGGCCGAGTTTTTCGCAGCTCTCGGGCACCCGGCGGTGCGCGCGGTCATGCCCATGTTCAGCCTGTACGACGCGTTCCAGGACATCGCCTTCCCTGGGGGCGTGCGCAACGACTGGTTCATCTACCGTTGGGGCAAGGCCAATGCGGTTCTGGATGCCAATACGCTGCCGCCGGGCGCGTCCTGGGTGGCGAAGCTGGCCGTGCGCGGCGTGGCTCTGGCAGGGGAGGGGGGGCAGTCCCGCCTGAGGCTCGCGCGGGCTGTGGAGCAGCACGCGGCCAACGGCGACATCTACGCCAACGCCCTGTCCGTGACCTTCCGCGACGATGTGGCCCGACCCGCCGGGGTGAGCATAGACGCCTTCAGCCCCCACGTCTTCAAGGCGCAGACCGAGGCGGGGGGCGCGGCTTTCTCCGTCTGGGCGGGCTGGCACGACGGGGCCTACGCCCGCGCCGCCCTGGAGCGCTTCGCCGCCCTGGACAACCCGCAACGTCTTGTTATCGGCCCCTGGAACCACGGGGCCGAGCAGTCCGTGGACCCGATCCGCGACGAGACGGGGATGGGGCCGGGCTGGCTCCCGAGTCAGTTCGAGCGGCTCAGGTTCTTCGACTACCACCTGAAGGACAAGGGAGAGAAACCCGTCCCTGAAATCGTCTACTACGTCCTGGGGGCTGGCGAGTGGCGGCGCACTCCTGTCTGGCCCCCGCCGGGCGGCTCGGAGCAGACGTGGTGGCTCTCGGCCGAGGGCGCGTTGGAGGACGACCTGCCCGCGCGCATCGCATCGCGTAGCTACAAGGTGGATTTCAACACCGGGACCGGTCGCACCAATCGGTGGCGCACCCAGCTCTTCCGGGGCGACGTGCGCTACGAGAACCGTGAGGTCAAGGACCAGAGCCTGCTGGTTTTCGAGTCCGCGCCGCTGCGGGCCGACATGGAACTGGCGGGCTCGCCGCTGCTGCTCCTGCGGTTTTCCGCGGACGCCGAGGACGCGGCCGTGCACGCCTACCTGGAGGCGGTCTCCCCGCGCGGCAGGATCGCCATGCTCAGTGAGGGCGTGCTGCGCGCTCTGCATCGCGGAGCCCCGGCGCAGCGCCTGGGCGGCGGGCATCGCTCCTTCCTGCGCACCCAGGCCGCTCCTCTGGTGCCCGGACGGGTGGAGGACATGGTCGTCCCGTTCCTGCCTCTGGCGGCGCGGATTCCCGCCGGCTGGAAACTCCGGCTGGCCATCGCGGGGGCGGATTCGGACCAGTTCGCGCGCGTCCCGCCCGCGGGCGACGTGATCTGGTCCGTGCATACCGGCGGGCAGGAGGGCTCGCGTCTGGTCCTCCCCCTGGCGGAGCGCTGAGCATGGGCGGGGGCGCGGCCGCCGTTCTGGCCGATGCCGTCCTCGTCCTGCATTTCCTGGTCGCCGCCTTCAATATCCTGGCGCTGCCCCTGATCTGGCTGGGCCTCGTGCGCGGCTGGCCTCTGGGCAGCAGCCGCGTCCTGCGTCTTGCGCACCTGGGGAGCATGGGCCTCACGGCGTTGTGCGCGCTCCTCGACCGCCTCTGTCCCCTGACCGAATGGGAGAGCGCCCTGCGCGGGGCGGCCGGACAGGCCGGATATGCCGGAACCTTCCTGGGGCACTGGCTGGGCCGCGTGCTCTACGTGGACGCGCCCATGAGCGTGCTCGCCGGGATCTATGCCGCCTGGGCCGGGGCAAGCGTGCTTACCTGGCTCCTCGCGCCGCCCGGGCGGGGCAGGCGGGACGGGGGATGACAGGAACGGCGGCCGCTGGTAGGATGCGCCGCATGGAGCGCCTCCGCAGACATCCGCCGCGCCGTGCCGCGTTCCCCTGGCTGCGTCTGATCGCGCTTTGCGCCTGTTTTCTTCTCCCCGCCTGCTCCTCGCGCACCGCGCCGTCGCCGGAAACGGCCCCGGCGGCCGCTGCTCCCGGCGACCCCGGCGCGGCCGTGGTCGCCACCGCGCGCTCGCAGATCGGCACTCCCTACCGGCACGGGGGCTGTTCCCCGGATGAGGGCTACGATTGTTCGGGGCTGGTCTGGTGGACCTTCGGGCAGAACGGCCAGGAGGTGCCCCGCACCGCGCACGGGCAGTGGAGCTTCGGGCGCTTCGTGGCGCCCGGCGAGCGCAGGCCCGGGGACGTAGTGGTCTTCCGCATCGGCCACAACGCCAAGGACCTGCACGTCGGCATCTTCACCGAGCGCGGCAGCTTCGTGCACAGCCCGAAGACAGGCGACACCGTGCGCGAGGAGCCCATCTCCATGCCCTACTGGCAGAAGCGTTACCTCGGGGCCAAGCGTTACCTGCCCGAGCCCGAGCCGCCCCTTCCGACAGAGGCTTCGGGCACCCGGAACACGGCCCCGGCCACGCCTTGACCTGATCCGGCAAAGCCTCTACACCTCCCCGAACGAATTTTCTTCGGCATCTCGTGGAGGGAAATAATGCAGACCAAGACTGTACTGTTCATCGAGGGCGACGGCATCGGCGCGGAAGTCTGGGCCGCCGGGCGTCCCGTCCTCGACGCGGCCGTGGAGAAGGCCTACGGCCGCGCGCGCAAACTGGAGTGGAAGGAACTGCTGGCGGGCAAGAAGGCGTTCGACGCCACGGGCGAGTACCTGCCCGAGGCCACCATGACCGCGCTGAAGAACTGCGACCTGGCCATGAAAGGCCCGCTGGAGACCCCGGTGGGCGGCGGCTACCGCAGCCTCAACGTGACCCTGCGCCAGGTGCTGGACCTGTACGCCTGCATCCGGCCCATACGCTACTTCAAGGGCATCGAGTCCCCGGTGAAGCGCCCCGACCTCGTGGACATGGTCATCTTCCGCGAGAACACCGAGGACGTGTACGCGGGCATCGAATACAAGTCCGGTTCGCCCGAGGCCAAGAAGCTCATCGCCTTTTTGCGCGACGAGATGGGGGCCAACGTGGACGACACCGCCGGCATCGGTGTGAAGCCCATGACCCCCAACGGCTGCAAGCGCTTGGTGCGCAAGGCCCTCACCTTCGCGGTGCGGCACGCCCGCCCCTCCGTGACCCTGGCCCACAAGGGCAACATCATGAAGTTCACCGAGGGCGGTTTCCGCGCCTGGGGCTACGGGGTCGCGGCCGAGGAGTTCGCGGACAAGGTCATGACCGAGGCCGACGCCCAGGCCGGCGCGAAGAAGCCCGTGATCATCAAGGACCGCATCTGCGACGCGCTTTTCCAGCAGGTGCTCATCAACCCCGAGCAGTACAGCGTCATCGCCTCGCCCAACCTCAACGGCGATTACCTCTCCGACGCCCTGGCGGCGCAGGTGGGCGGCCTGGGCCTCGCGCCGGGCGTGAACATGTCCGACGAGATCGCCTTCTTCGAGCCCACCCACGGCACCGCGCCTTCCATCGCGGGCAAGGATCTGGCCAACCCCGGCTCCCTGGTGCTCTCCGGGGCCATGCTCCTGGAACACATCGGCTGGCACGAGGCCGCCGCGCTCATCCACGCCTCGGTGGAGAAGGTCATCTCGGCCAAGCGCGTCACCGTGGACCTGGCGGGCCAGATCAGCGGCTCCGTCCAGGTGGGCTGCAAGGAGTTCGGCGACCTGCTGGGGCAGGGGCTGTAGAAAGAAAGAGAAATCGCTCGGCCGAATGTGGCCGGGACAAGACGAAGAAACGGACGCGGAAGCGTCCGTTTTTCTTTTTGCGCGGTGGCCACTGTCGGCCGCAGTCTATCCCTGTCTTTGTCCGCGGCTACAGCCCTCTTTCCCCTCCGGCCATTCCCCCCGCCGCCAGCATGCCCGCGGCCAGATCGAACAGCGCGTGCCCCACACTTTTGAAGACGATGGGCCCCCGGCTCGGCCGCGGCCTGCCCAGGGCGAGCGAGAGGGGCGTGACCGCGTTCCAGTCCACGCCCGCCTGCAGATAGTCGCCGGCTTCGGTGCGGGCTGCGTCCAGGGTGTCGCAGTAGAGCGCCGCGGCGGATTGCACCAGCTTGGGCGGCAATTCGCACATGGCCGGGGTGAACGCGCCCACGGCGGCCAGGAAGGCGTCGGAGCGCAGGCGCGGCGGCAGTACCGGGCAGGTGCTGGTGGTGGCCGTGACCACCAGGGGGCAGGCGTCCATGACCTCGGCCGCATCCGCCACGGCCATCGCCCGGAGACCCAAGGCGCGGGCGTGCGCGGCCAGTCGTTCGGCCGATGCGGCGGTGCGCGAGAAGATGGCGACCTCTTCGATGCCCAGGCCTTCGGCAAAGGCCTCCACGTGCGCCCGGGCCTGCGCGCCCGCGCCGATCACGAGCAGCGGCCCGGACGGATTCGGGGCCAGGGTCCGCGCGGCCAGGAGCGAGAGCGCGGCCGTGCGCCTGGCCGTGACCGTGGCCCCGTCCAGCACGCCGAGCCGCCGTCCGGTGAAGGCGTCCATGATCACGACCTCGCCCTGGATGGCGGGAAGATTCCGGCCCGGATTCTCCCCATGCACGGTGATGAGTTTGGCGATGGCCAGTTCCGGGCCGTGCGCGGGCATGAGCAGCAGCGTGCCGCCGCCGGGGAGCGCCATGTGCGTCCGCTCGGGCGCGCGGGCCTGGTCCAGGGCGGCCAGCCCGAGCACGCGGGCGATGGCGTCGGCCAGGGCGGGATAGGGGAGCAGGGCAGCCGTGGCTGCGGCGTCGTGGATGGTCATGACCGTCTCCTCGCTCTTTCCTACAGGATTTTTCCTGTGATCTCCATGCGGATACGACCGTGGCTGAACGAAAACGGGCGGCCGGGACGACGACCCCCGACCGCCCTCCCTGTGAGGGGGTGGAAAACGCTTCAGATCCCGGACGCCTTGCGCAGGGCGCGCGGGCCGATCTCGGAGACGGTGCGGCAGCCGGTGAGGACCATGGCCTGCGAGAGTTCGCCCTTCACCTTCTCGGCGTAGGCCTGCACGCCTTCCGCTCCGCCGCCCAGGGCGGCCACGGAGAAGGGGCGGCCGATGAGCACGGCGTCCGCGCCCAGGGCCAGGAACTTGAGCACGTCCGCGCCGTCGCGCACGCCGCCGTCTGCCAGAACCGCGATCCTGCCCTTCACGGCCTGCGCCACCTCGGCCAGGACCTCGGCCACGCCGGGCGAATGGTCCAGCACCCGGCCGCCGTGGTTGGAGACCACGATGGCGTCGGCCCCCGCGTCGGCTGCGAGACGCGCCTCGTCCGGGGTCATCACGCCCTTGACGATGAAGCGCGCGCCGCGCGCTTTGACCGTGCGGATGATCTCGGTCCACTCGTCCGCGGGTTTGGGCCCCACGGGCCGGCCCATCTTGCGCAGGGTGATCAGTCCGGCCGCGTCCGCGTCCACGCCCAGCACCGCGCAGCCGGTGCCCAGGGCCTTGTCCAGCTTCTCGCTCAGTTCCGGGCCTTCCCAGGGTTTGACAAAGGGGATGCCGTGGCCCGAGAGGCGCGTGATCCCGGCGAAGGCCGACTCGTGGATGAAGGGCGGCACGCCGTCGCCGGTGCAGCCGATGGTCCCGGCGGCCTTGCAGCCGTCCAGGATGGCGTCCACGTAGTCCTGCTCGCTCATTTTGCCGCCCATGTTGAAGGACACGCCCCCGATGGGCGCGGCCAGGACCGGCATGGACAACTTCAGACCCAGCACGTCGGCCGTGGTGTCCGGCTCGGCCGCGTCGTGCAGCACGCGCATGTTCAGACGGATGGCGCGCAGCGCCTCGACGTTGTTCTTGAACGACTGGCCCGTGCCGAGTCCGCCCATGCCGGGCACCTCGCCCGCGCAAGCGCGGCCGTCGCAGACCGGGCAGACCTTGCAGAATCCCTGCATCAGTTCGCGGGCCTTGGCCCGTATGTCCTTGAAATCAGCCATGGTGGAGTGCCTCCTCAGGATTTTACGGCGGCTGCACCGAGAAAGTGTTGCTTCAGGCTGCTCAGGTGGTCGCGCATGGCGCGGCAGGCAGCGTCGCCGTCGCCGGACTCCACGGCGGCCAGGATGAGCTCGTGCGCCGCGTACGACGTCATGCGGCGTTCCTCGTTCTGCAGATAGTCGGCCCGGCTTTCTGCGATGATGTCCGCGATGCCCTCCACCAGGTCAAAGAGCACCTGGTTGCCGGATATGCGGGCCAGGGAGGCGTGGAACGCGCCGTCCTCGTCGCGGCCGGTGCCTCCGGCCGCGATTTCGCGTCGCTGGCAGGCCAGCAGCAGCCGGAGCTGGGCGATGTCGGCGGGAGAGGCGTGCTCCGCTGCCAGGCGGGCGATCTCGGGCTCGATGATCTGGCGCACCTCGATGACGTCGCGCAGTTTGCGCCGCACATCCCCGATGAAGGCGATGAGCGAGGCGGTCAGTTCCTCCTGGCGGCCGAGCACCACGTAGGTTCCGCTGCCGGGACGGCTCTCCAGCACGCCCGCCTCGGCCAGGGCCCGGATGGCCTCGCGCACCGAGCCGCGCGAGACGCCGAAGACCTCGGCCAGGCGGCGTTCGGGCGGCAGCCGGTCGCCGGACTTGAGTTCGCCAGAGGCGAAGAGGTCGGCCAGCCGCTGCGCGATGTGCTCGGCCACGGGACGGCGCGCGGGTTTGAGCCCGGGCTTGGCCGCGGGACGGACGCTGAGGGGAGGGCGGGCGTATTCCATAGGGCGCCTTTGGAGAAATTGGTAAGACCACTGTACCAAATAGACCAATCGTGTCAAGCGCCTCTCGCAAAAGGGACGGATGTGGACCCGCGGCCCGGCCCAGGCGGCCAGCGACGCCGCGCCAGCTACAGGAAGAACGAGCCTAGCACGACCACGACCACCAGAGAGGGCAGCAGGTCGCCGAGCTTGACGTACTTGAGTTCGAGCAGGTTGATGCCGATGCCCATGATCAGGAGGCCGCCCACGGCGGTGAGTTCGTTCATCACGGCCGGGGAGAGCAGGTTCTGGAATTGGGCCGCGAAGAGGGTCAGCCCGTACTGGTAGGCGAAGACCGGCAGGACGGAGAAGAGCACGCCCAGGCCGTAGGTGGAGGCCAGGGCGATGGAGGCGAAGCCGTCGAGCAGGGCCTTGGTGTAATAGATGGTCGGATCGCCGCGCAGGCCTTCGTCAAAGGCCCCGAGGATGGTCATGGAGCCCACGCAGAAGAGCAGAAAGGCGGAGATCAGGCCGTCGGTGAACTGCTCGTTCGTGCTTTTGACGACGCGCTTCAGCCGGTCGCCCAGGCCGCAGAGTTTTTCTTCCAGCTTTACGGCCGCGCCCAGGACGCCGCCGAGCAGGATGGAGAAGAAGACGATCAGCGGCGCGGTGAAGGTCACGGCCATTTTCAGGCCCAAGGCCAGGGTGCAGAGCCCCAGGCCCTGAAAGACGATGCCCCGCACTCCGGCGGGCAGGCGCGCGCCCAAGGCGAGGCCGATGGCTCCTCCGGCCAGGATGGCTCCGGCATTGACGAGACTTCCGAGCGGGAGAAGCATGCGGCGTTCCTTTGCTGTAAAGACGTCGGGCGGCCAAACGCCTAGCACCGGCCGCCCCGAAGCACAAGCGCGGCATGCGGGAAGGCGACAGGAGCGCCGTCCGGCGGGGACGCCCGCCGCCTTGACACCCGGCGCGGCTTTCCCATAGGAAGAAACCCCCGAGCCGGGATGGCGGAATTGGTTGACGCAGCGGACTCAAAATCCGCCGGGCGCAAGCCCTTGTGGGTTCGAGTCCCACTCCCGGTACCACGAAATGGAAAGCGGCCCGTGGACATCTCCTGCGGGCCGCTTTTTTCCTCCGCGTGGCGACGAAAAAGGCTCCCCGGATCACTCCGGGGAGCCTTTTTCGTCGCCACGCGGTGTTCGCGCGTCTACGCCGCGGCCACCGCCGCGTCGTATTCCACGGTCAGGGAGTCGATGAGTTCCTGCACCGAGACGATCTTGTCCACGCGCCAGGCGTTTTGGCCCGCGAAGAGCAGGCCGCCCTGCACATCGCCCTTCTTGGCGTCGATGAGCGCCTCTGAGATGCAGAAGAGGTCCGCGCCGCAGTCGCAGCCGTGCATGCAGTTGTAGAGACAGGCGTCGGGGATGCGCTGTCCCTTGGCCACCTCGTCCAGGAAGGGATTGCGGATGGCCCGGCCGGGCAGACCCACGGGGCTCTTGATCAGGCAGATGTCGGATTCCTTGGCGTCCAGGTAGGCCTGCTTGAAGGACGGGGCAGCGTCGCATTCGTGGGTGGCCACGAAGCGCGTGCCCATCTGCACGCCCGCCGCGCCGAGGTTGAAGAACTTGAGGATGTCCGCGCCGGTGTAGACGCCGCCCGCGGCAATGACCGGGATGGGGCGGCCTGCTTCCTCGGCGAAGGGGCGCACTGCCTCCACGACCTCGGGCACGAGCTTCTCCAGGGCGTAGTCCGGATCTTCCACGTGCTCGGCCTTGAAGCCTAGATGGCCGCCCGCCATGGGACCCTCGACCACCACGGCGTCGGGCAGCCGGTCCTGGCGCTGCCATTTGCGGCAGATGAGTCCGGCGGCGCGGCCCGAGGAGACGATGGGCACGAGCTTGGGCGACTTCCTGCCCGCGGCGAGCTTGGGCAGCGAGAAGGGCAGCCCGGCACCGGAGACGATGACGTCGATGCCCTCCTCGATGGCCGTGCGGACCATGTCCTCGTAGTTGCTGAGCGCGACCATGATGTTCACGCCCAAGATGCCCGAGGTCAGGGCCTTGGCCGCCTTGATGTGGCGGCGCAGGGCGCGGATGCTGGCCTCGCGGAAATTTTTGATGTAGTCGGGCTCGTCCCAGCCGATGCCGGCCGTGGCGATGATGCCCAGGCCCCCGGCGTTGGCCACCGCGGCCGCCAGGTTGGACAGAGAGACGCCGATGCCCATGCCGCCTTGAAGGATCGGCACCGGCAGGGAGATGTCGCCTATGGCGAGTCGGGGAAAGGCCATCTGGTCGTGTTTCCTCGTTGCCTGCCGTGCAGGCTGTGCAATCTACCCGGACCGGCGGCTCGGGAGCCATGGAAACCAACGGTTCCTGTCCGGGGGGTTGTCGCCGGAAGCGGCGTTCGGCATCGCGGGTATGCATGCCCGCCAGGCTGCCTCGCCTGACTGCCGCCTGCATGCGGTGGCCGCGGCTGCAGACGGCGCGCGCGGCAATACGGTCGTGGCGCGTCCGGCGGGGCGGCGGCGACCCCGAATGCAATGCCGCCAGGGAGGTCGGGGCATCCCTGACGGCGTCGCGGTCCCCCCTATACTGCGCACTGCCCTGTTCCGTCTAGGGTGAAATGGGCAAAAAAAGGAGGATTTCACAAGGAATCTGCCCTTTACCGCGGGAAGTCCCCGGGGGAGGCGTTCCCGGGAGCCCGGATTTCTGGTACAGAGCCTGCGCATGAACGCTTCGCAGACCGCAGAAACCCGCTTCCGCAGGACCGCCCCGGCGCTCCGCGCAGCCGGGTTCCTCCTGCTCCTGACGCTGGGGCTGCTGACCGCGCCCACGGATTCCCATCTGGCCGTGCAGTCCTTCAAGGTGCTGCAGGGCGTCAGCGCGGTCCACTTCCTGGGAGCGCATGGGCGCGGGCTGCTGCTCGACGGTCCGGCCGTGGTCAGCTTCGCGGACGGCTCCTGCTGGTCCGGCAGTTTCGCCGCGGGCAGGCCCGAGGGCGCGGGCACGTGGGTCCTGCCGGACGGCCATGCCTACGCGGGAACCTTTGCGGGCCGAGAGCCCGCGGACGGCGAAGCCGGGGGCGTGACCCGTTTCGTGCTCTCGGGCCGGGTGCTGCTGACCTTTGCGGACGGCGCGGCCTTCGTGGGCGAGTTCGCGGCCGACACGCCGCAGGGCGAGGGCGAGTACGTCACGCCCCAGGGCGCGTCCTACCGCGGCGGCTTCGCCTACGACCGACCCTCGGGCCAGGGCCGCTACGCCTGCCTGCAGCCCCCGGCCCCTGTCCGTCCGCTTGCCGGGACGTCCTCGACCGCGTCGCTCACCCCCTCGCGCGGGCCGGACGAGCGCCTCATCGTCGTCTCCATCCGGGACTGCCGCCTCTATCTTTTGCGCCAAAAGGGCGGAACGCGCGAGATCGAGCGCGAATACGCCGTGGCCACGGTCAAGCGCGGTCTGGAGACGCCCTTGGGCGAAGGCCGCGTCACCGGCGTCGACCTCGACCCCTGGTGGTATCCCACGGCTCGCACGCGCGCATTTTTCCGCGAACGCAAGAACGTGCATCTGCCCGAGGCCGTGCCGCCGGACGACCCGCGCAATTTCATGGGCTCCTTCAAGATCAGGCTGTCCCACGCCACCAGCCGCGGAACCATCTACCGCATCCACGGCAACAACGACCCCGCGCTCATCGGCGCGCGGGCCACGGGCGGCTGCATCCGCATGGACAATGCCGAGGGCGAGGCCCTGGCCCGGGCCATCGCCGTGGGCACGAAGGTGATCATCGAGGAACGGGCCGACGTGCGCGACTATCTCCGCTCTGCGGGAGGACGCGCCGGGTGACGCGATACCTCGTGGTCAGGGGCTCCGGCGGCATGAGCAACCGCCTGCAGGCCGTGGTCGCCGCCGTGCCCTACGCCCTGCTCACCGGCCGCACCCTGTGCGTGGACTGGCGCGACAGCCTCTACGCGGACCATGAGCGCAACGCCTTTCACCGCTACTTCGAACTGCACGGCGTCCCTTTCGTGGCGGAGCTGCCCGACTCGCGCGACGTCTTCCCCGAGTTCTGGCGGGAGCGGCTGGCCCTGCCCGTGGCCGTGGAATACCTCTTCGACAACAACCACTTCGGCGCTGCCGTGTTCGAAGCCACGCGCATCGACCTCGGCCGCACGAACTACGACCACGAGGTCGCGGTCTTCTGGTCGCCCGACATCTCGCCCCTGGCCCGCGCGCTGCCGTTGCTGGGAGGGATTTCCGACCTTGCCGGACGCTCTCTGGAGGAGGCCGCGCGCGCAGTCCTGACCCGGCACGTCGTGCCGTGCGCCGCCGTGCGCGAGGCGGTGGACGCCTTCGCCGCCCGCTTCAGGCCGCCGGTAGTCGGGGTGCATGTGCGCCACACGGACCTCGAATCGCCCGTGGAGCGCATCGTGGCCGAGGTGCGGGAGATCGTGGCCCGGACCGGCGCGCAGATTTTTTTATGCACCGACAACCTGCATGTGCAGCGCCTCTTTTCCCGGCTCTTCCCCGGCCTGCTGGTCACGGAGAAGCACCTCTCCGCCGACGGCGCGCCCCTGCATGGCCTGACCGAAGGCGTGAGCAGCGAACGCAAGGGCTTCGAGGCCCTGCTGGACATGTACCTCCTGGGCCGCTGCGGGCATATCGTGCATTACACGCGCAGTTCCTTCGCACGCATCGCCATACTCTCGGGCGGTTTTGCGCCGGATCAGTTGACGGTTGTATCCTGAGTACGATGCTCTTCCGGGGAAGTGTCGTATTCGGAGCATGTTGATTGACAAAATGACCTTTCTGGGTAGAGTTATTCCTAATTCGTAACACGGAAGGCGGACTGCCATGACGGCAAGGCTCCGCGCCGGACACCCAGGAGGCCCCATGAAACGTCTTTTCCCGAGCCTTGCGGCCCTGACCGTCCTGCTGTGGGCGGCTGCGGCCTCGGCCCACTTCGGCATGATCATCCCCAGCCAGGACGTGGTGCTGGAGAAGGGGACGTCCGAGGTCAAGCTGACCCTTTCCTTCTCGCATCCCATGGAGTTGGAGGGCATGGTTCTGGTCAAGCCGGAGCAGTTCGGCGTGTCCGAGGGCGGCAAGAAGACCGATCTGCTCGCGGGCCTCAAGGAGGCCAAGGTCATGGGCAAGAAGGCCTGGACCGCCAGTCATGCCCTCAAGGAGCCCGGGGTCTACAGTTTCTTCATGATCCCCGTTCCCTACTGGGAGCCTGCCGAGGACTGCTTCATCCAGCATCTGACCAAGGTCGTGATCCCGGCCTTCGGCGAGGAGGAGGGCTGGAACGAGCCCCTCGGCCTGAAGACCGAGATCGTGCCTCTGACCCGGCCCTTCGGCAACTATGCGGGCAACGTCTTTTCCGGACAGGTCCTGGTGGACGGCAAGCCCGCGCCCGGCACGGTGGTCGAGGTGGAGTACTACAACGCCGACAAGAGGTACGAAGCGCCCAACGACTACATGATCACGCAGTCCGTGCTGACCGACGCCAACGGCGTGTTCGTCTACGCCGTGCCCTGGGGCGGCTGGTGGGGATTCGCCGCTCTGACCACGTCCGACGCCAAGCTCAAGCACGAGGGGCAGGACAAGGACGTGGAACTCGGAGCGGTCCTCTGGACGAAGTTTGTTGAGCCCAAACGGCAAAAGAAGTAAAGCGGAGCGCGGCGCACGGGCCTGACGACGGGGCCGCGCGCCGCGCGCGAAAAATTTCGTTGCGCGAAACGCGGCAGGCAGGGGCGAGATGCACATATCCGAAGGAGTCCTTTCCGCGCCCGTGCTGGCGGGCGGCGTCCTGCTGGCGGCCGCGGGCACGGCCGTGGGGCTCCGGCGGCTGGACTACGACCGGCTCATGACCGTGGCCGTCCTGGCGGCCGCGTTTTTCGTCGGTTCCCTGATCCACGTTCCCATCGGCCCCGTCAGTGCGCATCTCGTGCTCAACGGCCTGCTCGGAGCGATCCTCGGCTGGGCCGCCTTTCCCGCCATCCTCGTGGCCCTGGCCCTGCAGGCCGTGCTTTTCCAGTACGGCGGGCTCACGGCCCTGGGCGTGAACACCTTCAACATGGCCTTTCCGGCCGTGCTCTGCCATTTTCTCTTCCGGCCCCTGCTGGCGCGGGGCGGGCGGTCCGCGGGCGTGGGCGGATTCTGCTGCGGCTTTTGCGGCGTGCTGCTGGCCGCCGTGCTGACCGCCGCCTCCCTGGCCGCCACGGACGAGGGCTTCCTGACCGCCGCCAAGGTGCTGCTGGCGGGCCATATCCCGGTCATGGCCGCCGAAGGCGTGGTCACCGCGTTGACCGTGGGCTTTCTCTCCCGCACCCGGCCCGAGATGCTGCGTTTCGGGCGGACCGGCTGACGCCGAGGAGGGCGTTCCTTCCATGCTGCGGATACCGTTCATCAGCTGTCTGTGCGCCATCCTCTTCGTCCTGACCGTTCTGCCGGAGCAGGCCCGGGCGCACCGCGTCAACATCTTCGCCGTGGTCGAGAACGGCATGGTGCGGGTGGACTGCTACTATTCCAAGAGCCGCCGGGTGAAGGACGGCAAGGTGGCGGTGCTGGACGCGGCCACGGGCGCAACGCTTCTTTCCGGCGTGACGGACGCCGAGGGCAACTGGTCCTTTCCCGTGCCCGAGGCGGCCCGCGCCGTCGGGCACGACCTGAAGCTCGTGCTGGAGGCGGGGGAGGGCCACCGCGCCGAATGGATCGTGGAGGCGAAGGAGTTCGCCGCCGTGTCGACCGCGTCGGCTTCTGCCCCCGCTACAGTGAAAGAGGTTCCTGCCGCCCCTTCGGAGGCAGGAGGGGCTTCGCCGTCCGCGACGTCCCTGGCTGCCGTGCCGTCCGTCTCCCGGGTCGAGTTGGAGGCCGTGGTGGAGCAGGCCGTGGAGCGCGCCCTGGAGAGCCGTCTCGCGCCCATCCGGCGTATGCTTACGGAGGAGCGGGAGAAAGGGCCGGGGCTGACCGAGATCGTGGGCGGCGTGGGCTGGATCATCGGTCTGTTCGGCATGGCTGCCTGGGCCAGGAGCAGGCGGTAGCGGGTGTTCGAGGAGCCGTTCGCCGAGGGCGATTCCCCTGTCCACGCATTCGACCCGCGGGTGCGGCTGGCGGCCGTCGCCGCCTTCTCCCTGACCGCGGCCCTGCTTCGTTCCCCCGAGGCCGCCGCGGCCGCCCTGGCGCTGGGCGTGTTCCTGGCGGCCTTTGCGCGGCTGGACGCCCGGGCGCTTTTCGGACGTCTTGCGGCGGTCAACGGCTTCATCGTGTTTCTCTGGCTTTTTCTGCCGTTCTCCCTGCCCGGCCGGGAACTATGGAGCGCCGGGCCGTTCACGGCCACGGCCGAGGGCGTGCGTCTGGCCCTGCTCGTGACTCTCAAGTCCAACGCCATCGTGCTGGTCTTCCTGGCCCTGGCCGCCACCTGCGGCGCGGCCACCCTGGGCCAGGCCATGTACCGGCTGCGCGTTCCGGAAAAGCTTTCCTTTCTCTTCCTTTTCACCTACCGCTTCATCCAGACCGTGGGCGAGGAATACGCACGACTGCGCACCGCGGCCCGTCTGCGCGGCTTTTGCCCGCGCAACGATGCGCACACCTACCGCACCCTGGCTTCGCTCCTGGGCATGATCCTGGTGCGCAGCTTCGAGCGGGCCGAGCGGGTCCACAAGGCCATGCTGCTGCGCGGCTTCGACGGCCGGTTCACCAGCCTGCGCGAGTTCGTCCTGCGCCGGGCCGACGTCGTCTTTCTCTGTCTGATGCTGGCCGCGACCGCCGTGATAGCCTGCGGCGACGCGATCTGGAGGACGCTGTATGACTGAGGCCCTGATCGAACTGCGCGGCGTGCGGGCCGCATATCCCGGACGCGGCGAGCCGGTGCTGGACGGGTGCGACTTCGTCTTCAGCGAGGGCGACAAGATCGGTCTGCTGGGGCCCAACGGCAGCGGCAAGACGACCCTGCTGCACGTGATGATGGGGCTCCTCGCGCCGGCTTGCGGCGAGGTGCTGTTCATGGGCAGGCGCGTGGCCACGGAAAAGGAGTTCCGGCAGGTGCGTCTGCAGGTGGGCATGCTGCTGCAGAACGCCGACGACCAGCTCTTCTTTCCCACGGTGCTGGACGACGTGGCCTTCGGCCCGCTCAATCAGGGTCTTTCTCCGTCCCGGGCCAGGGACGCGGCGGTGCAGACGCTGGAATCGCTGGGCCTCGCGGGTTTCGAAAACCGTCTGACGCACAGGCTTTCGGGCGGGGAGAAGAAGCTGGTCTCCCTGGCCGCGGTGCTGGTCATGCAGCCCAGGGCGCTGTTGCTCGACGAGCCGACCAACGGCCTCGATCCCGAGACCCGTGAGCGGCTGGTCGGCATCCTGGCCGGACTGGACCGCTCTTCGCTGATCATCTCCCACGACTGGGACTTTCTCGCCTGCGCGGCGCGCTCATTCCGCTCCATCCGCCACGGCCACGTCCATGTGGAGCCTCCGGCCATCGTCCATGCCCATT
Organism: Desulfovibrio sp.; assembly: GCA_022839785.1. Classification (GTDB taxonomy): domain Bacteria; phylum Desulfobacterota; class Desulfovibrionia; order Desulfovibrionales; family Desulfovibrionaceae; genus Alkalidesulfovibrio. The sequence goes on along the minus strand of JALHJW010000001.1, from coordinate 87,770 downwards.
ATCACCGCCACCCCCTGGGCGGCGAGGCGCACGACCATGGCGATCCCGTGGCGCGAAGCGGCGTGAACGACTGAAAACCGTCACAGTTTCCTGATAGTTGCCTCTCCTGTCCGGCCCCGGACAGCAGGAGAGGCCATGACCTCGACATCCGACCAACTCGGCGCTCTCGATGCGGAACTGCATCTGCTCAAGCTGCGCTTCGAGACCAGCAAGGCGCACGACGCCATCTGCGATGCGGCGAACGTCCGTTACCGCTATCATCTCTGCCGCCTGCTGACCGAGGAAGGCATCCCGCTGCAGATGGACATCGTGGGCAGGGCTCTGGGCGAATTCCGGGAGGCGGTCGCCGCGTCGTCCCGCGTCGAGGCCGTGGAGCGGCGCTACCGGGCATGCCGTCTGGTCTTCGCCCGGACCGGGGCCGGGGCGGCGGCGCACCGCATCGCGCCGTTGCTGCGCGAGGCTGCGGGGGCGCTGGAGACGGCCCTGCGCAATCTTTTTCAGGAGCACGCCGGGGCGCTGGCGCGCAAACGGCTGTTGCGCGGCCTCTCGGCCGTGGGTCTGCAGAAGGCCGCCAAGGCCTTCACGGACGACGTTGCCGGGCGCATCGCCAAACACCACACCGCCCTGGACAGGGCGTTCGTCGAGTATTTCTCCTTCCGGTACGACGTCCCCATCGCGACGGGCCACATTCCGGACACGCCCGGCAGGCAGCGCCGCGTCACCGTGCGAGACGCCTTCGGCCGCGGCCTTCTGCAGCCCGTTGAGGCGTTTTTCGGCATCCGCGCCTTTGCCGGGGAGGAGCAGGACGAGCAGGGCCAGTTTCCGCGCGAGTTCTGTGCGCCCGTGCTGGAGGTCCTGGGCCATCTCGTCTTCGGCGTGGAGAAATACCGGCGCATCAATGACAAGATTCTCGCCGCCGTGGACGAGGCCTGCCGTCGGGACGACGGGCACTGCAAGGATCTGCTCAAGGTCTTCTACGACGAGGAGAAGGTGGCCCGTTACTTGGCCGGTTTCGAACTCTACGTACTTAAGACCATGCACAGTGAGGTGCGCCAGGCGCACTTCATGCATAGCGTCAACCTGCTCGCCCGGCGAGCCAATGCCGCCGCGCCCGAGTTCACGGCGCATTTTCTTGGCCTGCTGTTCCGTTCCTGGACCATGCACGTGCAGTCCTATCTGCACCTGTTGCATGTGGAAAAGGAGACCCGGAGCATTCTTTCCTGGTACGCCGACCGGCTGCTGCAGGTCGAGGACCGCATGAAGCGGGCCCCGTGAGGTTTCCCCACGGGGCCCGTGCGCATCTCCGTCCGCTTTACCGCGCGTCCGCGGGAATGAAGAGCGGGCAGTTTCTGCCGTCGATCCGGATGTAGCTGCGCTCGTTCCAGCGCAGCGGCGGGTGGACGATCCGTTCGATGGCTGCCGCCGCAATGACGGAGAGCAGGACAAACAACACGATGAGCCGCATGCGAACCTCCGCGGGAATGTTTTTCCTGCTGTCGAGTCGCTGAGCAAGGGGCATGCCTGTAGGATAATGAAACTATAATTCCTGAATACTTGCGTCCGCTCCGCCGATTGCGTAGGAAATCTGCAGGAAAAATCCACAAGCCGGTCCAGACCGGAGCGGAGGGCGCATGAGCACCGATCTCGCCAAGCAGACCAATCAGTATCTGACGTTCGAGCTGGCCGAGGAGATCTTCGCCCTGGACATCGGTTCCGTCCGCGAAGTTCTCGAACTGACCACCATCACCCGCATCCCCCGCACGCCGGAGTTCATGCGCGGCGTCATCAACCTGCGCGGCCACGCCGTGCCGGTGGTGGACATGCGGCTCAAATTCGGCCTGCCCCGGACCGACGCCACGGTGAATACCTGCATCATCATCGTCGAAGTGGAGGTGGACGGCGAGGAGACCGTGCTCGGAGCCCTGGTCGATTCCGTGCGCGAGGTCTACGAGATGGACCCCGATGCCATCGAGCCCGCCCCCCGCATGGGCGCCAGCATCGACACCCGGTTCATCCGCGGCATGGGCAAGCAGGACGCGGATTTCGTGATCATCCTGGACATCGACAAGGTCTTTTCCGCGGATGAGCTTGCTTTGGCGCGTTGCGTCGGCGAGCAGGACTCCCCGGCCGCGGAAGCGGTCGGCTGAAGCCCGGGCCGCAGGCGTCGGCGGCTGTGCCGGACGATGCGGCCGGGCCCGTTCGCGCACCATGAGCAGCGTATTCTACGGCAGGCTGTTCGGCGAGTTCCTCGCGGAGCGGGGACGGTTCGCCCCATCCCGCCTGGCTCAGGGGCTGGAGGAACAGGGCCGGGTCAACCGTCCCCTGGGGGCGTTGGCCATCGAGCGCGGCCTGATGACCCCGGCCCAGGTGGAGGAGGTGGTCCGCCTGCAGCGGACCCGCGGCGGCCGCTTCGGCGAGATCGCCCTGGCCCTGGGACGTCTTTCCGTAGCGCAGCTGGACGGACTGCTCCTGCTCCAGGCCGGAAGCCATCTCTACCTCGGCGAATGGCTGGTCAGGGAGCGCCTGCTCGACTACGCGCAGCTTGATGCGCTGCTGCGGGCCTTCCATGCCGACAACGGTCGCTGCGCCAGCATTCTTGAGCCGGTGCTGGAGGCGTCCGGCGGGCCGTGGGCCGCGGCCGCGGCAGGGGCCTTCGTGCGCCTGCTGGCCCGGGGCATGAGCGGCACGGCCCGCATCGTGCGAGCCGATCCCCCCAGCGCCCGGCTCGCACGGCCCGGGGTTCCGCCCGGCGCTCTGGCCATCTGTGCGCGCGGGCAGCGGACAGGAGGAGGTCTTCTCCCTTGCCGCCGTGCTTCCGCGCCGCACCCTTCTGGCCCTCGTCTACTGTCTGCAGGGCCGTCAGACCCTGGATGAGCGTCTGATCCGCGAGATACTGCGAGATTTCGTCTCGTCCGCAGCCCTGGCCGTCTGCCTTGCGCGGCGGACCGACGCGCCGGGCTGCGAACCCCAGGGGACGGAAGTCTACGGACCGGGTGAACTGTCCGGGGAGGTCTGTGCGGGCGCAGTCAGGCTGGCGCTGACCACGTCCATCGGGGAGTGCGTGCTTTTCGTCCGGGGGGCGCGGGGCTCAGGCGTCTGAGGACGCCGCCGCGGAGGCGGGGGCGGGAATGCGGACCTGGGCGGCCTTGACGCCGCCGCCCTCTTCGACGCGCCGGAACTCGACCCGTTCGCCGGGATGCAGGGTGCGGAAGCCTTCGCGCTCCACAGCGGCGTAGTCGACGTACACGTCGTCCCCCGCGTCGTCGTCGCGGAGAAAGCCGAACCCTTTGATCTCGTTGAACCAAGTGACGGTGCCGCTGCGTTTCATGGGAGGGCTCCGCGCGACGACCCGACGGGCCGTCGCGGACTACTTGAGGCGGTAGGTGATGCGGCCACGGGTCAGGTCGTACGGAGAAAGTTCGACCTTGACCTTGTCGCCGGGCAGGATGCGGATGTAGTACTTGCGCATCTTGCCGGAAATGTGGGCCAGCACCTCGTGCCCGTTTTCGAGTTCAACGCGGAACATGGCGTTGGGCAGGGCTTCCTGCACAACGCCGTCGACTTCGATCGCGTCTTCCTTGGCCATGCAACCTCCAAAAGGGAAAAAATGCCGGAAGCGGCCAAGCGGCCGCGCGTCCGGTCATGCGAGCCTCTAGCAGGTCGACGGCAAAAGGGCAAGGAGGCCGGGGGAGCCTTCAGCGCATGCGGCGGACTCTGGTCGCGCCGGCCGGGGCGGCCGCGGACTGCCCGTTGCCCCGCGTCTGGGGCAGGACAGTGGAGACGCTGGGCGCGATGCCGGTGCCCCCTCCCGGCGTCCCGCCGAACGAGCCGTTGAGATCGACTTCGGCCAGCTTCTGCACGTTGAGTGTGGCGGGCAGATCGTAGTCCGCCCCGGCCAGAACCACGTGGTCCTTGCTGCGGATGATGCGGGCGTTGACCATGACCGTGTTCGCGCCGACGGCATAGGTCCCGGCGAGCACGGCGTAGCCCGTGTCGCGCTTGTTCACCGGCTCCACGCGGCGGGACAGGGCGAATTCGCCCGATCCTTCGCGGACCTCGATCTGGGGAGGCATGTCCTTGATTTCCACGGTCCGCCAGCCCTTCTGGGCCAGCCGGGAGGATATCTGCTGGGGAATGAGGCGGCCCAGGGTGGTGGAGCGGCCCAGGTCGTCCACATCCACGAAGGTGGAGAGCACGATCAGTTCGTCGGGATCGATTTTCTGCGCCTTGAGGTTGGAGGCCAGGGTTTCCGCAGCCTCATAATTGGCGTTGCGGATGCAGGTTTCGGTGTCGCAGCTCTTTTTGGGCGGGCTTATGCGCTGCGTCGCGGCGTGGATTTCCTCGAAGGTCTGCGCGGAGCAGCCGGGCAGCGACAGGGTGGCGAGAAGCACGGCCAGCAGCCCCGTCAGGACGGCTGCGGCCGAACCGGCGTGCAGGGCGATGCGGTAGAGGATGCGCATGGTTGTCTCTCCGGACGCCTTCGGGCGTTCCTACGGCCATGATCGGCCGGGGCGGGGAAAACTTTACCCGCGTGTCCGGCGTTGCACGTTCCGTACCGCGGGTGCGTATGCGCAGGCGCTACAGCCGGGGGATGACCGCGTCCAGGAGGGCCGCCAGCAGGCCCGCGCTGCGTCCCGCCTGGGCCAAAACCATCTCCAGCGAGGCCTCTTCCATGCAGTCCGGCAGGTTCTTGTTGGTCAGGCAGGAGATGCCGAGCAGCTCCACGCCCATGTGCCGGAGCGCGATGGCCTCCTGCACCGTGGACATGCCCACGGCGTCCGCGCCGAGCATGCGGTAGACGCGCGTCTCGGCGGGCGTCTCCATCTGCGGCCCTGAAACCTGCAGGTAGGTTCCCCGTTCCAGACGAATCCCCAGTTCGAGCGAGGCGGCGACGGCCAGCCCGGCCAGGCGCGGGCTCCACGGGCAGGACATGTCCGGGAAGCGCGGTCCCCAGGCGTCGTGGTTGGGACCGCAGAGCGGGCTGCGGCCCGTCCAGTTGATGTGGTCGGTGATGCACATCAGGCTGCCGGTCTCGAACTGCGGGTTGAGCGCTCCGGCCGCGTTGGTGAGCACGACGGTGCGCACGCCCGCGGCGGCCAGGGTGCGCACGCCGTGACAGACCGCGTCAGGGGCGTAGCCCTCGTAGAGGTGGAAACGGCCCGAGAGGGCCAGGACCTGTCGTCCGCCCACGCTGCCCGTGAGCAGCGCGCCTTCGTGCCCCGGCACGGTAGAGGCCGGGAACCCGGGCAGATCGGCATACGGGATGCGGGCCGCCGTGAGGCGCTTCGACCAGTCGCCCAGGCCGGTGCCGAGGACCACGCCCACGGCGTCGGCCGCGACCCCGCCCAGGCGTTCGCCAAGGAGCGCGGCTGCTTGCTGGACTTTCGATGCGTTTTGCATGTACAAACCGAACCTGCTAGGAGTGTGGCTCCGCGATCTTGGGCGTGCAGCCGTGCCGGATTTTGTCCGCCGGGAGCGGGAGATGTCAAGATGATCCTCTACGTACAGGCGTAACACATGGATATTGCGACCCTACTCGGTCTCGTCGTGGGCCTGGCGCTGGTCACCGGCGCGATCATGCTCGGCAGCTCGATCCTGCAGTTCGTGGACGTGCCGAGCATGATGATCGTCTTCGGCGGTTCGCTCGCGGCCATCAGCGTGGCCTTCCCTTTCGAGGAGGTCGTGCAGGCCTTCTACGCCGGGGTGAAGATCTTCGCATCGCGCAAGGTGCGGCCGCGCGAGGTCGTGGACATCATGGTCAAGGTCGCTGAGATCAGCCGTCGCGAGGGCCTGCTGGCGCTGGAAAACATCCAGACCGAGAACGCGGTGCTCAAGAAGTCCTGCCAGCTCATCGCGGACAACGCCGATCCGGCGCTCATCCGCGACACGCTGCGCATCGAGATCGGGGCCATGAAGCGCCGCCACAAGATCGGCCAGGACGTGTTCCGCGGGCTGGCCCACTACGCCCCGGCGTTCGGCATGATCGGCACGCTCATCGGCCTCATCCAGATGCTCGGCCACCTCGACGACCCCAAGGCGCTCGGCCCCGGCATGGCCGTGGCCCTGATCACCACCTTCTACGGCTCCATGCTCTCCAACCTCTTCTTCATGCCCATCGCGGGCAAGCTCAACGCCCGCACGCAGCAGGAGATTCTGAACCTGGAGATCATTTTCGAGGGCGCCAAATCCATCCTCGAAAACAACAACCCGCGCCTTGTGTACGAGAAGCTCTCGTCGTTCATCGCCCCCAGGGAGCGCAAGTATGAACGATGAAGAGGGCCTCGGACTACAGGAAGACGAGGAGGAGAAGCGGGGCGGCGAGTGGATATTGACCTACGCCGACATGGTCACGCTGCTCCTGACCTTCTTCGTGCTCCTCTTCTCCATGTCCACCATCGACAAGCAGCAGTTCACGGAGAACTTCTCGGCCATCAAGTCCGCGCTCTCCGGCAAGGACGCCAGCCCCGCGACCTCCAAGATCACGGTCAAGGAGGCCTCGGTGCTGGTGGAGCAGATCCAGATGCGTCGTCAGATCGAGCAGGCCCAGCAGCGCGTCTTCCAGGACGTGAAGCTCCTGCAGACCACGCAGGGCGTGGAGGGCGTGGTCTCGGCCAAGCTGGACAAGGGCAAGATCACCCTGCGCATGCCCAGCGAGGTGCTTTTCGACTCGGGGTCCGCGACCCTCAAGCCCGAGGGCCGCGAGGTGATCATGCGCATGAAAAACTTCTTCATCAAATATCCCGACCAGATGATCAACATCAAGGGCTACACCGACGACGTGCCTCCGGGCGCCGGAAGCCGTTTCCAGGACAACTGGGAACTCTCGGCCCTGCGCGCGGTCAACGTGCTGCGGCTCCTCGTCAGCCTCGGCATCAGCCCGAACCGGATGACCGCCACCGGCCTTGCCGACCTCGACCCGCTCTTCCCCAACAACTCCCCCGAGAACAGGCAGAAGAACAGGCGCGTTGAGTTCGTTCTGGAGAAGATCGTCGAGTAGGATGACGCCCGGCAAGCGGCGCGGTACAAGGCTTGGCTGGCGGAGAGGGCAGGCTTGACATTCCTACCGCCTCGGTTCAAAAGGCCGGTTGCTTCTCTGCCGAGCAGCACAGGCGCGGCCGGACCGCGCACAACAGACTGCCGGACCATCGGCGTGAACAGGAACGGGCCTTGGCCGTCCCGGGAAGCAGGGGCGACGACATATTCCGCGAGATCTGCCGCGAGTACGGCCGCCTGAAACGCGGTTCCGCCATCCGTCCCGCCCGTTTCGTCCGGCGTCAGAGAAAGGGAGAGTCAGCGTGTCCGCAGCCCATAAAGTCCTGGTCGCCAACCGGGGCGAGATCGCCATCCGCATCATCAACGCCTGCCGCAAGCTCGGCCTCGGTTTCGTGGCCGTGCACACCAGGGAGGACATGCATTCCGGCCATGTCCGGCACGCCCGCACGCACGGCGGCGACGGCGCGGTCTACCGCGTGTCCTCCTACCACGACGCCAACGAACTGATGGCCGTGGCCGACGCCTCCGGGGCCACCGCGATCCATCCCGGCTACGGCTTCTTCGCCGAGGACTTCCGCTTCGCCCGCCGCGTGGTCAAGCGCGACAGGCCGCTCATCTGGATCGGCCCCTCCTGGGGCGTGATCCGCGAACTGGGCGACAAGATCAATACCAAGCGTCTGGCCCGCAGGCTTGGCGTGCCCACGGTGCCCGGATCGGACCGGCCCATCTACGACGAAATGGAGGCCGAGGAGCTGGCCCAGAGCCTCTTCGCCTTCCAGGCGGACCAGGGGTTCGAGCGTCACCTCGTGCTGCTCAAGGCCTCGGCCGGAGGCGGCGGCATGGGCATCGAGGAGGTGGAGCGCATGGACACCTTCCGCTCCACCTACCGCCGCCTGCGCAACTACGCCAAGCGTCAGTTCCAGGACTCCGGCGTGCTCATCGAGCAGCGCATTTTCGATTTCAACCACCTGGAGGTGCAGATCCTCGGCAACCGCCGCGGCGACGCGCACGTCCACTTCGGCACGCGCAACTGCACCATCCAGAGCACCGGCCGCCAGAAACGCGTCGAGGTCGCGCCCGGCTTCGCGCCCGGCGAGCTGACTTACGGTTTCGACGCGGGCAAGGTGCTGGACGACATCGTGGAGTACTCGCTACGCATCGCCAAGGAGGTCGGGTACAACTCCGTGGGCACCTGGGAATGGATCGTCACGCCCAAGGGCGACCCCTTCCTCATGGAGGTGAACACCCGCATCCAGGTGGAGAACGGCATTTCCGGGGCCATCTCGAAGATCAACGACGAAGGGCCCGTGGATCTCATCAAAGAGCAGGTGCGCTGCGCCCTGGGCGAGGAGCTGGGTTATTCCCAGGACGACGTCTCCTTCGACGGTCTGAGCATCGAATATCGCATCATCGCCGAGGACCCGTCCAACCGCTTCACCCCGTGGGTGGGGCGCATCGACCGCTTCGCCTGGGAGGAGCAGCCCTGGCTCTCCGTCCTGACCCATGTGCCCACCGACGAACCCTACGACATCCCGACCGAATTCGACCCCAACCTGGCCCTGGCCATCGTCAAGGGCAAGGACCTCGCCGAGGTCAAGGCGCGGGGCGTGGCATTCCTCGATTCCCTCGTGCTCGCGGGCGAGGACAGGGCCGGCCAGAGCCTCAAGTCCAACGTTGCCTTTCTGCGCGAAAAGACCGCCAACATCCTTGAATTTTAGCCTCAGGGCAGAATATGGAACTCGACAACAGAATCCGCAAGCTCCAGGACCGCCTGAGCTACATCCGCGACATCTTCGGGGACAAGGAAAACGCCAACATAGCCCTCCTGCAGGCCAGGCTCGACGAGTTCCTGACCCAGGAGAGGGGCATGTCCCTGGCCGACCAGATGCGCCACATGGCGCAACTGGAGGACCTCTTCCTTTTCCTTGAAAAAAAGCTCGACGCGCAGCTCACGCCCATGGACCGCGTGCGCATCGTGCGCCACCCGGCCCGCCTCTGCCTCAAGGACATCCTTGAGAACGTGTACGACAACTACACCGAGATCGGCGGCCAGGACGAATACTCCATCGATCCCTCCATGCTCATCGCCCGGGCCTACATCACCCGCCGCGTGGGCAAGCGGGTCATCAACCAGCCGGTCATGGTCATCGGCCAGGAGAAGGGCCACGGCCAGGAGTTCCGCAACGGCGGCTCGGTCAAGCCCTGGGGCAACGCCAAGGCGCTGCACTACATGAAGGTCGCCGAAACCGAGAACATCCCCATCCATTCCTACGTATTCACCCCCGGCTCCTACCCCATCGAGGACTATCCGGGCGCGGCGCAGCAGATCGCCAAGAACCTCTTCGAGATGGCCTCCCTGCGCGTGCCCTTCGTCTCCGTGATCTCCGAGGGCGGTTCGGGCGGCGCGGAGGCCATCGCGCTCTCGGACATGCGTCTGATGCTCTCGCACGGCTATTATTCGGTCATCTCGCCCGAGGGCGCGGCGGCCATCGAGGCCAAGACCCGCCAGGGCGAACGGGTGGCCCCCGAACTCATCGCCAAGTGCGCGCGCCAGCTCAAGATCACGGCCGCGGACAACCTCGCCATGGGCTACGTGGACAAGGTCATCGACGAGCCGCCGCTCGGCGCCCGCGTGGACCACTACGACTTCTACAAGACCCTGCGCAACGAGATGATCAAGGCCACCAACCAGGTCATCCTGCAGGTCAAGGGCATGAAGCTCTTCCGCTCCCTGGCGCTCTCCGAACGGCTGGCGCGCAAGGGGCAGGCCGTGGACGCCGAGGAGGTCTTCGTCTCCTGGAACCTGTCCAGCAAGGCGCGCGAGAACTTGGTCTGGAAACGGCACCAGAAGTTCCGCCGTCTCGCCCAGACGGCCTACATGGACACCCGCACCTTCGGCGAGAAGGTCGTGGGCCGCTTCCAGGGCCTGGCCTGGGCCATGAACTCCTACTTCCGCTACGAGTTCCTGCGCAAGCACCAGCGCAAGATCAAGCGGCTGCAGGAGGAGTTGGAGGCCGAGGTCCATCTCGTGCGCAACAAGGTGGGCAAGCCCATCCGGGCGGTCATGGACAAGTTCGCCGGCGGCAGGCCCCAGACCGTGTCCGAGGAGGCCAAGACGAGCCTCACGCAGCTCTCCAAATGGGACGACAAGGGCGGCCTGTCCAACGGCAAGTGGGTCTACACCAGCCCCAAGGCCAAGGAGGACAGGACCGTGACCTGCCCCAACGCCGAGACGCACGGCTGCCTGGACCTCTGGGCCCCGGACCTGTTCGGCGAATACGCGGGCGTGTGCGGCTATTGCGGCCACCACTTCACCATGGAATACCAGTGGTATCTGCACAACGTCTTCGACCAGGGATCGATCTTCGAGTTCAACGGCCAGATCGAGTCCGGCAACCCGCTGGGCTACGAGGGCTTTGACGAGCGCGTCGCCGAGGCCAAGAAGAAGACGGGCCTCAAGTCCGCCTGCATGACCTTTGAGTCGCGCATCGAGAACCTGAATCTCGTCGTCGCCATGCTCGTGGCGCCGTTCCGCGGCGGCACCGTGGGCGCGGCCGAGGGCGAGAAGTTCGTCCGCGCCGTGGAGCGCGCCAGGCGCAAGCACTATCCGCTCCTGGCCTACGTGCACGGCACCGCAGGCATCCGCATCCAGGAGGGGACCAACGGCGTCATCCAGATGCCGCGCTGCACCATGGCCGTGCAACGCTACATCGCCGACGGCGGGCTCTACCTCGTGCTCTACGACACCAATTCCTACGCCGGGCCGGTGGCCAGCTTCCTGGGCTGCTCGCCCTACCAGTTCTCCATCCGCTCGGCGAACATCGGCTTCGCCGGTCCCGGCGTGATCAAGGAGACCACCGGCGTGGACATCCCCCCCGACTATCATCAGGCCCATCAGGCCCTCTCCCGCGGCCATATCCAGGGCATCTGGGATCGCCGCGAGGCCCGCAAGAACATCACCCAGGCCCTGCTGACCATGGGCGGTCGCAACCTGTACTACCGCTAGCGGGACCGGAGGAAACGTGATCAACGTCAAGGAACTGCTCGAAGAGCTGAAGGCCTCGCCGTACGAGCTGATAGATATCGTGGCCCCGCACACCGGGGTCGTGGAGTTCGCGGTCAAGGAGCCGGGCCTGAAGGTGACTGGGGCGCACGGCGCCTACCGCGAGAAGCCCGGGACGCTCATCGCCACCCTGGAGCGCGAGCGCAACAAGAAGCCCATCCGGGCCACCCTGACCGGCGTGGTGGAATGCTTCGAGGCGGGGCTCGCGGGCCGGTTCGTGGAGGCCGGAACCAAGCTGGCCACCATCCGCCACTACCTGACGAGCAAGGAAGTCGTCGATCTCATTCTGAAGAAGGCGCTCTTCCTCTTCCCCGCGCCGGAGCGGGCCAAGTACTACTTCATTCCGGAGATCGACAAGAAGATGCGCGCCTCGGGCAAGAACGCCGTGGAGGTCCGCGACGGCATGGAGCTGCTGATCATGTCGCGCATGAAGCGCGAGACCTCGCTGCCCTACAAGGGGCCGGACGGCAAGATCTACGCCGTGTACTTCAAGCTCGGCGAGAACGTGGACAGCGGCCATCCGCTCATCGGCGTCTGTCCCGGCGATCAGCTTCCCCTGGTGCAGGACGTGGTCAACCGCGTGCGCAGCGAGTGGGAAGAGCACGAGTAGCCCGCCTTTCCCGCCCCTGCCCGGGCGGCGACCCGACAAGCCTCGCGTGGACGGACGTTCCCGCGAGGTTTGTTGATTTCGGGGGGGGAGTTGGTGTAGGGATTCAGGATATGCTGTGATGCGCCTCTCTCCGGGAATGGGCCGGGCGGCAGGGGCGCATCCCCCAACGCACCGAGGGGGCCTGCCCTGTGGCCTTGTTCCATTGCGACACCTGCGGCCTGAGCAAGGACGTCCCTGACAAATATCTGGGGCGGCAGATCAACTGCCCCAAGTGCGCCGGGCCGGTGACCATCGTCGCCGGGGACGGCGGAGCCATTCCCGCTCCCCGGGTGCGCCTCCGGGACGAGGACGGGGAGCATCCCCACGCCCACGACGTCGCCGGGGAGGCGTCCGGCCCCGCGCCCGACGCCGCGCCCGACGACGAGGCGGGGACGGCCGAAGAGGCTGCGCCCGGGCCTGCCGCCGGGGCGTATGACGACGATGACGACGCGCCGCGCGCGCCCACCGGTCCCGCCATCCCCATCGCCTCGGAGCCCGTCAGGGAGCAGGGAACGCCGCTGCTGCAGGGCGGCGTGGCGGTGAATACGGCGGCGGGCGTGCTCTCCGGCCTGCAGGGCGTGCTCCTGTCCATCGCCTTCGCTTGCCTGATCTTCGCCGACCGCCTGCTGTCCCCCGATTTCGCCCACGGCCTTTCCGCCGTGCTGGCGACCGGCGCGGTCATGTCCCTCTTCGTCGCCCTCAAGAGCCGCATCCCCTTTGTCCAGACCGGCCCGGAGCTGGCCGCCGCCGCGGTGGTGGCGCTCATGGCGCGCTCCATGCACGAGGGGCTCCTCGGCGTCCATCCCGCCTCGAACATCCTCCCCACCCTGGCGGCGGGGACCGCCCTGGCGGCCTTCTTCGCCGGATGCGTGCTCTGGTTCGTGGGCAACATGAAGGCCGGCCACTGGGTGCGCTTCGTGCCGCACCAGGTCGTGGGCGGCGTCCTCGCGGGCCTGGGCGTGCATCTTCTGCGCGCGGCCCACGGCTACCTTGAGGGCAACATGGTCTGTCTGGCCGGGCTGGCGGAGCGCCTGGGCTGGGAGGACTGCTTCCGCTGGCTGCCGTCCTTCGCCGCGGGCCTGTTCATGTTCTTCGTTGCCCGGCGCATCCGGCACCATCTCGTGGTGCCGCTGCTCTTCCTGTTGCTGCTCCTGGGCGGCGTGCTCGGCGTGCATCTGCTCGGCGCGCCCCTGGGCGGCTTCGCGGACGCGGGCTGGGCCTACCCGGCCGCCCCGGCGGCGGAACTGTGGACGGTCTACTCGCGCGATTTCCTCTCCCGCATCGCCTGGCCCGTGATCTGGGACAACGTCCCCTGGATGGCCGCCCTGGCCGCGTTGCTCGTTTCCACGGCCATGCTCAAGATCACGGACCTGGACGCCGAGACGCACGGCAGCTTCCATCTGGACCACGAACTCAGGGTGCTGGGACAGGCCAACATCCTGGCCGGTCTGCTGGGCGGCGTGCCCGGGGCCATTTCCGGCGGGCGCAGCATGGCGGCCTGGCGGGCCGGAGCGCGCGGGCCTTTGGCGGGCGTCGTGGCCGGGCTGATTTTCGTCGCGGCCGTGGCGCTGCTCGGCAAGGCGTTGCCCTTCATCCCCAAGCTCGTCCCGGCGGCCATTCTGGTCTACCTGGGGCTGGAGTTGATCGGCCGTTGGCTCGGCGACACCTACGCCATGTTCACGCGCAAGGACGACTACGGCATCCTGGTCCTGGTTTTCCTGGTGACCGTGTTCATGGGCGTGCTCATGGGGCTGGGCGTGGGCGCGGTGCTGGCCATGATGATCCTCATCTCCCGCTACGGAAAGGTCAACGTTGTCAAGTTCGCGCTTTCGGGCGCGACCAACCGCTCCAACGTGGACCGCGCCCCCTCGCAGCTCAAGATCCTGCGCGAGAAGGGCGGGCACATCTACATCATGCGCCTGCAGGGCTTCATCTTCCTGGGCTCCACCGGAACGCTGGTCAAGCAGTTGCGCGCCCGGCTGGAGGCCTCGGACCAGCCCGAGGTGGATTTCGTGATCCTCGATTTCCGGCTGGTCAACGGCCTGGACTCCGCCGTGGCCATCGGCTTCAGGAAGCTCCGGCAACTCGCCGACGACTTCCACGTCACCCTGATCTTCACCAGCATCCCCTTCGAGGTGGAGCGCCAGCTTGAGGAGGGCGGGTTCGCCCTCAACGATCCGGACGGCGTGACGCGGACCTTCGTGGACTCGGACTTCGCCCTGGAATGGTGCGAGGACCGCATCCTGGAGGACAACGGCGCGCTCAAGATGCGCGAGAACGACCTGGCCGAGATACTCTCCGCCGTCTTCCCCGAACCGCAGCTCATCCCGCAGTTCATGCGCTTTCTGGAGGGGGTCCGGGTGGAGAAGGGCAAGTACGTCTTCCGCCAGGGCGACGCCTCGGACGCCATGTACTTCATCGAGTCCGGCCGGGTGAACGTGCAACTCGAACTGGAAGGCAACAAGATCATCCGTCTGGTCAAGATGGGGCCGGGAACGGTCTTCGGCGAGATGGGCATCTACACTTCGGCCCCGCGCTCCGCCTCCATCGTGGCGGACGAGGACTGCGTGCTGTACCGGTTGTCGCAGAAGATGCTGACCGTGATCCAGAAAAAGGACCCGCATCTGGCCGCGGGCATCCACCGCTTCATCGTGGGCCGTCTGGCCGAGCGTGTGGGCGAGGCCAACGCCAAGATCCGCGACCTCATCAAGTAGACGCGTTCACGAACCGACGGGCGGCGGCCGCACGGCCTCCGTCCCCGCAGGAGACTGCATGGGCAAGTTCATCCAGGTGCGCGTGTCCGCCACCACGTTCGCGCCCGAAGAGGCCGAGAAGGCCTTTGTGTCGCTCTACGCCGCCGCCTGGCCCGCGGGGCTCTACAAGCCGGGCGACCGCAAGGGCCTCCTGGAGTTGACGACCCAGCTTGCGGACATGGCCGAGTTCGGGGAGATGTCCAAGGACGTCCGGACCGTGGTCAAGGAGCATCTGCCCCGTCTGCAGGGGATCGTGCGCGATCTCGAAACGGCGCTGGGCGACTGGAAACCCGGGGAGGCCGAGCATCTCTCCACCTCCCTGGAGGAGACCCTGGCCGAACTCGAAGCGGCCATGCCCAAGGCGGATTGACGGCGTTTCTTCTTGTTGATGGTTGGAGCCGCACCAGCTACAGTCCCCCCACTTCACGCAAGGAGCACGACATGGCCGGCAGCCTGAACAAAGTGATGATCATCGGACGCATGGGGTCCGACGCCAAGCTTTCCTATCTTCCGTCGGGGCAGCCCGTGGCCAACTTCAACGTGGCCACGGACGAGTCCTACCGCGACAAGCAGAGCGGCGAGAAGATCGAGCGCACCGAATGGCACCGCGTGGCGGTCTTCGGCAAATCCGCCGAGTTCTGCGCCAACTATCTGGGCAAGGGGCGGCTGGTCTACGTGGAGGGCACGCTGCGCACGCGCAAGTGGCAGGACAAGGACGGCCAGGACCGCTACACCACGGAAGTGACGGTGCAGCCCTACGGCGGCACCGTGCAGGGGCTGGACAGCCCGCGCGGCCAGGCCGCCGAGCACGGCGGCTACGAGGACGCCCCGCCCCAGCAGCGTCAGGCCCCGCGCCAGCAGGGCGCGCCCCAGAAGCGCCAGCAGCCCGCCTACGAGGAAGAGGACCTCGGCCCCGCCTTCCCGAGCGAGGCCAGCGGCATGGACGACGTGCCGTTCTGACGCGTCCCCCCCCCGGCCTTTTTCAGCAGGCAAGGCCCGGAGTCGACGGCTCCGGGCTTTTCTTTTGTCTCCGTGCGGCGACCCTGGTCTCTCAGGCGACGTGCGGAAGGAACTGTTTAAAATATTTATTCTTTTATTATAGTATGTTGTGGGAAGTTTGGGGTCGTTCCCATTCGATCATTGAGTTCGGGCCTTGAATGATTGGGAGCGAATATTGTATGCACGCGGTGGCATACTTTCGGAGATAGCCGTTTGGACCGCAGGGGGAGGCGTCCATGACCAGGCATCGACGACTGCGCTTTGCCCGTGCGCCTGCGGTGGCCCGGAGTATTCCGTGGGGTCGTTCATGACGCCCGAGGAATCGCCGGGAAACAAGGTTCTGGGCCTGCCGGAGTTGCTTCGGGCTTTGGGGGCCTCTCCGGAAAGGCTCCGGCGGGGCATTGCCGCGATGAAATGCGGGTGGGACTGCCTGTGCAAGCGCTTCGCATCTTTTCTCGCCCTCTGCTCGGCTGCGCGGAGTGCGGACCCCAAGCGCCTCCTGTCGGTGGCCGGAGCCATTTTCCTTCTTTGGGGACTGGGCCTCAGCGTCTGGTCCTTTGTCGATCCCTTCGGACTCTCCTCAAGGACCGACGCGGCCGTGGCGGGCATCGCGGAACGCGCCGCCTCGCCGTTTTACGGTTCGCAGGCACAGGACATGATCACCGTGGTCCTGGTCACGGACCAGACGCTGAAGGAGGCCCAAATGGGATGGCCTCCCCAGTACGCCTACTACGCGCAGCTCATCCGGCGCATCATGGATCACGACCCCAAGGCCGTGTTTCTGGACGTCTATCTCGAAGACGTTCGTGAGTACGACCAGACCTATGCGCAGGCGCGCAAGGAGTTGGCCGAGGACCTGCGCGACTTCGGCATTCCGCTTCTGGTGGCGCAGTCGGCTCCGGACGCGAAGTCGGTTTTCGGGGATCTGGCCGGAACGCGTCCTGTCAAGATCAGCTGGGAGTCCGGAACCGACGAATACGTGCTCGGCGAGGAGACGGCCAGGGCTGTGGAGGGGCAGGCGCACGTCGTCGGGAAATGGTGGGATACGGCGGCTTTCGGGCTCTATCGCGAAATATGTTCCGGCAATCCGCAATGCGCCTCGGAGGCGGCGTCCATGAGCCGGGAGAGGCTTGGCGCGCCCATGCACGTGCGCTGGGGGCGTTCCGTCTCGCGCAGCATGCAGGAACTGGGCTCCCGGGGGGCGCATGCGTGCGTGCCCTCCCCGGACGATTTTTCCGGCCGGGCGCTCACGGCTGTCCGCGTGCTCGGGGAGGACCTGGCGAGCGGCATGATGCCCGGAGTGCGCGATGCGTCCCGGGTGCAGTGCCCTTATACGGACACGATCTTCGCCCACGAGCTGACCGGCCCGTCCGTGGATGCGCTGCTGCGGGACAGGGCCGTGCTCATCGGCACAAGCTTCGCCATTTCCAACGATCTCGTGTTGAGTCCGGTGCATGGCAAACTTCCCGGCGTGTATTTCCATGCCATGGCCCTGGACAATCTCATCACCTACGGGAACCGCTTCTACACGCACGAGACGCCCCTCTGGGCGCTCATTGGGGCGGCGATCCTGATTTCCCTGGCCACCAGCCTGATCGTGGTCTCGCAAAATCCGTATCCTGTGATGCACTTCAACCTGATCATGGCCGCCTTTCTGGGTGTCCTAATCGCCCTGTTTTTCCTGGGGCATGCGACCTCGCGCAGTTGCGTGGGCGTGTTTTCGGTCTTCTACGCCGTGTACGGAACATATCGGTGGCTTGCCGACAAATGGGGGAGGGAACCGTGAAAAAATTGATCCGTGCATGCCTTTGCGGCGCGGCGCTCCTGTCCGCCGCCTACGTCCTGGCCGGGGACGCCTTCGCGCAGCAATACCGCGTGACGTCCTACAGGTACGAGCGCATCGGAATTTTTTCCCAAGAGGAAAAGGGTTTTGCGCGCGTAGCCAAAGTACCGCGTGCGGAGCTTCCGCCCGTTCCGGCCGCCGTGACCAAGGTGTCCCCCAGGGGATACGTGGCGGTGCAGGGATCGGATGGAGTCCTGTGGTTCGAAGAGACGCAGGTGGTGATCGAGCCGCCCCTGCGCAAGGTGACAGGGGGATGCGACAGGACAGTGATATCGAGAACCTCCCAGGCTGGCGTCTTCGGGGAGAGAGGAGCGGGCGAAAATGACTGCGAATAGGGGCGTCACGAAACAGGCAGGGGTTCTTCTGCTGGCTTTGGCCATCTTCGCGGCGGGGGGCTGCCGGAAGACCATCGACACGTTGACGTTTTCCGAGCCCGAGGAACCGACCCGGCTCATCGACAAGTACGCCGTCCCCCCGGCCCAGAACGCCACGGCCGAGCCGCCGCCCGACTTTCCGCGCAAGGGGCTTCTGGGTCAGCGCATGAAATATGGCGTGATGTCCTGCCCCGTCATGGAGGAACGGCTGAACGCGATCCTGGACAGGATCGAGGCCGTCTGGCCGGGCGAGCCTCATCCCGCCACGGCGTTCATCATCCCCACGCGCGGTTTTCAGGCGTACAGCACCGAGGACGGCGGCATCTTCCTCTCCTACAGCATGCTGCGCGATATCACGAGCGAGAACGAAGCGGCCGCGGTGCTGGCTCACGAGTATTCCCACGTGGTGCTCGGCCACCACAAGCTGTCGCACGCCGAAATTCTTTTCCGCGCCGTGTACAACTTCGGATCCATGTACGTAAGCGCCAAATACAACCTCAAGAAGGGCGACGTGAAGGGCCTGCTGGCCGAAGCGGGAGCGAACGAACTCCTTCTTGAGGCGGGCCAGAGTGCGCTGCTGCCCATCTTCAGCCGCGATCAGGAAGGCGATGCCGATCTTCTGGGCACCGATCTCATGGTCGCGGCCGGTTACGACCCGCGCGGGATGTCGGGCTTCCTGCAGCTTCTGGAGGCCTCCGAGAAGCAGGAACCGAGCCCAGAGGCCAAGGCGGCTGGGCTTACGGACATACAGGGCAAGCCCGGCAAACAGCAGCCCAAGAGTCTGAGCGAGGGGCTGGACGCGGCTGTATCCGAGGTCGGCAGCCAGCTCGCCTCGGCGTACAGGCAGATGAGCAGGAAGCACGGTTCCACGCAGGAGCGGGACGCGGCCGTGCATGCGTACGTCGAGACCTTTTATGAGGACGTCAACCGTGACGTGGACAACGCGGAGGCCTGGACGGCCCTGCTCCGGTCCCCAGAGGTGACGCGGGAGTTCGCGCTGGTCGACGAGGTCAAGACGGCGGTGGAGATCAAGCAGGACGACGAGGGCAAGGCCATGAAGATCATCGCCGGACTCAAGGACCCGAGTGGCTACGCGGCGGTGCCGTATTGCCGCTACACCGTGCTCGGCCTCAAAAGCATCCAGATGAAAGGGGACGTCTTCATGGCCTCCCTGCGCCGCAGCGCCGCAGCGCCGGATTCCCTGCTCGGCGAGCATACCCGGCTGATCGCCGTCCTTGAAGAGAAATCTCCCTCCGACGCCCTGCAGGCGGCCATGCAGGCCGACGAGGAGTTCGGGCATCCGCTGGATCTGCTGCCCACGCTCATCCGGCTCAACAAGAAGAGCAAGAACGACGTCATGGTCGCGGGGTATCTCGTGAAGTGCCTGAGCGCCGGGGACAAGGACCTCGTGCGCGAATGCCACGCGGCCGCCGGGAAGAAACAGTAGGTCCGCAGGTTCAGAGCATGGTCAGCAGCCCCGCGGCCACGCTCCACATGACCAGGGCCACGAATCCGTCCAGGGCGCGCCAGGCCGCGGGGCGGGAGAGGAGCGGGGCGAGCAGGCGGCCGCACAGCGCCAGACCGAAGAACCAGGCGAAGGACGCGGTGGCCGCGCCCGCGCCGAAGTGCCAGCGGCCCGGGTCGCCGTGGCGGCCGCCGATGCTGCCCAGGAGCAGCACCGTGTCCAGGTAGACGTGCGGGTTGAGCAGGGTCACGGCCAGGGTCAGGAGCAGGATCGTCTTCAGGCTGCGGCCGTCGTCGCCGTCCGCCGCGCAGAGCGCCCCGCCGCCGCGCCAGGCCGCGCGCGCGGCGCGCAGGCCGTAGAGCCCGAGGAATGCCGCCCCGCCGAGGGCCGCGGCCTGCCGGAGGGCCGGGGCCGCGGCCAGGGTCGCGCCCATGCCCGCCAGCCCGGCGGCGATGAGCAGCGCGTCGCACAGCGCGCAGATGAGGGCCACGGGGAGATGGTGCTCACGCCGCACGCCCTGGGCCAGGACAAAGGCGTTCTGCGCCCCGATGGCGATGATCAGCCCCGATCCCGTGCCGAATCCTTCCCAAAACAGCGGCAACATGCGCGCCCTCCTGATCGACTTTTCGTCCATACAGGATACCCGGCGCATGTTGTGAATTGAAATGAATACTTTTCAGTTTTGATTAATTCTGCTAATTACAGCGCATGATCGACTACCGCAATCTCGCGGCCCTGGCCGCTGTCGTGGACGAGGGGGGCTTCGAGCGCGCCGCGCGCGTCCTGCACCTCACCCAGTCCGCCGTGTCGCAGCGCATCCGCGCCTTGGAGGAGGGCATGGGCCAGGTGCTCCTGGTGCGCTCCTCGCCGCCCGCGCCCACCCCGCCGGGCCGCCGTCTGCTCGCCCTGTGGCGGCAGGTGCGCCGCCTGGAGGAGGACGCCCTGGCCGAGGTGGGACCGGGCGGGGAAAGTGGTTTCTCCAGCCTGGCCGTGGGCGTCAACGCCGACAGCCTGGCGACGTGGTTCCTGCCCGCGCTCGACGATTTCCTGCGCGACCAAGCCGTGCTGCTCGACGTGCGCGTGGACGATCAGGAGGTCACGCACGAGCTTCTGCGCGACGGTGAGGTGGCGGGCTGCGTGAGCGAGCGGGCCGAGGTCATGCAGGGCTGCCGTGTGACGAGGCTTGGCTCCATGATCTACCACCTCGTTGCCGCGCCGAGCTTCGCGTCACGCTGGTTCCCCGAGGGCGTGACCCGCGAAGCGGTCGCCGCCGCGCCCATGCTCGTCTTCAACCGCAAGGACGACCTGCACAACAAGCTTTTGCGTGCCGCCCTCGGCGGCGCTCCCCCGGCATACCCTATCACTTGGCTGCCCTCCTCGGAAGGGTTCGTGCGCCAGATCGCCCAAGGCCATGCATGCGGCATGCTGCCGGACGCGCAGTGCGGCGAGATGCTCGCGCGCGGCGGGCTGATCGACCTCGCGCCGGAGCACGGCGTGCGAGTGGACCTCTACTGGCACTGCTGGAATCTGGACTCGCCGTTGCTGCGCGCCTTCACGCGCGCCCTCGAAACCGGGGCGCACTGGGCGCTGGGGGAGGGATGAGGCGCGCATCATGCTCCCCGAGCGTTTCAGGCCGGGCAAAAAGGTCCGGACGCACGGCGCAAGAAAAGATCGAGCCCAGCGCTTATTTCAAAGACGCGAGGGTTCGATCTTTTCGCGGCAACGCAGCAGATGGGGCTTTTTCAGCGGCTTGAGGGTCAGACCTCGAAGAGCATCTCCAGATCGTCGCGGGTCAGCGACTTCCAGGAGTCCTGGCCGGGGATGATGGCGTCGGCGATGCCGCGTTTCTGGTCCTGCAGCTTCAGGATCTTCTCTTCCACAGTGTTCTGGCAGATCATCTTGTAGGAGAAGACCTGGCGGGTCTGGCCGATGCGGTGCGTGCGGTCCGTGGCCTGGGACTCCACGGCCGGGTTCCACCACGGGTCGTAGTGGATGACATAGTCCGCGCTGGTCAGGTTCAGGCCCGTGCCGCCCGCCTTCAGCGAGATCAGGAAGATGGGGATCTCGGGCGTGTTGTTGAAGAGGTCCACCTGTTCGAAGCGGTCCTTGGAGGTGCCGTCCAGGTAGGTGAAGGGCACCTTGTTGATCTGCAGCCAGGAACGGATGATGTGCAGCATCTGCACGAACTGCGAGAAGACCAGCACCTTGTGGCCTTCCTCGATGATGTCCGTGACCAGGTCCTTGAAGGCGTCGAACTTGCCCGAGGGCAGGTTGGTGGAGACCCCGGGCATGTCGAGCTTCAGCAGGCGCGGGTGGCAGCAGATCTGACGAAGTTTGAGCAGCGCGTCGAGGATGGACATCTGGGACTTGGCCATGCCCTTTTCGTCCACGTCGCGCAGCACTTGGTCGCGCAGCTTCTTGGCCAGCACGGCGTACAGCTCCATCTGTTCGTCGGCCAGGGCGCAGTAATGCACGCTCTCCACCTTGGGCGGCAGGTCCTTGGCCACCTCGGCCTTGGTGCGGCGCAGGATGAAGGGCTTCACCCGCTGGCGCAGGTAGTTCAGGGTTTCCTCGTCGCCGTCCTTGATGGGCTTGACGATGCCGCGTTGGAACGAGTGCTGCGAGCCGAGGAAGCCGGGCATGAGGAATTCGAAGAGGCTCCACAGCTCGAAGAGGTTGTTCTCGATGGGCGTGCCCGAGAGGCACAGGCGCATCTTGGCCTTGAGGTGCCTGACCGAGCGCGCGGTGATGGTGTTGGGGTTCTTGATGTTCTGCGCCTCGTCCAGGATCAGGGCGTTGAACTCGAACTTCTCCAGCTCGTCCAGGTCGCGGCGCAGCAGCGCGTAGGTGGTGATGACGATGTCCGATTCGCTGATCTGCTTGAAGAGGTTCTCGCGCCGCGCGCCGTAGATCACCAGGGTGCGCAGCTCGGGCACGAACTTCTGGCATTCGCGCTCCCAGTTGGGCATGACCGAGGTGGGCACGATGATCAGGCTCGGACCCTCGTGCTTCTTTTCCTTCAGGTACTGCAGGTAGGACAGGGTCTGCACGGTCTTGCCCAGGCCCATTTCGTCCGCCAGGATGCCGCCGAAGCCGTATTCGCGCAGGAAGTTCATGTAGGACAGGCCCTGCTGCTGGTAGGGGCGGAGCGTGGCGCGCAGCCCTTTGGGCACGGGCAGCTGCCGGATATGCTGGAAGCTGTGGATCTTCTCGCGCAGGGTGTTCCAGAACGAGTCGGTGTGGACCTCGTCCAGCCCCTCGATCAGCTTGTCCAGCACCGGCGCGTCGAACTGGTTGAAGGTGCCCTGGGGCGGCTTATCGGCGTCGAAACCCAGCGCCCGCAGCTTGCTCGCCAGCTTTTCCAGCCAGGTCTCGGGCAGGCTGGTGTAGGAGCCGTCCTTCAACTGCACGTAGCGCTTGCCCTGGGTCCAGGCCTTCCAGATCTTTTCGATGGGCACCTTCTGGCCGTCGTAGTCCACCGCGAGGTCCAGGGTGAACCACTTTTCCTCCTCGTCGCTCTTGATCTCGCCCACGACCACCGGCTTGGTCAGGCGCACCTTGTAGCGCGTCAGATTCTTCTCGCCGAAGACGCGGTACTTCGCCACGAGCTTGGGATAGGCGTCGAGCAGGAAGGAGATGGCCTCCTCCTGCTCCAGAAACCAGATGGAGTTTGAGCGCGGCTGGAAATGCATCTCCTGCATCAGGTTCATCAGCACCTGCTCCGCGGCCTGATCGCGGCGCAGCAGGAAGGACTTGCCCTCGTAGGAGTAGGAGCCGGTCTGCAGGTCCGGGTTGGGACCGGGCAGGCTGACCTCGGTGTGTTCGGTCTCGTACACGTTCTGGATCTGGATGGTCAGCAGACTGCCTTCCTCGTCCAGGAAGAGCTTGGGGTTGTACGTGGCCGGAGCGAAGATCGGGGCCATGCGCGTCAGGAATTCCTCCTGGCCGTGCAGGTCGGAGGAGGGCAGGCGCGTCCAGACGCGGTCCAGAAATTCCGAGACGTCGGCGTGGGGCACGATGGGGTTCTGTTCGGTCAGCTCTTTGATCAGGCGCGCGTCCAGGCCCGTCTGCACCGGGTAGAAGGTGCCCTTCCAGTACACCCACAGCGGCATCTGGCCGTAGAAGAAGACCTCCTGGCCGGTGATGGAGAACGGCGGCTTGCCTTCGGCCGAGAGCATGAGGTCGAAGAAGAGGCCGTCCTCGGAGAGCTGCGGGGTGAGCTGCAGGCGCATGGTTTTGCGCTGCACGCGCGCGGGCTGCTCGGTGTCGCCCTGGAAGAGGTAGTACTCGCCCTTCACGGCCCACAGGAACCAGTTCAGCAGGCCGGGCGGCAGCTCCACGCGGTGGCCCGAATAGTCCAGGAAGTCCGCGATCTGTCTGGCCACGTCCGGCAGCAGGGGCGCGGTCTCCGCCCAGTCCGGGTTCTCGATGAGCTGGCCCAGGGTGATCTCGGAATGCACCTGGGAGAGGCCGGATTTGTTCTGCCGGGCGCGGAAAAAGGCCACCTGCAGGCGGCCCAGTTCGGCGTAGAAGCGGTAGACCAGATAATGCCTGCCCGCCTCCGGCTCGTGCTCGGCGGAGAAGAAGGAGCGGAAGGACTGCCGCCAGTCCGTGCGCGGCTTGGGCAGGTCCTCCTTGTCCGTGGCCGTCTCCAGGGTCTCCAGGAGCTTGAGCGCGCCCGCGCCGATGTGGCGGCAGACCCCGGAGAAGGAGTCCGGGCAGTTGCAGAAATGGGTGATGGAGCCTTCGGAAAGGTTCAGCCCGATCTCGGCGGCGTAGCTCTGGAAGTCGTCGCCCTGGATCTGGGCGTCGATGTCCCAGAACTGTTCGCGCTTCTTGAGGGAAAGCTTCCGAACCCCGCCGCCGTCGATGATGGAGCGGGCGCCTTCGAGAATATATTCAGGAACGCTGTCCTTGATGAAATGGGAGAGGATCTGCTGTGCTCGACCCTCTTCTTCATGCGTCACGGTACGGGTTTCCCCCTCGTCTCCCATGCGTCGCGCCGAAAGAAAAAGCAAAGGCCCTTATGGCGGCTGGCCGCACGGATAAGTATCCAACCCATTTAATCAAATACGCAGGCGTTATCAAGAGCCGCTTGGCTTTTGTCCCGGAGTCGAGCATACTCGGGCCTTGAGCGCGCGAACAGCAAGGTCTGCAGGGGATTTCGTGGCGGAAAAAAGAGTGCGTTTCCGGACGATGATGACGACCGTTTCGGTCGTTTTTTTCCTCCTTGCCGCCTGCGGTCAGGAGGACGAGCGACGTCCCGCGGCCTCGGCCCCGGTCCGGGCGGATGCTCCGTCCCCTGTTTCGCCGCGCCCGCAGGGGGACGCTCCGGTCTTCGGCGGCCGCCTCGTGCAGGCCTCCATCGGCGAACCCTCCAACCTCATCCCCCGCCTGTCCTCGGACAGCGCCTCCTCGGCCGTGGTCGACCTGCTCTACGTCTCGCTCCTGCGCTACGACAGGAACCTGGAGCTTCAGCCCTACGCCGCCGAATCCTACGAGCTGCTGGACGGCGGCAGGCGCATCCGCTTCCGTCTGCGCAAGGACATCGTCTGGGCCGACGGGACGCCGCTCACGGCGCGCGACGTGGAGTTCTCCTACCGGATGATGATCGACCCGAAGACGCCCACGGCCTACGCCGAGGACTACCTGGCCGTGAAGGAATTCAGGCTGCTGGACGACTACGCCTTCGAGGTCGTCTACGATGACGTCTTCGCCCGTTCCCTCATCACCTGGGCAGGGGAGATCGTGCCGCGCCACATCCTGGAGCACGAGAACCTGATGGAGACGAAGTACGCCCGCCAGCCCGTGGGCGCGGGGCCGTACGTGCTCAGGGAGTGGGTCCCCGGCCGCCATCTGACGCTGGAGGCCAACGAACGCTATTTCGAGGGACGGCCGTACATCGACCGCGTCGTGCTGCGCATCGTGCCGGACATGGGCACCCAGTTCCTGGAACTGAAGGCGGGCAACCTGGACATGATGGACCTGACCCCCAAGCAGTACCTCTTCCAGACCGGGGGGGCGCAGTGGGAGCGGGATTTCGTCAAGTACACCTACCTTGCCTTCGGCTACGCCTACCTGGGCTACAACCTGAAGCACCCCCTGTTCCAGGACCGCAGGGTGCGCCGGGCCCTGACCCATGCCATCGACAAGGAGGAGATCGTCAAGATCGTGCTCCTCGGCCTCGGCGTTCCCGCCAAGGGGCCTTACAAGCCCGGCTCCTGGGTCTATAACGAACAGGTCCCGGACCTGCCCTACGATCCGGCCCGCGCCCGCGCCCTGCTGGCCGAGGCGGGCTGGCGCGACACGGACGGCGACGGCGTCCTCGACAAGGACGGCCGTCCCTTCGCCTTCACCATCCTGACCAACCAGGGCAACGACCAGCGCGCCAAGTCCGCGATCATCATCCAGGAGCGGCTGCGCGACGTGGGCGTCAAGGTCGAGATCAGGACCGTGGAGTGGGCCTCGTTCATCAAGGAGTTCGTCAACCCGGGCAGGTTCGACGCGGTCCTCCTGGGCTGGAACATCCTCGTCGATCCGGACCTGCACACGGTCTGGCATTCCTCCCAGGTCGCCCCCCAGGGGCTGAACCACACCTTCTACGCCAACCCGGAGGTGGACCGGCTCCTGGAAGAGGGGCGCGCGACCCTTGATCAGGCGGCGCGCAAGCGGATATACGGCCGTATCCAGGAGCTGTTCATCGAGGACCAGCCTTACTGTTTCCTGTACGTCCCCTACGCCCTGCCCGTGCTCAACGCCAGGATACGCGGGGTTGCGCCTGCCCCCGCGGGCATTACCTACAACTTCGAGCGCTGGTGGATCGATCCCTCCAGGCAGCGCCCGGAACCCACGCCATGACAAGCCCGGAGCAACGCACCCTGCCCCCCATGGTCCGCATCGGCGAGATCATCGACAAGATCCAGGGCTACATCCAGGACCCTGACCTGGCCCTGATCCAGAAGGCCTACGTCTTTTCGGCCTCGGCCCACGAGGGGCAGACCCGTCTTTCGGGCGAACCCTATCTCTCGCACCCGCTCTCCGTGGCCTCCATCCTGGCGGACATGCGCATGGACGAGGCGAGCATCGCCGCGGGGCTCCTGCACGACACCGTGGAAGACACCAAGGCCACCATTCCGGAGATCAAGGATATCTTCGGGGCCGAGGTGGCGCACATCGTGGACGGCGTGACCAAGATCAGCAAGATGGTCTTCGAGTCGCGCGAGGAGGCCCAGGCCGAGAACATCCGCAAGATGATCGTGGCCATGAGCGAGGACATCCGCGTGCTCATGGTCAAGCTCGCGGACCGCATGCACAACATGCGCACCCTCGAGTTCATGAAGCCCGAGAAGCAGAAGGTCATCGCCCAGGAGACCCTGGACATCTATGCGCCCCTGGCCAACCGCCTGGGGTTGCATTTGGTCAAGGTGGAGCTGGAGGACCTCTGTTTCAGGTACCTCAGACCCGACGCCTACAAGCAGCTCATGAAGAGCGTCGAGTCCCACGCCACCGTGGACCAGGGCTACATCGACAAGGTCATCGGCCTGCTCTCGGAGATGCTGCAAAGGAACAAGATCGAGGGCGGCATCGTCGGCCGCCGCAAGCACTATCTCAGCATCTACAACAAGATGCTGCAGCAGGGCCTGACCTTCGATCAGGTCTACGACCTCATCGCCTTTCGCGTCCTGGTGCACAGTCTGAAGGACTGCTACGCGGTTCTGGGGCTGGTGCACGCCACCTGGCGGCCGGTGCCGGGCCGGTTCAAGGACTACATCTCGATGCCCAAGAACAACATGTACCAGAGCCTGCACACCACGGTGGTGGGCCCGGACGGCGAGCGCATCGAGATCCAGATCCGCACCGAGGAGATGCACAACCTCGCCGAGTTCGGCGTGGCCGCGCACTGGCAGTACAAGGAAGCCAAGCTGGGCATGAAGTCCAAGGACCTGGAGAAGTTCTCCTGGCTGCGCCAGATTCTGGACTGGCAGAAGGAGACCCAGGACCCGCGCGATTTTATGTCCAACCTGCGGTTCGACCTCTTCGCCGACGAGGTCTACGTCTTCACCCCGCGCGGGGACGTGAAGGAGCTGCCCGACGGCGCGACTCCGGTGGACTTCGCCTACCTCATCCACTCCCAGGTGGGGGACCACTGCTCCGGGGCCAAGGTCAACGGCAAGCTCGTGCCGCTCTCCACCAGACTCAAGAACGGCGACACCGTGGAGATCATCACCGATCCCTCGCGCCGTCCCAGCCGCGACTGGCTCAAATACGTCAAGACGGCCAAGGCCATCTCGCGCATCAAGCACTTCATCCGCACCGAGGAGCGCGAGCGCAGCATCGCGCTCGGCAAGGAGATGCTTGAGAAGGAGATGCGGAAGGCGGGCCTCAATTTCCAGAAGATCATGCAGTCGGGCGACCTCGACCCAATCGCCGAGGAACACTCCTTCAAGCACGTGGAGGACCTGCTTTCGGCCGTGGGCTACTCTCGGGTCACGGCCAAGAAGATCGTCCATCGGCTGAAGGCTCCTGAGGAGGAAGCGCGCGCGGCCGAGGCCCCCCCCGTCGAGGAGCCGGTCAAGCCCGCCCTGTCCATGGACAAGGTGCGCATCAAGGGCGTGGACGACGTGCTCGTGCGCTACGCCCAGTGCTGCGACCCGCTGCCCGGCGATCCCATCGTGGGCTTCATCACCCGCGGACGCGGCGTCACCGTGCACACCGCCGACTGCCCCAACGTCAAGAACCTGGAGCCCGAGCGGCTCATCGCCATCGCCTGGGAAGGCCAGGAGGACAAGCCCTATCCGGCCAAGGTCAGCATCAAGGCGCGCAACGTGCCCGGCGCGCTGGCGCGCATCGCCGCCATCCTGGCCGAACAGGGCGTGAACATCGACTCCGGCACATTCCTCTCCAACGAGGACCGGACCTCGGACGTCATCCTGACCATCGAGGTCCGTGACTCCGCCCACCTCTACGCCACCATCGACCGCATCTCGAATCTCGACCAGGTGCTGGAAGTCAGCAGACTGTCCCTGGCCTAGCGGCGGCGAGCGGGCCGGAGCGCGCACTCCGCGCCGGCCGCGCCGGCCCTCCCTTCACGTCTCTTCGGGCCTCGGCCCCTCCTGCCGCCATCCCGCGGCGCGCTATTCGTCTGTCCCTGCTCCATCCGTTTGTTTCCGTGCCAGATGGGATACGAGCCGCACGTTCTGTGCGCTCTATTCGGCAAGCCGTTATTGCGGAAAGGCTATTTCCGGATATTGTTAGTAGTGTATTTTTAGACTGTAATTTCAGTGTGTTGTAATTTTATAGGGGAATTCATCCGGAATGCATGTTTTTTATTGTGCGCAAACAGAATTTGCGGGTATATGCTGAACGTCGTTCAGTTTCAACTTGATACATTTTTAACAAGGGGGTGCCCGATGAAAAACATCCGCATCGGTCTCAGGCTCATCGTCTGTTTTCTGCTCGTTTCCGCCCTGGCCGTAGTGCTCGGACTGGTCGGCCGTTCGGCCATGAACCACACGGTGGAGGCGCTGGACCGCGTGTCCGGCGGCTACCTGCCCAGCATCGAGTCCCTGGCCAGGGTCCGCTACAGCCTGTCCCGCATCAATGCCGCGCAGAAGGCGCTGCTGGTGTCCGGACTCAAGGACCGCGACACCCAGCACAAGGCCATCCTGGAAAGCCGCGATACGTACGTGAAGGCCCTGGCGGACTACGAGGCGCTGCCCAAGAGCGCCAACGAGGCCGCGGCCCTCAAGACGTTCGAGGCCAGTCTGACGGAGGCCAGGGAGAGCAACGCCAAGGCGCTGAACGCGATCAGGGACTGGGAAAAGGATCGCGCGGACGAGGCCAGATACGAGCAGGCGCAGCGTCTCGTGCTGGAGGAGTTCGACCCGAAGTTCCAGAAGAGCATGGACGCGCTGGCCGAGGTCATCCGTATCAACATGGGCAACGCGGCGCGGGATGACGCGGAATCGGACGCCCAGGTGGCGCGGGACGGAACCATGATGACCGCGATCATGATCGTCGTGCCGCTGCTCTCCCTGGGCGCGGGTATTCTGCTCACCCTCTCCATCACCCGGCCGCTCGGGCGCTGCGTCGGCTTCGCCCAGGACGTGGCGGCCGGACGCCTGGAGGGGCGGCTGAAGCTCGCACGGCGCGACGAACTGGGCGTCTTGGCCGGGTGCCTGGACAGCATGGTCGACGCCCTGGTGGCCAAGATCGCGGAGGCGGACGACAAGGGCAGGGCCGCCGAGGCCGAGGCCGAACGCGCCCGCCAGGCCATGGACGAGGCGCAGCAGGCCAAGGCGAGGGCGGAATCCGCCAAGCGGGAAGGCATGCTGCAGGCCGCGCAGAAACTGGAAGGCGTGGTGGAGATCGTGACCTCCGCCTCCGAGGAGCTGTCCGCCCAGATCGAGCAGTCCAGCCGGGGCGCGGACCAGCAGTCGCAGCGCACGGACGAGACAGCCACGGCCATGGATGAGATGAACGCCACGGTGCTCGAAGTGGCCCGCAACGCCTCCACCGCCGCCGAAACCTCGGAGGGCGCGAAGCAGAAGGCCGAGGAGGGCGAGAAAGTGGTCGAGGAGGTGGTGCGAGGCATCGGTGATGTGCAGCGCCAGACCCTGGCGCTCAAGGACGAGATGGCGACCCTGGGGCGCCGCGCCGAGAGCATCGGGGAGATCATGAACGTGATCACCGACATCGCGGACCAGACCAACCTGCTGGCCCTCAACGCCGCCATCGAGGCGGCGCGCGCCGGGGATGCTGGCCGGGGCTTCGCCGTGGTGGCGGACGAGGTGCGCAAGCTGGCGGAAAAGACCATGAACGCCACCAAGGAGGTCGGCGAGGCCATCCGCGGCATTCAGGGCGGCACGCGCGAGAGCGCCGCGAGCATGGAGCAGGCCGCCGGGCTCGTGGAGAAGACCACGGGACTGGCGAGCGCCTCGGGCAGGACGCTACGCGAGATCGTCAGGCTGGTGGAGACCTCGGCCGACCAGGTGCGGGCCATCGCCACGGCCAGCGAGGAGCAGTCCTCGGCCAGCGAGGAGATCAACCGTTCCATCGAGGACGTGCGCAACATCTCGTCCGAGACCGCCGACGCCATGCGACAGTCGGCCCAGGCCGTGGGCGAACTGGCCAACCAGGCGGGCGTGCTCAAGGCCCTGATCGAAGAGATGAAGCGCGAGGGAACAGCCTAGCGCAAACGTCATGACGGACCGGGGAGGCGTGACGCCTCCCCGGTTTTTCGGATCGAATCGGGAGTTCGCTGCCGTATTCGAGACATCCTGCAGGCCCGTCCGCACTGCCTCCAGTGTTTCGACCGGTCCGTGCGGCCGAGAGATATCTAGACGTCCAGCTCGATGCGCACCGGCCCGGGCACGTAGCCTTTCAGCCCGCCGAGCAGGCCGCGCAGGGTTCCGGCCACGAGTTTGGCCGTGAAGGGGTTGAGGGCCAGCGGCACGCCGCTGACCGTGACCCGCACCTCGCCGTCCAGGGCCTGGCAGTCGGCCGGATCGGTCCTCCCGGTCACGATGTCGGCAGCCAGCCCCCGGCAGTCGGGGCGGCCGCAGGTGCCGCAGTCCAGGCCGGGCAGGATGAAGCCGCGCTGGACCACGAGGTCGGCGAGGCGCTCCACGTCCTCGTCCGATGGTTCCCGGCCCGTGCCCGCCGCGCCGTATTCGGCCAGGGCCAGATCCGCGCCGAGCGCTTCGCGGTCCGCCTCCTCCCGCGTCAGGACGATGCGCGGCAGCCAGCCCAGTTCCTTGCCGCCCTCGACCACGAGGCAGTCGCAGTCGAGCAGCGGCACGAGATCCGGAAGATACCGGCCGCGAGGCCAGACGAGCATGGCCTCGTTTGGCGAGAGTCCGGCCACGGCGCGGCAGACCGCGGCGAGCTTGCCGGTGTCGGCGCTCTCGCGGTCGAAGCCGCAGTGGGCGAACTTGGCTCCGGCCACGCGGCGGCCGCGTCTGGCCAGGGCCGCGGCGAGCTTCACCGCCAGGGTGGTCTTGCCGGAATTCTTGAAGCCGACGACGTTGACGGCGATCATGCGCAATCCTCCGAAAGGGGCGGTTCGGTCAGCGGGGCGGCCTGGCCGGACGGGAGGGGGGCGGCCAGACGCAGGACGGTGTCGCACAGACCGCGCAGCCAGGCAAGATCGTGGCTGACCACGACCACGGTGGCGCCGTGCCGGTCCCGCGCCAGACGGGCGGCCGCAGTGATGCGCTCCTCGCTCTCCGGATCGAGGGAGCTGGTCGGTTCGTCCAGGAGCAGGACCTCGGGACGCAGGACGAGGCGGGCGGCCATGGCGACGCGTTGCGCCTCGCCGCCGGACAACTCGCGCCAGGAGCGGCGGGCGAAGGCCGCGAACGGGAGCCCCACGGCCTCCAGGGCCTCGGAGACCTTTCGGGAGAGGTCCGCGGTTTCTTTCCGCGCGCGCAGGCCGAAGGCCACGTTCTCGAAGACGCTGCGCCTGAGCAGCACGGGGCGCTGCAGGAGCAGGGTGGCGCGGCGGCGCAGGGACGCAAGGTCGAGGGCGGGCGTGCCGGCGAAAACAATCCCGCCCTGCCTGGGGCGTTCGAGAAAGGCCAGGAAGCGGAGCAGGGTGGACTTGCCCGCGCCGTTGGAGCCGCAGAGGCCGAGGATGATCCCGCGCGGCACCTCCAGGGCGTCCACGGCCAGGACTGCGCGGCCGTTGTAGTGGTGCCGCACGTCGCGCAGGGAGTAGACGGGGACGTCCTGGGCGGTGCTCATCCCGCGGCCCCCTGGCGGCGCAGGGCCGTGACGCAGACGTTGACCACGAAGGCCAGACTCAGGAGGATGACGCCCAGAGCGATGCCCTGGGCGAATTCTCCCTTGCTGGTCTCCAGGGCGATGGCCGTGGTCATGGTCCGGGTGTGCCATTTGATGTTTCCGCCGATCATCATGGCGATGCCGACCTCGGTGGCGATGCGGCCGAAGGCCGTGACCACGGCCAGGGCCACGGAGTGGCGGACTTCGGAGAGACACGCCAGGGCGGCCCGGACGCGTCCGGCCCCCAGGGTGAGGATGGTCCGGCGCACGTCCGGATCGAGGCTTTCCAGGGCCATGGCGGTCATGGCCGTGATGATGGGCAGGCCGAGGATGGTCAGGCCGATGGCCATGCCCGATACGGTGAAGAGCAGCCCGAGGTCGCCGAGGGGGCCGTTGCGCGTCAGGAATGCGTAGACCAGAAGGCCGATGACCACGGTGGGGAAGGCGAGCAGGGTCTCGACCAGCAGTCTGAGCAGACGACGGCCCGGAAAGTCGATGTAGCCGAGCAGGAAGCCCGCCGGAACGCCGAGCGCGATGGCCCCGGCCACGGCCAGGAAGGTCGCTTCCAGTGTGACGCGCACGGCGGAGAAAGTGGCCGGATCGAGGGCGAGGAGGAGGGCGATGGCCTGCCGCACTCCCTGGAAGAGGAAATCCATGTCGTTCCGTCGCTTGGATGGTTCCGGGGACGCGGCCGTGGCCGCGTCCCCGCCGGGCGTATACTATTTCGCGTTGGGGAAGAAGAGCTGCTTGCCCTCCAGCGTGAAGCCCGCGATGGCTTGCTGGCCCTTTTGGGAGGCGACCCAGGCAGCCAACTTGTCGGCCAGATCCTTCTTGGTCTTGGAGCACTTGGCGGGATTCACCGGGATGACGCTGTACTGGTTGAGCAGCACCTTGTCGCCCTCCACCAGGATGACCAGGGCGGGGTTGGCCCCGGCCTTGGCCTCGTAGGAGATGTAGGTGCCGCGATCGGTGAGCGCATAGCCGCTCCGCTCGCCGGCCATGACCAGGGTCTCCATCATGCCCTGTCCGGCCGAGACGTACCAGGATTCCTTGTCCGGCAGGGGCATGTTCGCGGCCTTCCACAGGCCCTGTTCGGCCTTGTGCGTGCCGGAGTCGTCGCCGCGCGAGATGAAGGGAGCCTTGGCCGAGGCGATGGCCGCCAGAGCCTTGGCCGTGTCGCCGCCCTTGGCCTTGGCCGGGTCGGCCTTGGGCCCGACGATGACGAAGTCGTTGTACATGAATTCCGTGCGGCCGGTCCCGAAGCCGTCTTCGACGAACTTCTTCTCGGCCGCGGGGGCATGCACCATGAGCACGTCCACATCGCAGTTCTCGCCCATCTTCAGGGCCTTGCCGGTGCCCACGGCGGTCCACTTGACCTCGATGCCGGTGTCCTTGGCGAACTGGGGCATGAGGACGTCGAGCAGGCCGGTGGCCTCTGTGCTGGTGGTGGTCGCCATCAGCATGGTTTCCGCCGCGGCGGGCGCGGCGCTGCACAGCAGGACGAGGCAGAGGACGGCGGACAGTTTGCGCATGATGTGCTCCTTGTGCCAAAATGGAAAAGGTTTCGAAAAAGAACGTGACAGCCGGTTTGTGTATGCCACTTTTGGCATACATTGAAAATGGAACAATGCAATGAGCGATTGGCCACATATTGGCACGGATGCGGTTGTTTTTGATATTTAATATGTTGAAAAAAATATATAAAATTAAAAAAATATTGGCTTGACAGCGTGTTGGCAGTTTTCGATGAAAATTGTCGGTGTAATTCCCTGTGAATTTAGAGTAAAAAAAATAAAAAAAGTAGATTTGTGCCAAATCGATTCCAAGAAGCAAAGCTTGCCGGTGTCATCGAGATGGGCAATGCCAATCGAAACATCATATTGGAGCTGCCCATGACGTTCGACCTCGATCGTGAGATCCGGAGGCTGGAGAGGAAGCTCGGCGCGCTGCGCGCCAAGGATGGTCTGCCCAGGGAGCTGGTGGAGCTGCTTGCCGCCACCCGGAAAAAGCAGCTTGAGGCCCGGGCCGCGCTGAACGGCGGGGCCGCGGTGACGCTTTCACCCGAGGACAGGGCGCGGCGTCTGCAGGGTGCGGCGGTGCTGCCGCGCGAGCGGTTCGCGCCCGACGAGACGATCAGCAGCAGTCTTTTCGACGAACTGCTCGCACTGGTCGAGAACTCGGGCGGGGGGCTGGCCGAGGCGGCCCGGCAGCTGCGCGCGGCCGAGACCGAGGGCCGCTTCGACCGCGCCGAGGCCTTCCGCCGCTATCTCGCGGACGACCCCGCGTATTTCCAGGCTGTCGGCGGGCTGACGCCCGGCGCGCCCCGCCTCGCGGCCTTCCTGGTCCAGGCCGGACTGGCCCCCTGCCTGGAGGCCCGGGCCGAGGCCGCCGTCGCCCCCGGCGACCTCGACGCGACCTGGGCCCACGGACATTGCCCGGTCTGCGGCAGTCTGCCGCTCATCGGCAGGCTCAAGGAGAACGAGGGCCTGCGCTACCTGACCTGCTCCTTCTGCCACACGGAATACCGGGCCAAGCGCCTGCAGTGCCCCTACTGCCTGGAAGAGAGCCTGGAGAAGCTCGAATATTTCGACGCCGCGGGAGAGCCGGGCTTTCACGTCAACGTCTGCCGCTCCTGCAACGGCTACATAAAGACCGTGGATTTCCGGAAGATGGACCGCCCCTCGCTGCCGCTGCTGGACGATCTCGAATCTCTGGCCCTGGACATCCTGGCCGCCCAGGAGGGGCTGAGGCGTCCGACCTTTTCCGCCTGGGGGTTCTGATGAACGCCGCGGGACGACGTTTCAGCCAGGGAGCCATGGTCGGCTGTCGGCGCTGGCAGGCGGGCGCGGCGCAGGACATCGAGGACGTGGTCAGCCGCGAGGAGAGCCTGTGCGTGGCCGTGGAGGGGCGGGGAGAGGGACGTCTGTGGGCCCATCCCGTCGATCTGGAGCGGTTGGCCCTGGGGCATGCCAAATTGACATGGTGCCGCCCGGACGAGAAGCCCGAGCCGGTGGCCGCTCAGGACGGGCGCTGGGTGTTCCGGGCCGCTCCCTACGCGCCGGTTCCGGCCGCCGCGCGGCCGCGCATGAGCGCGGACCAGGTGGTGGCGGCCATGACCGCCTTCATCGGGCGGCCCGGGCTGTGGAACGGCACGGGCTGTTTTCACCGCGCGGGCGTCCTCGACGTCGTCGCCGGGGACTTCCTCTTCATCGCCGAGGACATCGGCCGCCACAACTGCCTCGACCGGCTGGCCGGATGGGGCGTGGAGAACGGGCGCGACCTCTCCGGCCTGGCCCTGTTCGTCTCGGCCCGGCTCACGGCGAGTCTCATGGCCAAGGCCGCGGCCTGCGGCTTCGCGTTCTGCATCAGCCGTTCGGCGGTGACCTCGGCGGCCTTGGAACTGGCCCGCAAAAACGGCTCTACGTTGGCCGGGTTCGCGCGCGCCGAGGACGGCCGCTTCACCCTCTTCGCGGACCCGAACGGCAGGATAGCGATGTGAGCGCGGCGAAACTCCCCTGCGGCGTGGTCCTGGCCGGCGGCAAGAGCACGCGGCTCGGGCGGGACAAGGCCTTCGTGGCCTGGCGCGGCGACGATCTGCTGGGGCAGGCGGTGCGCCGCCTGCAGGCCTTCCTGCCCGAAGTCCGGGTGGTGGGCCGCGATCCGGCCGCTCACGGCCTCGATGTGCCCTGGCTGCTCGACGACGTTCCGGGCCTTGGACCGGCGGGCGGCGTGCTCACGGCTCTACGCGCCCTTGGGCGGCCGTGTCTGGTGACCTCCTGCGACCTGCCGCTGCTCACGGACGAGATACTCTCCGTCCTTCTCGCGGCCTGGGCGCGGCGGCCCGCGGAGCGGCTCGTGACCACCTTCCTGCAGGTCGAGACGGGCTACATAGAGGCCCTGGTCTCGGTCTACGAGCCGGGGGCCGCCGCGGTCATCGAGGCCGCCCTGGCGGGCGGGACGCGCAAACTCTCGGCCATCTTCACGCCTGCGCTCCGGCACCACATCCCGTATTCGCGGGATGACGCCATGCCCTTCTTCAACGTCAACTTCCCCGCCGACCTCGCGGTGCTGCGGGCACTGGAGGAACGGGCATGAGCGCTCCGGCAGCGGATTCCCACGGCCGCTTCGTCAGCTATCTCCGGCTCTCCGTCACGGACCGCTGCAACCTGCGCTGCAGCTACTGCTGGTCCTGCCACAACATGCGTTTTCTGCAGCACGGCGACATCCTGACCTACGAGGAGATGCTGGAGTGCATCGGCGCGGCCAGCGAGCTGGGCATCAGCAAGATCCGGCTGACCGGGGGCGAGCCCTTCGTGCGCAAGGGCGTCATGGGCTTCATCGAGGCCATCCGGCGGGACCATCCGGCCATGGACGTGCGTCTGACCACCAACGCCACCCTGCTGGAGGGCGTGCCGCGTTGTCTGGCGGAACTCGGCGTGCGGCGCATCAACATCTCCCTGGACACCCTTGACCCGGAAACTTTTCTGCGCATCACCGGGCGTGACTTCTTCGGCCGCGTGCGCACGGCCATCGACGACTGCCTGGAAGCCGGGCTGAGGGTCAAGGTCAACGCCGTGGCCATGCGCGGGGTCAACGATCACGAACTCGGAGCGTTCCTCGATCTGGCCCGCGCCCTGCCCATCGACCTGCGCTTCATCGAGCACATGCCCATGGGTGACGCCGTGCCCTGGAATCCCGCCGAGTTCTGGAGCGCCGAGGATATCCTGGTCGAGGCCTCGCGTCTGGCGGAGCTTGAGCCGCTGGAGCGGGACAAGGAATCCAGCGGCCCGGCACGGGTTTTTTCCATAAAAGGCGGCGCAGGGCGGCTCGGGCTCATCTCGCCCCTCTCCAACCATTTCTGCGGAACCTGCAACCGTCTGCGCATCACCGCGGACGGCAGACTGCGCACCTGTCTCTTTTCGGACACGGAATACCGTCTGCGCCCGGCGCTCCGGGGACGCGGCGCGTGCCGGGGACGTCTGGCCCGGATCATGCGCCGCGCTCTGAAGACCAAGCCGGTGGGCGTGGAACTGCTGCGCGCCCGAAAACTCGGCGCGCCCGTGGCGCTGAGGCGCATGCAGGCCATCGGAGGCTAGGCCGCGCTATGGATCTGGTCGAGTTCGAGCGCCATGTGCGCAACGAGCCGGCGGCCCGCCGCTACCTGCTGAAGCGCTGCTTTCCGGGCGGCGATCCGATCTGTCCCCGTTGCGCCTGCGAGAAGGTCTACCGCCTGGCGGACCAACGCCTGCGCTGCGGCGGCTGCCGCTACACCTTTCACGAGTTCTCGCGCCGCTTCCTGAACCGGGGGGGGCTCTCCTGCCGCGACTGGCTGCGGCTCCTCAAGCTCTTCGAGCTGGAGCTGACGGCCAACCGCATGGCCCCGGAGCTTCGTCTCTCCTACAACACCGTGTACAAGGCCATGACCACGCTTCGGCTGTCCATCCTGGCGGGTGCGCTGGATGCGATGCAGCTCATGCACGTCTCCTCGGGCCTCGACCTCGGGCTGTGCGAACGACCCGCCGCGGACGACAGCCACGCCGCGCTCAACCGCTATCCGGTCTTCGGCATCATCGAGAAGAACGGATGGGTCTTCATCGACCTCCTGCCCCAGGTCCAGGCGGAGACCGTGCTCCACTTCAACCTGCATTTCAGCCTCAAACTGACCCGCATGGGCAGCATCATCTACACCGACCGCTACCAGCGCTACGACGCCCTGATGTTCTGCGGAGACGACGGCCTGCCGCTCAACTACGTCAACATCCGGGGGCGCAGCGCCTACGTGGACTCCCTTTCGGGCAGCTTCTGGAGCTTCGCCCGCGCCCGCCTGCGCCGCTTCAACGGCGTGACCCCGCGGCGTTTTCCGCTCTATCTCAAGGAATTGGAGTTCCGGTACAACCACCGAAGCGACGATCTCTTCCCCCTCCTTGCGGACAGACTCTGCGCCCTGGTGCCAGAGCAAACGCAATCCTGAACACGTTGCCTTTTTTCGCCGCCTTCGCCACCACGTAAACTGAAGCACCAAAAGGCTCGCCGCGGTATTTCGTCGCGGCGGAAACAACAGGGGGACGAATGACAGTTCATGCCGTTGCGCCGTGCTGTCCGTTCGCCGGGCTGGGCATCAGCCTGGAGCCGGTGCGCTTGCGCGCCCGCGCGTTGCGCGTCCGCACCCGGACGGCGAAGCGTCCCCAGCGTGTCCCGAGGCCGGTTCCGGCGGTTTTCGAGAGGTGGGGCTACGCCCTGCAGCTCGCTCTCGGCCGGGAAGCCTGCGGCAGTTGAGCCGCCAACCAGGAAAGGAGGAACATGATGAAGGTCTGTAGACGTGACTTCCTCAAGCTCGCGGGCGTGGCGACCGCGGGCGCGGCCTTCGGGGGGCTCGGCATCGACCTCTCCCCCACGGCCGCCCAGGCGCAGCTGCTGAAAACGCGCTGGGCCAAAGAGACCACGACGGTCTGCTGCTACTGCTCGGTGGGCTGCGGTCTGATCGTGCACACCGCGAAGGACGGCTCGGGCCGCGCCATCAACATCGAGGGCGATCCCGACCATCCGATCAACGAAGGCTCCTTGTGCGCCAAGGGCGCGTCGCTCTGGCAGCTCGCCGAGAACGACAAGCGCGTCATGACGCCCCTGTACCGCGCGCCGTACACGGACAAGTGGGAACCCATCTCCTGGGACTACGCCATCTACTCCATCGCCAAGCGCATCAAGCAGACGCGCGACGAGTCCTTCCAGAAGACCAACGCCAAGGGACAGGTGGTCAACCGCACCGAGGCCATGGCCAGCGTCGGCTCCGCCGCCCTCGACAACGAGGAGTGCTGGCTCTACCAAACCTTTTTGAGAGCCTTGGGCCTGGTGTACATCGAGCACCAGGCGCGTATCTGACACAGCGCTACGGTGGCGGCTCTGGCAGAGTCGTTCGGACGCGGCGCGATGACCAACCACTGGATCGATCTGAAGAACGCGGATTGCGTGCTCATGATGGGCGCCAACCCGGCCGAGAACCATCCCATCTCCTTCAAGTGGGTGATGCGGGCCAAGGATAACGGCGCGACCCTGATCCACGTGGACCCCCGTTTCACGAGAACCTCCGCCAAGGTGGACATCTACTGCCCGATGCGTTCGGGCTCGGATATCGCCATCCTGGGCGGCATGATCAAGTACATCCTGGACAAGAATCTGTGGTTCAAGGAGTACGTGACCAATTACACCAACGCCTCCTTCGTGGTCGGCAAGGATTTCGGGCTGAAGGACGGCGTCTTCGCGGGCTTCGATCCCAAGACCGGTTCCTACGACCAGAAGAAGTGGGCTTTCGAGCTGGACGCCGACGGCGAGCCGGTGAAGGACCCCACGCTGCAGAATCCCCGTTGCGTGTTCAACCTTCTGAAGGCGCACTACGCCCGGTACGACCTGAAGACCGTCTCCAGCATCTCCGGCGCTTCCGAGAAGGACCTGGTGAAGGTCTACGACGCCTACGCGGCCACGGGCAAGCCGGACAAGTCGGGCACGATCATGTACGCCATGGGCTGGACCCAGCACACCGTGGGCGTGCAGAACATCCGCGCCATGTCCATCATCCAGCTGCTGCTGGGCAACATGGGCGTGGCCGGCGGCGGCGTGAACGCGCTGCGCGGCGAAGCCAACGTGCAGGGCTCCACGGACCAGGCCCTGCTCTATCACATCATCCCCGGCTACCTGAAGGCTCCCCTGGCCTCGCTGACCACCCTGGCCGACTACAACAAGGCCAACACCCCGGTGAGCAAGGACCCCAAGAGCGCCAACTGGTGGCAGAACACGCCCAAGTACATGGCCAGCCTGCTCAAATCCATGTGGCGCGAGCCTGATCTGGACACGGCCTATTCGTACCTGCCCAAGCTGGAGACGCTGTCCGCCAAGGGCTACTCCTGGCTGGTCATGTTCGACAAGATGCTGCAGGGCCAATTCAAGGGCTTCTTCGCCTGGGGGCAGAACCCGGCCTGCGGCGGCGCCAACTCCAACAAGACCCGCGAAGCCCTCTCCAAGCTCGATTGGATGGTCAATGTGAACATCTTCGAGAACGAGACGGGCTCCTTCTGGAAGGGACCGGGCATGACGCCCGCGGCCGTCAAGACCGAGGTCTTCTTCTTGCCCTGCGCGGTCTCCTACGAGAAGGAGGGCTCCATCTCCAACTCCGGCCGCTGGATGCAGTGGCGCTACCGCGGTCCCAAGCCGCTGGGCGACACCAAGCCCGACGGCGACATGATCATGCTGATCATGGACAAGGTGCGCGAGATGTACGCCAAGGAAGGCGGCGCGTTCCCCGACCCGATCCTCAACCTGTACTGGGACTACGAGGACGACCATGGCGAGTTCGATCCGCACAGGGTCGCCAAGGTCATCAACGGTTGCTTCCTCAAGGACGTGACCATCGGCGACAAAACCTACAAGGCGGGATCCCAGGTTCCGTCCTTCGCCATGCTCCAGGCCGACGGCTCGACCTGTTCGGGCAACTGGATCTACTGCGCCTCGTACACCGACGACGGCAACATGGCGGCGCGGCGCTCCAAGGAGCAGACGCCCATGCAGGCCAAGATCGGGCTGTACCCGAAGTGGTCCTGGGCCTGGCCGGTGAACCGCCGGATCATCTACAACCGCGCCTCGGTGAACGCGGAGGGCAAGCCCTACGCGCCCGAAAAGGCGGTCGTGGAGTGGGACGGCGCCAAATGGGTGGGAGACGTGCCCGACGGCGGGTGGAAACCCGGCGACAAACATCCGTTCATCATGCGTCCGCAGGGCCACGGCCAGCTGTACGGCCCCGGCACGGCGGACGGTCCCTTCCCCGAGTACTACGAGCCGCTTGAGTGCCCGGTGTCCAAGCACCCGTTCTCCAAGCAGCTGCACAACCCCACGGCGCTGCAGTTCTCCGAGGAGAAGAAGGCCGTGTGCGATCCGCGGTATCCCTTCGTGGGCACCACGTACCGCGTCACGGAGCACTGGCAGACCGGCCTCATGACCCGCTATACCCCCTGGCTGCTCGAAGCCGAGCCGCAGATGTTCTGCGAGATGAGCGAGGAGCTGGCCAAGATGCGGGGCATCAAGAACGGCGACAAGGTCACGGTGGAGTGTCAGCGCGGCTCGCTGTGGGCCGTGGCCATCGTCACCAAGCGTCTGAAGCCCTTCAAGGTGGACGGACAGACGGTCCACCTCGTCGGTTTCCCCTGGCACTACGGTTGGATCTACCCCAAGAACGGCGGCGACTCGGCGAACATCCTGACGCCGTCCGTGGGCGATCCGAACACCGGCATTCCGGAAACCAAGGCCTTCATGGTCAACGTGAAGAAGGCCTAAGGAGGCAGCCATGGGAAAGAGCTTCTTCATCGACCTGACCCGCTGCACCGCCTGCCGGGGCTGCCAGGTGGCCTGCAAGCAGTGGAAAAAGCTGCCCGCGACCGAAACCCAGAACTGGGGCTCGCACCAGAACCCCGTGGATCTGAACTTCGTGACCTACAAACTGGTGCGTTTCAATGAGCTGGAGGACAAGGGCGGCCTGCAGTGGCTGTTCTTCCCCGACCAGTGCAGGCACTGCGTGGAGCCGCCGTGCAAGATGATGGCCGACAGCTACGACGAGCGGGCGGTCATCAAGGACGAGCTGACCGGCGCGGTGATCTACACGCAGTTCACCAAGGCCATCGAGGGCATGACCGGCGAGGAGCTGTGTCCGTACAACATCCCGCGCATGGACGAGAAGAGCGGCGTGTGGAGCAAGTGCGACATGTGCTACGACCGCGTGCACAACGGCCTGATGCCCGCCTGCGTGCAGTCCTGCCCGACCGGCGCCATGAACTTCGGCGACCGGGAGGAGATGATCGAGCTGGCGAACAAGCGTCTGGAGGAGGCGAAGAAACGGTACCCCGAGGCCGCGCTTGGCAACGTGGACGATGTCCGGGTCTTCTTCCTGTTCCAGAAGAAACCCGACCTGTACCACAAGTGGGCCGTGGCCGAGGCGGGCATCCCGTCCGCGCCGCTGACCCGCCGCAGCCTGCTCGCCGGGCTGGGCGCGCCCTTCAGGCGCGCGTAATCCGTGGACGACGGCCCGGGGCGCGAAGCCCCGGGCCTGATTCCGCCTCGCATGACCCGCCCCGCGGCCTTGGCCGCGGGGCATCTCCAAGGTTGAGCCGGAGGGGCCACCGCCCCCTCCGGCTCTTCTTGTCTCTGCCGAAGAATGTTCGGATGATTTTTTGTGGCCGGATTCCAGGGGTGCGTGGCGTTGGCCAGGGCCAGGGAAGGCCCTTTCAGGGTTGTCTTGTGCGATCGTTCGGTATCAATCCGCGCGCAAGCGAAATTTTTTTGAAGTTTCTCAATCGATCATCCATGGTCCGCCCTGATTTGTCGATGCCGTCAGTGCGCCTCCTGTGCACGGACAGGCGGCATCCCTGGCGGGTGGGCGCAGAAAAAGGCCTCCCGTCCGGACGTCCGCATTCCTGCTCCTCAAGAGGAATTTCACCGGTCCGCAACGGTGGGATGCCTCCAAGGTCGAGCCGGAGGGGCCACCGCCCCCTCCGGCTCATTTCCGTTCCGTGCGGGAGAAAAGCAGTTCCCCGACCCCGGGCATGTTCAACCGCAAAGTTCCGTCGCTGGGCAGGGAGGCGGCCACGGCCCCTCCGGAGCGCGTGTGCAGCACGAGGCCTTCCCCCTTCACCGACCATCTGAACGGAGCCTCGTCCAGCTCCGTGCGCCAGACGCCTTTGCCGTCTTCCTGCAGCACGAGGACGACGCGGCCTTCCGCCGTTTCGGCTTCCCAACTGCCCGGCAGTCGAGCGGCCGGGGACTCGGGCTCATTGGCGCCGCAGCCCAGAAGCATGAGGGCGGTCAGGACGAGCACGCGGATCAGGGCGCTCATGGCGCAATCTCCTTGAGGTCGCGCATCAGGGCGCGGTCCACCTGCAGAAGGCGGTCGAAGAAGAAGACGTGCAGAATCATGGCCAGCCAGGCGAGGTCGCGCAGCACGGTCCACCAACTGATGGCGTCCTCCAGGGTGTGGAAACAGCCGCAGGAGATTTCGGAGCCGCGCAGCAGATTGACCAGGATGCCCACGGTGAAGACGACGAGCAGCCCCGCGATGACGGCGGCCGCCGCCTTGAGCCGGAAGCCGGCCAGAAGCATCACCGCGGCCACCAGTTCCAGCCAGGGCATGAACACGGCCAGGAGGTTGACGCCCCACCAGGGCACGATGCGGTAGCTGGCGATGGTGGCGGCGAACTCGGCCGCGTAGTTGATTTTGTACATGGCCGCGTAGACGAACAGTCCGCCGATGTAGAGCCGCAAGGCCAGGGCCAGGAGCGGATGGGAAAGGAGGCGCAGGACAGGGCTCATGGACCTTTCTCCACTGTCAGGCCGCTTGCCGTCCAGTCCGCGAAATCCCCGTCCAGCACGAAGACCTGCATGTGGCCGAGATCGCTGAGCCTGCCCGCGACCTGGGCGTCGTAACGCATGCTCACGGTATTGCCGTAGACGATGACGGGCCGCTCCGGGTCCAGGTCGGCGAGCCGCATGGCGTAGACGAAATCGAAAAGCGTGGCCGGGACGTTCAGGGCGCCCGCCAGCCTGAGTTCGCGGAAGAACTCCTCGGGTCTGGCGTCCACGAGCACGGCGTTCTGGACGGCCAGTCGCCCCCGCGCGGCCGGGGCCGAAACGGTAGGAGGCGGATCGGAGAAGAGCAGCGGCGGCAGCACGGGAATGCCCGAGGGGTTGGCGAAGTTGAAGAGCAGGGCGAGCAGGGAGCTGACCAGGACGATGGTGCACAGGTCGACGAAGGAGAGCCTGTCGGCGCGCGACAGGCCGCTACGGACCAGGGACAGGACGCGGTCGCGGGCTTCGGAGAGGAGGTCGATCTGGACGCGGGCGCTTTTCAGGTCCGCGATGGTCAGCCGCAGGATCTCGTTGCGTTCGGCTAGGTCGTTGTTGAGACGCCGCAGTTCCTCGTAGGCCCTGGTCCGCTCCAGGCAGACGAGGAAGGTGGCCGTGAGCGAGGCGGCGAGCTGCCGGTCCTCGTCATCCAGGGGCGTGCCGGAGAGGCGCCGCCCCAGGCAGAGCACCCCCCGGCAGGTCTCGTCCACGGCGAAAAGCACAACCAGGGTCGGGAGGCCCGGCATCTCGGAGAGGGCTTCGGGGTCTTCCACCAGCCGCGATTCCATGTGTCGGGGGAGGCGGTCCTTCATAGCCACGAACAGTCCGAGCAGGGCGGAGCGGCCCTGCGGCGAGGCGAGTCGGTCCAGGTCCGCGGGAGACAGGCCGCGCGCCGTGAGAAAGGGACTGTCGTGGCGGTCGTCGAACACCGCCGCGAATCCTCCGGCCGTGGACAGCGCGCCCAGACACTGCAGGAGGAAGGCGTCGACCAGCCGCGTGATGTCCGGCGCGGCCGAAAGCTCCATGGCCGAGGCGTAGAGCGTCTCCATGCGGTAGGACTGCCGGGCCAGGCGGTCGCCCGCTTCCTCCATGCGATTGAGGGAGCGGGCCAGCCGCTCGTTCTGGCGTTCCAGGTCCTGGTTCAGGCCGTTGATGCGCTCCTCCTGGCGGGCGCGGGAGAGGGCCAGGGCGAGGTGGCGGGCCGCGCTCTCCAGGAGCCGCAGTTCTTCCTCCCCGTAGTCCTCTCCCGTGAGACGCGGGCCGAAGCCCACCACCGCCTGCAGGTCGTCGGCCGCGTTGGCCCCCATGACCACCAGCGTGCCCGGCGGCAGCAGGAATTCGCGCGCGAGGTGGGAGCCGTGCAGGACAACGGGCAGCGGATCGCCCGGCCGGGTGGGCATGCCGGGCGGGAATATCTTGTGCAGGAGTTCGAGGCAG
The DNA here is from genome assembly GCA_022839785.1 of Desulfovibrio sp. Lineage (GTDB taxonomy): Bacteria > Desulfobacterota > Desulfovibrionia > Desulfovibrionales > Desulfovibrionaceae > Alkalidesulfovibrio. The sequence continues at coordinate 43,032 of JALHJW010000001.1, read as the reverse complement.
CCCTCGCGCAGATGTTGGTCCTCGCCCGCCAGTCCCCGGAAGAGGACGCGGCAGTCGTTTTCCGCGCCGCCGCGCAACAGCACGAAGCCCGAGGTGGCGCCCAGGGGGCCCATGACGCAGGGAAGAAACTCGGAGGCGACCTCGGAGACGCTGCGCGCCCTGCCCAGCGCGCTGACCAGCTCGTAGAGCGTCTGGTGCAGGAAGCAGTGCCGGGCCAGCGCATCCTTGAAGCGGGGCGCTTCGTCGTCCATGCCGCGGCCTGTCCTTTTCCGTTACCGGGCCAGATCCGAGAGGCGCTTGAAGAGCGCGTCTACGTTCTGCTCCACGCCGAGGTGCGCCCACAGGACCTTGCCCGAGGCGTCCACGATCATGGTGAAGGGCGTCTTGGGTTCGCCGAGCTTCTTGTGCGCCGTGAAATCCTGGTCGGTGACGATGGGGAAGGCGTAGGTCCCCTGGCTGCGCATGTACTCCACCTCCGCGGGGTAGCCTCCGGCCGCCAGGGCGAGCATCTTCACGCGGTCGTCGAGCCGGGCCTTCTTCAGGCGGCGGTAGAGGTCGTTGAAGCGCGGCACCTGGTCGTGGCACTGCGGGCAGTAGACGCCGATGACCTCGAAGACGATGAACTTGGCCTTGACGTCCTTAAGGCCGAAGGGCTTGCCTCGGGCGATGCCCAGGTAGTCGCAGTCCTTGGCGCCGGGGGCCGGCATGGTGAAAGCGGGAAGGGTGTCGCCCTCCTTCGGCAGGCCGTCGGCTGCGGCCGCGGCCGAGGCGAGCAGCAGGAGCGCGGCCAGGAGGCGGACAAGAGGCGAAAGGCGCATGCGCATCCTCCTCGGTTCGTTTCGGACACGGTCCGGTTTCAGTGCAGCAGGGCGGTCAGGGCCTCTTCCTCGGAATCGTAGCTGTCCGCCAGCTTGGAGAGCCCGACGATGCCGAAGACCTTGCGGAAGTTGTCGGAGAGCCCGGTGATGGCCGTGCGGATGCCCTTGTCCCGGCAGTCAAGCAGGAGCTGGGTGAGGATGGCGATGCCCGCGCCGTTGATGGAGGCGTTCTCCGAGAAGCGCAGCAGGATGCCTCCCCCCGCGGTCTGGGCCTGACGGTAGGCGTCGAGCAGGGCGGCCTCGGAACCCGCAGTAACGTTGGCGCGCACGTCGATGACCGTGACCTTCCCCGAGGCGCGCACGCTGATCTCCGCCTCCTGGCTGCGCGAGAGCCGGAGGCGTTCCTCGGCCCGCTTCAGGGCCGCGTCCAATTCCTCTTTCTTGATGGGCTTGTTGATGAAGTCGGTGGCGTCGAGGTTGAGGGCCTGGATGGCCAGGTCCATGTCGCCGTGGCCGGTGATGACGATGACCTCGGCCGCGGGGTTGAGGCGCTTGATGTTGCCCAGGACCTGAATGCCGTCCATGCCCGGCATTTTGATGTCCGTGAGGATGATGGCGGGCTTCTCGCGCTGGAAGATGTCCAGCCCCTCCTGGCCGTTCTCGGCGGTTTCGACCTCGTATCCGTACTTTTCGAGGAAGAGCCGGAACATGCCTAGGGTGGGGCGCTCGTCGTCGATGACCAGAATCTTCGTCATGCCTTCGCTCCGGTTGCAGTCGCAGCTACGGGAAAGACCAGTTCGATGGTCGTCCCCTTGCCGGGTTCGCTGTCGATGCGGATGTCGCCGCCGTAGTCCTTGACGATGCCGTAGGAGATGGACAGGCCGAGACCCATGCCCTGGCCCGTCTCCTTGGTGGTGAAGAAGGGTTCGAAGATCTTGCCGCGCACGGATTCGGGGATGCCCACCCCGGTGTCCTGCACGCTGACCACGACCTCGCTCCGCCTGCGGAAGGTGTGCAGGATGATGCGCCTGCCCTCGGGCGGCTCGTCCTCCCGCTTGATGATGGCGTCGCGGGCGTTGGTCACGAGGTTGAAGAGAACCTGCTGGATGCGGTTGTCGTGGGCCAGGATGGGCGGCAGGTTCTCGTCGAGGTCGATTTCGGTCTCGATGCCGGAAAGCGAGAGTTGATGCCCCACGATCTTCAGCACGCCGCGCACCGAGTCGTTGACCGAGAGCCGCTCGCGCACCATGTCCGCCTTGCGGCCGAAGGCCCGCAGCGTGTTGATGATGTCCGTGGCCCGGTCCACCTGTTGGCTGATCTCGCTGGTGATGGGCCTGAACTGCTCGGATTGGACCGGTTGGCCTTCCTCCGAGAGCATGGTCAGGAAGTCCGAACCCATTTTGATGGCGTTGAGCGGCTGGTTGAGTTCGTGGGCGATGCCCGCGGACATCTCGCCCAGGGTTTTCATCTTACTGGCCTGGATGAGCTGCGCGTCCTTCTCGATCATCTCGGTGACGTCGGCCGAGGCGATGATGTAGGCCTGCCGGTTGCGGTAGCTGATGGGGCAGGCGTGCAGGTTGACGTAGATGGGCAGGCCGTCCTTCCGGTAGTGGATGAGCTTGGAGCAGTAGATGCACGTGCTGCCGCGTTCGGAGGCCTGCTCGAAGCGGACCAGACAGTTGGAGGGAAAATCCTGGTCCAGGGCCGTGTAGGGCAGCTTGGCAAGCTCCTCGCGGGTGTAGCCGTAGACCTCTTCGGCCCGGGGATTGGCGTCGAGAATCTGGTAGGTCTGGGCGTCGACCACTAGGATGGGGTCGGGGCCGGAGACGAAGAGCGAGCGGTACTTCTCCTCGGATTCGCGCAGGCGTCGGCGGTAGAGCTTGATGCTCCAGACCATGTTGCGGAAGGAGTTGTAGAGTTGCTGCACCTCGTCGCCGGGCACCTTGCGGTAGAAGCGGCACTGGCGGCAGGTGCGGTGGGTGGAGTCGGCCTCTCCCGTGTCGTCGCTGGCCTCCTTGGTCTGGTCGAAGTGCCAGCAGGGCAGGTCGGTGTTCTGGTATGCCGGGCAATCCTGGGGCGTCCAGTCCGCGCCCTCCAGGTCCACGGAGATGTCGAAGTTGCCGCGCGACAGTTCGTCGGAACTCCTGGTCAGCCTGACGATGGGCAGGGTGATGTAGTTGGCGATGCGCAGCGAGATGAAAAAGACGACTACGATCACCAGGGAGATGAAGCCCAGGAAGGTGATGCGCAGCTTGCCCACGAGGTTGTCGATGTGGTGCTTGTTCAAACCCACGTGCACCGCGCCGATGACGTAGATGCCCTCGGTGATGGGCACGGAGATGTCGTTGACCGGCAGGCCGAGCACGGCCATGTCGCGGACCGCCCGCTTGTCCGCCGGGGTGGGGGTGGGGATGCCCATCAACTCCTGAGGGAAGGGGCGGGTGAAGGTGTGGGCCAGGATGCGGCCGTCCGGGTCGGTGATGAAGATGTAGGAAACGAGATCCTTGCGTTCGCCCAGGTAGGCGGCGTCGAAGGCCAGGGTCACGAGGTCGGAGACGTTGTTGTCCAGGATGTAGCCGCGCGCCCGGTCCGCAAGGCTCTGGGCGATGGCGGTGCCGCGGTGCTCGAGCTCCGAGGTCAGGCTGGAGACCAGCACCCAGCGGGCCAGCAGGGCGATGATGCCCGAGACGAGCAGGATGAAGGCCAGGGTGGTGAAGAATATCTTCTTGGACAGGCTGACGTCGCCGAAGGCTCTCATGGCGAGCCCCCGCCAGGGTGCCTGGCTTTGGCGGCGAGGGCCCGCGCGATCTCGTCCCAGTCGTCGAGCATGCGGAAAACGCCGTCCTGCAGCTTCGTGAAGTAGATGCGGTCGAGACCCTCGTGGTCTTTGGGGCTGAAGGAGATGAAGAGGGATTCGGCCAGGGGGAAGTCGGTCATGCCCTCCACGGCGCGGATGAACCCTTCGCGGGTCAGGTCGCGGCCCGCCCGGCGCAGTCCCTCCACCAGGACCATGGCGTTGAAGTAGCCTTCAAGGCCGATGTAGTTGGGCTTGTCCGAGGGATAATACTTGGCCAGCAACTCCGAGTAGACCGGCGCGCCGGGATCGCCTCCCGGAGGCCTGACCTGGGCGGGTGAGGGAACGACCTGGGAGAGAACGACCTGGGCGTCCTTTTCGTTCTGCAGGCGGCGTCCCAGTTCCTCTCCGCCCACGAAGGAGACGGTGTAGAAGAGCGGGTCGAAGCCTCTGCGCCGGGCCTCGTGCACGAATTTGGCGCAGGGGTCGTAGGTGCCGATCATGATCACGGCCTGCGCGCCGGAGCGTATGATGCGCTCCAGGCCGTCCTCTATGCCCATGGTGCCCCGGATGTAGGAGCCGCGCGCCACCGGGGCCAGGCCGTACTTCTGTAGGGCCAGCTCCGCGCCGGTCAGGCCGTCGAAGCCGAAGGCGTCGTACTGGTAGAAGACCGCGATGCGCGACAGGCCGAGATTCTCGACCATGTGCGCCACCGCGGCCGCGGTCTCCTGGTAGTAGGAGGCGCGCACGTTGATGACCCAGGGATTGAAGGGCGTGCGCAGGGCGTCGGCCCCCGTGAAGATGCCCACGAGGGGAATGCGGGCCTGCTCGATGAGCGGCAGGACCTTCACCGTGGTCGGCGTGCCCACGTAGCAGAAGAGCGAGAAGACGTCGTCCTCGATGATCAAGCGCTGGGTGTTCACCAGACAGCGCGAGGGATCGTAGGCGTCGTCGTAGGCCACGACGCGGATGGCGCGGCCGTGCACGCCGCCGGTCTCGTTGACGTGGTTGATGTAGGCTAGCGCGCCGCGCAGGGTCTGGATGCCGAGGTATTCCGCATGGCCGGAGAGGGCCAGGGAGGAGCCGATGCGGATTTCGGAGTCGTTCACCCCCGGAACGTGCTGCGGTTTATGCGGCTGGGGTTCTCCGGGGGCGCAGGACGCAAGCAGGAGCGCCAGCAGCGCGAAGACTGCCGTGTGCAGCAAGGTGCCCGCCTTGTCCGGCATGACCGATTCCTCCTGTGAGTGAACGACACTCGCACAGAAGGCGGCAAAGGGTCAAGGAAGCCTTGTCCTAGGCCACTTGGCGACTTACGCGCGTTCCGGCACTTGGCTCGCGGCAGCGGCGGCGGCAGCCCTCGCCTGCGTCATCCTGAGGCACTCGCCGTCGTTGCCTTCCTTGCAGTCCTTGCAGACGTGGTCCTTGAGATGCTTGGCGTATGTCAGCTCGATGGCCTCGGCCAGGGTCGCGACGAGTCGTTCCGGCCCCAGCGCGGCGGCCAGGCCGGAGTCGGCCAGCACCTTGCGCACGCCGGGTCTGGCCCCGGCCAGGATCAGGATCACGCCCTTCTTGCGGCAGCGCTTGAGGAAGATGGTGAAGGCGTGAACGCCGGTGGCGTCCAGGTGGTGTACGTGCTTCAGGTGCAGGATGACCACGTGGTGGCCGAAGTCCTCGTATTCGTAGAGGCGGCTCTCCAGTTCGTCCACCGCGCCGAAGAAGAGCGCGCCCTCGATCTGGTAGACCGCGATGTTGCGGCAGCAGGGACCCGTGGGCAGGGAGGCGAGTTCGGGGCTGTCGCAGTTGTCCAGGCGGATGACCTGCGGGTGGGAGACCTTGCGCAGAAACAGGGCGATGGAGAGCAGCACGCCCACGAACACGGCCTTTTCCAGGTCCAGGAGCAGGGTGGCGGCGAACGTCGCCAGGAGCACGGCGCGATCCGCCCGCGTGGCGCGCAGGGACAAGGCGATGCCGTGCTTGTCGATCATGTTCCAGGCGATGATCAGCAGGATGCCCGCCAGGGCGGCGATGGGGATATGGCGGGCCAGCGGGGCCAGGAGCATGACCACCGTTAGGGTCAGCAGGCCCGTGAGCACGCCCGCCATGCGTGTGCGCGCCCCGGCCATGAAGTTCACGGCGCTGCGCGTGAAGGAGCCGCTGCCCGGGATGCCGGAGAAGAGGCCAGCGGCCACGTTGGCCAGACCCTGCCCCAGGAATTCCTGGTTGCCGTCGATCTGCTCCCCCTTGGCCGAGGCCAGGGTCTTGGCGATGGACAGGGCCTCCACGATGCCTAGGAGGGCGATGGCCAGGGCGGGCATGAAGAGGGCGCGCATGGCCTCGGCGTCGGGCGCGGGCGGCGTGGAGAGGGGCGGCAGGCTGCGCGGCACATCGCCCACCAGGCGCACGCCGTGTTCGCTCAGCCCCAGGAGCCAGGAGACGGCCGCGGCCAGCACGATGGACAGAAACGCCGCGGGGATGCGCGGGCTGAGGCGCACCAGGGCCAGGGCCGCGGTCATGGTCGCCAGGCCCACGGCCAGACTCCAGATATTGGTCTGGGGCAGGGCCTTCACGGTGTTCCAGAGGATGCTCGGAAAGTCCGGCACGGGGGGGATCGAGAGGCCGAAGAGGTTCTTGAGTTGCCCCGCGGCGATGAGCACGCCCGCGCCCGCGGTGAAGCCGACGACCACGGAGTGGGAGATGAAATGGACGAGTTCGCCCAGACGCGCCAGCCCCATGACGATCTGCATCAGCCCCGCGAGCACGGCCACGCCGAAGATGAAGGCCATCTTCCGCTCCTCGGGCAGGGCGCTGATCAGCGTGCCGTCCACCGTCACCTCGGCCAGGGAGGAGAAAAGGAGCATGGCGATGGCGTTGGTGGGGCCAGCGATGAGAAAACGCGAGGCCCCCCAGAGCGAGGCCACGATGACCGGGATGGTCGCGGCCCACAGGCCGTACTTGGGATGCACCCCGGCGATGACCGCGTAGGCCATGCACTGCGGCAAGGCAACCACGGCCACGGTCAGGGCCGCCGTGAGGTCGGCCTTGAAGGCTCCTGGGTTATACCCCGTAAGGGTGTCGCGGAAGGGCAGGGCGGCGCGCATAAACCAGCCCGTCAGTGCGTTTCCGCCTGTCGCGCCGCGCTCGGGACCGCTCATGGAATCCTCCCTGCTGAAGAATGCTATGGTCCCATAATGCGGACTTTTGGGGAGGATGTCCAGGGGGATGTGGCCTGTTGCTCATGCCGCGAAAAGGTGCTGAAGCCCCGGAGGCGTTGCGCTGCAATACCCACTAGGGGTATTTTGTGGTGCGGAAGAGGACGTCTGCCCGCCGCGCAGCCCGGACTCGGAACCGGCTGCGGGGTTCGCCGGGGATGCTTCGACCAAACGATTCCCCAAAGAAAAAGGGCTTACGGAGTTCTTCCGCAAGCCCTTAATTTTTCTGGTCGGGATGAGAGGATTTGAACCTCCGGTCTCTGCGTCCCGAACGCAGCGCTCTACCAGACTGAGCCACATCCCGTGTGAGGGAGCGTTGATTATGCGATTTGCCGGACTTTGGCAAGTGCCTTTGTGCGGAAGGTGTCCGGCCCCCGGGATGCGGCATGGTCACGGGAATTCCCCGCGAGCGCCTTGAAGAGGACCGCCGAGTGCTGCTAAGGTGGCGACGGGAAGGGGCGGCGCGAGCGTCCCGCAGGGCCTGCGCCCGGCGGGGAAATCTTTTGCCCGCGCGTTTTGCGTTTGTTTTTTGCGGCGATGTGGTACACACTGCGCAGACCGGATCGGGCGCCTTCCCCCCCTCCGCCCGCAGCCTGACCTCGAACGGAGTTTCGGACGTGATCACTGTTGTTGTCGTCGATGATTCCGCCTTCATGCGCAAAGCCATCAGCGCCATGCTGGAAAAGGACCCGGAGATCCGGGTCGTGGACACGGCCAAGAACGGCGAGGAGGGACTCGAAAAGATCCGCCGTCTCCAGCCGGACGTGGTCACCCTGGACATCGAGATGCCGGTTATGGACGGCCTCACGGCGCTCAGGCACATCATGATGGAGATGCCCAGGCCCGTGCTCATGGTCAGCTCTCTGACCACCGAGGGCGCGGAGGCCACGCTCAAGGCCATGGAACTCGGAGCGGTGGACTTCATCCCCAAACAGCTTTCCAAGGTTTCGTTGGACATCGTCAAGATCGAGGACCAGCTCAGGGCCAGGGTCAAATACGTGGCCAAGCGCAAGCTGCGCGCGCCCGTCCGGCCGTTGTCCGTGCCTCCCCGCCCCGCGGCGGGCGGCGCCCCGGCCGCCGCGCCGGAGGCGCCCCGGCGCGAACTGGTCAGGCCTTCGGGCGCGCCGGCGCGCGACGTCGTGGCCATCGGCGTCTCCACCGGTGGCCCTCCTGCCGTGCAAAAGGTGCTCTCCAGCCTGCCCGCGGATTTTCCCGCCGCCATCCTCATCGCCCAGCACATGCCCGCGGCCTTCACCGGGCCGTTCGCCAAGCGCCTGGACTCCATCTGCAAGATCACGGTCAAGGAGGCGGAGCACGGCGAGCGGGTGGCCCCGGGGACGGCCTACGTGGCCCCGGGCGGACAGCATCTGCGCATCGACCAGAAGGTCAGCCGCATCGACGTGGTGGTCTCCCCCGATCCCCAAGAGGCCTTGTACAAGCCGTCGGCCAACGAACTCATCCGTTCCGTGGCCGAGGGCGTGGGCAAGCGGGGGCTCGGCGTGATCATGACCGGCATGGGCAGCGACGGCCTGGAAGGCGTCAAGGCGCTCAAGGAGAAGGGGGGGCGCGCCCTGGCGCAGAACGACGCGTCCTGCGTCGTCTACGGCATGCCCAAGGCGATCGTGGACGCCGGACTGGCGGACGAGATCGTGGACATTGAGGAGCTTGCCGAGGCCATCCTGACGAACATCTACAAGTGAGCGCGGGCACGACATCTCTTTCGTAACGGCGTCGGCCGGGGCCTGAAGGCCCGGCCCGTCCATGGAGTGAGAACATGGCCATCTGTCCCGATCTGTTGGAACGGCTGCGCAGCGACGACTCGGAGGTGCTCCGGGAGGCTGCCTACCAGGCCGGGGAGTCCGGCTGCGAGGATGCGGTGCCGCATCTGGCCGCACTGCTCAAGAGCAGCAACCTGGGCGTCCAGGAGGCGGCGGAGCAGGCCCTGCGCCTGATCGGCGGCCCGATCACCGTGCGCTGCATGGCCCCGCTTCTGCATTCCGAGGACGCGCCGGTGCGCAACTTGGCCATGGACATCCTGCGCCACACCGGCAACCAGGACTTCCGCACGCTGGTGGACCTCCTGCACGATGAGGACGCGGACATCCGCATCTTCGCCACGGACATTCTCGGCTCCACGGCCAACGTCCTGGCGGTCGCTCCGCTGTGCGAGAGCCTGCTCAAGGACCCCGAGGTCAACGTCCGCTACCAGGCGGCCGTCTCCCTGGGGACCCTGGCCATGCCCGAGGCGGCCAAGTGCCTGAACAAGGCCCTGCAGGACGAGGAATGGGTGCAGTTCGCGGTCATCGAGGCCATGTCCAAGATCAAGGACGACTCCAGCGTGGACGCCCTGGTCAAGGCCCTGGACAGTTCCTCGGACCTTGTCGCCTCCATGATCGTCGAGGCCCTGGGCGAGATGGGCAACATCAAGGCAGCCACCATGCTGCTGCGGCGCATGGACGAGAGTCCCGCGGCCCTGCGCAACAAAATCGTGCAGGCCATCGTCAAGATTCTGGGCGGCAAGTCCCTGGCCCTGCTTTCGGACAAGGAACGCGACAAGTTCCTCGTGTACCTTCTGGCGGCGGTCAAGGACGAGGACCCGGACATCCAGGACGCCGCGGTGAAGGGGCTCGGCTTCACGGGCGGCGAGGAGGCCTCGGCCGAGATACTGGACCTCGCCGCGCAGCTCAATTTCGACACCGACCAGGAGCGTCTGGGACTGTGCATCGACGCCTTGACGCGCATCGGCCTGACCGAGTCCCTGATCTACGGTCTGACCCAGAGCGGACAGCTTCCCAAGGCCCTGGTGGTGGTGGAGGTCATGGCGCGCATCGGCGGCGAGGAGACCTCGCGCATCATGCGCGAGGTTTTCTGGAAGACCGAGCGCGACCTGCAGCGTGAGCTTGTGCAGGGGCTTTTGCGCGTGGCCGGGGCCGAGGCCGGGCCGTTCTTCCTGGACGTGCTTGCCAGACATCAGGACGGCACGGTGCTCAAGGGCGCCATGAGATTCCTGGGCGCGCACCTGCGTCTGGCCGAGGCCGGCCCCATGGTCTTCGGCTTCATCGACCATCCCTACAACGACGTCAAGGAGGCGGCCCTGGAGGCCTGCATCTCCCTTGGCGGCCACGAGATGATGCAACGGTTCGTCGCCCTGCTGGACGATCCCGATCCCATCCGTCGCCTGATGGCCGTGTACGCTGTGGGCAAGATGGGCGGCCGGGAGCAGGTGGACCTGCTGCGCCGCGCCCTGGAGGACGAAATCCCGGACATCCGCAAGGTGGCCGTGGAGGCCATCGCGGGCATCTGTGGCGGCGATCCGGACTGCCGCGCCTGCATTGTCGGCCGTCTTTCGGACGAAAACAGCGACGTCCGGCTGGCCGTGGTGGAGATTCTGGGCAACCTGGAGGGAGGGGCGGCCGCGGAGCAGCTGCTTCGGGCCCTGGACGACGAGGACGACTGGGTCCGCATCCGGGCCATGGAGGCCCTGGCCAGACGGCGCGAATACAAGGCCGTGGAGCAACTGGTGCCGCTGCTGCAGAGCGACAACAAGCTCGTGGTGCTCAAGGCCGTGGAGGCATTGGGCGAGATCGGAGGGCAGGCAGCGTTCCGGGCTCTCCTGGAGGTCACGAACATGGACGATCCGGAGATCATGGCCGCGGCCGAGGACGCCGTGGCACGGATACAGTCCCTGGGAGAGGACTTCTAGATGTCGCTGTTCTCCAAGTCCATCACCCTCGGCAAGGAATTCAAGATCAGCGACGAGGAGTTCAGCCAGCTTCGCGATTTCATCTACGACAAGAGCGGCATATATATCGCCGACAACCGCAAGTACCTGCTGGAGAACCGTCTCGCCAACCGCATCAAGCTCCTGAACCTGAAGAGCTTCGGCGAGTACTACTACTACCTGCAGTACGATCCGCGCAAACAGCAGGAGCTGAACAAGCTTTTCGAGGCGGTGACCACCAACGAGACGAGTTTTTACCGCAACCCGCCCCAACTCAAGATATTCCAGGACAAGGTCCTGCCCGAGGTGCTGGACGCCATCAAGTCCAAGGGGCCGAAAACGTTGCGCATCTGGTCGGCGGGGTGCTCCACCGGCGAGGAGCCGTACACCCTGGGCATCATCCTGCACGAGGTGCTGAAGAGCGAGATCGGACAGTGGAACATCCGCATCACGGCCAACGACCTCTCCGAGGCCGTGCTCCTCTCGGCGCGGCGCGGCGTCTACACGGAGTATTCGCTGCGCACCACCCCGAGGGAGATCGTCTCCCGGTATTTCACGGGGGAGGACGGTAAGTACCGGATCGTGCCCGAGGTCAAGCAGCTCATCAGCTTCGGCCAGATCAACCTGTCCGACAAGGCGCAGTGCAAGCGGGTCGAGCGCTCCCACGTCGTCTTCTGCCGCAACGTCATCATCTACTTCGACGACGAGGTGAAGAAGCGCGTCATCAGTTCCTTTTACGACAATCTTCTGGCCGGGGGCTATCTCTTCATCGGTCATTCCGAGTCCCTGCACAACATCACGCGCGCCTTCAGGCCGATCCACCATCCGGGCGCGATCATCTACAGGAAGGAGGCTTAGATGGCTTCAGGGGCCGAACGCCGCCGCTACGAGCGCCTGCCCAAGAACTTTCGGGTCGAGGTCCGGGAGTTCAAGTTTCCCCTGGCCCAGCAGCGGCCGCACGAGGTCTGCTGCACGGACATCAGTTCGGGCGGGCTCAGGGTCGAATGTCCGGACCGCTTCGAGCAGGGGGACAAGGTCACGGTGAAGATTCACATCCCCAGCCTGAACAAGTACCATCCGGGTTTTCTCAAGGTCTTCGAGACGGACTCCGGGCAGTACCTGCAGGCCATCGCGGAGATCATGTGGGTCGAGGAGCGCGGCGACGAACCGGGCTATGCCCTGGGCATCCGCTTTCTGGACGTGGACCAGGACGACTGGCGGGCGCTCTCCAACCTGATCCAGAAGCTGCTGCGCGAGCAGGAGGCGGCCGAAGACAAGGCGTAGTGGAGCCGGGCGCGGCCCGGCCGGAAGCGGTGACGGACAAACGGACAGGCGGGGACGACGTGGCCAAGGTGCTGGCGATAGCGAACCAGAAGGGCGGCGTGGGCAAGACCACCACGGCCCTCACCCTCGGCGCGGCCTTTTCCCGGCTGGCCATGCGCGTCCTGGTCATCGACCTCGACCCGCACGCCAACGCCTCCATCCATATGGCCTTCTTCCCGGAGGAAACGCCGCACACGCTCTACGACCTCTTTGCCGAGCCCGCGCACGATCCGGCCATCTGGGACCGCATCATCCTGCGGCACGAGGAGACCGGGCTGCATTTCGTCACCGGCCACATCCGGCTCTCGGAGCTGGAGGTGGACACCAAGGACCGGCCCAACAAGGGGCTGATCCTGAGGGGGGCCCTGAAGGACGTCCAGGACCGCTACGACTACATCCTGCTGGACTGCCCGCCGCACGTGGGCGTCCTGCTGGTCAACGCGCTGGTGGCCTGCGACCTGCTGATCATCCCGGTGCAGACGGATTTCCTGGCCCTGCACGGGCTCAGACTGATCTTCGACACCATCCGGATGATCAACAAGGTCATGCCGCAGCCCATCGTCTTCAAGGCCATGGCCACCATGTACGACAGGCGGGCGAGCGCCTGCCGCCGGGTGCTGAACCTGGTCCGGCGCAAGCTCAGGGGAAACATGTTCACCACGATCATCAACACCGACACTAAGTTCCGCGAGGCGTCCGCCTTGGGCAAGGTCATCTTCGACCTCGATCCGCATTCGCGGGGGGCCATGGAGTACACGCTCCTGGCCAAGGAAATCATGCAGTCATGAAGACGCCAGAGGAATACTTCCAGGAGAGCGTGCGCCTGCCCGGCGAAGGCGCGGGACAGGGGGAAATGACCCCGGCCGAGCGGGCCTTCGTGGAGAAATATCTCGGCATGGGCGGCCAGCTCGGGGGCGTGCGGCGCTACGATCCCACGGAAAAGGACAGCCTGCCCGGCTTCGCCGCCGCGCCGCGTCCTGCCGCGTCCGGCGGGGAGACGGCCGCGCCGCGCCGCGCCGAGACGGCCGGGGACGGCTTGGACGCCGCGCTCAAGGCCCAGGCCGAACTGCAACTGGTCAGCTTCAAGGTGGATGCGCAGGAATTCGCCGTGCCCATCATCACCATCCAGGAGGTCATCCGGGCCGTGGCTCCCACCCGGCTGCCCAAGGCCCCGATGTACGTGGAGGGCGTGGTCAACCTGCGCGGCCGCGTCACGCCGCTGATTTCGTTGCGCACCATGCTGGGCATGGGCGGGAACGCGGTGGACGACCGCTTCATCATCGTCTGCAGCCATCAGGGACTGCAGGTGGGCATGATCGTCACCGCCGTGGTGACCATGTACCGCGCGCAGCAGAACGACATCGAATGGGGCATCGAGGGCCACCTCGGCATCCGGGCCGATTTTCTGGCCGGGATATTGAAGAAGAGCGAGAAGCTGATCAACATCATCTCCGTCGACCGCATGGTGTCGCGGTTGCTTGAAAAATAGGAGGACCCATGTCCAAGAACATACTCATCGTGGACGACTCCAAGACCGTGCGCAACCTGGTCGCCTTCATCATGAAGAAGGAAGGCTTCAAGGTGACGACAGCCGAAGACGGACTGGACGGGCTGGAAAAGCTCTATTCCAGCTCTTTCGACCTCATCATCTCCGACGTGAACATGCCGCGCATGGACGGCTTCACCTTCATCAAGACCGTGCGTGAACAGGAGGCCTATCGGGACATACCGATCATCGTGCTCTCCACCGAGGGACAGGAAAAGGACATCCAGACCGGCCTGAACCTGGGCGCGAACCTCTATCTGGTCAAGCCCGCCCAACCCGAAAACATGGTCAAGAATGTCAAGATGCTGCTCGGCTGAGCGGGGTCGGGAGCGTCAGGGCGCGGTACGCTTGTCTTTGTCGGCGATGCGGGTACAATTGCGGCAGCGGAACGCCTACCGGGAGCAGTCATGAGTCAGGACTTCATGGATCCTGAAATTTTCGCCGACTTCATCGTCGAGGCCAAGGAACACCTGGAAACCATCGAGCCGACGCTGATCGAGCTTGAGAAGACTCCGGACAACCTCGGCCTGCTCAACGACATCTTCAGGCCCATGCACTCCCTCAAGGGAGCCTCGGGGTTCCTCGGCCTGAACAAGATCAACAGCCTCGCCCACAAGGCCGAGAACATCCTCGACGAACTGCGCAACGGCAAGCTTTCCGTGACGACGGAGATCATGGACGTGATCCTGGCCGCCACCGACGCCTTGCGCACCATGATCGACAGCCTGGAGGCCTCCTCCGGCGAGGGCGACACCGACATCACGTCCCTGATCGCGCACATCGAGGCGCTGCTCGCGGGGGGCGGCACGACCGCGCCCCAGTCCGGGAACGCCCCGGAGGAGCCTGCGGCGGAAACGCCTTCCGTGACTCCGGACGCCGCGCCGACCGCGGAGGAAGACGCCGAACTGGCCGCGGCCTTCGCCGCGGCCGCGCAGGAGGAGGCGGCCCGCGACGCAGGGGGGGAGGTCTTCGAGGAGGCCGGGGATGCCCTCGAATTGCCGCCCTTCGTGTCCGAGACCTACAAGCTCACGGTCATCGGCGAAGGCCACCTGGCGGACTTTCTGGAAGAAGCCCGGGAGATCGTGGAGAACCTCAACTCCGCCCTGGTGGAGCTTGAGAAGGACCCCTCCGACGGCGGAGAACTGGTCAACGACGTCTTCCGCTATTTCCACAACCTCAAGGGCAACAGCGGCATCATCGGCTTCAAGGAGCTGAACGCCCTGACCCACGAGGCCGAGACGCTGCTCAACAAGGTCCGCAAGGGCGAGATCGAGCCTTCCCGCTCCATGATCGACCTCCTGCTGGCCGCGGTGGACGCCATCGACGAACTCATCGCCGGGATCGACGCGAAATCCACCAACGTCACGACCTGCGACGTGCGCTCCGTCTTCATGCGGCTTCTGGCCGCCTCGGAAAAAGGCATCGTGCCCAACGGAGAGATATCGGTCCAGGAGGCCGGGGACGCGGCCGGGGAGCCTGCTTCCGGGGCCGCGCCGGAGCCCGCGCCGGAGCCCGCGCCGCCCCCGCCTGCCGAGCCCCGGTCCGAGACGGTCGCGCCGGTCGCGCCTGCGGCCGCCGGGCAGGGTTTCGATCCCGAGGACGTGCAGATTTTCGTGCAGGCCAACCTGCAGCAGATCGACAACCTCAATCTGGCGCTCTCCACCCTGCGCAAGGACAGCGCCAACTCGGACTACGTCGACGGTCTGTTCCGCAGCCTGGTCACCATCCAGAACTCCGCGGGCTACATGGGCTTCAAGGAGATCAAGGAGACGGCCGAGCGCACCGCCGGACTGGTGGACCAGGCCCGCAAGTCGGACCTGGACTTCGGGTTGATGTTGGACATCCTCGACCAGGAATGCTCCATCATCGCCGACATGCTGCGCGCCAAGATCGCCGAGCTTTCGGGCGGGCAGGAGATGCCTGCGCCGGAACCGGAGCCCGCGCCCGCGAGCACGGCAGGGACCGCGCCTGAACCCCAGGCCGCCCCCGCGACCGAGCCCAAGCCTCAGCCCGCCGCCAAGCCTGAGGCCAAGCCCGCGGCGAAACCCGAGCCCAAGCCCGCGCCCAAGGCGGCGGCCAAGCCCGCCGCACCGGCTCCGCGTCCCGAGAGCGCCGACGACGCGGGCGGCAAGACCGCCGGGACGCCCAAATCCTCGTCCACCATCCGCGTGGACCACGAGAAGCTCGACCATCTCATGAACCTCATTGGCGAGTTGATCATCAACCGCAACCGCTTCTCCATGCTTGCCCGTTCGCTGGAAGAGGGGCAGGTGGACGTGCAACAGATCGCCCAGAGCCTGATCGAGACCACGGACGCCATGAACCGCATCTCGGACGACCTGCAGGACACGATCATGAACGTCCGCATGGTGCCCGTGGGCACGGTCTTCTCCCGCTTCCCCCGTCTGGTGCGCGACATCTCGCGCAAGACCGGGAAGAACGTGGAACTGGTCATGGAGGGCGAGGACACGGAGTTGGACAAGAGCGTGGTCGAGGTCATCGGCGACCCGCTGGTGCACATGATCCGCAACTCCATGGACCACGGTCTGGAAGGCGAGGAAGACCGTCGCGCCGCGGGCAAGAACCCGGTGGGCAAGGTCTATCTGCGCGCCTACCACAAGGGCAACTCCGTGGCCATCGAGGTCGAGGACGACGGCCGCGGCATCGACCCGCAGAAGATCCGCCAGGTGGCGGTGCGCAAGGGCGTGATCACGGCCGAACAGGCCGCGCAGCTCGACGACCGCGAGGCCATCGAACTGGTCTTCGCCCCGGGCTTCTCCTCGGCCGAGGAGGTCACGGACATCTCCGGCCGCGGCGTGGGCATGGATGTGGTCCGCTCTAACATCAAGAACCTCAAGGGCAACGTCTCCATCACCTCCGAGGTGGGTAAGGGCACCAAGATCACCCTGTCCCTGCCCCTGACCCTGGCGATCATCGACGCGCTCATGGTCAAGGTGGGGCCCCAGACCTACGCCATTCCTCTGGACGCGGTCTCGGAGACGACCAAGATCGAGGCCCGCCGTCTGACCGACGTGAACAAACGCAAGGCCCTGGAGCTGCGCGGCGAGGTCATCGGCGTGGTCCAGCTGGCCGAACTTTTGGACATCGCGGGACACACGGAAAAACGCGACATCCTCCCTCTGGTCATCGTGCAGGACAACGACCGCCGTCTGGGCATCGTTGTGGATCGCCTGCTGGAACGTCAGGAGATCGTCATCAAGCCCCTCGGCGCCTACCTCTCCGATTTCGACCTCAAGGGCATCTCGGGCGCGACCATCATGGGCGACGGCTCGGTGGTGCTGATCCTCGACCCGCACGAAGTCTACGGTCTGGCCGCCCAGTCGGCGCGGTGAGGCGCGGACGCGAAGGAAGCGGCGGGCAGCCCGTCCGCGCAAAGAAAAGAGGCGGGGACGACGGTCCCCGCCTCTTTCGCATGCGCCGTCCTGCGGACGGACGCAGGGCCATTGGGGGTCAGAGAAGCATGAACTTGAAGATGGCGAAGACGGTGCCCGCGGCCATGGCCCACAGGCAGGCCAGGGCGGCGAAGGCCTGGGCCTTGTCGCGCATGGGGTTGTCGCTCCGGGAGAGGCGCAGCAGCAGCCAGGCGGCCACGAGGCCCAGAAGCTGTCCCGCCACGAAAGGCGCGGCGTGTTCGGTGCGGGTCAGCAGGGCGGGCGGCAGGGTGCGCAGCGCGAGCACCAGCCAGGCCTGCACGGCCAGGGCGCAGAGGAGCGGCAGGGCTGTCCAGCGCGCGGTCAGGCGCATGGCGAAGGCGTAGTAGTCCCGCCCCCAGTCGTCGCGCCCGCGCCGGAGCACGAGCCAGATCAGTCCGAGACCTCCGGCGGCCGCCGGGGCGAGCAGGGCGAAATGGACTGAGAGCGGCCAGAGGGGGGCCGCGAATTCCGGCGCGAGCAGGGCGGCCAGGGAGAGTCCCGCGGCTCCGGCCTCCGGGGCCGCGTGCAGCGGGCCGAGGGCGGCGCGCGTCAAGGCGGACACGGCGTGGATGCCGAAGATGCCGCACAGGCCCGCCAGGATGCCGATGCAGGCATGCAGGCCGCCCGCGTTCCGCATGGCCGCGAAGGTCAGGCCGTGCAGGGCGGCGAGCCCGAGCCAGAGGCCCAGCGGCAGCAGGATGGGCAGGGCGAAGAGTGCGGTCAGTTCGCCCCCGGAGCGGCTGAGGATCATGTATCCGGCTCCGCTGCCGACGAGCAGGGTGTAGCCCAGGAGCACGAGTCCGAGCCGGGAGGCCTGCTGGGCGGATTTTTTGAAGAAGACCTGGCCGTGCGACCGGGCCAGCAGTTCGTTCACGCCCCCGACGAGGGGCAGTCCGACCGCCGCCAGGGTGAGCAGCAGGTTGAAGGAGATGGGAAGCGTGTTGGCCGCCAGAAGCAGGTCGGCGCTTGCAGGGGACATTCCCGGCCTCCGGGGTTGAAGTTCGCGTTGACCGGGGCAGTTCTGCCTGAAAAGCCCTGCCCGCGCAAGGCCGCATGGCCTCTTCCCCTGCCCGGCGGACCGCTCGGGGCTTGATTCGCCGGGCGTTTGCGCCTATGCGGGTACGGAATGGAAATGGACGGACGCCTGACCAGACGGACTTCGGAGGAACGCATGCGACGCATCGGCCTGTTGCTCGGCCCCACACTCTGCGCCATGGTCCTGCTCACGGGCTGCTCCGCCAGCGCCGGAAGCGAGGAGTGGCGTCTGCGCAATCTCGAAGAAGGCTTCCTGCAGTTCAAGGAGGCCGAGCGGCAGCAGGAGGCGGACATGAAGGACATGGCCGCCCGTCTCGCCGTGCTTGAGGAGCGTCTGACCCAGGCCGAGGAGCGGCTGCTCGCGTTCGACGGCGCGCCGTCTTCCGCCATCCCGGCGGGCGCGTCGCCCTTCATCTCCCCGTCTGCGGGCACGGCCGGGATGGGGACGGGAGGCATGGCTCCGGCTCCGCTTTCCGCCTCGGCAAGCGAGAAGACGGCCTACGAGCGGGCCGCCAAGCTGGCCATGTCCGAACAGTACGAAGCGGCCCGCGAGGCCCTGACCACCTTTCTGGAACGCTGGCCCGAGGGCGAATACGCCCCCAACGCCATGTACTGGCTGGGCGAGACGTACTACGGCGAGCAGCGTTACGCCCAGGCCATCCTGACCTTCAAGGACGTGCTGGCCAAATATCCCACGCACCACAAGTCACCGGACGCCCTGCTCAAGATCGGCTTTGCCTACGACAAGCTCCAGGACCCGGCCAACGCCAAGTTCTATCTGCAGAGCCTGCTGGACGAGTACCCCAAGTCCGAGGCCGCGGCCAAGGCCCGCGCCAAGCTGCGCGAACTGGGGCAGTAGTCCGCGCTGCGGGCGGCCATGACGCGCGAAACGCACGACGAGTACCGCGCGGCCCTCGCCCTTCGCCACACGCCCGGCATCGGGCCGCGCACGGTGAAGGCCCTGGCCCTGGCCTACGGCAGTCTGGTGGAGGCGGCCCGGCGGCCCGGGCAGTGGCCGGAGCGCAAGCTGGCCCGCACTCCCGCCGCCGAGGCCTTTGCCGCGCGCGTCTGGCGGGAACCCGCCGAGGCCGAGTACGCCGCCGCCAAGAGCGCGGGGCTGCGCGTCCTGGCCCTGACCGACCCCGTCTATCCCGAACGTCTGCGCGAGATACCCGACCCGCCCGCGCTGCTTTACGTCCGCGGCGAGACGGCGCTGCTCGCCGCGCCCTGCCTGGCCGTGGTCGGGGCGCGGCAGTGTTCGCGCTATGGCCTGTCCACGGCGCGCCGCGTCTGCGAGGAGCTGTCCGCGGCGGGAGTGACCGTGGTCTCGGGCATGGCCTACGGCATCGACCGTCAGGCCCACCTGGGCGGTCTGGCCGGGATCGGCTCTTCCGTGGCCGTGCTCGGCTCGGGACTGGACCGCGTCTATCCGGAAACCAATGCCGACCTCTACCGCGCCTTGTGCGCCAAGGGCCTGGTGGTTTCGGAATACGCGCCGGGGACCATGCCCGAGGCGCGCAATTTTCCCGTGCGCAATCGGATCATCGCCGGGCTCTCCCTGGGCGTCTGGGTGGTGGAGGCGGCGCCGGACAGCGGCAGCCTGATCACCGCCCGGCTGGGCATGGAGCAGGGCAGGGAGGTCTTCGCCCTGCCCGGGCGCATCGACGATCCCACCTTCACCGGCTGCAACGAACTCATCGCCCAGGGGGCGCATCCGGTGAGCGGCGCGCAGTGCGTGCTGCACACGCTGCGCTACCAGTTGGCGCATCATCTGGAGCGTCTGCCCGAACCGTCCCGGCAGAGCGCTCTTCCCGCGCGGCCGCTCCCCACGGCGGCCGCCGTTTCCGGCGAACCGTCCGCCGCCCCGGCCGGGCCGGATGCGGCGCAGCGGGAAGACGGCGACGCGGCGGCAGGCGTGCTCAAGCTGCTGGCCGGACAGGAGCGGCTGCACATCGACGCCATCACCCGCGGCCTCGGCCGTCCCCCGGGCAGCGTCTGCGCGCTGCTTCTGGAGCTTGAGGTCAGGGGACTTGTGCGGCAATGGCCCGGCATGTATTATTCCCTTCCGGGGTGAACCCGGTCTGGCCGTCATTTCCCAACCCCCCGGACGCCATGCAGAAGATTCCCCTCAATCTGGCCAAACCCGGCATGAAGCTGGCCAAGTCCGTGCTCAAGGACAACAGCATCGTCATCGTGGCCGAGGGCGCGGAACTGAACGAGTCGCTGCTCTTTCGCCTTGAGAACATGAAGGTCGAGACCATCACCGTGGAGGGCAACCCGGTGCAGCTCGCGGGCATGGGCGCGGGCACCTCGGCGGCCGAGCGCCTGAAGCGGCTGGACCACCTCTTCCGGCGTCAGGGGGGCGACGAGTGGATGGTGCGGGTCAAGAAGTTCCTGAGGCATTATTTCGAGATCAGGGCCGCGGCCCAGGCGCGGGCCTCCGAGGCGTCCGGCGGGCAGCCGGGCGCCGGGAAGGACGCATGACCGAGGATCTGAAGAGCGAGACCAGGGATGTGGTCCTGGAGGTCAAGAGCCTTCCGACCCTGCCCAAGGTGCTGGACAAGGTCACGGCGCTGCTGGAGAACCCGGACGCGTCCATGGACGAGATCGCCAGGGTCATCGGCACGGACCAGGTCCTCTCGGCCAAGGTCCTGAAGATGGTCAACTCCCCCATCTACGGATTTCCGGGGCGCATCGGCACGGTGCAGCACGCCCTGGTGCTGCTCGGCATCAACGTCATCCGCGGCATCATCATCTCCACGTCGGTCTTCGACATGATGGTCAAGGCCATGGAGGGGCTGTGGGAGCACAGCGTGGGCTGCGCCCTGGCCTGCAACTGCGTGGCCCGCAAGGCGGGGTTCAAGGACCCGGAGGAATACTCCGTGGCCGGGCTGCTGCACGATCTGGGCAAGGTGGTCATGGCCGTGCAGCTGCCCGAACTGGAGCAGCAGGTGGTGGAAACGGTCAAGAGCAGGGATCTGACCTACTTCGAGGCCGAACGCGCGGTCCTGGGCTTCGGCCACGACCGCATCAACGCCTGGCTGGCGGACAACTGGCACCTGCCGCCCAACCTCAAGGAGGGCATGTCCTACCACCACAAGCCGCAGCTTGCGCCGCTCTATCCGGACATCGCGGCCGTGGTGCACATCGGCGATTTCCTCATCCGCGTCTTCGAGTTCGGCTCGGGCGGCGACGATCAGGTCCACGCGCTGCGCCCCGAGGCGCTCAAGCAGCTCAAGCTGAAGACGCAGGACCTCGAAGAAATCCTGGACCAGCTCGGCCGGGAACTGGTCGAAGTGGCCGACCTCAATTTCGCGTGAGTCCCCCATGAGCGCGGCAGGCGGATGCGTTCCCCAGAGGCGGCAGAAGGTCTTCCTGATCACCGCGGATCAGGACCTCACCAACCTGCTTTTGTCGCTCTGGTCCCGCGACGAGATGGACTGGGTCCATTTCGGCCGCGGCCGGGCAGCCATCGAGACCCTGTTCAACGAGCCGCCCGATCTGCTCATCGTGGACCAGCACCTGCCCGACCTCTCGGGCGGCGAGGTGGCCTCGCTGGTCAAGAGCGAGAACGTCTACCGCCAGTTGCCCGTGATCCTTTGCCTCGGTCCGGACGATCTCGCCAGGGGCGTGGACTTCGGCAGCATCGAGTGCGATGATTTCCTCCTCGCGCCCTATGACGGCGACGAGATCAGGGCTCGCGTCTGCCTCACCCTGTCGCGCGCCATGCGCAGCCTGGATGCCAACCCGCTGACCAAGCTGCCGGGCAACACCAGCATCATCCAGCGCATCCAGGAACTTATCGACCGCCAGGAGGACTTCGCCCTGGCCTACGTGGACCTGGACTACTTCAAGTCCTTCAACGACAAGTACGGCTTCTCGCGAGGCGACGAGGTGCTGCTCATGACCGCCCGGGTGATCGTGAACATCATCCGCGGTTTCCCCCGCGCCCGGACCTTCGTGGGCCACGTGGGCGGGGACGACTACGTCTTCATCACCCCGCCGGAGATCATCGAGGACGCCTGCCAGCGGATCATCAAGAGCTTCGACGACATCGTGCCGCACTTCTACGACGCCGACGACAAGGCGCAGGGGTTCATCCGCTCCACGGACCGCCAGGGCCAGGTGCGCGACTTCCCGCTCATGGCCGTGTCCATCGCCGTGGTCCTGAACCAGGGCGGCCGCCTGCAGCACTTCGGCGAGGCCTCGGCCATCGCCGGGGCGCTCAAGAAGAAGGCCAAGGAAAATCCCAAGAGCTGCTATGTCATCGACCGGCGGGAAAACGGCTGATCCTGCCCGTTCAGGGCTGCTGTCGCGCTGGCTGGACCATCTGGGCGCGGAGAAGGGCTATTCGCCCGCGACCCTGGCCGCCTACGGCCGCGACCTCGCCCAGTTCGCGGCCCATCTCGCCGAGCGCGACCTCAGCCTGGACAGGCCCGGGGAGATCGGCAAGGACCACGTGCGCGGCTTTTTGGCCGGACTGCACCGCGCGGGGACGCAAAAAAGCTCCATGTCGCGCAAGCTCTCCAGCCTGCGGAGTTTCTTCGCCTTTTTGCGCCGCGTGGGCGCGGTCGATGCAAGCCCGCTCAGCGGCATGTCCAACCCCAAGCAGGACCGGCGGCATCCCAAGGCGCTCAACGTGGACCAGGCCCTGGCCCTGCTGGAGACCCAGCTTCCCCCGGACCCGGAAGGCCTGCGCGACCTGGCCCTGGCGGAGCTGCTCTACGGCGCGGGGCTGCGCATCAGCGAGGCGTTGAGCCTGGACGTGACGGATTTCGACCCCTCCATCGGCCTTTTGCGCGTCATGGGCAAGGGCGGCAAGGAGCGGCTCGCTCCCCTGGGGGGCAAGGCCATGCAGCGTCTGGCGCTCTGGCTGCGGCAACGCGCCGCCCTGGCGTCCGAGGCGCGGGAGCAGGCCCTTTTTCTCGGACTGCGGGGACGGCGTCTGGACCGCCGCGAGGCGCAGCGCATCGTGCAGAAGCTCGCCGCGCTCTCGGGCCTGCCGCAGCGCATCAGCCCCCACACCCTGCGCCACAGCTTCGCCACGCACATGCTGGAGGCCGGGGCCGACCTGCGCACCGTGCAGGAACTGCTTGGACACGCCCGCCTGACCACCACCCAGCGCTACACCCACCTCAACCTGCAGCACCTCATGCAGGCCTACGACAAGGCCCACCCCCGCGCCCGTACAGGCGAACCCCGCACGGACGACCCCCGCGAGGAGTAGCGGCCAGAGGCCCGGACAGGGGGCTGGAGACGTTTTCCGCGCGGAATGCCGGGCGTTGCGCCATGCAGTGATACGGAAACGCCGGGCGGGCCGCCCGTGGGCATGGGAGCGGGACGGGCGCAGGAACCGGGAGCCGGGGGACCTGCGTCTCCCCGGCCGCGGAGGCGTCTTGCGGATGCCGCTCAGTCCAGCGGACAGACGGGAAGGAGTCGGACCACGCGCAGGGGCGGGCGCAGTTCGAGGCTGTCGGGCAGCTCCTGGTCGAAGGCCACGACAACGGCGCGGCCGTCGCAGCGCACCACCTCGGCGGTCACGGTTTCGTCCCGTCCGCGCGTCAGGTCCTTGAAGCCTTCGAACATCAGGCGGTCGCCCGGCCGGAAGGCGTTGCCTTCCAGGAGGAAGAGCGCCCCGTAGCAGCCCAGGTTGACCAGGCTGTCCACCGCGCATCCATGGCAGGGTTTCATGACGGGAGTGGGCGATATGATGCAATAGGCGGGCGGAAGGGCCATCGGAAAGGTCAGAGGATGGCGGTCCGTCTCGATGCGCATGATGCTCACCTCCGAAATGAATCTTTGGGTAGGATATGCTGCATACCAGGGAACCGCCGATGTGGCTACTTCCCGGACCATAAAAGCTTTTTCACAAACTTTTATGCAACAATTACACCATATTGTCCAGAAATAAAAAGTGAGTAGGCCGAGGGCGTGTCCGGCTCGTTGCGGGGAGGAACAAGATTCTGTCAGGACGGCGACGTCATGTCCGCCAGGCGTTTCGCCAGGGCCATGGAGGAGGTGAAGGCCGGGGAGATGGCGTTGAGCACATGCAACTCCGCCTCTCCGCGTTCCGTGAGGAAGTCCGTGATCAGGCGTCCGCTGGCCGTGTCCACGAGCTGGGGCCGGATGCCGACCTTGGCGCAAGGCGCGATGTCCCCGGGCGACAGGCCCCGCACCAGTCTCGCCGCGTCGGCGAAAAAGGCCTTGAAACGGTACTTGCGGGGCTCGGAAAGAGCCACCGAGCGGAAGGCGGAATTTGTGAGAAAAAGTTCTGCATCTCTCAAGAGAATTTCGAAGGCCTCGAAATCCAAGCCTTTCAGAATGCCGTAGTTCTCGCGGCCAAAGGCCGGGATGGCGGTGGGGCCGATGTGCGTCTCGCCGCTGACGGAGCGCGTGAAATGCACCCCGAGAAAGGGGTTTCGGATGTCCGGCACGGGATAGATGCTGCCGCGCACGAGGTCCGCCCGTTCCGGCCGGAGCTGCCGGTAGAGCCCCTTGAAAGGCAGGAGGCGCAAGGCTCGGCCCGCGCCGAAGAAGGCGGCCACCTTGTCCGCGTGCGCGCCCGCGGCGTTGACGAAGAAGCCGTAGCGCAACGGTCCCTGGCAGGTGAGCAGGGTGCGCGCGGCCCCCGGCTTGCGGCCCGTGACCCTGCGTCCGAAGCCGAAGCGGACCTTGCCGCTGCAGAGAAGCTCGTCGTGCAGGCTCTGCAGCACGGCCTTGGGCGAGATGACCGCGGTGTCGCGCGAGTGCAGGGCGCGCTGCACGGTGCGGGCGTGGGGTTCGATCTCGGCCAGTTCCCGCTCGTCCACCATGGACACGTCCGCGCCGCTCGCCAGGGCGCGGCGGTGCAGTTCGTTCAGGGTGGGCAGTTGCGCGGGAGCGGAGGTCACGATGACCTTGCCGTTTTCGAGCAGTGGCAGGCCGCGTTCGCGGCAGTAGGCCTTCATCAGGCGGTTGCCCGCCAGGCAGGTGCGGGCGCGTTCGCTGTCCGGCGCGTAGTAGACGCCCGCGTGCAGCACGCCGGAGTTGCGGCCCGAGGCGTGCAGTCCCGGGGCGGGCTCCTTGTCCAGGACGAGGATGGCGTCGGCCCCCCTGGCCGCGAGTTCCCTGGCCAGGGTCAGGCCGACGATGCCGCTGCCGCAGATGACGAAATCCGCCGCTTCCACGCCTACGCCTTGGTCAGGATCTCGAAGCCGAAAGCCGGATCGACCTTGCGCACCATGTCCGCGTCCAGGATTTCGATGACCACGCACTCGGCCAGCCGCCAGATGTCCACGCCCCGCCGCACGCAGCCCACGCGGGCCGTGTTGCCGCGTCCGAAGGCCCCGTGCATGTGCAGCCGGGGCGCGCCCTCGGCGTCGGGGAAGAGGGTGCCCACGGCGGCCAGCTCGTGCGCTTCGCCCAGGGCGAGGACGATGGGGATGATCTTGCGCGCTTCGCCGTCCACCGGCCCGGCCACGATGTTGCCGTCTCCGGCCCCGCCGAGCAGCACGCACAGGCCGGCGGCCAGACCCTTCTCGGCCGCGAACGCCTCTAGGGCGTCGGGCAGCCGCTCGCCGTCCTCCAGACGGATGACGAATATCCGGCCCATCTTCCCTTCGGATACCAGCATGACGCCTCCTCGCGTATCGGTTCAGGCCCCGCAGGGGCCGCGCACGTCGCACCAGCGGCAGCGCTCGCCGGGCGCGGGCATGAAGGACGGGGCCGTGGCCATGTGGCGCAGCAGGAAGGCCAGCAGCCGGGGCGTCAGGTCGGTCACGAACTTCCGCCGTTCCGTCTCACCCATGCGTCCCGGAAAGTAGGGAATCTCCTTGCCGTCCGCGGCCAGTTCCACCCAGGCCGCGGCGGCGGGCGGCGGGGTCTCCCTGTCGCCGCACAGGAACATGTACAGGGGCATCTGGGTCGAGCCCGCCAGTTCGGCCAGGCGGGGAAGGGGGTCGGCCTCGGGACCCGCGTCCGGCCGCCACGCCTCCAGGGACTGCCACAGCCCGGTATCGCTCCACAGCCCGCTTTTCGCTTTCTGAACGCGTCCCGTCTTGTAGTCAATGACCATGCGCTCCGTGCCGCGCAGATCGATGCGGTCCACGTAGCCGTGGACGCGCACCGCGCCGTCTAGGAAGGGCAGGCTGGTTTCCACGAGCTGCTCCAGGGCCAGGACCGTGCTGCGCGGCTGGTTGGCCAGGAAGCGGCGCAGCCGCTCACGGCCGGTGCGTTCGAGGATGGTGCGCGCGTCGAAGGGCATGGCCGCGAAGAAGGGTTCGGTGCGCAGGGCCAGGCTGAAGCGGTCGGCCAGCTCCTGGGCCGGAAGGGCCGGGATGTCCGTCTCCCGGCCCAGGTGCGGGGCGAGGAAGTCCTTGAGCAGGCCGTGGATCAGGGTGCCGAGAGCCGCCGGGTCGCCCGCCTCCCCGACCTCCTCGGGCGGCCGCAGCCCGCAGACCTGCCGCAGGAAGAAGGCCTTGGGACACTTCAGGTAGGTGTCCAGCGAGGAGGGGGAAAGGCCGTGGGCCTGCAGGCGGCCGAGCAGGGCCCGGCGCACGGCCTCGCTCTTCTCCACGGCCGGGGCCTGGGCGCGCAGCGGGGTCAGGGGCAGGACCACGCGCTCCACCGGCGGGTCGCCCGGGGCGATGAGCCTGCCCCGGCGCTTTTCCTCCTCCCACAGCAGCATCTCCACGAACCGGCTGCGCACGGGCGTGGCGTCGAGCAACCCCGGCGCGTCGCCCTGGCGGTAGAAGAGCACGGCCTCGTCCGCGCCCGCCAGGAGCCGGAAGAAGGTGTGCGCGGCCACGCCGTCTCGGGCCGCCGCGCCGGGCAGCCCGAGGCGGCCGCGCAGGCTGTCGGGCAGCAGGGGATCGTGTCCCGCGCCGCCGGGCAGGCGCTCCTCGATGGCCTCCAGCAGATAGACGCGGGCGAAGCGCAGCAGGCGGGTCTCCAGCATGCCCACGACCTGCAATCCGGTGATGGGGTCGGGCTCGAAGGGCACGCGCTCCAGGCGCAGCAGTTCGCGCAGCACGGCGTGCAGGACCGTGCGGGACAGGGGAACGTGCGCCAGGCGCGAACAGGCCAGGGCGGGCAGGACGGCGTCGCGCAGGCGGCAGAGGCACTCGGCGTCGAGCAGGTGGTCGCGCCACAGGGAGCCGCCGTGTTCCGTGAGCAGCCTGATCAAGCCGCGCAGGGCCTCGGCCAGTCCGGCCAGGGTTGCGGTCGCGGCGAAGGCGTCGATGCAGCGGACGAGCACGGCGCGGCGCAGGGTCTCGGCCTCGTGCGCCTGCCCCGCGAGGTCGAGACCCGCGTAGTCCGGAACGAAACCGTGCGGCTCCACGCGGCCGCCCGAAGCGCGCAGGGCCTGTTCCCATTGCCGGAAAACGGCGCGCAGGGGACGTTCCTCCGTGCCGGGCAGGACCAGCATCTTGAGGTAGGGATGGCGGATGAGGGCGGAAAGGTCGCGGCTGCGGCAGCGCCCGCCGTCCGTGTTCTCGGCCAGGGCCAGCACGCACTCCGTGAGCTGGGCGAGGCTGGCCCGGTCCAGGGGGTAGCCCATGGAGATGTTGCATTCCCGCGCGGGGAGATGGTGCAGCACCGGCGGCAGCAGCGCCTCGTCCGGCAGGACAACGGCCGCGCCCGTCTCGTCCGGAAGATTCGCCAGTTCGCGGGACAGGGCCAGCAACTCGGAATGGCGGTCGTAGGCCTCCACGAACCGCAGGCGGGGCGCGGCCGTGGCGACGTTCGCCAGCGGGGGCGGCGACGCGGCGCGAAGCTGCGCGCCCCAGCGCACGGCCCAGGCGCGATGCTCCTCCGCGGCCCAGTGGCCTGTTCCCGCGGCCAGATCCGGGTCGGAATGCCAGAGCACCTCGGCCGCGCCCGCTTCCCACAGGACGCGGAACAGGGCCTCCTCCGCCCCGGACAGGGCGTAGAACCCGGCCAGCAGGACGCGTTCCCCGCCAAGGAGCGCCGGGACGTCTTCCAGACGTTCCAGCACCAGGCGGCAGTCGTTGCCCTCGGTGGTCAGGCCTTCGCGCTCAAGGGCCGCGAGGTAGACCGCATAGATGGTTTCGAGGTGGGCGAGCAGGGCGCGGGCCTCGGGCAGGGCCTCCTCCTCGTCCAGGGCGAGGCCGCGCGGCGGCAGGCCGTGGCGCATGCATTCGTCGTAGAGCGCGGCCAGCCGGATGCCCCAGGGCAGAAAGCGTTCGGTTTTGAGCCGCAGGCCCAACAGCAGGTCGGGATCGCGGGCGCGCAGGCCGCTCACGGTTTCGTGCAGCAGGGCGGCGCGGTCGAGCGTCCCGGCCTGGGCCAGCGGGGCCGGGCAGAGCCGCTGCCGTAATTCGTGGACCAGTTCGCCGAAAGTCTGGCAGCGCGGCGCCAGGAGGGGCTTGGCGATGCCGGGATGCGCGGCCAGCCGGGCCATGAGGTAGCGGGCCGGACGGTGGTGGGGAAAGACGATGCGGCAGCGGTCCAGGGCGTCCGCGTGCTCCTGCGCCAGAATCTCCGCCAGGGCCGCGGTGAAGTCCCTCTGCCAGGGGATGATGCGGATGGGGGCGCGCGGCGTCATTCTGTCCTTCCCTCGGCCTGGGGAGGCGCGATCCGGACCAGCCGCCGCGCGTCGAGATAGACCAGCAGGCCTTTGAGGGTCCGCCGCGCGCCGGGCATGGCCGCGAGCAGGCCGAGGTAGCGCCGGACCTGGGCCGCGTGCTCCTCCGTCTCCTCGCCGGTCTTGTATTCCACCACCAGGGCCTCGGCATCGCTCAGGAACAGGAGGTCGGCGCGGTGGACGCGGCCCGCGGCGTCGAGCATGACGGCCTCGCGGCGGCCGTGGGCCAGGGCTTCGGAGAGTTCGGGCAGGGAGAGGATCCAGGCGGCCATGGCGGCGATGTCTTCGGTCGTGTCCTGCCCCAGGGCGTACGCCTCGGGAAACTCCGCCAGGGCGGCCCGGGCCGCGGCCGTGGCCTGCCGCTGCGCCGGAGAAACGGGCCGGAGCAGCTCCATGGCGCGGTGGGCGACCTCGCCGCGCAAGGCGGCCAGCCGGTCCGCGGGCTCCTGCACGGCATGGCGGTAGACGCGCAGGCGCGGCAGCCAGGCCATGATTCCGGGCGGCTCGTCGCCCGGGGGCAGAAGACGTTGTTCGGGCGGCGCCGGGGGGGCGAAGCCGGGGCCCGGGGCCGGAGGGACGCCGCGCTCCGCCGCCGCGCCGGGAGCGATCTCGCCCAGGATCATCTCCACGGCCGTGAGCACGGCGGACGGGCCGCGCGGCCGTTCGGCCGGGAGGAAACCGTAGAGTTCTTGCTCGGCGCGGGTCCAGGCCACGTACAGCAGGTTCAGGTGTTCGCGGGCCATGCGCGTCATGACCTGCCAATAGGGTTCGCCCACGTCCTTGGAACGGATGGGGGCGACGACGCGCGCGCCCTTGATCTCGACGAATCCGTAGTCCTGGTCCGGGGAATTCAGGGTCCAGTCGTGGAAGGGGACCACCACCACCGGGAACTGCAGGCCCTTGGCCTTGTGCATGGTCATGACCCGGACGGCGTCCACGTTGCTCGGCAGGGGGACCTTTTCCTGCACGCCCTTCTCGGCCCAGAATTCGAGGAAGGCGGGGAGCGACCCCGCGCCCGCCTCCTCGGCCAGGTGGACGATCTCCCAGAAGCGGCGGATGAACAGCTCGTCGCCCGGGTCGCGCTCGGTCAGCCGGAAGGCGCGGGCCAGCTCGAAGGCCGTGTCGTAGGGCCGCACCAGCCCGGCGGAGCGGAAGAAGGGGTTGACGAGCCGCGTCCAGACGTCCGCGAAGGCGCTGCGGAAGCGCACGTAGAGCGGTCCCTTGCCGCGTTCGGCCAGGAAGGCGTCGATGCGGGGCGCGGCAAGGCCGCTTTCGGCCAGAAAGGCCGGGGCCGTGAGCACGGCGGCGAAGGCGACGTCGTCCGGCGGGTAGTCGAGGAAGGCCAGAAAGGCGAGCAAAAAGCGCACGGCCGGGTGGCGGCCCAGGTGCAGGCTGCCTTCCGTGACCACGCTGAGGCCCCGCGCCATGAGCCATTCGCTGACTTCTCCGGCCTGTTCGTTGGTGCGCACCAGCACGGCCGTGGCGCCTGCGCCGCGCCGTGCCGCCACCTGGACCACGAGGCCGCAGACCGCCTCGCGCAGGGAGGACTCGTCGTCGGACGAGGGGTGGAGGCGCGCGAGGCGCACGTAGCCGCCCGGGGCGTCCCGTCCCGGGGGCAAGGACTGGCGGCTGTCCGCGAAGGTCCGGGCGATGGACGCGGCGAGGTCCTGGCGCACCTCCGCCGGGGCATGCCTGAAGACCGCGTCCGCAAGGTCCGTGCTCAGCCCCGGCTCGCCCAGCGCGGCGAAGAAGTCGTTGTTGAAGCCGACCACGGCCTCGCAGCTGCGCCAGTTGTAGGCAAGCCCCGCGTCGTGCAGTTCGGCCAGCCGGGCCAGGCCGTCCCGGCCGATCTCCTCGAAGAGTTCGGCCCGTCCGCCGCGCCAGCCATAGATGGCCTGCTTGGCGTCGCCCACACAGTAGAGGCTGCCGCCCTTGGACAGGGCCTCTTCGGCCAGGGGGCGCAGGGCCTCCCACTGCTCCCCGCCGGTGTCCTGGAACTCGTCCACGCACAGGTGCTGCAGGCGCGCGCCCAGGCGGCACCAGGCCCCGCCCACCGCGCCGTCGCCGCCCAGGAGGCCGGAGGCCAGGTCGTAGAGCGTGGGCAGGGGCAGGCTCTGCTGCCGTGCCGCGCTTTCGGCCAGATCCTCGGCCAGACGCGCGGCCAGGGCCACGGACGGGGCCAGGGCATACGCCCCGGCGAGCACGGCCCGGTCGCGGCGAAAGGCGTCGGCCGCCTCCAGGAAGCGCAGGAAGAGGTCCTCGTGCGCGAGGCCCACCTTCGGCTTGCTGGCCGCATCGACGCACTCCTGGAGCGCGGCCTTGGCGAAATAGGCGGAGTCGGGCAGGGCCTCGAACAGCGACAGGTTCCGGCAGCGGTCGAGCAGCTTCCTGAAGTTGGCGTGGGGATTGAGCTTTCCTTTCGTCAGACCACCCTCAAGGCCGTCCAGGGCCTGCTGAAAGGCCGCGAGGGCAGGGCGCAGGAGTTCGGCCAGGGCCTCCTGGCCGTATTCCACGTCGGGCCGCTGGAAGCGGAAAAGGCCCGCCATGTCGCGCATCTGGGCCACCAGGGCGGCCCGCAGGTCGAAGCCCGTACGGCGCATGTGCGTGAGCAGGGTGTCCGCCGCGGTGACGAAGAGCGCCGCCGCGCCCTCGTCCCCGGCCGCCGCCTCGGCCTCGCAGCGCGCAAGGTAGTCCTCCAGGGCGGGGTCGAAAAGCTCGGCCATGTCGAAGGTCACGCCGAAGTCCGGGGAGAGCCCCAGGCGCATGGCGAAGAGGCGGGCCAGCAGGCAGACCAGGCTGTCGATGGTGCGCACGCCCAACGACTGGTAACGCCGTAGGATGCGTTCCAGGACCTCGGCGGCGCGCTCCCGCGACCATTCGTCCCCGGCCGCGCCCGCGAAGTCCCCCAGGGCGCGGCGCTTGAGTTCGCGCACGATGCGCTCCTTCATCTCCGCGGCGGCCTTGTTGGTGAAGGTCACGGCCATGATCTCGGGCCAGGCGTGCCGCGCGCCCGCGCTTCCGGCGCAGGCGAAGGGACGTTCGTCCTCTTCGGCCTCGGCCAGCAGGCCGAGGAAGCGGGCGGTGAGGGAGTGCGTCTTGCCCGACCCTGCCGAGGCCCGGATGCGGATCAACCGGGCTCCGAGCAGCGGGGCGTTGTCAGGAGGCATGGGCGTCGGCGGTCTCCTGCGCTGCGGTGGGCGAGGTGCGGGCCGGGCGCATGGTTACCAGCACCCCGGCCAGGATGGCGGCGCTGCCGGCATAGCCGAGCGGTCCGAAGCGTTCGTCCCACATCAGCCAGGCGAGGAACGCGGCCACGACCGGCTCCATGGTGGCGACCACGGCGGCGCGCGTGGCTTCCAGCCGTTTCAGGCCCGAATAGTACACCGAGTAGGCCAGCCAGGTCGAGCAAAAGCCCAGGGCCGCGACGGCCAGCCAGACGTGCGCGGGCCAGACGCGGAAGGTCACGGCCGGGAGCAGGGCCAGGGCGCCCACGGGCATGGCCCAGAGGAACAGGGTGGGGGTGGTGTAGCGGCCCTGGTAGAATTTTCCAAAGATGTAGTAGAGCGCGTAGGTGAGGCCGGAGGCCAGGCCGAAGAGGATGGCCGAAGGGCCTACGCCGTCCGTCCCACCCAACGATTCCCCCGGCCCCATGCAGACCAGGGTGACGCCGCCCATGGTCAGGACCAGGGCCAGGAGCTTCTGTCCGGTCATGGCCTCGCCGAAAAGCAGACGCGACATGATCGCCACCCAGGCCGGGGCCGTATACAGCAGCACCGAGGCCAGGGCCGCGCCGCCCGCCTGCACGGCCAGGACGTATGAGCCGAAGAGGCCGGCGATGCCGCACAGGCCGAAGGCAGCGATGAACGGCAGGTCGCGCCGCGCGACCCGCGTCCTGCGCGTGAGCGCGGCCTGGGCCGCGAAGAAGGTCCAGCCCGAGAAGACGCGCCAGAAGGCGACTTCCAGGGGCGGCATGCCTTCGGCCAGGGCGAGTTTGGACACCGGACCGATGAGCCCCCAGAGGCAGGCGGCGCACAGGATGCGCAGGTATCCGGACAGGGCCATGCGTCCTCCTTGGAAAGCGCGGGATTCAGCGGATGCGCCGCGCGTCGGCCGAGGGTTCCTCGCCTATCCTAATTCGTACCGCCTTGCAAAGACCCCGGGACGGCGGACCTTTCCTCCCACATGAGGAGAAATGCGGGCCGGGCGGCGGGACTCTCCGCCGTGCTTGCTTTTTCAGGAGGATTTGTCATTAGTTGTAGGCAGGACAAGACTTTCCGGCAGGCGTGGCCACTGGGGATTCCGGGGCAGGACCGGCCGACGAGGCGAGGCGGCGATGGCGAAGATGGAGCGCAATCAGGGCAACGGCCCCTACGCAGTCCTGCTGGTCCCGGCAGCGCCGGACACGGTCGAGCGCATCGGCGGCCTGCTCGGGGAGGACGGGGGCCGGTCCTCCCTGCGCGTGGCCAAGGATGTGTCCGAGGCGCTACGTTTCCAGGGGGAGGGCGGCAGCGACGTGGTCCTGCTCGAAGCGCGCAGCATGAATGCCCAGACCAAGGCCCTGTCCCGGCTGCGCGATCTCTTTCCCCAACTTCCCGTGATCATCATCTCCGAGCGCGAGGATATGGCCATGTGCGATCGCGCCCTGCAGGACGGTGCGCAGGACTACCTGCTCAAGGAGCGGCTGACGCCTTTCGGGCTCGCCCGCAGCATCCGTTTCGCCATCGACCGTCAGCGTATGCTGGCCACGCAGGATGCCCGCATCCGCGAACTTTCCGCGGACCTCCGGCGGCATCGCACGCTGGTGGAGACGAGTCCGGACGGCCTTCTGGTCGTGGGTGAGGAAGGCACGGTCTTCTTCGCCAATCCCATGGCCGGGCGCATCTTGGGGCGTTCCGGGCATGATCTGCTGGGAACGCCTTTCGGCTACCCGGTGATCGAGGGCAATCCGGCCCAGATGGAGGTGGCGCGGGCGGATCGGGAAAGCGCCGTGGCCGAACTGACGGCCGCCGAGGTCTCCTGGGAGGGCGAGGCGGCCTACGTGGTCGCTCTGCGCGAGACCACGGCCCGGGCCGAACGGGAGTTCCTGCAACACCGCCGCATCGAGGCTGAGCGGCTGGTGAGCATGATTTCCGCGCTGTTCGCCGATCTGGAGCCCGAGCGTCTGGACCACGGCGTGCAGGAAAGCCTGCGCATGCTCGGCGAGTTCGTCCAGGCAGACAGAGCGGTGCTCTGGCTGTACAGCCCGGACGGCCTGCTCGTCCGTCCCGCCTTCGAATGGAGCGCGTCGGGGGTGGCGTCCGCCGCGGGCCGTCCCGCCGCGATTCCTTCGGACGCCTTGGGCTGGCTGACGGAACGTCTGTCCATTTTCGAGACCGCCTTGGTCAGCGATGCCGCGAGCCTGCCGCGCGAAGCCGGAGCGGAACGCGCCATGCTGGACGAGCGTGGCGTGGCCACGCTCGTCGCCGTGAACCTGACGCGGGGGGGCGGGCGCATGGGGTTCGCCGCCTTCGAGGCCCTGCGGCCCGACCGTATGTGGTCCGAGGAGGACATCGGGCTCTTGCGCACCGCGGCGGAAATCTGCGCAGGAGCCTTGCGTCGCGGCCACGGCGAGATCAGAAGCCGGGTGCTGCAGGGCCTTGTGGAGGCTCTGGCGCACGGCGATGCGGACGGCATCCTCGTGGAGGACCGAAGCGGAGCCGCCGTCGAGATCAACGCCGCTGCCCGGAACATGGCAGGGCTGGCGGAGGGGGAGGCGGAAACGGCCGCCGGGTTCCTGCGCCGCCTGGCCGCGACCGCGGCCGATCCCGCCGCCGCGCGGGCCGCGTTGGAGCGTCTGGCCGCCTCCGGGGAATCGCCCGCCTCCGTCCAGGTCGTCCTGCGCGGAGGGCGGAGCGTGCGCGTCGAGGTCCAGCCCCTTCTGCTCCGCGCCAAGGTGGAGAGCCGTCTGTGGCGGTTGCGCCCGCTCGCCGCGGCCGCCTCGTGATCCCCGCGTTCCGCCCGTCTCGTCCAGCCTGGGTATTTTTTGCGGCCGGTCGTTTGCCTTTCGCCAAAATGCGCTTATATACTTGCATTGCAGTTGCAGAACGTCATTTCCTGCTCGCGCACGTTGGACAAGGAGGGGACCATGATGAAGGAAGACTGCATCGCCCAGGCACATCTGACCCGTTCGCTGCAACCCGTCATCGCGGACATTCTCGACGTCAAGACCGAGGACATCCATGAGATCGACTTCGGCGACGTCATGGTGGCCGAGAATGTGATCACCGTTCTCGGCAGCGTCACAAAAGACCTGCTGCAGAAGTACGTTCCCAATCCCGGGATGCTCGACTCGCGGTTTGCGGACCTCATCGGTTCCATCGACCGGCAGGCGTACTGGGAAAACGGGGCGGGCTCGCTGATCCTGACCCTGGACATTCTGGGCAACCGCCACTTCTTCCGCATCCCGCGGGAACTGTGGGAGACCAAGGCGGTGCGCTGGAATTAGGCCTGCGCGGTCCGCGCGCAGGCCGGCATGAAAAAGCCGGGGTGAAAGCCCCGGCTTTTTTCGTCTGCGGCGGGACAGGCGGCTACTTTTTGGGTTCCAGTCCAAGGCCCTGGAAGAATCCCTTCACCGGATCGGAGCTTTGCTGCTTGGGCTGCTCCTGCGTGCCGGAGGGCGTCTGCGTGGCGTTGCTCGAAGAGCCGCCGCCGGTGATCACGCCCAGCGCCCCGCCGAGCA
Organism: Desulfovibrio sp.; assembly: GCA_022839785.1. GTDB lineage: Bacteria > Desulfobacterota > Desulfovibrionia > Desulfovibrionales > Desulfovibrionaceae > Alkalidesulfovibrio. The sequence goes on along the minus strand of JALHJW010000001.1, from coordinate 7,849 downwards.
CGCTGCCCACGCCTTCCACCGCGCCGCCCACGATGTTCAGCGGCGTGCGCAGGATGCGCTTGGCCAGTTCGGCGGAATCCACGCCCGCCTTGGGATCATCGTAGGTGCCGCGCACCGCGACGGGCACGGCGAAGGGGCCGACGTTGGCGTCCAGGTTGAAGTCCAGGGTCTGGTCCGCGATGTTGGTCGATCCGGACGCGCCGATGTCGGCCAGGGAACTGGTCTTGATCTGGGTCTTCTGCAGCCTGGCCACGCCTCCGGCCACGTCGAAGTTCAGATTGAAGTCCCTGAACGTGGTGTTCTGTTTTTCGTCGCCGGGCTTGGCCACGTAGCCCTTGTGCGGATCGAAGCGGTCGGCCTGGAGCACCATGCCGCGGTAGACGCCGTCCTTGACCAGCAGCGAGGCCTTGCCTGAAAGCGTCTTCATGATCTGCTTGTAGAGGTCGCCGTTGCCCGCGAGGTTCACGTCCAGGCCGAGCTTGGCCCCGGCCGCGGATTCGCCCGTCAGGGCCATGAGCATCTGGTCCAGGTCCAAGGCCACCACGTTGAGTCCGAAGCTGGAGAGGGGGGTGGGCTTGCTCACGTCCGAAAGGGCCTTGAGGTTGATCCTGCCCTTGAATATCTCCAGGGAGAAGGGCTCGATCCGGACCACCCCGTTCTTGGCCAGGATGTGCACGTTGATGTTCTCGGCCGGGATCTTGTAGACCTTCAGCCAGCCCACGTGGATTTTGCCGTCGATGTCCATCCGCTTCATCTGCTCCACGGGCAGACGTCCGGCCTCCTGGGGCCCAGGCGCGGACTTGCCGCCCGTCTGCTCGGCCGGGGCGCGGGCGGGCTCGGCCTTCCTGGCCCCCTTGGGGGGGAGGTAGCGATCCGCGTCCAGCTTGTCGGCCTTGAGGTCGAAGGAGAGCGCGGGCTTGGTGATGTCCATGATCGAGGCCGTGCCGGTGAGGGTCGTCTCGTCGAGCCTGAGGGTCAGGTCGCGGATATTCGTGGCGTTGCCCGTAGCGTCCAGGGTGGCCTTCAGCGCCACCTTCTCCAACGCGGTATGGTCGGCGGTGGCGATGGGTTCAAGCCCCAGGCTGGTCATCAGCTTTTTGGGCGAGAATTCAGCCACGTCGATGGAGCCCTGGGCCGAGGGCGTGGACAGGAAGCCCGTTGCCGTGAGCTTGGGCGAGGTCACGGAGAGGCCCATGCCCTGCAGCGAGAAACCGGACAGGGCCAGGGTTTCCTTGAGCCAGTTCAGCGCCATGTCGCCCTTGAGGGTCACGTCGGCCGCGCCCCCGGGAATCTCCGGCCCCTTGGCCGTGGCTTTCAGGTTCAGGGACTGGGCCGCGAGGTCGCCCTTGCCCCAGTCGGCCGAGAGTCTGCCGCTTTTCAGGTCGATGCCGCCGTTCAGGGGCGCCTCGTCGGGCTTTTGCAGGCGCACGTCCTTGGCCTCGGCGTTGAGGCTGATGGATTCCGCGGCGAAGGACTTGCCCAGCCAGTTGGCCCTGGCCGTGGTCAGCAGGGCCAGCGAGACGCCGCCCGCCGGGGTTCCGGCTGCATTGGCCGCGAGCTTCAGATCAAGCCCCTTGACCTCCACGTCGCCCTTGGACCAGTCCACGTAGGCAAAGGTGCCCAGATCGAGGTTGGTGGTCAGGGAGCGGCCATCCTGCTTGAATTCGTCGAGCCGCAGGACGAGCTTGAGACCGTCCAGGGTGGCCTGGCTCACGTCGGGCTTGACCAGCGCCTTGGTCTTCAGGTTGACGCTGCCCTTGGCCTGGGGATTCTTGGCCAGGAAGTCGCAGGCCAGGGCCAGGTCCGCGGTCTTGCCGATCTCCAGGTCGTCGGCCTCGACCTCCAGCTTGCTGATCTGAACCCACTGACCGTTCTTCTTGTCGTCCCAGGTGACGGTGCCGCCGCTGATCTCCACGCCCTCGACGACCACGGCCATGGGCGCGGAGGCCTCGGGCGTCTTGCCGAGGCTCTTTTCCTGGAAGGCCCCTTCGCCCTGTTCGGCGGGGGTGAGCTTCTTGTCCGCGCCGGTCAGGTCGTCCCAGTTGGTGCGGCCGTTGGACTGGACGCCCAGATTGACCACCGGATTGCGGATGACGATGCGCCCGATCTCCACTTTTTTGGAGAGCAGGGGGATGAGTTTGACCTTGACGTCCATCTCGTTCAGGCTGAGCATCGGCTCGTCGCCGAAGCCCTTGGCATTGCCCAGGACCACCGGGCCGCGCACCTTGGCGCCGAGCCAGGGGAAGACGGAAACCGAGATGTCGCCGTCGAGCTTCAGCGTGCGGCCGGTGGCGTCTTGCACCGCCTTGACGATCTGCGGCTTGTAGGTATTGGGGTCGATCGCCATGGGGACGATGATCATCGCCAGGATGACGAGCGCGGCGAACGCGCCTGCAGCGATGAGGGCGACTTTCACGGAACGGTTCATGGCTGCTCCTCTGAAGCGTGAAATGGTTGACGAGAGCAGTCCTATATTCCTCTTTTCGCCTCGGAAGGCAAGCTGATGCGGGAATTCTCGGTTCCGTCCGGTTGTGACGGGCAGAGGCTGGACAAGGTCCTGGAAGAACTGTTCCCGGGTCTGGGGCTGCGTGGTCGCAGGCGGTTGTGCGAGACGGGCTTGGTCCTCCTGAACGCCCGTCCGGCCGGGCCTGGCGTGCGCGTGCGCGCGGGGCAGACGATCGGCCTGGCCGATGCGGACGGCGAGGAGGCGGGCGGCGGGGTCCAGGAACTGCGCATCGTGGCCTGGAGCGGGGATCATGCGGCCCTGAGCAAACCAGCCGGACTGCACAGCGCGGCCCTGGCGGGCGGCGCGGGAGTCTCGGCCGAGGCCGCCCTGCCAGGACTCTTTCCGGACGCGCCCGGCGGGCGCGGGCCGCTGCTCTGCACCCGCCTGGACCGGGAGACCAGCGGCCTTCTGCTCGTGGCCTTCGGCGAGGCGGCGCGCGAGGCCTTTCGCAGCGCCGAGGATGCCGGGCTGGCGCGCAAGACCTATCTCGCCGTGGTGCGCTGCCCGGCCGGGGACGTTCCGCCCGAAAGGGCGACGCTCTCCTGGCCGCTGGACACGGACGGCCGCAGGCGCACGCGCGTCCTGCCAGGGACGGACGAGGCGGCCGGACCGCTTCGCCGTACCGAGTTCGTACGTCTCTGCCCGGCCGGGGACGGCCTGTGGCTCGTGGCCGCGCGCATCCTCAAAGGCGCGCGCCACCAGATCAGGGCGCATCTGGCCCGGGCCGGGCTGCCCATTCTGGGCGACGGGCTGTACGGTACGGAAGAGGAGGGCGGGGGAGGAGGCGCGGTCCCGGCGCTCCACCTGCACCACTTCAGGCTGGAGATTCCGGGTTTTTCAGCCGAGACGCCCCCGCCCTGGCCGCTCTGGGAGCGGCTCGCGGCGGAGGCGTCGGCGGGCCCCGGGGCGCGGCTCGCACAGCCGGGGCTGTTTCCCGCAGATTAGACGCCGAGCAGGGCCGAGGCGAAGTCCTTGCCGTCGAAGGGCCTGAGGTCCTCCATCTTCTCGCCCAGGCCCACGAAGGTGATGGGCACGCCGAACTGGCTGGCCAGGGCGACCACGATGCCGCCCTTGGCCGTGCCGTCGAGCTTGGTCAGGATGATCTCGTCGAGTTCCACGGCCTCGTTGAAGAGCTTGGTCTGCTGAATGGCGTTCTGGCCGGTGGTGGCGTCCACCACGAGCACGGTGCGGTGCGGCGAGCCCTCGTGGCGTTTGCCCGTGACGCGCTTGATCTTTTTCAGCTCCTCCATGAGGTTGACCTTGGTGTGCAGACGCCCCGCCGTGTCCAGCAGCAGGAGGTCGTATCCTCCGGCCAGGGCCTTCTCGATGGCCTCGTAGGCCACGGCCGCCGGGTCCGATCCCGCGCCCTTGGCGAAGAAGTCCGCGCCCGCGCGCTTGGCCCAGACCTCAAGCTGTTCGATGGCCGCGGCGCGGAAGGTGTCGCCCGCTGCGATGAGCACCTTGCGGCCCTGCATCTGCGCGCGGTGGGCCAGCTTGCCGATGGTCGTGGTCTTGCCCACGCCGTTCACGCCGACCATCATCACCACCTCGGGTGGGTTCACCGCCTGGATGCGGCGCGGCGTCCTGAACATCTCGGCCAACTCGTCGCGCATGGCCTCCTTGAAGGCCGCCGGGTCCGTGCTCCCGGCTTTGCGCATGCGCTCCCGCAGGCGCTGCACGAGCTTGACCGTGGGCTCGTATCCCACGTCGGCGGTGATCAGAATCTCCTCAAGCTCCTCCCAGAAGCCCTCGTCGATGGCGTCACGCGAGGAGAGGATGCCTTCGATGCGGCGGGTGATGCTCTGGCGGGTCTTTTCCAGCCCCTCGGAGAGCTTGAGCATGAGGCGGGAGCGCTCGTCCTCCTCGTCTTCCAACTCCAGGGCCAGGGCCAGGCGGTACTGCAACTCGGAGCGGAACTCCGCGACCCGCTCGTATTCCATGTCGTCCAGCCACTTGGCGAAGCGGGCGATGAACTCGTCGGCTTCGCCCGCCGGGGCTTCCAGGGATTCGAACAGGAAACGCAGCCGTTCCCAGAGCGCGTCGCCCTTGCCCTCCACGCCGTCCAGCAGCAGGCCGAGCCAGACCGAGAGCCTGGGTTCCGCCTGACGCAGGGAAAGGAGCAGGGGTTTCTGCCAGCCGTCCGCCGCTTGGGCGGCGGCAGGAATTGCGGCTGCGGGCTGGGCCTGGGGCCTCTCCCGGGGCATGGCTTCTTCGGTGCTGGCGGCGGGCCGCGACGCCTGCGGCTGCGGCGTCGCGGCCTCGGGGCCGGGTGCGCTCGAAGAGGCCTCGGCCGCCTTATCCACCGCGGATTCGGCGTGCCAAAACTTTTTGAGTTTGGAGAAAAATCCCATATACTCCCCGCTTGCGTTGCGTGACGGTTGGTCTGTGTACCGTCTCGGAGGGACGGAGGCAACCCGCGCGCACGCACGGTATGACTTGGAGCGGAAAATATTCAATATTTTCGGTTCCCTGGTGCTACAATGACACTGCCGGACGGAGACGTGCATGAAACGTTGCGACATCGCGGCCGCCCTCGCTTCCGAGGAGCCGCGCGACGAGATCGTCATCAAGGGCTGGGTGCGCACCCGGCGCGACCAGAAGGGCTTCTCCTTCTTGGAACTCAACGACGGCTCCTGCCTGGCCAACATCCAGGCCGTGGTCGACGAGGGCAGCGAGGGCTTTGAGCGCATCCTGGAAATGAACACCGGCGCGGCCGTCGGCGTGACGGGCGCGCTCGTCCCCTCGCCCGGCAAGGGCCAGAAATGGGAGATCAAGGCCAGGCGCGTGGAACTCATCGGCCCGGCCGACGCCGAAACCTACCCGCTGCAGAAGAAGCGCCACACGGATGAATTCCTGCGCTCCATCGCGCACCTTCGGCCCCGCACCAACAAGTTCGGGGCCATGTTCCGCATCCGCTCCGAGACGGCCTTCGCCATCCACGACTTCTTCCGCGGCCGCGGCTTCATCAACCTGCACGCGCCCATCATCACCGGGTCGGACTGCGAGGGCGCGGGCGATATGTTCCGCGTCACCACCCTGGACCTGGGCCAGCCGCTGCCCAAGGACGCGGTGGAGGCCGACTTCTTCGGCAAGGAATCCTTTCTTACGGTGTCGGGCCAGCTCTCGGCCGAGGTCTTCGCCCTGTCCCACTCCAAGGTCTACACCTTCGGCCCCACCTTCCGGGCCGAGAATTCCAACACCGCGCGCCATGCGGCCGAGTTCTGGATGGTGGAGCCGGAATTCGCCTTCGGCGACCTTCATGACAACATGGACCTGGCCGAGGACTGCCTCAAGCACTGCATCACGCACGTGCGCACGCACTGCGCCGCGGACGTGGAACTCTTCGCCAAATGGGTGGAGCCCACCCTGAACGCGCAGCTCGACGCCATCCTGGCCCGGCCCTTCACGCGGCTGCCCTACGGCGAGGCCATGGAGATACTGGCCAAATGCGGGAAGACCTTCGAGCATCCCGTGGGCTGGGGCAAGGACCTGCAGACCGAGCACGAACGCTATCTGGCCGAGGAGCACTTCGGGGGCCCGGTCATCGTGTACGACTATCCCAAGGAGATCAAGGCCTTCTACATGCGCCAGAACGACGACGGCCGTTCCGTGGCCGCCATGGACGTGCTGGTGCCGCGCATCGGCGAGATCGTGGGCGGCAGCCAGCGCGAGGAGCGGCTGGATGTGCTTGAACGGCGCATCGCCGAACTCGGCCTCGATCCGGCCGGCTACTGGTGGTACCTGGAACTGCGCACGTTCGGCAGCGCCCCGCACGCGGGCTTCGGGCTGGGCTTCGAGCGCCTGCTCATGCTGCTCACCGGCGTGACCAACATCCGCGACGTGCTGCCCTTTCCGCGCACGCCCAAGCATTTGGAGTTCTAGAGCGAGAGGGATGCCTGCGGCGACGAAGGGGCCTCAGGCCCCTTCGATCCCCTCTTTCTGTGTTCTGGGAAAGCATGACGTGACCTGCTGCGGCACGACGGCGGGGCGAGGTTCTGGAGGAGGGGGGCGATGTCCGGGTATTCCATCGACCATTTCGTGCTCACCGTGGCCGACGCAGAGGCGAGTCTGGCCTTCTACGCCGCGGCCCTCGGCATCGCGGGCCGCAGCGAGGGCGGACGCTTCTGGCTGGAGCTTGCCGGGCAGAAGATCAACCTGCACGAGTGGGGGCGGGAACTCGCGCCCCACGCCGCCGCGCCAGCGCCCGGAGCAGGGGACTTCTGCCTCGTGGCCGACCGGCCCCTTGAAGAGGTCGTTGTCCGCCTGGAGCAGGCGGGCGTGGCGGTCGAACTCGGCCCGGTGGCGCGCCAGGGCGCGCGCGGCCCCATGCGCTCGGTCTATTTCCGCGACCCGGACGGCAACCTGGTCGAAGTCTGCGCGTATCCCGCGCCCTGATTCCTACAATTCGAACTGCTCGCCCAGCTCGCGTACAGGCTCGTACCGGAAGCATGTCGTCAGATGGTCGTTGACCAGCCCGGCGGCCTGCATGAAGGCGTAGCAGATGGTGGGGCCGCAGAACGTGAAGCCCTTCCGCTTCATGTCCTTGCTCATCTTTTCGGCCGCGGACGTCACGGCGGGCACGTCCGCCTGGCTGACCCAGGCGTTCTGCACCGGGCGTCCGTCCACGAAGTCCCAGATGTAGGCGGCGAACGAGCCGAATTCCTCGCGCACCGTGAGGAAGGCCCGCGCGTTGGTCACGGCAGACGCGACCTTGAGCCGGTTGCGCACGATGCCGGGGTCCGCGAGCAGGGCCGTCAGCTTCGCATCATTATAAAGGGCGATGCGTTCGGGGTCGAAACCGTCGAACGCGGCCCGGTAGTTCTCGCGTTTCCGCAGCACCGTGAGCCAGGAGAGTCCGGCCTGGGCCGCATCCAGGATCAGGAACTCGAAAAGTGTCGTGTCCGAGGCTGTGGGAACGCCCCATTCCGTGTCGTGGTAGAGGCGCTCTTCAGGGGTCTTCGTGGACCAGGGACATCGAAGGGGCATTTGGGGCTCCTTTTGGGGCTGATTCCGGTGCCCGATGATAGTCTCAAAACCCGCGTCAGGCAACGATTTGCGGGGAATCGCAAAAAACTTCGAAAAAGCGCTTGACCCTGGGGGTCGATTTCCGTAGATACCCGCTTCCGCGACGACGAACGGCGAACGCGCTGACCGACGCCACGGACTGCTCCCTGAAAAAAGTGCGAAACCTGGTTGACAGGGAATGCGGGAAGAGATAAATAACACTTCCCGCAACGCGCGGGAGACCAAGGTCTTTGACAATTAAATAGCGAGTTCGGGCGCATACGCTTCGTGGGTACTGCAGAGTACTTACGAGTTTCAGAGAACCTCAGGATTTGAACT